>NZ_JAAVUQ010000017.1 GCF_018449515.1 Caballeronia sp. dw_19 | reverse complement strand
CCGCCGAAAGCACCACCCCGGCATAGACCCCGACCGCTAACCCCGGAACCTAGCAACCCGCCCCCAAATCCCAACCGAGTGCGAACGAAAATCTACACCACGACAGTCTGAGCTTCCCCGGCAAGCGATTCCCGCACTACACCGATCGACCAAACCTGCTCACCCGCAGCCGACAAAAGCCCCGTAGCGGCTTCAGCGTCCGCAGCATCGACCACAACGACCATTCCGATTCCGCAGTTAAACACCCGATGCATCTCGGCATCAGCCACACCGCCATGCTTCTGCAGCCACGAAAACAACGGCGGCAACGGCCACGCCCGATGATCCAACTCAACCGTCAAGCCCTCGCGCAGAACCCGCGGAATATTCTCAACCAGCCCACCGCCGGTGATATGCGCCATACCCTTCACAGCCATCTGCGACATCAACGACAACAACGGCTTCACGTAAATATGCGTCGGCGCCATCAACGCATCAGCAAGCGAACGGCCATCGAAATCAGCATTCAGATCAGGCTGCGCACGCTCAATAATCTTGCGCACCAACGAATACCCATTTGAATGGATCCCAGAAGAAGAAAGACCCAACACGACGTCGCCAGGCTGAATGGTCGAGCCATCGATAATCTTGCTCTTCTCAACCGCGCCCACCGCAAATCCGGCCAGATCGTACTCACCATCCGGATACATGCCCGGCATTTCAGCGGTCTCACCACCAATCAACGCACACCCGGCCAACTCGCAACCCTGCGCAATTCCCTGCACCACGGTCGCCGCCGTATCCACGTCCAGCTTTCCGCAAGCGAAATAATCGAGGAAAAACAACGGCTCAGCACCCTGCACCAGGATGTCGTTGACGCTCATGGCAACCAGATCCTGGCCAACCGTGTCATGCTTGTTCAATTGAAAGGCCAGCCGCAGCTTCGTACCCACGCCGTCCGTGCCGGATACCAGCACCGGCTCTTTGTATCGTTTAGGTACTTCAAACAGTGCGCCGAATCCGCCAATTCCCCCCAACACGCCGTCGCGCATGGTTTTCTTGGCAAAGGGCTTGATCCGGTCGACAAGCGCGTCGCCGGCATCGATGTCCACGCCCGCGTCGCGATAGGACAAACCTTGGGCGTCTGAGGCGGATTTCGGTTGATTCATGGGGGATCGGCGAGAAGGTCGGTAAAATGAGATTTTAACCGATGCCAGCCGCCCAGCCGGATTTCTCGCAGTTCGCGGCCCTGACTCCGAAAGACCGCAGCAAACCCTTTTCGAGACTCGCGCCCATCCGGCTGGAAACTCGACCCTGCGCTCAACGCCTTTCGCCACGGCATAAACCGGGCATCGGCTAAGCTGAGCGCGCCGCTTTTCAAGATACGCCCTGACGGAACCGATTGCCCGTGCAACGCCAACTGACGCTCGATCTCGGCACGCCGCCGCTCGCCACCTTCGATAATTTTTTCGCCGCCGGCAACCACGAACTGGTGACCCGTCTGCGCGAACTCGACGGTGCGCTCGCAGCCGGCCCCGTAGCCGACCGGACCTTCTACGTCTGGGGCGAAGCCGGCAGCGGGCGCAGCCATCTGCTGCAGGCGCTGGTGCACGAAGCGAACGGGCGGGCGCGCTTTCTGAGCCCGCAAGCGCCGCTGGCCGCGTTCACCTTCGACCCCACGGCGAGCATTTACGCCATCGACGACTGCGAGCAGCTTTCCGGCGCCCAGCAAATCGCGCTCTTCAACCTGTTCAACGAGGTGCGCGCGCATCCGGCCAGCGCGCTGGTGGCAACGGGCAATGTGGCGCCGCTGGGGTTATCGGTGAGAGAAGATTTGCGCACGCGCCTCGGCTGGGGACTCGTATTCCAGCTCACGCCCCTCTCCGACGAAAGCAAAGCCAGCGCGCTGAAACACGCGGCGCGCGAGCGCGGCATTGCGCTCGCCGACGACGTCCCCGCCTACCTGCTCACGCATTTTCGCCGCGACATGCCAAGTCTCATGACCTTGCTCGATGAACTCGACCGCTTTTCGCTGGAACAAAAGCGCGCCGTGACTCTGCCCTTATTACGCACGATGCTCGCCGCAAAAGAAGACAACGCGCCCCGTCCGCAGACCGAGCTTTTTTAGGCCCGATTTCAAGCCCATCACCGCGCCGCGAGCAGCCAGCGAACGCTTCCACCCGCTTCAAGTAAAATGCGCTCCCATGAACCTAGCCCTTTTTGATCTCGATCACACTCTCATCCCGACGGACAGCGACCACGAATGGGGCCGCTTCATGGCGAAACTCGGCATTGTCGACGCAGAGAAGTTCGCGAAGCAAAACGACGCGTTCTACGAAGACTACAAAGCCGGCACGCTCGATATCCACGCGTACCTCAACGCCCAGCTTTCACCGCTCGCCCAGCACCCGCGCGCTCAACTGGACGACTGGCACGCGCAATTCATGCGCGAAATCATCACGCCGGCCATCGCTCCGGCGGCATTGGAACTCGTGCGCAAGCACCAGCAAGCCGGCGATCTCTGCTGCCTCGTCACCGCCACGAACGCGTTCATCACGGCGCCGATCGGCCGGGCGTTCGGGATTGAAGCGTTGATCGCGTGCGAGGTCGAAACGGTCGACAATATCCCCAACGGCGAGCTGACCGGCCGCGCAACGGGCACGCCGAGCTATCGCGAGGGCAAGATCGTGCGCACCGAAGCGTGGCTCGCGTCCTTGGGAAAAAGCCTGAACGACTTCGAACACAGCTACTTCTACAGCGACTCGCACAACGACATTCCTCTACTCGAGAAAGTCACCGACCCGATCGCGACCAATCCCGACGACACCTTGCGCGCGCATGCGCAAGCCCGCGGCTGGCGCATCCTGGAAATCTTCTCCCCACGTGATTAAAAAACTCATCCGCAAGCTGTTCGGCCAGGAAAGCGCCAAAGAAGAGACCCCGGCAACCGCCCCGCTCTCCGACGATGTAAAACCCGCCCGCAAAAGCACGCGCAAAAAAGCGGCGCCCGCCGTCGCGAAACGCGATCCGAACGTACCCGTGATCCTGTCGGCGGACGTGCACGGCATCGACCCGGCCCTGATCTCGAAGAACGCGATTCGCGTGACCGAAGGTCTGCAACAAGGCGGGCATCGCGCGTTTATCGTGGGTGGCGCCGTGCGCGACCTGCTGCTGAACGTCGCGCCGAAAGATTTCGACGTTGCAACAGACGCTACGCCCGACCAGGTGCAGAAACTGTTCCGGCGCGCGCGCATCATTGGCCGGCGGTTCCAGATCGTGCACGTGCAGTTCGGGCAGGACATCATCGAAACATCGACGTTCCGCGCACTCGTCGATACCCCCGCCGATGCACCGCCCTCACCGCCTCCGCCGCGCTTGCGACGCGGTGAAATGGACACGCGCACGCATGCGGTCGATGCCAGCGGCCGCGTGCTGCGCGACAACGTGTGGGGCGAGCAGCACGAAGACGCCACGCGCCGCGACTTCACGATCAACGCCATGTATTACGATCCGGCCACGCAAACCGTGCTGGATTATCACGACGGCATGGCCGACATCCGCGCGCGTTTGCTGCGTATGATCGGCGACCCGGCCACGCGGTACCGCGAAGACCCGGTGCGCATGCTGCGTGTCGTGCGTTTTGCCGCGAAGCTCGGCTTCGAGATCGAGCCCGCCACGCGCGCGCCGATCGCGGAACTGGCCGACCTGATCAGCAACGTTCCGGCCGCCCGCCTCTTCGATGAAATGCTCAAGCTGCTGCTCTCAGGCCACGCGCTCGCGTGCCTGACGCGGCTGCGCGCGGAAGGTTTGCATCACGGCGTATTGCCGCTGCTCGACGTGATTTTCGAATCGCCGCACGGCGAGAAATTCATCACGCTCGCGTTGACCAATACCGACGAACGCGTGCGCGCCGGCAAAGGTGTATCGCCGGGTTTCCTGTTCGCCACGCTGCTCTGGAACGACATGCAGACGCGCTGGGAGCAGTTCACGGCGGCCGGTGAATTCCCCGTGCCCGCACTGCATCGCGCAATGGACGACGTGCTCGACATGCAGACTGAAAAACTCGCTATCCATAAGCGGTTTTCATCGGATATGCGCGAGATATGGGGCCTGCAACTTCGGCTCGAAAAACGCTCGGGCAGAAGCGCGATGAAGCTGCTGGAACACCAAAGGTTTAGGGCAGGTTATGATTTCCTCCTGCTGCGATGCGAATCCGGCGAACTGGATGCATCGGTTGGTCAGTGGTGGACGGATTTCATTGCTGGGGACGCTGCCGCGCGCGAGTCACTGCTTTCGCACGGCGGGAAGGACCGGGTACCCACGAAACGACGGCGGCGTAGCAGCAACGCCAAAAGCCGCAGGCCGGGTGACGGAATGGAGGGCGGCGCGAGCACCGTAGAAGGGTCAGCTCGCGACAATCGCGAAGAGCGTGACGTGCGTGATGTACGGTATGGCGACGAAAGCGGTGGCCAGCGCGACGATTGACACGGACCGTGCGCGTGTTTTGATCATGTCGATCAACGCGCGTGAGCCGTGTAACGCCAAACGACAGTCGTAGGATTCATGCCATGACGGTAGCTTATCTGGGCCTGGGCGCAAACCTTGGTGACGCGCGCCAGACCCTGAAAGACACAGTGGTGTGTCTTGCTCAGCAAAACACGATCACCGTGCTCGCGAAGTCGAGCCTCTATCGCACCGCGCCCGTGGACGCCGGTGGCGACGACTACTTCAATTACGTCGTCAAGATCGATACCACGCTGGCCGCGCGCCAGTTGCTGCGGCTGTGCCACGGCATAGAAAGCCATTTCGGACGCGAGCGGCCATACAGGAACGCGCCGCGTACACTCGATATCGACATCCTGCTGTACGGCGATTCCTGCATCGAGGAAGCCGATCTCGTCGTGCCCCACCCGCGTCTCACCGAGCGCGCGTTTACACTCGTGCCGCTGGTCGAACTCGACCGCGATGTGGTCATCGCGCAACGCGGCCGAGCCGATGCATTCCTCGCCTCGGTTCAGGATCAACGTATTGAAAAAGTGGCGACACATCAGTGCCCGCTATTCGCTTCCCGCTGCACTTCGCGACGCGAAGCCTGAAAAATTTGCGATGCGAAGCCTGAAATTCCGCGACGCGAAGCCTGAAAGGTGAATAGCCCATGAGCATGTCGCCCCTTACCGTCACCGCGCCGCAGTTGCGCCCGCCGCATCGGTATATTGCGATTGAAGGGCCTATTGGCGTCGGCAAGACCACGCTGGCGCGCTTGCTCGCCGAACGCTGGTCAATGCGCACGCTGTTCGAGCGCCCGCAGGAGAACGTGTTTCTAGAGCGGTTTTATCGCGACAACACGCGTTACGCGCTGCCTACGCAATTGCAATTCACGTTGCAGCGCGCGCAGCAAACGCAGGAGATCGCAGCGGCGCTGCTGGGCGCACCCGGGCATCTCGGGCAAAACGCAAGCGCGCCGCTCATCACCGACTTCCTCACCGATAAAACCGCGTTGTTCGCGCGTCTCACGCTCCCCGACGACGAATTCGAGCTGTTCGGGGAGATCGCCAAGCGTATTGATACGTCAGCGCCCGCGCCGGATCTGGTCGTGTATCTGCAGGCGAGTCCCGAGGTATTGTTCGCACGCATTCAAAAGCGCGCAGTGCCGATGGAACTGCAAATCCCCGACGCGTACCTGCGCGCCCTCTGCGACGCCTACAATGACTTCTTCTATCACTACGACGCCACGCCGCTGTTGACGGTGAACGCCGAGCATCTGAATCCGCTGGAATCGGACGCCGATCTGGCGCTGCTGGTTGATCGAATTGAAACCATGCGTGGGCGCAAGGAATTCTTTGTCAAGGGCACGTCACTTTAAGTCCGTCCGGCTTGCGCGCAGGCGTGCCGTCTCTTATCTAGTCGATGTGGAAATTCTCATGGCGTATTTGCAGGAAACCAGCCGCACCGCGATCACCGTCCCGAAGCTTCGGACCATGCGTGAAGCCGGCGAAAAAATCACGATGCTGACGTGCTACGACGCGAGTTTTTCTGCGTTGCTGGATCGCGCGGGCGTCGATGTATTGCTGATCGGTGATTCGCTTGGAAACGTGTTGCAAGGGCATGGCACGACACTGCCCGTCACGCTGGCCGATATTGCGTATCACACCGCCGCGGTCGCACGCGGCAACAAGAACGCGCTGGTCGTCGCCGATATGCCGTTTGGTACGGTCGGCTCGCGCGAGGAAACCTATGCAAACGCTGTGCAATTGATGCGCGCGGGTGCGCAGATGGTGAAGATCGAAGGCGGAGAATGGGTCGCCGATACGGTCAGGTTTCTCGTTGACCGGTCAATTCCCGTTTGCGGGCATGTGGGCTTGACGCCGCAATCGGTGCACGCGTTTGGCGGGTTCAAAGTGCAAGGAAAAACCGACGCCGGCGCCGAGCAAATGCGCCGCGATGCCCTCGCGTTTCAGAATGCCGGCGCGCAGTTGCTGGTGATCGAAGCGGTGCCTACGCTGGTGGCTAGCGAGGTGACGCAACAGTTGGTCATCCCGACGATTGGCATTGGCGCGGGGCTCGATTGTTCGGGCCAAGTGCTGGTGCTGCACGACATGCTCGGGATTTTTCCTGGCAAACGGCCACGGTTTGTTAAAGACTTCATGCAAGGGCAGCCGAGTATTCTTGCCGCTGTCGAGGCGTACGTTCGCGCCGTCAGGGAGAAGACCTTTCCGGGGCCGGAGCATACGTTTTAAAGGGGGTTTGTTGTTCGCCTCCTTAACCTAACCGCGTCAACCGCGCCGGCATCGCGCCGCGCAGCGCGTTGCAAATCATCAACGATTCCGCACGGTCAAGGTCCTCACGCGTCAGCGTGCGTTCCTCAGCATCCAGCTCTTCGATCAATACGCCACGCATCACGCCCGGCAACAATCCTGCGTCGAGCGGCGGCGTGCGCCAACGGCCATTGAGTCTCACGAACACGTTCGATCGCCCGCCTTCCGTCAGCTCTGCGCGCTCGTTGAAAAACAGCATGTCGAACGCGCCTAGCGCTTCGGCCTCGCGCCACGCACGGTCATAGTCTTCACGCGACGTTGTCTTGTGCCTGAGCAACGGATCATCCGCCGATCGCGCTGCAAAGCCATATTCCGATGCCAGCAAAACGTCGACCGTTGACGCCGCCAACGGCACGAGCGGCGCACTCGTCACGGTGATCTCACCGCTTTTACTCAACGCAATCCGCAACCGATAACCCGCCTGCGCTTCGAAGCCCGCGCATGCTTCATCGATACATTCCTGCAGCTTCGCCTGATCAAGCGGAAAGCCGCACCATTGCGCACTGGCCTCAAGCCGCGAAAGATGGAGATCCCAATGGCGAATCCCTTCTTCCTTAGTCGCAAACGTGGTTTCGAAGAGCTGGAAACCCGGATCGGAGCCAATCAGGAATTGAGCCTTCAATTCGCACTCCTCGAATTCATCGGCGGCGACGCTGTCCAGCACAATGCCCGCGCCCACGCCCATCCTGCCTCTGCCGTGCTGTATTTCCAGCGTCCGGATCGGCACCGACAAACAGAAGTCCCGGCGCTTGTCCAGCCAGCCGATCGCGCCCGTATAAATGCCGCGCGGCGTGCTTTCCAGCGCATCGATCAGTTGCATCGTCTTGTGCTTGGGCGCGCCCGTGATCGACCCGCACGGCATGAGCGCCCGAAGGATATGTGCGAACGTGGTACCGGGAAGCAACCGTGCTTCCACCGTCGATGTCATCTGCCAAACCGACGTGTACGGTTCAACCGAAAACAAGCGCGGCACGTGCACGCTTCCCGTAACCGCGACACGCGACATGTCGTTACGCAGCAAATCCACGATCATCACGTTTTCGGCGCGATTCTTCGGATCGAGCCGCAGCCATTCCGGGTCCGCGCTGCGGGGCGCCGTGCCTTTCATCGGCCGCGCCTGCAGCACGTCACCCTCGCGCCGGATGAACAGCTCGGGCGAGCACGAGAGCACATCGCGCCCGTCGGGCAGCGCAATCAGCGCGCCGTATTGCACGGGCTGCCGCTCCCGCAGCCGTCGATACAACCCAACTGCCGAGCCAAAGACATCGAAGGCGAGACGGAACGTGTAGTTGATCTGATAGGAATCGCCGGCCTGCAACGCGTCCTGAACGGCCGCGATGGCCTGCTCGAACGCGTCGGGCGTCACGCTCGCTTCAACGTTCGCGACTCCCGCCACGGATGGCTGGCCGGCCAGGCCGTTATCACGCGCGACGAGCCATTGACTCGCCTCTTCACACGATAACAACGTGCACTCGCGGAACAACAAAAAGCGCAGCGCGGCATCGCCGGGCTGCGCTAACTGAAGATTGCGGCCAAATTCATAATCCGCGAGCATGACGGCGTGCAATCCGTCGCGCAGGTCTGCTTCAACACTCGCACACACTGCGTCGAGTTGGGCGGGATCATGGCACGACCGTTCATGCAAGAAGCTGGCGTACAGGCGACTCGACCGCCTTTCGGCGGTCGAGTCGCAATCGTCGAGCAGCGCGAAAACCTCGCGGCGTTGCTGCATGATCATCGCCTTGGTCGAGAGAACCTCAATCGAAGAAACTCTTCACCCGATCGAACCAACTCTTGCTTTGCGGGCTATGACGCGCGCCGCCTTCCGTCAGTGAACGCTCGAACTGCTTGAGCAGATCACGTTGCTGGTCGGTGAGCTTGACCGGCGTTTCGACCTGCACATGCACATATAAGTCCCCGGCAATGCTCGAGCGCAATCCCTTGATACCCTTGCTACGCAGCCGAAACGTCTTGCCCGACTGCGTGCCTTCCGGCACGGTGAAACTCGCGCGGCCAGCCAGCGTAGGCACTTCAATCTCGCCACCAAGCGCCGCCGTGGAGAAGGGAATCGGCATCTGGCAATGCAGGTCGTCGCCGTCGCGTTCGAACACCGAATGCTGCTTGATGTGAATCTCGACGTACAAGTCACCGCTCGGACCGCCGTTGATGCCGGGCTCGCCGTTACCCGACGAGCGAATCCGCATGCCGTCGTCAATACCCGCCGGGATCTTCACCTCCAGCGTCTTCGTTTCCTTCACCTTGCCCGCGCCGTGGCAATGACCGCACGGCTCAGGAATGTGGGTGCCGGTGCCATGACACTTCGGGCAAGTCTGCTGGATGCTGAAAAAGCCCTGCGACATGCGCACGGTGCCTTGTCCCTGACACGTCGGACAGGTTTCCGGCTTGGTGCCGGGCTTCGCACCCGAGCCCTTGCAAATCTCGCAATTCACCCAACTCGGCACGCGAATTTGCGTGTCGTAGCCATGTGCTGCCTGCTCCAGCGAGATTTCCATGCTGTAGCGCAAATCCGCGCCGCGATAAACCTGCGGACCCGCGCGCCCACGACTGGCTCCCGCTGCGCCGCCGGCCGCCTGGCCGAAGATGTCGCCGAAAATATCGCCGAAGGCATCGGCGAATCCGCCAAAACCCTGCTGACCCGGACCCGCCATGTTCGGATCGACGCCGGCATGCCCGTATTGATCGTAGGCCGCGCGCTTTTGCGGATCCGAGAGCATTTCGTAGGCCTCTTTGACCTCCTTGAAATGCGCTTCCGAATCCTTGTTATCCGGATTGCGGTCGGGGTGATGCTTCATCGCAAGCTTGCGATAAGCCTTCTTGATTTCGTCGTCGCTCGCATTCTTCGCGACGCCCATAACCTCGTAGTAATCCCGTTTCGCCATATCGGTTCAGCGCCACCGCGCCTGATCAGAGATCAGGTCCGGCAGCTCCCTCTTGGATGCCTGGAGTCTCGCGACTCATGTGGTTCGTCGACGCCTGGCCACCATGCGTGATTCGCGCGATCAATAAGTGACCAGCACGCAAATCAAGCCGCACGAAGCGCAGCGCCCTCTAAAAAAACAACGTGCCCGGAAAGCCATTCGGCTCGCCAGGCGCGTTCTTCGTCCGTACGCTCAACTGGGCGCAAGACATTTTTCGTCGCGGTCCCGTGCAAAATCAAAGCTGCACGGGACCGGTTCCTTCATCGACGAACTGGTGATGCGGTTCAATCGACTCAGTCCTTCTTCACTTCCTTGAAGTCGGCATCGACAACATCGTCGTGCTGCTCCGGCGCCGCCTGCGCACCGGGGCCGCCTGCTGCGCCCGCTGCCCCGGCCGCGCCCGCCGCACCTTGCGCTGCAGCCATGTCGGCATACATCTTTTCGCCGAGTTTCTGCGACGCCGTTGCCAGCGTTTCGATCTTCGCGTCAATCGCAGCCTTGTCAGCCGTGCTGCCCTTCAGCGCTTCTTCAAGATCCTTCAACGCCGCTTCGATCTGCTCTTTTTCAGCCGCTTCGATCTTGTCGCCGTATTCAGCCACGGCCTTCTTCGTGCTGTGCACCAACGCGTCGCCCTGATTGCGCGAGTCGGCCAGTTCACGCAGACGGTGATCTTCTTCCGCGTTCGCTTCGGCGTCCTTCACCATCTTGTCGATCTCGGCGTCCGACAGGCCCGAGTTCGCCTTGATGACGATGCGGTTTTCCTTGCCCGTTGCCTTGTCTTTCGCGCCGACGTGCAAAATCCCGTTCGCGTCGATGTCAAAGCTCACTTCGATCTGCGGCGTGCCGCGCGATGCCGGCGGGATGCCTTCAAGGTTGAACTCGCCCAGCAGCTTGTTGCCTGCTGCCATCTCGCGCTCGCCCTGGAACACCTTGATCGTCACTGCGCTCTGGTTGTCGTCAGCCGTCGAATACACCTGTGCGTGCTTGGTCGGGATGGTCGTGTTCTTGTTGATCATCTTCGTCATCACGCCGCCGAGGGTTTCAATACCCAGCGACAACGGCGTCACGTCCAGCAACAACACGTCTTTCCGATCACCCGACAGAACCTGGCCTTGAATCGCAGCGCCAACGGCCACGGCTTCGTCCGGGTTCACGTCGCGACGCGGGTCCTTGCCAAAGAATTCCTTAACCTTTTCCTGCACCTTCGGCATACGCGTCATACCGCCGACCAGGATGATGTCGTCGATTTCGCCGACCTTCACGCCTGCATCTTTAATCGCGATACGGCACGGTTCCATCGTGCGTTCGATCAGGTCTTCAACCAGCGACTCCAGCTTCGCACGCGTAATTTTCAGGTTCAAGTGCTTCGGACCCGACGCGTCCGCCGTGATGTACGGCAGGTTGATTTCGGTCTGAGCGGCCGACGACAACTCGATCTTCGCCTTTTCAGCAGCTTCTTTCAGGCGTTGCAGCGCGAGCACGTCGCGGCTCAGATCGACGCCCTGATCCTTCTTGAACTCGCCGATGATGTATTCAATGATGCGCTGGTCAAAATCTTCACCGCCGAGGAACGTGTCGCCGTTCGTGGAGAGCACTTCGAACTGCTTCTCGCCGTCAACGTCCGCGATCTCGATGATCGACACGTCGAACGTGCCGCCGCCCAAGTCATACACGGCAATCTTGCGGTCGCCCTTTTCATTCTTGTCCAGGCCAAACGCGAGCGCGGCTGCGGTCGGTTCGTTGATGATGCGCTTCACGTCCAGACCGGCGATACGGCCCGCATCTTTCGTCGCTTGACGCTGGCTGTCGTTGAAATACGCCGGAACCGTAATGACGGCTTCCGTCACTTCTTCGCCGAGATAGTCTTCAGCGGTCTTCTTCATCTTGCGCAGCACTTCGGCCGAGATTTGCGGCGGTGCCAGTTTTTGATCGCGGGCTTCAACCCAGGCGTCGCCGTTATCGGCGCGCACGATCTTGTAAGGCATCAGGGCGATGTCCTTTTGCACTTCTTTTTCGTCGAAACGGCGGCCGATCAGCCGTTTGACTGCGTACAGCGTGTTCTTCGGGTTCGTGACCGACTGACGCTTCGCCGGCGCGCCGACCAGAATTTCGTTGTCGTCCACATAAGCAATGATCGACGGCGTGGTGCGCGTGCCTTCCGCGTTCTCAATCACCTTGACCGTGTTGCCTTCCATGATCGCGACGCACGAGTTCGTCGTGCCCAGATCGATACCAATGATTCTGCCCATTTTTATCACTCTCCTGACTTTGATTGCAGCAGGTCCGTTTTCGCATTTTCGACGTGGTTGACGGTCGAATCCGCTAGCCGGATGCCCAAAATTTAACCCTGTACGCCAAATAAGAGCGTTCGCATCGTTTTCAAGACCAGAAACAGACGCTTTCCCGCTTTTTTTCAGCCATTCTGAAACTTTTTCTGGCTAACCGGCTCAACCCTTCGCTTCGAGCGCCCGAATTTTCTCGCGAGCGGCGGCGACGGCGGCTTCGAACTGGCCAAGCCCATGCCAGCCGGTTGCTCGTCCGAGGCGCTTGCCCCGGTAGAAGAAGAACCACGTTGGCACGCCATGCAACATGAAACGGCGGCCGAGATCGCGATGCTCGTAGATGTTGCTGTGAAACCATTTCAGCCCGAGCGCCCGGATCTCATCCGGTTTTGCGAGCATCGCCTTCTTCGCGATTTCGCAGTTGAAACACTCGAAACCCCAGAAATACACAACGGCCAGTTCGTCCGCCGCCGACTCGAGGCCGGCGTCGAACGTCCCGGCGCTCAATTCCTGCATGTCGAAAGCGGCAAACGCGGTGACATCGACAGGGATATTGGCCATGACAGCAGCATCTCCGGCTGAAATGCTTATTTCGGCGCGGCGACCGTGACGAGCGCCGGGCGCAGAACGCGGTCCGCAATCACATAGCCCTTTTGCAGCACCGAGACCACCGTGTTCGCGTCCTGCTCGGCCGGCACCATCGAAATAGCCTGGTGGCGGTGCGGATCGAACTTCTCGCCAACCGGATTTACCTCGACGACACGGCCCTTTTCGAGCGCGGCGGTCAGTTGGCGCAGCGTCAACTCGACGCCTTCGCGGACTTTTGCCAGGTCGGTGGACGAATGCGTCAGCGCGGCTTCCAGGCTGTCCAGCACCGGCAGCAGGTTTTCCGCGAAGTTTTCGATCGCGAATTTATGCGCCTTCTGCACATCTTCCTGCGCCCGGCGCCGCACGTTCTCGGTCTCGGCTTTCGCACGCAAGAACTCTTCTTGCAACGATGCTGCCTTCGCTTGCGCTTCAGCGAGCAATGCCTCGGTTTCGTTTGCGTCGACGGTTTCCGGTGCGGAATTCCCGTCCGGCACGCCGGGTTGCTGGATAGTTTGAGCCGCCGCGGTATTGTCGGCGGGCGAGGGGTTCTGGCTCGCGGAATTGTCTTGCGTGTTTTCCATGTCGCTTGAGATTTTGCTATGGGTGAAAACGGATGAAATCGAACGCAACGTTGCGGTTTCGGCCCATCAAAAAGCTGCCGATGATAACCGCCAACTCAACGTTGCAAAAACGCAACGGGCCCGAACAGCGGACAGTGCGAGTGAAGCGAGGGACATCCTTGTTCGTCCTAAGAAACCCATCTGAGGCTCAGATGAGCGTTTTCAAGGGGTTGCACGTGCTTTCCGGGGCTGTTTCTAGCCTGCAGAAATGACCGGTTACAACCATTTTGGGCCTGTCATCAGATTCAGATTGAGCCGGTTGACTTGCTCACCTACACTTCGAACATGTCTTCGGAAGCGCTAGTTAACCCTAATCTTACGAATGCCCGAATCCAAGTCTTTTAATCGCTAAAGCTTGCTTCAAGTCAGCTCTAGCGTCCGCTTTTCAGAGCTGTTGCGTTGTTACAGGGGGTGCCCATGAAACTGACCTTTGCTATTGCGATCGTCGCATTGGTACTCGTTGGCGGCACCACGACTATTTGCATGTCCGGCGCGGTCAACGACCACACTACGGAGTACGGCGGCGTCTCGGCCACCATGGAACAGTTTTTCAGTCCGAGCCTGAAAGTTTGTCGATAATGCGGCGGTCGCGCTTGGTCGGGCGGCCCTGCAATGCGGCTGCCGGCTCACGATACGTCTTCCTCCGCTCATTCTCCGCCACGCGTTTTTCCCGTCCAGCGTCCGTTTCAGCGTAAAGCGTCTGCGCAATGGGCGCCGGACCGCGCACTTCACAAATTCCCAGCACGTTCACTTGCCAAAGCACGTGTTCAATCTCGATCTCCACGAGATCGCCAACACGCACATCCTTGGACGGCTTCACATTCGCGCCGCCAATACGCACGCGACCCTTCTCGACGGCATCGCTGGCCAGCGAGCGCGTTTTGAAAAACCGCGCTGCCCAGAGCCATTTATCGATACGAAGGCGCGCGCTGGCGTCAGTTGAGATCTGGTAGTTCACGAGTGGTCAATGGTAACTGGTCAATGCGGTGGTCTATGCGGCTGCGCTCAGCGTTTGCGGCGCCTGCACCGGCCAGCCCTGCAGGTGCTGCGCGACAATTTCGCCCAGCGCCTTGATCCAGGCCGGTGATGCGTTCAAACATGGAATCCGGTGAAACTCCTTGCCGCCAGCGTGCAGGAATTCATCGCGCACTTCAATGCCGATTTCCTCGATGGTTTCCAGGCAATCCGACGTAAAACCCGGGCAGAAAACGTCCACCCGCTTCACACCCGCCGCGCCAAGTTCAGCGAGCGAGGGCGCGGTATAAGGTTGCAACCATTCTGCCCGGCCAAAACGCGACTGGAATGTCACCCGGCATTCGACCGGCGACAACCCGAGCGCAGCCATGAGCAACGAACCGGTCTGTTGACACTGGTCATGATACGGGTCACCAAGATCCATGGTGCGCTTGGGCACGCCGTGGAAACTCAGCACCAGCCGGTCACCCGCCGCGAAGTCCGGCTGGCCGTGATGCCGCCAATAGTCCCTCACCTGCTCGGCCAGCGCGCCAATATAGGCCGGATGGTCGGCATATTGGCGGATGGTGCGCAATTCCGGCTGATTGCGCACGCGGCGCAAGGCGTTGAACGCGTCATCGAACGCCGTAGCCGTGGTCGACGACGAATACTGCGGATACATGGGTACGAGCAGCACGCGCTCGGCGCCTTCCAGCTTGAGTTGATTCATCATGGCCGGAATCCCGGGCGTGCCGTAGCGCATGGCGTAGTCAACAATCACGTGATAGTCGTTCACCATGAACAAGCGCCGCAACCCCTCCACCTGCTTTTCCGTATAGACCCGCAGCGGCGAGCCTTCGGGCAGCCATACCTGGGCATATTTCTTGGCTGACGCACGGCCGCGAAACGGCAGGATTGCCAGCCGCAGGATGACTTGCCACGCGAGCGCAGGAATTTCCACCACGCGCGGATCCGACAAGAACTGCGCGAGGTACTTGCGCACGGCCTTGGGCGTGGGCGCATCCGGCGTGCCGAGGTTGATCAGCAGCACCGCAACGCGATGCGAAGCGGAAGGCTGCGAAGGCAACTCGAGGTCGTAGCGCATAAAGGGGAGAGGCTGTGAAGCCCGTGTCGGTCAAGTAAGTGAAACCCATTATAGCGGCGCGTTTCGGAACGCAACATCGGCCGAACGGCCGAGTGGTGAACGGGGCCGGGACAAGGCAAGATGGGTTGTCTGCCGGGGGGATTCGCAGCATTTTGCGGGCCGGACCGGCAGACGGCTTATTGCACTATTGCTGGCTACTGAGCGAGAGGGAGAGCAGGCGCGCGGTGATATCAACAATGGGAATCACGCGGTTGTACGCCATCCGCGTAGGTCCGATCACGCCCAGCGTGCCAACTATCTTCCCGTTCACTTCATAGGGCGCGGTCACCACGCTCATTTCCTCGATTGGCACGAGATTCGACTCGCCGCCTATAAATATCTGCACGCCTTGCGCGTGGCTCGAGACATCGAGTAATTGAAGGAGACTCGTCTTTTGGTCGAACACGTCGAAGAGCTTGCGCAGCCGCGCCATGTCGGAGGAAAGATCCGCCACTTCCAGCAGGTTGCGCTCGCCGGAAATCAGCAGGGTGTCGCCTTGATCCGTTTCGTCGACGCTCGCGGCCACCGCTGCCTGCATCAGCGAGGTCATGTCGCCGCGCAGCGCGTCGATTTCCTCGCGCAGTCGGCGGCGTACTTCGTTGAAGGACAGTCCGGCGAAATTCGCGTTGATATAGTTCGACGCCTCGGTGAGCTGCGACGGCGAATAGTCGCGCTGGGTCGCCATGATGCGGTTCTGCACGTCGCCTTCCGGCGTCACTATGATCAGCAGGATGCGTTTATCAGACAGGCGCATGAACTCGATCTGCTTGAACATGTGGCTGCGGCGCGGCGTGAGAATGACGCCCGCGAATTGCGACAGGTTCGACAGCACGCTAGCCGCGGCGGCCACGATCTTCGCCGGCTCGCCGCCCTGCAGCTTGATCTTGACAGCGGAGGTCATGGCTTCGTCGTCGGTAGTTTCGACGGTGAGCATGGTGTCCACGAAGAGCCGGTAGCCGCGTGGCGTGGGAATCCGGCCCGCAGACGTATGCGGGCTCACCACCAGCCCGAGGTCCTCCAGGTCCGACATGACGTTGCGGATGGTGGCCGGGCTGAGCTCGAGTCCGGAATAACGGGACAGCGTGCGGGAACCGACCGGCTGACCTTCGGCGATATAGCGCTCGATCAGCGTCTTGAGGAGGGTCTGGGCACGTGGGTCTAGCATGGGGAAAGTTTAGCTCAACGTGTAAGGAAACAGCGAGCGCAGCAAATAGTGCGACGACGATTGACGTATTTTTGTCATTCACCCGTCATCAATTCATGATCCGCACCATTCTAACGACAATTCCCCGTCACGCCCGGGGCTTAGCGTATACAGACAAGCCGTAGGCACCGCGGACGTGGCGCGCGGTTCTTTTCGACACTCACCTATGGTGTAATGCCGGCATGGAAATTGGCACCCAATTCAAGACTGTCGCGCTCGTGGGGCGCAACAACACGCCCGGCATCAGGGAGCCGCTGACGGCGCTCGCCGCGTGCATTGTGAAACGCGGCTTCGACGTCGTGTTCGAAGCGGAAACGGCGCATGACGTCGGCGTGACTGACTACCCCGCATTGACTGCGCCGGAAATTGGAGCGCGCGCGGACGTCGCGGTCGTACTCGGCGGCGACGGCACCATGCTTGGCATTGGCCGGCAGCTCGCGCCGTATCGCACGCCGCTGATTGGCGTGAACCACGGGCGGCTCGGGTTCATCACGGACATCACGCTGGCCGAAATGCAGGAGCTGGTGCCTCAAATGCTCGCCGGCAGTTTCGAGCGCGAAGAGCGGACCTTGCTCGAAGCGCGCATTGTCCGGGACGGCCGGCCGATCTATCACGCGCTGGCGTTCAATGACGTCGTGGTGAATCGCAGCGGCTTTTCGGGCATGGCGGAACTGCGTGTGTCGGTGGACGGGCGTTTCATGTACAACCAGCGCTCGGACGGCCTGATTGTCGCCACGCCCACGGGTTCGACCGCGTACGCGCTCTCCTCGTCCGGACCAATCCTGCATCCGCAATTGCAGGGTTTTGTACTCGTACCCATCGCCCCGCATTCGCTGTCGAATCGTCCAATTGTTCTGCCCGACGACTCGCAAGTGGATATCCAGATTATTGGCGGGCGCGACGTGAACGTGAATTTCGACATGCAGTCGTTTACCGCGGTCGAACTGAACGACACCATTGAAGTGCGGCGTTCGCGTCATACCGTGCCGGTGTTGCATCCGGTCGGCTATAGCCATTACGCCACGCTACGCAAGAAGCTGCACTGGAACGAATATCCCTCGCACGAAGACGCCACGAAACTCTAAGACGCCCATGCTCCGTCATCTCTCGATTCGCGACTTCGTCATTGTCGCCGCGCTAGACCTCGAGTTCGAGCGCGGCTTCACCGTCTTTTCAGGCGAAACCGGCGCCGGCAAGTCGATTCTTATCGATGCCCTCGCGCTCACGCTCGGCGCGCGTGCCGACGCCAGCATCGTGCGGGCCGGAGGAGCGCGCGCGGACATCACCGCCGAGTTTTCTACTCACGCACAAGTCTCGCGCTGGCTGGACGAGCACGCGCTGGCTGCCGGCGACGCCGACACGGTCATGCTGCGCCGCGTAGTCGATTCAAGCGGACGTTCACGGGCGTTTATCAACGGGACGCCGGCCACGCTCGTGCAATTGCGTGAACTGAGCGAAATGCTCGTCGACATCCACGGCCAGCACGCCCACCAATTGCTGATGCGCCCGGACGCCCAGCGCGAACTCTTCGATACTCACGCGGGCCTGCTCGACTCGGCACAGAAAGTAGCGCGGGCGCACCGGGTCTGGCGCGACGCAACGCATGCGGTGGAACTCGCGCAAAACCGCGATCGCGAGTTGCAACTGGAACGCGAGCGTCTCGCATGGCAACTGAGTGAACTCGACAAACTTGCGCCGCAGCCGGGTGAGTGGGAAGAGGTCAGCGCAGAGCATCATCGGCTGTCGCATTCGGCGAGTTTGATCGACGGTGTGCAGGGCGCGCTGAACGCGCTGTCCGAGTCGGACGAAGCCATGATCACGCAGCTCTCCGCGATCGTGTCGAAGCTGCGCGGTCTTGTCGATATCGACCCTGCGCTCGCCGACGTGCTGGCTTCGCTCGAACCCGCCGAGATTCAATTGCAGGAAGCCTCATATTCGCTCTCGCACTACGCTCAGCGGCTTGAGCTTGACCCGAACCGGCTGGCGCAGGTCGAGCATCGGATGGAACAACTGCATTCGGCCGCGCGCAAGTTTCGCATGCAGCCCGAAGCGTTGCCCGAGGAGCATGCCGAGCGGCGCAGACAGCTGGCGGCGCTCGATGCCGCCGCTGATCTCGATGCACTGCGCGCGGCGGTTGCCAAGGCGAAAGAGGTTTATCTGGCGGAAGCGACGGTGTTGTCGAAGGCGCGCGGGAAAGCCGCGAAGTCGCTTGGCAAGGCGGTCACCAAGGGCATGCAGGAATTATCGATGGTCGGCGGCAGCTTTGAAGTCGCGCTCGTGCCGCTTGCAGAGGGCGGTGCGAACGGGCTTGAGCAGATCGAATTCCGGGTGGCTGGGCATGCGGGCGTGACGTTGAGGCCGTTGGCGAAGGTCGCGTCTGGCGGCGAACTCGCGCGGATCAGTCTCGCGTTGGCGGTAATTGCGAGCACGGCGAGTCCGACTCCCACATTGATTTTCGATGAAGTGGATACGGGGATTGGCGGCGGCGTGGCGGAAGTGGTCGGGCGTTTGCTGCATCAACTCGGCCGCGACCGGCAGGTGCTGTGCGTGACGCATTTGCCGCAGGTCGCGGCGCGCGGCGATCATCATTTCCAGGTGGCTAAAGCCGGTGATTCTGCGGGGGGAACGGTTAGCACCGTTACGCCGCTGGATAAATCGAAACGGGTGGAAGAAGTTGCGCGGATGCTCGGGGGGCTTGAGATTACGGCCACCACGCGTAAGCATGCGAAGGAAATGTTGGCCGCGTAAGAAGGGATTTTCGTTCGCACTCGGGGTTCTGTTTGGGTGGGGCGGTGTTAGTGGGCGGGGGTCGGTGCTGGGGTGGTCGGTTCTGGGGTTAGTGGTCGGGGGTCTATGCCGGGGTGCTAGGTTCTGGGGTTAGTGGTCTGAGTCAATGCCGGGTTGGTGCTTTCGGCGTTAGCGGCCTGCGAGAGTCGGATTTTCTCTTTATCACTGTTAGCCACTGTGCGTGGCGGCACGTCATTTCTTTGTCCAAAGCGACAAAGAAACGAAGCAAAGAAAGCGCTTTCAAACCACGCTACCCTAAGTGTCCACAGCGTGCAGTTTCTATTCATAGGTGCCCCAAAAGCACGGTGCTCGCCAGAGCGGAGGATGTGTGAACCCCTCCTTCTCGCGAATCCTGACACGAACACGCTTCGCCCCGTACGCTCTCGGGCAAGCACGAGGCGCCCACGAACCAGCACGGCCTAACGCGTATTTGCTTCTGCGGTTCTTCTTTGTGGGTTAGCTGCTCGGTCGGCGCGCTTATTTTCGTGGGCTACAGCCCAGGATATCTTCGCAGCCTCGTTTCTTGACGGGTTGGCGGCGTGGTTGGAGGCGCGTACTGATTTGGTGGGAGGTTGTCCGCGGATAGCGCGGGGTGAACCTTGGGCAGGTTCAATCACTGGTGGCGAAAATACACATCAGGCTGTGATTGGCGAAGCTGGCCACGGGGGCCCTCCAACGCAAGCCACTCACCGAACCTACCAAGAAACGAAGCCTTAAATGCGGGTGGGGCCGTGCGGGTTCCTTAGCAATTGTGCTTGCCCGAGAGCGTACGGGGCGAAGCGTGTTCGTGTCAGGATTCGCGAGAAGGAGGGGTTCAAACATCCTTCGCTCTCGCGAGCACCGTGCTTTTGGGGCACCCATGAATGAAAACTGCACGCTGTGGACACTTAGGGTAGCGTGGTTTAAAAGCGTTTTCTTTGCTTCGTTTCTTTGTCGCTTTGGACAAAGAAATGACGTGCCGCCACGCACAGTGGCTAATAGTGATAAAGAGAAAATCCGACTCTCGCAGACCGCTAACACTGAAAGCAGCAACCCAGCATCAACCCCGACCGCTAACGCCGAAACCCCGACCCCGGCATTGACCCGCGACCACTACCGCCGCCCCACCCAAACAGAACCCCGAGTGCGAACGAAAACCTACCCAAATACCCGCTTCCAAAGCCCCGTTACCGCTTCCCTCTCCGCCACCACAACATCCGGTTCAACCCGCGCCTTCTCCATCCCGTCGAGTCTCAGCGTGTGCTGCAACTTCCTATACCGCCGATACGCAGCCGCCACCGTTTCCGCCTCCTCAGCACTCATCAGCCCGAACCCCGCGGCCAGTCGCAACAGCGAAATATTGCCCATATTCCGAATAAATTCAGCGTCTTCGCGCGCGTGCAACAGCACGCAATACTGCACGATGAACTCTATATCCACCATCCCGCCGCGGTCGTGCTTCAGGTCAAATAACTTGCTCCGGTTCGGATGCCCGGCATCCACGCGCTCACGCATCGCAACAATCTCCTGCGCCAACGCAGCAGCGTCTCGCGGCATCGTGAGAACCTGGGCGCGAATTTCCTCGAAGCGCTCGCCAATCTCGGCATCGCCGGCGCAATAACGCGCCCGCGACAGCGCCTGATGCTCCCAGACCCATGCCGTATTCGCGGCATCGCCCTCACGAATCTGATACCGCCGGAACGATTCCAGGCTCGTCACCAGCAAACCCGATTCGCCATTCGGACGCAGCCGCAAATCGACATCGAATAACGTGCCCGCGCCCGTTGCCGTCGTGAGCCACGTGACCAGCCGGCGCGCGAACATCGCGTAGATATCGGCGGCGGCTTCGTCGGGGTCGTCGTGCAGGAAAATCAGGTCCAGGTCCGACGCGTAACCCAGCTCCTTCCCGCCCAGCTTCCCGTAAGCGATCACAGAAAAGCGCGGTACCTCGCGGTGACGCTTGGGAAACTGCGACCACACCGTTTCGATAGTGACATCAAGCACGGCATCGGCCAGCGCCGACAACAGGTCGCTCACATGTTCAACGGTCAGCTTGCCGCTCAGGTCGATCAGCAGAATGCGGAACACCTCTGCCTGATGTGCGTGTCGCAACAAGTTCATCTGCTGCTCGGCGCCATCGGCGGCGGCAATCTGCGCGCGCAAGGATTCGCGAAATTGCGCCCAGTCGAAGGGGCTCGCGATCACTTCATCGTCGAGCAATTCATCAAGAAGCTGCGGATGGCGGATCAGATATCCCGCCGCCCAACGCGACGCGCCAAGCACCGACAACACCCGCTCGAGCGCCGCCGGATATTCAGTGAGCAACGCCAGATAAGCGCCGCGACGGCTGACCGCTTCGAGCAGGTCGAACAGCCGGGCAATGGTGTCGCCGCGCCGCTCGGGCGGCTCGACGGCCTTCGCGGCTTCGAGCGCACGTTGCGCGACAATATCGAACCGCTCCCGGCTGCGCTCGGGCAAACCTTCGTATCGCGTGGACTTCCACACGTTGCGCAGGCGCGTGAGCACCGCGGTGGCATCGGTGAAACCCAGTTCGGTCATGCGCTCGACCAACTGTTCTTCGGCGCTGTCGTCGGCAAGCGCGCTGCTCCAGACCCACGACGCCGCCGAATCTTCCGCGACCGCGCAACCGCCGTCGCCCTTCACCTTATCGGCGAAAGTCTGGTCGAACTGATGCTCAACGCGCGTCCGATGCGCCTCCAGCGCATCGGTCAACGCCGGGTAATCAGCGAAGCCCATTGCATCGGCAAGCACTGCGCGGTCGTCCGGCGCGACCGGCATGGCGTGCGTCTGCGCATCGTTTCGATACTGCAAGCGGTGCTCCAGCTTGCGCAGGAACAAGTACGCCTCGGTAAGTTCGCTACACACATTCGCCGATATCAACCCGTGCGCCGCCGCGCGATTCAGCACGGACAAGGTCGGACGAATCCGCAGATCGGCAATCTGGCCGCCACGGATCAGTTGAAACACCTGCGCGCTGAACTCGATCTCCCGAATGCCGCCACGACCGAGCTTGATGTCATCGGCTTTGTCCGGTCGCATCGACGCGCGCCGCTGCGCTTCCTGCCTGATCTGCACATGCAGCGCACGAATCGCGCTGATCACGCCGTAGTCGAGATACCGCCGGTAGATAAACGGCGTAGCGAGCGCGTCGAGCTGCTTCGCAAGCCGTTGCGCCGCTTCGCTTTCACCCTCGGAGACCAGCCGCCCCTTGATCCACGCGTACCGTTCCCATTCGCGGCCCTGCACATAGAAATACTCTTCGAGCATGCCGAGCCCGCAAGCGAGCGGGCCGGCATCGCCGTTCGGCCGCAACCGCATATCGACTCTAAAGACATAACCGTCTTCCGTCACCTCGGCCAATGCGCCTATGAGCTTACGGCCGAGCCGCGTAAAATATTCCTGGGTCGACAACGCCGCGCGTTCGCCGCCTGCCGTCTCACCGTCTTCTTCATAGACGAAAATCAGATCAATATCCGACGACACATTCAACTCACGTCCACCGAGCTTCCCCATTCCCACTACACCCAGCGTCAAGCGCTGTCCGTCAGGCCCCCGTGGCTCGCCGAACGTGACTTCCAGATCCGCCGATAACACCGCGAGCGCGCGCTGGATAGTCAGCTCGGCAAGATCGGTCATGGCGCCCGTGACTTCGGCAACCGGCGCGAGGCCCGCGAGATCGCGTTCCATCACCGTGCAGAAGACCTCGATGCGCAATCGCCGCAGCGCGGTCTTGAGCGCGGCTTCATCAAGCCGGCCGCTGGCCGAACGCGCCGAACACGCGTCGCACAGGGCGTTCAGCCGCGCTTCTATCCAGGCGCGGCGAATCGGCACCTTCGACCATTCGGCTATAGCAGCCGGCAATTCGGGACGCGCGGCATACACGCGCGCGGCATAGTGGGAAGCGCTGGCACTCAGCAAAACGGCGTCGGTCATGAAAAGTCGGGCTCAGTCATTGCTCACAAACAAGTCCGGCAGTGCGCCGGGGCTTTTGCGCACATTGGCGCGAGGTGTGCAGAACGCCGTCCGGCGCGGCTTAGCGGCCGCATGGTAGCGTGTTCCCGCAGTTTTTTGCGCTGCGCGCTGTGTTACATTTCAACGTCAAATCTCGAAAACCTACCATATCGCCGACCCGCCGCAGCATGTCCGACCGAAAGGAATTCGCCGACCCACCTGAAGCTGTACCCGTGAAGCTAGGTGGTCGCGCCGAGCTCGCGTTGTCGCGGGTGCTCAAAGTCCTTCTGGTGCTGGTTGCCGTGGTCTATTTCGCGGTCGCCGGGATCTATCTCGCGCTGCGTTACGCCGTGCTTCCCCAAATCGATGTGTTCAAGCCGCGCATCGAGCAAATGGTCTCGTCGAAGATCCATGCGCAGTTGCGCATCGGACGTATCACGGCGAAGTGGTCCGGCTTCGAGCCTTCATTCGATATCGACAATCTCCGGATCGACGCCGCCGACGGCACGCCGGGTCTCGCCGTGCCGCACGCCAGCGCGACGGTCGCGTGGCGCTCGCTGCTGGGTCCCATTCCGCTGCTCTCGAATCTCACCGTCGATGGCCCCGACGTCGTCATCTCGCGCGCCGCCGACGGAACCTTCAGCGTGGCCGGCGTGCCGATCCAGGCGAAACACACGGGCAACGACGCGTTCATGACCTGGCTGCTGAGGCAGCAAGCCATCGTGCTGCGCGACGGCACGCTGCGCTGGCACGACGGCGAGCGCAATGCGCCGGAACTCGCGCTCAAGCGTATCAAGCTCGCTATTCTCAACGACGGCCCGCATCATCGGCTGGCGTTGCAGGCGTCCCCCGACGGCGACCTGCTGCACGGGCCGCTCGACTTCCGCGCGGACTTCACCACGCCCCGCTTCAGCGTGCCCGGCCGGCCGGCGAACTGGACGGGCCAGGCGTATCTGTCGACCGGTCCTGTCGATCTGCCCAAGCTCTCGCAGTACGCGACGATGCCATTCGCGACCTACGGCGGACGTTTCGACAACCGCATCTGGCTCGACTTCGCGAGCGGCAAGCTGCAATCAGCGGGCGGCGACCTGACCGGCTCCGACATCGCGTTGCGCGTGCGTCCAACGCAGCCGCGTCTCGACGTGCCGATCGCGGACTTCCACTGGGATCTTGCGCAACAGGACGACGAATACACGCTGCACCTGGCAAACCTGCACGCAGAACTCGGCCAGCCGCCGCTCGCCGACGGCACGCCAGTGTCTCGCCTGCTGGCCTTGCATACGCTAACCGGCCATTACCGCGCAGCGACCTTGCAGCGCGGGCAGATGTTCGGGGTATCGGGCGATGTCGTCGATCTCGGCATTCTCGGCGAATTCTTGCGCACGCTGCCGTTGCCATCGAAGGCGCAAAACGATCTGATCCGATTCAACCCGCGCGGCCAGATTGCCAACTACACGCTGCAAACCGAGCGGCCCAGACCGGCGACCCACGCTCAAATGCTGGCTCAGCGGCAGACGGGCGCCGAGCCGCCGATACGCTACACGGTCAAGGGCGACTTGCGCGGCGTGAGCGTGCAGGCCCAGGAACCGCCGCCGGGCCTGACGATCAACAACCACCCGCGGGCCGGGATTCCGGGCGTGGAAAACCTGTGGGGCAGTATTGACGCGGATCAGGATCACGGCAGCGCGGTTATCGATACGAAAAATACCGCGATCACCATCCCCGGCGTCTTCGATAACCCGCGTCTCGTGCTCGATCAGATCGACGGCCGCGTGACCTGGACGCTCACCGACGCGCCCGGCAAGCCGCACAAGGCGATCACCGCCCACGTGGAGACGCTGCACGTCAAGAATGCGGACGCCGAAGCGAGTGCGACGGCCGACTATCGCAACGAAGGCGAAGGCCGCGGTTCCCTCGATCTCAAGGCCAAGGCCGCGCGCCTGAATGTGACGAGCCTCGTGCACTATCTGCCGACTAGCATCAGCGAAAAACTACGCGTGTATCTGGGCCACGCGTTGCAATCCGGCGTTTCGCGCAACGCCACCATCGAGATTCACGGCGACCTGACGAAATTCCCTTACGCAAAGTTCCCCGATGCCGGCCAGTTCCGCATCGTCGCGCCCTTCTCGGGCGGCAAGTTCGAGCCCACGCCCTATCCGCCCAAGACCATGGCCAACGGCACCCCGAATGTGTGGCCGGCGTTCGATGGTATTGACGGGACGTTTCATCTCGCCGAAAACAAGCTGGGCTTCGATATTTCGCGCGGCCATTATCTCGGCGTGAGCGTCGTCAAGACGACAGGACGGATTGAAGACCTGGGCAATCGCGAATCGAAGCTGCTGATCGACGCCGACGCGCATGGCCCGATCACCGACATGCTTCGTTACGTGGAAGACAGCTCGCTTGGCGCGCTCTCACACCACGTGTCGACGAAGATCCGCGCCAACGGCAACGCCGCGCTCGCGTTGCAACTGGAAATTCCGCGGGTCGCGCCGCCGCCCGGCGTACGGCCGCACGTGGGTTACAAAGGCGCGCTCACGTTCAACGGCAACGAGCTTGCATACGCTGCGTTGCCGCCGTTATCGAATCTCAAAGGGCGGGCGCGGTTCGGCGAAAAGACCGCGTCGCTCGATGGCCTCACGGCGAAATTCCTCGGCGGCGACGTGCGTGGTACCGGCGGCGTGAAACCCGACGGCAGTTATGCCTTCGATGTAAGCGGCCGCATAGGTGGCGACGCGGCCCAGAGCCTGAACGCGCGCGATCAGGCACAAGCGGCGCAGATTCTCAAGCACATCAGCGGCACCGCACCGTACGACCTGCGCGTGCGCGGCGTGAAAAACGCGTTGCCGCAAGTCGAGGCCAACTCCGACTTGACCGGCCTCGGCCTGGACTTTCCGGCGCCCTTCAACAAGAGCGAGGGCACGCCCATGCCCGTCTCGTTCACGTTCACGCCGGTGGCCGGATCGGCCCAGGAGCACGACGCGAAACTCACGCTCGGGCCGGTGAATGCGCATTACTTGCTCAAACAGACCGGCAAGGAAGCGCCGATCGTGGAACGTGGTGCTATCGGCGTAAACAAACCGGCCGATCTGCCGGGACAGGGCGTGACGGCTGCGGTGGATATCGACGAACTCGATGCCGATGCGTGGCGCAAGCTGATCGCCGAATTGGGACCGATGCCACAGCCGGACCCGCAGACTCAATCGCAATCGCAGGCGATGAAGCAATTCCTCCCCAAGCGCTTCGCGCTGCATTTCGCCACGATCAAGCTGCTCAACCGGCGCTGGGAAGATGTGGCAATAGGCGCAAATCTCGGCGATGACCGCAAGTGGCAGGCGAACATTGCGTCGGATCAGGTTACGGGCAATGCGCAATGGATGCCGGGCGCGACGAAGGGCAGTCCGGGCGCGTTGCAGGCGCGGTTCACGAAGGTCGTGATCCCGGGAAAGGAGGAAACCGACCTGGTCACACAGATGATCCGCAAGCCGCCGGCCAACATGCCGTCCATCGATTTGATCGTGAACGAACTCGTGGTGCGCGGGCGCACGCTCGGACGCCTTGAGGTGGACGCGCGCAACGACGTGGAAGACAACGTGCCGGTCTGGCATCTGGACAAGCTGGATTTGAGCAACCCGGACGCGACACTTTCGGCCACGGCCAACTGGCGCACGATCAGCGGTCCCGTCGGTTTTCCAGCCGACGCCGACGACAACGCCCCCCGCCGCACCGCGGTGGATTTCAAGCTGGACATCATGGATGCCGGTGCGCTGGTCGAACGGCTCGGCTTGCCACGGACGGTGAAGAACGGCAAAGGCACGCTGACGGGCCAGCTTGGCTGGGACGGTAGTCCGGCTGCAGTCGACCTGCCCACGCTCAACGGTAAGCTGGACGTCGACTTGCATCATGGCCAGATTCTCAAGGTCAATCCGGGCGCGGCCAAGCTGCTCGGCGTGCTCAGCCTGCAAAGCCTCGCGCACTTCCTCACGCTGAATTTCCAGGACGTGGTCGGCAAAGGGCTGCCGTTCGAAAAAATCACGGGTTCGGGCACGGTTCAGAATGGCATCGGCCGCACCAATGATTTCACGATGATCACGGCGCCGGCACGCGTCGAGCTGAAGGGGCTGGTCGATCTGCCGAAGGAAACCCAGGACCTGCACGCCAAGGTCATCCCGACCATCAGCGCGGGCGCCGTGGCGCTGGGCGCCGCCGTGATCAATCCTTTGCTCGGGATCGGCACGCTGGTGGCCGACCTGCTGCTATCGAAGTCGATTGGAAAAGCGTTCACGATTGACTATTCCATTACCGGCTCGTGGTCGAAACCCGTCATTCAGCGGGTGAAAGGCGATCAGGGTAAGATCGAAATTCCCGCTGCCACCGTGCCCAACTGATCTTTTTAATAGCGTTTCAGTGAAGATCACACAGGCTGGCAACAAGCGATTTCGGTTACCATCGCGCCCCTTTTAGCAGGCTGACATGAGCGAAAAATCAAGCGAAGGCACCCCCGGGGCATTCCGCGTAGCCGCGCTGCAAATGGTGAGCGCGCCGGATCGCGAGCGCAATATTGCGGAAGCGGGACGGCTGATTGCCGAAGCCGCGCGCGATGGCGCGCAGCTTGTGCTGCTGCCGGAATATTTCTGCTACATGGGGTTCAAGGACACGGACAAGCTCGCGATCCGCGAAACGCCCGGGCACGGTCCGATCCAGCAGTTCCTGTCGGACGCGGCGCGCGAACATCGCGTGTGGGTGATCGGCGGGACCTTGCCGCTGGAATCGCCTGAAGCGGCGCGCGTGCTCAATACCACTCTGGTCTTCGATCCGTCCGGCAAGCAGGTTGCCCGCTACGACAAGATTCATCTCTTCAATTTCGAGAAAGGCACGGAATCCTTCGATGAAGCCCGCACGATCTGTCCGGGAACCGAAGTGCGTACGTTTGAAGCCCCGTTCGGACGCGTGGGGTTGTCGGTGTGTTACGACCTGCGGTTTCCCGAGCTTTACAGAAAAATGGGCGACTGCGCGTTGATGGTCGTGCCGTCCGCGTTCACGTACACCACCGGCGAGGCGCACTGGGAAACGCTGCTCAAGGCGCGTGCGGTCGAAAACCAATGCTACGTGCTGGCCGCCGCGCAAGGCGGCAAACACGAAAACGGCCGCCGGACCTGGGGCCACAGCATGCTGATCGACCCGTGGGGCGAGATCGTGGCCGTGGTGGAGGAAGGTGCGGGCGTGGCCGCCGGAGCGATTGATGCCGCGCGTATTGCATCCGTCCGCCAAAGCCTTCCGGCTCTGCGGCATCGCGTTTTGGGCTAGCTTGTTTTTTCGGAGCCCCCCTCCATTTGGTCAGGGTGTGGCATAAATACTCCAACGTTAGAATGCGTTTAATCCCCCAGACTTCGCCACAGGCAACGAATGAACATCATCGAACCCGGCATCCGAAATCTTGCCACCGCGAAAGAGATCCTGTTGACGCCCTACGGCCTCGACGAATCCACGATTACGCGCACGCTGGCCGAGATCTTCACGCACCGCGTGGACTACGCGGATCTCTATTTCCAGTCCACACGCAGCGAAGCGTGGAGCCTGGAAGAAGGCATCGTCAAATCGGGCAGCTTCAGCATTGATCAAGGTGTGGGCGTGCGCGCCGTGTCGGGTGACCGGACGGCGTTTGCGTATTCGGACGACTTGTCGGCGGAATCCATTCGTCAGGCGGCGGTCGCCACGCGCGCGATTGCGAAGGCCGGCGGCGGCAAGCACAAGATCAAGTCGGCCAGTTCGCTGACCGGCGTGTTCGGCCGCGACCTGTATCTCCCGTCCGATCCGCTCACGTCGCTCGACGCCACCGCAAAGGTGAAGTTGCTCGAACGCGTGGAGAAGATGGCGCGTGGCCGCGATCCGCGCATCGTCCAGGTCATGGCGGGTCTCGCGGGTGAATATGACGTCGTGCTGGTCGCACGCAGCGACGGCGCGCTGGCCGCGGACATCCGGCCGCTGGTGCGCGTGTCCGTGACGGTAATCGCTGAAAAGGACGGACGTCGCGAAATGGGCAGCGGCGGCGGCGGCGGACGTTACGACTACGCCTATTTCACCGACGAGATCCTGTCCCACTACGTCGATCAAGCCGTGCACGCGGCGCTCGTTAATCTCGACGCGCGTCCTGCTCCTGCCGGTGCAATGACCGTCGTACTCGGACCGGGCTGGCCCGGCGTGCTGCTGCACGAAGCCATCGGCCATGGGCTGGAAGGCGATTTCAACCGCAAGGGGTCGTCGGCGTTTGCGGGACGTATCGGTGAACGGGTGGCGGCGAAGGGCGTGACGGTTGTCGACGACGGCACGCTGCCGAACCGGCGCGGTTCGTTGAATATCGACGACGAAGGCAATCCTACGCAGTGCACGACCTTGATCGAGGACGGCATTCTCAAGGGCTACATTCAGGATTCGCTGAATGCACGTTTGATGAAGATGCCGGTGACGGGCAACGCCCGGCGCGAGTCTTATGCCGCCCTGCCCATGCCGCGCATGACCAACACGTACATGCTCAACGGCGACAAGGATCCGGCTGAAATCCTGGCATCGGTGAAAAACGGCTTGTATGCGGTGAATTTCGGCGGCGGTCAGGTCGACATCACCAACGGCAAGTTCGTGTTCTCCGCGTCCGAGGCGTACATGATCGAGAACGGCAAGATCACGTACCCGGTGAAGGGTGCAACGCTGATCGGCAGCGGCCCGGAATCGCTCAAGTACGTAACCATGATCGGCAACGACATGGCGCTCGACGGCGGCGTGGGCGTGTGCGGCAAGGAAGGCCAGAGCGTGCCGGTGGGCGTGGGTCAGCCAACCTTGCGAATCGAAAAAATGACAGTGGGCGGCACGGTTTGAACGCTTAGCCTTTTGGTCCGTGACTTTCCCGCGCCGCGCTTCGTGAAGCTTTCGAGCGCACTACGCGGGAAATCCGCATGAAACGCTCACGTTTAGTGCGAAAATCAGTGCTACAGTGCGGAATATCCGCATTTTGGCAGCTGACAACTTGCCAACCGCGCGTGTTTAAGGTTATAAAGCCAGACGTTCAATTTTTACCCAACGACCCAAACCATCATGTCCGCCAAGTTTTATTTTTACTTTTTTTGGCATCTCAAGCCGCTGGCGGATCGAGAGGGGTGAGTCGTTTGTGTAGAACCCAAGTTTCCCGAAAAACCGCCAGCGCAGCCTGGCGGTTTTTTTTATGCCCACTTTTTTGACGACTTTTTGCACTGTCCCTGATCTGTCGGACGTATCGACAAACGAACACAGCATCAAAAACGCGTTCCTGGAGAACCAGCATGCCCCCGCACAACACCGACGATGTCCGAATTCGCGAATTGAAAGAACTCACGCCCCCTGCTCACCTGATCCGTGAGTTCGCCTGCGCCGAGCCGGTTTCGAACCTGATCTACAACTCGCGTCAGTCGATGCATCGCATCCTGCACGGCATGGAAGATCGCCTGATCGTGATCGTCGGACCGTGCTCGATCCACGACACCAAAGCGGCTCGGGAATATGCGGGCCGTCTCGTCGAGGAGCGCAAGCGCTTTGCGGGCGAGCTGGAAATCGTGATGCGGGTGTATTTCGAAAAGCCGCGTACGACGGTCGGCTGGAAAGGGTTGATCAACGACCCGTACATGGATAACAGCTTCAAGATCAACGACGGCCTGCGGACCGCGCGCGAATTACTGCTGCGAATCAACGAACTGGGCCTGCCGGCAGGCACTGAATACCTCGACATGATAAGCCCGCAGTACATCGCCGACCTGATCTCGTGGGGTGCGATCGGTGCGCGGACAACGGAATCGCAAGTGCATCGCGAGCTGGCGTCGGGATTGTCGTGCCCGGTCGGTTTCAAGAACGGCACGGACGGCAACGTGAAGATTGCGGTTGACGCCATCAAGGCAGCGTCGCAGCCGCACCATTTCCTGTCGGTGACGAAGGGTGGCCATTCGGCCATCGTATCGACGGCTGGCAACGAGGACTGCCACATCATCCTGCGCGGCGGCAAAACGCCGAACTACGACGCGGAAAGCGTGAACGCTGCATGCAACGACATCAGCAAGGCCGGGCTTGCCGCGCGCCTGATGATCGATGCGAGCCACGCGAACAGTTCGAAGAAGCATGAGAACCAGATCCCGGTTTGCGCCGATATCGGCCGGCAGATTGCGGGCGGCGACGAGCGGATCATCGGCGTGATGGTGGAGTCGAATCTGGTCGCGGGACGGCAGGATCTGAAGGAAGGCTGCGAGCTGACGTACGGGCAAAGCGTCACCGATGCGTGTATCGGTTGGGAAGACAGCCTGAACGTGCTGGAAGGGCTGGCGGACGCCGTGAAGCAGCGGCGCGTGGCGCGGGGGAATGGGAACTGATTGGCCTGAGCGCGGGTTAAAAAAAGGCCGCCAATCCGGCGGCCTTTCCTTCAAACGCAAACGCCCTACGCCATCTCGCCGGAACCGTAGATCTCGGTACGCACCCGTGACTTCGATACCCCCGCCGCTATCAACGCATCCTGCTGCGCGCGCATGAAGGGCACAGGGCCGCACAAATAATAATCGGCGTCGGGGAGCAGGGTTTTATCGGCTATGTGGGCGAAATCCAGCCGCCCCGCGAAGTCGAAATCCGTTCCCGGGCGGTCATCGGCATGAGTGTTTTCATAGAACACGCTACGCGACACGTTCGGATGTTTTGCAACAATCGCGTCCAGCCAGCGGCCGAATGCGTGCGTGCGGCCATTGCGGCACGCGTGAACAAACGATATCTGCCGCGTGCTGTCCTGAGCGGCGAGCGAAGCGAGCATCGACACCATCGGCGTAATACCTACGCCGCCGCTGATCAATACAACGGGCGTCGTCTTGGCTACGTCGAGCGTGAACTCGCCCATCGGTGCGCTGACCTCAACAATCCCGCCGACGTCCATCCCGTCGTGCATGAGATTGGAAATGTATCCAGGCGGCTTATCCTGGGCCCGCTCGCGCTTCACCGAAATACGTAGCCACTGACCGTTCGGGGCATCGGAGAGCGTGTATTGACGCGGCTGGTCAACGCCGATCTCCTTCACGAACCGCTTCACGCTGACGTACTGACCCGGCTCGAAATGACAGACCGGACCGCCATCGGATGGCTTCAAATAAAACGACGTGATCTCGTCGCTTTCCTGTTCGCGTCGAAACACCACAAACGGCCGGAAACCGCTCCACGCGGCTTGGGCATAGAGACCCTTTTCTGCCCCGATCAAGATCTCCGCGAGTTGCGCGTAAGCGGCGCGCCAGGCGTTGAGCGTGGGTTCATCGACGGCATCACCCAGGACTTCGGATATGGCGGCCAGCAGATTTTCACCGACGATCGGATATTGCTCCGGCCGGATATTCAGGCTCACGTGCTTGTGGGCGATATGCGTGACAGCCGAACCGAGCGCGCCGAGGTTATCGATGTTCGCGGCATACGCGTACACCGCTCGCGCCAACGCCTGTGGCTGACTGGCGCTTTGCTGATGCGCCTGGTTGAACACGTTTTTCAACTCGGGATGATGGGCGAACATCCGCTTGTAGAAGTGTTTGGTGATAGTCACGCCATGTTCGGCGAGCACGGGAGCGGTGGCTTTTACACGGGCAATCTGGTCGGCGGTCAAGGCTGTCATTCATGGGCTCCTTTAAAGATGTATTTATAATACATCTTTAAAGGAGCCAGACATCCGCGCGTTTTGTCGCAGCGATATAAGACGATGCTGATTGTGGCGCCGGCAGAGCAATCGGTGCCGGCCACGCCCTACCTTAGACCTTGCGTTCGTGATTCCACAACACGTCGGTTCCGCCATCCACGCGATTCAACACCCGCGCCAGCACGAACAGCAAATCGGACAGCCGATTCACGTACTGCCGCGGCGCCGCGTTGATCTTGTCCACCCGGCCGAGCGCAACAATCGATCGCTCCGCGCGCCGGCAAACCGTCCGCCCGACATGCGCAAGCGACGCCGCCCGCGATCCACCCGGCAGGATGAATTCCTTGAGCGGCGGCAAAGTCGCGTTGTACTCCGCAATCCATTCATCGATACGAGCAAGATGCGACTTCTCGATCATCGAATGGCCGGGAATGCAGAGCTCACCGCCGAGATCGAAGAGATCGTGCTGGATGGCCGACAACGCGGCGCGCACGTCGTCCGGCAGCGGCTCGCACAGCAGCACGCCAAGCTGCGAATTCAGTTCATCGACATCGCCGATCGCCGTGATCCGCGCGTCGTCCTTCTGCACGCGGCTGCCGTCGCCGAGGCCGGTCGTGCCGTCGTCACCGGTGCGCGTCGATATCTTGCTCAGGCGATTGCCCATGATGTTCTCCAGGTAACCCGGAACGCCAGTCAGCGCCCGCGCTCATTATAGGCAACGCGGGAGCATTGCCCCGAGCCCGGCTCGATCTAGCCTATCGGCGTAAAATGAGTAGATAAAACGCACGATTCCCGCATTTCGATGCGAAATGTCGTGCATCCCAACATCCCATCACACCGATGTCCGGAGACATGCCGTGAACCACCCCGTCCCCCCGCTCGCCGTCCGCCGCACCTTCCCCGCCGCCCTGCTCGACGCGCTGAAGGCCGCGTTCGCCGAACGCGTTTCCACCACCACCGCAGTCCGCGAACACCATGGCCGCGACGAATCGCCGTTCGATCCGCAACTGCCCGACGCCGTCGTTTTCGTGACCAGCACGGAAGAGGTCCAGACGGTGGTCCGGCTGTGCGCCGAACACAATGTCCCGGTCATTCCGTACGGCAACGGATCATCGCTGGAAGGGCATTTGCTGGCGGTTCAGGGCGGTGTATCGATCGATATGTCGGGCTTGAACCAGGTGTTGTCGATTGACGCCGAAGACCTGACGGTCACCGTCCAGCCGGGAATTTCGCGCAAGCAGTTGAACGAAGCGCTGAAGGACACCGGGTTGTTTTTTCCGATCGATCCCGGCGCGGATGCGAGCATTGGCGGGATGTCGGCTACGCGTGCGTCGGGTACGAACGCCGTGCGTTACGGCACGATGCGCGAAAACGTGCTTGGCCTCACCGTCGTGTTAGCCGATGGCCGCGTCATCAAGACCGGCACGCGCGCGCGCAAATCGTCGGCCGGGTACGACCTCACGCGCTTGTTCGTGGGCTCGGAAGGCACGCTCGGTGTGATCGTCGAGATCACCGTGCGGCTTTATCCGCAGCCGGAAGCGGTATCGGCGGCGGTGTGCGCATTTCCGTCGATGGGCGACGCCGTGCGCGCCACCATCGAAACCATTCAGATGGGCGTGCCCGTAGCGCGCGTCGAGTTCCTGGATTCGCTCGCCGTGCGCGCGATCAACCGGCATTCGAACCTCACTTTCCGCGAATCGCCCATGTTGTTCTTCGAATTCCACGGCACCGAAAGCAGCGTGAAGGAGCAGGCGGAAACGGTGCAGGAGATCGTTGCGCAAAATAATGGCACCGATTTCGAATGGGCAACACGGCCGGAAGACCGCAGCCGCCTGTGGAATGCGCGTCACAACGCCTATTTCGCGATGCTGCAACTGAAGCCCGGCTGTCGCGCTGTCACAACCGACGTCTGCGTACCAATCTCACGGCTCGCCGAATGCGTGATCGAAACGGAGCAGGACCTGAAGGCGAGCACGCTGCCCTGCCCGATCGTCGGCCATGTCGGCGACGGCAATTTTCACGTCGCCATGCTGCTCGATCCGGCCAAGCCCGAAGAATTCGAAGAGGCCGAGCGGATCAACCGCCGCATTGTGGAGCGCGCGCTGCGCATGGGCGGAACGTGTACCGGCGAGCACGGCGTGGGGCTGCACAAGATGGGTTTCATGATCGAGGAACATGGCGAGGACGCAATCAGCGTGATGCGCTCGATCAAACACGCGCTCGACCCGAAAAACCTGATGAACCCGGGCAAGATTTTCTCGTACGACGCTTGATGGAACGCGGGTCGGGCTGTGCTGCAGGTCCGGCGCGAACAACGCGCCGGCGCAAAAACATGCTCCGTCCCCGTAATTAGCCCGATCGACGGAAGGCACGCGCAGGTGCAAGATCAACGCTCTGCTTTTTGGAATGCTCCAGAGCACACACACCGCCGGGAGGGAACATGAACGCACCCGCCGAGCTGACGCCTGAAGTGCTGGCGCAGCGTCAGCGCGAAGTGGTCCAGGCATTGATGGCCGTGCTGCCAACGCATTGCCTGCTGTATCGCGAGGAAGACACGGCCGCTTATGAATGCGACGGACTCGCGGCGTACAGGCGGCTGCCGCTTGCCGTCGCGCTGCCCGAAACCGAAGCGCAGGTTCAGCGCGTCGTGCAGATCTGCGCGCGGCTCGATGTGCCTATCGTCCCGCGTGGCGCGGGCACAGGTTTGTCGGGCGGCGCCATGCCGATCCGGCATGGCATCGTGGTATCGCTTGCGCGCTTTCGCAAGATCGTAGAGGTCGACCCGTATGCGCGTACCGCAACGGTCCAGCCGGGCGTGCGCAATCTCGCCATATCCGAAGCCGCGGCTCCCTTTGGGCTCTATTACGCGCCCGATCCGTCATCGCAGATTGCATGCACGATCGGCGGCAATGTCAGCGAGAACTCCGGCGGGGTCCACTGCCTCAAGTATGGCCTGACGTGTCACAACGTGATGCGGGTACGCGCGGTATCGATGGAAGGCGACATCCTCGAATTCGGTTCGCTCGGTCTCGACGCGCCTGGGCTCGACCTGCTGGCGGTGCTGATCGGCAGCGAAGGCATGTTCGCCATCGTCACCGAGATCACCGTCAAGCTGATCCCGAAGCCCCAAACGGCCCAGGTGATCATGGCCAGCTTCGACGACGTCATCAAGGGCGGCAACGCGGTCGCGGCGATCATCGCGGCCGGCATCATCCCCGCCGGGCTCGAGATGATGGATAAACCCGCGACACGCGCCGTGGAGGAGTTCGTGAAAGCGGGTTACGACCTCGACGCGAAGGCGATCCTGCTGTGCGAATCGGACGGCACACAAGACGAAGTCATGGAGGAAATCGTGCGGATGACGGCCGTGCTGCGCGAATTCGGCGCGAATCGCATCCAGATTTCGCGCTCGGAGGCCGAACGGCTGAAGTTCTGGTCCGGCCGCAAGAACGCGTTTCCGGCTGCCGGCCGTATCTCGCCTGATTATTACTGCATGGACGGCACCGTGCCGCGCCGCCAGATCGGGCCGCTGCTGGCGCGTATTGAAGAGATGGAAAAAAAGTACGCACTGCGTTGCATGAACGTGTTCCATGCCGGCGACGGCAACATGCATCCGCTGATCCTGTTCAACGGCAACGATCTGGACGAATGGCACCGGGCCGAGGCATTCGGTTCTGACATCCTGGAAACCTGCGTGGAACTGGGCGGCACGGTGACGGGCGAGCATGGCGTGGGTATCGAAAAGATCAACTCCATGTGCGTCCAGTTTTCCCCCGAAGAACGCGATACGTTTCACGCGATAAAACGTGCCTTCGATCCCCCCGGCCTGCTTAATCCCGACAAAGGCATCCCGACGCGCGCGCGTTGCGCCGAGTACGGGAAAATGCATATTCGCGGCGGCTTGCTGCCGCATCCCGAGATTCCACGCTTTTAGGCGACGCTTCCAAACATTGCGTGTAGATAAATGTCCCTTTGAAGCATCGGCGGTGATTGCAGGCGTTCGAGCCCGGACGGTATCCACGTTTATACGAGTGGCCGCGCGGGAACACGCCGATACACTGACCCAAGAGCCATAAAACGCGGGACACCATGACAGAGGAAGACATTGTCGCGAGCTGGTCGGAGCGCGTGCGCGCCGCGACGGCGAGCAACACCCCGCTAAGGATTCGCGGCGGCGGCACGAAGGATTGGTACGGCCAGACGCTGCAAGGCGAGATAGTCGATACGCGGGCGCATCGCGGGATTATCGAATATGACCCGGCCGAACTCGTGATCACCGCGAAGGCCGGCACGCCGCTCAGCGAGATCGAAGCGCGGCTGGACGAATGCGGCCAGATGCTGCCGTTCGAGCCGCCGCACTTCGGACCAAACGCTACGATCGGCGGCTGTATTGCAGCCGGACTCGCCGGCCCTCGGCGCGCGGCGACCGGCGCGGCGCGCGACTTCGTGCTCGGCGCCGTGGTGATGAACGGCCAAGGCCACGTGCTGCATTTCGGCGGTCAGGTAGTGAAGAACGTGGCGGGCTACGACGTCTCGCGGCTGCTTGCCGGTTCTCTCGGTACGCTGGGGATGATCCTGGAGGTATCGGTGAAAGTGCTGCCGAAACCCGTCGCCGAAGCCACGCTCAAGTTCGAGATGAACGACACGGACGCCGTGCGCAAACTTAACGAATGGAGCGGCCATCCGTTGCCGTTGACCGGCAGTGCGTGGCGCGGCCACACGCTCGCGTTGCGCCTGGGCGGCGCGGAAGCGGCAGTGAAAGCGGCGCGGACATCGTTGGGCGGAGAAGTGGTGGACGCCGTGGAAGCCGAGCGTTTCTGGCACGGTTTGCGCGAACAAACCGATCCGTTCTTCGCCGTGCTGCCGCCGAAGTGCGCTTTGTGGCGGCTGTCGCTGCCATCGATTGCCGAGCCGATGCATCTCCCCGGTCCGCACCTGATGGAATGGGGCGGCGCGCAACGCTGGTGGATCACCGACGCCGATCCGCAAACCGTGCGTATCAGCGCCAAGCAGGCCGGTGGCCACGCGACCATCTTCCGTTCGAGCGCGGCGTACGATCGCAAAGCGGGTGTCTTCACGCCCTTGCCCGCCCCGCTGATGAAGATTCATCGTGGCCTGAAAGCTGCATTCGATCCCGCGAGCATTTTCAATCGCGGCCGCCTCTACCCCGACTTCTGAACTGAAGACACACGCAATGCAAACCAACCTCGCCGACTTCATGCGCGATACCGCCGATGGCGAAGAAGCCGAGGCTATCCTGCGCAAGTGCGTGCATTGCGGATTCTGCACGGCGACGTGCCCGACCTACCAGATACTGGGCGATGAACTCGACGGCCCGCGTGGCCGAATCTATCTGATCAAGCAGATGCTGGAAGGCGCGCCCGTGACACGCAGCACGCAACTGCATCTGGACCGCTGCCTCACGTGCCGCAATTGCGAGACCACGTGCCCATCGGGCGTGCAATATGGACGGCTGGTGGAGATTGGCCGGAAGGTGGTGGAAGAAAAAGTGGAGCGGCCGTTTGGCCAGCGCGTCCAACGCAAACTGCTCGCCAACTTCCTGCCGAACAGCAAGCTTTTCACGCCCGCGATGAAACTCGGCCAGCAATTCCGGCCGCTGTTGCCCAAAGCCTTGCGGACCAAGATTCCGGTTGCGCAACGGCCGCTCGAACCGCCGACCGGCACGCATGCGCGCAAGATGCTGATGCTCGCCGGCTGCGTCCAGCCCGCCATGATGCCGAACGTCAACATAGCAACTGCACGGGTGTTCGATGCGTTGGGCATTCAGATCCTGAGCGCGCCGGACGCCGGTTGCTGTGGCGCGATCCGCCTGCATCTCGGCTATAACGATGAAGCGCTGGACGACGTGCGCAACAATATCGACGCGTGGTGGCCGTATGTGGAAAACGGCGTGGAGGCGATCGTGATGAACGCGTCCGGTTGCGGCGCGACGGTCAAGGAATACGCGCATTTGCTGCGCAATGATCCGGTCTACGCGGAGAAGGCGGCGCGGATTGTGGAGCTGACGCGCGACCTCGCGGAAATCCTGCCGCAGTACGAAGACGAACTGACGGCCATGGTCAGGCGTCGCGCCGTGCATACCGTCGCGTTTCATCCACCGTGCACGCTGCAGCACGGCCAGCAGATTCGCGGCCACGTGGAGAACTTGCTGACGGCGCTGGGCATAGAAGTGCATCTTCCCGCCGATAACCATCTGTGCTGCGGCTCGGCCGGAACGTATTCGGTGCTGCAGCCGAAGCTCTCCTACGCGTTGCGCGACCAGAAACTGGACAAGCTCGAAAAGCTCGAGCCGCAGATGATCGTGTCGGCGAATGTGGGTTGTATCGCGCATTTGCAGAGCGGCACGTCCACGCCCGTCGTGCACTGGATTCAACTGGTCGAACATCTGCTGTATGGCTAACGCTGGCGGGCGCCGGCTGTTTCGGCGCACCGCATCCGTATAATCGGACCTCTGCTTACTCACCTTGCGGCGTCCGATTCCATGTCCTCCTCTCATGTAGCCCGTCACCTCGACGAAGTCCGTCAGCGCATCGCGAAAGCGGCGGCTGATGCTTCGCGCGACGCGTCAGCGGTCACGTTGCTCGCGGTATCGAAGACCTTTCCTGCAGAAGATGTTCGCGCGGCTTTCGACGCAGGACAGCGTGCGTTCGGCGAAAACTACGTGCAGGAAGCGGTCGCGAAAATTGCTGAGCTGGCGGAGTTGCGCGGCGAGATCGAGTGGCATTTCATCGGACCGTTGCAATCGAACAAGACGAAAGTAGTCGCCGAGAATTTTGACTGGGTGCATTCGGTCGATCGGCTCAAGATTGCCGAGCGTTTGTCTGACCAGCGCGGCGACAATATGGCCGCGCTTAACGTCTGTCTGCAGGTGAACGTGAGCGGAGAGGCGTCGAAAAGTGGTGTAACACCAGACGAAACGCTGGCGCTCGCGCGTGCGGTTGCCGCGCTTCCTCATCTACGGTTGCGCGGTTTGATGTCCATTCCCGAACCGGCCAGCACACTCGATGAACAACGCGAGCCGCATCGGCTTCTGCGTGAGCTCATGGACACATTGCGCGCGGACGGCCTTGAACTCGACACGCTTTCCATGGGGATGTCAGCGGATCTTGAAGCCGCCGTTCTCGAAGGCGCGACCATTGTTCGTATCGGCACGGCTATCTTCGGCACGCGTGATTACTCTCATTAACTCTTCTCGACCACGTCAACTTCATCATGAAAATTGCGTTTATCGGTGGCGGCAACATGGCATCCGCGCTTATTGGCGGTTTGATCAAGCGCGGCGTTGCGGCTGCGGATCTGTATGTCGTCGATCCTGGCGAGGAGGCGCGGCAACGCGTTGAAAAGCAGTTCGGTATTGCGACGGGCGCGGCGGTCGATTCGAAGCTGGCGGACTACGACGCCATCCTGCTTGCCGTCAAACCGCAAGTGCTCAGGGACGTAGCCACGGCGCTGCAGCCGGTGTTATCGAAGCAACTGGTGATCAGTATTGCGGCTGGCATTCGTGCCGCCGATTTGTCGCGCTGGCTCGGCGGTTATACGCAAATCGTGCGCACCATGCCGAATACGCCGGCGCTGATCGGCATGGGCGTGACGGGATTGGCTGCGCTGCCGGGTGTCGATAGTGCAGCGAAAACGCTGGCATCGAAGGTACTGGAAGCGGTAGGTGAAATCGTCTGGTTCGACGACGAAGCGAAGATCGATGCCGTCACCGCCATTTCGGGCAGCGGTCCGGCGTACGTGTTCTATTTCATCGAAGCGATGCAGGAAGCGGCGCGCCAACTTGGCATGGACGAGGAGCAAGGGCGTGCGCTAGCGGTGGCTACGTTTACCGGCGCGGCGCAATTGGCGGCGCAATCGGGTGAACCGGCGAGCGTGTTGCGGGAACGGGTGACATCGAAAGGCGGCACGACAGCGGCGGCCTTGGCTTCCTTCGATGCACAGGGCGTTAAGGACGCAATCGTCCGCGGCGCGTTGGCGGCGGATGCAAGGGCGAAGGCAATGGGCGAGGAGTTGGGGAAGGCTTGAAAAGCTGACATTTCCGGGTCGGATGCACAACAAAAATGCCGTTGCGGAACTGCTCCGCAACGGCATTTTTTCGGCCTGCAAGCCGTTCTTCGAATCAGCGGCGAACGGCTCGCCTTGCGCTACGAATTAACGTCAGGCGTGCAACGAAACTTGCACGCTTTGCTGGACCAGCAGCTCCACATGAGCGCCTGAGTGCTCGTATATGTTGTAAGTCACGCCACTTACTTGTGTCGTTCCTTCCTGCTGCCAAAGACCATCGGTCACGCCCGCAACGTGGGAATTCGACAAATCGACCGAGTCGCCGTTCGAACCGCTGACCAACATTTGCTGCTTGCCGTCCTTCTGGAACAGATCCGTCTCTCCAAGGTTGAGGACATCGACCAGCGACAGTTTGAGTGCGTTGTGTGCACCGCCAAGATCGATCGCTTCAATGCCGGAAACCTTCGCCGCCGCCGTGTGACCGGTTAGCGACGTGAGCTCCAGAACCTGATGATCGCCAGTCAGATGAAGCGTGTCGATACCACCGGCGCCCCCCTGGATATGCGCTGCGGCTTGGGTGAAATAGGATGCGGGATCTGCATTCAGGTCAACCGTGGTGTTCTCCGCACCCCCCTTGAATGTGTCGTGGTCCCCAACAACAGCATGAAGGGCAGCGGGCGACTGAGCGGCGAGCACCGCGGTGTCATTCACCGCCAGCGAGGTATCGACGTGCGTCGCAGCGACGCTTTGGGCCGTGGCGTCGAAATTGTCGGTGACAGTGTAGGTCAGTCTGGGATCCGTCATTGTCATGACATGACCCATGCTTCCAGACGCTTCGACCCCAAACGAGAAGGTCCCGCTGCCGAGATAACTCGGGTTTTGAAGGCCCGTGAACGTGTCCTTCGACAGAGTGACGGTGAACGTGTTGCCGGTGACGACAAGCGGAAGGTCCACCATTCGGTTCCATTGACTCAGACTTCCGCCTTTAACGTCGAGGGTAACTCCATTGGCCGCGATGCTTGGATCGGAAATCCAACCGGTAATGGTCAATGCACCGTTTGCCGTGCCGCCGTCGGAAACAGGCTGGTTATTCGCGTCATGAACCCCGGTGATCATGATGTAGGTAACGCTCAACGGATAGCTAGCCGAAGCTACGCTCGTCCCCGTAAGACCCGTTTCAGTCGCGTTCAAGTTGTGGGCGCCGTTCGACAACGGCGCTGCCGGCTGAAAGTGCCACTGTCCGTCTTGACCGACGGTTGTCGTGCCGAGCAGCGTCGTATTGTCGTAGACGCTGATCGTGTCGCCCTTATGGCCGGTACCGTTGATAGCAGGTTGGCCATCGGTCGAAAGGCCGCCCGGCGCCACGTTGCCAGCGAGCGGACCGGCTGTATCGACCACGCTCGTGATGACGGGTGCTGCGGGCACCGACGTATCGACGGTGAAACTGACGTTCAATGGCGCGCTCGTGACCCCGTCGGGGGTGACGTACGTCAGGGTCAGGTTATGCACGCCATCCGACAGCGTCGGCAAGGCCCAGCCCGTATTAATCCCGGTGGGGACTTGCGTGCCGACTAGCACGCCATTGTCGTAGAGCGAGTAGGTGTCGCCCACGATCGAGATGAACGCGAGAACAGGGGTCGCGTCGCTCGTCGTTTCGCCGGAAACGAAATTCTCGATGCCATCGGGCGTGTGCTCGGCCAGGCCGAGGTTATAAGGCGCCGGCGGCAGCGTGATCGGGTCGCTGATTGCGTTGACGAGGGTTTGATTGCTGTTGGGGACTTGCGACATGTTTTTTTATTACCTCTGTGCGCTGACAATTAACGCGGCCGCGCCCGACAAACGGCGCGGCTCGCGCTCCACAAAATCGATTTTCGTTTTAATATCGTTTAACGTTTCGATTTGCGAAACGATTCTGAGGCGCAGTGACACGTCGAAATATCGGATAAATCCCAAATACAACCGAACGTGAATGAGATCGATGCAAGCAAGCCAGTGCGCAAGCAGATCGATACGCCAGCGCTGCGCAAGCAAACGGTTGTCACGCCGACGAAGCGAACTCAGCGAATAGGTGCCGTAGAACGCCCGGTGGAAAATACGAGCGAGTTCGGCGTGAAGAAGATGCGAGGCCTTACCGCATGAACGCGTAATGCGCCGCAATCCCGGCGAACAGAACGCCGCCAAGCCAGTTGTTATGTTTGAACGCGGCGAAGCACGGCATGCGTTCGCGGTTCTTGATGAGGGTGTAGTGATAGATCGCGCACGCCACCGCCGCTGTCCAGCCGACCCAGTACAACGCGCCGAACCCCAGCGCCAAGCCGATCCACACGTAGATCGCGAGCGTTACGGCATAGCAAAGCATGATCGCAAGGACATCGAAGCGTCCGAACGTCAGCGCCGATGTGCGGATGCCGATCTTGATGTCATCGTCGCGATCGACCATTGCGTATTCGGTGTCGTAGGCAACGGACCAGAACACGTTCGCCGCCAGCATGATCCACGCGAGCGCGGGCACGTGGTCCTGGATGGCGGCAAAAGCCATTGGAATGCCAAAGCCGAACGCGATACCCAGATACGCCTGAGGAATCGCGAAAAACCGCTTGGTGAACGGATAACTCCCCGCAACGAAAAGCGCGAACACCGAGAGTTCTTTCGTCAGCGTATTAAGCGGCAGGATCAGCAGGAACGCGATCAACGATAACGCCACCGCCAACGCCACCGCTTCCCATGCAGCAATCTTGCCGGACGTGATCGGCCGGTTTTCGGTGCGCTTGACGTGTTTATCGAAGTCGCGGTCGGCGTAGTCGTTGATCGCGCAACCCGCCGAGCGCATGAGCAGCGTGCCGAGCACGAAGATCAGCAGGAGGATCGGCGACGGATGACCGTTCGATGCAATCCACAACGCGTTGAGCGTCGGCCACAGCAACAGCAAGCTGCCGATAGGCTTGTCCATGCGGACAAGACGAAGATAGAGCGGGAGGCGAGCGAACATGGGAACCGGGCGGCGGCAAATGGCGATGACGGTATTTTAAGGCAGCAGAGATTCACTGCTCGTTTCCATCGTAGTCAACGTGAACGGCCCGACCTGCGACGTTGACAGCGGCCAGCCAGACACGGAAACCGCCGGGGCCGTTGCTTGGCCGCCCATTCGAGAGGGTGGAACCTCGACCACCTTTACACGTCGACTCAGCGGTCCTGGCTTCGCGCCGGTTCTCGCGGACTGAGCGATGCTCAACCCGTAGGATGATCTACAGCCCGCGCATTGACGAGAAACCCCAAAAACCCAAAAAGCCCCGCTTTCTACTGAACGCGAGGCTTCTTCCATTACATCCATTACATCCGCCACGCTTAATCCGTGACGATCTACTCAAACCCTTACTGCCCCAGCATCGCGCGCAACATCCACGCAGTCTTCTCGTGAATCTGCATGCGCTGAGTCAACAGATCGGCGGTGGGTTCGTCGTTGGCGCTATCGGTCAGCGGGAAAATCGCACGCGCGGTGCGCACGACCGCTTCCTGACCTTCCACCAATTGGCGAATCATCTCTTCGGCTGCCGGAATGCCATCGGCTTCGGGAATGGACGACAGCTTCGCGAATTCGCGATAGCTACCCGGCGCGTACACTCCCAGCGCGCGAATGCGTTCAGCGATGGAGTCCACCGCCAGCGCCAGTTCCGTGTATTGCCCCTCGAACATCAGGTGGAGCGTATTGAACATCGGCCCCGTGACGTTCCAGTGAAAATTATGGGTCTTCAGATACAGCGTGTAGGTATCGGCCAATAGATGCGACAAGCCATCGGCGATCTTCTTGCGATCTTTGTCGCTGATACCGATATTCACAGCCGGTGATGCGATTTTCTTCGCCATAGTGACTCCGTGAGAGTGATACGAACGGTGCGGGCGAGCCCGGGTGAAGCTGCTCCGTGGCCGCCGAGCGTTCGTCAGTTTATCTTAGAAGCGCGCTGCGACCCGCCATGGAGGCGGGCCACAAGGGGTATCGGGCGCGTCAATACGACGCGTCTTCAGGACAATCCGGCGAAACCAACGCCATGCAATCCTTCGATAATCACCGCCGCGTAACTCGCCGCAACGATGCCAAAACCGATCGCGAGCCGTACGCCGCGCGACGCATTGAGACTCTTCGCCTCGATACCGCTCACCGCCCGTTCGAGTGTCATGATCGCTTGTGTCATCGTCGTTCTCCTTGAGTTCAGCATGTCAAATCAGAGTGGGACGCATATTCTGGAAGCGCGTCCCGCCCTGCTTACTTCACTGCGGCTTCGGCGTCCGCGTCGACCGTTTCAACCTTCTGGCCCAACGCCGCCAGCGCCGCGACAACACCCGCCGCACAGGCCGGATCGGCACGCCGGAAGTGCTCGACCTGCACCGCGACGATCTCGTTCGGCACGCCGAAAATGTGCCGTGCGATGTTGCCGAAGAAGCGCTGCTTTTGCGCGTCGTCGAAGAGACGGAACAACGCGCCTGGCTGGCTGTAGTAATCCGTGTCTTCACGATGGTCGTAGCGTTCCACGGCGCCCGCCGCCAACGCCGGCTCGTTCACGCTCGGGTCCTGCGCGAAGTCGCCGAAGCGGTTCGGCTCGTAGTTCACGCGGCCGCCGCTGTTGCCGTCGGTACGCATGGCGCCATCGCGATGAAACGAATTCTGCACAGCGGCCTTCGGCGCATTCACCGGAATCTGATGGTGATTGATGCCAAGCCGATACCGATGCGCATCGCCGTACGAGAACAAACGCCCTTGCAACAAGCGGTCCGGCGAGAAGCCAATACCCGGCACCACGTTCGCCGGCGAAAACGCCGCTTGTTCGACGTCCGCAAAATAATTGCCCGCATTGCGATTCAACTCGATCGTGCCGACGTCGATCAGCGGGAAATCCTTGTGCGGCCAGACCTTCGTGATATCGAACGGATTCATGCGGTACGTTGCCGCTTCAGCTTCCGTCATCACCTGAATGCGGAAATTCCACTTCGGGAAATTGCCTTGATCGATGTTGTCGACCAGATCGCGCTGCGCGCTTTCCCGGTCGCTACCCACTACCGCTGAGGCTTCGGCATCGGTGAAATTCTCGAGCGGCTGCTGCGACTTGAAGTGGAACTTCACATAGAAGCGCTCGTTGTTCGCGTTGATAAACGAATAAGTGTGTGAGCCGAAACCATGCATCTGCCTGTAGCTCTTCGGAATCCCACGATCGCTCATCAGGATGGTGACCTGATGCAACGACTCCGGATGCCGCGACCAAAAGTCCCACGCCGCCACGTTGCTGCGCATATTGGTGTACGGGTCACGCTTTTGCGTATGGATGAAGTCAGGGAATTTCAGCGGATCGCGGATGAAAAACACTGGCGTGTTGTTTCCAACGACGTCCCAGTTACCTTCTTCCGTGTAGAACTTGATCGAGAAACCACGCACGTCGCGCTCGGCGTCAGCCGCGCCGCGTTCGCCGGCAACCGTCGAAAAGCGCATGAACAACGGCGTTTGCTTGCCGACTTCCGCGAACACCTTGGCTTTCGTGAAGCGGGAAATGTCGTGCGTGACCTTGAGCGTGCCGAACGCGCCCGACCCCTTGGCGTGCACACGGCGCTCAGGAATCACTTCGCGGTCGAAATGCGCGAGCTTCTCAAGCAGCCAGAAATCCTGCAGCGCGATCGGACCGCGCGGACCAGCGGTCATCGAGTTCTGGTTATCGCCGACTGGCGCGCCTGCTGCACTGGTGAGGATGCGATTGGTCATCGATTGCTCCGTGAAATTTGTCTGGGACGAAACGTTATGTCGGGGAGTTCAGCAAGTGCGAGCGAAACTGGCTAGCACGTCCACCAGAACGCCTTTGGCTTCGCGAAAAGTCGCAGTGAATTGCGTGGCCTGGCGGGCAATCAGCGTCATGGCTTCCTCCGGTTTGTTTTGGTGAATCGGGGTCGATCCATGAAGCTAAGAATAGCAAAGACTATTCGAATATCGAATTCAATTAATTTTATCTATGCGATAGGCCGAGCAAATTTCAACGATGCCGGGCTTCGAAGAACGGGGAATGGGGCTGGAATCCGCGCCCCGAGAGGCACGGTTGGACCTAAAAAGCGGCGATGAGGCCGTTAATTGACGGCGGCGGGCAACTCTAGCCGCGTAACGCCCGGAATATTGCAGGCAGCGATTGCATCGCAAATAGCTTCGATAGCCGGCATCCGCGTGAAGCTCTTGCGCCACGCCAGCACGACGCGCCGGTCCGGAACTGGGTCATTGAAAGGGACGTAGCTCAGCAAACCGGCATCCACGCCGCCCGCATGCGGTTTCACTTCCATCACCGACATCCGCGGCAGCACGGTAATGCCAACGCCGCTGGCGACCATGTGCCGGATGGTTTCCAGCGATGAACCCTCGAACGTCTTCTGGATTCCGTCCGCGTTCTGCGAAAAACGCATCAATTCGGGACACACGCCGAGCACGTGATCGCGGAAACAATGGCCGCTGCCCAGCAGCAGCATGGTCTCCAGCTTCAGGTCGTCGGCATTGATCTTGGGCCGGTTTTCCCACGGATGGCCGGCGGGCATCGCGACGACGAAGGGTTCATCGAATAACGCGCGCACCATCAGGCCGGTTTCGGGAAACGGCAGCGCCATGATGGCGACGTCGATTTCGCCCTGCTTCAGCAGTTCGATCAGCTTGAGCGTGTAGTTTTCCTGCAGCATCAGCGGCATCTGCGGGACGCGCTTGATCATCTGCTTGACGAGCGTGGGCAACAAATACGGGCCGATGGTGTAGATCACCCCCAGGCGCAGCGGCCCGACCAGCGGGTCCTTGCCCTGCTTCGCGATTTCCTTGATGGCGAGGGTTTGTTCGAGGACGCGCTGCGCTTGCGTAACGATCTGTTCGCCAATTGGGGTGACGCTGACTTCGCTGGTTCCGCGCTCGAAAATCTGCACGTTCAGTTCATCTTCCAGCTTTTTGATTGCTACCGACAAGGTCGGCTGACTCACGAAACACGCCTCGGCCGCACGGCCAAAATGCCGCTCGCGCGCCACCGCAACGATGTACTTCAATTCGGTTAAGGTCATTAGGGGCCAATCAGAGTCATTGAATCGATAGGATTTGACTTATACACCCGTCGGGGGGATTCGCCAACCCGCGGTGGGGTTTGGAGTTCTTCAAAGGGTTTTCGTTCGCACCGGTGGACGGGATGTTTTGGTGGGGTTCGGGTGGGGTGGAATGGGTGCCGGTTTGCTAGGGTCCGGGGTTAGCGGTCGGGGTCAATGCCGGGTTGGTGCTTTCAGCCTTGGTGGTCTGCCTGAGTCGGATTTTCTCTTTATCACTATTAGCCACTGTGCGTGGCGGCACGTCATTTCTTTGTCCAAAGCGACAAAGAAACGAAGCAAAGAAAGCGCTTTCAACCACGCTACCCTAAGTGTCCACAGCGTGCAGTTTTCATTCATAGGTGCCCCAAAAGCACGGTGCTCGCCAGAGCGAAGGACGTGTGAACCCCTCCTTCTCCGAACACCGATACCCACACGCTTCGCCACCAGTGATTGAACCTGCCCAAGGGACACCCCGCGCTATCCGCGGACAACCTTCCGCCAAATGTGTACGCACCTCGAACCACGTCGCCGAATCCCGACCGGTGCGAACCCCAAACCCTCTTCACGCTTTTAGATATTGCTCACGCGCACCAAGCCACCGCGCGAGATGGTCCGTCACCGCCTCCGGGAACTGGGACAGCATCTGGTCCGCCGCCGCCCGCGCCGGTTCAATCAGCCAGCCATCATTTTCCAGACTCGCAAAACGTAGCATCGCCGCTCCCGACTGACGCGCACCAAGAAACTCGCCAGGACCACGAATCTCCAGGTCGCGACGCGCAATTTCAAAACCATCGGTGGTTTCGCGCATCGTCTGCAAACGAGCACGCGCCGTCTGCGATAACGGCCCCGCATACATCAACACACACACCGAAGCTGCGCTGCCCCGCCCCACCCGGCCGCGCAACTGGTGCAGTTGCGCCAGACCAAAGCGCTCCGCATGCTCAATCACCATCAGCGACGCATTCGGTACGTCCACCCCCACTTCAATCACCGTCGTCGCGACCAGCAACTGGACCTCGGCACGCGTGAACGCATCCATGACGGCAGCCTTTTCCGCCGGCGGTAAACGCCCATGCACCAGCCCAATGCGCAGTTCCGGCAACGCGGCTACAAGGGTCTCGTACGTCTCCACCGCCGTCTGCAATTGCAACGTCTCACTTTCCTCAATCAGCGGACACACCCAATACACTTGCCGCCCCGTCAGCGCCGCCTCGCGCACACGGGCAATCACCTCCTCCCGACGGTTATCGGCGACAAGTTTGGTCAGGATCGGCGTGCGCCCCGGCGGCAATTCATCAATCGTCGATACATCCAGATCCGCGTAATACGTCATCGCAAGCGTCCGAGGAATCGGCGTGGCCGACATCATCAGCTGATGCGGCTGGAAGTTGTGCACGCCATCCGCAGCGTTGTGCGCCTTGGCCCGCAACGCAAGCCGCTGGGCCACACCAAACCGATGCTGTTCATCGACAATCACAAACCCAAGGCGCGCAAACTCCACCGCATCCTGAATGATCGCGTGCGTACCGATCACAAGCTGCGCCGCCCCCGATGCCGCCGCTTCCAGCGCCGCACGTTTTTCCTTCGCCTTCAAACTGCCGGCAAGCCATGCCACCGTCACGCCCAACGGCTCAAGCCACGCACGCAGCTTGCGCGCATGCTGTTCGGCAAGAATTTCTGTCGGCGCCATCAACGCCGCCTGATAACCGGCATCAATAGCCTGCGCGGCCGCGAGCGCGGCCACGATGGTCTTGCCGCTGCCTACATCGCCCTGCAAGAGGCGCTGCATCGGGTGCGGCAACATAAGTTCGCCGGATATCTCGGCGCACACGCGTTCCTGCGCGCCAGTCAGCTTGAACGGCAACGTACCGATGAACCGTGCAACCAGCGATTCGGGCACATCCTGTAACCGTGGCATCACCGGCGCGGCGCGCGTGCGGCGCTCCTCGTGCGCACGTTTGAGCGACAACTGCTGCGCGAGCAATTCCTCGAACTTGATACGCGTCCACGCCGGATGCGTGCCGTCGATCAACGCGTTTTCATCGGAATCGGCGTGCGGGTGATGCAAGGTTTTCACGGCATCGAGCAACGCGGGAACGTTCAGCGGCTTCAGATGCGCACTGGCGATTTTTTCGGGCAGCAACTCCGGCAGATGAACCCGCGACAACGCGCTGTCGATAGCCTTGCGCAAATACGCCTGCGATACCCCCGCCGTGCTCGGATACACCGGCGTCAACGCTTGCGGCAGCGGCGTGTCTTCATCCACCGGACGTACCACCGGATGCACCATCTCCATGCCGAAAAAGCCGCCGCGCACATCGCCGCGAACCCGCAGGCGCACGCCGATCCCCATCTGCTTGACCTGCGAACCGTAGAAATTGAGAAACCGCAGCGTGAGTTCGTCGCCGGCGTCATCGTGAATCTTGACCAGCAACTGCCGACGCGGCCGGTACGCAATCTCGTTGTCGAACACCACGCCTTCAGTCTGCGTGTTGTCACCGGGAATCAGATGGCCGATCGGCGTGATGCTGGTTTCGTCCTCGTAACGCATCGGCAGATGCAGCACGAGATCAATATCGGATTTCAGGCCGAGCTTGGCGAGTTTATCGACGGGCTTGGGCGGCGCGGCAGCAGGTTTTAGCGGCTGGACCTTGTCAGCGGCGATCTCCAGATCCGCGAGTTTTTTCGCGCCCGCCGCGCGCCCGCGCTTGCGCTTTTGAACAGGCGCGTCGGGTTCACCGGCTGCATCGGGAGCGTCTTCAGCGTCGGGAGCAACGAGCAAACGGCGGTCGGACAAGGGCATCTAATCTCTTCAAAGTACAATATCGGCTTCGTTCGGCACGGCGATGCAGTCATCATCCGCTCGCCGCGCGGCATGTGCGGGTTCGTTAAAGCGCCTGAACATGCGGTCGGCGACAGGTTTCTGCTCATCGACCGTATGGGACGCAACCGCGAAACCAACGGCTTCCCGGCGCGCTCCGAGGCGTGATCTGCAAGCAGCCCGGCGGATTTTCGCAAGGCCGCGACGCTATTTGAAGCCGTCGTAACGGTCGATCAGACCGCCGTCCCGCGAAACCTGCACTAACGCACTGAACCCGCGCCTACCCGCGCCGCCTTGCCAAGCGCCTGGCCAAAATAACGCGCGTTTCATCGCGCATCGACCTGCTTTCCCCATGTTCACGCTTTCCGACTTCGATTTTAATCTGCCGCCCGAGCTGATCGCGCAAACGGCGCTCGCCGAGCGCAGCGCGAGCCGTTTGCTCGACGTGGATAACCGCACACAGACGGCCGCTTTTACCGATCGCCATTTCACCGAACTGCCCAACCTGCTCGAACCCGGCGACCTGCTCGTGTTCAACGATACCAAAGTTCTGAAGGCGCGATTCCTCGGCCAGAAGGCCAGCGGTGGCCGTATCGAGGTGCTGGTCGAGCGGCTGACCGGCGCGACGACCGCGCTCGCGCAGATCCGGGCGAGCAAAAGTCCGTTGCCGGGCACGAAACTGATTCTCGCCGATGCATTCGAGGTCACGGTCGGTGAACGCGTGGAACCGTTCTACACGCTGCATTTCCCCGCCGATTGCCTGACGCTGATCGAGCAACATGGCCGCCTGCCGCTGCCGCCGTACATAGAACACGATCCCGATTCCTTCGATGAAACCCGCTACCAGACGGTCTATGCGGCGAACCCCGGCGCGGTTGCGGCACCCACTGCCGGCCTGCACTTCGACCCGGCGCTCTTTGCCGCGCTCGACGCACGCGGCGTGGAGCGCGCAACGCTGACGCTGCACGTGGGCGCGGGCACGTTCCAGCCGGTGCGCGTGGAGAATCTCGCGGACCACAAGATGCATAGCGAATGGTATCGGCTGCCGCAGGAACTGGCGGACAAGATCACGGCGACGAAAGCGCGGGGAAATCGCGTAATTGCGGTCGGCACGACTTCGCTGCGAGCGCTCGAAGCCGCCGCCCGCGACGCCGCCGAAGCTGGCCGGCCGCTCGCGGAAACCAGCGCCGAGACGGACATTTTTATTACGCCGGGATACCAGTTTCGCGTAGTCGACCGGCTCGTGACGAACTTCCATTTGCCGAAATCCACGCTGATGATGCTGGTCTCAGCATTCGCGGGAATGGACGCGATCCGCGAGGCATATGCGCATGCGATTGAGGAGCGGTATCGATTCTTTAGTTACGGCGACGCCATGCTGCTCACGCGGCAGGCGGCGGCTTAAAGAACACAGCCTGCAACGCAAGCGGGCTTAACGCAAGAATGATTGAACGGGCCACGTATGATCGTGGCCGCGACAAAACCCACGGACGCCTCACCCAATTGCGCCGGACTTGCCGGCCCGGAGTTGGCACTTCAGTGCCTTACTCCGGCCCCATGCAAAGCTGCTTCCGGTGGCACAGGAGCTTTTGAATGACCGAAGCAAGCAATACCGCCGATACGATCGAAACACCGGTCCGCCCCGAGAACGGCCTCAAGTTCGAACTGATCACCACCGACGGCCAGGCGCGACGCGGCCGCGTCACGTTGAACCACGGCGTTGTCGAAACGCCGATCTTCATGCCCGTCGGCACGTACGGAACGGTCAAGGCCGTCGCACCGCGCGAGCTCGAGGAAATGAACGCCCAGATCATCCTCGGCAATACGTTCCACCTCTGGCTGCGCCCGGGACTGGAAACGATAGCGGCGCACGGCGGGCTGCATCGGTTCATGAACTGGCATCGCCCGATCCTCACCGACTCCGGCGGTTTTCAAGTCTTTTCACTCGGCGATCTACGCAAGATAACCGAAGATGGCGTCACGTTCGCGTCGCCCATCAACGGCGACAAGCTGTTTTTATCGCCGGAAATCTCGATGCAGATCCAGAAGGTGCTGAACTCGGACATCGTGATGCAGTTCGACGAATGCACGCCGTATGCAACCAACGACGTGCCCACGCCGCACCAGGACGCAGCCGATTCCATGCGCATGTCAATGCGCTGGGCCAAGCGTTCCGTCGATGAATTCGCCAAAGGTGAAAATCCGAACGCGCTGTTCGGCATCGTGCAAGGCGGCATGTTCGAAGATTTGCGGGACGAATCGCTGGCCGGACTCGCCGACATCGGTTTCCACGGCTTCGCGATCGGCGGGTTGTCCGTCGGCGAACCGAAGGAAGACATGATGCGCGTGCTGGAACACATCGGCCCGAAGCTTCCCGCCGACAAACCGCATTACCTGATGGGCGTCGGCACGCCGGAAGACCTGGTGGCGGGCGTGGCGTCGGGCGTCGACATGTTCGACTGCGTGATGCCGACCCGCAATGCACGCAACGGCTGGCTGTTCACCCGTTTCGGCGACGTCAAGATCCGCAACGCTGCCCACAAGAACTCGCTCAAGCCACTCGATGAAACCTGCGGTTGCTACACCTGCCGCAACTTCACGCGCGGTTATCTGCACCATTTGCATCGCGTGGGCGAAATTCTCGGCTCGCAACTCAACACGATTCACAACCTGCACTACTACTTGCAGCTCATGCAGGAAATCCGCGATTCGATCGAAAATCACGCGTTTGACGCATTCGTGAAGCAGTTTAAAGAGGATCGCGCACGCGGAATTGACTGACCGGATGGCTAACGTGCGGTCATGAATCTGCAATCGGCCCAAGAAACATTACAATTGCGTTACGCAACGCTTTAACAGCTTGATCACAAAGCGCATTCCGCGCTTGGCTTGCGTAGCCCGGTGATAGAATAGCGGGCTAATTTTCTGATCGTTATAACGGAGAGACCGACGTGGATTTTATTTCAAGAGCCTTCGGCGGCGGCGCAGAAGGCGCCCAGTCGAGCATCATGAGTTTTTTGCCGCTCATTTTGATGTTTGCAGTGCTGTATTTCATCATGATTCGTCCGCAAATGAAGCGCCAGAAGGAACATCGCAATATGCTGTCCGCCATGGCGAAGGGCGATGAAGTGGTCACGAACGGCGGTATTGTCGGCAAGGTCACGAAGGTGACGGACGCGTACGTTGGCGTCGAAATTTCGGAAGGTACGGAAATTACCATCCAGAAGGCTGCTGTCACGACTATCCTCCCGAAAGGCACGATCAAGTCGCTCTAAGGCCAACTTTCTCGCGTCCGGCGCGGCCAGCGTGGCCCGGCCCAATGGTGTGGCCCCCGTGGCCAATAGCCGCGCTCATCGCCGGATGCATCGCTTACCCTTCCTCGCCAACTCTCCTGTTCGGCCATCCCCATGAATCGCTACCCACTTTGGAAATATGCCGTGATGCTGGTGGCGCTAGTCATCGGCCTCGTCTATACACTGCCCAATTTTTTCGGCGAAGCGCCGGCGGTGCAGGTATCGAGCGGCAAGGCAACGGTCAAGCTGGATTCAACTACGCTTGCCAACATCGAAACCGCGCTGGCCGCCGACAAGGTGACGCCGGATGAAGTGACGTTCGACAATTCGTCGCTGAACGACAACATTCGCGTGCGCCTGAAAGACACCGACACGCAGCTGCGCGTGAAGGATCTGTTGCAGAAAACGCTCAACAGCGACCCGACCGATCCGCAATATATCGTCGCGCTGAATCTGCAGGCAGCTTCTCCGCGTTGGCTCTCCGCATTGCACGCGCTGCCCATGTACCTCGGCCTCGACTTGCGCGGCGGCGTTCACTTCCTGCTGCAAGTGGACATGGCGGGTGCGCTGAACAAGAAGCTGGACTCGAACGCCGCGGACGCACGCGCGCTGTTACGCGATAGAAACATCCGCGATGGCGGTGTGAATCGCGTGAATCAGTCAGTCGTGGTCAACTTTGCCGACCAGGCAGCAGCCGATGCCGCGCGCACCACGCTGTCGAATGGCCTGAGCGAATTGCAATGGGCGACGCGTCAAGGCGGCGATGGTTATCAAGTCGTCGGTACGTTCACGCCGGCGGCGCAAAAGCTGGCGGAAGACAGCGCGCTCAAGCAGAACATCGTCACGCTGCATAACCGCGTGAACGAACTCGGCGTGTCGGAACCCGTGATCCAGCAGCAAGGCTCCGACCGTATCGTGGTCGAATTGCCGGGCGTGCAGGACACGGCGAAGGCGAAGGACATCATTGGCCGCACGGCAACGCTGGAAGCGCGGCTCGCCGACCCGACCAATACCCATCCCGGTCCGAACGATCCGGTTCCCCCCGGCGACGAACTTTTCACGCAGGGCAATACCGGCCCGACGCTCGTGAGAAAGCAGGTGATTTTCACGGGTGACCGGATCATCGACGCATCGTCAGGCTTCGACGAACATCAGCGTCCGTCGGTGAACATTCGCCTGGACGCCGCCGGCGGCCGCGCGGTGAGCAGCGTGTCGCGCGACAACATCGGCAAGCCGATGGCCATGATCCTGTTCGAAAAAGGCAAGGGCGAAATACTGACGGTCGCGACCATCCAGTCCGAACTCGGCGACCGCTTCCAGATCACCGGCCAGCCTTCGCCGCAAGCAGCCGCCGACCTGGCCCTGTTGCTGCGCGCAGGTTCGCTCGCGGCGCCCATGGACATCATCGAAGAACGCACGATCGGCCCGAGCCTTGGCGCCGACAACATTCGCAAGGGCTTCGATTCCGTGCAGTACGGTTTCGCCGCGATCGCCGTCTTCATGATCGCGTACTACATGCTGTTCGGCCTGATCTCCATGTTGTCGCTGTCAGTGAACCTGTTGTTGCTGATCGCCGTCCTGTCGATGCTGCAGGCCACGCTGACGCTGCCGGGTATAGCAGCTATTGCACTGGCGCTCGGTATGGCCATCGACGCCAACGTGCTGATCAACGAACGGATCCGCGAGGAACTGCGTAACGGCGCGCCGCCGCAGCTCGCTATCCAGAACGGCTTTACGCACGCATGGGCCACGATTCTCGACTCGAACGTGACCACGCTTATCGCCGGTATGGCACTGCTGGCGTTCGGCTCCGGTCCGGTGCGCGGCTTCGCGGTCGTGCACTGTATCGGCATCCTGACGTCAATGTTCTCCGCGGTGTTCTTCTCGCGCGGCCTCGTGAACCTCTGGTACGGCGGCAAGAAGAAGTTGCAGTCGCTCGCAATCGGTCAGGTCTGGCGTCCCGCCGGCGCCGACACGGCTGCGGCCACCGCTGCTTACCTGGCAAACGAGCGTGGCGACGACTCCGCCGTCGATCAGGTCGTCCTGCCCGCTACACGCGCCAAAGCACCGGTTTCAGCCCGTTCGCAAAAGCAGGCCGCGCCTGCGGTCCGAACCGGCAAGCCGGTCGCGCGCCGTCGTTCGGGTCCTGGTATTGAACCGAAAAAACCCGGCTCGTCCAACTGAGTCCCGGAGAATAAATCATGGAATTCTTTCGTATTCGCCGCGACTTACCGCTGATGCAGCGCGCGTTGATCTTCAACGCGATCTCGCTCATCACATTCCTCGCGGCTGTGTTTTTCCTCGTGCATCGTGGGCTGCATCTGTCGGTGGAGTTCACCGGCGGGACCGTGGTGGAAGTGCAATATCCGCAAGCGGTGCCCCTTGAACCGGTACGCGGCACGTTGGGCGCGCTCGGTTATCCCGATGCGCAGGTGCAGAACTTCGGCACGTCACGTGACGTACTGATTCGCCTGCCGTTGAAGCAGGGTTTGACGTCGGCGCAACAGAGCGATCAGGTGATGGCCGCGCTGAAGAATCAGGATGCGCAGGTGCAGTTGCAGCGCGTGGAATTCGTCGGTCCGCAGGTTGGCAAGGAGTTGGTGACTAACGGGCTGCTTGCGCTGGCGTGCGTGGTGATCGGCATCGTGATCTACCTGTCGTTCCGCTTCGAGTGGAAATACGCGGTGGCCGGCGTGATCGCCAACTTGCACGACGTGGTGATCATTCTTGGCTTCTTCGCGTTCTTCCAATGGGAGTTTTCGCTCTCCGTACTGGCTGCCATTCTCGCGGTGCTCGGGTATTCGGTGAACGAGTCGGTGGTTATCTTCGACCGGATTCGTGAAACCTTCCGCAAGCAACGCAAGATGACGGTGATCGAGGTGATCAACCACGCCATCACCAGCACGATGTCGCGAACCATCATCACCCACGGCTGTACGGAAATGATGGTGCTGTCCATGTTCCTGTTCGGCGGGGCAACGCTGCATTACTTCGCACTGGCGCTGACGGTTGGCATTTTGTTCGGTATCTATTCGTCGGTGTTCGTCGCGGCCGCGCTCGCTATGTGGCTGGGCGTGAAGCGCGAAGACCTGATCAAGGACAAGAAACCGAAATACGACCCCACCGATCCGAATGCTGGCGCAGAGGTTTGATAGCCTGCTTCAAGATGTGAGGTTCGAACGCTGAAATTCAGGGTTCGACAGTATGAAAGGCCGATTCTCGCGAATCGGCCTTTTTTTGCTTTTGAGCCGGCAATTGCAACATTTCGTGGATGGTGTCGTTGCTCTCCCACAGCATGCACGCCGCAAATTAATGCCTAACTCCGTACATTGTATGTACAATCGTAAATACAGGTGATCGCATGCAATTCGAATGGGACGAAGCGAAGAATCGAAGCAACATCCGCAAGCACGGCATCGACTTCACTGACGCAGTCGAAATTTTCAAGCATACGGTGCTGACCGCGGCGGACGGCAGGGAAGACTTTGGAGAGGATCGCTGGATTGCACTCGGGTGGATGCAGTTGATCGTAGCTGTGGTCGTCTATGTCGAGCGTAGCGGTGACACCATTCGGATCATCTCGGCGCGCAAAGCAACCCGGCCTGAAATAAAGCGCTACGGACACGCGCTTGTACAGTGAACCGCTTTATTGAACCGCCCTACTGCCACGTCGCGGCAACAAGGGCAGGAGCACACATCATGAGCAAAGCCACGAAGACGGATTGGAAACGCCTGGAAACCATGCCGGATTCCAGTATCGACACCAGCGAGATGCCCGAACTAGGCGACGACTTCTTCCAGCGCGCCGAACTCCACACGCCGCCCAAGCAAGCGGTGACCATGCGTCTGGACGCTGACGTCCTGGCCTGGTTCAAGGAACAAGGCCAGGGGTATCAAACGCGGATCAACAAACTTCTGCGTGCCTACATGCTGGCGCAGCAGAAGCAGCACTCGTAGGACTGCGGCCATCGGCAACAGCGCTAGGCGTGCAAACCCACGCCTAGCGCTTCATTTGAACCCGAGCCGCTTGCGCGCCGCCATCAACGCGATCAGGCTCACCACTGCGGCAAAGATCAAATAAAAGCTGGGCGCGGCCTTCGATCCCGTCGATGCAATCAGCCACGTGATGATGAACGGCCCGAATCCACCGAACACCGTCACCGCGATGTTATAAGCCAGCGACATTCCGGTCGTGCGCGTGGCAACCGGAAACATCTCAGATAACAACCCTGGCAACGCCGCGAAATACCCGGTCATCAACACGCCGAGCACCGCTTGAACGACCAGCAGCGTGCCGAAGGTCGGATGCCCGACGAGCCACGTGAATAGCGGATAGATCAACACGAAGCAACAGCACCGCCGAAATCAGCATGATGCGCGTGCGGCCGTGGGTATCGGAGAAATGACCTACAAATTGTGAGAGCACCATCTGGATTGCGCCCGTGGGCAGGATGGCCGCGAAAGCCACCGATGGCGCGAGTCCCAACTGCCGGATCGCATAGGTCGGCATGAAGAGCACGAGGTACGTCGCCACCGTGCCCAGCACCACCGTTCCGATGGCGATCAGCAAGCGTTCCTTGTTCAACGCGAAGGTGTCGCGCAAAGGGGTTGTCGTGGGAGCGGAGGCGAGGAATTCTGGCGTTTCGTCGAGGCGCGTGCGGATGTAGTACGCCACCGGCCCGATCAGCAAGCCGAAGATGAACGGCACACGCCAGCCCCATGAACTCATCTGTTCCGGCGACAGGTTGCCGGTCAGCACCACGCCAAATATCGCCGCCAGGAGTGTGGTCAAGCCTTGGCTTGCGACCTGCCAGCTCGCGAAGAAACCGCGCCGGCCGGGAACGTGCTCGGCAAGAAACGCAGTCGCGCTGCCAAACTCGCCGCCGGCCGAGAAGCCCTGGATCAGGCGCGCGAGCACCAGGATCAACGGCGCGGCAACGCCGATGGACGAGTACGTGGGCAGTACGGCATGATGAATGTGCCCATCATCATCAACAGGATGGACAGCGTGAGCGCGGCCTTGCGCCCTGCCCTGTCGGCATACGCGCCAAGCACGATGGCGCCGAGCGGCCGCATGAAAAACGATACGCCGAACGTACCGAGTGTCAGCAGGATGGACACCGAGTCGTTGCCCGACGGGAAAAACAACTTCGAGATAACGACTGCGAAGAACCCGTAGACCACGAGGTCGAACTATTCGAGCGCGTTGCCTATGGACGCGGCCACCACCGCGCGCCACGCGGCTGGGCGGCTGATCGGTACTGCTGCGGGCGTACTGCTCATGCATTTCTCCAATTCGTGTGTCGACCAGAGTTGGCGCTTCAGCGCTTACTCTGGTCCCATGCAACTTGTTGCGGTCGACCAGAGTTGGCGCTTCAGCGCTTACTCTGGTCCCATGCAACTTGTTGCGGTCGACCAGAGTTGGCGCTTCAGCGCTTACTCTGGTCCCATGAAAGATGATCCTGTTCTTGTCGGTACGACTAGCTGTCGGCCAAAGCGAAAACGCGGCCGACTGTGCCACACCGGAATCCGGATCGAAATGCTCGCAATGCCGGGGGCGAAAAAAAACCGCTTCGGTCGGAAGCGGTTTTCTTATCTCGCAGGAAAGAACCAGCGGGAAAGAACGTCCGGCTTATTGCCGAATGCCTTCGGCTTGAATATGCAGCGTGGTCTTCATCTTGAAGCCATACGCCTTACCGTAGTCCACGCCGAAGTCGCCGCGATCAAACGTTGCCGTCGATTCCGTGCCGCACACTTCCTTCTTCATCATCGGGTTCGTGAAGCACTTGAACGATTCGATCTTCAGGTTCAACGGCTTCGTCACGCCATGCAGCGTCAGCTCACCGATCACTTCAACCGGTACATCGCCCTTGAACTTCATCGACGTACCCTTGTAGGTCGCTGTCGGGAACTTGTCGGCGTCGAAAAATTGCGCGCTCTTCAGTTCGCCATTCAGCTTGTCATTACCGATATCGATCGATGTCATGTCGATGGTCGCGTCCAGCGTGCCCTTCTTGGCCGCGCGATCGAGCGTCACCGTGCCGCTGCTCTTGTCGAACTTGCCGCGCCAGATCGAGATGCCGCCGAAGTGGTCTGTTTCGAAGCTCGGATACGTGTGGCTCGGGTCGAGTTGGTACGTGACTTCTTCAGCCATCGCGTTAAAGGAAACGGCCGCGAAAAGCGCGCCAGCGGCTGCAATCAGAAGGTTCTTTTTCATGAGTTTTCCAGGATGAATGTGATGATCGATGAACGCTTATTTCTTGGTTTATTTCTTCGTCGCGACGAGGTGGAACTTGATGACGACCTCGTCAGCCACAACCGAGGTGTCTTTCCATTCACCCGAGCCGACATCGAACTGCGTGCGTTTGATGGGCAATGAGCCATCGAAGGTTTGCGTCGCGCCCTGGCTCGTGACGGTGACCGGCACGGTGACGTTCTGCGACTTGCCCTTGATGGTCAACTTGCCACTGACGTTGAACTTGGTTCCACCGGCCGGCGCAATCGCTGTCGACGCAAACGTAGCGGTCGGGAAATGGGCGGTATCGAACCAGTCCTTGTTCGCAGCCTGCTTGTTGTAGCTGTCATCGCCGAGATCGTAGCTGCTCGTATCGATGCTGATATTCGCGCTGCCCGCAGCCGGCTTGGCCGGATCGAAGTCGAGTTGCGCGGTGAACTTATTGAACTTGCCTTCAACCGGCACGTTCATTTGCTTCGATGTCGCCGTCACCGTGCTTTTGGTCGTATCGACCTGGGTTTGACCAAAAGCGGAAACCGCCGCAACCAGCGATGCGGAGCAAACGCCTGCAAGCAACCAACGGGAAAATTTCGCGTGTTTCATGTTTGTCCTAAGGCCACCGGGAAACCCGGTTGAGCCGCTATTGAAAAGTCAAACGCAATCCAGCGCAACCTGTGCGGAGGAAACTGGCTATCAACAACAAGGAATCAATTACGCTTCGTTTCCGTTGAATGCGAACGGACAGTGTTTATCGGAGGAACGGAATCATGCGTGCGAGCAAACCGTCACGATCGACGAATTGATGCTTCAACGCCGCCAGGACATGCATGATCACCAGCACGAGCAGCGTGTAGTTCAGGTAAATATGGACCAGCCTCAGCGTGACTTTCAGCGCGGTGTCCGGTCCGATGATCGTCGGCAGCGGCACCAGTCCGAGATACACGACCTGAATGCCGGCCGCCGAGCTATAGAGATATCCGGAGGCAGGAATCACGAGCATCAGCGCATAAAGGAGAAAGTGCGTGAGGTGAGCGACACCTTTTTGCCATGCGGGAATGCGCCGCGGCATGGACGGCGCCTTATGCGTGGCGCGCCAGAGCACGCGCACGACGGCGAGCACGAACACCGTCACGCCGATCCATTTGTGCCAGGAGAAATATTTGAGCTTGGTTGGCGTGAAACCGGGAATATCGGTCATGATCCAGCCAAGATAGAAGCCGCATACAATCAGCAATGCGATCAGCCAGTGAAGGCCGATCGCGGTCCGGCTGTAGCGCTCGGAGCTGGCGAAATTCGGGCTGCGTTCCATACGTGATCCACCAGAAAGAGTGCGGAATTGATGACTTGACCCCAAGCGGTTTCTCGCGTGGCAACCGCAACAACCCGACGACAAGGTCTCAAGGCCGCCATCCTACCCGAACAAGTAAAACCCGGCTTTTCGATAAAGAAATAGTTGCCGACTCGCCCGCGCCCGCGTGTCAAATCTGGTATCAGTGGCTTGTTGTCGAGCTTGTTGTCCGGAATAACGGGCCACGCGCGCCGACAATTCCATTTGGGCGATGAGCCAACCAGGGTCCGCTCATCAGCATGGGCACGCGCCAGAGCGCCGCCTTGCCCGTGACGGGATGAGTGAAGTCTCCGCGGCTCTTCCGCGTGGCAGCTCGCCGTTTGTTACCATGCCCGCTGGCCCGGCCCTTGCTCTTGTATGCAGCCGCTTCCAAACCATGACGTTCAAGACACTAAAACAACACGCCAGCACGAGCCCAGTATTCCGCCTATGGAAGAAGACGATCTGATCGCATGCCACGAATGCGACACGCTGTTTCATAAACGCGCCCTGCCTTCCCGCAGTTCCGCGAAATGCACGCGCTGCGGCGCCACGCTTTACCAGAGCGTGGCGTCGAATCTGGACAAGCTTTGTTCCATCACGCTTGCCGCGCTGATTACGTTTTTGATCGCGCAGGCTTTTCCTATTGTGGAACTGGAAACGAACGGCATCACGTCCCAAACGACCCTGATTGGTGCAATCGTCGCGTTGTGGGGTGAGAACATGGAAGTGATCGCCACCATGGTTTTTTGCGCGACCATCCTCTTTCCGCTCACCGAACTGATTGCAATGCTGTATCTGCTCGTGCCGTTGCGCGCGGGTTTCATTCCAGCCGGCTTCAGCCAGGTGCTGCGAGCGATTCAGTTTGTGCGGCCGTGGGGAATGATCGAAGTGTTCATGCTCGGGATACTTGTAACGCTGGTGAAAATGGTGAGCATCGCCCGCGTGATTCCGGAAGCGGCGCTGTTCGCGTTCGGCGCGCTGACCTTGCTGTTCGCCGTCATCCTCACCTTCGATCCACGCGCGCTATGGGAAATCGCCGAGCGCGTCGGGGGTCACGGACCGTTGCGATACACGCCTTTTGGCGGCCTCCGGTCCGGCCCGGTATCGGCTCATTCAGCCGATCCACATTCCGGCTCCCCGTCCGGCTTGCTGCATCCTTTCGCGCCGACGCAAGGGACGACGCAAGGGACGGCGCAAGCGACCCCGCCCGACGCAGCCGCTCCACCGACGAAGCCATGACCGACAAGCCCGACACCCATACCGATGCCGCCGGCACGCCCGACGGGTCCGCATCTCCCGAACCGGCATTTACCACGGCCAAGGAGGCGGGGCTGATCGCCTGCCACGCGTGCAACCGCGTGCAAAAGCGCGTGTTCACGGTCGAGCGCCAGCTTTGCGTGCGCTGCGGCTCGCCGCTGCATCGACGAAATCCTGACTCGGTCGCGCGCACCTGGGCGTTGCTGTTGTCCGCGGCGATCCTGTACATTCCGGCGAATTTATATCCGGTGCTGCACACCTCATCGATCGTCGGTTCCGAAGACGACACAATCATGAGCGGTGTAGCGATGTTCTGGAACGATGGCGACTATCCCCTCTCCGCGATCATCTTTATCGCTAGTATTCTCGTGCCGATGCTCAAGCTCGGCACGCTGGCGTTTCTCACCTGGGCCACCCAATCGGGCTCCAAGTGGCGTCCTCGCCAACGCACGACGTTGTATCGAATCGTCGAAAAAATCGGCCGGTGGTCAATGCTCGATGTCTTTGTCGTGACACTTACCGTTGCGCTCGTGCGCTTCGGTTCACTCGCCGTCATCACGCCAGGGCCGGGCGCACTCGCGTTCGGCTGCGTGGTGGTGCTCACCATGCTGGCCTCCATGCAATTCGACCCGCGACTGATGTGGGATCACATCGAACCTTCAGGAAAGAAACATGACTAGCCCGCAAGGTCCTTCGAACAACACCATCAAAGGCCCGAACGAGCCGTCGCGAAATGCAGGCGGCGGCGGTGGCTTGCCGCCCAATCTTCCGGATCCGGTGATCGAACCGCGCAGCCGCTGGATACCGTCGCTCGTCTGGGTGATTCCGCTGATCGCCGCGCTGATCGGCATTGCGCTGGTAGTGAAATCGGTGTCGGGGCGCGGACCGACGATTACCATCAGTTTCGTCAGCGCCGAAGGCCTGGAGACGGGCAAAACCAAGGTGAAATACAAGGACGTCGATGTCGGCACGGTCAAGGAGATCACGCTGTCGAAAGACCACTCGCGCGTGCTCGTGGACGTCCAGTTGACCAAGGTCGCCGAGGACTTCGCGGTGAAAGACACGCGCTTCTGGGTCGTGCGCCCGCGCGTGGCGGCAAGCGGCGTAACCGGGCTCGGCACGTTGTTGTCCGGTGCGTATATTGGCGTGGATGCCGGGAAGTCCAAAGAGGACGAAACCCATTTTGTCGGGCTTGAAACCCCGCCCGCCGTGACCGGCGATCAAAAAGGGCGGCAATTCACCTTGCAGGGCGAATCGCTGGGTTCCATCGATATCGGCTCGCCTATCTATTACCGGCGCGTGCAGGTCGGACAAGTCGTCGGCTTTTCGCTCGACAAGGACGGCACGGGCGTCACCATGCAGGTGTTCGTGAACGCGCCGTACGATCAGTATGTCGGGACGAATTCGCGCTGGTGGCATGCAAGCGGCGTTGATCTGCGGCTGGATGCAAGCGGCTTCAAGCTGAACACGCAGTCGCTGGCGACTGTCGTGCTCGGGGGGATTGCCTTCCAGACGCCGCCGAATCAGGAGCCCGGACAGCAGGCGCCGGACAATATGACCTTCCGCCTCGGTTCGGACGAACAGGACGCCATGCGCGATCCGGACGGCCAGCCAATCCGCGTGGTCATGAATTTCAACCAGTCGCTGCGCGGCTTGTCGGTGGGCGCGCCAATCGATTTCCGCGGCATCCTGCTCGGCAGCGTGACGGGCATCGGGATCGAATACGATCCAAAGACGCGGACCTTCCAGATGCCGGTGACCATGAATATCTATCCGGATCGGCTGGGTAAGCGCTTCCGCGACTCGGTGCCGCGTCAGAACACCGTGGCCGGACAGGAACTGCTCCAGAAGCTGGTTTCAAACGGTTTGCGCGGACAGTTGCGTACCGGCAATCTGTTGACCGGGCAGCTTTATGTCGCGCTCGATGTATTCCCGAAAGCGGCCAAGGTCACGGTAGACGCCACAGCCGATCCGCTCGAGTTGCCGACCGTGCCCAATACGCTCGACGAACTGCAACTTCAGGTGGCGGACATCGCGAAGAAACTGGACAAGATTCCGTTCGACGATATCGGCAACAACCTGAACAGCGCGCTGAAGAACGCGAACGACCTCTTTAATCAGCTCGGCACGCAGGTTGTGCCCGAAGCGCGCGACACGCTCACCGCCGCGCGGAAAACGTTCGGCGAGGCGCAAAGCACGCTGCAACAGGACTCGCCGCTGCAGTCGGATGTTCACCAGGCGCTGCAGGAACTCACGCGGACACTGCAATCGCTCAATGCGCTCGCCGATTATCTGGAACGTCATCCGGAATCGCTCGTGCGTGGAAAACCAGGAGATAAGCCATGAGCTTGGCCAGAGTATTGAGGGCCGTCGGCGGAATGTCGGCAATAGGCTTGGTCGCCGCGCTCGCCGCGTGCAGCAGTTCGCCGGCCAGCCGTTTCTATACGCTCGGCGGCAGCGACGCCGCGACGAGAACGGCCGCACCCGCTTCGTTCTATCTGGAAGTGTCGCCGGTGGACATGCCGCCGCAAGTCGCGAAAAACCAGATGGTCGTACAGGACGGCTCGGCGCAAGTCCGGGTGCTCGAGGACGAACGCTGGGCGTCCCTTCCCGCCGATGAAGTCCGGCGCGCGTTGTCGGCGGACTTGTCGCAACGGCTGGGTGCCATCGACGTCTACGGCACGCCGCATCCCGAGGGCGTGCCGGTGTATCGCGTGAAGGTGAATGTTCAGCGCTTCGAGTCGTCGCCGGGCCGGCGCGCGTTGATCGACGCCGTCTGGAGCGTGCGCGGCGTGAACAACCAGGCTGTCCTCACGTGCCGGACGCAGGCGGAACAAACGGTCGATGCCGGATATGACGCGCTGGTGGCGGGGCATCGGCGTGCTGTCGATCAACTCGCCAGCGAGATTTCCGCCGGGATTCGGACGGTGAGTTCGGTGCCTGTGCCCGTGTCGTCTTCCGCTTCCGCTTCGGTTGGCAAGGCCGGAAAAGTGGCGGCTCGCGCGCCGGCGGTGCTTCCCTGTCCTGCCGCCGCCATGTCCGCAAACGCGGCGTCTGCCCAGTGAGCATGGCTGACACGGTTGCGCGCTACGTCGCTGAAAGACGCGGCGCATAAGCCGAAACGCCTGTCACGGGCACGACTTCGTGCCGCCAGACCGCAACCCGGTTGCACCTAAAGGTGCACCGGGTTTTTTGTCGCCCGACCACAACGCCGCCATCTTGAATTTACAGTCGGCGCGCGTCCGGGCGGTTAAGATCCATCTCCGTGACTACTCTTTGCAGAAACGACAACACAGATGATGAAACTGATCGGTTCGCTCAACAGCCCGTATGTCCGAAAGACGCGGATTGTGATGGCAGAAAAGAAAATCGACTGCGAACTGGTGCTCGAAAACGTCTGGGCATCCGATTCGAAAATCCATAGTTTCAATCCGCTCGGCAAAGTGCCGTGCCTGATCCTGGACGATGGCGAAGCCGTTTTCGATTCGCGCGTGATCTGCGAATACGTCGATACGCTGACCCCGGTCGGCAAACTGCTGCCGCAGGAACGCCGCGAGCGCACGGAAGTGCGATGCTGGGAAGCGCTCGCCGACGGCATGCTCGACGCCGCCGTTCTGATTCGCCTGGAAACCACCCAGCGCGAGGAAGGGCAGCGCAACGAAGCGTGGGTGGCGCGCCAGCAGCGCAAGATTGACGACGGCCTGAAGGCCATGTCGAAAGGGCTTGCCGCGAAGAACTGGTGCTCGGCGAATCACTTCACCCTCGCCGATATCGCTTGCGGTTGCGCGCTCGGTTATCTCGATTTCCGGATGCCCGACGTGAACTGGCGCGAGGAGTATCCCAATCTGGACAAGCACGTTCAGCGTTTATCACAGCGCCAGTCTTTCATCGATACATTGCCGACTGACGGTAGTTGAGACTGCGTTCGCCGCGGGTGAGAATGAGTTGAAAAGCCCCACGCGTGGGGCTTTTGCATGTCAGTGATTCCCAACGGGCGTACCCGCTTATTTCGCCAGCGCCTTCTTCAGCACGGTATTCGCCTGATCGATCGCAGCGCGCGTGGCCGGGGTATTGGCCAGTGCGTTCAACATCACGAAGTCGTGGATCGCGCCGGCGTAGCGCACCGCCGTCACTCGGACGCCAGCTTGTGACAGCTTGCGGGCATACGCTTCGCCTTCGTCGCGCAGCACGTCGTTTTCGTCGGTAATGACGAGCGCGGGCGGCAAGCCCTTCAACTGATCAAGCGATGCGCGCAGCGGCGACGCCGTGATTTTTTCCCGATCGGCGGCGTTCGGCGCGTACGCGTCCCAGAACCATTTCATCGCGTTCTTGGTGAGCCACGGACCATCGGCGAATTCGTTGTACGAGCCGTCGTCGAAATTCGCATCGGTGACCGGGTAGAACAGCACTTGGTAACGCAACGCCGGGCCGCCCTGCTCCTTCGCCATCAACGTGACCGCCGCCGCCATATTGCCGCCGACACTGTCGCCCGCCACGGCCATACGCGTCGCATCGACGTTGAACTGCTTCGCGTGCTCAGCCACGTAGCGCGTGGCGGCGTAGGCTTCTTCCGTCGGCACCGGGAATTTCGTCTCCGGCGAGCGATCGTAATCCACGAAGATCACCGCAGCCTGTGCACCGTTCGCGATCTCACGGATCAGGCGGTCGTGCGTATTCTTGTCGCCCAGCACCCAACCGCCACCATGGAAATACATGATCACGGGCAGCACGCCCTTGGCGTGGGCAGGACGTACGATGCGGATCGCGATCTTCCCCGTCGGGCCTGCATCGATCACGCGGTCCTCGATTTGCGCGGCTTCCTTCGATACCGGCTGCGACTGCGCGCCAGCGAGGACGTTGCGGGCATCGGCGGGAGACAGCGTGTAGATCGGCGGACCTTTTTGAGCCGTGAGCGCGTCGATAAACTGCTGCGTCGCGGGTTCGAGCACTGGAGCGGCTTGCGCCGCGGCGCTTGCGCCAAGCATTGCAGCAACAGCGGAGGCGATGGCGAGGGACTTGAGCTTGTACATGGTTCACTCCTGTTAGTGAAGGGACGGCGGGTTAGGGGTTAGGGCCCGGTGCGAAAACCGGGTTGCTGCGGTTGGGTAAGACGGGTGATGCCTGATTGCCTACGACTTGCGACGTGAAACGGCTGAAACACGGAATGCTAAAAACGAAGCGCTGAAAACGAAGGAAGAAAAATTCATAATTTTATCTACTCATAGATAGATAACTGATCAACTTAAAACTCGATACCTCGGTAACTCGGTAACTCGATAACTCAGCAAACCTAGCTAACCTTCTTGTTAGCTACCGCGCTAACTGCGACAAAGACAACAAAATTGACGCGAACCGCCGCGTGCTGCCACCCGACAAACGCTCAACTAATTAACTGCGCCGGTCCAACGTCGATGAAACTCGGCCTGCGTGGCTAAAAATCAAAATCGCCGATACCGATTCACCATTTACGGGCGAAGCCAGAACTCGCCGGCCTATCTTCGTCGACGCCTTTTTGACGACGGTAAAAATAACTTCAAAATGAGTTGTCAACGAATAAAATCGGCAATCAAAATCTACCTACCTGAAGATAGACAACTGGATAAATGCGGATTTTGGTACACGCTTAATCATTCTTAACAATTATCATCAACGATGACGGCGAGATCAGGAAAAACATTCTTTTCCACACTTTGCACTTGCAATCCGCCCCGCTTATTCCGCAGCTCGTCGCACGGCACTCAATTCATTCGCAAGGCGTTTCCATCCACATCGTGAGTTAACGTTTCACAGTTTGGGTGACTTCATCCAAACGCACCTTGGTGTGAAACAGACGGCAGGCCAGCAAACTTCCCTGATATGCCGCGAACAACGCACGTGCCGTCGCGTCAGGCTTTCCGTTCATCCTCAGGGTTTCTTGCTTCTCGCCTTCGGCCAGCACCTTTGCTAACCAGGCTTCGTTAGCCTTGAAGAAAGCCTGAACCGAATGGCGGACAGCTTCGGGAAGCGATTCAATATCGGCGGCAAGCATTCCGCAAAGACAAACCTGATCGCCCTCGCCCACGATTTTGCCGAACAGCTTTACATAGCGGTCGAGCTTCTTCTCGGCGGAGGCGGAGCTATCGATGGCGTAAATAGACGACATCACGTCCGCGCTGTACGTATTCACCGCTTCGAGCACCAGATCTTCCTTCGACGGGAAGTAGTAGTGAATGCTCGAAGTCTTCACTCCGACCAGTGCCGACAAATCCCGATAACTGAAACCGTTGTAGCCGCGGGTCATCAGCAAAACCTGGGCATGATCGAGCAATTGCTCGCGCACAGTATTTTTGTCGGGGGTTTTCTCGGTATTCATTTCGGTTTGGGCTCGTTACTCGTTACTTCCACAGGGTTGTTGCGCTCGTGCTGTCTCGTTGTGCAGAGTTACGGTCCAATCAACTCGTTCCATCTCACAGTGCAAATCTCCGCTACGCCGCCATCTTGTCTTGCTAAGTCGGGTCATCGCGGCATCCATGACGACAATTTATCTACTAGAAGATAGATAGTCAAGATCTTTGAATAATTTTTTCAGAAGTTTTTCACCACGCAGCTCCAATTTTTTCCGTCTGGACTGCTCAGAGCGTGCCCAAACCTCACCGGGTATGTACCGATTTTTTGTGAATTACTGATTTGACCGTGTTTTCTGGCGAACTCCGCGCAACAAAAAGCGGGCCGCAGCCCGCTTCCACCAGCGTGATGGTTGAAGACAACCCTACCTTGTTGCCGTGAGCAAGGCGGCTCCTGCGTCGCGGCGCACAGGCTGGGCAGTCGCGGCCGATTCAATGATCCCGCCACCCAGGCACACATCGCCCTGATAGAGCACGGCCGATTGTCCTGGCGTGACGGCCCATTGGGCGTCGTCGAAACGAAGTTCGAAGCGACCATCCGCCGATCCCGGCGCTCCCATCACACACGCCGCATCCGATTGCCGATACCGCGTCTTGGCCGCGCAAACGGTGCCTTCGACCGGCGCGGCGCCCGCGACCCAACTGGTATTGCCGGCCACGAGCGAATGCGACAGCAGCCACGGATGGTCATGCCCTTGCACCACGTACAGCGTGTTCGACGCCATGTCCTTCCCCGCGACAAACCACGGGTCGCCGCTACCGTCCTTGCTACCGCCGAGCCCGATGCCTTTACGCTGACCGAAGGTATAGAACGCCAGCCCGACATGCTCGCCGATGACTTTGCCATCGGGCGTTTTCATTGGACCGGGTTGCGTCGGCAGATAACGGTTCAGGAACTCGCGAAACGGCCGTTCACCGATAAAACAAATGCCGGTGGAATCCTTCTTCGCCGCATTCGGCAAGCCGATCTGCGCCGCAATTTCACGCACCTTCGTCTTGGGCATCTCGCCGAGAGGAAACAACGTCTTCGACAACTGCGCCTGATTCAACCGGTGAAGGAAGTACGACTGATCCTTGGTCGAATCGGTGGCCTTCAGCAGTTCGAACAGCCCGTCGCGTTCCCGCACGCGGGCGTAGTGCCCCGTCGCGATGGTTTCGCCGCCAAGCGACATCGCGTGGTCGAGAAAGGCCTTGAACTTGATCTCGGCGTTGCACAACACGTCTGGATTCGGCGTGCGGCCGGCTGAATATTCGCGCAGGAACTCGGCGAACACGCGGTCTTTGTATTCGGCCGCGAAGTTGACCGCTTCCACGTCGATGCCGATCAGGTCCGCCACCGACACCACGTCGATCCAGTCCTGCCGCGTCGAGCAGTATTCGCTGTCGTCGTCATCTTCCCAGTTCTTCATGAACAGGCCGATCACGTCGTAGCCCTGCTCCTTGAGCAGCCATGCGGTGACCGACGAATCCACGCCGCCCGACATGCCCACCACGACTTTCTGTTTTCCGGCCTTGCTCATTTTGCTCTCTACGTTACTTGCCCGAATTACTTGCCTGAATTACGCATCTGAAGCTGAATTCAGGCCCTGAACCTGCACCGGCGCAACCGAATGCGTATGAATGAAGTCGAGCGGCACGCGGCGCCCGGCGAGGTAATGATCGAGACATTCCAGCACGGCCGGCGACCTGTGCCGGTCAGCGCATGCGCGCAATTCGTCGGCGGTAAGCCACATGGCCCGCACGATGCCCGCGTCCAGTGCCCTACCCGGTACCTCGCCCGACGTCGTGCCGCAGAACGTAAACCGCAAATACGTGACCGACCGTCCCGGCCGCTCGAAGTGCGTGAGATACGTGCCGACAAGTGCCTGCGGTTCGAAACGGTGCGCGGTTTCCTCGAGCGTCTCGCGCATCACGGCGTCAACAAGTGTTTCTCCCGCTTCCAGATGCCCGGCCGGCTGATTGATCTTGAGCCCGTCCGACGTGTGCTCCTCGATCACGAGAAAGCGCCCGTCCCGCTCCACAATTGCCGCGACCGTCACGCGCGGTGTCCATCGTTCTGGTTTCATAGGACGCTATTTTACCGTTTTGCGGGTTTTTACGCCGCCGGAAGGGATCGTGCGCGTTGTTGTCCGATGGCGTCATTTTTCGCGAATGTTTCGGTTACAGTGACGATCAGTCGCAAATAACAGCTTAAACACCCGCTTAATCACGTGCAGGATGGTTGCTGCAAACACGCGAGCGACTGCGCACGGCCAAATCAAAAACTAGAACGTGAGGAGGATGAAGATGCATATCGGAGTACCTGCCGAAACGCGGGCGAACGAGGCGCGCGTCGCCGCCACGCCGGAGACGGTCAAGAAGCTCGTGTCGCAAGGTCACCGGGTTACGGTGCAGCGCGGCGCGGGTGTGCCAGCGAGTTATATCGACGACGCCTTCGCCGCTGCCGGCGCCGAGCTGGTCGATGCCAATACCGCGTTTGCCGCTGACCTCGTCCTCAAGGTTCATTCGCCCAATGAAGCCGAATTGCTGCTGCTGAAGTCCGGCGCGGTGATTGCGGGCATGCTCGATCCGTTCAACGCCGAGAACAATGCGCGTCTGGCCGCTTCCGGCATTACCGCGTTCGCATTGGAAGCTGCGCCACGTACCACGCGTGCACAGAGCCTGGACGTGTTGTCGTCGCAGGCGAATATCGCCGGGTACAAGGCCGTGCTGGTCGCGAGCAATATCTATCAGCGCTTCATGCCCATGCTCATGACCGCCGCCGGCACCGTTAAAGCGGCGCGCGTGCTCGTGCTCGGCGCGGGCGTGGCGGGCTTGCAGGCTATCGCCACGGCCAAGCGGCTCGGCGCGGTGATCGAAGCCTCCGATGTGCGTCCAGCCGTGAAGGAGCAGATCGAATCGCTGGGCGCGAAGTTCCTCGAAGTCCCCTACGAAACCGATGAAGAACGCGAAGCCGCGGTCGGCGTCGGTGGTTACGCCCGTCCCATGCCGCCAAGTTGGCTCGCGCGGCAATCGGTGCTGGTGGCCGAACGTGCAAAACAAGCCGATATCGTCATCGCGACCGCGTTGATTCCCGGCCGACCTGCGCCGACGTTGATCGCGGCGGAAACCGTCCAGGCGATGAAACCGGGTTCGGTCATCGTCGATCTGGCGGCGGGACGCGGCGCCGAATACGAAGGCCGACGCGGCGGCAATTGTCCGCTTACCGAAGTCGATCAGGTCGTGACGAAACATGGTGTGCATCTGGTCGGCTACACCAATCTCGCCTCCATGGTCGCCGCCGATGCCTCCGCCCTCTACGCCCGCAACCTGCTTGATTTCATCAAGTTGATCGTGACGAAGGAAGGGACGCTGAACATCGATATGGCCGACGATATTGTCGCCGCGACGCTCCTGTGCCGCGACGGCCAGGTCACGCGCGGGATCAAAGGAGACTGACATGGAACTGGTAAATCACACGGTCATCAACCTGATCATTTTCGTGCTGGCGATCTACGTTGGCTATCACGTGGTATGGAACGTCACGCCTGCGCTGCACACGCCTTTGATGGCGGTGACGAACGCGATTTCCGCGATCGTGATTGTCGGCGCGATGCTTGCGGCCGGCTTGACGATTGGCGATACCGGCAAGTTCTTCGGCACCCTCGCGGTGTTATTGGCCGCGGTCAATGTGTTCGGCGGATTTCTGGTGACGCGGCGAATGCTCGAGATGTTCAAGAAGAAAGCGCCCAAGCAGATCACCAACGCTTCGAAGGGGGCCGCGCAATGAGCATGAGCGTTGTCACTCTCCTGTATCTCATCGCCTCGGTGTGTTTCATCCAGGCGCTCAAAGGATTGTCGAATCCGAAGACGGCGCGTATCGGCAATACGTTCGGCATGGCCGGCATGGCGATCGCGATTCTGACGACTATCGCGTTGATCGTGAAGCAGGCTTCGACGCTGGGATCGGATCTGTCGCTCGGGCTAGGCTTGTTGTTCGGGGCGCTCGTGGTCGGCGGTGCGATTGGCGCGTATGTCGCGGCGAAAGTCGAGATGACGAAGATGCCGGAACTCGTCGCCGCGATGCACTCGCTGATCGGTCTGGCGGCGGTGTGTATTGCGTATGCGGTTGTTTCGGAACCCTCAGCGTTTGGTCTCGCAGCGGTGGGCGAACCAATTCCCGTGGGTAATCGCGTGGAGTTGTTTATCGGCACGTTTGTGGGTGCGATCACGTTTTCCGGGTCGGTGATTGCGTTCGGGAAGCTGTCGGGCAAATATCAGTTCAGGTTGTTCAAGGGCGCGCCGGTCGTGTATCGCGGCCAGCACACGATCAACCTGCTGCTCGCCATCGCGATGCTCGGGTTTGGCATCATTTTCATGCTGACGCAGTCGTGGCTGCCGTTCGTGATCATGACGCTGATCGCGTTCGCGCTCGGCGTGCTGATCATTATCCCGATCGGCGGCGCGGATATGCCGGTGGTTGTGTCCATGCTGAATTCGTATTCGGGCTGGGCGGCGGCGGGTATCGGCTTTTCGCTGAATAACCCGATGCTGATTATCGCCGGATCGCTGGTTGGATCGTCGGGTGCGATTCTGTCGTACATCATGTGCCGCGCGATGAACCGCTCGTTCTTTAATGTGCTGCTGGGCGGGTTTGGTAACGAAGGTGGCGCGGCGGCGACGGGCGGCGCGCAAGAGCAACGTCCGGTTAAATCCGGTTCCGCCGATGACGCCGCGTTCATGCTCGGTAACGCTGAGACGGTGGTGATCGTGCCGGGGTATGGGTTGGCCGTGGCCCGCGCTCAACACGCGTTGAAGGAACTCACCGATAAGCTGATCGCGAAAGGCATCGACGTAAAGTACGCGATTCACCCGGTGGCCGGGCGTATGCCTGGGCATATGAACGTGTTGCTGGCGGAGGCCGAAGTGGACTATGAACTGGTCCACGAGATGGAAGATATCAACGGTGAATTCCAGCAGACGGACGTGGTTTTGGTCCTTGGGGCGAACGATGTGGTGAACCCGGCGGCTAAAACCGATCCGAAATCGGTGATTGCGGGCATGCCGATTCTGGAGGCGTATCGGGCGAAGACGATTATCGTGAATAAACGGTCCATGGCGGCGGGTTATGCCGGGCTGGACAACGAGTTGTTCTATATGGACAAGACGATGATGGTTTTCGGGGACGCGAAGAAGGTGATCGAGGATATGGTGAAGGCGGTGGAGTGATACGCGCTGCCGGGTAAGACAGAACGCCGGTGTGCTCGCGAGAGACACCGGCGTTTTGTTATTTTTTTATGCCGTCTATCACATACAGCAAACCGATATTTCCCGCCGAGGATCCGCCTGACGGTCCCTTCAGCAGAACCTTTAAAACATCGCTTCCAGGCCTTTACGATCAACCAGATCGAGCAGCTTCAACGACGGCCCGTTCGGCCGCTTCTGGCCCTGCTCCCATTTCTGCACCGTCGATGCACTCGTGTTCAGACACGCCGCGAACACCGCTTGGCTCGCCTTGGTGCGCTGGCGTAGCCGCTTGATCTGTGCCGCGCTGTAATCCTTGATCGGCGGCAGGCATAGCGCATCGAACTCCCGCAGTGTCACGGCATCCATCGTTCCACCCTGGTGTAGCCCTTGCGCCGTTTCGTGCAGCGCCTTCAGCAGTTTGTCACTCATCGCTCTCCACCTCATGTAACTCGCCCGCACGCAGCGCCTGAGTCAACGTGCGCGCGTCATAGCCCAACAATTGCGACCCCAGCAGCTTCAACGCTGCCAACCCCTTGTCGCTCACGTTGGCCCGCTCGTTCTTGGCAAACCCGAACACGAAGAAGGCTCGCTCACCCACTCGAAACGCCAGCAGCGTACGTAATCCGCCGCGCTTGCCCCGTCCGTTGATACCAACTCGCTTCTTGAATACGTGTCCGCCCAAATTCGCATCAATCAGACCCCGGTTCATTTCCTCGACGGCACTCAGCAAAGCCGCATCGGTCACGCCCTCCGTATCGGCCCAGCGTGCAAACCATTTGGTCTTAAAAATCCGCATTTCCGTCCTTCATAAACTATAGCACTTAGTGCGATACCTCCAACGCAGTCCACCCTCTGTTATTGAGCAACGATACCGATTCGTGGGTTACGACGTAACTAGCCAATCGGCTAACGTCAGCATCCATTTCCATTACAGAAGCGTTCGAATTCGCTTCTGCCCGACCGAGCTTACGAAAACCTCGTCTGCCGCCGCGCGCTTGGCTAACCCATCTCCGGCCCCTCCCCCGCGTACAATATCCCCCTTCGATTCCCAAAAAAGCACCGCCCCCATGGCCACTACTTTCCTTTTCGACTGGTTTGCCCCTTGCCCGCGCGGTCTTGAGGCGCCGCTGGCTGCCGAACTCGCCGAAATCGGAGCGAAGCACATTGAGGGCTCGCAATTCAGAACCGGCAAGGAAGTCCCCGGTGGCGTGCATTTCCGCGGCTCCTGGGCAGCCGGCATGGCCGCGAACCTCCATTCCCGCATCGCGAGCCGTGTGTTGCTGAAACTGGCCCAAGGCCCGTATCGCAGCGAACACGACATCTACGAACTCGCGTATCAGCAGCAATGGGAAAAGTGGTTCTCGCCGAACGAAACCATTCGCGTCGATATCACCGCGATCAAATCCCCTTTACGCAGCCTGGAATTCGCGACCTTGCGCGTGAAAGACGCCATCTGCGACCGCTTGCGCGAACTCACGGGCAACCGTCCGAGCGTCGATACCGCGCAACCCGACGTCCGCGTCTTCGCGTTCCTCACGCTGAACGAATGCACGCTTTACCTCGATACCTCCGGCGATCCGCTCTTCAAACGCGGTTGGCGACTCGACAAGGGCGCCGCGCCCTTGCGTGAAAACCTCGCGGCGGGAATCTTGCGCCTGACCGGCTGGACGCCCGGCACACCGCTTTACGATCCGATGTGCGGCAGCGGCACCTTCCTCGCCGAAGCCGCGCAAGTCGCGCTGAACATCGCGCCGGGCGTGGACCGCAACTTCGGCTTCGAAAAGCTGAAACAATTCGACGTGAACGCGTGGCAAAAGCTGAAAGGCGCGGCCGTCGATGCCAAACACGCCGCGAAGTCATCGCGTGCGGATATCCAGATCTACGGCAGCGACATTTCCGGCGATATGCTCGACAAGGCGTACTCGAATCTGGAACGCGCGGGTTTGCCGGAGTTGTCGTTGAAACAACTCGATGCGCGCCACATGACGCCGCCATCCGACATTCCGGGCATCCTCGTCGCGAATCCGCCGTACGGCGAGCGGATCGAAGTGCGCGGACGCGGCCCGCGCGGCGAGCTTCGCGAACCGAAGAACCGCGGTCACGACGAAGACGAAGAAGCGTTCCACCGCGCGCAACCTGATCCCGCCGATCAGGAATTCTTCATCTCGTTCGGCAACGCGATGAAACAGCGCTTTCCGGGCTGGCGCGCGTACGTGCTGACATCGGATCGAAAACTGCCGGGCATGCTGCGACTGCGTGAATCGACGAAAACGCCGCTCTTCAACGGCGCGCTCGAATGCCGGCTGTTCCGCTTCGACATGATTGCCGGCAGCGTGCGCAATCGCCCCGCAGCAGCGGAACCCGCCGTCGATCAAGCGCCCGACGTAGAGGAGTGAAGCATCGCGGAGGCGGCGCTACAATCGCTGAATGAACTCATCGACTGAAGCCCAATCCTTATTAGCCATCGACGTCTATCGCAGCCGCCGTGACCGCGTCCTCGCGGCGCTGCGAGAGTCGGGCGGCGGCGTGGCAATCATTCCGACAGCGCGCGAAGTCATGCGCAATCGCGACGCCGATTACCCGTTCCGCCACGATAGCTACTTCTATTACCTGACGGGCTTCACCGAACCCGAAGCCACGCTGGTCCTCAACGCCAGCGCCGAGGCGGACGAACCCGCCGCCATCCTGTTCTGCCGCGAGAAAAATGCCGAGCGCGAAACCTGGGAAGGTTTCCGATACGGCCCTGAAGGCGCACGTCTCGCGTTGGGGTTTGACGCAGCGTTCCCCATCGATCAGCTCGATACGGAAATGCCGCGCCTGCTCGCCGATAACCCCGCGCTGCACTATGCGCTCGGCAGTTCCGGTGAGCTCGATGAGCAGGTTCGCGGCTGGCTCGCGACGGTTCGGGCACAGAGCAGGATCGGCGTGAAAGCACCCACGAAAGCGATCGATTTACTGCCCGTGCTCGACGAAATGCGCCTGATCAAGGACGCGCACGAACTCGAGATCATGCGGCGCGCGGGCACCATCTCCGCCGAAGCACACCGGCGCGCGATGCAAACCTGCCGCCCCGGCATGCACGAATACGAGATCGAAGCCGAGTTGCTCTACACGTTCCGCCGACGCGGCGCGCAAGCGCCCGCGTACGGAACAATCGTCGCCGCCGGCGCGAATGCCTGCACGCTGCACTACCCGGCGGGCAACACGATTGTGCGCGAAGGCGACCTGATCCTGATCGACGCCGCGTGCGAACTCGACGGCTACGCGTCCGACATCACGCGCACGTTTCCGGCGAGCGGGCGGTTCACATCGGCGCAAAGGGAAATCTACGACATCGTGCTGGCCGCGCAATATGCCGCCGTCGACGCAACCCGCGAAGGCGTCAGTTTCGACGCGCCGCACGAAGCTGCCGTGCGTGTATTGGCGCAGGGTTTGCTGGATACGGGGATCATCGACCGCAACAAGTTTGCGACCGTGGACGATGTCATCGCCGAGCGGGCTTATCAGCGTTTCTACATGCATCGGACAAGCCATTGGCTCGGCATGGACGTGCACGATGCTGGCGATTACCGCGACGCCCACGCGCAACTCGACGACCAGGGCGCACGCGCGTGGCGCACGTTGAAGGCTGGCATGACGCTGACTATCGAGCCGGGTTTGTACATTCGCGCAGCCGAAGATATTCCCGAACGGTACGCGAACATCGGTATACGGATCGAAGATGACGCCATTGTCACCGCCGACGGCTGCGAGTTGACGACGCGCGAAGTGCCCGTCGATGCCGACGAAATAGAAGCCTTGATGCGCGACGCGCAAACGCCAGATGCAAATTGAAACCGCGGAAACTATCGGCCATGCACCGCCTGCCGATTATCACTTCGATATCGCCATCGTCGGCGCGGGTCCGGTTGGGCTCGCGCTCGCCGGCTGGCTGGCGAAACGGAGCGCGACGTCGCGCTTGTCGGTCGCGTTGATTGATGCACGCGAGCCCGGGGCGGCATCGGCTGATCCGCGTGCCATTGCGGTTTCGCATGGCAGCCGCGCGATGCTTGAGTCATCGCTCGGTTTCCCCGCCGATGCCACGCCAATCAAACGCATTCACGTGTCACAACGCGGACAGTTCGGCCGCACGCTGATCGACCATGATGAACACGGTTTGCCCGCGCTCGGCTATGTCGTGCGTTATGGCTCGCTTGTTACAACGCTTGCGCAAGCTGTCAGCAAAACCGGCGTGCACTGGTTCACGGAAACCACCGCATCGACACCCTTGCACGACCACGAGGGCGTCACGCTCTCGATCCATTCAGCCACAGGCGACCGCACGATCCGCGCACGCATTCTGGTGAATGCCGAAGGCGGGTTATACAAGGACGCGGACGCTTCTTCCGCTGCTTCTTCCGATCTTTCCGCCGAGGTCAAGAACACGCGCGATTATGGCCAGACGGCCATTGTCGGGACGGTGAGCGTATCGTCGCCACAACCTGGGGTTGCGTGGGAACGTTTCACGCCCGAAGGGCCGATCGCGTTGTTACCCTCCGGCGGCGCGCGTCAGGCGGACTACGCGCTCGTCTGGTGCAGCGCCCCTGAAGAAGCGGCGCGCCGCTCACAACTCCCCGACGCTGAATTCCTCACCGAGCTTGGCTCGGCGTTCGGTGAACGCATGGGCCGCTTCACGCGCATCACCGGGCGGGCGACCTTCCCGCTCGGACTGAATGCGCTGAACGCACTGGTCGACCGGCGCACGGTTGCTATCGGCAACGCGGCGCAAACGCTGCATCCCGTTGCGGGACAAGGGCTCAATCTGGGCTTACGCGATGCTCACGCGCTATGCGACGCGTTATCGACGAACGGCCCGACTACGGTTGCATTGAGTCTTTTTGCGCAACGGCGCGCACTCGACCGCCGCATGACGATTGGCGCAACCGATACGCTCGCACGTCTTTTCACGGTTGATTTCGCGCCCCTCGCCGCAATGCGCGGGCTGGCGTTGAGCGCGTTGGAACTCGTCCCGCCGGTTAAAACCGTGCTGGCACGACAGATGATGTTCGGGCAACGGCGCTGACTTGGCGGAATACTCGCAGCGGCTTCGAGTCAGTACGGCGAGCGGCCTGATTGCTGAGAGTGAATTCTCCTGCGTCGATCACGCTGGGAACACCTTTGGGCACGGCACGCTTTAGCTTCGCAACGATTCGCGTAATTCGTGCGGTGAGCCTTCTGCGCGCTTTGGGTGAGGTCAGCGTGTTCCGATCGCGACGAGCGACGAGCGTCGCCGTCGCACTCGGCCCGCTGCACCAATTGAGTCAAACATGCGTTCGCCGCACTGCATTCATCGGCCCATAGTTGAGCTTTTCCTCTATGACATCCACGATATTCATAGAAGATTTAACAACTTGCGCGGCGATTGGACTTAATTGACCCAGCGCGTTCGCGGTAAAATACGCGTTTCCTTAAGCGCTTTTGCGTCCCTGCATTTGGGACGCCGCGAGTTTCATGCCCATTTCCGCCCCGGCCATCGGCCCCCACATTTTGCGCAACAACTTGTTTGTCGCCCCCATGGCCGGGGTGACGGACCGCCCGTTCCGGCAGTTGTGCAAACGCATGGGCGCGGGTTACGCGGTGTCCGAAATGGTTGCGTCGAATGCGCAATTGTGGAAAAGCGAGAAAACGCTCCGTCGCGCGAATCACACCGGCGAAGTAGAGCCTATTTCCGTGCAAATCGCCGGTGCTGATCCGAAAATGCTCGCCGAAGCCGCGCGTCACAACGTCGCGAACGGCGCGCAGATCATCGACATCAACATGGGCTGCCCAGCCAAGAAAGTCTGCAATGTGGCGGCTGGATCGGCATTGCTGCAAAACGAAGCATTGGTCGCGCAGATCGTGCAAGCCGTGGTGAACGCAGTCGGCGTTGGCCCGGACGCCGTGCCCGTTACGCTGAAGATCCGCACGGGCTGGAACCGCGAGAACAAGAACGCGCTGAATATTGCGCGCATTGCGCAAGACGCGGGCATTTCCATGCTGACCGTGCACGGCCGCACTCGCGCGGACCTGTACAAGGGCGACGCGGAATACGAGACCATTGCCGCCGTCAAAGCTTCCGTGCGCATTCCGGTGGTGGCCAACGGCGACATCGCCACACCCGAAAAAGCGCGCCATGTGCTGGCCGTCACCGGTGCGGACGCGATCATGATCGGGCGTGCTGCGCAAGGGCGCCCGTGGCTCTTTCGCGAGATCGAACACTTTCTGGCAACGGGCGAACATTTGCCGGCGCCGCGTATCGACGAGATCCAGCAACTGATGAATGAGCATCTCGAAGATCACTATGATTTCTATGGCGAATTCACGGGCGTTCGTACAGCGCGCAAGCACATCGGCTGGTACACTCGCGGCCTTTCCGGCGCCAACACGTTCAGACATCGGATGAACACGCTGGATTCCACACGCGAACAATTGCTCGCCGTGAACGAATTCTTCGACGCCCAAAAGGCGTTGTCCGACCGTCTCGTCTATGTCGAAGAACTCGACGCAGACGGCGACCGCGGCGGCAACGACGAAGCCGAAGAATCGTGCGACGGGCAGAACCACACAGACCGACTAGCCGCATGAGTAGACATCACATAGAACAATGCGTCCGCCAGAGCCTGGACAATTATTTCCAGGACCTGGACGGTTCCAAACCGCACGACGTCTACGAGATGGTGATTTCGTGCGTCGAAAAACCGATGCTGGAAGTCGTGCTGAAGCAAGCCGAGGGCAACCAGTCGCTCGCGGCCGAGTTTCTCGGTATCAACCGCAACACGCTGCGCAAGAAGCTGCAACAGCACGGACTCATTTAAAGCAATTGTCTTATTGATGTACCACCCGGACCGTCGCGGCGTACGGCGGTCGACTCGAATTTCCTGATTCCCCTCGACTCCCCTACCGGCTTCCGCCGCTCCCATCATGATCAAGCAAGCGCTCCTTTCCGTTTCCGACAAGTCTGGCATCGTCGAATTTGCGAAATCGCTGTCGGCGCTAGGCGTTAGCCTGCTCTCGACCGGCGGCACCGCGAAACTCCTGGCTGATGCAGGCCTGCCTGTCACTGAAGTCGCCGACTACACCGGTTTTCCGGAGATGCTCGACGGCCGCGTGAAAACGCTCCACCCGAAGGTTCACGGCGGCATTCTGGCGCGCCGCGATTCTCCTGAACACATGGCCGCGCTCGAACAACACGACATTCCGACCATCGACCTGCTGGTGGTGAACCTGTATCCGTTCGTGCAGACGGTATCGAAGGAAGAATGCTCGCTGGAAGACGCGATCGAAAATATCGATATTGGCGGCCCGACCATGCTGCGTTCGGCGGCGAAGAATCATCGTGACGTAACGGTGATTGTCGATCCCTCGGACTACGCGATCGTCCTCGACGAAATGCGCTCGGCTAAGAACACCGTCAGCTACGCGACGAACTTCAAGCTCGCCACCAAAGTGTTTGCGCACACCGCTCAATACGATGGCGCGATCACGAATTACCTGACGAGCCTGACCGACGAGTTGCAGCACAAGAGCCGCAACACCTATCCGTCGACGTTCAACCTCGCGTTCACCAAGGTGCAGGATCTGCGTTACGGCGAGAACCCGCATCAAAGCGCTGCGTTCTATCGCGACCTCACAACGCCGGCTGGCGCGCTCGCCAACTACGAGCAATTGCAGGGCAAGGAACTGTCGTACAACAACATTGCGGACTCCGACGCAGCATGGGAATGCGTAAAGACCTTCGATGCGCCAGCCTGCGTGATCATCAAGCACGCGAATCCGTGCGGCGTGGCGATCGGCGCGGACGCGCACGAAGCCTATTCGAAAGCGTTCCAGACCGATCCCACCTCCGCGTTCGGCGGCATCATCGCGTTCAACCTTGAAGTGGATGAAGCGGCGGCGCAAGCTGTTGCGAAGCAATTCGTGGAAGTGCTGATGGCGCCTTCGTTCAGCGATGCAGCCAAGCAGATTTTCGCGGCGAAGCAAAACGTGCGTCTGCTGGAAATCGATCTCGGCGACGGTCACAACGCATTCGACCTGAAGCGCGTGGGCGGCGGCCTGCTGGTCCAATCGCTGGATTCGAAGAACGTCCAGCCGCACGAATTGCGCGTGGTCACGAAGCGTCATCCGACGCCGAAGGAAATGGACGATCTGCTGTTCGCGTGGCGTGTCGCAAAGTTCGTGAAGTCGAATGCCATTGTGTTCTGCGGCGGCGGCATGACGATCGGCGTGGGCGCGGGTCAAATGAGCCGCGTGGATTCGGCGCGCATTGCCAGCATCAAGGCGCAGAACGCGGGCTTGTCGCTGGCCGGATCGGCTGTGGCGTCGGACGCGTTTTTCCCGTTCCGCGATGGCCTCGACGTCGTGGTCAACGCTGGCGCGACCTGCGTTATCCAGCCGGGCGGTTCCATGCGCGATGACGAAGTGATCGCCGCTGCGGACGAGCACAACATTGCAATGGTGTTGACCGGAACGCGGCACTTCCGCCATTAAGCGCGCCACTGAGCACGCTTCACCGTTAGAAAGCCCGGTGGCCGGCAGGCGCACCGGGCTTTTTACTTTTTGCGCCGCGCTGTTAGTATCGCAAGCACTACGTTCCAACGGCACTCCATGAGAATTCTCGGTATTGACCCGGGCCTGCGCGTGACGGGGTTCGGCGTCATCGACAAGACCGGTCAAACGCTGACCTATGTGACCAGCGGCGTCATCAAGACCGCCGACGCAGATTTGCCGTCGCGTCTCCACACGATCTTCGAAGGTATCTCGACGCTTGTCCGGCAACACGCGCCCGACCAGTCCGCAATCGAGAAAGTGTTCGTCAACGTCAATCCGCAATCCACGCTGCTGCTCGGCCAGGCGCGCGGCGCGGCAATTTGCGGCCTTGTCGCGAGCGGCGTGCCGGTTGCCGAATACACGGCGTTGCAGTTGAAGCAGGCCGTGGTGGGCTATGGCCGCGCCACGAAAGAACAAATGCAGCAGATGGTGGTTCGATTGCTCGCGCTTACCGGGGTCCCCGGCACCGATGCCGCGGATGCACTCGGCATGGCCATCTGCCACGCGCACGCTGGCGGCGCGATGACCGCGCTCGGCGAAATCGCACCATCGCTGGCTAAAAAGGGCCTGCGCGTACGGCGCGGCCGTCTTGTCGGCTAACTCCACTACAAGTTCCTCACCATGATTGGTCGCATAGCAGGCGTTTTGCTGGAAAAAAATCCGCCGTACTTGCTCGTTGATTGCGGCGGCGTAGGCTACGAAATTGCCGTACCGATGAGCACCTTCTATAACCTGCCGAACAGCGGAGAGAAGGTCGTGTTGCTGACCCAGTTGATCGTGCGTGAAGACGCGCATTTGCTGTACGGCTTCGGTACGCAACAGGAGCGCACGACCTTTCGTGAACTGCTCAAGATCAGCGGGATCGGGGCGCGCATGGCGCTGGCCGTGCTGTCCGGCATGAGCGTTCAGGAACTCGCCCAAGCCGTGACAATGCAGGACGCTGCGCGCCTGACGCGTACGCCGGGTATCGGCAAGAAGACGGCCGAGCGGCTGTTGCTCGAACTGAAGGGCAAGCTTGGCGCGGATCTGGGCACGGCCGCGGGCACGGTGAGCGGTCCCGACCACGCGAGCGATATCCTGAATGCATTGCTGTCATTGGGTTACTCCGAAAAAGAAGCACTTATGTCGGTCAAGAATGTTCCGGCTGGTACCGGCGTCTCGGAAGGCATCAAGCTGGCCCTGAAAGCGCTTTCCAAGAGCTAGTCAGGCCAGTCTCTCACGCGGCTGATCCGGCCAACAGTCGGCCGATCGGCCAGCTTTCGGCATTCGAGCCACGCGGTACAATCGACGCATGATAGAAACCGACAAACTCGCTGCCGAACGCATCATTTCGGCTACTCCCGTCTCGCCGAACGAGGAAGTGTTCGAGCGCGCGCTGCGACCGCGCGATCTCGAGGAATACGTCGGGCAGGAGAAGATCCGCGATCAGCTTCAGATTTTCATCGAGGCCGCACGGCGGCGCTCCGAGGCGCTTGACCACGTTCTGTTGTTTGGGCCGCCGGGTCTCGGCAAGACCACGCTCGCGCATATCATCGCGCGAGAAATGGGCGTGAATCTGCGGCAAACGTCGGGACCGGTACTGGAGCGCGCCGGCGATCTCGCCGCGCTGCTGACGAACCTTGAAAAGAACGACGTGCTTTTTATCGACGAAATTCATCGGCTGTCGCCGGTCGTCGAAGAAATTTTGTATCCGGCCCTCGAGGATTATCAGATCGACATCATGATCGGTGAAGGTCCGGCCGCACGTAGCGTAAAGCTGGATTTGCAGCCGTTCACGCTGGTCGGCGCGACCACCCGGGCGGGCATGCTGACCAATCCGTTACGCGATCGCTTCGGCATTGTGTCGCGGCTGGAGTTCTACACCGCGAGCGAACTGGCGAGAATCGTTACGCGCTCGGCGTCGCTGCTCAAGGCGGATATCGTGCCGGAAGGGGCGTTGGAAATTGCGAAGCGGGCGCGCGGGACACCGCGAATCGCGAACCGGCTGCTTCGGCGCGTACGTGATTACGCCGAGGTGCGAGCGGATGGCAACATCACAGCCGAAGTCGCCGATGCCGCGTTGAAGATGCTCGACGTCGATCCGGTCGGCTTCGACCTGATGGACCGGAAACTGCTGGAAGCCATCTTGCACAAATTCGATGGCGGTCCGGTCGGCGTCGATAACCTCGCAGCGGCTATTGGCGAAGAACGCGACACCATTGAAGACGTGCTTGAACCCTATTTGATCCAGCAAGGATATTTGCAACGCACGCCGCGTGGACGCGTTGCCACGTTGCTCACGTATCGTCACTTTGGCCTCGCCGCACCGGACGCCGGCCCGGTCCGCGAAGTGTGGGACGCCAACACCGACAGTTGAGCAACGGCAATATTAGCCGCAACAGACTGATAGCCGATAGCCGAACCGATGTCCGATCAAGCAAGTCCGCGTCCTGACGAGGCATCCGGTTTCGCCGGCCAATTGGTCAAGCGACTGCGCTCCAGGCTCGCCAACGGTGTTACGAGCCTGACTACCGGCAGTGGGCCAACGCTGGATTATTCGTCACCGCCGGGCGACCCGGGACTATTCGGGCCCGACGCCATTTGCTGGAAAGTCCACGCCGACTTCACGCCGATGATGACCGGAGGCGTCAGCGCCCTCCTGCTTCAGGCCCTGCACCCAATGGCGCTCGCGGGTGTCTGGGACCACTCTACCTTTCGAACCGATATTCTCGGACGCCTGCGTCGCACGGCCACGTTTATCGCGGGTACGACGTACGGCAATAAGCATGACGCGCTTGCGCTCATCGAACGTGTGAAGCGAATTCACCTCTCCGTGACAGGCACGGCTCCCGACGGCCGGCCGTATCGAGCAAGCGATCCTGAGTTGCTGACGTGGGTTCACGTCGCGGAAGTATCGAGTTTCATGAAGGCGCATTTGCGATACGTGAACCCGTTGCTTCCCCTCGATGCGCAGGACTCCTACTACGCGGAGACATCGACCATAGCGGAGATGCTCGGTGCCACCAATGTGCCGAAGAGTTGTGCGGAGATCGACAAGTACCTGGCGTCAATGCGGCCACAGCTAGAAGCAAGCGAGCGTACCCGGGAAGTGCTGAAGGTATTGATGAACGCGCCAGCGCCCAGTGTCGCAATGAAACCTGCCAGCGCGCTGATTCTGAACGCGGGTGTGGACCTGCTGCCTGACTGGGCACAATCGATGCTCGGATTCGGCGCATTTGCGCCGCTACGCCGCGCGTGGACGCGGCCGGGCATCAAGATGATTGCGCCGTTGATACGCTGGGCGTTGCATAACGGCGTGTCCAAGCGAGCGCGGCGGCGCGCTGCGATGAAGCCTGATTAGCGCGGGACTTCCTTGAGGTCGTCGTCGCTTCCGGGGGACGAAAGATGCGCGACGTCGCCCCATGAGACAACCTTCGCCTGACCGTTCTCGAAGTCCACCACGTTAACGCTGGAATTCAGCAGCGGCCAGTCACGCGGTACGTCGAGCGGCAATCCACGCACGAACCGATAAATGCAGTCCAGCACGCCACCGTGAGCGACGACCGCAATACGTCCGTCCGGATGCGCGGCCACGATCGGCTCGACAGCGCCCAGCACGCGCCGTGAAAACAGGCGCTGCGATTCCCCGCCTGGCGGCGCGAAACCTGGATCATGGCTCTGCCAGGCCGCATATTCAGCAGGATACTTCGCGCGGATCTCTTCACCGTTGTGACCTTGAAAGTCACCGTATAAACGCTCACGCAAACCTTCGTTCAGGTTCAGCGTCAAACCTAGCGCGTCCGCAAACGGTTTGGCGGTCTGCTGAGCACGCAGCAGATCGCTGCAATACACCGCGTCGAGTCGGGCGCCGGCCTTCGACTCCTGCAAGACACGTTGTGCGAGCTGCCCTGCTTGCGCAACGCCGGTCGCCGCCAGCGGAATATCCGTGTGCCCCTGAATACGCTTGATGCGATTCCAGTCGGTTTCGCCGTGCCTGATGAAGAGGACTTGCGTGGTCATGAGATGCGTGAAATTCCGGAAGATGCGCCCTAAACAACGGGCACAGTGACAAAACTCGGGAGACGTCTCAGGAACGTACTTGCAGCCAGAACGTGACGGGCCCGTCGTTGACCAGCGACACCTGCATGTCCGCGCCGAACTCGCCCGTCTCAACAATGGGATGCGTGGCGCGCGCCTGCGCAACGAAGTAATCAAACAGCCTGCGGCCTTCCTCTGGCGGCGCGGCCGGTGTGAAGCTTGGCCGCAGTCCGCTGGAGGTATCGGCGGCGAGGGTGAACTGCGACACCAGCAGCACGCCGCCCGCACGCCCGGCGCCATCTATATCCCGCACCGGCAGATTCATCTTGCCGGCGGCATCGCTAAAAACACGATACGCCAGCATCTTCGCCAGCAGCTTGTCCGCAATGGCCTGGGTGTCTCCTCGCTCCGCGCACACAAGCGCCAGCAAGCCGGCATCGATCGCGCCCGTCACACGGTCGCCCACACGCACGTCGGCTCGCAAGACACGCTGAATGAGTGCGATCACGCGCTTATGCTGCCAGCGTGACGCGCGCGAAGCGGCGCTTGCCGACCTGCACCACAAACTCGCCCGCTTCGATCTTCAAGCCCTTGTCCGACACCGTCGCACCGTCGATCTTCACGCCACCCTGCTCGATATTGCGCAGCGCCTCGCTGGTCGAAGGCACCAGCCCGGCTTGCTTCAACAGTTGCCCGATGGCGAGCGGCGCGCCGCTGAGCGTCACCGACGGAATCTCGTCCGGCACGCCGCCCTTCGCACGATGGTTGAAGTCTTCCAGCGCCCGTTCCGCGTCAGCCGGCGAATGGAAACGCGCGACGATCTCCTGTCCCAGCAGCACCTTGAAATCGCGCGGGTTACGACCACCCTCGGCTTCGCTTTTGAAACGCGCAATCTCTTCGATACTTCTAAACGACAGTAACTCGAAGTAGCGCCACATGAGCGTGTCGGAGATGCTCATCAGCTTGCCGAACATGTCAGAGGGCTTCTCGCTAATGCCGATGTAGTTGTGTTTCGACTTCGACATCTTCTCGACACCATCCAGCCCTTCCAGCAGCGGCATGGTCAAGATGCATTGCTGCTCCTGGCCATATTGCTTTTGCAATTCGCGGCCAACCAGCAGATTGAACTTCTGGTCCGTGCCACCGAGTTCGAGATCGGCGTTCAGCGCAACCGAGTCGTAACCCTGCATGAGCGGGTACAGCAACTCGTGAATCGAGATGGGGATGCCACCCTGGTAGCGCTTCGTGAAATCCTCGCGCTCAAGAATCCGCGCGACCGTATAGCGTGACGCGAGCTTGATCATGCCGTCGGCGCCGAGCGGCATGGACCACTCACTGTTGTAGCGCATCTCGGTCTTTTCACGATCGAGCACGAGCGCGGCCTGCTCGAAATAGGTCTTCGCGTTTTCTTCGATCTGCTCGCGCGTCAACGGCGGACGCGTGGCGTTACGCCCCGACGGATCACCGATCAGCGACGTGAAGTCGCCGATCAGGAAGATCACCGTATGGCCGAGATCCTGCAACTGACGCATCTTGTTCAGGACCACCGTATGGCCAATATGAATATCAGGCGCGGTCGGATCGAGGCCGAGCTTGATGCGCAGCGGCTTGCCGCTCGCAGCGCTTCGGGCGAGCTTCTGTGCGAATTCTGCTTCGATTAGCAGCTCGTCACAGCCCCGTTTCGCGATGGCGAGCGCGGCCTGCACCTCGTCGGTGAGGGGCAAGGTTTTCGCAGTCGAAGCCGGTGCCGGAGAGTCGTTCGGTTCAGTGGTCATGCTTGCAACTTTTTCGGGTGATTTATTCGGGGCGCTAACAGGCGCCGATCGGGCAACGGCCGCTGCTTCCGGATTCGTTCACAGTCGCGTTCGAACACGGAAAATCGTGCGGCATTCTCTTGTTCAGGCAACGGATTTTACGTGATGTCGTCTGCCTTCGCCCCGTTTTCCCGGCTTGTTGGCCCCGCGTTGGCCGTTCGGCCATGTTTCGAGCGCCTAGACTCCGGATACGGAGCGCGAAACATGGCCGAATGGCTAACGGCTTAACGAGTGGCATCGATGCGTGGATAATCGGTCCATCGCGGCCGCTTTGGCCGCAAGAATTGCATCGATGACGGCTCGAAATGGGTCATCGGTGAGCCGGCATTGAACAGGAGAGCAACGTGGTACGACGGACCGAGGCGATGGAAACAGGCGACATGGCGGACGGCGTGTACTTTGGGCTGATGTCGGGCACGAGCATGGATGGCGTGGACGGCATTGCTGTCCAGTTCACGGCCGGGAACCCACCCGTCGTGCTGGGCGAGGCTCACGTCGGGTTCTCGCAAGGCCTGCGCGACGCGCTTTTCGCCCTCCAGGCGCCTGGCGACAACGAACTGGAACGGGAAGCCCTTGCCGCGAACGCGCTCGCCACGCGTTACGCCGTGTGTTGTCACGAACTGGCGAGCATGAGCGGCCAATCGTCCGCGAAAGTCCGCGCGATCGGCGTACACGGGCAGACGGTGCGGCACAGGCCGGAAAAGGGCTACACGCGGCAAATCAACAATCCTGCGCTGCTCGCAGAAATGACCAACATCGATATCGTCGCAGACTTCCGTAGCCGCGACGTCGCGGCCGGCGGTCAGGGCGCGCCGCTCGTCCCGGCATTTCACGCGACCATTTTTGGCAGCAAGGACGAGACGCGCGTGGTCTGCAATCTGGGCGGCATCAGTAACATCACCATTCTCGCGGCCAACGGCAGCGTCCACGGTTTCGATTGCGGACCGGCGAATGCCCTGCTGGACGAATGGGCGCACCGGCATCTGAAACGCCCCTTCGACGAAGGCGGTCATTTCGCGGCACAAGGTCAGGTGCATCGCCCGCTGCTGAACACGCTACTCAACGAACCGTTCTTCGAACAGCAACCGCCTAAAAGCACCGGGCGAGATCTGTTCAATCCTGCGTGGCTCGACGCCAAGCTCATCGGTTTCGAAAAGATATCGCCCGAAGATGTTCAGGCCACGCTTGTCGCGCTGACAGCCATTACCGTTGCAAGAGAAATCGAGCGGCATGCTTCCGATTGCCGTGCGGTCTACGTGTGCGGAGGCGGTGCTCGTAATCCGGTATTGATGCGTGCAATCCAGCAGGCGCTTGGGGAGAGCGGCGTGGCGGGTGTCCCCGTGATGACCACTGAAGCGCTCGGGGTGCCACCACAGCAGGTGGAAGCATTGGCGTTCGCATGGCTCGCGATGCGCTGCGTGGCCCGTAAGCCGGGCAATGTATCGGCGGTAACAGGGGCTGCCGGGGAACGAGTTTTAGGGGCGATTTATCCGCGTTGAGGGCAACCCGCCGTTGACCGCCCATGCTTCGTGAAAAGGCTACCCGCACAAAAGAGAAACTGACGGCTCGGTCAGGCATGGCGCCGAAAACCGGGTCCCGTATGTCATCGCTTCAGTTTTTCATCGGAACATACGTTCGAACGAACGCACGAAGCAAAACAAAAACGGAACCCGAAGGCTCCGTTTCACGTTTGCATGATGCCGCGTAGTCTAATCAACTAATCAGAATCACGCCGAGAATGACGATCCGCAACCGCAGGTGCTGGTTGCATTCGGATTCTTGATTACAAACTGCGCGCCGTTCAGATCGTCTTTGTAGTCGATCTCGGCGCCGACAAGGTACTGATAGCTCATCGAATCAATCAAAAGCTGGACGCCTGCTTTATCCATCACGGTGTCGTCTTCGTTGATGGCTTCGTCAAACGTGAAGCCGTACTGGAAACCCGAACAGCCGCCGCCCTGCACGAACACACGCAGCTTCAATTCCGGATTGCCTTCTTCGTCGATCAGTTGCTTGACCTTGTCAGCTGCTGCGTCGGTGAAAACGAACGGCAACGGCATTTCGGTCGTGGGGGTATCTGTGACAGCGTTCATTCGAACTCTCCAAAAAAGCTTCTAGTGCCTATTGTAGGGCTGATCTCAATATCGTGCTGGAAGCCCATGTAATCAATAGGCTATCGCTCCACACTATCCCGAATTTGCCGTGGCTGCTTGGAACATCACCGAAAGACGGCCGCGATCCGCCAGCATCTGCCACGAAAAAAGCCGCCGGCGCATACACGCAGGCGGCTTTTTGAGCCATTTCGCCGTAACAACGACGAAACCGCCAAACAGCTTAACGCTTCGAGAATTGTTTCCTGCGACGTGCCTTGTGGAAACCAACCTTCTTACGTTCAACTTCACGAGCATCGCGGGTAACGAAGCCAGCTTGTGACAGCGCGGGCTTCAGCGTTGCGTCGTAGTCCATCAGCGCACGCGTGATGCCGTGGCGAACCGCACCGGCCTGACCCGTTTCGCCGCCGCCGTTCACGTTGACCTTGATGTCGAACGTGGTGGCGTGGCTCGTCAGTTCGAGCGGCTGGCGCACGATCATCAGCGACGTTTCGCGCGAGAAATAATCAGCAATGGGCTTGCCATTGACGATGATCTGACCCGTGCCGGACTTGATGAACACGCGGGCAGTGGCGCTCTTGCGGCGACCCGTACCGTAATTCCAATTACCGATCATATGGGCTCCCTTTAGATCTCGAGCGCTTTAGGCTGTTGAGCCGTATGCGGATGCGTTGCGCCAGCGTAGACCTTGAGCTTCTTGATCATCGCGTAGCCGAGCGGACCTTTCGGCAACATGCCCTTAACGGCTTTCTCGAACGCGCGGCCCGGGAAGCGTTCTTGCATCTTGTTGAACGTCGTTTCGTAGATGCCGCCCGGATAGCCCGAGTGACGGTAGTACTTCTTGTCAGTACCCTTGTTGCCCGTGACGCGCAACTTGCTGGCGTTGATGATGACGATGAAATCGCCAGTGTCGACGTGCGGGGTGAACTCGGGTTTGTGCTTGCCGCGAAGTCGGGCGGCCACTTCACTGGCGACACGTCCGAGAACCTTATCCGTCGCGTCAATCACGTACCATTCACGCGTCACCTCATGGGCTTTTGCGGAAAACGTCTTCATGATCGATCCAAAAAATAAATCTGCCCTGCTTTGTCCCGCTTGTATGAGAAGTTGCGCATCGAGGCGCGTGCGGGCTCTCCCTGGTTCTCGTCCGCGGGCATGGTGCGGATAGAGAACTTTGAATTATAAGGGAAATTTTGATGTGAAGTCAAAACTTGCCTTTCGGCCAAGCGAATTCACCCCGGTTCAGCGCTGAACGATCGCATCGTGCAGAGGTTTTGCGAGCGAGCGATGGGCCCGCCATGATCGTAATTGACGCTAAAGCAGACGAAAAAAAGCCCGAGCCTTGGGCTCGGGCGGAATCCACCTAGGAGGAGGTGGAGGAGACAGGAGCAAGTATATGAAGCGCTTTTGTGCAAAGCAAGTAAATTTGCATTATGGGATTCGATTTCATAATGTAAAATACAGACGAAAGTTAAAATTCAGTATTTTACTATTTACAATCAAATACTTAGCTAAAATTAAAAAGCCGCTTACGCACAATTTACAGTTGAAATCCCTTGATTCCAGTAGGGAAATCGCTGATTTGTCGTACGTATCGCAATGCAACAATGCCCCACGGCTGGCCCAAACGCCCGCGCTGCTGCGATTCCTACAATCAGCTAAAACGCTACAATCAAGACGATTAGACAAGTGTCTTATGGCACCGGAGTTTTCTCATGGAATGCAAAGTTAGCTGGATGGGACAGGACGGAATGGCGTTTGCCGCGGAAACGGGCAGCGGCCATCTGGTCACAATGGACGGCGCACCGGAAGGCGGCGGCCGCAATCTGTCGCCGCGGCCAATGGAAATGGTCTTGCTCGGCACGGGTGGCTGCACTGCGTACGACGTCGTGATGATCCTGAAGAAAAGCCGTCAGGAAGTCGTGGGTTGCTCGGTGACGCTCAAGGCCGAGCGCGCAAGCGAAGATCCCAAGGTGTTCACGAAGATCCACTTCCACTTCACGGTGACGGGCAAGAACCTGAATCCCACGACAGTCGAACGCGCGATCACCCTCTCTCACGACAAATACTGCTCGGCGTCGATCATGCTGGCGAAGACGGCCGAATTGACGCATTCCTTTGATATTGTCGCGAGCTGAATTCCTCGCATCGAAGAAGAAACGAGAAAAAAAGCCGGCGTCATCACTGACGCCGGCTTTCTTTTTGAATCTCACAAAGCAGGCCGATAAGCCGGATTCTGTGCACGCCTCACGCCCGAAAGCGTGACGCGCGTAGCAGTCATTCCTCTAGTCGCGCCATTACTGGCGCGCTCAAGCTTCCTACCCGCAGACGAGACGGAGGCACCGTCCTGCATCACGAGGATGCGCGCCTGCCTATTTGGAATTGCTCCGGGTGGAGGTTACCTTGCCGGTCTGCCTTGCAGCAGCCGCGGTGCGCTCTTACCGCACCGTTTCACCCTTACCTGATCCCCGAACTTGCGCCCGGGGCCATCGGCGGTTTGCTTTCTGTTGCCCTGTTCCGCGTGTCGCCACGGATGGCCGTTAGCCATCACCCTGCCTGGTGGAGTCCGGACTTTCCTCGCCCTCTCCGGCCGAAACCGGATCAGCCGCGACTGCCTAGCCTACTTTGCGACGATGATTTTAGCATGAGGGGTGTCGGAGCCTCGCTGTCACGCTCCGATACCGGCTATGTCCGCGATCGGCGGCCGGATCGAAAGACCTGAGGGTCGTCGTAGAAAGACGGGACTTCGTTTTCAGGCCACCAGCCCGGCACGCCCAGCACCGGCAGTGGCGTGAAATATCGGCTGGAAATGGCTTCGCTCTTTAGCCGTTCAGACACTGCGCGGTCGAGGATCGCGCGGCGCTCGATATCGGTGGATGAGAAATAGGCTGGCTCGACTTCCACTATCCAGGCGTGCCCCGTGCACGCCTTATACGGGGCAATCAGCTTTTCGAGTAACGCGTGGCCGAAGATGCGTGCCTCGCATCGAAGGCCCCAGGCTGCGCGTTGTTCGACGAGCAACGTGTGCCAGTCGAAGGCTCGAAGTGCAGCGGCGAGCGACGCATCTGCGCAGGCAAAAAGGATCGCGTTTTCGTCGAAGAGCGTCAGGGCGTCGCGCGCGGCGCCGCGTGTGGGACCGATGCCGAGTGCGTCAATTTCCGCAGCCTGCCGTGCGTTCAGCGCCGCCTTGATGCGTGGGTACTGGAACCACATCGCGCCGTTGAAGAAATCGTGCAGGTTATAGCGCGTGGGCACGCAGCCCGTCTCGGCAATATGCCCTTCATACGACGCCCCCGCCGGCAACTCGTCCTGTGCGATGAACGATAGCGGCTTGCCCCGTCCGGTGACGCGCGGGCCGGTGTGTGCATCGGCGTTGAGGGTGGAGAGATACGCTGAGTAGCTATCGAGCGCGGCCTGGCGCCAGCGCTCGCCGCGCTCGGCAAGCGGCGCCAGCCACGGGCAGGACCAGTCGATATCCATAAAGCGCTGCGCCGCGCGGGTATCGGTTAGCGTCGATGCCGTCTCCGCGTTTTCAGGCTTCAGTGAATTTTCCCGGTCTGACATACGAGTAGCTCAAGAGGCGGGAGGTTCTGCGCTCGGACCTGTCCCAAGCGCGCCCCGGCAACCGTCACTCCATCCGCCAGCCAATCGATTCTCCGCCGCCCAGCGGCACGATCTCATCGCCACCTGCCATGAATTCCGCCGGCAGCGTCCAGGGTTCGCGACGCAGCGTCACGCTCTCTGTCGAGCGCGGCAAACCGTAAAAGTCCGCACCGTGGAAACTCGCGAAACCTTCGAGGCGACCGAGCGCGCCGGCCTGATCGAAGGCTTGCGTGTAGAGCTCCAGCGCGTGCAACGCCGTGTAACACCCCGCGCAGCCGCAAGCGTGCTCCTTCAACCCCTTCGCGTGCGGCGCGCTATCCGTGCCGAGAAAAAAGCGCGGATTGCCCGACGTAGCCGCCGCGAGCAGCGCCACGCGATGCGTCTCGCGCTTGAGCACCGGCAAGCAGTAGTAATGCGGCCGGATTCCGCCGACAAACAGCGCATTGCGGTTGTACAGCAGGTGATGCGCAGTCAGCGTGGCGCCGGTCGGACCGTCGGCATCGCGGACGTAATCAGCGGCGTCCTTTGTTGTGATGTGCTCGAATACGACCTTCAACGCGGGAAAATCGCGGCGCAACGGCGTCATCACGCGGTCGATAAACACCTTCTCGCGATCGAACATATCGATGGCCGGGTCCGTTACTTCGCCATGCACGAGCAGCGGCAGATCGTGCTTTTGCATCGCCTCCAGCGTCTTCGCGCACTTCGCGATGCTCGTGACACCGGCGTCGGAATTGGTCGTCGCTCCTGCCGGATAAAGCTTTACTCCGTGGACGAAACCGCTTTCGCGGGCGCGACGAATTTCGTCGGGCGGCGTGTTGTCGGTGAGATAAAGCGTCATCAGCGGCTCGAAACGCGCACCCGGGCCGTCCTTGGGCAACGCGGCCAGGATGCGCTCGCGATACGCCGCCGCCAATTCGGTCGTCGTCACGGGCGGACGCAGGTTCGGCATGATGATCGCCCGGCCGAACTGGCGCGCCGTGTGCGGCAGGACGGCGGCGAGCACGGCGCCGTCGCGAACGTGCAAGTGCCAGTCGTCGGGACGCGCGAGCGTAATCGAGTCAACGGAGTCAACAGACGAAGCGGGAGAGACGGAGGCAGGCGTGGAAGCGGACATTGGCGTGATAACGATGAAAATAATCGGATGACGAAAACGCAGGGACTGTGGCGGCCGCGAAACCAAAAAGCATAAACACGCACGGAAAACATAAGCGAGACCGAAGCACCTGCAAGCGGCGCAGCTTCGCCATCAATATCGGCGGCCCGGATCAGTGAATCAAGCCCCGACACTGCGTGCTTAATGAGACTACCAGCGGAGACCACCAGCGGGGGCTCCGAGAGCAAGCGCCCCACCCAATCGGTCAGTTTTTCTCCCGCAAGCCGGCCGATACCGTGGAAATTCCACAACGATGCCACCCCGCGGTCGAAAGGCGCGATTTTTTGGCGGTTTCGTCGGTGCTATGCTTTGGCTACCCGTATTGTAACGGTTAGCTCCATTCACCCAGTCTGCAGCCCCAGCAATGTGCCAACTTCTCGGAATGAACTGCGCGGAACCCACGGACGTGACTTTCTCGTTCACCGGTTTCGCGGCGCGTGGCGGCGTCACCGACCATCACGCGGACGGCTGGGGCATTGCGTTCTTTGAAGACAAGGCGTGCCGCCTTTTCATCGATCACCAGTCGTCGGCCAGTTCACCGCTCGCCGAAATGGTGAAGCGTTATCCGATCAAGTCGAAAAACACGATCGCGCATATTCGCAAGGCCACGCAAGGTCACATCCTGCTTGAGAATTGCCATCCGTTCATGCGCGAGTTGTGGGGACGGCACTGGATTTTCGCGCACAACGGCGACCTGAAAGATTTCAAACCCTGTCTGAACGGACAATATCAACCGGTCGGCACCACCGACAGCGAGCTGGCGTTCTGCGCGTTACTGCAAGGTCTGCGACGCGAATTCCCCGGCTGCCAGCCGCCGCTGGACGAACTGTTCGCGGCGCTCGAAAAGCTGACGCGAGAGATCACGCAATTCGGCGTATTCAATTTCCTGATGTCGAACGGTCAGGCGCTGTTCACGCATTGCTCCACGCATTTGTATTACCTCGTGCGCAGTTGGCCGTTCTCCACGGCGCATTTGATCGACGCTGACATGTCGATCGATTTCGCGAAGTACACCACGCCGGAAGATCGCGTCGCGGTGATCGCCACCTCGCCGCTTACCGACGACGAAATCTGGACGCGTTTCAAACCCGGCGACCTGGCGTTGTTCCAGCACGGCGCATTGCTCAGGACGGTCAATGTCCCCGTGCCGGCGGACGTCGCGGAGAAAGCGCTTGAACCGTTGTGCAAGGTTTGCGTTGAATCGGTACTGCGCGCCGAGACCATCGCGACGACCGCGGATGTGGAGACCGAACTCGGTATAGAGTAAATGCGGAGTAATTGCGGAGCAGCTTCGCGGCCGGAGAATCACCTGGACTCACGCTTGTTCCACTACCCAGGGAGCTTATGCAATGTCAGGAAAATTCGTCATCGACCGCGCCCGTAACGGCCAGTTCTATTTCAACCTGCGGGCCGCCAACGGCGAACCGATCCTCAAGAGCGAGACGTATGTGACGCGAGCGTCGGCGGAACATGGCATTGCATCGGTCAAGGCGAATGCGCTGATCGATGAACGCTACGAGCGCAAGACGGACAAAAGCGGCGCGCCTTATTTCAATCTCAAAGCCGGCAATCACGAGGTTATTGGCGTGAGCGAGGCTTATAGCAGCGCGGCGGCCAGGGATGCCGGGATTGAATCGCTGAAGAAAAATGCGCCCGATGCAGTGACACAGGACAACACGAAAGCAGCTTCGACCAGCCACTAGCGCTGGTCCACACACAAAGACAAAAATGGCCGTTCCAGCTCACGCCGGAAAGGCCATTTTTACGGCGCATGCTTGACGTTGACTTGATCAGCGTAGCCGAGCGGTTGCCGTGCATGGTCAGGAGGGCCAGTTGCCTGCGGATCACGGGGAAGTTAGCCCGGCAGTCCAATCTCTCTTTGAGCCAACTCGCCCGGCTGATCGGCGTTAGCCAAACCAGCCCGCATCAAACTATCAATGCAGAATCTTCGCCAAAAAGTCCTTGGCCCGATCCGACTTCGGGTTCTCAAAAAACGCGTCCTTCTTGTCGTCTTCCACAATGAAGCCCTTGTCCATGAAGATCACGCGATGCGCGACCTTCTTCGCAAAGCCCATTTCGTGCGTCACGCACATCATGGTCATGCCTTCCTGCGCCAATTCCACCATCACGTCGAGCACTTCGTTGATCATTTCCGGATCGAGCGCGGACGTGGGTTCATCGAAGAGCATGGCGATCGGATCCATCGATAACGCCCGCGCAATCGCCACCCGCTGTTGCTGTCCGCCAGAAAGCTGGCCGGGGAATTTATCGGCGTGAGCGCTTAAACCCACGCGCTCCAGCAGCTTCAATCCCTTCGCTGTCGCTTCGTCCTTCGAACGCCCCAGCACCTTGATCTGAGCCAGCGTCAGGTTCTGCACGATCGTCAGATGCGGAAACAGTTCGAAGTGCTGGAACACCATGCCGACTTTCGAGCGCAGTTTCGACAGGTTGGTTTTCTTGTCGCCGATCGATTGCCCGTTGATCGTGATCTCGCCCTTCTGGAACGGCTCGAGTCCGTTCACGGTTTTAATCAGCGTCGACTTGCCCGAGCCCGAAGGACCGCACACCACCACTACTTCACCTTTTTTGACTTCCGTCGTGCAATCGGTGAGCACTTGAAACGGGCCATACCATTTCGAAACATTCTTGAGTGAGATCATCGAGCGACCTTTTTCTGAAGACTTTTGACGAGACCGGATGCGGCGAGGCACACCACGAAATAACAGGCGCCGGCGAACAGCACCATTTCGACGGTCGTACCGTCGCGATCGCCCACATTCGTTGCCGTGCGGAAAAAATCCGCGAGGCTGATCACATACACCAGCGACGTATCCTGGAACAACACGATAGCCTGCGTGAGCAACAGCGGCACCATCGCGCGAAACGCCTGCGGCAGCACGATCAGCCGCATGGACTGCGTGTACGTCATGCCGAGCGCGAACGCCGCGTTCACCTGCCCGCGCGACACCGCCTGAATGCCTGCACGAATAATCTCCGAATAATACGCGGCCTCAAACAGCGAGAACGCGACCATGGCGGAAGCGAGCCGGATATCGATTTCCGGCGATAACCCCAGCACATTCTGCAGGAATTGCGGCACGATCAAAAAGAACCACAGCAGCACCATCACGAGCGGGATGGAACGAAACAGCGTCACATACCCCTTCGCGAACCATTCGAGCGGCTTGATGCCCGAGAGGCGAAACAGCGCGAGCACGGTGCCCCAGAGAATCCCGAACACGAGCGCGAGCACCGTGATCTTGAAGGTGATGATCGCGCCGGTCCAGAGCGTAGGCAGCGAACTCGGCACACTGCTCCAATTGAAATGATGCATCACTTGCCTCCAATGTAGCCGGGCAGCCGAGTCCTGGCTTCGACCACTTTCATCAGTTGCATGACGACCAGATTGATCAGCATGTAGGCAAGCGTCACGGCGATGAACGACTCATACGACTGCGCGGTGTAATCCACAAGCTGTCGCGCCTGCGCCGACAATTCGAGCAACCCGATGGTGGATGCCACTGCCGAGTTCTTGAACACGTTCAAGAATTCCGACGTAAGCGGCGGCACGATGATGCGGTACGCGACCGGCATCAAGATGTAGCGGTACGTCTGCCATTCGGTGAAACCCATGGCGAGACCGGCGGCGCGCTGTCCGCGCGGCAAGGCCGCAATGCCCGAGCGCACTTGCTCGCACACGCGTGCTCCGGTGAACAACCCGAGGCAGATGATGGATGACGAATAGAACTGCACGTTCGGGGGCAACTGCTTGAACCAGTTGCCGATGGAAACGGGCAGCAACTCCGGTATCACGAGGTACCAGATGAAGAACTGAACGAGCAGCGGGATATTACGAAAGATGGCGACATAAACCGTGCCGATGGCAGCCAGCTTCCTGTTGGGCACGGTGCGAAGAATGCCGAACAACGAGCCGACCACGAGCGCCACGATCCATGACGCAAGCGACACGGTAACGGTCACCCAGAAACCGGAAATAAGCCAGCCGAGATAGGTTGTCGGCTCGCCGGTCGAGACGGGGCTTAGGAAAACGCCCCAATTCCAGTGGTAGGACATGGACTCCCTCCAAAAGAAAACGGAAGAAGCAGCGCTCCTTCCGTTTCCATCAATCGAGCAGAACCGAGATTAATCGATTGCCTTGTCGTTCGGGTTCTTGAAAAGCGCCTTCATGTCATCGCTTTCCGGGAAGTTCAGGTTAAGACCCTTCGGCGGAATCGGACTTTCAAACCACTTCTTGTAGATCTTGTCGCCTTCGCCCGAGGTTTCGACCTTGGCGATGGCGTCATCGACTACCTTCTTGAACTCTGGATCGTTCTTGCGCAGCATGCAGCCATAAGCTTCACGCGATTGCGGCGTACCGACAATCACGAAATCCTGCGGCGTGCTCGACTTCGCACGTTCGCCGGCCAGCAAAGCGTCGTCCATCATGAACGCTACTGCGCGTCCCGTCGACAACGTCAAAAACGAGTCGCCGTGATCCTTCGCGCTGATGATGTTCATGCCCATGCTCTTTTCCTGGTTCATCTTGCGAAGCAGGCGCTCGGACGTGGTTCCAGCGGTCGTCACAACGGTCTTGCCCTTCAGGTCGTCGAAGTCCTTGATCCCCGAATCCTTCTTGGTCATCAGGCGCGTGCTGATCACGAAGATGGTGTTGGAGAACGCGACTTGTTGCTGACGTTCGAGGTTGTTCGTGGTCGAACCGCACTCGAGGTCGATCTGGTTACCCGTCACGAGCAGCAGGCGGTTTTGCGACGTGACCGACTTCTGTTGAATCTTCAGGTTCGGCATGTTGAGCTTTTCCTTGACGGCGTCGACCACCTTCAAAGCAAACTCATACGAATAGCCAATGACCTGTTGCTTGTCGTCGTAGTACGAGAACGGAATCGACGACTCGCGGAAACCCAGGTAGATGTTCCCTGAATCCTTGATTTTCTTGAGCGTATCGTTGTTTTGCGCTTGCGCGCCCGATGCGAAAAGTCCCAGTGCGGCAAGCAGCAGCGCAGCTTTTTTAATCTTCATAATGTGTGATCTCCTTGGCGAAAACGGCGCAATTTTAGCAGGGTAATAAATTTGAAAGAATGAATGTTGTCCACAGTTGTCATTTTTGAGACACCCGCTGTTGTCAGGCTGAGCGGGGGTTTCAGCGCTTTCAATTGCCGTTGGTTCTGCCCTAATTTTCTTGTGTTTTTACGCGAAACGCCCGTCGACGTCCTGAAGGACGACGGCGGGCGTCTTGATGCTTTTTGCGTTAGCGCCGCTTCATGCAGGCAAACGCGCGCAAACGTTTCTGATGCCTGAAATCACGGATACAGGCCACGCATTTCGCGCGCTTGCAGAATTCGCGTACACGCGACAATGAACGCCGCCGTGCGCACTGATACCGAATGCTCGCTGGCCACTTGCCACACGGCCGCGAATGCTTCGCGCATCACACGTTCGAGTCGCTGGTTGATTTCGTCTTCGGTCCAGAAGAAGCTTGAGAAATCCTGCACCCATTCGAAGTACGACACCGTCACGCCGCCCGCATTAGCGACCACGTCGGGAATTACGAGAATGCCCTTGTCGTGGAGAATGTCGTCGGCCGCCGTTGTGGTCGGGCCGTTGGCGCCTTCCACCACGATCTTCGTCCTGATCTTCGGCGCGTTTTCTTCCGTGATCTGGCCTTCGAGGGCGGCCGGAATCAGGATATCGGTTTCAATGGTCCAGAACTCGTCTTTGCCGATCGGGTCCGCGCCTTCGAAGCCACCCACGCCGCCGTGCTTGGCCACGTGCTCGAGCAACGCGGCTGCATTGATACCCGACGATTTGTACAGCGAACCGGTGTGATCCTGCACCGCCACCACTTTCGCGCCGGCTTCCTGGAACAGCCGTGCAGCGATCCCGCCGACGTTACCAAAACCCTGCACGGCGATGCGCGCGCCTTCAATGTCAAAGCCAATCCGGCGCGCCGCTTCCGAGCCCACGACGAACACGCCGCGGCCGGTTGCTTCCTTGCGGCCGAGCGAACCACCGAGGGAGATCGGCTTGCCGGTCACCACGCCGGTTGCTGTCTGGCCCTGGTTCATCGAGTACGTATCCATCATCCACGCCATGATCTGCTCGTTCGTGTTGACGTCCGGCGCAGGGATATCCGTATTCGGCCCAATGATGATGCCGATTTCGCTCGTATAACGACGTGTCAGGCGTTCGAGTTCGCCACGCGACAACGTGCGCGGATCGACACGAATACCGCCTTTTGCGCCGCCGTACGGTACGTTCACAGCCGCGTTCTTCACCGACATCCACGCCGACAGCGCCATCACTTCGGAAAGCGTAACGTCCTGGTGATACCGCACGCCGCCCTTGCCTGGACCACGCGACATGTTGTGCTGGACCCGATAGCCTTCGAAGTGCGTGACCGTGCCGTTATCGAGTTCGATAGGGCAATCGACGATCAGGATGCGCTTCGGGCGCTTGAGGGTTTCAATCCAGCGCGACAGCGAGCCGAGATACGGCGCGACACGATCGACCTGCTGGAGATAGTTACCCCAGGGGCCGAGATGCGTGGAATCGAGATAGGAGGGAATGGCGTGCTGAACAGCGGGAACAGCAGAAGCGGTGCGGTCTTGTTGCGGCGATGACATCGAAGCTCCAGCGTTGTGTGGAATGGCTTCATTGTCGAAAATTCGGATATTGAAATCCAATGCCGTTTCATCATTGCGTTATGTTTTTCTTGCATAACGCCTGAGACGCTTATGTGGCCTGGGTTTCCGCGGGTCTCGATACCTCTTCGCCCACTGCTTCCCAAAGATTACGCATCAGGGCCTGGCGAGGATCGTCACCCTTCGACGCCATTTTGTCTCGATACAAACGAATTTCCATCGTCAGCGTGAACTGACCCGCCGGTGTTCCGCGGGTTCCCCGGTCGAGCCGGATCAGGCTGCCTTCATCAACTTCGTTGGCCACTGCGCTGTGCGGCAGGAAAGCCACGCCATGACCAGCCAGCGCCATCGCCTTCAGACCTTCGGCCATGTCGGTTTCGTAGACCTTGTCGAGATAAAGACGCGCCGGCGAGGTCGCGATGATCACCTCCGTCATGCGGCCGAGATAAGCGTTAGGCGTGTATGAGAGATACGGCACGGGGGCATCGGCGGTAGCGGGCAATGTGTAGCGCGCGCGGCCACCCTTGTTCACCGATGAAAACGGACTGATGGGTTCGGTGCCGAGCGTGAGCATGTCGTAGCGGGCCGGATCGAGCGCCACTGGATGGCTCGGATGGTGATAACCCATCACCAGATCGCAGCCGCCTTCCACCAGCGACAACACGGCGTCGTGCACGTTCAGCGCGCGCAAACGCGTGTTGATGCGCCCCAGTCGCGCTTCTATATGGTGTAGCCAGCGCGGGAAATAGGTCAGCGAGAGCGTGTGCGGAACCGCGAAGTCGATGGTCGCATTGGGCACGCCGGTCTGCCCGCGCAATAGCGTGCGCGCTTCGTGGAACTGCGAAAGCATCGCGAGCGCCTGCTCGTAGAAAACCTGACCGGCTTGCGTGAGGCGCGTCGGGTAGACCGAGCGGTCGATGAGATCCGTGCCCAGCCACGCTTCGAGCGCCTGGATCCGGCGCGAGAAAGCCGGCTGCGTAATGTGCCTCAGTTCGGCCGAGCGGCTGAAACTGCGCGTCTCCGCGAGCGAGACGAAATCTTCGAGCCATTTCAGTTCCATGCGGCTCCTTCGGCCTGGTTGGGGATGCTCCCTGAACGCACTCGCATTTTACCGTTGCGTTCGCGGCAACTTCGGGCGGTCCGCTTTGAACGGCGCGAGGCGCTCGCACCATTCTCACGCGACTCGCACACGCGCGGTGCTGCGCTGCAGCGATACCAGTGCGTGCGGCATCGTGTCCAGTTGGGCTAATTGTTAGCGCTTATGGGCCTTCATCCGGTGCAAAGCCGCGCCGACGTTCAGTCTGCGGCTACCCGCTTAAAGATGGATTTCGTTGGCATGATACTTGCAATTCCCGGTCGGCCGAGCGTCGGGCGTCTTTAAGAACACATCATCGATGCATTGCCAGAGCCGATCCACGCGGAGAATCCGATGAAAAACCTGCTCACCTCGTTAAAGAGCGGCAACTGGCGCTCGCTGGTTGCCTGCTTCCTGTATTTCGATACCGGTTTCACCGTCTGGGTGCTGTACGGACCGCTTGCGCCGTTCATGAGCAAGGACATCACGATGACCGCCGCGCAGCAGGGCTTTCTCGTCGCGGTGCCGGTTCTCGCCGCCGCGATCCTGCGCGTGACGCTGGGCAACTTGTACCAATCCACCGATGGCCGCCGCGTGGCTTTGATGGGCGTGGCGCTTTCATCCGTCCCGACCATTGTCCTGCCACTTTTGTCCGGCACGCCGTCGTACTCGCTGCTGCTCGTGCTTGGTGTATTCCTCGGCATGGGCGGCGCGAGTTTCGCCGTCGCGTTGCCGATGGCCGGCAGCAACTATCCGCCGAAGGTGCAGGGTCTTGTGCTCGGACTGGCCGCAGCGGGCAATATCGGCGCGGTACTCGATGGTTTCCTGTTCCCCCATCTCGCCGATGCCTTCGGCTGGAAACTTGCCACCGCGGCCGCATTGCCCTTGCTCGCGATCACGGCGATTGCGCTGTTCGTGTGGGCATCGGATGGCGGTCAGAAGAGCGGCAGCACATCGCGCGCAATGACGAGTTTCGCGATCACGCTCGGTGGGTTGATCGTGATGGTGCTCGCGGTGCACGGCGGCGTGTTCGGCAGCGGGCGTACGGGTGTCTTGCTGCTGCCGGTGCTCGGCGCGCTGCTCGCGATTGCCGTGCTGCCGAAACATTACCGCGCGGTGCTCGGTGAACGCGATACATGGGTCGTGATGCTGATCTATAGCATTACGTTCGGCGGGTTTGTCGGGATGTCGTCGTATGTGACGTTGCTGCTGACGAATCTCTATCAGATGCCAAAGATCGAAGCAGGTCTATTCATGGCGATGCTCGCGTTCCTCGGCGCGATCGTGCGGCCCCTCGGCGGTTATCTCGCCGACCGCGTGACCGGCGTGCGCGCGTTGCTCGTGCTGCTGGCGGTGATTGCTATCGCCGACTTTGCGTTTGCGGTGTGGATGCCGCCGGTCGCGGGTGGTATCGCGTTGCTGGTTTGTCTTTATCTGTGCTTCGGACTGGGCAACGGGTCGACGTTCCAGCTCGTGCCGCAGCGGTGGAAAGGCAAGACCGGGCTGTTGTCGGGGATTGTCGGTGCGGCGGGCGGGATCGGCGGGTTTTATCTGCCGGTAATCATGGGGATGGCTAAGGAAAGTACCGGAAGTTATCAGATGGGTTTTGCGACGTTCGGCGTGTTGGCGGTCTTTGCGTTTGGGTTCCTGCTCGCGCTTCGCACGCAGTGGCTGCGCTGGGCCGCGCCGGGAGTGGTAGCGGCCGGGCATGGCGGCGCAACGGCGATGGTTCACGCCACGGAATAAGGTCGCGGGGCTTAAAGCGTCGATGCCCGAAGGTATCGACGCTTTTTTGTTGCCTCCCGGCAGCTTGGGTAATTGCCTTTCCGGATGCCACGGCGTTTCAAGCCCGTGCCGGCTCGCCCACCTCCACCGCATCATTCGCACCCTCTTCCGGCTCCGCTGCCTTCTGCTGTTGCAGCGCCCACATCTGCGCAAACAACCCACCGGCGCGTACCAGTTCCGTATGTGTCCCGCGCTCCACAATCCGCCCGTGATCCATCACGATAATCTGCTGCGCATGAACCACCGTCGATAACCGGTGCGCAATGATCAACGTCGTCCGTTCCTGCGCGATCAGATCCAGTTCATGCTGAATGGCGCGTTCCGATTTCGAATCGAGCGCGGACGTGGCTTCATCGAAGATGAGGAGCGGCGGGTTCTTCAACAAAGTCCGCGCGATAGCCACGCGCTGCTTCTCCCCGCCCGATAACTTCAACCCGCGCTCACCCACCGGCGTCTCGTACCCCGCCGGCAAACTTTCGATGAACTCATGAATATGCGCTGCCCGCGCCGCCGCGATCACTTCATCGCGTGAAGCCGAGGGCCGGCCATACGCGATGTTGTAGTAGATCGAATCGTTGAAAAGCACCGTATCCTGCGGCACGATACCAATGGCCGCACGCAGCGAATCCTGCGCGACATCGCGGATATCCTGGCCATCCAGCAGAATCTGGCCACCTTGCTCACGGTCGAGATCATAGAAACGAAACAGCAGACGGCCGAGCGTCGATTTGCCTGAACCGCTATGACCGACCACCGCCGTCGTCGTCCCCGCCGGAATCGTGAAATCGACACCATGAAGGATCGGCCGCGCGCGTTCGTACGAAAAGCTCACGTTCTCGAACCGGACCTCAGCCCCCTTCACGACCAGCGGCGGAGCATTCGGCACATCCGGCACTTCACGCCCGGCGCCGAGCAGCGTGAACATGCGGTCCATATCGGTGAGACTCTGCTTGAGCTCGCGATACACCACGCCGAGGAAATTCAGCGGGATATACAACTGCAGCATGAACGTGTTGATCAGCACGAGATCACCGAGCGTCAGATGCCCTGCAATAACGCCTTGCGTCGCGCGCCAGAGAATGAACACAAGCCCCGTGCCAATGATGAATTGCTGCCCGAAGTTAAGCACCGACAACGACCGCTGCGAGCGAATAGCCGCCGTCCGATAGCGCCTCAGGTTTTCATCGTAACGCTGCGCTTCCCACTCTTCGTTGCCGAAATACTTCACGGTCTCGTAATTCAACAATGAATCGATGGCACGCGAATTCGCCCTCGAATCGAGTTCGTTCATCGTGCGCCGGAAATGCGTGCGCCATTCGGTGAGCTTGATCGTGAACACGATGTACGTCACCAGCGCGATCAACGTGACGATCGCGTAATACGCTTCGTATTTCGCGACAAAAAATCCGAGCACGAGGCCGACTTCCACGAGTGTCGGCAGGATGCTGTAGAGCGAATATGAAACGAGTTGCTGAATGCCGCGCGTGCCGCGTTCAATATCCCGCGACATGCCGCCGGTCTGCCGGTCGAGATGAAACCGCAGCGACAGCGAATGCAAATGCCGGAACACCTTCAGCGCGAGTTGCCGCACGGCGCTTTCCGTGACCTTCGCGAACAGCATTTCGCGCAACTCGGTGAATAGCGACGTAGACAGTCGCACGATTGCATAAGCCACGACCAGCAGGCCCACGCCGCTCACCAGGATGATCGCGGCGGAATCCTGCGCACGCCCGAGCGCGGTCAGATGCTGGATGGAACTGAGGCTGTCGATGACCTTTTTCATCACGATCGGCACGCCCAGATTCGCGACTTTCGCGCCGATCAGGCAGGTCAGCGCAAAACCGACACGCCATTTGTACGTAGTCAGGTACGGCAGCAGCGAGAGAATGGTCTGCCAGTCGTTACGCGGGCCTTTCGCTATAGGAACCGGTTCGGAGGGAGAGTTGCGGCGCATGGATTCGAGGTCTGCAGAGGTCCGCGCCGCAGGGTCACAGGGTGCCAAACGGTGTCGGACGAGCGAGGTATCGCGGGACGGGCGCCCATCTCAAAATGCGGGCTTTCCCGTACAATTCGATGTTTCCCGGCGTCGGCAACAATCAGTCAAACCTGCGCTAAACGCCGTAAAAGCACGCTGAAACGGGTGTGGACAACTCAGATTCAAACCAGACTCGTTCGAGCGCCAGCAACATCATTTAATCCTGCATTGTCGCAGAAGGTGCATCGGCGCGCTGACCGCCGGCATCCCTCACTCTTTCATGGAAATCCGCTCGTGACCCAATCTTTGCAACTCCCGAACAAACCGGTCGCGCTGCGCGTGGTGCCGCAACCGTCCGATGCCAACGTCCACGGCGATGTCTTCGGCGGCTGGATCATGGCGCAGGTGGACATCGCCGGATCGATCCCGGCCAGCCGGCGCGCGAACGGGCGCGTGGCGACCATCTCGGTGAATTCGTTCGTGTTCAAGCAGCCGGTGTTTGTCGGCGATCTGCTGAGCTTTTATACGGATATCGTGAAGACGGGCAATACGTCGGTGACGGTATCGGTCGAGGTCTACGCGCAGCGCATGAGCCTGGCAGAAGACGTGGTGAAGGTCACGGAGGCCACGCTGACCTACGTGGCCACCGACAGCGACCGCCGTCCGCGCGCGTTGCCCGTCCTGGACTGATCGGAACCGGGGCGCGGGCTGGTCCCGCTCTTCAGCAACAGCGCGGGAATCTCGCCGGCCGGCAGCGGCGGCGAGAAGAAGAAGCCCTGCATCTCGTCGCAATCGCGAGCAACCAGGAAGTCCAGTTGCGCCGCCGTCTCCACGCCCTCCGCGATCACCTGCAACTCAAGCGAGTGAGCCAGCGCGATGATCGCTGAAGTAATCGTTTCATTGCCTCCCGATGTACCGATATCCGCAACAAACGAGCGGTCGATCTTCAACCGGTCCACCGGAAAGCGCTTCAGATAACTGAGGCTTGAATACCCGGTCCCGAAGTCGTCGATGGCAATGCTGATGCCGAGCGCCGCCAGCTCCGACAACGTGGTGACGGCGTCTTCCCCGTTGTTCATGATGGCGCTCTCGGTGAGCTCGATTTCCAGGTAATGCGGCGCAAGACCCGTTTCCTCCAGCACGGACGTCACCAGTACGCGGATATCGCGCTGCTGGAATTGCCGCGCCGACAGATTCACCGACATCCGCGCCGGCGGCAATCCCTCATCCTGCCATGCCTTGTTTTGCCGGCATGCCTCGCGCAGCACCCACTCGGACAATGGCCCGATCAGCCCGCATTCTTCGGCCACCGGAATAAACGCGCCCGGCGAGACCAGCCCGAACTCCGGGTCCATCCAGCGCACGAGCGCTTCCATGCCGACAATCTCGCCCGTCGCCAGCTCCACTTGCGGCTGGTAGTGCAGCAGGAATTCGCCGTCGCGCAACGCCCGCCGCAAACGCCGCTCGACGTCCATCCGCGCCCCCACGCTCGCATTCATTTCCGGCTGATAGAACTGGTACGTGTTGCGTCCCATGTCCTTCGCGCGATACATCGCGATATCGGCCTTCTTGAGCACGGTTTCGGCGTCGTCGCCATCTTGCGGAAACAGGCTCGCGCCAATGCTGCAGCCCACGTACATTTCCGTTCCATCCAGCCATACCGGGTCCGAAATGGCGGTTCGCACGCGCTCCATCCAGGCAATCAGCGCGCTTTCGCCGGCCATGTCCGGGAGCACGATCACGAACTCGTCGCCGCCGTGGCGCGCGACCGTATCGCCGGCGCGGCCGCAACGCGCCAGCCGCTCGGCGACCACCGCGAGCAACCGGTCGCCTACGCTGTGGCCCAGGCTGTCGTTGACGTTCTTGAAGCCATCGAGATCGACAAAAACCACGGCCACCGTGTTGTCCTCCCGGCGTGCCCGATCAATCGCGTGTTGTAGCCGTTGACGCAGGAGATTGCGGTTGGGCAGCCGCGTAAGCGTGTCGTAGTTCGCCTGATATTCGAGCTGCTCCTGATAGCGGACGACTTCGGTGACATCGTTGATCACGCCGACGTGATGCGTCGTGCGGCCTTGCGCATCCGGCACCGGCGCGATGAACAGCTGATTCCAGAATAGTACGCCATCCTTACGATAATTACGCAACACCGCACTCGCTTCGCGGTTCGCGGCGAGACCCATACGGATTGCCTCAAGACCTTCCTGGTCGAGATCGTCGCGCTGGAGGAAACGGCAATCGCGACCCACGATATCGGCCGGGTCGTAACCCGTAATGCGCTTGAACGCCGGATTCGCGTATTCGATCACGTTGCCCGTAGCACTCGTGCCGGTGATCAGCACGGCGTTCACGCAGGCATCCAGCGCGCGGCTTTGCAGGCGCAGCGCGAGTTCGGCGCGCTTGCGCTCGGTCGTGTCGTCGTACGAACCCAGCACGCCGATAATGCGCCCCGCCCCGTCGAGCAGCGGCATCTTGCTGGTAATCGACGCACGCACTCCGTCGTCGCGCTCAACGTCGCATTCCACGTTCATCAGCGGCTGACCGGTCGCGAGGACCTGGAGATCGTCGTCACGAAGTTGCTCCGCCGAGCGCCACCAGGGCAGCTCGGCGTCGGTCATGCCGACCACCTGTTCCTTGCTCGCGAGACCGGCATCGCGGGCAAAGGCGGAATTGCAGCCCAGATAGCGCGATTCCCGGTCCTTCCAGAAGATCCGCTGCGGAATATTGTCGATAAGCGATTCCAGCATCTGCTTCGAACGCCGCGCCTCGGTCTCGGCATTGATGCGGTCGGTGACGTCGTTGGCGAGCATGAAAATGCCGGGATGCCCCGAATAGGTCAGTGCGTGCGATGAGATATCAGCACTCACCTGCGCGCCGTCGCGGCGCTTGTGCCGCCAGACGCCCGCCGGCCGTTGCGCGCCGGTCTGGCGCGGCTGATTGCCCTTGTGGCGCGCGAGAAGTGTCGCGAACCGGTCGAAGTCGTCGTCGGCGTGCAGGTCGCGCATGCTCATCGACAGGAATTCGAGTTCGTTGTAACCGTAATGCGCAAGCGCCGCCGGATTCACGGCAACGAAGCGATACGTCGCGGCGTCGACAATCCACATGGGTACCGGATGCGCGTCGAACAAATCGCGGAAACGCTCGTTGCTGCGCTGCATTGCCCGGGCAATGCGCAACTTGTCGCGCGCCGATTTCTCGTGGCGCGCGAAGGTGTAGATCAGCGCGCCGCCGCCGGCGAGCATCGTGAGGATCAGCAAGAACACGGCGCGGCTGGACGCCAGCGCAGATTCATTGAGCGTAGCCGCGAGCGAATCGGCTTCCCTCGCACGCAGGACCGCCAGTTCGACATCGAGGGATTGCTGGTCTTCGGCGAGCCGGCGGACGGCTTGCCGGGTCCAGTCGCGGGCCGCGCCAGGCGCGTCTATGGCGGCGCGTTCGAACGCCGATTGACCGTCGCGTTTCGCGATGCGCGCGCTTTCGCCGAGCAGGTAGAACGCGCCTTGCATGTCGGGTTCGTAATCGAACTGGGCGCGCAGGCCGCTTTCCAGCGCGTTGATATGTTCTGCACGCGCCTCGCGCACGTCTGCCGCCGTAAGCACGCCGCTTGCCTCGTACCAGCTGATTTCCGGGAGGATTTCGCCAAGAGCGCTGCGGTACGCGTCGAGGTCGCGCATCAGGCTGAGCGAGCGGCGCGTACGCGCGTCGGCATCGCTTTGCCGGTCGATTTGCTGGTATGCGACGAACGCGTTCGCCCCCATGGCGATCAGAACGACAGCCAGGTTCACCAGCAGACGGCGGGAAAAGAATGAGTTCATGGGTTCGATCGCCGTCCGGGAGGCGGGGCTGGGAAGACTGGGCGCGTGTCTTCGCATCGATTTCCGTGTATCGATAGTTGATTATCGGCAGGAGCGGAGGGGAATTTAGGGTGGGCGCTTAAAAGGCGCCTTTTAAAGGGTAGCCGGTGGGGGCAGCAAGCGGCCAGTGTCGGTCTGCTGCCAGCCGCGCGGATCTGGGTAGGTGCGACTGGCGCGCTGCGGTTCCCCGGCGGAGAATCTGATCTCACGCCCTAACGATTTCCACCCGGCGCGGTTTCGATCCCGCCCAGGTTGTGACACTCCTCAGACGCCCGCTAGCGCCCCTCGGCCGCCAGCAGCCCCGTCTGTGGACGCAAGTAACCACTTAATCGGCTAGGCCAAACTCTCGCATCGCCGGAACGAAGTCGTGGTTGACTTCGGCCTTGCGCGATAACTTCGCCAGCGCGTAACGCTGGAACGGCGAAAGCTCCGACCATCGACCCAGGCTCGGCGAGCCGATCCCGCACAAACTGCTCTGGCGAATCACGGTTTCAGGCACGACGTCGGTGTGCGCCCAGATCGGATCGCCATCGGGTGCGAATGTTTCCGGCGTTGCGTCGGCGTGGGTTCGAAGCATCTCGGCGAGCGCCCGGTCGAAATTGGGTTCGATCGCGGCGTCGTCTTCAACAGGAAAACGCGCGAGCAGTTCGCGGTCGCCGTGCGGCAGCCGTCTCCACTGATCGAGCGAAATGATCTGGCCGAAGCGGTCCAGGTTAAAGCGCACGACGAGCGGAATGAAGCTCAGATTCTCAGTCGACTCCAGTTCGAATCCGAACAGGCGCGGAGCGTCGTAAAGTGCCATGGCAGGTGCCTCGTTGGCGTAATGGACAAGGAAAGCGAGTGAGGCCGCGGTAGGTTATCGTAGGGCCTTGAACGGCTTGTAGTGTGTCTGCTGCCCCATAAAGGAGCAAGGGTTATGCCCGAATTTATCTCGTAAATGCTGATGGGAAGTCGCTTAGAGCGGCTAAAACGCGACATCGAAAGCAATCAGCAAGTGAGCCATGCCATGAATGACACAGACATCGACGACCAGCCCGGCTACGTACAACGGTCCGTACGGCGCCACCGGCTGGGCGAAATACGCGACGCCGCCGACGACGTCGGCCAGGAATGGCCCGTCGCGCTGGTCTACAACGGCATTTCGCACGCGGTCATGATGTGCACGCCGCGCGACCTGGAAGCGTTCGCGGTGGGCTTTTCGCTGACGGAAGGCATTGTGGAGCGTGGCAGTGACATTCACGACATCGAGGTATTTTTCCACGATACCCCCGCCAGTGACACCTTGCCCCACGCGGAAGTGCATCTGCAGGTGGTGCAGCAGGCGTTTGTCGCGCTGAAGCAGAAGCGCCGCGCGCTGGCCGGTCGCACGGGCTGCGGCGTGTGCGGGATCGAGAGTATCGACTTGCTGGATCTGCAGCCAGAGCGTGTGCCTGACACGGGTTTTTTGAACCGTCTTGCAGATGACGCCATTGCTCATGCCGCGCATGAATTGCCGGCGCATCAGCAGTTATCGAAGCTGACCGGTGGATTGCACGCCGCCGCCTGGTGCGACGAAAGCGGCGCGGTCAAATACGCGTTCGAAGACGTGGGACGCCACAACGCGCTCGATAAACTGATCGGGCATCTGGTGCTTCAACGGGTGGATACCACGCAAGGTTTCGTATTCCTTTCGAGCCGGGCAAGCTATGAACTCGTGCGCAAGTCGGCGCGGGTCGGTGTGCCGATGCTCGTCACCATTTCCGCACCTACGTCGCTGGCTATTTCCATCGCGGAAAAGGCGGGGTTGCGGCTGGTGAGTTTTGCGCGGGAGAACGGGTTCGTGGAGTATGGGCACGCGGACGGCGCCACACGTTGAGCGAAGCGTTGAGCAAAGCCCTGGCGTGCTTCAAGCCACCCCGTCTACAACACCGGAACTTGAGCCCTCGGTTTATCCGCGAGCCCAAGCCGGTCATCAATTAAACCGGCTGAAATCCGGCTTGCGCTTCTCGAAGAACGCCGTGAACGCTTCCTTCGCCTCGGGCGCGGTCAGCATGTGGGCGAAGTGCTCCGCCTCTGCCGCCATCTGCGCGCTGACTTCTGTCGCCTGAGCGCCCTTCATCAACGCCTTGGTCGCCTTCAGCGATGCCGCCGGCAATGCCGCGAGTTTTTTCGCCTGTTTCAGTGCGAAGTCGTCCACCTCTTCCGCCGGCAAAACGCGATTCACGATGCCCATGTTCGCGGCTTCGTTCGCATCGAATGGTTCACCCAGCAGCAGCTTCTCCGCCGCCCGCTGATAACCCGCAATGCGCGGCAACAACAAACTCGACGCCGCCTCCGGACACAGCCCAAGCTGCACGAACGGCAACGCGAACTTCGCGGTAGACGCTGCGTAGACCAGGTCGCAATGCAGCAGCATCGTCGTGCCGATACCCACAGCCCCGCCCGCCACCGCCGCCACCACCGGCTTCTGCGCGGTACTGATGCGGCGCAGGAACTGGAACACGGGCGCGTCCTGCTTTGCCGGCGGCGCCTTCATGAAGTCCTCGATATCGTTGCCCGCGCTGAACGTATCACCCACGGCGCGAATCAGCACCACACGCACGGCCGGATCGTTTTCAGCATCGAAGAAAGCGTCGGCCATGGTTTGATACATCGCGGCCGTCAGCGCGTTCTTGCGGGCCGGACGGTTGATGGTGATGCTCAGCACGCCGTCGACGTGTTCGGTGATGATGTCCATTCTCGTCTCCTGAACGAATCCTGAATGAAGAAACGGTTCGCGAACCGGATGGTGCGCGAACCGTCGTTTTGCATTGGCTAATAAGCGCTTACATCCGTTCGATAATGCCCGCCGCGCCCATGCCCGTTCCCACGCACATGGTCACCATGCCGTACTTCAGGTTGCGCCGGCGCAAGCCGTGAACCACGGTCGCGGCACGAATGGCGCCGGTCGCGCCAAGCGGATGACCCAACGCAATCGCGCCGCCAAGCGGATTGATCTTCGATGGATCAAGTCCGAGGTCCTGAATCACAGCCAGCGATTGCGCCGCGAACGCTTCGTTCAGTTCGATCCAGTCGATATCGTCCTGAGTCAAACCCGCCGCTTTCAACGCGGCAGGAATGGCTTCCTTCGGCCCGATGCCCATGATTTCCGGCGGCACGCCGCGCACCGCGAAACTCACGAAACGCGCGAGCGGCGTCAGGTTGAATTGCTTCAGGATTTTCTCGCTGACCACGATCAACGCGCCTGCACCGTCCGACGTCTGCGAGCTATTGCCCGCCGTGACCGACCCCTTCGCGGCGAAGACGGGGCGCAGTTTGGCGAGCCCTTCCATGGTCGTACCCTCGCGCGGACCCTCGTCGTTCTTTATCTCGCGTGCGTTGACGCGAATCTCACCCGTTGCCAGATCCGGGAAACGTTCGTTCAGCGTGAACGCCGCGATTTCATCGTTGAACTCGCCGGTGCGTTGGGCTTCCAAAGCGCGCCGATGCGATTCCACCGCGAACGCGTCCTGCGCTTCACGGCTGATCTTCCAGCGCTCCGCCACGCGTTCTGCCGTCAGGCGCATGCCGTAAGCAATGCCGACGTTCTCGTCACGATCGAAGATATGCGGCGACAGCGACGGCTTGTTGCCCATCATGGGCACCATGCTCATCGATTCACATCCACCCGCAATCATCACGTCCGATTCACCGACGCGAATCCGGTCGGCGGCCATCGCCAACGCGGTCACGCCCGAGGCGCAAAAACGGTTCACGGTCACGCCGCCCACGGTGTTCGGCAAGCCGGCCAGCAACGCGCCAATTCGCGCCACGTTCAGCCCTTGCTCGCCTTCGGGAATTGCGCAACCGATGATCGCGTCTTCAATCAGCTTCGTGTCCAGCCCCGGCACTTGCGCCACGGCTGAACGAATCGCGTGGACCAGCAGCTCGTCGGGCCGCGTGTTCTTGAAGATGCCACGCGGCGCCTTGCCGATAGGCGTCCGGCTCGCGGCGACAATATATGCGTCCTGCACTTGTTTGCTCATTTGCAGCTCCTTTGTTGACCAGAGTTGGCGTGTCGGCTGGAGTTAGCGCTTCAGCGCCTACTCCAGCCCCATAGCGCCTTACTCTGGTCCCATGCATCTATTTGCTGTACGCCCGCGTTAGTTACGAACCGGCTTGCCGGTTTGCAACATGCCCATGATCCGTTCCTGCGTCTTTGCGGTGCCGAGCAGGTCGACAAACGCGCGACGTTCGAGCGCCAACAGCCATTCCTCATCGACGAGACTGCCTGCTTCCACATCGCCGCCGCACACCGCTTCCGCGATACGGCTCGCAATCAGGAAATCGTGGTCGCTGATGAAACGGCCATCGCGCATATTCACGAGCGACGCCTTGATGGTCGAGATCGCCGAGCGCCCTGCTACGGGGATTTGCGTGGCACGCAACGGCGCACGATAACCAGCTGCCGAAAGAGCACGTGCTTCCTTCTTCGCGATATCGAGCAATTCGTGCACGTTGAAAACGATCGTGTCGGACGGTTTGAGATACCCCATCGCGCGTGCTTCCAGCGCCGATGCTGAAACCTTCGCCATCGCGGCATTTTCAAACGACTTCTGCAAGAACTTCAAAAGATCGCTGGTTGCGTTCACGGCGCCGGCTGCGCTCGCTGCGCGCAACGCGGCTTCCTTCAAACCACCGCCCGCCGGCACGAGACCCACACCCACTTCCACCAACCCCATATAGCTTTCAATGTGCGCCACGCGCTTCGCAGAATGCAACGCGAGTTCACAACCGCCGCCGAGCGCAATACCCGACACGGCGGCAACCACCGGCACGCTCGCATATTTCACGCGCAACATGCCTTGCTGGAAGTTCTTCACGAACGGTTCGATCCCCTTCGCGCCGCCCATCATGAACGCGGGCATGGCTTCTTCGAGATTCGCACCGGCCGAGAACGCGCCGCCCGGATTGCCGAGCTTCAACGCGGACGTTTGCCAGATCACGACGCCCTTGTAATCGGCTTCGGCGAGTTCGATCGCTTTCGTCAAACCTTCGATCACCGACGGTCCAATCGTGTTCATCTTGCTTTTGAACGACACGATCACAACGTCGTCTTCGCCTGCACGGTCATCGACCCAGGCGCGCACGGCATCGGTTTCGAACAGCGTCTTGCCGTAGGTTTTCGGATCGATACCCGCTTCACCGATCAGCGGTGCGCGGAACACCTGCTTGTTATAAACATCAAGCGATGAGCGCGGAATGAATTTAGAAGCCGTAGCCGACCACGATCCTTCAGCCGTATGCACGCCGCCCTTCTCGGCCACCGGACCGTCGAACACCCACGAAGGCAACGACGCTTTCGACAACGCCTTGCCTGCGTCGATATCTTCCTGCACCCACTTCGCCACTTGCGTCCAGCCAGCCGCTTGCCAGCTTTCGAACGGACCTTCGTTCCAGCCGAAACCCCAGCGGATAGCGAGATCGATATCGCGAGCATTGTCTGCAACGGATTCCAGATGCACGCCGATGTAATGGAACACATCGCGGAAAATGGACCACAGGAACTGAGCTTGCGGGTTTTCAGACTCACGCAAAAGCTTCAACCGCTCCGCCGGCGGACGCTTCAAGATACGGCCGACGAGTTCATCCGCCTTGCCGCCGCCATCGACGTACGTTCCCGTCTTCGGGTCCAGCACCTTGATTACTTTGCCTTCCTTCTTGTAGAAACCAGCGCCCGACTTTTGCCCCAACGCGCCGTTCTTCACCAAACCGGCGAGCACGGCCGGCGTTTCATACAACGCGAGGAACGGATCGTCCGGCAGGTTGTCCTGCATCGTCTTGATGACGTGCGCCATGGTGTCGAGACCGACCACATCCGCAGTACGGAACGTCGCGGATTTCGCGCGGCCGAGACGTGCACCGGTCAGGTCATCGACTTCATCGAAACGCAGTCCGAACTTCTCTGCTTCCGCGATCACCGCGAGAATCGAAAACACGCCCACGCGATTCGCGATGAAATTCGGCGTGTCCTTCGCCCGCACGACGCCCTTGCCCACCACGCTGGTCAGGAACGTCTCGAGTTGGTCGAGGATCTGCGGTTGCGTGGTATCGGTCGGGATCAGTTCGACCAGGTGCATGTAGCGCGGCGGATTGAAAAAATGCACGCCGCAGAAACGCGCTTTCAACTCGTCCGAAAAACCCTTCGACAACTCCGTGATCGACAGCCCTGACGTATTCGTCGCGAAAATCGCCTTTTCACCGATATACGGCGACACCTTCTTGTATAGGTCGTGCTTCCAGTCCATACGCTCGGCGATGGCTTCGATCACGAGATCGCACTCTTTCAGCTTCTCGATATCATCGTCGTAATTCGCGGGCTGGATGTATTGCGCGTCGTCCTTCACGCCAAATGGCGCGGGCGACAGCTTCTTCAGATTCTCGATCGCTTTCAACGCGATGCCGTTCTTCGGACCTTCTTTAGCCGGCAGGTCGAACAGCAGGACTGGCACCTGGGCGTTGATCAGGTGCGCAGCGATCTGCGCGCCCATCACGCCGGCGCCGAGCACGGCCACCTTGCGTATGTTCAGATTGCTCACGTTGTGTCTCCGGGAGAGGTATTCGAAAAGACGATGCGCTACGCCATTCAAAACGTAGATAACGTAGCGCAGTGCAAAAGAGGCCTAGAACAAGGCTTCGTCGTAGTCCATCAGCGTCTTCGATCCGGCGCGCGCCGCGCGAATCGTCGATGCCGTTTCAGGCAGCAGCTTGGCGAAGTAGAACCGCGCGGTGGCGAGCTTCGCTTTGTAGAACGGATCGCCTTCGGCTTCCTTATCCAGCGCGATACGTGCCATGCGCGCCCAGAAATACGAGAACACCAAGTGCCCGACAGTACGCAAATACGGCACGGAAGCGGCGCCGACTTCGTCCGGATTCTGCATCGCCTTCATGCCGATTTCCATGGTCAGCTTCTGCACCTTATCGCCAATGTCCGCGAGTGGGTTGATGAACTCCTGCATCTCCGGCTTCACGCCTTCTTCTTCCACGAAGTCGGTGACGAGCTTGCCGAACTTCTTCAGCTTCGCGCCCATGTCGCCGAGAATCTTGCGGCCGAGCAGGTCCAGAGCCTGAATGGAATTCGTGCCTTCGTAGATCATGTTGATGCGGGCATCGCGGACGTATTGCTCCATGCCCCACTCGGAGATAAAGCCATGGCCGCCGTAGATCTGCATGCCCATGTTCGTGCCTTCGAACGCGTTGTCCGTCAGGAACGCCTTGATGACCGGCGTGAGCAGCGCGACGAGATCGGCGGCGTCTTTACGCGCGGATTCATCGGCGTGGGACAGTTCTTTATCGATGTTCAGCGCAGCCCAGTACGTGAACGCGCGGCCCGCTTCGGCGTAGGCTTTTTGCGTCAACAACATACGGCGAACATCCGGATGCACGATGATCGGATCGGCGGCCTTCTCCGGCGCTTTCGGACCCGTCAGCGAACGCATTTGCAGGCGTTCCTTCGCGTACACGAGCGAGTTCTGATACGCGATTTCCGTCAGTCCCAGCCCTTGCATGCCGACGCCCAGACGCGCGGCGTTCATCATCACGAACATGGCATTCAAGCCCTTGTTCGGTTCACCGACAAGCCAGCCCTTCGCGTTATCCAGATTGATCACGCACGTTGAATTGCCGTGAATGCCCATCTTGTGTTCGATGGAACCGCACTTCACGCCGTTGCGTTCACCAGGAGCGCCCGCGTCAGTCGGAATGAACTTCGGCACGATGAAAAGCGAGATGCCCTTGGTCCCGATCGGTGCGCCCGGCAAGCGAGCCAGCACCAGATGCACGATGTTCTCGGCCAGATCATGTTCACCGCTGGAGATGAAAATCTTCGTGCCGATGATGGCGTAGGATCCGTCACTGTTCGGTTCGGCCTTCGTGCGCAGCATTCCCAGATCCGTGCCGCAATGCGGTTCGGTCAGGCACATGGTGCCGGTCCAGGTACCGTCCACAAGTTTCGGCAAGTACGTTTTCTGCAGCTCCGGCGCGCCGTGCGCGTGAACGCATTCATACGCGCCATGCGACAAGCCGGGGTACATCGTCCAGGCCTGGTTCGCCGAATTCAGCATTTCAAACAGCGCGTTGTTCACGAACGCGGGCAAGCCCTGGCCGCCGTATTCCGGATCGCAACCCAGCGCCGGCCAGCCCGCTTCCACGTATTGCTTGTAGGCTTCCTTGAACCCCGCCGGCGTGCGCACGACGCCATCGCCTTCGTACGTGCAACCTTCGCGGTCGCCAATCTGGTTCAGCGGAAAAAGCACCTCGGCGCAGAACTTGCCGGCCTCTTCGAGAACCTGATTGATGGTATCCGCGTCGAGGTCGGCATGCTTCGGCATGTTCTTGACCTCGGCTTCCACGTTGAGCAATTCATGCAAGACAAATTGCATGTCACGCAGCGGCGCTGTGTACTGTCCCATTTTTCTTCTCCAAGTGTCCAGGAAGCTTGAGCCTTGGTCGCCGCCGAATCTGCTTTACAGCATGCCCTCTGCCGATTCGCCCGACGCCTAACGGCCGTTGCTTTGATACGAAATAATCGTTTTTTCCAGCGCGTCCCGCGTCAGTTGCACTGCTTCCGGCAAGTGCAGGAAACGCGCATCATGATGCAGGCCGAGCGTGAAGCTATAGAGTTCAAACAGCATCAGCGCAGGATCTGTGTCCGGGCGCAAATGCCCTTCATCTTTCGCCTGGTTGATCGCACGCGTGAGCGCCGCTCGCCAGGTGGTCACGCTGTGCACGAGTTGCTCGCGGACCGCGCTGTCGGCACGATCGTCGTATTCCACCGCACCGCTGATGTAGATACAGCCCGTTGTCACTTCCTCGATGCGCTTTTCCATCCAGCGCGCCAGCATTGAACGCAAGCGCGGCAAACCGCGCGCTTCGCGCAGGCTCGGGTAGAACACTTCGTCTTCAAAGCGACGGTGGTATTCCTTCACCACCTCCACCTGAAGATCCTCGCGCGAGCCGAAATGCGCGAACACACCGCTCTTGCTCATTTGCATCCGTTCGGCCAGCAAGCCGATCGTCAAACCCTCAAGCCCGTCCCTGCTTGCCAGGTCCAGCGCAGCATCGAGGATCGCGACTCGTGTCTGTTCGCCTTTTCGCATGATCTTTACCGTTTTCGTTGAATCGAAATAAAATCGAACGGCCGTACTATTGTTATAGCTAGCCGCTCATGAAACAAGCTTTTTATTAGAAACCGGGGTCTAACTTGTGACTATATCTATCGGTTGAGTCTTAGTTTGTCCCGGTTTATAGGCGGACAGCCAGTCGGGGCGGCCCGGGTTTGACCGCACGGCGTTTTTTACGCCTCAATCGTAGCGGCCGATGGTGAGCATTTTCATCATCGTGCGATACGTGTTGTAGGCGAGCCAGTTAAGCAGACGCTCACCAACGGAGCGCGCCGCGTATTGCTCGACGGTAATCGGGCGGCCGTCGTGGAAGGCGGCCAGGATAGCGTCGCGCAGCTTCACGATCTCGTTCTCGTGATTCACCAGCACCATGTTCGCCTCATTGTTCAGCACGAGGCTCAATGCGTCCAGATTCGATGATCCAACCGTAGCCCAGTTCGAGTCCACCACGGCCACTTTGCCATGCAGGATGGTTTTCTCGTATTCCGCGATCCGCACGCCGTACTTCAGGAGATTGCGATACAGGAACGGCGTGGCGTAATCGAGCGCGACAAACTCCTTTCGCCCGATCACCAGTGTGACGCGTACGCCACGCTGCGCTGCGCGCGCCAGCGCGCGGCGCAGCTTGCGCCCCGGCATGAAATACGGATTCGCCAGCATCACTTCTTTTTCCGCGTGCGAAATCGCGGCAAGATACGCCTTTTCGATTGCGCGCCGATTGAGCAGGTTGTCGCGGGCGACGAACGCCACGCACGGTTGATCGACCGCGTGGATCAGGCCCCGTCGCGCTCGTAAGCGTGCTCGCAATGCGCGCCGGTTCGTCCTCGACGATGCCCCCGGCGTAGCTTGCTGATCCTGCGGCCGCGGCGCCAGCGGCTTCACGCCGAGGCGAATCCGTTGCCATTGGAGATCGAAGGCTTCCCGCACGTCCTTGACCACCGGGCCTTGCGCCTCCAGCGCAAAATCCCAGCGCGCGTGGTCGAGATGGACGCCGTTCTGCTCGAAGTCATCGACAATATTGATGCCGCCGCAGAACGCAATGTGATGGTCGATAACCGCCAGCTTACGGTGCGTCCGCGAAAAACCGAGCTGCCCGAACAGATGCGGGTTGTACACGCGATGCTCGACGTTCGCCTGCGCCCATTCGTCGAAGAGCGGAAGCTTCGCCGTGCCGATACCGTCCGTGATCACGCGTACATGCACGCCGCGCCGGGCCGCGTTCATCAGGGCGGTGGAAATGGCGCGGCCGGCTGCGTCGTCGCTGAAGATGTAGGTCTCAAGCGAAACGTCGTGCTGCGCGGCGTCGATGCGTTCGATCAGCGCCGGGAAAAATTCCGCGCCGGATTTGAACAACCGCACCGTGTTGTTGATGGTGAAGCACAACCGTACTGGCCGGCGTCCGCCAAACAGGGCTAGTTTGAGTCGCGCAAACCGCCGTTTGGGCGTGCCGAAACCGATCACCGGTTGTGCTCCGCGAGACGCTCGGGCAATTGCAGGATCGCCTCACGATTCGACGATGAAAAACACTTCGCTGCCGCCTCACGAAGCGGCAGCCAGAGAAAGGCGGTGTGCTCGCGCGGCGCGAGCGTCACTTCCACGCAATGCGGGACGAGCAGGCTGAACTGGTGCTCGACGTTACGCACGACGCCTTCAGCATAGCGATGCCGCCATTCAGGATAGATGTCGTATTCAATCTGGTGATGCCAGTCGAGCAGCGAACGCTCCGGCACGCCCGGGCTGCCGACCACGATCCCCGTTTCCTCGGCGACCTCGCGCGCTGCGGTCAGGACCAGCGGTTCGTCGATGTGATCTTTTGAACCCGTCACGGACTGCCAGAAACCCGGCCGGTCGAAGCGCTCGATAACGAGCACGTCCAGTTCGGGCGTATGGATGACAACGAGGACAGACTCGGGAATTTTCGGCGGCTTGGACATGGTGGGAACGTTGCGGCCTTTATAGAAGGCTGGCCGAAGAATGTAACCTAAAAACGGGACAAGGCGCACCGGGCGGCGGTTTCGTTTCGTCTGTTGCAAATGGGGGACGGGGCGGGGGTTGGCGCGGACAATCGGCCCCATAAACGAAAAAGGCGCCTGCGGCGCCTTTTTCGTTTCAACCATTGTGACTCGTTACGCTTACTGCGGCTTCGGCTCCGGCGCGCGCAAACGAATATGCAGTTCCTTCAACTGCTTTTCGTCCACTTCGCTCGGCGCTTGCGTCAACAAATCGGTCGCGCGCTGCGTCTTCGGGAAAGCGATCACGTCGCGGATGGAATCGGCGCCTGCCATCATCGTGACGATCCGGTCCAGCCCGAACGCAATACCACCATGCGGCGGCGCGCCGTACTGAAGCGCGTCAAGCAGGAAGCCGAACTTGATACGCGCTTCTTCAGCGCCGATCTTGAGTGCGCGGAACACCTTGCTCTGCACTTCTTCCTGATAAATCCGCACCGATCCGCCGCCGATTTCCCAGCCGTTCAGCACCATGTCATAGGCCTTCGCGAGGCAGCGGCCCGGGTCCGTTTCCAGATATTCCAGATGCTCGTCCTTCGGGCTCGTGAACGGGTGATGCGCAGCCACGTAACGGTTGTCTTCCTCGTCGAACTCGAACATGGGGAAGTCGGTCACCCACAGCGGCTTCCAGCCCTTTTCGAACAAGCCGTTCGCACGGCCGAATTCCGAATGGCCGATCTTCAGACGCAACGCGCCCAGGCTGTCGTTCACGACTTTCGAACGATCCGCCGCGAAGAAAATGATGTCGCCGTTCTGCGCGCCGGTCCGCTCGATGATCGCGGTGATCGATGCATCATGCAGGTTCTTCACGATCGGGCTTTGCAGGCCGTCGCGACCCTTCGCGATGTCATTCACCTTGATCCAGGCCAGACCCTTCGCGCCGTAGATGCGCACGAATTCCGTGTAGCCGTCGATCTCGCTACGCGACATCTCGCCGCCACGCGGCACGCGGATTGCCGCCACGCGGCCGTCCTTGGAATTGGCCGGCGTGCTGAAGACCTTGAAATCGACGTCGCGAACCGCGTCCGTCAGGTCCGTGAATTCCAGCTTCACGCGCAGATCCGGCTTGTCCGAGCCGAAACGGCGCATGGCTTCCGAGTACAGCATGACCGGGAATTTCTCGTCGAGCGCGACGTTGATCGTTTCCTTGAAAACGTGACGGATCATCGCTTCGAACAGATCACGGATTTCCTGTTCCGTCAGAAACGACGTTTCACAGTCGATCTGCGTGAATTCCGGCTGACGATCCGCGCGCAGGTCTTCGTCGCGGAAACATTTCACGATCTGGTAGTAGCGGTCAAAGTTCGCCACCATCAGCAATTGCTTGAACAATTGCGGCGACTGCGGCAGCGCGAAGAACTGACCCGGGTTCGTACGCGACGGCACCAGGTAATCGCGCGCACCTTCCGGCGTGCTCTTGGTGAGCATCGGCGTTTCAATATCGATAAAACCCTGCGCGTCCAAATACTTGCGCACTTCAATAGCCACGCGATAACGCAAACGCAGGTTCTGCTGCATCTGCGGACGGCGCAAATCGAGCACGCGATGCGTGAGGCGCGTGGTTTCGGAGAGGTTGTCGTCGTCGAGCTGGAACGGCGGCGTCACCGACGGGTTCAGCACATTCAGCTCATGGCACAGCACTTCAATCTTGCCGCTCGTCAGCCCGGCGTTCGCCGTGCCTTCCGGACGAGCGCGCACGACACCCTTCACCTGCACGCAAAACTCGTTGCGCACGCCTTCGGCCACCTTGAACATTTCAGCGCGATCCGGATCGCAGACGACCTGCACGAGGCCCTCACGATCGCGCAAATCGATAAAAATAACGCCGCCATGGTCGCGCCGGCGATGTACCCAGCCGCACAGCGAAACGCTTTGGCCCAGCAGAGCTTCGGTCACCAGACCGCAGTATTCAGATCTCATCGACATGATGTTGTGTCTTTCGTTATTCATTGATCAACGGCGCGCGCGCACAAGCCCTCAAGCGTTGTTCGCGGCACGCCGGCATTACAGCGGCGGATCGACGGGGCGACGCGGCGCGGCCTGCGCTTGCGGCATGGACGGCGCGACTACTCCCATCGAGACGATGTACTTCAACGCAGCATCGACAGACATGTCGAGCTCGATGACTTCGCTTTTCGGCACCATCAGGAAGAAACCCGAGGTGGGATTCGGCGTGGTCGGCACGTAGACGCTCACATGATCTTCGGTCAGGTGATTGACCACGTCGCCGCCGGGAATGCCCGTCAGGAAACCGATGGTGTAGGACCCCGAATGCGGGTAACGGATCAGCAGTGCCTTGCGAAACGCGTTGCCGCTGCTGGAGAGCAACGTGTCCGACACCTGTTTAACGCTGGTATACAGCGGTCCGACCACGGGAATGTGACGCACGATCACATCCCACCACTCGACCAGTTTCTGGCCGACGAAGTTCTGCGTGAGCAAGCCCACGACGAAAATGAAGGCGAGCGTCAGCACAGCGCCGAGGCCCGGCAGATGAAAGCCGAACAGCCGCTCGGGCTGCCAGGATTCCGGCAGCAGCAGGAGCGTCTGGTCCATGGTCCCGATCACGAGCCCGATCACCCACAGCGTGATGGCGAGTGGAACCAGCACCAGCAGGCCGGTCGCGAACACGGATTTCAACGTAGTCTTTTTGGTCGTCATTTACACAGCCGGAAGGCCGCCCCGCGTGGGCCTCAACGGTTTGGCTGGTTCGCCGCCCGGTGCACATTCATGGCGTCGGGCGGTCATCTTCTTGCGTGCGATCGGACAGATCGAGCAGATCGTGCAACGGAGCGCGCTGGAAGCACAGGTAGGACAAGATTGCGTTGCAGGCTTCGCGCTTCGCTCCAGCAACAAGCATCAATTCGATGCAGGCGACGCCGGTTTGCCCGATGACGCAGCAGCCGACGTCGTGCTGCCTGCCGCCGGCGCGCTTGCAGTGGCCGAATCGGTCTTCGACGACTGATTACCTGAATCCTTGCTCGACTCTTTACTCGAATTACCCGAATCCGATGCGCCTTCGCTCTTCGTTTCGGCTTTGGCGCCCTCGTCCTTCTTACCGCCCTCTTCCTTCCGGGCAGCGGCGGCGCCATTATTGCCACCGCGGAAGTCGGTCACGTACCAGCCGGAACCCTTCAACTGAAAGCCCGCGGCCGTCACCTGCTTGACGAATGTTTCCTTCCCGCACTGCGGGCACTGTTTGAGCGGTGCATCGCTCATCTTCTGGAGCGCGTCTTTTTCGAAGCCGCAGGACTCGCAGCGGTACGCGTAGATCGGCATGTCACTCTTCCTACGATTAACGTTTCGGCGCTTGCAAAGCCTTGAATTATAGCCGCAAACCATCGGCCAACCCTTAATTTTGGGCTGGCAGGCTTAGGTTTCAAGGGGATGCGGCAGGTTTGCGCAGGTTTCTTTTGTCGAAACAGAGCGTGTGCAAGCGCAGGCCGCTTGATGCAGGTACGGGGTCGTGTCAGCCGACTACAGGCGACACGCTGGATACGGTGGATTCAGGCGGGAGGGTTAGCTGTCGGCGCACGCCGACGCCAGGTAAGCCAGCGTTCGCGTCCCGCGAAGACGTCGATGGATCCGGTCACTTCAAGCTCTTCCACGAGCTCGAAATACGGCGTCAGCAGGGCATCAAGCGCGCCCCGCTCAATGCCGAACGGCGGCCCCTTGGGTGTCTCGCCAAGGAAATAGAAACCCGCCAGCAGCGCGCCGGGCCGCAGCAGTTCGGCCATGCGCACGGCGTAATCCTGCCAACGGCCTCGCGGCAAAGCGCACAGGAATGCGCGCTCATAAATCCAGTTCGTTTCGAACGGTGGCTGGTACGTGAAGAAATCGGCTTGCTCAACCACGCCAGCGTGTTCGCCCAATTGTTCACGTGCCGCAGCAACGGCGCTTGGTGAAAAATCGATAGCCCGGACCGGCCAGTTTTCGCGCGCAAGCCATAGCGCTTCGTACGCACTGCCGCAGCCGGGGATCAGCACATTCGCCAAGGCGTTCCGATGCTTGAGGGCAAACGCCTTGAACGCCTCGGGCACGCCAGCCTGATCCCAAGGCATAAAGCGCTGGTCGAAGCGCTCGTTCCAGAAATCGGGGGAATTCGGGTCGCGCGTGTCGAAGCTGGGCGGAACAGCGGGCTCAGCAGGTTTGCGAGTGTCAATCATGGTGCCCTCAACCTCCGTATGCAAATACCTGCCAGAACTGGACAAGCACAGCGCCCGCGCCCACCGCTAGCCCGAATATCAGCAACGCTTGCAGCAAACGATTCGTGCGTTTTTGCTCAAGCAGGATCATGCGCATGAGCTCGTCGTTGCCGCCGCGCGGCTGGTCGTGCCGGTCAGCCAGTACTTGGTGAATCAGGCGTGGCAACTGCGGCAGCGTCTTGCTCCATTGCGGCGCTTCCAGTTTCAGCCTTTCGTACCAGCCGCGCCAGCCGACCTGCTCGTTCATCCAGCGCTCGAGATACGGCTTGGCGGTTTTCCACAGATCGAGTTCGGGATCGAGCGACCGGCCGAGCCCCTCCACGTTCAGCATCGTTTTCTGCAGCAGCACGAGTTGTGGCTGAATCTCGACGTTGAAGCGGCGCGAAGTGGAAAAGAGCCGCATCAGCACCTGGCCCAGCGAAATATCCTTCAACGCCCGGTCGAAGTAAGGCTCGCAGACCGCGCGGATAGCACTTTCCAGCTCTTCGACACGCGTGCTCGGCGGCACCCAGCCCGACTCCAGATGCAGCGTGGCCACCCGGTGATAATCGCGCTTGAAGAACGCCAGGAAATTCTGCGCCAGATAGTTTTTATCGAAATCGGACAACGCGCCGACAATCCCGAAGTCCAGCGCGATATACCGCCCGAACGTCTCTTCCGCGAGACTCACCTGGATGTTGCCGGGATGCATGTCGGCGTGGAAAAAGCCGTCGCGGAATACCTGCGTGAAGAATATCTCGACGCCTTCCTGCGCCAGCTTCGGAATATCCACGCCGGCCGCTCGCAGCACTTCCACCTGACTGATCGGCACGCCGACCATGCGCTCCATCACCAGCACGGTGGGCGCTGAATAGTCCCAATACATCTCGGGCACCATCAGCAAATCAAGGCCCGCGAAATTGCGGCGCAACTGGCTGCCGTTCGCAGCCTCGCGCATCAGGTCAAGTTCGTCGTGCAGATATTTATCGAACTCGGCAACCACTTCGCGTGGCTTCAGCCGCTTGCCGTCCGCCCATAGCCGCTCGGTCCAGTACGCAATGTCGCGCAGCAGCGCGAGATCCGAGTCGATCACGGGCAGCATGTTCGGCCGCAACACCTTCACCGCTACTGCCTTGCCCGCATGCGCGCCGGTCTTGATCTTGGCGAAGTGCACCTGCGCGATCGATGCGCTCGCCACCGGTACACGTTCGAAGTCGTCGAACAAAACGTCGATGGGTGAGCCCAGCGACTTCTCCACAAGGCCGATAGCAACATCCGAATCGAATGGCGGCACTTGATCCTGAAGCTTGGCGAGTTCGTTCGCTATGTCGACAGGAAGCAAATCGCGCCGCGTTGACAGCACCTGCCCGAACTTGACGAAGATGGGTCCAAGGCTTTCGAGCGCGAGACGCAGCCGCACCCCGCGTGGAACGTCGAACTTGCGGCCGAACGTGGTGACGCGCATGAGCAAGCGGACACGGCGGTCCTGGATGCCGCTCATCACCAGTTCGTCGAGACCGAATCGCACTACGGTGAAAAAAATCTTGAGGAAACGCAGAAGACGCATGGTTCAGCCCATTACTTGCTCGTGCCGCGCGCTGACGCGGCGCCGGACGCTGACGCGCCTCGGGCTTCGGCTTTTTGTTCGAGTCGCTCGATGCGTTTTTCGACGCGCGCAAGCGCGTCCCGGGCTTCCGACAGTTCGGCATTGAACGTGTCGAGGGCGCTGCGGCGCACGAGTTGAGGTTGTTCGTCGAGCAGATATTCAGCCACCGATTCAAGCAGATTCCGACCGGAGCGGCGCGCTTGTTCACTCACCTTGCGTACGGTCGAGCCAATGCGGTGAGCGGGGCCGTCGCCAATTACGCGGGCCAGATCTTCTTCGGGCTCCCAGCGCAGATGTTCGGCCAGCTTCGCTATGGTCGTCGCGAACTCCGCGTCGCCTTCTATGCGGACGTGTTTCATCACAGCCGCCTGGCCGCCTTGCAGGAACGCCGGGACGGCCTCGGCGGGAACAGAGAGGGTAACGTCGAAAGTGCGCGCCTCGGTTTCGTCGACGACGGCAATGAACCCGTCCGGCTGGACCATCAACAACAGCGAGAACGGCGAGAGTGCCAGCTGCGCGGTCTTGCCGGCGTAAGGCACAAGGCGCTCGCGAGCCCAGGATTCGCGCGCGAGCACATGGTTCACAGCGGCCGCGAACGCTTTCGATGCGGTTCTGGCTGCGGCCTGAGTGGCAGAAGGTGCTGCGGGGGGGGCGAATTCGTCTGCGTGCGTCATCGGCTCTGAGATGAAAAAACCCGCGCAAGCGGTCACTCGCGCGGGTTTCTATTCTACCTTTGCAACCGGCGTTATCGTTTGCCCCCTGTCTACGCGAACGTCACGTTAGCCATAAGGCCTACACTCCAACGCCCGGACGACCGGCTTTTTCAGCCCGTCATCCAGCTTGCTACCTGCCAATTAACTGACCTGCTGAATCCCGGCCAGCAACCAGCCTTCGTTGCCGTACTTCTGCTTCGACAGGTTCCAGATCTCGATGAACGGTTCGGCAGCAGCGCCTTCCGTTTCACGAATCAGGCCGTGGAAACGCACGCTGGCAAGGCTTTCCGTGCCGCGCTCCTCGACGCCCAGGATGTCGGCGTTGAGTTGCACGACGTCAGTGCGGTTCGGCTGCGTACCGCGTGCATCGATATCCAGCTTCACTTCCGCGAACATTTCCGGCGTGGTGAATTCGCGGATATCGTTGGAATTGCCTCGGTCCCATGCGTCCTGCAAGCGCACGAAATAGACCTTGGCGTTACGCACGAACGCTTCGCTGTCGAAGCCTGCCGGCACCTCAACTTGCGGCGCCGCGTCCACGGCGCCCACCGTGTTCGCGCTGCTCAGCGCAGCGGCGGACGGACCATAACCACCCGGCGCCGACGGCGGAACATAGCTCGGCTCGTGCTGGTTAAACCCGGTACGTGCCGATCCGCCGAACGGCGAACCCGCGCCGGCGGCTGCATACGCCGGTGTGTTTGCGTTTTTCCTGCGGTTCATGATGAAGCGGAACACCATCACAGCGGCCATCACGATCAACGCGATCATGATCATGTTTGCCATTGCGCCGGCGAACGCGCCGCCAAGACCGAAGTGAGACAACAGCGCTGCTATGCCAAGACCCGCGGCGAGACCGGCGAGCGGCCCCATCCAGCGGTTACGCGCAGGCTGCGCAGCCGCGGCGGCAGGCGCTGCTGCCGGTGCTGCACGTTGTGCATTGGCGGCCTGGCTCGACTGCATGGACTGCGAGGGCGGCGTAGCTTGATTCTGTTGAGCTGCAGTCGTTGATTGACGACCCATGCTGCGGCCGCCACCCATGCGGCGTGCCTCTGCATCTTCAGCGATCAAAGCACCGGCCATGATTACGCCAGCCAGCGCAACGACCCCGGCTTTCCTGAATAACGACTTCAGGAAACCCCGAGTTTGGGGTAAGCGCGAATCGGACATTTCGAATCCTTATAAAAGTGGAACACTAAAATTTGGTCCCGACGTGTAAAGCTACCACGCCACCTGACAAATTGTAATATTCGACTCGATCCAATCCTGCGCGTTCCATCATTATTTTTAACGTTTCCTGGTCCGGATGCATCCGGATTGACTCCGCGAGATAGCGATAGCTATCTGCATCTTTCGCGAATTTGTCGCCAAGCCACGGCAAAAACTTGAAACTATAGAGATCGTACGCCTTCTTCAACGGCTCCCATACCTTCGAGAACTCCAGAACCAGAACTCGGCCACCCGGCTTCAGTACCCGGTACATTTCTGCTAACGCACCATCTTTGTGCGTCATATTACGAAGTCCAAAGGCAACTGTAACGATATCGAAATAATTGTCCGGGAATGGAATCTTCTCCGCGTCGCAGATCAGCGTGGGTGTGATCACGCCTCGATCGATCAGGCGGTCACGCCCGACGCGCAGCATGGATTCATTGATATCCGTGTGCCAGACTTCGCCTTTTTCGCCTGCCTGTTTCGCGAACGCTTTCGCCAGATCGCCCGTCCCGCCTGCCAGATCGAGCACTTTGTAGCCTGGACGAACCTTCGCCTGGCCGATCGCGAAGAACTTCCACGCGCGATGCAGACCGCCCGACATCAGGTCGTTCATCAAGTCGTAATTGCTTGCGACCGAATCGAAAACGCCCGCCACCTTCTTCGCTTTTTCCTGTTCGTCGACCGTTTCAAAACCGAAGTGGGTCTTGCTCATCGCGTTCGTCCTTGTCTTGTTCGTGTTGTTGGCCGCGCCCGAAAAGGGGTTTTGGCCGATTGCCGCGACAAATTGCCGCGACAAGGTAAAAATCGGTCAATGGCAGTGGCCACCGGACGCTTTTGGCGTCATTGGCGTGTCGCGGTCAACGCCCGCCGCTTCCAGTTTGGCGAGATAGCCTGCCCAGAGTTCATCCTGACGGACCGCGAGGTCATGCAGGATGTCCCAGGAATAAAGACCGGTATTGTGGCCATCGGAAAAATTGAGCTGCAACGCGTAGTGGCCGACCGGCTCGATCGCGATGATCAGCACGTCGCGCTTGCCCGTTTGCAGAGTTTCCTGCCCGGGACCGTGGCCCTGCACTTCCGCCGACGGCGAATATACGCGCAACAGCTCGAACGGGATCCGATACGTCTGATCATTGCCATATTGCAACTCAAGGGCGCGCGTTTTCGAATGCACGACAATCCCCGTCGGAATCGGCGTTTGTTTGGTCAGTCCGCTCATGGTGAGCCTTTTTATTGAATCAGGAGGTCAGTTAGCCCGGGTCAGAGGGTCAGCCGAACGCCAGCGCCATCTCGGCGCGCACTGCTTCGCGCAGCAAGGTGGCCTGCGCCCGGCGATTCGACAACAACGCTTGGGACACCGTGCGCTGGCGCGGCGCCCAGACAGGCAGCGGGAAACGGGAATCGTTGGAATGGCGCGGAATGACGTGCCAGTGAACGTGAGGAACCTGGTTGCCGAGGCTTGCCAGATTGATCTTCGCCGGCGCGAGCACGCGACGGATCGCGCGCTCCACGCCGTTTACCGCCGTCATGATCTTGAGCCGGGCGGCGTTGTCGAGATCGGACATCTCCGCCACGTGCGCATGCCAGATCACCCGGCAAAAGCCCGGCCATTCGGGCTCATCGGCGAGGATGACGCGCACTGCGTCATCCGACCACAAGACCTCGCCGCCGTCTTCACGGCAAAAGACACAGTCCATCATTTTCCTCTAGCGAAACAAGCCCCGGTTCCGCTATTACACCAGCACGCGCTCGATACCGCCATCGTTAGCGCGCGCCACGTAATCTTCCATCCAGCTCGCGCCGAGCACCTTGCGGGCAATTTCCACGACGATGTAATCCGCTTCTATGTTCGCGTCCTCGTTATACCGCGACAAACCCTGCAGGCAGGACGGGCAGCTCGTGAGGATCTTGACGTCGGTTCCGGTGGATTGTGCCCTGTCGCCCGCTTTTAGCACCGATCCCGGCGCAGCACCCGCCGTTCCAGCCGACGCGTTCGCCAGATTGATGCCGTTCGCACCCGCCTCGCCCACGAGCGGAATGTCGCGCAGCTTGGCCGCGCCCTTGCGGATTTCCTCTTCCTTGCGGAAACGGACCTGCGTGGAAATGTCCGGCCGCGTGACCGCGAGCGTGCCCGATTCGCCGCAGCATCGATCATTCTTCTCGATCTTGTAGCCATCGTGCGCCGAACCCATGATTTCATTCACGAGCTTGATCGGGTCCATGGTCTTGATCGGCGAGTGGCAGGGGTCGTGGTACATGTAGCGCGTACCGGTCACGCCTTCCAGCCGGATGTTCTTTTCCAGCAGGAATTCGTGGATATCGATAATCCGGCAGCCCGGGAAAATCTTCTCGAATTCATAGCCGGCCAATTGGTCGTAGCAAGTCCCGCACGACACCACCACCGTCTTGATATCTAGATAGTTCAGCGTATTGGCCACACGGTGGAACAACACGCGGTTATCCGTGACGATTTTCTCGGCTTTATCGAATTGACCAGCACCGCGTTGCGGATAACCGCAGCACAGGTAACCCGGCGGCAAGACCGTCTGCACGCCCGCTTCCCACAGCATGGCTTGCGTGGCGAGCCCGACTTGTGAGAACAGGCGCTCCGAGCCGCACCCCGGGAAGTAGAAGACCGCTTCCGTATCCGAGGTCGTCGTCTTCGGATTGCGGATGATCGGAACAATCTTGTTGTCCTCGATGTCCAGCAACGCCCGCGCCGTCTTTTTCGGCAGGTTGCCCGGCATTTTCTTGTTCATGAAGTGGATGACTTGCTGCGTCACCGCCGGTTTACCGACCGTTGCCGGTGGTTTCGCCGTCTGCTTCTTCGCAAATTTCTTCAGCACTTCATTGCCCAGCCGCTGCGCCTTGTAGCCGACGCCCATCATCGCCGTGCGGGCGAGGTTGATGGTCTGCGGGTTCGTGGCGTTGAGGAAGAACATGCCGGCCGCGTTGCCCGCGTTGAACTTCTTCTTGCCCATCTTGCGCAGCAGGTTGCGCATGTTCATGGTGACATCGCCGAAATCGATCTTCACCGGGCACGGCGTCACGCACTTGTGACAGACGGTGCAGTGATCGGCGACGTCGTTGAATTCGTCCCAATGTTTGATGGATACCCCGCGGCGCGTCTGCTCTTCATATAAGAACGCCTCGACCAGCAGCGACGTCGCGAGGATCTTGTTGCGCGGGCTATACAGCAGGTTGGCGCGCGGCACGTGGGTCGCGCAGACCGGCTTGCACTTGCCGCAACGCAGGCAGTCCTTGATGGAATCCGCTATCGCGCCAATATCCGACTGCTGCATGATCAGCGATTCATAACCCATCAAGCCGAAGCTCGGCGTGTAGGCGTTACGCAGATCGGCGCCCGCGAGCAACTTGCCCGCATTGAAACGGCCTTGCGGGTCAACGCGTTGTTTGTACGCGCGGAATTCCGCGATCTCGTCTTCGGTCAGGAACTCCAGCTTCGTGATGCCGATGCCATGTTCGCCCGAAATCACGCCATCCAGATCTCGCGCCAGCTTCATGATGCGTGCCACCGCGACGTGCGCGTCCTGCAGCATCTCGTAGTTGTCGGAGTTGACCGGGATATTGGTGTGGACGTTGCCGTCCCCGGCATGCATGTGGAGCGCGACAAATACGCGGCCACGCAGAACCTTCTTATGGATGTTCTGCGCTTCTTCGAGGATGGGCTTGAACTCGCCGCCGTTGAAGATGTGACGCAATTCGGCGCGGATTTCCTGCTTCCAGGAAACGCGAATGGTGCGGTCTTGCGCGACGTCGAATACGCGGACGCCCGGCTGCGAATCCACGCGATCGGCCAGTTTTTCGGCGAGCCCTTCATAGCCGAGCTGAACCATATAATGCTGCGCTTCGCGCAACGGCAGATCCAGCTTCTCGCCGACGAACGTCCAGCGTTCACGCACTCGCTGCAACAGATCGAGCGCTTGCTGTACACGATCCTCAAGCAATTCGGCGCTCGGGATCTCGTTGGCGTCGTCGCTCTTTCCGAGCGGCAGCTTGCCCGTCTTGAAGAACGTTTCGAGGGCATCCACGAGTTGCAGCTTGTTCTTGATCGACAACTCGATGTTGATACGCTCGATCCCGTCCGTGTACTCACCCATACGGTTCAGCGGGATCACGACATCTTCGTTGATCTTGAACGCGTTCGTATGCTTCGCGATGGCCGCCGTGCGCGAGCGATCCAGCCAGAAACGCTTGCGCGCTTCGGCGTTCACCGCGACAAACCCTTCGCCGCTCTTGCCGTTCGCCATGCGGACGACTTCGGACGTGGCCTGGGCGACCGCATCGGGATCATTGCCGACGATATCGCCGATCAGCACCATCTTCGGAAACGCGTTGCGCTTGCTCTTGGTCGCGTAACCGACCGCGCGCAAATACCGTTCGTCGAGATGTTCGAGACCGGCGAGAATCGCGCCACCCTGTTTCGACGTCTCGAACAAGTAATCCTTGATTTCCACGATGCTCGGAATCGCATCGCGTGCCTGGCCGAAGAATTCCAGGCAGACGGTGCGCGTATGCGCGGGCATCTTGTGCAGGATCCAGCGCGCCGATGTGATCAGACCGTCGCAGCCTTCCTTCTGCACGCCCGGCAGACCCGACAGGAATTTATCCGTCACGTCCTTGCCGAGCCCTTCCTTGCGGAATTTGCTGCCGGCAATATCGAGCGATTCAGTGCGCAGCAATTTCTCGCCCGGCGCACGCGATCCGTCGAACCAGTCGAGCCGGAAACGCGCCACGGGGATGTCATGAATCTTGCCGCAGTTGTGATCCAGGCGCGTGACTTCGAGCCAGTCGCCCTGCGGATCGACCATGCGCCACCAGGCCAGATTGTCGAGCGCCGTGCCCCACAGAACGGCCTTTTTGCCGCCGGCGTTCATCGCGACATTGCCGCCGACGCACGATGCATCGAGCGACGTCGGATCGACGGCGAACACGAAACCGGCCTGTTCCGCCGCTTCCGTTACGCGGCGCGTAACCACACCCGCGCCCGAGAAAATGGTCGCGACTTTATGATCGACGCCCGGCAGATCCGTCATTTCGACGGGTCCGAGTTGCTCGAGCTTTTCGGTATTGATGACGGCCGCGAACGGCGTCAGGGGAATCGCGCCGCCGGTGTAACCCGTGCCGCCCCCGCGCGGAATCACGGTAAGTCCTAGTTCGAAACACGCCTTGATCATGCCGGCGATTTCCGCTTCGGTATCCGGCGTCAGCACGACGAACGGGTATTCGACACGCCAGTCGGTCGCGTCCGTCACGTGGGAAACCCGCGACAGCCCGTCGAACTTGATGTTGTCTTTCTCGGTGACCTTACTGAATACCTTCGATGCCTTCTTGCGCAGATCGTAGGTTTGCTCGAATTCCTTCTTGAAATCTTCGACCGCGCGGCAGGCGGCGCTGATCAGCAGTTCCACACGCGCTGCGCGGTCACGGCCGGCGTCGTCCTGATGTTGCGACAGATCCGCTTTGCGGCGCTTTTCGATATCGCCCAGACGGTGATTCAACGCTTCGATCAGCAATGCGCGGCGTTTCGGGTTATCGAGCAGGTCGTCCTGCAGATACGGGTTGCGACGCACGACCCAGATATCGCCGAGCACTTCGTACAGCATGCGAGCCGAGCGGCCCGTGCGGCGTTCGCTGCGCAGGATGGCCAACGCGGCCCAGGCTTCCTCGCCCAGCAGGCGGATTACGATTTCGCGATCGGAAAACGACGTGTAGTTATAGGGAATTTCGCGCAGGCGCGGCTCGGTATCCAGGGCCACGGCATGCGCGGCGCCGTTCGGATCGAAGGCTTGGGGTGCGTTCATATTCGACAGTTCGGTGAGCCGGCGCCTGTGCTGACAATGAAATCACGAGCAGCGCTATAGCCGGCATTGCGCGGGGAGGCGCAGATTTTCGAGTGATACTTTTTTTTGTGAAGGTGCTCGCCGGCAGGGGTGGCAAACGATGCAAAACCTTCGGAGGGTCCGGAATCAGCGGCACGATCGCTGATGACGCGCATGTCGTTCCGAAACCGCGTGGATAGCGCAGCAGAGCGCGCAGCACTCGCGTAGAGCGCCGCGGGGAACATGCGTCAAAAAGCCGGTCCGGGACTGCCGTTGCATCTTCCGATCCTGTATCGAAAAAGGAATTCTAACTCATCGGGGTGTTTGTCGTTCGCACTCGGTAGTGGGTTGAAGGGCTTTGTGCATGTCAGTTTTCGACGGGGTTTTGGTGGTTTTTTCAACTGTTGTTGGGTTTGGTGGGGATCGCCGAGGGGGCGGGCAGCGGCGGGGATGTCGTTGGTTCTGGGGTTTGCGGTCGGGTTGGTGCCGGGGTGGTGGGTTCTAGGTTAGCGGTCGGGGTTCATGCCGGGTTGCTGCTTTCAGTGTTAGTGGTCTGCAGGAGTCGGATTTTCTCTTTATCACTATTAGCCACTGTGCGTGGCGGCACGTCATTTCTTTGTCCAAAGCGACAAAGAAACGAAGCAAAGAAAGCGCTTTAACCGCTCTACCCTAAGTGTCCACAGCGTGCAGTTTCTATTCATGGGTGCCCCAAAAGCACGGTGCTCGCCAGAGCGAAGGATGTGTGAACCCCTCCTTCTCGCGAATCCTGACACGAACACGCTTCGCCCCGTACGCTCTCGGGCAAGCACCATTGCCAAGGAACCCGCACGGCCTTACAGGTATTTACGGCTGCGTTTTTTTGACAGGTTACCTACCTGGTCTGTGCGCATTCATAGGCCACGGCTTCATGCGTGTTTGTGTTTACTGCTTCAGTTTTTGTGAATTGGCTGCGCGTTCTGTACAGCTATCTTCGTCGGTTACGGCCGCCCGCATCTTCGCGGCTTCGTTTCTTCGCGGGTTGGCGACGAGGTTCGAGGCGCGTGCACATTTGGAGGTTGGTTATCCGCGGATAGCGCGGGGTGCTCCTTGGGCAGGTTCAATCACTGGTGGCGAAGCGTGTGGGTATCGGTGTTCGGAGAAGGAGGGGTTCAAACATCCGTGGTTCTGGCGAGCACCGTGCTTTTGGGGCACCTATGAATAGAAACTGCACGCTGTGGACACTTAGGGTAGCGTGGTTGAAAGCGCTTTCTTTGCTTCGTTTCTTTGTCGCTTTGGACAAAGAAATGACGTGCCGCCACGCACAGTGGCTAACAGTGATAATGAGAAAATCCGACTCTCGCAGACCACCACGGCCGAAAGCACCAACCCGGCATAGACCCAGAACCGCTAACCCAGAACCTAGCAACCCAGCACCGACCCCGACCGCTCCCCCCAGAACCAACGCCCCCCAAAAGCCCCAAAAGCCCCAAAACCCGAGCGCCAGCGAGCCCCTACGCTATTATCAACGTTTTCGCTCACAAAAAATGGCGCGCAAAGCCGCGCGCGAACGGCTCCGCAATGACATACCCCGATTACCTCAAGAAAGTCCTGACCGCGCGCGTCTACGACGTCGCCCGCGAAAGCGAACTCGAACCCGCCCGCAATTTGTCCACGCGGCTGCACAACTCGGTCTACCTGAAGCGCGAAGACAACCAACCGGTGTTCTCGTTCAAGATTCGCGGCGCGTACAACAAGATGGTGCAGCTTTCCTCTGACGTGCTGGCACGCGGCGTGATTACGGCATCGGCGGGAAATCATGCTCAAGGCGTCGCTTATTCGGCCACGCGGCTCGGCTGCAAAGCCGTCATCGTCGTGCCGGTCACCACGCCCCAGGTCAAGATCGACGCCATGCGAGCGTTCGGCGGCCCGACCGTGGAAATCGTCCAGCACGGCGAATCCTATAGCGACGCATACGGCCACGCCGTCAAGTTGCAGGCAGAACGTGGCCTGACCTTCGTTCATCCTTTCGATGACCCCGACGTCATCGCCGGCCAAGGCACCGTCGCGATGGAAATCCTGCGCCAGCACCAAGGCCCGATCCACGCCATCTTCGTCCCCATCGGCGGCGGCGGGCTCGCAGCCGGCGTCGCGGCGTACGTCAAAGCGGTGCGCCCGGAGATCCGCGTCATCGGCGTGCAAGCCATCGACTCGTGCGCGATGAAGCAATCCATCGCGGCAGGCGAACGCGTCACGCTGGCCGAAGTCGGGCTGTTCGCCGATGGCACCGCGGTGAAACTCGTCGGCGAGGAAACATTCCGGCTGTGCCGCGAATTGCTCGACGAAGTCATTACGGTGGACACCGACGCTCTCTGTGCCGCGATCAAGGACGTCTTCCAGGACACGCGCAGCGTGCTGGAACCGTCGGGCGCGCTGGCGGTTGCGGGTGCAAAGCTATACGCGGAGCGCGATGGGCTGGAAGCGCAGACGCTGGTCGCCGTGACGTCCGGCGCGAACATGAACTTCGACCGGATGCGTTTTGTCGCCGAACGCGCCGAAGTGGGCGAAGCGCGCGAAGCCGTGTTCGCGGTGACCATTCCGGAAGAGCGTGGCAGCTTCAAACGGTTTTGCGAACTGGTCGGAACACGCAGCGTGACCGAGTTCAACTATCGGATCGCCGATGCCCACGCCGCCCATATCTTCGTTGGCGTGCAGATCAAGACGCGCGGCGAAGCGGTGCAGATGGCGAACGCGTTTATCGAACACGGATTTGCTACGGTCGATCTCAGCCACGACGAGTTGTCGAAGCAACATATCCGCTACATGGTGGGCGGCCATTCGCCGCTCGCGCAAGACGAAAGGCTGCTGCGTTTCGAATTCCCCGAGCGCCCGGGCGCGCTGATGAAATTCCTGTCGTCGATGGCGCCGAACTGGAATATCAGCCTGTTCCACTACCGGAATCAAGGCGCGGATACGAGTTCGATTCTCGTTGGCGTTCAAGTGCCGGCGACGGAGAACGCGGCGTTCGGGCAATTCCTTGCGACCTTGGGTTATCAGTGGTGGGACGAAGGCGCGAACCCCGTGTACAAACTGTTCCTGGCCTGACGGGCGGATGTTTCGCATGGCTTTCACGCTGGACGACAAGCTGGTGGTCGCGATTTCATCGCGGGCGCTGTTTGATTTCGAAGAAGAGAACGAAGTCTATGAAACCGGTGACTTGCGCGAATACGAGGCGCTGCAGCGTTCGCGGCTTCATGTTCCGGCTAAACCCGGTATCGCGTTCTCGCTGATCGAGAAGTTGCTCGCGTTGAACGTGGACAGCGAGCGGCGCGTGGAAGTCGTGATCTTGTCGCGTAGTGATCCCATCAGCGGTTTGCGCGCGTTCAGTTCGTGCAAGGAACACGGCTTGGCGATCGAGCGCGGGGTCTTTACGCGCGGTGAATCGCCGTTCCGGTATCTGGAGCCGTTCCGAGCCTCCTTGTTCCTATCCGCGAATTCCACCGATGTCCGCGCCGCCCTCGCCGCCGGCTTTCCCGCCGCGACGGTCGTGCCGCGAGCGCCGCTTGCCGCGAGCCGGTATCCTGACGAAATTCGGATTGCTTTCGACGGCGATGCCGTGCTTTTCTCCGACGAAGCCGAGCAAGTGTTCCAGGCGCAAGGCTTGCCCGCGTTTGTGGCGCACGAAGTCGGCAAGAAAGACCTGGCGTTGGCGAACGGCCCGTTGAAACCGTTGCTGGAAGCGCTTCACAAGCTGCAAAAACTTAGCCACGACACCACGCGGATGCGGATTCGCACGGCGCTTGTGACAGCGCGATCCGCGCCGGCGCACGAGCGGGCGATCCGGACGTTGATGGACTGGAACATCGAAATCGACGAAGCGATGTTCCTCGGTGGATTGGACAAAGGCCCGTTCCTGGGCAAGTTCGAACCCGACTTTTTCTTCGACGACCAAATTGGCCATTGCGAGTCGGCCCGCGTCGTGACAGCGACGGGGCACGTCCCGAGCGGCATATCGAACGAATAATGAATACGCCCGAACACTCACCCCTTGGCAAGCCGGTCCAGTACTTCGAACGGTACGATCCGGCGCTGCTTTTTCCCATCGGCCGAAAGCCGGGGCGCGACGCGCTCGGTCTCACGGGTCCGCTACCGTTCTTCGGCACCGATATCTGGAACGCCTACGAACTGTCGTGGCTCAACCGTAAGGGCAAACCGCAGATCGCGGTGGCAACGTTTATCGTGCCGGCGGATTCGCCGAATATTGTGGAGTCGAAATCATTCAAGCTGTATCTGGGATCTTTCTCACAGACGGCGTTTGATTCTATCGATGAGGTTCGTGCGGCGATTCGCAAGGACGTTTCCGCGGTCTGCGGTGCGAACGTGTCCGTGCAGCTTGTCGCGCCTTATGAGTTTGGCGTGAAGCTCAAGATGGAAGAGTTTGAAGGTTTATCGCTGGATCGGCTGGATCTGGATACCGATGTTTATGCCCCCGACCCCTCGTTACTGCGTGCATCTTTTGGTGAATCGCCGGTTGATGAGACGCTGTTTTCCAATCTGCTGAAATCGAATTGTCCGGTGACCGGGCAGCCGGATTGGGGCAGCGTGCAGATTCGCTATGTCGGTGCGCCGATCGATCATGCGGGATTACTGCGATATATCATTTCTTATCGTGAACATACCGGGTTTCATGAACAATGCGTTGAGCAGATATTTCTGGATGTGATGCGTGAATGCAAACCGGAAAGATTAGCCGTCTATGCCCGATATACACGGCGAGGCGGACTGGATATCAACCCGTTCCGGACCAACTTCAATCTTCCACTGCCGGATAACGCGCGTCTCGCGCGGCAGTAGATTGACCTTATTCCTATCGCAGGCGGAGTATGCTCCGCCTGCGGCAGTCCGCTATTCGCGACCAACACCGCAGGTCGCACGTCGCGAAGCTCACTGTGTCAGCGCATCACGGCGGAACAGAAACATTGACCGCCTTATACATCAAGTCGTCTTATAGACAGCGCGTTGGCCGCGTCCTTTTTTATGTCTAATATTTTTCTGCTGGGGTGCTGGGCAATACATAGCTCGCCAAGCATCACTGTCTCGTAACCAAGCCCCTTCTGCACCAGGCTCATCAAGCGGTTTCGCTTTCCTGCCTGCCCCTTCATATAGTCCCCCCATACCTCATATAAAATTGGTGGGAACCCAGAAAGTTCAAGCCACTTTCTAGAACCTTTTAGCACTTCAAGTTCAAGCCCTTCAACATCAATCTTGATTAAACTTGCGTAAGGCAAATTTAGCGTATTGAGAGTGGAAATTCGTACTTTCTCGATTTCAGTTGGCACCGTACTTAGCATTTTCTGCTCAAGACGTATGCTTGGATCAAGCGACAGCGATCCGACATTTTTTTCTATCGTCAAATCAAGCACAGGGACGTCAATGCTACCGTCATAATCGCCGATAGCCATGTTATGAGCATAGCAATGTGTCAGGTGATTAGAGAAAAAGTTTCCACACAGTTGGTAAAACACTTGGCGTTGTGGCTCAAACGCGTGGAGCTGACCGTTTTTGCCTTTTATGTACATTCCAATAGGAACAGCATAAGCGCCCAGATTAGCACCAATATCAAGAACAACTGGATTCTTCGTATTCTCCAACAGAAGCTCAGATATCTGCAATGTTGGTGATTCCCAAACCTTTCCTTCTCTAAGGTGAGAATTAATCATGTCCATGCCGGAAGTCAGCAAATACTGGGCAGCGCCGACGGTATACAGCTTTATTTCTTTATTAATTTCGGTCATCTTGTTCGTGATCTGGAGAATGTCGAAATAGCTTACATTGGTTTTTTAATGATTACACGAAAAATAGACTCATTCGTACAAAACAAGAAAACTCTTAAGTACAGTGTTCGATACACCCAAGCCAAGCATTACTTTTTATTCCCGTTTGCAACTTGTTTGTTGCAATATCGGCGTCAAACTCAATATGCATTGTCACATTCGGAATTCATCTGGACCCGTATTTCATCGCCACACGTACCCGACCAATGACAATCTTATTTCACCACGGCTCAGAGTCATTACCCGGTTTCAAGCGAACATGCCATCTGCGCTGAAATTTATTATTATCGATTTCTAGCTTGACAATATTTTCCGAAATTTTTATTCAGAAAAATCACAATAAGGAAGCAGATAAAACGGAGGGTAACTTAGGTCTTGAAGCCGGTGCCTGTCGATCCGGGCACAAGCGTTAATTCGGTTGTTTGATTTGACGGATTCGCAACATCGGTAAGCGTTATTTGCGGATTTGCGCTCCCGTCGCAACTCAAGTCAATTCCAAAGGCGGTCGGGTAAGCGGTAGATCCTACGGCGGCAAGTTCCGGCACATGAACATTCTGAAGCGGTACGGCGTTATCGACGCCCAAGACTTTGCGGGCAGGAACAGTCGCGGAACTTATCGTATAACTATAAATTTAACCTGCCTGCGCCCGCACTTCCGCTGTTGGCATATTCCGTGTTCGCCACGGAAAGGTAGCTCGTGAAAGTGAAGGCGCCAAGCGCTACGGGTGTAGATATCTTAAGTGATCACGCTGGTCCCTTTTTACGACGTTCACATCGTCATCCGGATCATGCGAAAAAAATATTTGGGGGTGTAATTAGTTTTGTGTAAACGGTCATTTGGCAGGAGACTGCCAGCATCTAGGAGCAGCGATGACCGTAGCGAAGCGTATTAAACGAGTAAAGCCCGATCCTGAGTTGGTAAAACTGGCGGACAGCCTGTTGGCGAACTATCAGAAGCCTGAGGATTTGATTGGCGAGAATGGCCTGCTCAAGCAGCTCACCAAGATGTTGGTCGAGCGGGCTCTGGAAGCTGAGATGTCTGAGCATTTGGGCCACGGCAAGAGCGCAGCGGTGACCAACGCCACGGGCAATACCCGCAACGGCCACGACACCACGCGGATGCGGATTCGCACGGCGCTGGTCACGGCGCGATCGGCGCCGGCGCACGAGCGGGCGATCCGGACGTTGATGGACTGGAACATCGAAATCGACGAAGCGATGTTCCTCGGTGGATTGGACAAAGGCCCGTTCCTGGGCAAGTTCGAACCCGACTTTTTCTTCGACGACCAAATTGGCCATTGCGAGTCGGCCCGCGTCGTGACAGCGACGGGGCACGTCCCGAGCGGCATATCGAACGAATAATGAATACGCCCGAACACTCCCCCCTTGGCAAGCCGGTCCAGTACTTCGAACGGTACGATCCGGCGTTGCTTTTTCCCATCGGCCGAAAGTCGGGGCGCGACGCGCTCGGTCTCACGGGTCCGCTACCGTTTTTCGGCACCGATATCTGGAACGCCTACGAACTGTCTTGGCTCAACCGCAAGGGCAAGCCGCAGATCGCGGTGGCAACGTTTATCGTGCCGGCGGATTCGCCGAATATTGTGGAGTCGAAATCATTCAAGCTGTATCTGGGATCTTTCTCACAGACGGCGTTTGATTCTATCGATGAGGTTCGTGCGGCGATTCGCAAGGACGTTTCCGCGGTCTGCGGTGCGAACGTGTCCGTGCAGCTTGTCGCGCCTTATGAGTTTGGCGTGAAGCTCAAGATGGAAGAGTTTGAAGGTTTATCGCTGGATCGGCTGGATCTGGATACCTATGTTTATTCTCCTGATCCTTCGCTTTTGCGCACTTCGTTTGGCGAATCGCCGGTTGATGAAACGCTGTTTTCCAATCTGCTGAAATCGAATTGTCCGGTGACCGGGCAGCCGGATTGGGGCAGTGTGCAGATTCGTTATGTCGGTGCGCCAATTGATCATGCGGGATTGCTGCGATATATCATTTCTTATCGTGAACATACCGGGTTTCATGAGCAATGCGTTGAGCAGATATTTCTGGATGTGATGCGTGAATGCAAACCGGAACGCCTTGCCGTATATGCACGATATACACGGCGCGGCGGCTTGGATATCAATCCGTTTCGGACCAACTTTAATTTGCCACTGCCGGATAACGCACGGTTGGCGCGGCAGTAACCACTATTGATACGTAAAGGTGAAGGTAGCTCTCCCGAGCACACTCCCGGGCGTTAAATTGCCGGTCCGTATATATCTCGCCGTGAATGGAAGATGAATACCACCGGAAACAGTGCCTAAATCCAGCGAATTGGTAATCGCAGCGCCCGATCCCGTGTAGAAGATTGGAGCAGGTCCCAGGCGTACCAGTGCGTCATTATAAAGAATCTGAATTGCGATGCCTGAAGCAGTAGAACCGGGGGCGAGCGTCAGCTCCGTAGATTGATTTAGCGGTGTGGCCGCATCTGTCAAAGTGATTTGAGGCCTGGCATTGCTTTCACACCGAAGATCTATTCCAAAATTCGTTGGATAGGCAATGGAACCTGGAGCCGGCAATTCGGAAACATGCACATTTTGCAGCGGCACCGCAATATCTGATTTTACGACGGAGCACGCGGCGACTGTCACCGGGTTGATGGTATAGCCCCAACTCAAAAGACTATTCGATCCGCTACCACCATTCGCATACTCGGTGCTTGGCGCGCTGACATATGCGCCAAATTTGAAAGACCCCGCCGCGACGGCGCTAGCGGTCTTAACTAGTTCGAATGATCCCTGGAGCACGCTCACGCCAGTTTGTGCCACACCGAAATCGAACGTATTTGATGTGCCGCTGTACGAAATGGGCTTCATGACTGTTCCATCAATCGCGCGCATCCGGAAGCCGATCCCTTGCGTTATCCCCGGAAACATATATACATCCGAATATCCATCCACCAGTGCGGCAGACAACCCGGACACTTGTGCGTACCAATGCACGGTTCCATTGAATTTATTTGTACAGGTAATGGTGATAGAAAAACTGGCCTTCGCGCCAGGAATATCTTGTCCGACTGCCAGGTTAGTCGGCACGGAAACTGATGGCAAGTTGACAAACGCTGGCAGCGGAGCAGTGCAGTCACTATATGCAGAAAATACCTTTGTCGAAAATAGCCCCGCCAGCACAAACATCAGATAGCGAATATTGCGAATTGTGTGGCACAAGATCGTGTCCGTTTGATTATTTGAAACGTCGACGTATTACTTTGACAGGGGACTATAACCCGCAAAAGCCATTTCGCCATGTTCGCTGAAAAAAATCAAACTGCACCTGAAAAAGACTTTTTCATTTTGTGCATCCGGACATTCACCTTCGCGGATGCACTCTGATTTATATAAATCAGCTTTTACTTAGCCGGCCTTCCTATAAGCCACGCAATCCACTTCGACCTTGCAATCGATCACCATCGATGAAACCACGCAAGCGCGTGCTGGCGGATGTTCCCCGAAGTACTCTTTGAATACCTTGTTAAACGACGCAAAATCCCGCGGATCGTCAAGCCAGACGCCGCAACGCACGACATGCTCCGCGCCATACCCAGCTTCCTTCAAAATCGCGAAAACATTCTGAATAGCCTTGTGCGATTGGGCCACAATCCCGCCTTCAATCACTTCGCCATTTTCCATCGGCGTCTGGCCGGAAACAAACAGCCATCCGTCCGCTTCAACGGCCCGCGAAAACGGCATGACCGCGCCGCCTTGTCCTTTACCACCTTCCACGCCATATCGTTTCATTGCACATCCTCAACGTTAATCAAAAGTGCCCAAGCGCGTCGAGTCTGGAACCCTCGCCACGCGCCACAAAATGTCCCGCTCTCAATCCCGTCACAGCACCATCGAGATACGAAAGCACCCCATTCACCCAAACCGCATCGATACCGTCAGCCGCCTGTCGAGGCTCGGCGAACGTTGCGGTGTCACTAACCTTGTCGGCATCGAAGAGCACCAGGTCCGCGTGATATCCCACTTGAATCTGACCGCGCTCCGACAACCCAAACCGCCGCGCCGATAACCCCGTCATCTTCCGCACCGCTTCTTCGAGCGCGATCAGCGACGTATCCCGCGCGTAATGCCCCAACACTCGCGGAAACGCGCCCCATAACCGCGGATGCGGCAGCGGATCATTCGGTAAGCCATCGGAACCGACCATTGTTGCGGGATGCGACAGGATCCGCCGCACGTCGTCCTCCGACATGTTGTGATAAACCGCCCCCGCCGGCTGCAAGCGCCTGCCCGCCTCCTGCTGCGTCACGCCCCACTCCGCCGAGATTCCCGAGATCAACTTCCCGGCCATCTCCGGATGCGGCTCCGACCACGTGATCGTGATCTCGATATCGCCGGTCACCTGCTTCAAATCGAGCGTTGATGAACTCCGGTTGTACGGATAACAATCGCACCCGACTGGCTGATCCTCGCGCGTATTTTCAAGCGACTTCAACACCTCGGCGCTGCGCCCCCAGTTCGATGGCCCCGCGCACTTCAAATGCGAGATCACGACAGGCACGCGCGCGTGTTTGCCCACCCGATACGCCTCGCCCATCGCGTCGAGAATGGCGTCGAATTCGGTGCGCATGTGCGTGGTGTACAACGCGCCGGCGTGGGCCAAAGGTTCCGCCAGCGCCATCACTTCTTCCGGCGGTGCACTAAACGCCGAGCCATAAGCAAGACCGCTGCTCAACCCCAGCGCCCCGTGCGACAACGCTTCTTCCAACTGCGCGCGCATGCCATCGATTTCCTGCGCGGAAGCACCGCGATCCAGCCGGTCCATATGGTTGTTGCGCAACGCCGTGTGCCCGATCAACGCGCCCACATTCACGGCCGGCCGCGCCTCGTTCACCGCGTCGATATAAGCCGCGAAGGTCGGATAAGAGAAATCGCCCCGCTCCCCTAATAAATTCATCGGATCGGGCGGATCGCCCTTCAACGTCACCGGCGACGCGCTGATGCCGCAATTGCCGACAATCACCGTCGTCACACCCTGCGATAGCTTCGGCAGCATCTGCGGGGACCGAATGACGTGGGTATCGTCGTGCGTATGGACATCGATAAAACCTGGCGCCAGCACGCGCCCTTCCGCCTCCACGACGTTCTCGGCCGTCCAGCCAGTTAGCTCGCCAATCGCCACGATCCGGCCATCTTTCACCGCCACATCGCGCTGAACCGCCGGCGCACCAGTTCCGTCGATCACCCGCGCGCCTTTGATCAGCGTATCGACGTGTTCTCCATCCGATGCCATGCTCTATCCCCTCACTATTCGCGCGTTGTTTGAGCGCAGGTTAATCGCCCAACGGCTGACGTTCATCGACCCCGCCGCCTCGATACGCGTCCAGCGCATGTTTCATGCGCCGCAAAAGCTCGCGGCTCGTATCGCCTTGCTTCACGGCAAGTTCAGTGACGAGCAGGTCGAGCGCCATCAACATGGCGTAGCGGGACGTCGAAGGCTTGTAAATAAAATCAGTTTCGTTCGCGATGATCGGGATCAGCCAGTTGGCCAGTTGCGCGAGCGGCGACGCGGGCGCGGTCAGCGCGATCACCCGCGCGCCATATTCCCGCGCGATCCGGCAACTCTCCACCATCTCGGGCGTCTGCCCCGTCACCGATAAAGCCACCACCACATGCTCACGCGAGAGCGTCGCGGCGACCATCCGTTGCAGCAAACCATCCTGATACGACGCCACCGGCCGGCCCAGCCGAACCAGACGGAAGCGCATTTCATCGGCTAAAGCGGTCGACCCGCCGCCCATGCCGAACACGTAGATCATCTGTGCATCGGCGAGCGCATCGGCAGCGGCGGCAATAGGCGCCGCTCGCAACGCGCCGCGATTGTGGGCGAGCGTGGTCTGGATATCGTCGAAAATACGGGCGGCGAGTGAATCGGCGGGATCATCGGCACCGGTTTCATCGTACGAACCGCCGCGCAAGAACCGCTGGCCGACCGCCGCCGCCTGAGCCAGCCGCAATTTAAGCTCGCGCACGTCATGGCATCCGACCGCCTTCGCAAAACGCGTCACGGTCGCAATGCTGACCTCGGCTTTTTTTGCGAGCGCACCAATGCTGGCGCGCGATGCGCCGGTCAAATCGTCGAGAATGAGCGCCGCGACCTTCCGTTCCGCCGAACGCAATTCGGGCGCGCGCTCGGCAATCCGGGCGACGATATCGAAGGCTGGCGGTTCGGACGACACGTTCATGAAAACCCTTTCGGAGCGCTTGGTACTAAATAACAATGTCTGAAGCATCGTACTTTCTGTACCATTGTCGCGTCAATCTCGATATAAATCGAACCCAACAAAACAAGCCCCCGACTCTATACAACCGAACGATGGAGTAGCAGCACATGAAAGTTACAAACTATCAAAGCGCGACAATCGACCCTTTCGGCAAGGGTCTGGGCATGGTGCCGGGTGTCAGCGTGCATCTGGTGGATGCCGCGCGCCTTGACTGGAATCTGCTGGACGAGGACGTGAGCCTGCCGGCCGCCGTGCTGTACGCGGACCGGATCGAGCACAACCTGAAGTGGATGCAGGCGTTCGTGGCGGAATATGGCGTAAATCTCGCACCGCACGGCAAGACGACCATGGCGCCGCAATTGTTTCGACGCCAGTTGGAAGCCGGCGCGTGGGGCATTACGCTTGCCACCGCGCATCAAGTGCGGGCGGCGTATCGCGGCGGTGTGCATCGTGTGCTGATGGCGAACCAATTGGTCGGCAAGCGCAACATGGGCATGATCGCGGAATTGCTGACCGATCCCAATTTTGAGTTCCATTGCCTCGTTGATTCGGCGGACAACGTCGATCAGCTCGGCACGTTTTTCAGCGATGTGAACAAGCAGGTGAACGTGCTGCTGGAACTGGGCGTAGCGGGCGGCCGAACCGGCATTCGCGACGACGCGCAGCGCGACGCGGTGCTGGCCGCAATCGCACGCTGGCCCAATGCCGTGAAGCTCACCGGCGTCGAGATTTACGAAGGCGTGCTGCAGGACGAATCGAAGGTACGGGCGTTTCTACAGAACGCGGTGGAGGTGACGCGTGCGCTGGTCGCCGACGGCAAGATCGAACGCAAGCCGGCCATTCTGTCGGGCGCGGGATCGGCGTGGTACGACGTCGTCGCCGATGAATTCGCGAAAGCGAATAGCGATGCAATCGAAGTGATCCTGCGTCCGGGCTGTTATCTGACGCACGACGTGGGTGTGTACAAGAAAGCGCAGAACGAGATTTTCGCGCGCAACCCGATTGCGAAGAAAATGGGCGAAGGGTTGAAACCGGCGCTGCAATTGTGGGCCTATGTGCAATCGATTCCGGAGCCGGATCGCGTGATCATCGGCCTGGGAAAACGCGATGCCGCCTTCGACGCCGGCATGCCCGAGCCCGCTCGCCATTTCCGTCCGGGCACGCAATGGCCGCGCGACATCACGACCGATGAAGGCTGGGAGATCTTCGGCATGATGGATCAGCACGCCTACTTGCGGATCAAGCCGGGCGACGACATCAAGGTCGGCGACATGATCGCGTTCGACATCTCGCACCCCTGTCTCACCTTCGACAAATGGCGCCAGATTCTGGTCGTCGATACAAAATATCGCGTGAAGGAAGTGATCGAAACGTCGTTCTAGGCTTCGTCGGAGACGGCGCTGCCCGGCTCGCCCGGGCCGTTCAGTTCGGCAGTTCCGGCGGCAACTTCCTGAATGCGCTGCTCGAGCGCGCGCAGCGCGCCGGAGAGCGCGGTGACGGCGTCGTCGGGAAGGGTCGACAGTGTCTCGTGAAGAAAGGTATTGCGGCGCGGCATGCCGGCTTCGGTGACCGCGCGGCCGGTATCGGTCAGGACCACATTCGATACCCGGTTGTCACGCTGATCAACACTGCGCGCAATCCAGCCCAGCGCCTCCAGCGTCTTCAACTGCCGCGTGAGCGCGCCCGGGTCCACGCGCAGCCTCTCAACCAGCCGCTTCTGCGACAACTCGCCCGCATGATCGTGCAGCGCGAGCAGGATGCGCCAGCGCGGCATCGGATGGCCGACCTGCGATTCGAACGCCTGCATGAACGCACGATAAGTGCGCCCGAACTGCTGTATGAAGGCGATACGTTCCGTCTCGTCCATGCTGAGTGGTTCCCGGCTGACTGCTTTGGTGCTGGTTACTTCCGTGTTGCGCGTTCGCGCGTCGTTCGTGGCCGTGGTGCGGGTGGTGCCGTCGGCGTGCTTGCTTTCTGCTGTCGAGCTCATTCCGCCACAATCGTCGGTTCGATCTTCGCGCCCTTCAGGCGCACCGGCGGTACGCGACGCGATTGCCACACAGCCAGCACCGCCACAACCGCCGCCACCGCCAGACCGATGTGAATGGCCGCAACCAGCGACTCGCGTGCCGATTCAAGCAGCATCGCGCCGTTATGACCCGCGGCCGCGAGTTGCGAAAGCAGCGTGGCTTGCGCGTCGTGGTTGATGAGAATCTGCGGATCGCTCAGGTCCCCGAGCCAGTGAGTGGCGCTGTCCTTGTCGAGCGCGAGCTGCACCCCGCTCGCATACAGATGGCCGATCAGCGTGCCGGTCAACGCCGTGCCGATCATCCCGCCAATCATGCGCAGCGACTGCAGCAGCGCCGTCGCAATCCCCAGATGCTCCCTTCCCGCGGTCAACTGCGCGAACACGGTCAGGTTCGGCATGACAAAACCCAGCCCCATTCCGCCCAGCACCATGAACATCATCAACAGCGGACGCGGCATTGAGCGCGTGGCGATCACCACGCCGAGACACGCCACCGCGAGCAGCGCGAAACCGACGAACAACATTGCGTTGGGATTCTTCACGCGTGTCACGATCCGGCCATTCACGATACTGCCGATCGTAATGAACACCACCAGCGGCGTGATCATCAGGCCGGCGTCTTTCGGCGACATGCCAAAACCGCCCTGAAACAGCAAAGGCGCGTAAAACAGCAGCGAAAACATGGCGAAACCGCCAAGAATCGCCAGCGTAAAGAGCGCGGACAGGCTCTTGTTGCGGAACATATCGACGGGAAGAATGGCGTAATCGCAGCTACGTTCCCATTTCCAGAGCGCATAGCTGGACGCAACGCTCGCGGCCAGCAGCAGCAACGACTCGGCCGACAAGCCGTGCTTCGGCAACATTTCGACAAACAGTTGCAACGAACCCAGCGCAATCGCGATCAGGCCCGCGCCTTGCCAGTCCAGACGCATCTTGCCCTCGTGCTTGATGTGCCGAAGGTGCGGAAGGAAGCGCCAGACGAAAAACACTGACAGCAGGCCGACCGGCAGATTTACGTAGAACACAGAGCGCCAGCCGTAGTATTGCGTCAGAATCCCGCCAAGCGAGGGCCCGACTGCGTTCGCAATACCGAACGCCGAACTCATCATCACCTGCCACCGCAGACGCACGACGGAGTCAGGAAACAGATCGGCAATGCACGCAAACGCGGTCCCGACCAGCATGCCGCCGCCAATGCCCTGAAGTCCGCGCGCGAGCACGAGGAACAGCATATTGTTGGCGAGGCCGCAAAGCGCGGACGCAACGGTGAACACGACGATAGACGCGATCACGAACGGTTTGCGGCCGTAATAGTCGCCGAGCCGGCCGAAAATAGGCACGGTAATGACGGACGTAAGCAAGTACGAGGTAGCGACCCAGGCGTAAAGGTCAAAACCCCTGAGTTCGGCGACGATGGTGGGCAACGCCGTGCCGACCACGGTTTGATCGAGTGCGACCAGCATGGTCACGAAGCAGATGCCCAGCATCGCCATCAACGATTCGCGAAACGGGAGCACTTGTCCCGCAGAGTGGTGCTCGGCAGTATGAACGGCCATTTTTTGATACCGCAATGATTGACTTGTCAACAGAATGTGAATCATAGCACGCTGAAAGGCTCTAATCCAAGGCCAGACGCCTTCTCAACCTTTTTCTGAAATTGCCATGGAACCGACGCCGATCGCCGCTTCGCCCCTCTCGCAGGAAGATCTCGCGACCTTGCGCCGTGCCAAGGAAGCACTGGAAAGTCCATCGCTGACGATGAAACTGGCGAGCGTGGTTGGCTCGCCCATCGAAAAGCTGATGGCGCGGATGCCGAACGTCGCGCAGGAAAAAATCGACGACGCAACCCAGGCCGCGCTCAAAAAATGCCTGCAACTCGCGCTGCGCACGCTGAGTAAAAGTACGGTTGACGGCGTCTTGCTGCCACCCGAAAAACCGCACAACCTGATGCACAAGCTGGCCGTCGCGACAACAGGCGCAGCGGGCGGCGCGTTTGGGCTGTTCGCGTTGCCGGTGGAATTGCCCGTCACGACCACGCTGATGTTCCGTTCGATCTGCGACATTGCGCGCAGCGAGGGCGAAGACGTGCATCTGATCGACACCCAGTTGCAATGCATGATGGTGCTCGGCATGGGCGGCCCGAGTTCGAGTGACGATGCCGCCGATATCGGCTATTTCATTGTGCGTGGGACCTTGGCGCAGTCGGTATCGAAGGCGACGAGCGAGCTTGCGTCGAAGGGTTTGAGCGGACACGGCTCGACCGCGTTGCTCAAGTTCTTGCAGACGGTGGCGTCGCGGTTCTCGGTGCAGGTCAGCGAACAAGTTGCTGCCAAGTCGATCCCGGCAATCGGCGCGGTGCTCGGGGCCATGGTCAACACGGTGTTCATCGATCACTTCCAGCAGATGGCGCATGGGCATTTCACCGTGCGCCGGCTGGAGCGGGAATATGGGCAACTGGCCGTCGAGCGCGCTTTTCAGACCATCGATATAGCGAGCGGGAAGTGAACCGCTAGCTTGTCTACTTTCTACAATGCTTCCACGGCTTGCGGAGCCGTCACCCGGCGCGCGAACTCCGCCGCCCGCTCCAGCGCGCGGTTCGCCTCAGGCACAAACGGCGCGAACATCTGGAAGACGTGCGGCATCTTCGGCCAGATCTCGAGGTCCACGTTCACGCCGGCCGCACGCGCTTTCTCGGCCACGCGCGTGGAATCGTCAAGCAGCACTTCGGTATCGCCGACCTGGATGAAGAGCGGCGGCAAACCGTCGAACCGCCCATAGAGTGGCGACACGTACGGGTTACGTACATCGGCATCGCCGGTATAAAGCTTGCCCGCCGGCGCGAATGCTCGACCGTAGAACATGGGATCGAGGCCATCGTTGGTCGTCACCGACGCGCCGGTCGCCGCCAGATCCGTCCACGGCGCAAACAACGCCGCGCCTGCGGGAAGTGAATCGCCTGTATCGCGTAAAGCCAGCAACGTCGCGAGCGCGAGACCGCCCCCGGCCGAATCGCCGGCTATCACGATGGACGCAGGCGGCACGCCATCGGCCAACAGCTTTCGATAAGCAGTCAGTGTGTCGTCCAGCGCGGCGGGAAACGGGTGCTCGGGGGCAAGCCGGTAATCGAGGGAAAAGGTCCGCGCGCCCGACCGTCTCGCGAGGGGAAACACGAGCCCGCGATGCGTCGCGGGCGAGCAAAAATAATAACCGCCGCCATGCAGGTACAGGATCGTGATGCCAGACGGCTGAGCGGGCAACAGCCACTCACCGCGAAGCGGGGCATCGTCCTGGCCGTATCGCTCTTCAAGACGCCAGCCCGACGGCACTTTCGGCAACCACGCGCGCTTCGACGTCAACGCTCGCGCTCGCGCAACATCGATACCCGGCTTAGCCGTTTCGGGTCGCATCCGGCGACGTAAAACCCAGCAGGCCAATGCACTTTGCCAACTCATAGCGACTCCTCTTTCGATGAACGTCAATAGTACGATCGTTCGCGAAGCCGTGTATAGAGAAGAGAAGGCCGCAGCGCGTGTCCTGCAAACCAAACGCCTTGTCAGTTCGCCGGCATTACCTGGCCGCGAATCTCTCCGGTCGGGTTCTTCTCGGTGTGGATATTGAAGTAGTACTGCCCGGCCATCAGGTCGGTGGACTGTTGCTCAGAAAGCGTGGCCTGGCCGGCGATTGGACTGGGCAGCGCGTTCTTGTCGATAGCAACCTGCACCTTCGCGTTCTGCCCCACGGGCGCGGGGCCGTGGAAATGGGCCATGGTCGCGGGACCCGACAAGTCAGCGTACGTCACGGTCCACTGCAGCGTCTTCGTGGTGGTGTCGAAGGTGGCTTTCAGCACCCCATGACCCTTGCTCACGCGCGGCGGCACTTCACTCGACGGTTGCAGGTTCGCTTGCAAAGCGACGGTATCGGCGAAAGCTGAGCTTGACGCGATTGTCGCGACAGACGACATCAACACCATGCTCAAACCCAACACGCTGTTACGCAGACGAAATCTCGTGAACATGTTTGCTCTCCCCTGGGTGACTGACGAGCGGACGAGTCGTCTGCTCATCGACGCGCCATGGTAGTGCATTTTGCTTGTCAAGCCTTTACCCATGAACCCGGGTAGCCGATACCGGGCTGGAAATGCGAAAAGGCGCCTTGCGGCGCCTTTTCGTTACAACATCAAACTTTCAGCAATTTAGAAGCGGTGACGGATACCCGTCGATACCACAACCTGGTTGCCGTGAACCGAGTTGGCGTTCGTGCCATAAATCTGCGCTTCAGCACCTTGCTTACCAAGCTGAACGATGCCTTCAGCATAGATGTCCGTACGCTTCGACAACGAATAGTCCGTCTGCAAGCCAAACTGATGGAACTTCATGTGGTCGTTGTTGTTCGGACCGGCGGTGTAACCCTTCACGTCGGTGTACGTATACGCGGCGCCAAGTGCCAATGCCGGCGTCAGTGCATAACGTGCATTCACTTCATAGTTGTTGAAGCGCGCAGTGGAATCGCCTACCGCGAACTGGAAGCGGCTTTGCGTCCATGCACCGCCAACCGTCACCGGCCCGATCGCGTAGTTGCCGCCAACACCGTACGTGCGTTGCGTCTGCACTGACGCGCCCGCACTTTGTGCCACCAGGTTCGTCCCAGCGCCGTTGTCCGTCATCGCACCGCCAGCGAGGTTGGAATCAGGATTTTGCAGTTGCAGGTAAGCCGCTGCAATCTTGAACGGACCGTTTGCGTACTGTGCGCCAGCGCTGTACGCACGGTTGTTACCGAATCCACCAGCCTGGTTCGAGAAGCCATACAGACCGCCAAACGTGAAGCCGGAGTAGTTCGCGCTTTGGTACTTGACCGAATTGTTGACGCGGAACGAGTTCTGCGTGTTGTCATTGTCGAACGGATGCGCGAAGTACGTACCACCCCAGCTACCGGTAGCCGTCATTGGGGCAAGATAGTCGACTACGGAGTCGTACTGACGACCCAACGTTACCGTGCCGAACTGAGCAGTCGAGATACCTGCGAATGCCTGACGACCGAACTCAGTACCGTTGGTGCCGCCGTTCTGCTTTTGAAGCGCCGAACCATCGCCCATGCTGAAACCGCTTTCCAACGTGAAGATTGCCTTCATGCCGCCACCGAGGTCTTCCGTGCCCCTCAGGCCCCAACGGCTGCCGTTGAGGTTGCCGCTCGACAGGCGGAATGCTGCAGCGCTGCCCTTGGCAACGTTCGTAGCAGCTTCATTGTTCACATAGCTGAAACCAGCATCGATAAGGCCGTACAACGTAACGCTGCTCTGCGCATTTGCGGCGGTCGCAAAAGAAGCGGCAACGGCCGCGACGATCAGAGTCTTTTTCATGTGTGATCCCTTTAATGAGTCTAACGACTCGACTGGTTGCATAACGCGACGCCTTCCTGCGTAACACCAAGGCGACTCGTTTCCGGTCTTCACCGGACACCGTGATTCGGCTGAAACAAAGTTTAGGGCGCTGGCTTTTAACCCAACCATCAAGACGCACACAAAAGGCTTTTTGAATAAGTCGAAAAATGGGGTTCGTTTTCGCTCAAACGCTTGTTCCGTCAGGCATTCGTGTTATCTCGAATTAACCTCTGGATACCTAATTAGTTGAACGCGTTGCAGAGTTGCGACAGTAGCAACTGCGCGACACAAACGCGCTTTCATCGGCTTTCGTCTTATTCCTATTTCACCGACAATCCCACCGCATTAGCATCGCGCACGCGAGTGAGGCTTGAGAAAGAGCGCCCTCACTCGTGTCTTTTTTCGGCCCCGAGGCGTGACATACACGGGGCGACTCTTTGTTCATCGGTTGGTCAATGAATCATCTTCAAGCCATGCGCGTCTTCGTGAAAGTCGCTGAAACCGGGTCATTCGGCCGGGCTGCGGCTGCGCTCGATTTATCGAACGCTGTCATCACGCGTTACGTCGCGTTGCTCGAGGCGCACCTCAATACGCGACTGCTCAACCGCACGACGCGAAGCGTGTCGCTCACCGAAGCCGGCGCGTCGTACGCCGAAGGCTGCCGGGCGGTGATAGAACAGGTCGAGTCGATTGAATCGACGGTCTCGCAAACATCGTTCGATCCTTCGGGCACGCTGAAGCTCGTGGCATCGGCGTCGTTCTCACTGTTCGGACTCACGCCGCTGCTGTGTGAGTATCGCGACGCGTTTCCCAACGTGAAACTGCGTCTCACGCTGCTGCATCGGCCAGTGGATCTGGTGGATGAGGGTTTCGACGTTGGTATTGTCGTGCCGCGCATGGTGAACAGCGGCACGTTGATCAATCGGCCCTTGTTCAAGGTGACGCCGGTCATCGTGGCCGCACCGGATTACCTCGCGAAACACGGCGTACCGCTGCGGCCCGCTGATCTGGCCGCTCACGCGTTCCTGTCGCCGTCAGCGGACATACACGGGTCCACGTGGTCGTTCACGGGCGCGACCGGTGAGGACGAGGATATCGTCATCGATCCGGATTACACGGTCAACAATTCGCAAATGCTTCGACAAGCCGCGCTGTCCGGCATGGGCGTCACGGCACTGCCGGAAAGCCATGTCGCAGACGATCTTGAACAGGGCACGCTCGTGCGGTTGCTCACTGACTACGCGGTAAGTAACGCGGACAAGGAAGTCTCGCTGGTGTATCCAGGACGCCGTCACGTGTCCGCAAAAACGCGTTCGTTTGTTGATTTCGCGCTCGCACATTTCAGGAAAGACACGGCGATGAACGCCTTGTTTTAACGGGCTTGAAAACGCAGGCATGACGAACAAACGGGCCGATTCCAATCTGCGTTGAAATTGGCCCGTTTTGTTTGCAGCGCCTGGTTGAAACTTCAGCGCTCGATCACCATGCGTTTAGCCGCCGGCAAGAAGACCGGTGCTGCAGCACCAGACTAACGCCCCAATCCGCAAACATCACGCCATCTCCGCGCGTTGCGCTTCAATCCGCTCGAGTAGAACCTCGCAGCGCACGATCAGCGCTGCGCCATCCTGGCGGCGAAGGCCGTCCGGTTTGTCGACGAGATCACGTCGGAACCTGTCGAGGGCAATCTGCAACGGCCGGTAGTGCAAAATACTGGCCGCTCCGATCACCCGGTGATGCCACTCGCGCAACTGCGCCACGCTGCCGCCATTGAGCAAGGTTCTGAGCGTGTCGAGATCATCACGGAATGACGACACGAATGCGTCGAGCAACGCCTTGACCGTGGTCCCGCTGCCCCAGAGTTGCGTCATGTAGTCCAGATCGATCTCATCGGTTTCTGCGTCGAAGGTATCAACATCCTGCTCCTCGACAACAACCGGTTCCGGCGCCGCCGATGCGCTGTCCATGACACGCCATCGATTCAAATGGTCGCGCAACGTGACGAGCCGCGTGGGCTTGATGAAGCAGTCGTCCATGCCGGCGTCGCGGCACATGGACAACTCCTCGGGCGCCGTGCTCGCGGTAATGCCCAGGATCGGCAATCTCTTCGACAACCCCAGTTCGCTCGCGCGCACGCGCCGCGCCAGTTCATAGCCGGTCATGTTCGGCATGTGGCAATCGGTGATGAGGAAGCCGTAGTGCGTCTGCTTGAGCGCCGCGAGCGCCTCCACGCCGTCCTGCACCACGTCGCACGCAAAGCCCAGCAGCGCCAGTTGATGGCGGATCAGTTCCTGATTCACGGGATGATCTTCCGCGACGAGCACAAGCCGCCCCATGCGGATTGCGCGCTCGCGATCGGGCGGCTCGTTGTTTGTATCGATACCGCGCGTTGCACGCGAGACAAGTTGCGGCAACCCTGTCAACGCGGCCACGCATGCAGCGCCCAAACCGCGCCAGGAGATTGGATTGACGCTTACGCGAATGTCGTTGTCCAGAATGCGATAACCCGTGGGTTTCGGTTTTTCCGTGACGTGAATCACGCGCGTTTTCAGTGGCAGCGCTTGCGGATGGGTGTCGCTGAGAAACACGAGATCGATGCCGTCGAAGGTATGCGGATCACGCAGCGCGGCGTCGTCGCTGGACCGGATTGCCAGCTTGAGGCCGAGCGCCTGACCATAGTCAACAAGCGCACGCGCCACCCGCTGATCGTCGATAGCGATAATCCCGCTCTTGCCCCGCAAGCCATCGATCTGATAGTTGGCCGTTTCGACCGGCATGTCGAGCCGCACGATCATTCGCGTGCCCACGCCTACCTGACTTTGCAGCTCCAGCGTTCCGCCCATCAGTTCGACCAGCTTGCGACAGATCGTCAACCCGAGGCCCGTGCCACCGAAGCGGCGTGTAGTGGACGATTCCGCCTGCACGAACGGCTCGAACAGACTCGCCTGGGCCTCAGCCGCAATCCCGATCCCTGTGTCTTCCACGTTCAATTCGACTGTCTGCACGCCGTGCTCGCTGTCGACCAGATTCACCGTCAGCGCGACCTCGCCTTTCATCGTGAACTTGATAGCATTGCTTATCAGATTGAAAAGAACCTGCCGCAGCCGAACGCTGTCACCGCGCAAACTCGCGGCAATATCCGGCGATACATCCACCCGCACGCGCAATCCTTTTTCGTGTGCGCGCCCCGCGAGCAAACCGATGGCGTTATCGACCAGTTCACGCAGGTCGATCGGCATGGATTCAATGGTGAGACGCCCCGCCTCGATCTTCGAATAGTCGAGCAGGTCGTCGAGAATCTGCAGCAACGCGCTCGCCGAGTCCTGGATCATGCCGAGCATCTGCGATTGATCGGGATTGAGCGGCGTGTTCTCGAAGACCTCCACCAGTCCGAGCACCCCGTTCATGGGGGTACGGATTTCGTGGCTCATCATCGCGAGAAAATCATCCTTGGCGCGGGAGGCCGCTTCCGCCGCATCGCGCGCCGCGGCGAGTTCGTCGGCCCGCGCGCGCTCGACACTGGCGTCGACCCAATAGCCATTCCAGACCACCGATCCGTCCGCCTCGCGGTGCGCCACGAGATGCGCGCGAATCCAGTGGCGGCCTTCGTCGACGATCGAGCGAAACTCCATGTGAACCGGATCCAGCGTGAGCGCCGAACGTTCGATCGCCTCGCCCAGACCGCGCTTGTCGTCGGCGTGAATCAGTGATAGACCCGCCACCTGGTCGCTGCCGAGCGCCGCGAGATCAGTGCCGAATAAATGACGCGTATCGCCGCCGATGTACGGGAAGCTGTACGCCCCATCCTTCGTGCGCCGCAACTGAAACACGATGGCCGGCAGGGAGCGTGTGACGTCGTGCAGGCGGCGTTCGTTTTCGCGCGCGCGCATTTCCGCGTCGCGAATGTCCGTGATGTCGATCATCGTGCCGACGACACCCGCCATTGCCCCATTCGCCGCCGCGAATGCGCCGGTCCAGAAGAGCCCGTGACGCAGCGCGCCGTCGCGATTGTGAAACGTGATTTCGATCTGCTCGCGCCGCCCGTGCTCGATACTCATGCCCACGAGATCATGCAGGCGCTGGCTGTTATCAACCCCCCACGACTGAACCTCGAGCGTCGTGCGTCCGATAATGTCCTCGCGCTTCAGCCCGAGCGTCTTTTCGAACGCGCGATTCACCGCGATGTAGCGATTCTCCCGATCCTTCGCGACCAGCGGATACGGCACGACCTCCATCATGGTCTGCTGGAAACTGAGTTGCGTAGCGAGACGCTGCTCCGTTTCCACGCGCCGTGCCATTTCGCGCTGGAGGAGGACGAACGCCCTCAACGTGACCGCCAGCACCACGGCAATAGCAATCAGCGCCGGTAGCAGCCGCATGGCATTGACACTCCAGCCGCTTGCCGGCGGGTCGAGCGCTGCCCGACGGACGGCGAGGATGCTCTGTTTGTCGGCGTCCGACATGGCGCTCAACGCACGGTCGATCAGTGGCACGAGACGGCCGAATTCCGGACGCAGCGCGAAGCTCATATGCTCGAAATTGCCGGCCGGCCCGACGATCTTCAACTCGTCCTCATAACGCGCGGCGAGGGCGATATCGACAGTAACGAGATCGCCGACGAACAGATCCGCCTTGCCCCGGACCACGCGGTCGAGCGCGGCATTCAGGTTGGGCGCGATGATAAGCGCGGCGCCCGACGGCAAATTGCCAAGCCGCCCGCTAGCCGCCAGCCGCGCCGTCACGACGATCCGCCGCGATGACGCCTGCTCTATACCCTTCATCACCGGTTCGCCCAGCCGCCCGACCATGACGAGCGGATAGTCCACCAGAGAGCCGGTCGGGATTCCGCCGGCAAGACGCGGCGTCTCGCGCTCGGTAGTCGCTACCATGTCGATCTGCCCGCGAGCGAAGGCGTTCAACACATCGCCCCAGTCCTGATACACACGCCGCTCGAGATCGATATCCAGCGCCTTCGACAAATAGCTTGCGTATGCCATTGCGATGCCTCTCGACTCGCCGCTGGAATCCACATAGGTGAACGGCGCCCAACTGGCGTCGACGCCGAGCGTAAGAGGCGGCAGCGAGTGCAAATAGGCGCGTTCGTCGGCGCTTAGGCTCAGCGTCTGCGGCTGTTCGGTACCGGTGCTTCCGGGAATGGGTTCTGAGCGGCGAGCCTGGGATTCGTCGCGGGTCAGCGTCGAATTGTCTTGCGTAGTTTGCTTCGCGGGTTGAACACGCAAGGGTCCGGCTGAAACGCACGATGCTGCCCACACGAGCACCAACAGCGTCATCAGGCGAACCAGACGGAGGATGGAGGGAGAGGACATGATGTTCGCGCTCGTTACGACAGCTGCTTATCGAGCGCGCCGTCGATACCGAGCGCGCCGTCGATACGGCCGACGTGTGTCAGCGGCTCGCCGTTACTCGAAGCGCCGCGCTGGAGCATGGGATGGACGAGGCCTGCCAGCACGCCGCCCGCAAGGGGCGCCGCCCAAAACATCCAGAGCTGATCCAGCGGCCAGCCAGCCACCACGAGCGCGACGCCAGTGGAACGAGCCGGGTTCAAAGACGCATTTGTCACCGGAATGGCGAGCAGCGAACACAACGCCAGCGACAGCCCGATCAGCACGGCGCCGCTCAAACGCGCTTGCCGGTCAGACTCGACACAGAGATTCACGAGGACAAAGACGAAGGTCGTCAGCGCCTCGACGATCAGCGCCGCGTGCAACTGATATCCGGCCGGCGAATGAGCCCCGTAACCATTGGCGCCGAATGCGATGAGATGGGGCGAGACACCCGGGCGTGCGCTCGCAACGACATATAGGAGCCACGCGCCGGCGGTCGCTCCCCCGACCTGAGCAGTGATAGCCGGGATCAGGTCCCGCACGGGAAAGCGGTTGGCGACGGCAAACCCGACGGTAACCGCGGGATTGAAATGAGCGGCGCAAACGGGACGTAGAACGTAGACCAGCGTGGTTGCCGCAAGGCCGAAGACCACCGCCTGGCAGACGAGTCCGATGTCGGGGCGAAAATTACCACTCGCCAGTGCGATGCTGCCGCAGCCGAAGAAGACAAGCGAAAAGCTTCCCACGCACTCGCCTATCAGTTTCTTGAACATCCCGTCACCCCGTCTGAAATTCGCCCTCGGCCGACACACGTCCGACCGCACAGAAAAAATTGGCTGGGTCACGCGCGTTGGCGAAGTAAAGCGTTCAAGTCTGGAGCGAAAGGCGAACCTATTTAATCAGAGCATTCCTAAACATTTCTGAGAAACAATGCGTGTCCGTTTGTTGCCTATGCGATTCCGGTGGTGTCGGTTGGAAAGGGAATTTCAACGTGGTTTGAACGTGGTTTCGACGTTATGCGAGGCCAATTTGCCTCAAGTAGTCGATCAATTCAGTCTCGCTTCTCAGCCCAAGCTTACGCATGGCGCTGCGCCTTTGCGTGCCAATGGTTTTCACGCTGCGCTCCAGGCGTTGCGCAATGCTGATCAGCGACAAGCCGCTCGCGTACAACTGGAAAACTTCCCATTCGCGGGCGCTTAGTACGCCGGCGCGGCCGGTGACATTGACGAGTTCGTTGCCCAGGAGCGCCCCCGCGTGCTTCGAGACGAAACGTCCGCCATCGACCACCTCGATAACCGCCTGGTTCAGCGCCTCCATGCAATCGCGCTTGTCGACCAGGCCGTCCACGCCCAGTTCCAGCAACCCTGTCAGCATTTGGGGCTGAGCGATCATGGTCACAATGATCACTCGCGGCCGCCGTGCTTGCCTCAGGAAACGTCGTAGATACGCTATGGCATTGTTTTCGCCGTTGATACCCCGCATGCCAATGTCGGATATCACGACCTCGCACGGAAAGCTGTCTATCCGGTCTGCGAGCGATTCGGTATCTGCAGCCGTAGCCACTACCTTTACTCGCGGATCCCGCTCAAGCCAGATGCGGATCCCCTCTCGCACGACCGCATGATCGTCTGCCACGATAATCCGGATTTTCGAATCCATTTTTGTTTTATACGCCTGGTACGTGATGGCCCACGTGTCTCCTGGACCTGATGTATACAAGTCGTGCTTGTATTGCGACGGCTTTTAATGCCGTTGGCTAAACTCCCAGCCGTTGTGCCTGGACCAGGCCACTGTCGAATGCAAACCGGTAAAGCTCGGCATCCGTCAACAACTCGAGCTTGCGCATGGCGGCGCATTTTTGCGCGCTGATTGTCTTGACGCTGCGACCGAGTTCGCGCGCAATTTCGGTGACGTTGCCACCGCGCGCATAGCGAGCAATGACGTCCAGTTCGCGGCGCGTGAGTTTCTGTCGAATGATGTCCACCCGGTTTGCCGAACTCGCGTCCGCGAGCAGTGCGCGCACTGACGGTCCAAGATAATCCTCGTGCGCGAGCACCGTCACGATAGCCACATAGATAAGCTCTAGCCGGTCCTGCTTGCTGACTACCGCGTTGGCGCCCGCATCAAGGGCGCGCGAGATCAGGTCCGCATCCGTTGTCATGGATAAAACGACGATTGCCGCTTTCGGATGATGTTCGACGATGTATTTGATCAGATCGATACCATCACCATGCTCGCCGCCCGGCATGTAAAAATCCATGATGACGACGTCGCATTCCTGCTTCTCGAGTGCTTCCACCAGCCCGGTTGAATCCTGCGCCCGAGACACAATTTCAATATTCTGCACATTAGCGATCAGGCGCTCGATGGCAAGAACAACTAATGGATGATCGTCCGCTACCGCCAATTTGATTCGTTGAGTGAACGCAATCATTTACTAACCTCTTCTAACCTGAAATTCGCCCAGGTGATGCGTCCGCTCGCGGCGGGTTTCAATTTACCGGTGGTTGCACGGCCCGCTGAAGGATCGTTGATTCGCGCCGTCATCGACATAAGATGCCTCCGAAAGCCTTTCGCAATCTGCAACATCACGTCATTCCGTGCGCACGTGCAAACGCGAATAATCCCGGATCGTTCTGGACCCCGAGCTTGCCCATGGCGTCGCGTTTCTGACGGCTGATCGTGCGGACATCGCGCTTCATGAAACGCGCGATCTCGGTGATCGACAAACCGCTCGCGAACATCCGCACGACTTCGATCTCTCGCGGCGAAAGGCGCGGGCCCTCTCCTAGTGCGTCGGTTTCTGCTCCGGCCACCGCCAGCGCCGAGACGATCGACGTGCTCAGGTAACGGCGTCCAACGCCTGCAAACTTGACCGCTGCCGCAAGCTCGTCCATGGACTCGACCTTGTTGAGCAAGCTCATTGCGCCAGCGGCCAGGATTGAACGGAGGATTGCGACGTTGCTCATGCTGGTTAGCACGACAATGCTGATGGCCGGCCAGTCTCGCCGCAAGCGCTTGATGAGACGCAGGCCGTCTTCCGCCTGTGAGCCTTGCTCGGGCATCGCGAAGTCGGTCACCAGCACGTCGCATGGTGTGTACACCAGCAGCCTCAGCAGCTCTGCAGCGCTTGCAGCCTCGGCCACGACTTCCAGATTTTCATCCATGCTGAACGTCGCTCGAATGCCGAGCAAAACGAACGGATGATCGTCTGCCAGAACGATTCGCAGTTTCAATGCTGCCTCTCAGTTTTTTTTGTATGCACTTCGGGTTGAATCCGCGCCGAGTGGCAACAATCAATTTGGTAATGCGCCGTTGCACATAAGAACACGGCGATAAGCCGCTCCATATAGGAACACTCTCAATGTTCCTGCTACACAGTGCGTCACTTCCAAGAGTTGTCTTATTGCACGCGGATCGGCGCGCTCGTTTGCCTGGCTTGTGCCTGCTATGGGCGACTTGTGGCCGGCATGCTGTATCGCGCGGTTCAACGAGGATCAGAGTAGTTTTTAAGTGCCCGACGATTCCATACGAATTGTCCTAATCCTCTCGATCTAGAAACGATGCTCTAATTCGTTGCGAAATACGCAATCCGACGATGCGCACGGAGGACGGCTATATGTACCCGCCAACAGAGTGGCGGACAAAAATTGGGCGTTGTCGAGATTGATCACTCATGGCACGGTCATCTGTCCACGCGCCTTTTATCCCGGTGATGAATACGCTGGAAACCCCTTCATCCTGACATCGTGCGCTGGAGCCGGCGAAGTGAGCGCGGCGACGTCCTGCGTTTCATATCGGACATTTTTTCTTGGTCTTCATATTTTTCGGTGGTCGCGTGCTGGCCCGGTGGCACGTGGCGCGATCACAACGCTTATCTTCTCGATACCACCGGTCGAGCCGTACCGAGCCCCGACAAGGCGGTGAACGCCAGCGACCGGTTGATCGTCGCCTCGACGTACGCACAACGCAAAAAGCCCGCACGAGGCGGGCTTTTTAGTCAAACGCAGCGAAAACTGCTTTGGTCGACTTTAAAACGGAATATCGTCGTCCATTTCGTCGAAACCACCACCCGCCGGCGCGCTCGGCCGACTCGCGCCGCCGGCGCTGCCGCCGCCTGCCGGACGTCCGGCCGCCGCTGCACCGCCCCGGCTAGCACCGCCGCCGCCGCTACGCTCGGCAGGCGCACGGCTGTAGCCTTCATCACCACCGCCACCGCCGCCCGCGCCGCTGCGTCCACCCAGCATCTGCATTTGTTCCGCGACAATCTCGGTCGCGTACTTTTCCACGCCGGCCTGATCGGTGTACTTACGCGTACGGATCCGGCCCTCGATATACACCGACGAGCCCTTCTTCAGATATTCGTTCACGATCTCGGCTAGCCGCCCGAAAAACGACACGCGGTGCCATTCCGTCAGCTCCTTCATCTCGCCGGACGTCTTGTCCTTGAAGCGATCGGTGGTGGCAAGACGGATGTTGGCCACGGCGTCGCCGCTCGGCAGATAGCGGGTTTCCGGATCGGCTCCCAGATTGCCGACGAGAATGACTTTGTTGACGGATGCCATGATTTCTCCTGTTGATTCAATTCAATTCAATTTGACCTGATGCGGTGCGCTCGCAACGCGACACGCGGTGGCAGTCGACCTGTTCAGCAAGACCTGCAAAACCCGCAAACCTCATGCACCACGCTGCGGCAGAATTTCGCCAACACGGCGAAACACGCCCGACTAGAAACTAACATTGCTCAAACCGTGCGCCGGACTTTCTGCGGTGGCGGTTTCATGTTCGCCGCCACGATCAGCCATGCAAAAACCAACCCTGAGCACGCGAAAAATACAGCGCTCTGCCCGTCCACTTTCAGCAGCCAGCCGCCGATCACCCCGCCTATGGCGAGGCCGATCGACTGCGTTGTGTTGTAGACGCCTGCCGCCGCGCCCTTTCTCGTGCCAGGCGCGAGTTTGGAGACGAGTGACGGCTGCGACGCTTCCAGCACATTGAAGCCCAGGAAGTACACGAACAAAACCGCTGCCACTGACCACAGGGTATGCGGAGCGGCGCCGAGTAACAACTGGCCAATCAGGATAAGACCTATGGCGCTGACCATCACGGCCTTCATTTTTCCACGTTTTTCCGCGGCAATAATGGCCGGGACCATCATGACGAACGCCAGTCCCATCACGGGTAAGTAGACTTTCCAATGGGCTGCGACCGGCAAACCGCCCGCCTCCAGAATGCGTGGCACAACGAGAAACAGTGCGGTTTGCGTGGCGTGCAACACGAGCACGCCGAAGTTCAGTCGCAGCAATTCCACGTTGTGCAGCACTTCGGCGAACGGCGCCTTCACGTGCACGGGCGGCTTGGGCGCGTCCGGGACAACCCAGATCACGACGCCGACCGCGAGTATCGATAAAAATCCGATCAGCGTGAACAGTCCGCTCATGCCGACCCATTCGAACACGATCGGCGCGCCGACGATGGCCACCGCGAACGAGACACCGATGCTCGCGCCGACCATGGCCATGGCTTTCGTGCGGTTTTCTTCTGAGGTCAGATCCGCGATAAACGCAATCACCGCCGACGATACCGCTCCCATGCCCTGGATCACGCGGCCGACGATAATCCACGTCATGGAATGGCCGACCGCCGCCACGAAGCTGCCGATGGCGAACACGATCAGCCCGAACGCGATCACCGGCTTGCGCCCGAGTTTGTCGGAGACCCAGCCGTAAAAGATGTACAACAGCGACTGCGTGACCCCGTAAGCACCGAGCGCGATGCCGACCAACAGCACGTTGTCGCCGCCGGGAAGGGTTTTCGCATAGATGGAAAACACCGGCATGATCATGAAGAGACCGAGCATGCGCAGCGCGAAGATAGCGGCAAGCGACACGGTCGCACGCAACTCGGGCGCGCTCAAACGTGTGGACGTAGCAGACGGATTGGACATCGGGAAGAGGTAATGTGGAAACGCGTCTGGCCGTGCGCGCGGACGCGGAACTCAAGCACGGCCGCCTTGTGGTTGCCCGGAACGGCACTATATGAGACGGGTAGCTCAAGCGTCTGGACCTGCTCCAAACCTGCGCCAGGGCGGCACGCAAAACTCGCGCGTATTGCCCGAGCACCGCTTAAATGGACCGTCAGTGGACCATCAGTAATCCGCCAACACCCTTCGTAACCCCGCCGCACGCTTGATTGACGCCGATGAGCGCGGGCAACGCGCCCTCGAAAAGTCGTTATAGTAGCAGGTTTAGCCCCCTTACTTTCCGCCCGGTTCATGGAAGAAATTCGTATTCGTGGGGCTCGCACCCACAATCTTAAGAACATCAATCTCGACTTGCCGCGTCACAAGCTGATCGTGATTACGGGCTTGTCGGGTTCGGGGAAATCGTCGCTCGCGTTCGACACGCTCTACGCCGAAGGCCAGCGCCGCTACGTCGAAAGTTTGTCCGCCTACGCGCGTCAATTCCTGCAGTTGATGGAGAAACCGGACGTCGACCTGATCGAAGGATTGTCGCCGGCCATTTCGATCGAGCAGAAAGCGACTTCGCATAATCCGCGCTCCACCGTCGGCACCGTCACCGAAATTCACGACTACCTGCGCTTGCTGTTTGCCCGCGTCGGTACGCCGCACTGCCCGGACCACCACATTCCGCTCGAAGCGCAAAGCGTGTCGCAAATGGTCGACGCCGCGCTCGCCATGCCCGAGGAAACGAAGCTGATGATCCTCGCGCCCGTGGTGGCGGATCGCAAGGGTGAGCATCTCGAATTGTTCGAGGCCATGCAGGCGCAGGGTTTCATCCGGTTTCGCGTGCGTTCGGGTGGGGGAACAGCGAACGAAGGCGTGGCGAAAATCTATGAGATCGAGTCGCTGCCGAAGCTGAAGAAGAACGACAAACACACGATCGATGTTGTTATCGACCGGTTGAAAGTGCGGCCGGACATGAAGCAGCGGCTCGCGGAATCCTTCGAAACAGCGCTGCGTCTCGCCGATGGCCGCGCAATCGCGCTCGAAATGGATTCCGAGAAAGAGCATCTGTACAGCTCGAAGTTCGCTTGTCCGATCTGTTCGTACTCGCTGCAGGAACTCGAGCCGCGCCTGTTCTCGTTCAACAATCCCATGGGCGCGTGCCCTGAATGCGACGGCCTTGGCCAGATCACGTTCTTCGACCCGAAGCGCGTGGTCGCTCATCCGTCGCTGTCGCTCGCGGCGGGTGCAGTGAAAGGATGGGACCGGCGCAACCAGTTCTATTTCCAGATGCTGCAAAGCCTGGCGTCGTTTTTCGAATTCGATATAGACGCGGCGTTCGAGGATCTGCCCGAAAACGTCCGCAAGATCCTGCTGTTCGGTTCCGGCAAAGAGGTCATTCCGTTCTCGTATATCAACGAGCGCGGCCGGACGACGGTCCGCGAGCACGCGTTTGAAGGGATCATCCCGAGTCTGGAACGCCGCTACAAGGAAACGGATTCGGCGGCGGTCCGCGAGGAACTGGCGAAGTATCAGAATAACCAGGCGTGCCCGGCGTGCGAAGGCACGCGGCTGCGGACCGAGGCGCGCAACGTCAAGCTCGGCACGGGCGAAAATGCGCGAGCCATTTACGAAGTGAGCGGCTGGCCGCTGCGCGAGACGCTGGGTTACTTTCAGACTCTGCACCTGGAAGGCGCGAAGGGCGAGATCGCCGATCGGGTCATCAAGGAAATCGTCGCCAGGCTCACGTTCCTGAACAACGTCGGGCTGGATTATTTGTCGCTGGAGCGCAGCGCCGAAACGCTCTCCGGCGGCGAGGCGCAGCGCATCCGGCTGGCATCGCAGATTGGTTCCGGCTTGACGGGCGTGATGTACGTGCTCGACGAACCGTCCATCGGCTTGCATCAGCGCGACAACGACCGGCTCATCGCCACGCTCAAGCACTTACGCGACATCGGCAATTCGGTAATCGTGGTCGAACACGACGAAGACATGATCCGCATGGCCGACTACGTGGTCGACATGGGGCCGGGAGCGGGCGTGCACGGCGGCGAGATTGTCTCGCAAGGCACGGCGAAGCACGTCGAGAACGACCCGAATTCGATGACCGGACAGTATTTGTCGGGCAAACGAAGCATCAGCTATTCGACCGACCGCACGGCGCCGGACGAACGGCGGTTGCGGATCATCGAGGCCTACGGCAACAATCTGAAGCACGTGTCGCTCGATCTGCCGGTCGGGTTGCTGACCTGTGTGACGGGCGTGTCCGGCTCGGGCAAGTCCACGCTCATCAATGACACGCTGTACCACGCCGTGTCCCAGCATCTATACGGTTCGTCCGCCGAACCCGCGCCTTACGAGGCCATTGAAGGGCTGGAACACTTCGACAAGGTGATCAACGTCGATCAATCGCCGATCGGCCGCACGCCGCGCTCGAATCCCGCGACCTACACCGGTCTCTTCACGCCGATCCGCGAGTTGTTCGCGGGCGTGCCGGCGTCGAAGGAACGGGGCTACGATCCCGGCCGCTTCTCGTTCAATGTGAAGGGCGGGCGCTGCGAAGCGTGTCAGGGCGACGGCGTGCTCAAGGTCGAGATGCACTTTTTGCCCGACGTCTACGTGCCGTGCGACGTCTGTCACGGCAAGCGCTATAACCGCGAAACGCTTGATGTCCAGTACAAGGGCAAGAACATCCACGAGGTGCTCGACCTCACTGTGGAGGCCGCGCACGAGTTCTTCAAGCCCGTGCCCATTGTCGCGCGCAAGCTGAAAACCTTGCTCGATGTGGGTCTTGGGTATATCCGGCTCGGTCAGTCGGCGACCACGCTGTCGGGCGGCGAAGCGCAGCGCGTCAAGCTTTCGTTGGAACTGAGCAAACGCGATACGGGTCGGACTCTGTATATTCTCGACGAACCGACCACCGGCCTGCACTTCCACGACATTGCACTTTTGCTCGAAGTGATTCATCGGCTGCGCGATCAAGGTAATACTGTCGTAATCATCGAGCATAATCTCGATGTAATAAAAACTGCGGACTGGGTCATCGACCTCGGTCCGGAAGGCGGCGCCGGCGGTGGCCAGATCATCGCGCAGGGGACGCCGGAGCACGTCGCACAGTCGAAGGCCAGTTTTACCGGCCGGTATCTTGCGCCTTTGCTGCAAAGGCCGAGATCGGCTGCATGAGGGATTCGCCCGCATCGCCACTATGAGCCGCGCGCCGTTCGGGCCGCGGCAGTCCGTAACCCGTTAGCGGCAGGAGACTGAAGGATTCATGGCAAAGCGCAACGAAGCGGCCGAAAACAGGCCCGCTGTCCGGCCCGTCCGGCTGACGAGCGATATGAGCATGCCGACGTTGTCGGCGGTGGAGATTGGCAGCTATATCGCCGCGTTCGCCGGTTTGTTCCTCGTGCTGCATTTGCAGTTGCTCGGCGCGCTGCTGGCGGGGATGCTGGTATATCAGCTTGTGCACGCCATCGCGCCCCTGATCGAAAAGACCATGACGAGCGGACGTGCGCGCTGGGTCGCGGTCGTGATCGTGGCGGTGGTGATCGTGGGGGGGCTGGCGGGCGCCACGATCTTGCTCATCGATCATTTTCAGCGCGATGTTCCTAGCGTGCAGAAGCTTCTCGATCAGTTGATGAAACTCACGTCGCATGCGCGTCTGCAGGTGCCCGACTGGATAGCGAACTACCTTCCTGTCGATGCAGAGCAGATGAAGGACAAGGCGACCGAGTTGATGCAAACGCACGCCGCCATGTTGCAGCAGGGCGGGAAAGACGCGGCGCGCGGTTTCGGGCATGTGCTGATCGGCATGATCGTGGGTGCGATTATCGCGGTAGGTGTGCCGCGGACGACGCATCGCCTGCCGCTTTCTACTGCGCTCGTGACGCGCGTGACGCGTTTCTCAGAGGCGTTTCGGCGGATCGTTTTCGCGCAGGTCAAGATTTCCGCGATCAACGCGACGTTCACGGCGTTGTATTTGCTGGTTGCGTTGCCGGTGTTTCACGAGCGGCTGCCGTTGTCGAAGACGCTGGTGTTGGTGACGTTTATCGTCGGGTTGTTGCCGGTGATCGGCAATTTGGTCTCTAACGCGATTATTGTGGGGATTTCATTGTCGGTGTCGTTTGGGACGGCTGTGGCGTCGCTGGTTTTCCTGATCGTCATTCACAAGCTCGAGTACTTTTTGAATGCGCGGATTATTGGTGGGCAGATCGAGGCGCGTGCCTGGGAATTGCTGCTGGCCATGCTCGCGATGGAAGCCGCTTTTGGACTGCCAGGGGTGATTGCTGCGCCCATTTTTTATGCGTATCTTAAGCGTGAGCTGGTTTATTTGAGGTTGGTCTGAGTGGGGGTGCTCGCGCCGGTGGACGGGGGGTTGGTCTGGTTCCGGGGTTGGTCTGGTTCCGGGGTTGGTCTGGTTCCGGGGTTGGTCTGGTTCCGGGGTTGGTCTGGTTCCGGGGTTGGTCTGGTTCCGGGGTTGGTCTGGTTCCGGGGTTGGTCTGGTTCCGGGGTGGGCGGTCGGGGTCAGTGCCGGGTTGCCTGGTTCT
>NZ_JAAVUQ010000016.1 GCF_018449515.1 Caballeronia sp. dw_19 | reverse complement strand
TGCAGACCGCTAACGCCGAAAGCAGCAACCCGGCATCAACCCCGACCGCTAACACCAGAACCTAGCACCCCGACCGCTAACCCCAAACCCCAGAACCTGCCCAAACCCCAAACAAGCGCCAGCGACTAATACTTCCGTGCCATCACATCCAACCCTAGCGGCTTGATCCTGTCAGCCTGCCCGGCGCATCCAAACGCCTCGAACCGTGCCACGCATAGATCCCTCGCCGCAGCCGTCGCTGCCTTCAACGCATGACGCGGATCGAACTCACCCTTCGCCATTGCCAGCGACCTTCGCATCGCCCCGGTCATCACCAACCTGATATCCGTATCGATATTCACCTTGCGCACGCCATTGGCAATCCCGCGCTGAATCTCTTCCACCGGCACGCCATAAGTCACCGGTATCTCACCACCGTACTCACGAATAATCGACAACCATTCCTGCGGCACCGACGACGATCCATGCATCACCAAATGCGTATCCGGAATCAACCGGTGAATCGCAACTATCCGGTCAATCGCCAGAATCTCCCCATCCGGCTGACGACTAAACCTGTACGCGCCATGCGACGTCCCAATGGCAATAGCAAGCGCATCCACGCCCGTCGCCCCGACAAATGCCCTTGCCTGCTCGGGATCGGTCAACAAATCGTCACGCGACAACCGGCCCTGCGCTCCCACGCCATCCTCCTCGCCGGCCTGCCCCGTTTCGAGCGAACCAAGACATCCAAGCTCCCCCTCGACCGAAACCCCCACCGCATGCGCCGCCTCCACTACCCGCCGGCTAACCTCCACGTTGTAAACGTAATCGGCAGGCGTCTTCTGGTCAGGCATCAACGATCCATCCATCATCACGGACGTGAAGCCCGACCGGATCGCCTGCTGGCACACCGATGGACTCGCCCCATGATCCTGGTGCAGTACGACCGGCAGGTCAGGATGCGCCTCGATCGCAGCCAACACAAGATGACGCAGGTACGGCTCCCCGGCATATTTGCGTGCCCCCGCGGACGCCTGCAAAATCACGGGACTGCGCGTTGCCTCTGCCGCCTGCATGATCGACTGGATCTGCTCCATGTTATTCACGTTGAACGCAGGCACGCCATAGCCATGTTCCGCTGCATGATCCAGCAACTGACGCAATGCGATAAATGACATTTCGGACTCCGTTATATCAAGGCTATCAATAACCCCCTGAAAACCGATGCGCTCAGCAAGCAACCCTGCTTGCCTCTTCGACGACTGCCTCGACCGTCAGCCCGAAATGCTCGAACAATACTTCGGCCGGCGCGGATTCGCCAAAACAATCGATTCCCACCACCCCGCCGTCCAGCCCGACATACTGCCGCCAGGAAGCACTCACTCCCGCTTCGACCGCCACACGGGGTACGTCCCGCGGTAGCACCCTGTCACGCCACGCTCGCGATTGACGGTCAAACACGGTAGTAGATGGCATCGATACCACCCGGGCAAACACTCCTTGCGCATGCAACGGCTCAATCGCCGCCAGCGCAAGCGCGACCTCCGATCCAGTCGCAATCAGCACCACCCGCTTCGACACACGGCCCGCCGGCGCCGCCCAGTCGCGCAGCACATACCCGCCATTGGCAATGGCATCGATCTGTTCTTCATCGCGCGAAACAAACGGCAAGCTCTGACGGCTCAACAATAAACAGGAAGGACGATCGCGGTCGATCGCGCACACCCAGGCCTGCGCCGTCTCCACGGTGTCGCACGGACGCCATACATCCAAACCTGGAATCAGTCGAAGGCTGGCTGCATGCTCTATCGACTGATGCGTCGGACCATCTTCACCGAGGCCAATGGAGTCGTGCGTAAACACAAACACCGTACGAACTTTCATCAGCGCGGCCATGCGCAGCGCGTTACGCGAGTAGTCGGAGAATGTGAGGAAGGTGCCGCCGAAAGGCAGATATCCGCGATGCAACGCCATGCCGTTAAGCGCCGCACTCATGCCGAATTCACGCACGCCAAAGTGCACGTAGTTACCGCCCTGGACACCGTCGCGCCCGCCTTGGACTGTCACGGCCTCCTTCCAGCGCGTGAGGTTTGAACCGGTGAGATCCGCCGATCCCCCCAACAGTTCGGGCAACACACGAGCCAGCCCTTCTATCGCCTGCTGCGACGCCTTGCGCGTCGCTATAGACTGACCCGCGCGGTTGGCGTCCTGCACGAGCGCCAGCGCAGCCGTGCGCCAATGCGAAGGCAGTGCTCCGCGCGTACGCCGTTCGAACTCGGCCGCTTCACGGGGAAACTGCCGCCGGTATGCACCGAACCGACCGGTCCAGTCGGCTTCAACCGTCTCCCCATGCTCGCGAGCGTCCCACCGGTTCCGGATCGCCGCCGGGATCTCGAAGGGCGGATAAGGCCAGTCAAGTGCACGCCGGGTGGCTGCGGCCTCCTCAGCACCAAGCGGCGCGCCGTGCACGTCGTGGGTCCCGGCCATCGACGGCGAGCCCTTTCCAATGACCGTCTTGCAACAGATCAGCGTCGGCTTTCCGACCGTACGCGCATGGCGTAATGCGCGGTCAACGGCATCGACATCATGGCCGTCCACCTCGCGCACCACGTGCCAGCCATAGGCCTCGAAGCGCGCGGGAGTATCGTCGGCAAACCAGTGGGCCACGTGGCCGTCGATCGAGATGCCGTTGTCGTCGTAGAGCACTGTCAGCTTGTTCAGTCCGAGCGTACCCGCCAGCGAAGCCGCCTCGTGTGAAATGCCTTCCATCAGGCAACCATCACCAACAAAAACATAAGTTCGATGATCGACAATCACATGCCCTGGCCGGTTGAACTCCCTCGCGAGCAGCGCCTCGGCAAGCGCCATGCCGACCGCATTCGCAAATCCCTGGCCCAAAGGTCCGGTTGTCGTTTCAACGCCCGGCGTCAGCCCCACCTCGGGATGCCCCGGCGTCTTGCTGTGCAGTTGCCTGAAGCGTTTCAGTTCATCGAGTGGCAGGTCGTAGCCGCTCAGATGCAGGAGTCCGTATAACAACATGGAACCATGCCCGTTCGATAACACGAAACGATCACGGTCGGCCCAGTCAGGATTGCGAGGGTTGTGTTTCAGGTGCCGGCTCCACAATGCAACGGCGATCTCCGCCATTCCCATCGGCATGCCAGGATGACCGGATTTGGCCTGGCCGACCGCATCGATGGCAAGAAAACGGAGCGCGTTCGCCATCAACCGGGTTTCATCACGAACGCCCGGGGGTGCGCTTGCTTCAGCAGATACTTCAGTGACGGCATTCATCGGATGCCTCCTCCAGTTAGAAAACGATAAGACCAAACCCTCAGGCGCGAGCGCGCCGATCGAGCAACTGCAGGATCAGCGGCGTGAAGATGAGCTGCATCGCGAGTCCCATCTTTCCGCCCGGCACGACGATCACATTCGGACGCGACATGAACGAGTCGTGCAGCATGGTGAGCAAATACGGGAAATCGATTCCCTTGGGCCGGGCGAACCGGATGACGACAAAACTTTCGTCCGCGTGCGGAATCTCGCGTGCGGTGAACGGGTTGGACGTATCCACGGTGGGCACCCGCTGGAAGTTGACATGCGTGCGCGAAAACTGCGGGCAGATGTAGTTCACATAGTCCGGCATGCGCCTGAGGATGGTGTCGACCACCGCCTCGTGCGAATAGCCCCGCAAGGTCTGATCACGATGCAGCTTCTGAATCCACTCCAGATTGATGATCGGCACCACGCCCACAAGCAGGTCCGCATGACGCGCAACATCGGCCTTGTCGGTCACAGCCGCACCGTGCAGCCCTTCATAGAACATCAGGTCCGTGCCGGCAGCAATGTCTTCCCAGGGCGTAAACGTGCCGGCGTCCTGCTGGTAGAGCGCAGCTTCCGCATCATCGTGGACATAGTGGCGAACCTGTCCGGTCCCCGTATCCCCATAGTTTGCGAAGAGTTGCGCAAGCTCTTCAAGCAGGTTGGCCTCCGGGCCGAAATGGCTGAAGTTGCGCACACCGTCACACTCGCTTTGCCTGAGCGCCTCACGCATGCCCAGGCGATCGTGTCGATGAAACGCATCGCCCTCTACAATCTGCGCGTTGATCCGCTCTCGCCTGAAAATGTGGGTGAAGCTCTTCATGACGGTTGTCGTGCCCGCGCCGCTGGAGCCGGTCACCGCGATAACCGGATGTTTGACTGACATGGTGTGTCTCCTGGTTCTCGTAATCGAATTCGATCAGGCGACGCGCTCAGGCCGGCGCTTCAGGCAGGAACAACGACCGCTTGTTAAAAAGCGGCGACGTGTAGGGCTTGTCTTCGCCACGGTCATAGTCGGCGTGATAGCGGGCAATGCGCGCCACTTCATTCTTCGATCCCAGGATCACCGGCACACGTTCGTGCAACGCCCGGGGTTGCACGTCGAGAATCCGCTCGCGCCCCGTGGTCGACATGCCGTCCGCCTGCTCGATCAGGAAACTCATCGGACTGGCTTCATACAGGAGCCGCAAGCGCCCTTGCATGGCCGGCGTCTTGAAGTCGCGTGGGTACATGAAGACGCCGCCGCGCATCAGGATGCGGTGGACCTCGGCGACCATCGAAGCGATCCAGCGCATGTTGAAATCCCGTTCACGGCAACCGCTGCGTCCATCCTTGCATTCCTGTACATAGCGGCGCACGGGCGGTTCCCAGAAACGCTCGTTCGACGCGTTGATCGCGAACTCACAGGTGTCCTCCGGAATGCGGATATCCGAATGCGTGAGCACGAAATTTCCGACCTCGCGATCAAGCGTGAAGCCATGCGTGCCATTACCAACCGATATGACGAGCATGGTCGACGGACCGTATACCGCGTAGCCTGCTGCCACCTGCTCGTGCCCCGGCCGCAGGAATGCGGCGTCGATCGCTTCGGGGCCTGACTTCAACCCGTCGGGCGCCCGTAATACCGAGAAGATCGATCCGACCACACCGTTGATATCGATATTCGAGGAACCGTCCAGCGGATCGAACGCCAGCAGATATTCCCCGCGCGGATACGCGGGCGGAATCGTGTACACGTCTTCCATCTCTTCGGACAGCATGCCCGCCAGCAGACCGTCCCACTCGCAGTGCTGCAGGAAGATGTCATTGGTCGCAATATCGAGTTTCTTCTGTTCCTCGCCATGCGTGTTGATGGTCGCAGCCGAGCCGTAGTTGCCGCCCAATGCCCCCTTGGTCAGTTGCGCCGAGATGGTCTTGATCGAAGCCGCTACGTCGATCAGCAGCGCCGACAATCCGCTGGCCTGAACAGGCGATGGCTTGCGATCGAGGGTATCGATCAGGAACTTTGAAAGTGTGGTCCGTCCATCCAGCATGGCGCACTCCTGGGAGGTTTAAGCAGGTCCGGGCGACGGCGCGTCGAACACACGGCTCGCGCGAATATCGGTGGCGCACAGCAGGGTCAGCGCAGCGGTGTCGGATGGACCGCCGCCTTGCATCGCCTCGGCGAACAGACGGCTGGCCTGGCGCAATCGCGCGCGGTCGAGCGCGTTGCGCACCGAGCGCGCATTCGCGAAATTCGGCTGGCGGATGCGCCGCGCGAGATAGTCTTCGAACGCGGTACGCGCCTCGGCGTCGAGCCGGTAGTGCATCCGTGCGAGCATGCCTTCGGCAATCGCGAGCAGTTCCGCGGCGTCGTAGTCGGGGAACGTGACGTGATGCGCAATCCGCGAGCGAAACCCCGGATTACTCTGGAAGAAGGTTTCCATGCGCGACTCATAGCCCGCCAGAATGACTACCAGATCCGAACGCTGGTTCTCCATGGTCTGCAACAGGATCTCAATAGCTTCCTGCCCGTAATCGCGCTCGTTTTCCGGCCGATACAAGTAATACGCTTCATCGATAAACAGAACGCCGCCCATGGCGCGCTTGAGCACGTCGCGTGTCTTGGGCGCCGTGTGCCCGATGTACTGGCCAACAAGGTCGTCTCGCGTAACCGACACCAGATGCTTGCGGCGGATATAACCCAGCCTGAACAATACTTCCGCCATGCGCAGCGCGACCGTTGTCTTGCCCGTGCCCGGATTGCCGGAGAAACACATATGCAAAGTGGGTGCGCCGCTCGCGATCCCCAGCGTTTCGCGCGCCCGCTCGACCAGCAGTTGCGCCGCTATTTCGCCGATACGCGTCTTCACCGGAGCAAGCCCGACCAGATCGCGATCGAGTTCGGCCAGCACCTCGCCCACCGCCGACTCGCGGAACAGCGCGACGAGATCGACACTAGCCATGTCCGGCCGAACGGGCGATTTTTCGGGCGGTTCGTGAACCGGCAGATCGGCTGCGGCTAACGTCATCGTCATCTCTCCAGTGGCGCAGGTACTTGGCGGCTCGAGGGCGGCCGGTCATTCGAATAAGCCTTCATCGCGTAGTGCTGCACGCGGCCGTGGACGTCCTGGCGCTCCAGGCGGAAGCCCGGTTCATCCTGTGGCCGATTGACGATGAACGACAGCCGCATGGTCTCGAATCCCCGCACTGAATCGAACGCGTTGACCTTGATGTAATGCTGCGGATAGGTCGTTCGGCAAGCGTTGACTTCCTGCATCGCGCCGGCGGGGTCTTTCAGGTCGAACATCGGCAAGCCCCACATTTCCCAGTAGGTATTGCGCGGATGCGGGTCGTCAGTGAACTCGACCGAGCAGGCCCAGCCCTGCTGCAGGGCGTAGTCGATCTGCAAGCCGATCTCCTCGTCGGTGAGGTCGGGAAGGAATGAAAATGTGCCTTGTGTGATTTGCATGACTAACCTCTTTTCAATCAGTTTCCTAAAAGCTCAGGGCCTCAGGCCGGCGTTGGCGTGGCGGCAAAATCCGGCGTGTCGGTCGACGCATAGTTGAACGTCACATCGCGCCATGTATCGAGCGCCTGCTTGAGCGGCGTACACCAGCGCGCCGCGCTCTCAAGTATTTCCGGCCCCTCGTGCGCGATGTCGCGGCCTTCGTTGCGCGCCTTCACCATGACTTCGAGCGCGACGCGGTTGGCGACAGCGCCTGCCTGGATGCCGGCGGGGTGACCGATCGTGCCGCCACCGAACTGCAGGATGCAGTCATCGCCGAACAGGTCCAGCAACTGGTGCATCTGCCCGGCGTGAATGCCGCCGGAAGCCACCGGCATGATTTTGCGCAATCCAGCCCAAGGCTGATCGAAAAATATGCCGCGCGACAAGTCCACCGGATTGTGCGACTCACGCAACACGTTGTAATAGCCCTGTACCGAAAGCGGATCACCTTCAAGCTTGCCGACCGCCGTACCGGCATGTGCATGATCCACGCCTGCCATGCGCAGCCATTTCGCGATCACGCGAAACGAAATGCCGTGACTGCGCTGTCGCGTATAAGTGCCATGTCCTGCTCGATGCAGGTGCAGGATCATGTCGTTCCTGCGAGCCCAGCGCGCCATGGACTGGATAGCGGTCCAGCCGATCACCAGGTCGATCATCACAATGCACGAGCCCAGCTCCTTCGCGAATTCCGCGCGTTCATACATGTCCTCCATGGTCCCGGCCGTGACGTTGAGGTAGTGTCCCTTGACCTCGCCGGTAGCGGCTTGCGCGCGGTTCACGGCTTCCATGGAAAACAGGAACCGGTCGCGCCAGTGCATGAACGGCTGCGAGTTGATGTTCTCATCGTCCTTCAAGAAATCGAGGCCGCCTCTCAGACCTTCATACACCACGCGTCCGTAGTTCTTGCCCGAGAGCCCCAGCTTCGGTTTCACCGTGGCGCCGAGCAACGGACGGCCGTACTTGTCGAGCCGCTCGCGTTCGACCACGATGCCCGTCGGCGGCCCCTGAAAAGTCTTGAGATAAGCAACAGGCATGCGCATGTCCTCGAGCCGCAGCGCTTTCAACGGCTTGAAGCCAAACACGTTGCCGATGATCGATGCCGTCAGGTTCGCGACCGAGCCTTCCTCGAACAGGTCGAGGTCATACGCGATATACGCGAAATACTGCGGCTCCGCGCTGCTCGAAGCCGGTACGGCGTCCACGCGGTACGCCTTGGCGCGATACATATCGCAGGCGGTAAGCCGGTCGGTCCAGACCACGGTCCAGGTTGCCGTCGACGATTCCCCCGCCACCGCCGCCGCCGCTTCCTCGGGCTCGACGCCGGGTTGCGGCGTGATCCGGAAGAGAGCGATCACATCGGTGTCCTTCGGTACGTAGTCGGGCTGCCAGTAACCCATCTCGCGATACTTCATGACGCCCGCCGAGTAGCGGGAACGCGGGGCCGGCGCATTGGATGCCGGCTCGACGGCGGCCTTGGTGAAGTCGTTCATTTCGTTTGCCTCGAAAGAGAAAACCGCGCTGCGGAAGCTTCAAAGCGCTCGTGACCAGATAGCTGAACAGATGAACGGACTGGCCTGCGCCGTGATTGCAATGTAAGCGTGAGCCGGCCCGAGGGGAATTCACGATTTTCTTCGTCAGGGTTAAGCGATCCGTTAACGTGGGGTACTCCCTACATCCGTGTGCCGGAACGACGTGGGACACTTTGCTGCGGTTCCGCGACAGTCAGACGCATTCGTCATTGCGCCATCCAGCCCGCGTGTTCCGTATGTGCTCCGAACACGACGCGCGTGTTTTGGCACGCTGCTTGCGTGAGGGTGCCTGCTGGTGCTGCTTGCCGTTGCGAAAGCTGCTGGAAAGGCGACGACGGGTGGTACTGGCGTTCCGTTGGATAACTTGATGGAGACGACTATGCAGTGGACGACACCGAGCTACACCGATATGCGTTTTGGTTTCGAAATCACGATGTATATCGCAACGCGTTAAGCGCTGGGCGCCGCCGTCGGCCCATGGTCCTTGCATGGGCAACTGACGTGCGGCTTGGCGTGATCGTCCTGGCGTGCTGCCGCTGAACCGGGCTCACGTCCTAAGTGACACAGGTAACGATTACGCTTGAGTTGAAATGTGCCAATCCGCCGGCTCCCAGTGCGTCGCCATGACCAGCGTTCCCCGCCATGATCTACGAAACGATCGTCACGACCGCGGCGCGCGATGGCCGGCCCCACATTGCACCCATGGGCGTTCGCTTCGAGGACGGACTGGTGATTCTTGCGCCGTTTCGCCCCTCCACTACGCTGGACAATATCGTCGCCACGCGCGCGGCCGTGATCAACTTCACGACTGACGTGCGCGTGTTTGCAGGCTGCGTGACAGGTTACTCGCGGGACTGGCCGACACGGGCCGCCGCGCGCGTGAACAGCGTGCTGCTGGAGGATTCGCTCGCTCACACGGAGCTTGAACTCGAGACATTCCGGGACGACCCGCAGCGTCCGGTGCTGCGGATGAGAAGTGTGCATGGTGAGACGCATGCGCCGTTCACGGGGTTCAATCGGGCGCAGGCTGCCGTCGTGGAGGGCGCGATTCTCGTGAGCCGTCTGTTCATGTTGCCTGCAGAAAAGGTCGACCATGAAGTAGCGTACTTGCAAATCGCCATCGATAAAACCGCCGGTGAGCACGAGCGTATTGCGTGGGACTGGATCATGGCGGCCATTGCACGGCATCGCTCGGGCGCGGCGCGCTGAATTATTCCGGAGGTTTTCATGACTGCATTGCTCGCGAGCGTCCGCTCGTCCGAAGAAGCGCTGGATGCAGCGCTTGCGGGCGCCGAACTGATTGATCTGAAGGAACCGGGCGCCGGGGCGTTGGGCGGTGTGTCCCTGGACGAGATCACACGGATCGTGGCCCGGCTGCGATCGACCTTCCCGGTCAAGCCGATCAGCGCAACTATCGGCGATATCGCGACCGAGGCGATCGATGAGATCGCCACGCGCGTGATTGAGGTGGGCAATACGGGGGTGGATTATGTGAAGGTCGGCGTGACACCCGGGGCAGCGGCGCGGGATTGCCTGATTGAGCTGGCGAACTTGCCGGCGGCAGTCGTGCCGGTGCTGCTGTGCGATGCGGGCATGGATGTGGAGCTGACTCGCTTTGCAGCAGCGTTGGGCTTTGCGGGAATCGTCTTCGATACCGCCATCAAGAACGGCCGCACGCTCTTCGATTGCATCGATAAAAACACGCTCGCGGCTTGCTTGCGAGCGGCCGGCGAGAACGGTTCAATGACCGGGTTGGCGGGGTCGCTCGGTTGGGCGCAACTGCCGGAGATTCGCGAACTGGCGCCGGATATAGCGGGGTTTCGAACCGCACTGTGCGAGGGAGGGCGTGCGGGGCGGCTGGACCCCGCAAGAGTCGCCCAATGGGCCGATGCACTGCATCGGAGTGCGGTCGCGGACCCGCATTAAGCTTCGCCTGGAAGATATCGCGAATTGGGTTTCGTCGGCATTCGGGGTTCTGTTTTGAGGTTGATTTTCGCCAGATCAAGCCACCGGAATATGCAACAACCTCTCCCTCATCAAACCGGCGTCGCCCTTATTGAACATCTCCACGACGTAGTTGGCATCCGCCACATGCTTGACAAAGCGCGCATCTACTACCCCTCTCGACGATAAAGCCTCGAGCGGCGTGGCGTCGACCGCGCACGACTTCACCACCATCAGCCGCTCAGCGTTCAGCGTAGTCGACAGCCACGCGGCGAGGCTATCCGACGTCGTGTCCCAGTTGGTCATTTCATCAGGTGTATCGCGCATCAGGTCGGTCGGCACCCACACGGCCACGCGCCCATCGCGCAATGCGCGCCGGATGCGGATCTCGTTCGACGCCAACACGAGTTCCGGCAAAACCCCCTGCATCAATATGGCGTACTGCGCCATCGCAAGCAGGCACATGTTGTGAGCGGCCAGGTCGCCAAAATGCCACTCACTCTGGTACTGGCGAACCGTGTCCGCGAAATCCCCGCCGCCCGGCACGATCACGACCCGCCCGCCGCCTACTTCCCAAAGCTGGGTAAGCCATTCGCGCAACGACGGGTCGTGACTCAGGCTACCCCCGATTTTCACCACCCACATGACATGCCCCTCGCTCTGATTTGACTCGCCCACACACACCGTCACCGTCGTACGCTTCACGTCAAGCCCACGTCAAGCCCACACCACGCCCACATCAAGCCGCAGCCGCAGGCTCGTGCAACACCTCTAATGACAGCAACGCTACCGCCACGCCCGGCGCGCAGGTCGCTATCCATTCCAGCACATCCCGACTCGTGCCGGGCGCATCGACCAGGCTCGTGAAATCGATAAAATCCCGTCCTTGCCGCCGCGCCATCGCATTGGCCAGAAACCGCCCGCACCCCGCGCCCACCAGCGGCGCGTGTTCAAGCGCCGGATGCGCATCAGTCACGCGGGCCAGGTTCTCCGCCAGGATCTGCATCTGCTCGTTACGCCAGGTTTGCGCGAATTCCCGCCATTCGTTGTCGCCAGCGTCGCGAGCGTCAAGGCCAATCATCCGTGCCATCCGGGCACGGCTCGCAGCCTCGGTCTTCGGTCTGTTATCGGCGCTCGGATACTGATCGTGTGCCGGCCATAATTCCCCCGTCAACCGATAGATATCCGCGGTCGTCGCGAACCATTCATTCATCACGTTGACCCGCGCATCACGAAAAACAATCCGATGCGATACCCCGCACAACGGCGTGCGCACTACGCCCTGATACAACAGCTCGCCGTTGGCAAGCCGGCTCGCGTCGTTACTGCCGCGCGCCGCGACGCGCCCGGCGACAATCGGCACGATATCCGTAGTGGTACTGCCTATATCGACGAGCAGCGCATCACTGACACGGCTCGCGACCCATTGCGCGGTGGCGCGCCAGTTCGCCGATGCCACGTCGCGCCAGCCATCGGCGCACGCGCCGGGTGCAAGCCAGCCAGCCGCGCCCGCGAAAAACCGCGTGTCCAGTCCAAGCCGCCGCGCAAGCGTATCCACGAGAACGCTGACGCCCTCGGCGCGATCGGCGAAGAGATCGACCATCTCGCCTGTCATGGTGACCGCGTGGCAGGCACCCGCCTCGCGAGCACCCGGCCAGCGTTCGAATACGGAATCAAGCACCTGCTCCAGGTGCCCGAGCCCTTGCCATAACGGACAAGCCCATTGCGCGATATCGAGCAACTGGCCGGACGCCGCCACCACTGACACCTTGACGTGGGCGCCGCCCACATCCCAGCCGAAGACCACGCTGGCGGTTTTCATGAACGTGCTCCCGATGCACACGCGTGCGTACTGGCGCCACATTCGTACGGCACGCCATGCGCCTTGAGCAGATCGCCGGCCAGGTTGCGCCCGAGCCGCGCCGACAACCCCGCATACGCCGCCGTCAACCGCGGATTGACTTCGATCACCACCGGCCCTCTCTGCGAATGCCACACCAGATCGATCCCGACGAATCCGCGCAAGCCAGGCAACGCCGCCACGACCTGCCGCGCCAGTGCGTCGAGTGCGCGCCCCTGCGCGCCGTGCCGGTCGATCTGATCGACCTCCACGCCGCTGAACTCGACCACGTGCGCCTTCTTTCCCGGCGCGGTCACGCCGGGCAGGCCAATCAACTGTCGATTGATGCTGGCCAGTTCCACATCGTGCTCGCCGCAAACGAGCGACAGGCTCAACGGCTCGCCATCGACCCATTCCTGAAGGACGGGATTGCGGCCGGCCGCCGCGCGCGACTCGTACTCGGTGCAAGCATCGGTGAAATCGTCGTAGACGAACGTGTCCAGACCGCCCGCGCCGTCGTCGGGCTTCACGACCCAGCGCGCGCGCGGGTTGCCGGTATCAGCAAGCTCGCCGGGTTCGAGCGCGGGCGTCACCGCAATCCCGTGCGCTTCCATGCATGCCGCTGTCGCGCTCTTGCTCGACGCAATTCTGATGGCTTCCTTCGAGCATCCCAGCCAGCGCGCCGAGCCAACGGAGTCATGCAGACGCAGCAGCAAGCCGTCGCATTCGGGCGCTATGATCCACGCCCGATCATGCTGCCGGGCGACACGCGCCACAAAAGCCGTGATCGATTCGCCGGGCAGCGCCTTGCAATGGCTGCGCGACGGATCGACAGTTTCGAAACGCGAACTGGCGAACGTCACCTCCACGCTGTCGAGTTCGAGGAGGTCTTTCACCAGCGCATCGCGCATCGCGCGGCCTTCCACGACGAGGGCGCTAAGATCGAGCAGACTGGCCTCGCCGGCAAGTGCCGGATCGATGCCGCCGCCGGTGAGATACTCGTACACGAATAACTTGGTCAAGGGTCCCTTCCATGCAGGTGATGCAGGTGATACCAGTACTCGATCTGCTCGATGGCTTCGCGGTACGCGCGGTGCGTGGCGAGCGCGCCCGCTACAGGCCGATCGAGTCCTCACTGTGCGCGACCAGCGAGCCGCTCGCCGTCGCCCATGCGCTGTTGGCCGCGACCGGCGCCCGCAGGCTCTACGTCGCCGACCTCGGCGCGATCCTGCAGCAAGGCGATCACGCCGGCCACCTTGCAGCGCTGCTTGACGCGCTCGACCGGCACGACCAGACGCCTCACCAAGTGTGCGGCCACAACGTCGAAATCTGGCTCGACGCGGGCTTCACCGATTTCCCTTCGATGCAAACGTTCTTCGATCGCATTGACTCTATCCGTCGTATCCATGGCATTCGGCCACCTCACCGCGCCACGCTCGTGCCCGTCTTCGGCACCGAGACCCTGCACACTACCCATGCCCTGCACGAGGCCGAAGCCGCCGGTCTTGCGCCCGTGCTCTCACTCGATCACCGCGCCGGCCGGCTTATATCGGAGCCGTCGGCAGGACAGCCGGGACCCGACACATCATGGTGGCCATCGCGCGTGATCGTCATGACGCTCGACCACGTGGGCTCCTATGAAGGCCCCGACCTCGACACCTTCACGGCCATTCGGGCGCAAGCCGGTGATCGTGAGCTGATCGGCGCCGGCGGTATCCGCCATGCCGCCGACTTATCCGCCGCCGCCCACAGCGGCGCCGCTGCGTGGCTCGTGGCCTCCGCCCTCCATGACCGGCGGCTCGATCTTCCGTCCGCCAAACCCTGAGCCGAATACACAATATCCATGCCAACCGGCACGTCGGGCCTTGGCCTGTAATCGTTTGGCAAGGAACCGTAATAGCCATGCGCAGCGGGTGACAGTGTGTTCCAGCGGCGCACATACTGTGCTGCGCAGCGGGGGTCATAGGGACATGGCTGCGGCGCAATGAGCGGGCGCAGTCCCGCTCTGTCCCCCATGCCCGCTGCATCTGCGCAGAGACCCGCTTGCGGTGCAGCCGTCGGACATTGCGCTTCGAAAACCGGCATGGACTTTGCACTAATGGCTTCATGCATCTTTCGTCCGCCCCTTCGTCGAGTGTCGCTCAGCCAAGCGTACGCACCGCGGCCTCATCGCCGCTGTCCGTTGCTGCGCCCTCGCCTGAGCCCGGCGTGCGCGACTGGACCTGCCCGTTCTGTCCCCTGCTCTGCGACGACATCACGACCATCGTGCACGGCGACGGCACGCTCGATGCACCCGATGTCGATTGCCCGCGGCTCGCCCGCGCGTTGACGTGGTCCAGTGTGCCCGGTGCAAGCCAGCCCGCTATCGATGATCAGGATGCCGACCTGGAATCGGCCCTGCAGCGCGCCGCCGATATCCTGAAACGCGCATCCCGCCCGCTCTTTGGCGGACTGGCGACCGATGTCGCGGGTGCCCGCGCGCTCTACCCGCTGGCGGCCGGCTGCGGCGCGATCCTCGATCATCTGCACGGCGATGCCATGGCCGCATCGACGGCCGCCTTGCAGGACCGTGGCGGGTTTTTCACTACGCTCTCCGAAGTGCATACGCGCGCGGACCTCCTGATCATTTTTGATTGCCAGCCATCGCTGCGTTATCCACGTTTTTACGAGCGCACACTGGGTGGCACGGATCACGCGCGCGACCTGATATTCGTGGGCTGCGAAGTGGATCCCGCGGCGGATATCGTTGAAAACACCAGCACGCATTCAATCCTCAAGGACGCCGATCCGTATGACATCCTGGCGATCTGGTCCGCGCTGACACAAGGCCGCACCGAGGCATCGATCCGCGACGGCACCGGCAACGGCAACGCCATCGCTCACGCGCTTGCGGATCTGGCCGGGCGCGTAAGCGCCGCACGTTATGCGGTGGTTGTGTATGAACCGGCCGCATTGCCCGGTCCGCATCCGGCGTTGCTGATCGAAGCGGTGAACCGGATCGTCAAGGCGGCGAACGGGACCACGCGCGCCGGTGCACTCGCGCTTGGCGGTGACGATGGCGCGCTGAGCGTCAACCAGGCCGTTACGTGGCTATCGGGGTTGCCACTGCGTACCCGCGTGTCGATGTCCACGCGCCTTGCTGATCAGCCCCAGCTCGATCACGATCCGCAGCGTTACCGAACGCAACGGCTCCTGTCGGCTCATGAGGTCGATGCGCTGTTATGGGTCGCGAGCTTCCAGCCTGAGCCGCTGCCACCCGGTCTCGCCGATAACGTCCCGGCCATCGTGCTCGGCCATCCCGCGATGCGATCGATGCTCGCCACACGCACCGCGCCGACCGTTTTCATCGCTGTGGCGACACCCGGCGTAGATAGCGGCGGCCACCTGTTTCGCGTTGACGGTTCGGTGGTCGCGCCACTGAGCGCCGCACGCGCGTCGGCACTACCGACGGTCGCTGCCATCGCGGCACGATTGTCCGGCTTGCTCGACTCGAGGAGCCCGCCATGAGCCTGACGCGGCTAAAAGGCGGCACGCTCTACGATCCGGCCAACGGCATCAACGGCGAACGTCGCGACCTGACCATGCGCGACGGCCGGCTTGTCGCGGCCGATCCCGGCGCTCCCGTCGATCAGGAATTCGACGCGACCGGCATGATCGTGATGGCGGGCGGTATCGACCTGCACTCGCACATTGGCGGGGGCAAGACCAATCTCTCGCGCCTGCTGCTGCCGGAGGATCATCGCGGCAGCGGCGCAAGTGGCGAACCGCCAGAACAAGCCATCAACGGCCGCTACTTGCGGCTGCCGTCGTGCGGTACTTGCGCGCCCGGCACGCTCGCTACCGGCTATCGATACGCGGAGATGGGATACACGGCCGCCTTCGAGCCCGCGATGATGCCGTCCAACGCGCGCCACACGCATCTGGAAATGGGCGACACGCCGATCATCGATCACGGCGCGTACGTGATGCTGGGCAACGACGAGCTGTTCCTGCAGCTTCTCGCCGAACGCGACAGCTTCGAGCGCTTGCGCGATTACGTGGGCTGGACGATGCACGCAAGCAAGGCGCTCGGGGTGAAGGTGGTCAATCCCGGCGGCATTTCCGCGTTCAAGTTCAACCAGCGCTCGCTGAACGTGGACGAGCCGCATGTGCATTACGGCATCACGCCGCGCGACGTGCTGCGCACGTTGTCGCGCGCACTGACCGAACTGGGCGTGCCGCATCCGCTGCATGTGCATGCGAGCAACCTTGGCGTGCCGGGCAACATCGACTCGACGATCGCCACCATGGACGCCGCCGACGGCCTGCCCATTCATCTGACCCATATCCAGTTTCATAGCTATGGCGTGGAAGGACCGCGCAAGTTTTCATCGGGCGCGCACGCGATTGCCGACGCTGTGAATGCGCGGCCAAACGTGTCGATCGATGTCGGCCAGATCATTTTCGGGCAGACCGTCACAGCGTCGGGCGACACCATGATGCAGTTCAAGAATGCGCCGCTTGCGACGCCGAAGAAGTGGATAGTCGGTGACATCGAATGCGACGCGGGCTGCGGAATCGTGCCATTCAAATACCGCGAGCAGAGCTACGTGAACGCACTGCAATGGATCATCGGGCTCGAGATTTTCTTGACTGTCGACGACCCCTGGCGCGTGTCGATGACCACCGATCACCCGAACGGCGGACCGTTCACGAGTTATCCGCACCTGATCCGCTTACTGATGGACAAGGGCTTTCGCGACGAGCAACTGGCGAAGCTGAACCCCGAAGCGCAGGTCGCGAGCGCGCTGCCGGAACTCACACGCGAGTTCTCGCTGTACGACATTGCGATCATCACGCGCGCGGGTCCCGCGCGCTTGCTCGGCCTGAAGGATCGCGGCCACCTGGGCGTAGGCGCGGCGGCGGACATCGCGGTGTATCGGGATCACGTGGACAAGGAACGGATGTTTACATCGCCGGCGTATGTGTTCAAGGACGGGCAACTGGTCGCGCGCGACGGCGTGCTGGTCGCCACGCCCACGGGTGGCATCCACTACGTGTCGCCCGATTTTGATCGCGGGATCGAGAAGACCTTGCGAGCGTATAGCGCGGCAAACCTGGTCGGCAACCCGGTTCACACGGCCATCAGTGACGACGAAATCTGCACCTGCTGCCGCGGCGGCAGGCTCTTGCCGGTTGCGTGCCTGAGCGCCGGCGCGTGAGACGTGAACACCATGCAGATCAACGACACCCTCATCGACGACACCTTCGCGGAAGCCTTCCCGATGAAAGCGACGCGGCTCGTCATCACCGCGCACACGCCGGTCTGGGCGAGCCATGCGGCGCAGTCGCTGACGGGCTTCGCCACATCGGTCATCGGCTGCGGTTGCGAAGCGGGGATCGAACGCGAACTCGGGCCGCATGAAACGCCCGACGGCCGGCCGGGCGTCGCGGTGCTGCTGTTCGCGGTATCGACGAAAGAACTGGCGAAGCAGGTCGAGCGGCGTGTCGGGCAATGCGTGCTGACCTGCCCGACTACGGCGGTCTTTAGCGGTATCGATCCGGCGACAAGCCGCGCGCCTCTCTCCGATAACGCCCCGCTTGGCAGCAGCCTGCGTTTCTTCGGCGACGGCTGGCAGATCAGCAAGATGCTCGGCGAGACGCGCTACTGGCGCGTGCCCGTGATGGATGGCGAGTTCGTCGCCGAAGAAAGCACTGTCACGGTGAAGGCAGTCGGTGGCGGCAATTTGTTGCTGCTCGCAACCGACACCGACGCGGCGTTGCGAGTGGCCGAAAGCGCGGTTCACGCGATGCGCCGCTTGCCCAATGTGATCATGCCCTTCCCCGGCGGAGTCGTGCGCTCAGGCTCCAAAGTCGGCTCGAAATATGCTGCGGCACCGGCATCGACGAACGACGCCTTTTGTCCGACGCTCGTCGGCTTGTCGCCGAAAAGCGAACTGGATAGCGAAGTCGGCTGCGTGCTCGAAATCGTGATCGACGGCCTGACCGACAGCGACGTCGGCGCGGCCATGACGGCAGGGATCGCGGCCGCGGCCGGGCTTGGGCGAGCGTGTGGCGTGCTGCGGATATCGGCGGGAAACTACGGCGGCAAACTCGGCCCCTATCACTTCCATCTTCGCGAGCTTGCGGCCGGCGTTGAAGGGAGACGCGCATGAGCACAACGTTGTTGCGGCTCAGGAGTGCGCCCGGATTTCGTGTGGATGCTGCCGGGCTGCTGCCTGCCGCGCTCGCCGCGCTTCCGGTGGCTGAGCTCGGGCGCATCGTGCTGCCGGCGGGTAACGAGCGTTGCGCGGCCGGCGACCTGTTCGATATTTCGCGTACGGAAGGGGACGGTACGGAAGATGGCGCGGCGCTCGTGATCGAAGGCGATGTGCCATGGCTCGACCGTCTGGGCGCGCATCTCGCCGAGGGCCGTATCGATGTCCACGGTTCCAGCGGCAACCACACGGGCTTTCGCATGGCAGGCGGCGAATTGCGCATTGATGGCGACACCGGCGACTTCACCGGCTGCCAGATGAGCGGCGGCCGCCTGACGGTAGGCGCAAACAGTGGCGACTTTACTGCCGGGCCGCTGCCCGGCGACATGGAAGGCATGACCGGCGGCACGCTGACTATCCACGGCAACACCGGCGCGCGGCTCGGCGACCGCATGCGCCGCGGCCTCGTGCTGGTCGGCGGAGACGCGGGCGAGTGCGCGGCATCCCGGCTCGTGGCGGGCACGATCGGCATCGCGGGGAAGCTCGGGCCGCACTTCGGCTACGGCATGCGGCGCGGCACGCTGCTACTGGTTCAAGCGCCAGCCAGTTTGCCGCCGACATTCACAGGAGGCGGCCAGGGATTCGATGTCTTCTGGTCGCTTCTCGTGCGCTCGCTTGCCGCCGAGATGGCACCCTTTTCGACACTGAAAGCCAGCTCGCTGCCGCGCCGGTATACCGGTGATCTCGCAGTGGACGGACGCGGGGAAGTGCTACTCGTCGGATAAAACCAAATCGGCGTAGGGTAGAGCAACCCGTTGAGGAACGACGTTGAGCAACGAATAAGCTGCAGCCGACAAGCGGCCCACACCGCAACCTGAAGGAGGCGACCATGAACATCGCGCATTCATCCGCCGCGCCGCTCGAGGCAAGCGCCGGCGTGGCGCGTTATTCACCCGCGCAAATCGTGCTGCATTGGGTGATCGGGCTGGCGATCATCGTCATGCTCGGCATTGGCCTCTATATGGTCGGGTTGCCGAAAGGCCTCGCTTTCAAGTCGAGCCTGATCAACTTCCACAAGTCGCTTGGGATGACCGTTTTCCTGCTTGTGCTGATTCGCATCGTGGTTCGCCTGGTTGCAGGCCGGCCTCCGCTTCCTCCGATGCAAGCGTGGCAACGCGCCGCCGCGAGCACGACGCAGGGTCTTTTATACGTGGCAATGATCGTCATGCCGCTGACGGGTTACGTCGGCTCGTCATTCAACAAGTTCGGCACGCGCTTCTGGGGCATCCCGCTGCCAATGTGGGGCTGGGACGACCCGGCCCTGAGAAAGATTTTCTTCACGGTGCACACGGTCTCGGCCTGGATCCTGATCGGATTGATCCTGCTGCATGTGGCCGGTGCGCTCAAACATCAGTTAATAGACCGCGACCGTCTGATGCAAAGGATGTTGCCATGACAAGGCTCCACCGACTTTTTAAAGAGGGACGCCGCCAGCGTCACGCCGCATGAAAATCAAGGTACTCGGTTCATCGGCGGGCGGTGGTTTTCCGCAATGGAACTGCAACTGCCGTAACTGCGATGGCGTGCGCAATGGAACGCTAAAGGCACGGCGACGCACGCAGTCGTCCATTGCCGTGAGCGCGAACGGCCAGGACTGGCTGCTGGTTAATGCATCGCCGGACCTGCTGGCGCAAATCGCGGCCCATCCCGAACTGCAGCCGGCGCGACGCGTGCGTGACAGCGGCATTGCAGCAGTCGTCACCATCGACGCGCAGATCGATCACGTGACCGGCCTGCTGATGCTGCGTGAACGCGATACCCCGTTGCCGCTCTACGTCACCGATGCCGTCCTGCACGACCTGAGCACGGGCTTGCCGGTTGTATCGATACTCGCGCATTACTGCGGCGTCGAACGCCATGCCATTCCACTCGATGGCGCGTCGTTTGCGGTTCCCGCGCTGCCGGGCATTCGCATTGAAGCGCTGCCGCTTTCGAGCAAGGCGCCACCCTATTCGCCGCATCGCGAAGCGCCGCAACGCGGCGACAATATCGGGCTGACTTTCATCGATGAACACTCGGGCAAACGTGCGTTCTATGCGCCGGGCCTTGGTGCGCTGGAACCGCACGTCCTCGAAGCGATGAATGCTGCCGACTTGCTGCTGGTCGACGGCACGCTCTGGACGCCGGACGAAATGATCGAACTCGGGCTCTCCAGAAAGACCGCCGCCGACATGGGCCATCTCGCGCAAACCGGCACGGGCGGCATGATCGACGTGCTTGATTCGATCGAACGCGCCGGCGTGCGCAAGGTCCTCATCCACATCAACAACACGAATCCGATCCTGATTGAAGACGGTCCCGAACGACGACGGCTCGCGGAACACGGCATTGAAGTTGCATTCGATGGGATGGCATTCGAACTTTAAGCAACGCTTACAGGAGGACGCAAGTGAACGGCCCCACTCCGATGACCAGCAACCACGCGACAGACCACACGACAGCCTGGACTCGCGAAGAGTTCGAAGCCCAGCTTCGCGCGAAGGGCACCGCATATCACATTCATCATCCGTTCAACGTGAAGATGAACGAGGGCGGCTGTTCACGCGGCCAGATTCGCGGCTGGGTCGCGAACCGCTTTTATTACCAGATCAACATTCCGCTGAAGGACGCGGCCGTGATGTCGAACTGCCCCGATCGCGAGACCCGCCGGCGCTGGGTGCTGCGTATCCTCGATCACGACGGATACGGCAACGACGAAGGCGGCATCGAGACATGGGCCCGGCTGGGCGACGCGGTGGGTCTCTCACGCGACGAACTCTGGTCGCTCGAACACGTGACGCCGGGCGTGAAATTCGCCGTCGATGCCTACGTCAACTTCGCGCGCCGCGCGCCGTGGCAGGAGGCGGTGTGTTCGTCCCTGACCGAGATCTTTGCCCCCCAGATCCACAAGGACCGGCTTGCCACGTGGCCGTCGTGTTATCCGTGGATCGAACCCGATGGACTGACGTATTTCCGCTCGCGTATCTCGCTCGCCCAACGCGATGTTGAACACGGCTTGCAGGTCACACTCGATTACTTCAAGACCCGTGGACAGCAGGAACGCGCGCTCGAAATACTGCAGTTCAAGCTCGACATCTTGTGGTCAATGCTCGATGCCATCGAAAAGGCCTTCCCCCAATGACATCGCCCATGCTCAAGCTCAAGGGAATCTTCCGGCTGCAATGGGAACCGGCGCAGGAAGCGCATGTGCTGCTGTATCCCGAAGGCATGGTGAAGCTCAACCAAAGCGCGGGCGAGATACTCAAGCGCTGCGACGGCACGCGCGATATCGACATGTTGATCAAGGACCTGCAGCAGGCCTTCAATGCGCAAGGCATTGACGAAGAAGTCCGTTTGTTTGTCGCCGAAGCCGAGCGCCGCGGCTGGCTGGAAAGCGCGGAGGCCGCAACATGACCAACATGAGCGACATGAGCAAGATCGCGCCGCCGCTGTGGTTGCTGGCCGAGCTGACATACCGATGCCCGCTGCATTGCGCGTTCTGCTACAACCCCGTGAACTACACTGACCACGCCAGCGAACTGTCAACCGATCAATGGCTCGGCGTGTTGCGCGAAGCACGTGCGCTCGGCGCCGCGCAACTGGGCTTCTCGGGAGGCGAACCACTTCTGCGCGACGACCTGGAAGTGCTCGTACGTGAAGGACGCCAGCTCGGTTTTTACACGAACCTGATCACGTCGGGCATCGGCCTGACGGACAAGCGTCTCGACGCGTTGAAAGACGCCGGACTCGATCACATCCAGTTGTCGTTTCAGGACTCGACCCAGGAACTCAACGACTTCCTGAGCAGCACGCGCACCTTCGACCTGAAGAATCGCGTGGCGAAATCGATCAAGGCGCATGGCTTTCCGATGGTGCTCAATTGCGTGCTGCATCGATACAACCTGCCTCACGTCGACAAGATCATCGACATGGCGCTCGCCATGGGCGCCGAATATCTGGAACTCGCGAACACGCAGTACTACGGCTGGGCGCATGCGAACCGTGCCCAACTGATGCCGACCGCTGAACAGTTGAAAGAAGCGGAAGCCGTGGTTGAACGCTACAGAAATGAAATCGGCGACCGCTGCAAGATCTTCTTCGTCGTGCCGGACTACTTCGAAACCCGGCCGAAGAAATGCATGAACGGCTGGGGCTCGGTGTTTCTCGGCATCGCCCCGGACGGCGCCGCACTGCCCTGCCACACGGCTCGTTCGCTGCCCGGTCTCACCTTCCCGAACGTGAAACAGACATCGATCCGCGAGATCTGGTACGACAGCGACGCGTTCAATCGCTTTCGCGGCTTCGACTGGATGAAGGAACCGTGCCGCAGTTGCGAGGAAAAAACCATCGATGCAGGCGGTTGCCGCTGCCAGGCCTACCTGCTGACCGGCGACCCGGCCAACGCCGATCCGGTCTGCGATAAATCGCCCCACCACGAAGCCGTGATCAACGTGGTGCGCCAGGCGGCCGCTCAATCCGCTCAATCCGTTCAACGGGAGCCGGACGAGCAGCCGATCCTGTTTCGCAACGACAGCAATTCGCGCCGGCTGGCGGCGGCGTCCGACGATCACAACCCAAACCATCGCAACGTCACCGATCTCGCGGGAGTCCACAAATGACCATCGCCAACATCAGTGTCCTCCTGGTCGATGACCACGCCGTGGTGCGCGAAGGTTACAGGCGCCTGCTCGAACTGAGTCCCGACGTGAGCGTGGCCGGTGAAGCCGCCGACGCCGCGCAGGCGTACCAGCGTTTCTGTGCATTGCGTCCGGACGTTGTCGTGATGGATCTGGCGTTGCCGGGCGCGAGCGGCATTGAAGCGATGCGGCGCATGCTCGCCCGTGAACCCGACGCTCATGTGCTGATCTTCAGCGTGCACGAGGAAACCATCTTCGTGCGCCGCGCGCTCGATGCCGGCGCGCGAGGCTATGTGACCAAGGCAAGCGCGCCCGATGTCCTGGTCGAAGCGGTCCGCGCGGTCGCCGGGCGAGCACGCTACCTGAGCGCGGACGTGTCGCATGCATTGGCGCTCAGGGCCGCGTTCCAGGAGGGCCCCCCGGGACGCCATTTATCGGCGAGGGAATTCGAGGTGCTGCGCCTGCTGGTGCAGGGCTATACGCTGCCGAGCATCGCGGAAAGACTGGGCTTGAGCCAGAAGACCGTTGCCAACCATCAGTCGGTGATCCGGCAGAAGTTCGGCGCGGACAATGGCGTGCAGCTTGCGCAGATGGCAAACCGCCTGGGCCTTCATTTCACCGATTTCGCCAACTCGGCGGGTTCGCTAGGTTCGTTCAGTTCGGGCAATCCGGCCTGAACCGGCACGCGCGCGCAGAACAAAAAACCGCTGCCCGGCTGGCTGGCAACATGGAACTCGCCGCCAATCGCCTCGACGCGCTCGCGCATGCCGATCAATCCAAGGCCCGCACGCGGTTTTGTCAGGTCGATGCCCGGACCGTCGTCGGTCATGGTGACCACGATCTCGTCTCGTTGCTTACGTTCTCCATTCGGATCATCCGCAGTCCGAACCAGATAGATCTCCACTCGCGATGTGCGCGCGAACTTCGATACGTTGGTCAGCCCTTCCTGCACCAGCCTGTAGAGCGTGATATTCAGCACGTCCGCCAGATCCGAGAAGTCACCGTCGACCGTCAGGGCAAACGACGCCTGTGGCAGGCGCTCACGCCAGCTTTCAACGCAATGTTCCAGTGCGCTCGGCAAGCCGAATTCATCGAGTCCGATGGGCCGCAAGCGCCGGATCATTCCCCCTATCTGCCGATACACCGTGCTCGCGCTCTGCATGACCGCCAGCGACAAGCGATGGACTTCAGGCTCGCCTTGCGCTGACAGATCACGGATACGTCCCGCATCCAGCGCAATGGCGTTCAGGTACTGACCGAGTTCGTCGTGCAATTCGCGCGCGAGATGGCGGCGCTCGTTTTCCTGTGCCCCGATGCTTTCGCTGGCGAGACGCCGGTTGTCGGCGAGGAGCCTTTCAGCTCGCTCTTCAAGCACACGGCGATGCAGCAATTCCTGTTGTGATTCCCGATAGCGGCGCCAGGCAAACCACGCCAGGCCCAAGGCCAGCACGACCAGCGTGGGCGGATATTCGTCCATCTGGAAGCGTTCGAACCGGCGCGTGAGGGAATACGTCAACTCGCCGACGTCAAAGCGCATGCACAGCACGGCAGCGAGCACCGTGACCGCCAGCACGCACGCGAGATCGCGCCACACGCTCGAGTGCGTGCTCGGACGAGATGCGGGCGCTGGCGCGGAGGAGATCGGGGAATCGGGTGGCATGGCGCTCTCATTCTACTCAGCGCGCGCGCTCGCGTCGCGTGCGAACCGAGCGGGTTGGGAATGCTTCCCCCTGTAATCGGGAAGACCTCCCGGTTGCACGACGCGCATCTTGTGGGACGCTTTCAGTATGGCAACGGCGCGGATATTTTCTGCGTCGAACTTATACCGAAGTCATACCGATAACAACACCCTGCAGGAGACAATCATGAGCCAGGCCCCGCATCACCGTCCTCGCAAGCCTCCATTCGCGCTGCGCGTGTGCTTGGGCAGCGCGCTTGCCGGCCTCAGCGCCACGGCCTGGGCACAAGATGCAGCCTCGCCGCCGGTGGCTGCGTCCGAGCCGAACCTGATCCAGCTGGCGCCGATAGTCGTGGTAGGCACCACGCCGCTGCTGGGCATCGGCACGCCGCTTGAGAAGGTGCCGGCCAATGTCCAGACCATCAAGGGCAGCGCGATCGACGCGCAGCATGGGGCGGTGCTCACCGACTACTTCGAGAAGAATGTGGGCAGCGTCGACATCAACGAAGCCCAGGGCAATCCGTCCCAGACCGACATCAACTATCGCGGCTTCACCGCGTCACCGCTGCTCGGTACGCCGCAGGGTTTGTCCGTGTTCCTCGACGGCGTGCGCATCAACGAGCCGTTTGGCGACGTGGTGAACTGGGACCTGATCCCGCAAGCCGCGATCAACACGATCCAGGTGATCCCCGGTTCCAACCCGACCTTCGGCCTTAACACGCTCGGCGGCGCCATTGCTGTCACGACGAAAAACGGCCGCAGCAATCCGGGCGGCGAGGCCGAAATTTCGGCAGGGTCGTGGGGCCGCAAGACGGCGCAGATAGAGCAAGGCGGCGTGATCGGCCAGAATCTCGACTATTACTTCACCGCGAACACGACCAACGACGACGGCTGGGCCGACCACAACTCCAGCCGCCTGCGCCAGGCGTTCGGCAAGCTGCGCTACACCGACGCGGACACCACGATTTCACTGTCCATGGGGGGCGCCGACAACGACCTGCAGGGCTCGCAGACCATCCCCCGCTCCTTCCTCGATAACTACAAGCAGGCCTACACATTCCCGGACCAGAACCAGAATCAGGTTGGCTACCTGACGCTGTCGGGTGAGCATTATTTCAGCCCCAACCTGCAAATCAGCGGCAACATGTATTACCGGCACTACCGGAACGTGAACACCAGCAGTAACACTAACGACGACTTCGGTGAGGTCGATGACAACGGCAACGTCAACACAGTCCAGGCGACCAATGAACAGTCCGTGATCGTTACGGACAGCTACGGTGCGAGCCTGCAAATGACGCTGCTCAACAAGCTGGCCGGGATGGAGAACCAGTTCGTCGCGGGCATGGCGGGCGACTTCGCCAACTCGCATTTCACGCAGGCTTCACAAGACGCCCAGTTCACCGACTCAAGGGCGACCATAGGTATTGGTCCCTATGAGTCTCAAACCGATGCAAAGACGCGCAACGCAAACTATGGCGTGTATTTCGAGGATACGTTGTCGATCACGGAGCAGTGGTCCATGACGCTGGCCGGACGTTATAACTGGTCCAAGTCCGTCATCGGCGATGAAAGCGGTGTACAGCCGCTGCTCGACGGCAGCCATACGTTCTCCCGCTTCAATCCGGCGGTCGGCATCAACTGGAACCCAACCCCCACGTTCACCGCCTACGCCACGTACAACGAAGGCATGCGCTCGCCGACCGCGATCGAACTCGCCTGTGCCGATCCGGCCTCACCCTGTTCCCTGCCGAACGATTTCATTGCGGACCCGTCGTTGCAACCGGTGATTTCAAAGACCTACGAGATCGGCGCGCGTGGTCAGCTCGGACATGCAACCTCATGGAGCGCGGCACTTTACCGGACCACGCTCGACAACGACATCCAGTTCGTCAGCAGCAACGGCGCGGCCAGTACGCTCGGCTTTTTCCAGAACGTGGGCAAGACGCGCCGGCAGGGACTCGAGCTGGCCGGACGCACGCAGTTCGGGCCACTGGCCGTGGCCGCGAGCTACAGCTACGTGGACGCGACGTATCAATCGACGTGGACCGAAAGCAGTTCCAGCAATTCGAGCGCCGACGCCAACGGCAATATCACTGTCAAGCCAGGCGACCGCATTCCCGGCATTCCGCAGAACACGATCAAGTTGCGGCTCGACTATGCGGCGACGCCGAAATGGAATGTGGGCACCAACCTCACGTATCGCGGCAGCATTTTTGCCCGCGGCGACGAAGACAACCAGGATGTGAACGGGTCGGTAGCGGGCTATTTCCTGATCGACCTCGACACCACCTACAACATCACGAAGCAGTTACAGGTGTTCGCCAGCATCACGAACCTGCTCAACAAACGTTATGCGAGTTTCGCGATCCTTGGCGAGAATGACTTCGATGGTCCGAACCATACCTTCAACGGCGCCAATCCGGCCAATGAGCAGTTCCTTGGCATCGGCGCGCCGCGAGGAGCCTGGGTAGGACTGAGGTATGCGTGGAAGTAAGTTTTGTTCCGCACCGGGGTGCATCTGTCTCGGCTGATCCCCGGTGCGAACGAGACTGGCGTGCTACTCGATCGACCCCGCGCTGTGCGGATACGTCACGATGCCCCACGCGAGCGGCAGTCCCTCGATCTGCTTGACCGGCTGGTAGCTGGTGGCGTCGAAGACATACACCGCGTTCGACCGGCCGCATGCCAGCATCAGCTTCGAGCCGTCAGGCGTGAAGCTGAAGTGCCAGCAACGCAGGCCCACCGGCACATCGGTTACGTGATCGAAGGTCCTGGCATCGAATACCTGCAACACCTTGCCGCGCGCCGCCGCGACCATCAGGCGCTTGCCGGCAGGGTCGAACGCGACACCGTAGGGACCAAGCTGGGTATCGACAGTCTTGAGCACCTTGAAGCTGTGGGCATCGAGCACAACGAACTTGTTGGTGTTCTCAAGGGTGACCACGTATTGCTTGCCATCCGGAGAACGCTTGATGCCGCGCGGGCGCGATCCATGGTCCAGCTTGAGCGTGCGCAGCGGCGCGCCCGTGCCAACGTGATACACCGAGACCGTATCGTCCCCCTCGTTGGTCACCAGCATTTCCCGGCCATCGCCGGAAAACTCCACACCCTCCGTCTCGTGCCCGCTTTTCACCGAGCGGATCACCCGCAAAGTCTTCAGGTCGACAATCGCGATCTCCGCCGGCGGCTCATTCGCGTTGTCATCGCCCTTTCCTGCGCCCGGGGGACCGCCTTTATCGGCTCCAGGCGCTCCTCCTGATGCACCCGGCGCTCCTGGTGCCCCCGACACGCCCGGAGGCGGGCCGCCGTCCTCTCCCGGCTCGTAGGTCACGTAGGCGTAGTTGCCATGCACCCGGACAAACTCCGGATTCTTGCCGATCTTCACCCGCCGCAAAATCTTGCCCGTGGCTGTATCGACTTCTGACAAATCACCTGGTTTCTTGTTCGCCAGCAGCAGCCGGCGGCCGTCAGCAGTCAGGCTCAAGCCGCGGGGGCCATCGTCGCCGAACGCGAATGTCTTCGCGAGTGTCATCTGGTCGAGGTCGATCACGCCGACCCCCGCTGTCTCGCTCGTCACGTAAGCTGTCGGCGGCGCCGCCCACGCCGGACTTGCGCCGAACGTGATGCCAGTGGTCACCACCGATGCGAGCGCCAGATACGCCGTCGCCTTTTTCAAATGCATGTTCGTCTCCGTCTATTGTTCTGGTCGGTGCACCGGATGTCTTCGGACATCGCGGACCCAAAGGCCAACTTAGCCCATCATGGCGGTCCTTGACAACGTATCGGGGCAGGAGATTCTCCCGAAAGCGTCTTTCGACAGCGCGCCCGCGGGTCTAGCGAGTTGCATCAGGGTCGTCGGCGAGACGGTCGACCAGCGCCTTGACGCCGCGACGCCATGACAAATCCGTGTTACCGCGAATATCGACCGAGCGCTCGAACACGGTCTTGCCCGATTCCACTTCTTCCACGCGAAGATTGATGTTGATGATCAAGTTGCTGACTTTCTGCACCCAGCACACCCCGACACGCTCAACGCCGAGTTTGCGTCCGACTTGCCGCTCGCAGCCGTTGCACGCGTTCATATTCTGCGCCGCCGTAAGTTGCGCAATCATGGCGCTCGCGGGCGCGTTATCTGCGACACGAAAAAGCTGGCGGTCACGCAACTGGGCGCGCAGGTCATCGCTGATCAAGACAACGCGGGCCTGTTGCGTGCGGTTGGTATCGGCGTCGTTGTAAGAGGCGTTATCGTCGATGAGCGTGCAGTCGATAACAGCAATCGACCGTGTCGCAGCCATTGCCTGCGATCCGGCAGTGACTACTGCAAGACATAGCGCGACACAGCGCAGAACACGCAATGTGCGCCGCTGTCCGTCATGTAAAACGCTTCGCAGCGGCAGCATGGCCATAGGTATCCACGAGTCGATGATTCGATTCTCCATGCCGCGGCCCTTTACATAGTTATCCGGATCACATGATCCTGGCCAGTCACCGCTCGCTTCGCGCCAGCATGTGAAGCTGAACTGCTCACCGTCTGGCGCCGTCTTAAACGCAAGCCTCGCAAACCCCACGAAGGTAAAAATCGCCAGGTTAGCAGCAGTAACGCAAGCAACGCCGGACACCAGTTAAGATTGGTCGCCGCGGGCTCCCGGTGCATCAACTGCGGATCGAGCATGGCGCGGGTCAACGCCTCGGCGCCAAACAGCCGCTGATACTTAAAGCCAATCCGTGACGCAACCGACGCAAGGTACTCCCCCTGCAGTTGCGACAACTCCTCGTGGCTTTCCACGGTAGTCGGCTTGCCCGGTATGGTCGGGACCTGAATCACATCATCGGCATGCCAGAATCCCACCCTGTTGCCGTTGGCATCGGTCTTGGGAATGTTGGCGGGCTGGTCCCCGCCCACGCCAATTAGCCAGCCATGAACCTTGCCGCTGGCCACTTCGCGCACCCGGTCATTTGATGGCAACACGGGTGGCGCTTCCTGGCCATCGGTCACAAAGATCACCGCGGTATCCAGCCCGACTTCCTGCGCCGTTCGCACCGCCGAGTAGATGCCGCCCTCAGCCACGCGGCTCCAGTTTGTCCAGCGCATGCGCCCATCGATTTCATTTAGCGACGACAGCAGCGTGTCGAAATTGCGGCAGACTTCAACGGGCGGCAACAACAGCAAAGTACGTTGTCCGGTAAACACGCTCCATCCGACCTTCGATCCGCAGGGCAATTTTCCCAACGTTTCACGTGTGGCGGCACGGGCGAAATCAAGCCGGCTGGATGGCGCATCGTTCGAGCCCACGTCCTCGGTGTCCATACTTTGCGTGATATCGAAGGTGACGATGTAACGCGCGGTATCGCGCGGCAAAATGACGGGGGGCATTGCGAGCGCGGCGACCAGCAACAGCAGCGCGAGCACGACCGGCCACTGTTGCCGGCTGAAAAGATTTCGGGCAAAACGTCGCCCATGTGGACCGGTTTTCACGGCAGATCCTCAGCCTGAGCGCCGCGCAACTTGACGTCGTGCTGCTCCTTGACATCCGGCTCGTCGGCGCTCTCGGTCTCTTCGGGAGCGCGCCATAACGCGCGTTCGAGGTTGTAGCGCGCATCCCAGTCGCCGGGCGTCACGCGCAGCAACTGGCGGTATCGTTGCTTCGCCTGTTCCAGCAGGGGCAACGATTTGACAGGACCGGGATTTCCCTCGCCGGTCGCCTGACGCAAATACATATTGCCCAGGTTGAAAAGCGCAGCCTGCGCCAGGTCGCTGCCGGCGTCGTCTTGTATCTGCGCCTCATAGAGTTTCTGCGCGTCAGCGTATGCACCCGCTTTCGACAGTGCCATCGCACGGGCCAATCGAGCCTCGGGTAGATCGGCCAGATGGGACGGCACGCTGGTGATGACGCCTGCTTCGGAGACAGCCTGGCGCACATCTTCAGCATGTTTCATTCGTAATCCGTCATCTGCCACCACCGCCGCACAACCCAGCGCAACAAGTCCAAACGCGATGTGAGTCCAGGAGCGTCTCATGTCCAACTCCTGACCTGAACCAGATTCAACGCGAGCAGGAAAGCGCAGAAGACCAGCGCGACCGCAAACCAATAAGCACTGTGATCCTGTCGCGGCAACTGCTCGACAAACGACACCTGATATTTTTGTTGCCGGTTGATATCGGTCATGGCGGCGGCCATCGCATCCGCGTCGCTTGCTTGATAGAGGTGATACGGGGACTTCAACGTGACAAAAAACCGGTGCAGCTCGGCCTCGGCGGAGGTATCGCCGGCGGCGATCGCCCGCAGATCAGGGCTGTATACGCCACTGCGCAGGTAGATGAAATACAGGTCGATCTGATTGCGTGCGAGACCTTCCGCTATATCGCGACGCGCTTGTGCGTCGAGTCTTGCGCCGCCGTCCGAGACAAGTACGATCGCCCGGTGGCTGTCGTAACGACGTCCGTCAAATTGTCCAATCGCTGCACGCAAACCGCGATCGAGCTGCGTGTCTGCCATGCCGCGGCCAATTCCCGTGCCGGCTATCGCGGCTTGAATAATTTCATGATTCGCCGTGAACTGAATGACCGGTATAGCGCTGATGCCGAACATCATGAACGCGAACCGGTCGTTCGGACGGTCATCGACGAAACGGGTTATCGCCCGACGAGCGACTTCATTCTTCGACATGCCCCGCGAGTCGATCGGCTGCCGCCCCATCGTGTCATCCATGCTGGAACTTCGGTCCATCAGGATGAGAATTTCGGCACCGGTACCGGTGTGCAAAACGTGCATGTTGGAACGGCCCGGGCTTGCCAGACCAATGACTATGCAAAGTATCGCCAGCACCGCGCAGCCTCGCCATAATGTCCCGACCGCACGCCCTAGCGGGTCGACCGGCAGCCATCCTATATACGAAAAGCTCAGCGTATCACTGCGTCGACGCAGCAACGCAAGGCAGGCGAGCGGCATGAGAACAAGCACGTAAGGATGGGCGAAGTCGATAGGTGAAGTCATTGCTGCTGACGCCTCTCCGCGCGACAGAGCGCGCGGCTCAAGTCGAGCAAGGGGAAGCTTTCATCGGCTGAACGCGACGCAAAGAAACGCTCGCCCGAGTGCTGGTAGAAGAGTTCGAGCTGCGGCTGCAGCGCTTGCAAATGCGGCGCTCTTGCAAGCAGGCCCGGCAGTGAACCGGCATGCACGACCTGCCCTGCCGTCTCGTTTAATGCACGATGCAGACACAGCCACCCGTGCGCGTTTTTATCGGATTGGGATGAATCGAAGCGCTGCATTTCCATGTACGCCCGGGCAAACGGCAAGCGCGCCGCTTCGCGTGTGTTACGCCATTTCCACCAGCCGAACCATGCGACAAGCGTCAATGTAAGGAAGCAAAGCGCCCACATGGCCTGCCTGCGCAGCGGCGCAATGGCGGGTAACGGCGCTGGCCGGTCGGGACGCAGTGGTAGAAGGTCGCCCGTGCCAAATGCCGTATTTGGCGTGAGCGGACTCACGCTTAGCGGCCATTCCGGTACCTGTAGCGAACCCAGTGTCAGGGCGGGGAGTGAAATGGTGGTGAGCGTTTGCGGCGCGTTCACGATCTGATAGTCGATGACCATCCATCGCCGCCCTTCCCCATCCGTTTCAATACGCGGATGGCGGCGCTCGAACCAGATGCCGATGCGCCCCGTCGATGGCGTCGCGGCGGCGCTAGAACCGTCGTTGCCCAAAGGGAGCAGGATGCGTTGCGAAAGCACATCGCCTACCGTGTAGCCGAACGCGCGCGGTTGCTCCATGGTGACCGGCGCAGGCGCCGCCCTGGCAGCATGCGTCATGCTTAGGATTACTGCCGTGATGACCAGGAATAGCGGACGCGTGAATAGGCTCATGCGACTGCTTCCAGGAAATATCGCGACAACGCTTCGGCCTCGAATGCGCCCTGAACGTAGAACGGCCGTATCCCGCGTTTATCGAAAAGCCGCTCGATTTCGGCACGCCGCCGCACGACGGCGTCGCGCCAATCCCGACGCGTTTTACCCTGCAGCCACACTGTTCGGCGCTCTCCCGTTTCGGCGTCGTCAACAGCTAGCAGCCCGCCATGCTCCGGTGGTTCGACTTCCGCGGAGTCCCATATAACCATAGGGATGACGTAGGCATGGGTCAATGTATCCAGGATCTTCGGCAGCCGTTTCAGCGGCCAATGAAAATCCGAGATGATAAAGACAATCCCCTGCCTCCCGGCAAGTTTCGCGACCGATTTTTCCAGTCCATCGATACCTCCCGCCACGCCGGGCGATTGCGCGGCGCGGCGCACTGTGGCCGCCATCACGTCGCCGACACCCTGACCATAGCGCGCCGGTGAATAGAGATCTTCACGCTCGGCGGCATCGAACGCGAGCATGCCGACCTGATCGCCCGCACGGAACGCGCTGTAACCCAGCGCGCCTATAAAATCCGCCGCAACGTCGAGCTTGGATTTGAGCCGCCCGAAGTGCATCGACGCTGATACGTCGATCAATACGTACACCGGTACGGCCACGCGTTGCAGATGAACGCGAACGAGCCACTCGGCGGGAATAGCCCGCAAGCTCGCGCGTAAATCAATACGGCGTGGATCTGGATGATCGAAAAGACGCGCGTGCATGGCGAATGCCTGACCCGCGCCGAAACTGGAACCGGGATGCGATCCGGGTCGCGAACCGCCGGCACGCATTGGCAACCGGTAGTGAAATTCTGGCATTGGGCTCATCGCATTCATGACGTTACGGCACCGCGACTCTCGCCATGATCTGCGCAATTAGCGCTTCCGCAAGTTCCTGTCGGCGCAGTTCGTAGATTGGCGTGAAGAACACGCGATGCCCGAGCGCGGGCAACAACACGGCATGAATATCCTCCGGTATCAGATGCGAGCGCCCGGCCAGCCACGCGACCACACGCGCTGCCCGCAAGAGTGCGCTCATGCCGCGCGGACTCGCACCCACGAGGATGAGCCGCTCCATGTCAACGCCGTCCAGGGCAATATCGAATTGCAGCGGGTTCTCGGTCGCGCGCCAGATGTCGAGCACGTAGCGCTCGATCGTTGCGCTGGCGCTCACGTTGCGTTGAATGCTGGCGCCGATGTCGTTCAGCTCTGCCCATCGGACCACGCCAGGCGTCACCCGCTCAAGCAATGCGTCGACATCGTGGAAAACGGGATCAAAAACCAGCGCGCGTCTTACTTCGGAATCTGACGGCGTCGGCATGTTCAGCTCGAAGAGAAACCGGTCCCGCGCAGCCGATGCCAGCTCGAAGGTCTCCTCGCGTTCAACCTTGTTACGATCCGCGAACACCGTCATGTGAGGAAAGTGATATTCACGGTCGAACGCGGAAACGGAACGCTCGGCCATCGCGCGCAGCAGGAGCGACTGGACCTGCGGCCGCGCCCGGTTGATCTCGTTGAAGAAGAACGTCGTCAGGCTTTCACCGTGGCGCAGCAAGGGACCGGGATCAATACGAGGCCTTCCGTCTGCGTCTACATACGTGTGATAGATGAGGTCGCCCGGCATCATGTCGATGGTGCCTTCCACGCGCCCGAAGCCTCCGCCGATGGCCCGCGAAAATGCGCGCAGCACGGTCGTTTTGCCGACCCCGACGCCGCCTTCCAGCAACACGTGACCGCGCGCAAACAGCGCAACGTTAATCAGGCGGATAATTTCATGCTGGCCTGCGACGGCGGCGGTGACGCTCAACTCCACCCGCAATGCACTCTCGCGCCAATCCTGAAGTTGCTCCTCGAAAGCCATCGGCCCGGTCTCCTGTTGCACGGCAGCACTGTGTAGGAAACAATGCGCCGGAGCGAGAGAACGCAAGAGTCGTACCGAGTTTAAACACGCGCGGGCTCATGTTCAAAGGCTTGCCGGCGAAGGTTTTAATCAGCAATGGCATGAACGGCTGAGAAACACACTGTCACAGCCGGCGGTACACGTTGTGCCTGCGATTCAACGTAACTAATCGCGCAGGCCCTTAAGGTCCGGGCACAACGGAGGCTTTGTGCCGTCATGCTTTTCCTTCTGTGCATAATGGGCGCTCACTTCTATTCGGGGTTCAGCGCGTGCCTGTACCCGATGGCGGCTCTCGCGGTCGAAATCGGGCGCCGCAATAAGCAATAACGATCAAAATCGTTCGATGCTTGCCCGCTATCTCCGCGGCTTGCTTGACCGGGCGAGGCTGCGGGCGCACCTGGAATTATTGAAATTTGGGAGTATGCATAATGACGATCTATGCACGCGTGAGCGACGGTGTCGTACAGGAGATCATTCAGCCGCTGTTGCAGGAGGACGGCAATGAATGGCCAATAACAGACCGTTTTACGGCGAATCAGGTGGCACAGATGGTGGATGTCACAAATCTCGATCCGCAGCCGGCATGCTGGTGGACATACAACGGATCGACCTTCAGAGCTCCGGAGACGGGCACGGGATCCGCGCCGCAATCTCCCTTAAACTAGACTTCAGACTTTCCCCAATGGAATGAAACGCGGATTGCGCCACGCTTGCACGCCGTCCACGTACAACACAGGCCTGCCGTTAGCGACCTGATAGAAGGCTGGGCGCTCCATCTCGATCGCCCAGCCAGCGGAAATCAGAGTGTCGTACAATCGCGCTTCGATGTGTTTTGAGTGAGTCCCGACCAGGATGTAGGCGACCCTCTCGCTTAGGATCGGCAAGCACGATTCGATGAGGTTAGCCTCGCCGCCCTGAATATCTATGTGCAACAAATCAATCCTGTCTCTGTTGCCGATTGCGGTTTCAAGGGAAATCATCGGCAGCAGATCGTGGCTGCCGGCGGCCATGGCCTCATCCTGTTGCTCTTGCGTAGCGCCGAAGACGGGCTCCAGTCCCCACTTTCCTCCAGCGTATTCCTGACGCGGAAAGAGTGCGGTTCCATTGGTAGCCGCAGCGACTCCTCGATGCAGCGTGTATTCGTCCTGCGAGAAACCGTTATGCGCCAGTGATTCGCGCGCAAACTCAAGATGGCCTTCGTCGCCCTCAATGCCGATAGCATGCGCTTTGCGACCGGTGCGCCTAGCCGCGACACCGGTGTTGTTCATCCAGCATCCCCATCCGCATCCTAGTTCGATCATGGTGAAGGTGTCGGAGCGCGCCAACTCGATAGCGTGCAGCGCCGATGCCCATTCAGCAATGTCGGCGTGCCAGTTGGCCGGGAGAGGAAATTCTTCCAGCTTGCCGCCCTGGTCAGCGAGATACGAATAAATCTTGGGGTCAACGAGCACGCCAAGCCAGTTAGTCTGGAAACCAGGGGTTGGCTTTAGATCACGAACTTGATGGCGGCGCATGCAGTCGATCGCATCAAAGTCGGCGAAGTACGCGAAGAAGGGTGTACCGCGAGCGATCTCTAACTGGCGATCCAGATCGCGCACTCGCTCTTCTGATGCTTGAAGTGCCCCGAATAGTTCGTTCCGGCTATCATGCAATCGGCGGATCGGGCCTATCGAACGGCCAAGTTTTTTCATCAATGACATGCCTTCCCCCCATGACTCGACTCTTGGAAGTCCGTATATTGCCACAAGCCGGATAGCCGCTTTCCCGGGTTGGTATCTGTAGCCAAGCATCGATGAACAGCCAGGTCATCCTGTTGCTCCAGCAGGCATTGGATGCGCGCGGAGTAGAGATCGGGGAGAAGTCGCTGGATGAGATAGAAGCCCGAATGCGGCGAGCGATCAAAGGCAAGTAGAGCCGAACCGCTCCGAGGCGGTTTTTTTACGTCCGTACCACAGCCGCCTCCGGGCGGCTTTTTCATTCCCGGGGCAATGAATGAACGGCCAAGAGCGGCCCGGCATCTCTGACAAGGAGATCACTAGCCTCACAACCGACGATAAACGCTGGAAGGATGTGGCCAACCAGTTCGCCGCCGTCAACCTGCGCTTAAGCAATCAGGACGTCGTGATCGACAGCACGACGACCGCAGTAAAGCAAATCGCAGAAGACACGAGGCAATGCGCGACGCGTGGAACCATGGCGTGGCCGTAAAGCGCATTTTCTGTCGGCTCGCAGAAGCGTGGACATTTTTGTTGAAGAAGGTTTTCGTACCAGTCGTGCTGCCGATCGTGATCCTTTGGTCTCTGGCTAGGGTGATGAATCACGAAGCGCTGCCTGAGTGGATTAACGCATGCATCAAACTGGTAATGGCGGTCCTATGACACCAGACGACTTCATTGCCGCGGTGAACCCTGCCGCGCGTGCGAATGCACCCGCATCAAAAATACCGGCATCGTTTGTCGTAGCCGAAGGCACGCTCGAGAGTGGATGGAGTTCGTCGCAGCTCTGCACCGAGGCATTCAACCTGTTCGGCGTGAAGGCTGACCCAAGTTGGGCTGGTGCGGTATTCATGCTGCCCACGCGCGAGTATCTCGACGGCCAATGGACGACGGTCCAGGCGAAGTGGCGCAAGTATTCGGACTGACTCGGCAGCATCCAGGATCATGCCTCGTTCCTGTTATCCAACCCACGGTACCGGGGCGCGTTCGCCTATACCAGCGGCACGACATTTGCCATGGCCATCGCCGCAGCCGGGTATGCGACAGATCCGCAGTACGGACAGAAGATCGTATCGATCATCAAGGCACACAACCTCAGCGCGCTCCTAACCGACTGATCTCTAACCACCAGTTTGCGCGTTTGCGCAATTTGCCGCCTTCGGGCGGCTTCTGTCGTTTACGGCCGTACCATTACTCAAACATCTTGTCGATGCTGCCAAAGGCAAGCATCCGCTCAGCGCTACGCGCTCCGGCCATTGGCCCACCGTGCGCAAGCAGCATCTGGCTCTTCATCCGGTCTGTGAGGTTTGCGGCGGCTCGGAAAAGTTGGAAGTCCACCACATACGGCCTCTCGTTTTTGCGGAAATGAATCATAATTGCGGAAAAGCATAGAGCGAAAATAATGTAGAGGAACTCAATTAGCTTCCGGAAAATTAACCAAATAACTTCCGTATTTCCCGCTTTTAAACCATATAACTTCCGTGCTCTCTCCGACCCTCTTCGAGCGAAAGACGAGCATGAGATGTCCAAACTCGTAGAGATAGGTTCGGCTTTGCTCGGCAGGTCATCGGCCTTGGCGGACTTGGTCCATCGACGATGATATGCCGGCTTGCTGCTGCAGACCGGCCATTCGCCAACGACGATAGCGAGCGTCCGCTACGGCCATCGATGATCAACGACCCCTCCATCGATGATAATGTCGAGAGGCGTTTTCACGTACCTCGCTCGCGTCAGCGTTATCGTGCTTTACGTGTAGCTCCACTTTCTTGATCCCACGTCATGCCAACCAAGGTTCAGCAGCGAAGTGGGCCTTTTCGAACGCCTTTATTCGCTCGCTGTAGCTAGCCAATATCTGCTCGATTTCATCAAGGCCCGACAGCAGAGAATTCTTGCGGGAGGCGTCGAGGTCAAACGAATAACTCTTCCCACCCTGGCAAACCAGCCGCTGCTCCGGGAGGTCGATTGTCATGGGAGTCGGTTCGTCTATCCGGGCCAGCTCGCTGAACAACTCTTCGACAAGTTCTGCCGGCAGCCTTATTGGAAGTAAGCCGTTTTTGAAGCAGTTGCCGTAGAAAATATCGCCGTAACTGGGTGCGATGATGGCTTTGATCCCCCAGTCGGCCAACGCCCAGACAGCATGCTCGCGGCTCGATCCGCATCCGAAGTTCGCGCGGCACAACATGATTTGTGCGCCATGATAACGGGGCTGATTAAGTGGGAAGTCCGGCCGCTTGGTCCGTTTCGTTATGTCGTCACCAGGCACGCCCACGTCGGCATATCGCCAGTTGTCGAACAGGTAATCGCCAAATCCGACGCGACTGGTCAACGCCATGTACTGCTTCGGCAAGATCGCGTCGGTATCGACGTCGGCCCGGTCGATAGGTACCGCGTAGCTATTCAGTATAACGAATGGTTTCATTCAGAGCTCCGCTGGGTCGATGAAATGTCCGGCGATAGCTGCTCCAGCCGCCATAGCTGGGCTCACCAGATGGCTGCGGCCACCACGCCCTTGTCTTCCTTCGAAATTTCGATTCGAGGTTGAAGCGCAGCGTTCGCCCTCACCAAGACTGTCGTTATTCATCCCAAGGCACATGGAGCAGCCCGGTTCGCGCCACTCAAATCCTGCCTCGACAAAAATCCGATCCAGACCTTCTGCTTCCGCCTGGTACTTGACGTTCCCAGAACCGGGTACGACCAATGCCTGCCGGATCGTGGATGCGACCTTCCGGCCCTTCACGACATCGGCGGCAATGCGCAGATCCTCGATGCGCGCATTGGTGCACGAGCCGATGAAAATCTTATCGAGCCTGATTTCCCGAATCCGCGTTCCTGCATCCAGTCCCATGTAATCCAGTGTACGCGTTGCTGCGGCGCGCTGCTCGTGCGTTGACTCGGCAGCCGGGTCGGGCACGCATCCATTGATACTCGTGACCATGGCGGGCGTCGTTCCCCACGTCACCTGGGGCCGCAGGTCGCTCACGTCGAACACCGCCGTCTTGTCGAATTCGGCCGAGGGATCGCTGTGCAATGTCGACCATAGCCGCTTTGCCTCATCCCACTCCGTACCAACCGGGCTGGACGGGCGTCCGTCGAGATAATCGATCACCTTCTTGTCGACACCGATCAGGGCACAGCGAGCGCCCGCTTCCACTGCCATGTTGCACAATGTCATGCGGCTTTCCATGCTGAATCCGGATACCGTCTCACCTGAAAATTCCAATGCAAACCCAGTGGCAAAGTCGGTTTTATACCGGCCGATAAACGCCAGTGCGACGTCTTTCGCGTAAGTACCGCGCGGTAGTTCGCCCCGGATTTGCACGTTCAGTGTCTTGGGCCGGCGCAGAACCAGACATTGCGTTGCGAGAATCTGCTCCACATCCGATGTGCCGATACCCAGCGCCAGCGCACCGAATGCACCGTGCGTCGTGGTGTGGGAATCGCCACACGCGATCGTCATGCCAGGCAGGGTCTCGCCCAACTCCGGCGCGACGACGTGCAGGATTCCTTGCCTGCGGTCCGTCAGCTCAAAAAAACGTAAGGCGTATTCGATGCAATTCTGCTGTAGCGCAACGAATTGTCGCTTGGCCGATTCGTTGTGCATCCCCGCAAGGCGATTTGTTGTGGGAATATTATGGTCTGCGGTCGCCAATACCGATGAAGCGCGCCACGGTTGGCGCGAGGCGGCACGTAAGCCGTCGAATGCCTGAGGACTCGTCACTTCGTTCAACAGGTGCCGGTCGACATACAGCAAAAAATAATCGTCATCCAGTTGTGAAACGACGTGCCGCTGCCAAATCTTTTCAAGCAGGGTTTGGGGGTAAGCCATGGTTATCCGTCATCGAAAGCGTGGGAGATGCTTGACGATGAGGATAGCAAGCCGGGGATCGGATTGAATTGACCGTTCGCGACAACTGCCGTCACGGGCCGGCAAAGCTCTTCGGCCCGAGTTTTATGTGAAGGATCTGTCAGACCATGCGTTTCGATATTGAAACTTTGCGCCTCTTTATTTTTGTCATCGAAGGAGGAAGCATTTCCGCCGCTTCCGAACGGGGGAATATCGTAGTGTCCGCTGTCAGCCGCCGCATCTCGGACCTGGAGCGGGACGCCGGAACGCCGTTGCTGCATCGCCGTAGCCGCGGCGTCGAGCCGACGCCCGCAGGCAACGCGCTATACCGGCGAGCGAAGATCGTGATGGACCATTTGCAGCAGATCGAATGTGAGATGGGGCAGTATGGAGACGGGGTGCGAGGGCTGGTGCGGCTGTCCGTCAACCTGACGGCGATGGCGCATTATTTGCCGAAGGAACTGAAGTCGTTTGTCAATCGCTTCCCCAATGTCCAGATCGGGCTTGTCGAGCGTCTCAGTGAGCAGGTATCGCGGGATTTACTCGGCGGTGATGCGGACATAGGCATAGCCGCGGCATCCTACATCGACGGAAGCCTGTCGGAACGGCCGTTCCGCACTGATCGGCTAGTCCTGATCACACCCGCGGACCACCCCTTAGGTCGACGTAAAAGCGTGAAATTCGCAGAGACCCTCGATTACGAGCACGTCGGCATGCAAGACGGCGCCTCCATTCTGGCCCTTGCTATCCAAGCGGCCAAGGCGCTTGGGCGTCCTATGCGTCTGGCCATCCAGGTCACTAACTTTGAGGCGATTCGCAATATGGTCATTGCCGGACTGGGCATTGCCATCATCCCTGAAATCGCACTTGCCGACCGGGATCATTCCGACTACGCGAAGGTGAGGCTCGACGAACCGTGGGCCGGGCGGCAGCTCAAGCTCTTGTTCAAACCAACGGCGCCTTTGCCGATAGCGGCCATGCACCTTCTCGACCACCTTTGTACGAAAGGCGGCAAGCCAGAGATAGGCCCGGATCCAATGGAATGAACGCCCACGATAAAGATTCAACACCCATAGCACTCGGCGCCAGCTGAGTTGGCCGGCTATACGACTTGGTTGTCAATGGAGCTACGTCGCGCGCTAGGACGAGCGGATCGAATGGACAAGTGCAGGCGCCCGGCGAATGGCCCATTCGATATGCGCGCGAGCCTCCCTCAAGACCGGTAGGCGCGTGGCAATCAAGTCATCGGTCGTGGTGCGGTCCGTCTCCGAGGAGCAATTAATCGCAGCGATCACGTTACCCTGAGGATCGCAGACCGGCACCGCGATCGATACGACGCCCATTTCGATCTCGTCCTGCTGAGTGGCAAAGCCGTTGGTCAGCGCCTTCGCGAATTCGCGGGCGAGGTCGTCGCGCTGGACCAGGGTCCTGGCCGTATATTGCGGAAAAGGCGCGCGGGTCAAGAGGCGCTGCTGTTCTTCGAGCGGCTGATTGGCGAGCAGGATCCGCCCGAGCGACGTGCAGAAGGCAGGTAGCCGATATCCCACGGACGCCCGTCGCGTAATGCTGCGCTTGCTGGGTACATGGCCAAGATAGACCACGTCGTCGCCATCGAGGACCGCGAAGGACACGGAATCGCGATACTCGTCCGCGACTTCCTGCAGGTACGGGTTGACCAGGTCCTTGAAGTTCATCGAGCGCAGATACGCCACCCCAAGCGACAACACTTTCGGCAACAGCAGGAAACGCTTGCCCTGCATTCCCACGTACCCGAGCGAGTGCAAGGTGAGCAGCGCGCGCCGGGCAGTGGCGACGTTCATCTGCGCGGCCTGGGCGACCTCGCTCAACGTCATTTCCGGCTGATCTTCGGTAAAGGCCTGGATCACCGAGAGGCCGCGCGCAAGCGCGGCCACGAAATCCCGATGAGTCTCATCAATGCGTTCAGACGGCGTTTGAGTCATGAAAGAAGGTAGGCGGTCATCGACAGGGCTCAACTATACTGTTTTTCGCCCTGCGAAAAACAGTTCGGCGGCAAAACCCTGGCAGCGACGCGTCAGAACCGATGCCGGATGCCCAGGCTGACGATGGTCTGGTTGCCGCCGCTCGAAGGCGTTGCCGTGAACAGCGTAGCCTGGACGTCGCCGCCATGCACGTGCTCATAGTTGAGCAGGGCATAGAGGTCAGTTCGCTTCGAGAGGAAATAGTCAGCCGAGACCATGTATTGCCCCCAGCGGGTTTCATTCAGCTTCGAGTAGGCGTAGCCGCCGAGCACCGATACCGCCGGCGTCAGCCAATAGGTCACACCGCCCTCCCAGGTGCTCAGCACGGCGGTTGAATTACCGCCCTTCATGTCGGTGAGCGAATACACGCCATGCAGCAACGCGGGACCGAACTTGTAGCTGCCTCCTGCCGCGAAAGTCGAAATCCGGTTGAGCGCAACCGTTCCGCTTTGCGGCGTGCCGAACAGGTCGGGTACGCCGATCGTCGCGGCCGGCGTGATGGTCGTATTGTTCACGCTCGTGTACGCGGCGGCGAGATTCAGATTGTCGCTGCTGTACGAGATGCCGTAACTTTGCGCGCTGCCTGCCGCGAGATGGCCGGGCTGGCCGCCCGGCGCGTAGAGCACGCCCACCTTCAACCCGTCGAACGTCGGGCTCTGGTAGGCAATGACGTTATTGAGCCGTTCCCCTCCGAGGCGATCGTAGTCTCCCAAATGGAAACCGTACGTACCGACGTTGAACAGGTTGGTCATCGAGTACAGGTAGATCAGGAAGTCGTATTGCCGTCCCAACGTGATCGTGCCGGCGGGCGTCGTGAGTCCGACGAAGGCCTGGCGTCCGAACTCCAGGCCGCCCTGACCGAACGCCCCGTTGTTCAGCGCGAAGCCGTTTTCCAACGTAAAGATGGCCTGGTAGCCGCCGCCCAGGTCTTCCGTGCCCTTGATGCCCCAGCGGCTGCCCTGTACGTTGCCGGACGTTTGCGTGAAAGCGCTGTGGCCGCCTTCGTTGCTCACGTAGTTGAGGCTTTCGTCGATCAATCCGTACAGCGTCACATTGCTTTGCGCGTAGGCGGTGCCCATGCTGACCAGCGAGCATGTGATGGCAGCCGACGACAGCAACGCCGCCTTGATGGAAGTTTTCATTATCGGTCTCCGGGAGGTTTTTCTTTTAGCTATGAAATACGAATAGATTTAAAGGATTACTAAATAATTAACAACAACTTGTAATTCGCTTGCGCCGGTTACCCCGGCGCGCGCGACGAAACCTGGCTCAATCAGGTCGTCCGGTGGACGCCATTGCGCGGGGAATCGAAAGAATCAGGCAGCAGCACACCAGCAGGCATCCGCCCAGCACGTAGGTGCCGCTGTTGACGTCGCCGGTCACGTTCTTCGCCATGTTGGTGATCATTGCGCCGGTGATGCCGGACAAGCTGCCAATGGAGTTGATCATCGCGAGGCCCGCCGCTGCCGCTGCGCCCGACAGCAGGCGGCCGGCGAAGGTCCAGAAGATCGGCATGATGCTTATGATCCCGGATGCGGCGATCGAAATGAGCAGGATCGACACCGAGAGCTGGTGCGTGAATATCGCGCTGAGAATCAATGCGATACCGGCCAGCAGCGCTGGAATGGCGGCATGCAGGCGCCGCTCCCCGGTGCGGTTTGAATGCATGGCGTTCGCGACCATCACAATGCTGGCGGCGACATACGGCACGGCGGCAAGCAAACCGATATGAAAAGCGTCCTTGAGCCCTGCGGCGCTGATGATGGACGGCAGCCAGAACGACAAGCCATAGAAGCCGGTGTTCATGGTGAGCAAGATGCCGCACAGGAGCCATACGCCCCGGCTTTTCAATGCGGCGCGAAAGTCGTGGGTCTTCGTCACGTTCTCCGACGAGATGTTGCGCTTCAACAGCGACTTCTCTTCCGGCGTAAGCCAGCGGGCATCGTCGATCGTTTCCGTCAGCGTGAGCAGCACCAGCACCCCAAGGATGATGGCGGGCAGACCTTCAACGATCAGCATCCACTGCCAGCCGCGAAAGCCGAGCGTCTCGTGCATGTTCTGCAGCACCCAGCCCGAGACCGGTCCGCCGATACACAAGCTCAGCGGCAGCGCCACCATGAAACCGGCCATGACGCGGTTCTGCTTGTGCGATGGGAACCAGCTGTTCAGATAGAGAACCACGCCAGGAAAGAAGCCCGCTTCGCACACGCCCAGCAGGAAACGCAGCCCGTAGAACATGGTCGCCGAACCGGTATGGAAGAACTGCCCCAGCGGCCCGATGTACATCAGCAGGATGGAGACGAGGCCCCAGGTCACCATGATCCGGGCAATCCAGCGGCGCGCTCCCACGCGGTGCAGCACGATGTTGCTCGGCATTTCGAACAGGACGTAGCCCCAGAACAGCATGCTCGCGCCCAACGCGTACACGTTGTCGCTGAGATGCAGGTCGCCGAGCATCTGCAGCTTCGCGAAGCCGATGTTGACCCGGTCGAGGTACGACACCATGTAGCAAAGAAAGAATAGCGGCACACAGCGCCAGAACACCTTGTCGTACGTTGCTTTCTCCAGGTCCTGCGAAAGCTGGCTCATGCCGGCTTTTTCCACGCTCAACGCCATGACAGTCTCCTGATTGTTGTTCCCGCGCCGCCCGGCAATGTGTTCCGGGCCCATCTCTGGCGAGCGCGGCGATGTCTCACGCGCGCAGAGGCCCGAGGATTTCTTCGTTGTGTTCGCCGAGTACCGGCGGCGGCACGATCGAAAGCGAGCGCTCGCCGTTATAGCTAACCGGGCTGCGCACGGTCTTGTACTCGCCCATCGTCGCGTGGCGCGCGCTCACCAGTAATTCCAGGTGCTTGGCCTGAGGGTCTTCCAGCGCTTCGCTTGCGTCGTACATGGGCGCGTGCGGTACATCCTGCGCGAGCAGGAGGCTGCACCATTCGTCACGCTCACGCTCGACGAATATTCCCGTTAGGACGTCGATCATCGCATCCTGGTTGTCGATGCGGCCCTCGCGCGTCGAGAAACGCGGGTCGTCCAGCAAGCCCGGGACGCCGATCACCAAGGCCAACCCCTGCCAGAATTTTTCCGGCGACGACATATGCAGCGCGAGCCATTTGCCGTCCCGGCATTTCATGACATATGACTGCGAGACCATCGGCCGGCTGTAGGGTCCCATGACCTCGTTCGCCGAATAGTAGTGCGTGAATGCGTCCATGTTGAAATGCGTCATGGCCTCGAGCATCGACACTTCCACGCTCAGGCCCGTTCCCGTGCGCGCGCGCTCCTGCAATGCCCCGAGAATGCCGTAGGCGGCGTAGAAGCCCGTGATCGAATCGGCGATTGCCGGTCCGACCACGCGCGGGTTCTCCGGATTGACGAGCAGCCCGAGGAATCCGCTCGCGGCTTGCGCGACCGTATCGTACGCAGGACGTCCCGCTGACGGCCCCGACTGGCCGAAGCCACTGATCGAGCAGTAGATCAGGCGAGGGTTGATTGCGCGAAGACGCGCTTCGTCCACGTTCAGGCGCGCTGCCGCGCCGGGCCGGAAATTCTGGATGTACACGTCCGCAGTACGGATCAGCTCGTCGAAAGTGGCGAGGTCGCCGGCATCCTTCGTATTGAGCGTGACGCTGCGCTTGTTGCGGTTGTAGGTCTGGAAGTGCGGGCTGTAGAGGCCGCCGCGAAAGGCCCGGAAAGGGTCGCCCGAGCCGGGCTGCTCGACCTTGATGACGTCGGCGCCGAGATCGCCGAGCAGCATCCCCGTGGCCGGCCCGGTAATGAATGTGCCTTGTTCGATGACACGAATGTTCTGCAATACCTTGATCACTTCGATTGCTCCATGTGCGGCAACCGCCGCGTTGTATTCCGGGAGTGCTTGTTCAGCCGACGTATTCGATCGCGCTTTCGCCGGCATGGGCCAGCGCGAAGCCGATCGGCTCCATGCTCTCCTCCAGCAGATGTGCGACGAGGCTCACGCTCCGCGCGACGAGCGGCACGCCTTTCAAGGCCTTGAGCGGAAAACCGACGTCGAGCAGCACGGCTGGAATCGCGCCCGACACGTTGATCGGCAATGCCCGGCCATAGATTTTCGGCACCGCGGCAGCGATCTCGCGCAGCACCCGCACGTTCGCGCCCGCGGTGCCGTGTTCGTCCGCCATGGCGAGCAAGCGCGTGGCGCGGGGATCTTCCTGCTGGTGCAGCGGATGCCCAAAGCCGGGTAACGGCGCCCGCCGCGCCCGCAGTGCCGAGATTTCACGCTCGACCACCTGTTCGAGCGTGCCCTCTTGCGGCGTTTTCGCGAGCAACCCGGCGAAGAGTTTGCCCGCCTCTTCGGAGCTGCCGAGGACGACCGACCCGCATCCCAGCAGGCCGGCTGCCACCGCGCCCTGCAAAGCCTCGGGGGCTGCCGCGAATGTCATGCGGGCGGCTTGTATGGACGGCACCAGCCCGTGTTCCGAAATCGACACCAGGGATGCATCGAGGAACAGGCGCTGGACGTCCGTGGGCGGCTGACCCGTCAGGAGCAGACAAAAGAAGTCGGTCAGACTCATGTGGCCTATCAACTCCTTGCAGAGATCCCGGTTACGGACCGTGATGCTGTCAGGCGTTGCGGTAGAAATCGACGTGCGTAGCTGACTGGGTTTTCCGATTTGCATGGCGACCTTTGAAGATGCGATGGATAGCGATGTTTCAGCTGAAATAATTTCGGCTAACGCGCATTATTTCGGTAGACGAAACTGTAACAAAGCTCCGATCTGACCACCAATAGGTGGTTTCACCTAGCGAATATATTTTCGCACAGCGAAAATATTACTGACCCATGCATGGTCCACACTTCCAGGAGCGCCGACGCAGTGAATCTGTAAACAACCAGTTCAACCGTTTTTCATTGTGATGGGAGCAACGGACACGCAAGCTCGAATGACTCGGAAGGGTCGGAGGCGCTCGTTCGTTGAAGCCGGTAGCAGACGTTCGTCCCTGGCGTTAATGAATGGCTGGTCTTAAGCGATGAGCTGGCATAGCAAGATTAACCGGCGAACGACCGCTCCGGCCGAACAGCAATCTTCCGAAGATCCAATCGTCGGCGCTTGCAAGCAACCCAACGAGGCCAAACGTCCCTGAAGTCGCCCTGCCCCGACGCTATGCGGCGAGTATCGCCGCGATAACCCGCGTTATCGCCGCAACCGGGCTTATGCCCCCCTCTTGAGAAAACGTCAGCTAGAGCAGTTCGCCCGTACCAGCCGCTCGACGATGCACTCCTCACTGCTATTGAGTAGTTATCCGAACGAAACTGTATTCATGTGAAATATGAGCTTGCGTCAGATGTCTATTCCAAGGGTTGCGTATGGCATGTCGGTTACGCGAAAACATTAGATGCAGTCGTGAGCATCCTCGAGGAAGACCGACGCCCGAAACCACAATAATTGCGTTGTCCGTCTTGTCTTCCCGCACCAACAGGCGCCCCGGAAAGACGCTAGCCGGTCCAAATTAGACCTTTACCTCCCGATTGAAGCGATCGATATACCCCTGACGCAAAGGCGCAAGTTTGACCCAGTCGATGGATTTGAAAGTGTCAAGTTCCGCAGCATTCCGAGCGTAATGCTGCAATCCTTTCGAATATGGGACCTGCGTATTGGTGGGTACAAGATAGTACGGCGCGTCGGCGAGTTTGCCTTGCACCCCGGCATCCAGCGCCGCGTTGATATACGCTGCCGCCAGCGCGGGTTCCTTGCTGTTCTTAACGACGTGCATCGACGTGAGCACGATGCCCCAGCCTGTATCGGGACGCGCCAGTTCGACCGGCACGCCTTTCGCCTGCAAATCGCCGACGTTGTTGCTGTAGTGCGCGCAAATATCAACCTGTCCTTGCTGAATCAGCGTCGCCAGTTGGCCAGGGCTCGACGCTACCGCACCAATGTTCGGCAGCAGCTCGCGCAGGTAGGCGAAAGCAGGTTCCATATTGGTTTCACTGCCGCCGCGCATCTTCGCAACCTCGGTGAGCCATACCGGACCCACAGCCGAGCCAAATCCCACTACCCCCACGCGGCCTTTATATTCGGGCTTGAGGAGGTCGTTCCATGACGTGGGTGCGACTTTTATTTTTTCCGTATTGTAAGCAATGCCGACGACCTGAGCCGACACATAGACACCGAGACCATGCGGATCGACAAATTTCGCAGGAAGGTATTTCAGGTTCGGTAACAGCGCGGCCGGAATCGGTTCGATGAGCCCCTCCTGAACAGCGACCGCGAACGAGCCTTCGTCGGCGACGATAACATCGAATGGGGGGTTATTGCGGGCCGCGGCAGTTTTCGCGATGATCTCCAACGGCATGGTGGGCATCAAATTTACAGAACCGCCGCTCGCCTTCTCGAATGCAGGAATGAGGAAGCTGCGATGCGCTGTTTCCCATGCACCGGGAAAGGTCGCCGCAGCGATCCGGTCCGCCGCAAAGCTGCGGCGTGTACCGGCCGCACCGACCAGGGCCGCCGCGCCAACAGCTTTCAACACGGCGCGCCGTGACCGACTATATGTAGTGTTCATGCTGGATGCTCCTTTACGTTGTGAGGTAAATTGCGCGGCCCGGCGCACAGGCCGGCGCCTTATCCTGAGAGTGATGCGGCATCCGCCGGGTCGCCTGAATTGCATCTAGCGATCGAAGCGTGCCGGGTAGACCGCCGTATCGATGCCCGTTGCGCAGCAGCGGTCCCAGATACGCCGGTACGACGGAAACATTTGTTCGACCTTGGTTTCGCGGTCGGCGATGAGGGGCGCAAGTGCCGCCCACTCCGCCGCGATTTCCTCCAACAGTGAGGTTTCGTCGACACGTGTCAGCCGGCCGTGCTCGAGCACCGGCTCGCCGTCGACAAAAACACTCGCCAGGTTTGCTCCGGTTTCGTTGAAAACGAGTTGCCTCAATGGATCGTTTAGTGGAACGAACGGAATTGAATCGGTACGCCACAAGCTCAGATCCGCTCGCATCCCAGGACGTATCTGGCCGATCATGTCGTCGAGTCCCAGCGCCTTGGCGCCCGCCGCCGTGGCCGCATGAAAGGCGTCGTCCGCGCCGACCCAGTGCGTATAGTCGTCGCCCCGCATCTTGTGGATCAGGGCCATCGCGTGCATGACTTTCAGCATGTTGGCGTTTTCAATCGAGCCGCAGCCGTCGCTACCGAGGCTCACATTGACTCCGGCCTTGAGCATCGCGGGGACGGGTGCGATGCCCGAGCCCAGCTTCAGGTTGCTTTGCGGATTGTGCTGCACCGACGCCCCGCTCGAAGCCAGCAGGTCGATATCGCGCGGGGTCAGCCATACACCATGAATCAGACTGGTTGCAGGCTTCAGAAAGCCGATGCGATGCAGATACTCCACCATCGAACTGCCGTAGAACGCTTGCCCGGTGACCACCTGCATACGCGTTTCCTGCACGTGAATGATCAACGGCAAGTCGTGCCGATCGGCGAGTTCGCGCACGCTCATCAAGAAGTCTTGCGTGCAACGCTGCGGCGCGCTCGGCGTCGCCAGGTAGCCAACGCGATGCTGGCGCGGATGGCGCGCGCGCGCCAGCGATTCGGCGTAGCTCAGGTACTCTGCGGCAGGCGTGGGCTGGGTCGCATCCAGATTGGCCAGCAGTACCGGGTCGAACTCTTCGTCGACGAATGGCAGTGCCCTGAAAAAAGGTTTGTCGAAAAGCGTGATGCCGACAAGCGCCCGGATGCCGAGATCCTCATATGCCTGGTACGCCGCTTCCACGAGCTCAGGCTGCAGCACCGGACTGGCGTTCATGTCGTCGCAGATCGTGGTGGTGCCGGAGCGCAGCGCATCGATCGCGCCGATCAACGTGCGCAGATAAACTTGCCGCGGCGTGAACGGAATGGGCTCCAGCGGCCGTACGTTGTTCATCCACAATTCGAGCGGTACATTGTCGTACCGTCCCTTATGAAAACCTTCATGGCTGTGCGTGTGTCCGTTGATCCAGCCTGGCGTGGCGAGCAGCGCGCGGCCATCAACCACTATGCCGCGCGGAGCTTGCGTTTGCGTCGCCACGACCTTGTCGATCCGAGTGCCGGCGATATGGATGTCCCAGCGCTGTTGCACTGGATCCTGCTGACGCAACCGATCCGGCGAACTGAGTATCCGGCAGCCCACGATAGTGCGTTCGTTCATGCTTTTTCTCCGCTGCTCTTAGCACGAAAGAACTTCTTGTCGAACCGCTGCTGCTGATCGTATATCTTGCCTGCACCGTAGGTTGCAGACGGATACGGCATGCGCAGGGCGACCGCTTCCATGCGTGGCGTATAAGTCGATTGACCACGCACCATGCGCTGGTTAAATTCGTCCCATTGCACGCCGTAGAACAGTGGCCACGCATCCGCGGCGGCGTATTCGAAGAACAGGATCCTTCGATCATGCACGCCATGATTGAATCCGGATCCGTGCACGGTGAACGGGTGATGAATGGAGATCATGCCCGCCTCGCCGACCGCATGTTCAGCGCGGTCGAGATCCAGTTCGGCGGGATCGATTGCACCGAAGAAGACACCGTCACTATGGTGATCGTGAAGCGGGCCACGATGCGACTCCGGCAGAAAGCGAATCGGACCGTTCACTTCAGCGCACGGGTCCAGGCAGATCGCGACAATCGCCATGCCCGGGTAGGTATGCGGAATGAACGCCCAGTCCTGATGCCACTCCAGCGCCGAACCCACTGCAGGCGCCTTGATGTTGATCTTGCTGTGGTGGAGACGGATGTCCGGGCCGATCACCGCGGCGACCGCATCGAGGATGAAGTCCGCCCGCGCCAGCTTCCAGTAGAACGGGTCGATGTCCTGAGGCCGGCGGATACGTTGCACGCGCCGCCGCCCTTGTGCGTCGACTTCCGGCTCCCAGTCAAGCAGCGCAGACTTCTCGGCGTCGTCAGGAGCCCGCGCCAGCACGCGGTCGGTTACGGCACGCAGTTCTTCCAGCCAGTCCTGTGGAATCCAGTCGTGCAGCACAACAAATCCCTTCTCATGAAACGGCTGCCTGACCTGCAAATCGATATCGGTGATCATGTGCCATGCCTCGTGAAGAGCCGCATCAGCGATGCGCGCAAGTTTCGAACACCGTCGCAAGCATTCCGCCGCCGGGTACGCATTGATATTCCGCGCCACCGCCGATAAAGATTCGCGGCGAGCCGAGCGCGGCGCCGAATACGCCGCTCATCGCCGCGCGAAAGTGCCTGAACGCATGGATGTCGCTGTCGCTGCCCATCGTGGTCCGGGAGCCGCGCACGCGTCCGTCGGGCGGCGGGTCACCCTTGAAGAACCCGGCGAGCAACCGCTCGTGCCGCACGGCCGCGAGCGCCTGAAGGTCGAGCATGTCCGACATCTGGATGCTCGCGACCTGCAACGCGCCACGCCATGCGCTGCTGTTGCCAAGCACCAGCGCGTGAATGCGGCCGTCCGTGTCGCCTGCGGTAACGGCAACCCGCTTCACATGCCGGCTCGCCACCGGCCCCGCGCTGGTCCAGCGAATCTCCGGCCACTCGATCTCGTTCAATGCCAGTCCTGCGCCCAGCGCCGCGGCTGCGCGAATCGCCGGCTTGGACGCGTGAGCAGTGCGTGCAACCAAAGCCGCGTCCGGCGGTGCCGACAAAACCAGTGCCGCGCTCATCCATGGTGAAAGCAGATGTACGTAGGCAACTTCGGACTCATCGAGCCCGGCGTCGTGGCGCGCGCGTTCGACGACATCGCGCGCGCTCAGTGCGTGCGCTTCATAGCCGATCTGGGTGGCATCGAGCGGTTCGGAAACGGCCGTGCCGATTGCCAGTGCCGCCATCGTCGGCATGCCCTCACCCTCGCCTTGCAGCTCCTGCGTTTCGTTATCCACGCAGGCGAATACAACCATGTGCGGTGTCAGTATCCCTTCACAGCCGCCCGAGACTACGCACATCGGTGCACGGGCATCCGCCCCCCGGGGCGCGGGCAGATGCGCCGACAGCGAACGCAGCGCAAGAGGCCGGCTCCAGTCGTTATCGAGCCCGTTGCCTTCTGTCTTGATGAAGACTGCGCGAATGCTGTCCGCTCGCAGCGGGCCCAGTTCGAGATCGCGTGCAAGGCCCGAACAATCTTCCGGATGCGCCATCTCGTAGACCAGGACGTGCGCGCGTCGCGTCATCGGAAATGCCTCGAGATACCTGTCATGCGTTCCATGACCACCATCAGTACAAGCGTCACCGCTATCAACACGCCCGATACCGCGGCGGCGCGCACGTCCAGGTTATCCTCGATGATGTGCCACATCCGGATCGGCAGCATTTCACTGCGCGCATCCGACAAAAATAGCGACACTGCAACGTTATCGAAAGAGTTCATGAACGCGATGAATGTGCCTGCTACCACGCCGCGCGCAATCAGCGGCAAGGTCACCGTGAAAAACATATAGCGTTGCGAGGCCCCCAGACTGCCCGCGCTTTCGTGCAAGGCCGGGTCGATCTGCACGAGGCTCGCTATGGTCGTGCGCACAATGTACGGCGCGGTAATCGCTATGTGGCCTATCACCAGCGTCCAGAACGACAACCCTATGCCGGCCTGATTGAACAACATCAACAGGGCGAGTCCCAGTGCGAGACTCGGCAACATCAACGGCGACAGAAAGGCTGACTCGAGCACACGCGCCCAGGACTCGCGCCGGCGAGCGAGAGAAAGCGCCGCCGGGACCGCCGCCGCCACCGATATGCAGCACGCAAGCGCCGCCACCTGGAACGACAACGCGAAGGCTTCGAGAATTTCCGGCGAGTTGCTCCATAACGCCTCGTACCACCGGGTCGAGTATCCAGGCGGTGGAAATTTCAGCGAATACGCACTGGTAAAAGAGGTGATCAGAACGATCACCGTCGGCGAGATCAGTTGCAGCGCCGCGATCGCGCCAAGCCCTCCGAACACCAGTTCGAACGAACGGCGCTCCAGCGACCGGCCCGGCGATTTCGGTCGGCCAGCGGCCTTCGCGACGCTCGTTTCTCGTTGGATTTCACCCATGAATGAACCCCTTGCTGCGACGGCCGAACACGTTGACCAGAACAACCACGATAGCCACGGACGCGAGCAGCAGGACTGCCACCGTTGCAGCGAACGGATAATTGCTGGCCTCGATCGCCTGCTGGTACATGTAGAACGGCATGAACACATGCTGGCCGCCGCCTACCAGCGTCTGCGTCACGAATGCGCTGACGCTCGACGCGAAAACCAGCGTGCAGCCGGCCAGCAAACCTGGCATCGACAATGGCAGTGTTATCCGGAAGAACGTGCGCCAACTGCCCGCGCCCAACGCGAGCGATGCTTGACGCAGATTCGGGTCGATGTTCATCAGCGACGTGATGAGTGGCAGCACCATCAGCGGCAACTCGATCTGCGCAAGTGCGACGACCACCGCGCCCTGCGTGAACAGGAGTCTGAGCGGCGCATCGATCAGGCCCGCATGCAGCAGCAGCGTGTTGACAATTCCCTCGCGCCCGAGAATAACGACCCAGGCGAACGTCCTGACCACTGCGCTCGTCAAAAGCGGCAACACGATGACAAGCATCAGCGGCCCTTGCCAGCGCGCTGACGCACCCGTGTAGAGACTCGCGAGCGGAATGCCCAGCAGCAACGCAAGCGCCGTGACCTTCACACCCAGCCACAGCGTTTGAACCAGCACGTTGACGTTGAAACTGTCGGTGAAGAACTTGCTGTACTGGCCGAACCCGAAATGGATCAACGCCGGGTCGTTGTGCAAACTGACATAGACGAGCAACAGCAGCGGGCCGAGCACGAATACAGTGAAGAAGAGGCCAAGCGGCAGCGCCAGCGAAAGCGGCGAAAGGGCAACCGGCTGTGTATCGACGGCAATTGGCATGGCGATGGATGGCGAGGCGGCCGTCATGATGTCCCCGTTCAGGCCGCAAACACGCTGGCGGGGGAATCCGAGCGCAGGCTCACGCCGACCCGTTGCCCAACGGCGAAGCGCGGCGCTTCCGCTCGCCGCGGTTGTGTGATTTTTATCGGCTGGCCATCCGCCAGTGACAGCTCGTACAGCACCGAAGCGCCGAGCGGCAGGGCCATCTCGACGGTAGCATCGAGCGATGTCTGCGACGGCATGCCCATCACCAGATGCTCGGGCCTCGCGGCAAGCACCACCCCGCCGCTACGGGAGCAAGGCGTGGCGCGTTGCAGCATCATCTGGCCGCCTGTCGCGCAGGCCACCGAGAAGCGGCCGTCCGCATCCCGGGCGAGCCTGCCCGGCAGCAGATTCGCCGTGCCAACAAAGGTCGCGACAAATAGCGACGACGGCGTGTCGTAAATCGCCTCGGGCGAATCGAACTGCTCGACCCGGCCGGCGTTCATGACCGCGAGCCGGTCCGCCATCGACATCGCCTCTTCCTGATCATGCGTGACCAACAACGTGGTGATGCCGAGTTCTCGCTGGATACGTTTGATCTCGATCTGCATATCGAGCCGCAGATTCTTGTCGAGCGCGGCGAACGGCTCGTCGAGCAGCAGCACCTTGGGACGGACCGCGAGTGTGCGGGCGAGCGCGACCCGCTGCTGCTGGCCACCCGACAGCTCGCGCGGATAGCGCTTGCTGTAGGCCGTCATCTTGACCATCTCCAGCATCGCCGCGACCGTCCTCGCGCATTCCGATTTCGGTACGCCCCGGGCACGCATACCATAGGCGACATTGTCTTCAACCGACATGTGCGGAAACAGCGCATAGCTTTGAAACACGATACCCGCGCCGCGCTCGCTGGTGGAAAGACGGTCGACCGTGTCCGCACCAATGCGCACCGAGCCGTGGCTTTGCCTGAGCAAGCCGGCAAGAATCCGCAGCAACGTGCTCTTGCCGCAGCCGGATGGCCCCAGCAGCGCGACCAGTTCGCCACCCTCGATCGAGAGATTGAGATCCTCTATGACGGACGTCGCGCCGAATCGGTGCTGGATATTTTCCAGCGCGACGGCAACGCCCTGACGCCCGCGGGTGCTCGTCTCTGCCGTCATGTCGAAACCTTGAGATGAAAGTGGCACGTCGGGTGCGCCGCGCGAATGCCTGAATACATGGCCGATCTCCTGTGAGGTCCGGTGAGGTCCCGTGCATCAGGGCTGGAACCGATACGCTGCTGGCATCGCGAATCCGGACAGAACCTTGTGCGGCCCGATGCGCGGTTCGAGCGGATGTCGCGGCCGCGCGAGTTGCGGCCTCAGCGCCTTCAAAAACAGGCCCCGCCCATATGCGCCCGTGGGCCGGGTACCGTCCCAGACCACTTCGCCACGCGAAAGCGTGCAGGCGGGCCACGCCCTCATCCGCCAGCCCTCATACGGCGTGTAGTCGACGTTGTGATGCAGATGGTCGTTGCTCAGCACGAACTCGTGCTCCGTATCCCAGATCACCAGGTCGGCGTCGCTGCCAATCGCGATCGATCCTTTTGCCGGATAGAGCCCGTAAAGCTTCGCCGCATTTGTCGCCGTCAGCGCGACAAATGCATGAATGTCGATGCGTCCGCTCAGCACGCCGTCCGACATCAGCAACGGCATGCGGGTTTCGATCCCCGGCATACCGTTCGGCACGCGATCGAACGACGGGTTGTCGCCCGCTGTCAACTTGCCGCCAGGGCCCGCGTATGTGAACGGCGCATGGTCCGATGACACCAACTGGAACGTACCGTTATTCAAGCCATCCCAGACCGCCTGGCGGTTCGCCTCGTCGCGTGGCGGCGGGCTGCAGATGCACTGGTATCCGCGCGCGCCGTCGTCGAGCATGTCATCGGTGAGCAGCAGATAATGCGGACAGGTCTCGGCAAACACCGACAGTCCCCGCCCTTGCGCCCACCGAATCTGGTCGATCGCCTCCGCACCCGACACGTGAACGATCAGGATCGGCGTATCGACGAGCTCGGCGAGACTGATTGCCCGATGCGTCGCCTCGCGTTCGACCAGCATGGGCCGTGAAAGCGCGTGCCCGATAGGCGCGGTGATGCCCTGTTCGAGCAGCGCCTCGGTAAGCCACGCGATGCAGTCGGCGTTCTCCGCATGGATCATGGTCATCGCGCCATGTTTGCGGGCTGTGGCCAGGACCTCGATCATCTGCCGGTCATCGAGCTTGAGCGCGTCGTACGTCATATAGATCTTGAACGACGTGTAGCCCTCTTCGATCAGTTGCGGCAATTCTTCGTGAATAACGTGCGGCGTCGGATCGGTCACGATCAGGTGAAACGCATAGTCGATCACCGCCCGGCCCTCGGCGCGCCGGTGATAGTCGTCAATCGCCGCGCGAAGCGACTGGCCCTTCTGCTGGCACGCGAATGGGATGACGGTTGTGGTTCCGCCGCATGCAGCCGATACCGTGCCGCTCGTAAAATCGTCGGCCATCACCGAGTCGTCGCCCGTCGGCTGGTCGAGGTGGCAGTGTCCGTCCACGCCGCCTGGCGTGACCAGCCGCCCGTTCGCATCTATCTCCTGCAAGCCGGCGGCGAGCTTCACGCCGAGCGCCGCAATGCGTCCGCCGATGATGCCGATGTCCGCGTGAAAGCGGTCCACAGCAGTGGCAATGTCCGCGCGGCGGATGACGAGGTCGAAGGTTTCGTTAATCACGTCAGGTCCGCGAACAGGCGGCCCCATCCTTTGACGCGAGCGGTATCGACGCGTGCGAGTTGCAACGATTTCCACACTGCCGTCGATATCGAGTCGTAGATCGGAATGCCGAGTTCAGATTCGAGTTCGGCTGCGAGCGGCGCGCCCGCCAGATTGGTGCACAAGATAGCGATCGCATCGGGCTTCGACGCCGCAACCTCACGCACCATCGTATGGATCTGGCTCGCGCTGACTTCCGAAAAGGAAAAATTGTCCTGCAGCTTCAAATGCCGCTCCGCGACGCATTCGAATCCGGAGCTGGCATAGTTTCGGACGATCCGTTCCTGCACATCGTCGCGATACGGCGTGACGAGACCAAAGTGGCGCACTCCCTTGCGCTCGAAAATCTCGTTGAGCGCAAGGACCGACGTGCATGCGGCAATGCCGGTGCGCTCAGTGATCAGGCGGCACAAACGCTCGTCGGCATCGAAACCCAGCCACCCTGCGGACGTCCCATTCCACGCGATCACGTCGAGGCGGGCATCGGCAAGCAGGTCGACGGCCGCCAGGATTTCCTTGTCGTTGAATTGATCGAGCGCGCGATCGGTGAGCCCGATTTCGGTCACGCGAAAACGTCCAAAGTGCGCGCTGACCTCGGACAGTCCAGCCAGCATCGCAGCCGTCACGGGCTCGAGCGTGGTGTTGGACGATGGCGTCAGCATGCCGAGCAAAGTCCGTTTTGTCATGATGGAGTCAGACATCGTTTTGTGAATCTCCTTTCGCCCTCGCCATTTCAATATCCGCCTGTTGGATTGATCGGTGGTGAGGAGCGCCAACCACATTGGCGCAAGCTTCATGCCAGAATGTAGAGTCTATTGCATGCAATTATTTTAGTGATCGTATGCAATGCTGGACAAGCGATTTGCCCCAAGCGGGATAGGTTTCCTGCCCGGTGCTCACAACATGTGCATGGACTCACGAAGTACTGTATCTGTGCAAAGCGGCACCGCTAGAACGATTTTCAGCACTGCTGCGGTGCGATGCAAGGCTGCTGCCTGTCTTCATGTGCTCTTCGTTATCGGAAGTTGCTTTAAATCCCGCTCAAGCCACTTTATAATGAAGCTGATGCTGTACCTATGTCCGCTTATTACTTTGTATACAAACTGTATACAAGCCGAACCGATTGATTTCAGGTTATCGACAGGAGAGATTTTTGGCTGCGCCCTTTCTCGAGCCCGCTGAGGCGGCGCGATCCGGCAAGACTTATAGCAATGAAGAAATCTACGCACGGCTGCACAAAGCCGTGCAGGAGCAGCGGCTGGCGCCGGGTACGCGTCTTATCGAGGATCGGCTGGCGGAGCTGGCAGGCGTTAGCCGCACCAAGATTCGCGAGGTCTTGGGCAGGCTGGCGCACGAGGGACTCGTCACGTTGGTCCCTAACCGTGGCGCATTTATCGCCAGTCCTAGTGTCAAACAGGCACGGGATGTGTTCGTGACGCGCCGCATGGTCGAACCGGATATGGTACGCATGCTATGCAATACGATCACGCCGGCGCAGATTCGCGCGTTGCGCCGGCATAGCCGGCTAGAAAAAGAAGCGCGCGCAAAGGATGACCGTCCGACGATCATCCGTCTGTCCGGCGAATTTCACACGCTCATCGCGGAGATGGCTGACAGCGAGATCCTGCTGCGACTGATGCGCGAATTGACGTCGCTCACCTGCCTGATCATCACGCTCTACGACAAGCCGAACGTGCCCGCATGCCCGCACACGGAACACGTCCATCTTATCGATGCCATCGAGGCAGGCGACGCCGAACTCGCGGCGTCCTGCATGACTGAACATCTGGCGCATGTCGCAGAGACCTTGAAGCTGGACGCGCCTCAGAACGACACTCCGAATCTCGAGTCACTGTTCGACTAAGGGCTTTCCGACGTGCAGGGAACAAGCTTGACGTAACGCGCGTGGGGAAAGGCACCGTCAACGCACTGAAAGCCGCAAACCAGACGGGCGAGATGCTGCCATAAACAGAATTCACGGCCGTGGACACAGCATCCAGGCCATGACCTGGGTCACGAGCACCGCAAACCCGAGCACTGTGAACTGCCCTGCCAACCGCATCCTGGTCTATGGTTTCATGGTCGACTCCGCCCGCGTGGCTGTTGGTCACGTCGCCTGCATCGGTAGTTCGCACGGCAAGAAAATTGCCCTCACGTTGTCGAGCCCTTTGCCATGTGTACGCCAGAAGTCGCGCACCTTGGCATCCAGGTCAATGAGTTCGATACAGTGCGGAAAACGGTGATGCGCAATCTCGATGTGTTCGTGATGCAGCCGGTCACCTTTCAGGTAACCCGCATGGACGCGATGCAAGAGTGCCTGTTCGATACCCGCTTCCTTCGCATGGCGAAGTAAGTGCGAGGCAAGACTCGGTCGCGACACCCGATGCCAGAAGCGTGTCGGACGAGCCCTTTCGGAATGGTGGAAATACAGGCGAAGTGAAATCAGCTGAGTCATGGTGATGGGCAGGAAAGTGTTCGAAGCGTTCAGGATTGCGCGGAGACGGTCGCGGCCTTGCGGCGCGCGCGGCGCCAGGCCGGGATATCGGCCAAGCGCATGCCGGCTGGAATGAGCGGATGTTTTGCGTGGCCGACTCGTTGGGCGCGGTAAATTCCCGTGTGGCCGGAAAAGAGGTAACTGACCACGCACGCCAAGGCGGCATACACGCCGATCTGAGGACCAAAGAGTTCGATTGCCATCACCGTCGACGCGATCGGGGTGTTCGCCGCACCGGCGAACACGGCGACAAAGCCGAGCCCCGCGAGCACCGGTATCGGCAACGCCAGGATGTGACCCAGTGCGTTGCCAAGCGTGGCGCCAATATAGAAGAGCGGAGTCACCTCGCCGCCCTTGAATCCTGACGCAAGCGTGACCACGGTGAAGGCGAATTTGCCGGCAAAGTCATAGACGGGCAATGGGCCGTTGAAGGCCTGCACGATGGTCGGTATCCCGAGACCCAGGTACTGCGGAACGTTCAGGACGGTGGCAAGGATCGCCACCACGGCACCACCAACTACGGGCCGAAAAGGCGCATAGGCGATCTTGCGTTTGATGAGGGAGGACAACGCATGCGTCGAGTCGGCAAAGAGCATCCCCACTACACCGAATGCGATACCGGCAATGATCGCGGATCCAAACCCGAGGGCCGTGACGGGCGGCACGAACGGGATCGAATACACGGTGTGGTGAATGCCCCATAGACGGCATACCGCGTCGGCCACGACAGACGCGGCGAGACACGCCAGCAACGCGTCATAGCGCAGGCGGCCGATCGCAAGCACCTCAAGGCCGAAGATCGCACCGGCGAGAGGCGTGCCGAAGACCGACGAAAAGCCCGCTGCGATGCCGGCCATCAGCAGGATGCGACGATCCTCTCGACCTAGATCGAAGAGGTGCGTGACCCGGTCAGCCAGCGCCCCGCCCATCTGGACCGCTGTGCCCTCGCGGCCCGCAGAGCCACCGAACAAGTGAGTGATCACGGTGGCCACCAACACGAGCGGCGCCATGCGCTTGGGCACGATCTTCTGCGGATCGTGAATCTCGTCGATCAGCAGGTTGTTACCGCCCTCGACGCTCTTGCCGACGCGGTGATAGATCCAGCCGGTCAGGAACCCCGCGAACGGCAGCAACCAGACGAGCCACGGATGATCCAGGCGTGTATCAGTGGCGCGGTCCAATGCAAAGAGGAAAAGTGCGGAGGCGGACCCGGCCAGGGTGCCCAGCACAGAGGAAAGCAGCAGCCAACGCGCCAGATACGGCACCATGGCGATCTGTTCGACAGACTTGAGACGTTTCATGATTTTTAGGTTTGCAGAACATCAAACCTGGGCGACAGGGCGTCGCACGGACGACCTACGACCTCCTGCACCCAGGAACTCGTAGGCATCATCAGCCGAAGGATCGGCGGTTGTTTGGAGGAATGCCATCTCCAGAAACACGGATTTTACGGATTAAATTTGCGCAACGCAACAACGGCGTGCGCCAAGAGGCGCATGACATACGGTCACAACAGCGCGTTCGCCAGTATTCTGCAAGGGGACGCACCCTGCCCTTCGCAAGCGATCTATACCAGCGTCAAGGCCAGTATCGCGACAAGCAATCCGCCGATCAGTGCGAGATAGAAATTCAGGTTACCGGACTGCAATGCACGCAACTTCTCGGCGGACCACGTCACGATCCGCGTCGCAGGCGCGAACAGATGCCGCTCGAACAGATCGGTCACGCCCTCGGAGAAAACCAGCCGCTTGATAAAGTACTCGCGCTGTTCGTGTTCGCGCTCGGTGCTCATCGTCGGTTGATATACGAAGCTATAGAACGTGCGCATCGCGTTCGAGAATGTCAGCGGCGTGGTCATCGCCTCGCGACCATCCGGGGTCATGCCACCGAACCAGACCGCCGTGCGCCGCACCGGACGCGTTTTCGTGAGCCTCAGGAGTGCGAGCGGCAGAAGCGCCAGCAACGGCATCACAATGATGAGCTTCGACGGCGAGATAAAAGCGAACTTGCCGGTCAACGGTACCAGCAGCCATCCCGCAACCATTGCCTGGGGACTGTTGACTTGGAACAGCGTCTGGGCACCGCTCGCCAGCGCGTTGAGCCAGAGCGGTGCACCGACGGCCACTGCGAGCACGCATAGTCCCAGCGTCCCGACGACTGCCGCATTCCGTCGCGGCACCGGCCGCGCGTAGTCGACATCCGGCATGCCCAGGAGCCCCAACCCGAACAGCTTCACGAACGTAGCAAGCGCCACCGCTGCCGCGAGTGCGAGGCCCGCTCCAGCCAGTACGAGCGCGAGGCGTCCTGTGAAGGCCGAGAGATGAAAGCCTTGAAACACCGTTTGGAAGACATACCATTCACTGACGAATCCCGCTTGCGGTGGAACCGAGGCGAGGCTCATCACGGCAAAGGCCGCGCCGAGCCCTAGCATGAAACCGCTATTTTTGAGCCACCCGCGCGGCACGATATCGTAGGTGCCGGTCGACGCCTGGATGCCGTCGGCGACCAGAAAGAGCGCACCTTTGGCGAGCGAGTGGCCGGCGAGGTGAAGCAACGCGACGGTCCACGCGAGTCCCGCGAGGTCGCCCAGTTGGTCACTGCGAAAGAGTTGCGTCACGCCGAGCATCGCCACCGCGACCGACGCGTTCTCCGCCGACGAGTAGCTAAGCAACGCTCTCCAGTCGTCCTGCTGGAACGCGAACAAAATCGCCAGCACCGCGCTGACCACGCCGATTGCAATCGCGACGACACCCAATCCGAATGCGGTGCCGCTATCGCTCGCGACGCCCAGCCAGCTATTCCAGCCACGGCTCAGCGCGAAATACGCCGCGTTCAGTACGACCCCGGAAAAGAGCACGCCGGTCGCACCGCTACCGCTCGAGTACGCACGCGGAAACCACTCATAGAAGGGGATGAGGCCGAGCTTCGCGCCGAAGCCGACAAGCAGCGCGACGCCGGCCACCCACGACAGAAGCGCTGACGCGTGGGGCGCATGAGCACTGAACGCGTCGAAGCTGATGCCGCCCGCCGCGTGGTCCAGCAGCAGGATCGCGAGGACGAGTGCGATTGCGCCCACCTCGAGCAGCGCAAGCATGAGCAGCACGGCGTTGCCATTGGTGTCGCGTGCGCGCTCGCCTGCGAGCATCACCGCTCCGCCCAGGCTCATCACCTCCCAGGCGACGAGCATCGAGATGCCGTCTTGCAGGCCGAACACGCCCAACGCACCCAACAAGCTCAGCGATGCACCCATCCACCACGTCCCTGTGCGACCCGAGAGCGGCGAGCCCAGCCAGCAGGCGAAGGTGGCCGGTACCAGACCAAAGCCCAATAGCCATAGCGCTGACGGCTCAAGCTTGAACGCGATTCGCTGCGACGCGAGCGCAAACGGAAATTCGACGCGCGGCGTCGCAGTAGGCAAAGCGAGCAGACACGCAACGACTCCCAGTACGCAACCGGCGGTCAGCGAATATCTGACCAACACGCGAACCGGGCGCAGCGGCGAAAGGATGGCGGCGGCGAACCACAGTGCGCTCGCGGCCAGAATCAGATCAGCGCTCAAGCTGTCCTCCTCGCATCCGTTGCTCGGCACGGCCAAGGAGCAACAGCAGCGCGTGAATGATCGCAGCCGGGTTCGGCGGGCAGCCCGGCAGATAGATGTCGACCGGCAAGACGCCATCAAGCCCGTTGCCGCACGCGTAATTGCCGCCCGTGACACCACCCGACACCGCGCACGTGCCCGTCGCGATGACCCACTTCGGGTCCGGCATCGCCTCATAGGTCTGCAGCAGCGGCGCGCGCATCGCATGCGTCACGGGGCCGGTGACGAGCAGGACATCGGCCGAGCGCGGGGACGCCGTGAAGAAGATGCCGAGCCGATGCAGGTTGTAGAACGGATTGTTCAACGCCTGCAATTCCGATTCGCAGCCATTGCACGATCCTGCGTCGACGTGGCGGATATGGAGGCTACGCCGAAACGGTCGGCGCGTTTGATCGGAGAGATCGCTGGCTTGATCCCTGGCTGCATCGGACGCGAGCCCCTCGGCCCACACCAGGTCGTCGCGCTGCCTCACACCGAGCGCCCAATCTTCAGACGGTGTAAAAGCGCCTGTCGGACACGCTTCAGTACAGAGCTGGCAGACAATGCAGCGGCCCCAGTCCACCTCTGGACGCGCATTCTCACCAAGCTCCGGCGAAAACGTGATGGCATGCGTCACGCACGCCTGCACGCATGCGTCGCACCCCTCCTGGCATTTGGCCGCGTCATACCGCGGCATGCCAAGCACGCCTTGCTGGCCGTGCGCGTCACCCTTGAGCGGCCAGCCGGTACTGGCGCTGCCGCTGGTCAAGCCGAACCAGGTCCATAGAGACATAACCGCTCCGTCCTATCGTGCACAACCCGAAATGGTCAAACCGAAACTTGCCTCGTTGATCGCATAGTCCATCATGTTGCTGTCATGCACGGTGAAGGGAAAAACCCGCCAGTTCGAAAACGAAGGCGACTTGATCTTCGCGCGCGCAATGCGTGACCGGTCGTCGAAGTGCAGCGCGTAGAGTACGCTCCCACGCGACGATTCCGCCCACCCGAGCCCCTCCGCGTTCGGCACGCGACGACAAGGCTCAAGCAGCGGTCCAGCAGGAACGCCGCGCATGATGGCGTCGTCGAGCAGTTCCAGACTCGCCCGGAGTTCCGCGATACGCACCTTCATCCGGGCATACGCATCGCCCTCGCTACGGGTCGCGACAGCGGGCGGCAGTTCACCGTACGCGGCATACGGATGATCCCGCCTGAGATCACGATCGATGCCTGACGCCCGCTCGATCGGCCCGGTAGCGCCTTGATCAAAGGCGAGCTGCTGACTGAGCGGCGCGGTGGATATAAGACGGTCGAGATGACTGGTGGTCCGCTCGATGAGATCGACGTACCGGTCCAGTTCGCGTCGGAGCGTCGCGACGCCTTGGGAAATCGCAACCACGTCCAGATCCCGGCGTACGCCACCCGGCCAGACAATGCTGCGCAATAGTCGGCTACCCGATGCAAGCGCATTCATTTGCTTCGCCCGCTCCTCCAGCAGCTTGCCCTGGGCCTCGCCAACCTTCAGCGTCGTCGTATGGCACAAGTGGCCGAGGTAGTGCAAGTGGTTGTAGGTACGCTCGAGTTCCGCCGCGATGACACGAAGCCACCGTGCGCGCGGCGGCGGGATGCACCCCGAGGCGTCCTCGACGGCCTGCGCATAAGCAAGCGCATGCGCGACAGTGTCCACGCCCGACACACGCTCGGCCAGCAGAACGCCTCGTTCAATGTCGATCCCCTCGAATTGTTTCTCCATCCCGCGGTGCTTGAGGAACAGGTTCGGGTGATAGTGAAGAATGCCTTCGCCGACGTAGTAGAAAATGAACTGGGCGGACTCGACGACATCCGCTCGCACGGGACCGAACGGCAATCGCTGGACGTGCTTGCCGGACATCTGCGGCAGCGTCGATGCTGCAAGCGAGCCCGCTACGCTTGCACGCGACGTATCTGCCGGTTCGAGCGGCCCACGCGCCGTCAGCGGCAAAAACGCGGTTACCAGGCGCTCCGGCTCCGGATGGCCGGCAAACACAACACCGCTCATTTCCATGATCTCGCGCTCATGCCAGCCGAGCAGCGGAAACTTATTGGCAAGGCTCTGAACCGGTGCTTCGCCGGCATCGACGCGCCAGCCCATGAACTCCCGCCGGCCGGGCACGGTCGCGATATAGCGCAGTTCCGGCCTATCCGGTCTCGGAAACCACGCATACGCAACCTGCATGCGCCCTCCATGATCAAGAAGATCGGCGGCGGCCGCGTTGAGTTCGGCAGGCGTTACGGTCTTGAGCGTGCAGTTGTTCATCGCGCAGCTCCTCCCAGATCAGCGGCGACCCGTTCGAAGAAGCGCCACAGGTCTTGCGGCCACCACATGCCGAGGACCAGCACCGGCATCAGGGCGAGCCACATCGGAACCGTCATCCAGGCGCTCACGCTCACCGTGCTATTCGTCCCGCCCGTGTCTGCCGTTGGCCGGGTTTCAAAGTACATGGCGCGGAAGTGGTTGAGAAAGCCGATGAAGATAACAATCAGCAGCAGCAACATCACGATCACGGCCCAGGCGTTCGAGCTCGCCATGCCGGCGCGCATCAATGTCAGTTCGCTCAGGAACAGGCCGAACGGTGGTGCACCCGTGATCGCTACGGCACCGGCCAGCCACAGCGCGCCCGTGACCGGAAAACGGGTCCACACATTGCGTATTTCGCCCATGTCCTTGGTGCCGAATACGCGCATGACGTTGCCGGCGCCAAAGAACATGAGCGACTTGTTCAGTGAATGGTTGAGCATGTGATACAGCACTGCGGCGATCGCCAGTGGGCCGCCGAATCCGAATCCGAGCGCCAGCACGCCCATGTGCTCGACGCTGGAATAGGCCATCAGCCGCTTGATGCCCTGCTGCTTCACGATGAAGAGCGCGGCGACGAACAGCGAAAACGCACCGAACGCGACGAGCACCGTGCGCGGCAACAGCGAGGAACTCTCGGCATCCGTGATGGTCAGGAACCGCGCGATGCCCAGCATCGCCGTATTCAAAAGCGCACCGGAGAGCATGGCGGACACTGGTGCGGGACCCTCGCTGTGTGCGTCGGGCAGCCAGGTATGCATCGGCGCGAGGCCCGCTTTCGTGCCATAGCCCACCAGCACGAGCAGGAACGCCATCTGGGTGAGAGCAGGACTCATCTGTGGGGCCGCATGGCGCAGCGCGTCCCAGGTCATGTCGTAGGTCGGGCCAATGACGAGACTTCCCGCCCAGTAGAGGAGCACGGTCCCGAGCAGCGCAAGGCTGATGCCCGCCGACACCACGATGATGTATTTCCATGCCGCTTCGATCGCTTCCCGGCCGCGCTCGAAGCCGACGAGGAATGTGCTGACGAGCGTGGTCAGCTCGATCGCGATCCAGTAGACACCGATATTGTTCATGATCGGTCCGCAGATCATCGTTACCGCGAACAGAGCAAAGAGCGCATAGAAGTTCGGCAAGCGTTCGCGTTCCTCGGCGAGCAAGCGCATGTAGCCAACGGCGTAGATCGAAGCGAGGCAATACACCAGCGCGGTGCAGACCAGCGTCCAGACGGCCAAAGCGTCGACCACTACATAATCGTGCAGAAAGCGATACCCGTCCTTGACGTTGCACGCCAGCGAAACTGCCGCGAGCACGCAGACGAACGACGCGATCAGGTTCGCATACTCAGCGACGCGCGCATGCCGGAACGCGGCGCAAATCACTGCAGCAACGAGGGGTGAAACAACGATCACGATGCTCCACGTTCCAATCATGGTCACCCCACCAACCGCGTGAGTTCACGGCTGCTCGTGCTGCCGACGTGCTCGACCAGATAGCGGACCAACACACCGAAGCTCACGACGATGACGAGCAGATCGAAGAGCAACACCAGTTCGATCAACATCGGCATGCCGGGCACGAGGATTTGCGAGCCGAGGAAAATGCCGTTCTCCAGGATCAGCAGGCCAAGCACCTGGCTGATCGCCTCATGACGCACTGCCAGCATCAGGAAGCCAATGAGCTTCATCGAAAGCATCACCGTGAGCGCCAGCACGACCACGGTGCCGCCGAAACCCAGCGCGTTGCCCAGATGGTTCGATACGACAAAAGCAAAGAGCACCAGAAGCGCGCCGAGCACGATGCTTGAGCTCGGCTGCAGGATGACATGCAACTCGCGCTCGACTTTCAGCCGAACGATGATTCGCCAGATCAGATAAGGCAGCACCAGTCCCCGGAAGAACGCAGTCAGGATTGCGATCAGGTACAGCTCGTGATAGTTGCCGTAGTAACCCACGGCTCCGGAGAGCGCCGCGATCAGCCACGACTCGGCCATGAACGCGAGCAGGTAGTCTTTCAACCAGCGCGAACCCAGCATCACGAACGCAAGCAGGAGGCTGCCGATCGCCAGCAGGCTGAACAGGGATGCGGCAAGCGGACTCAGATGGGCGAGCAGCATGATGTGTCACCTAAGGGGGTCACCTAAGCTGGTTGGCGGCGATCGCAAGCACCGCCAGCATGAACGATGCAGCAAGCGGCTCCTGATAACGGAAGAAGCGCAAGCGGGATTGCGCCGTCTCGACCAGCACCACGACGAGTGCAATCATCAGCATGCGCAGGAAAAGCCCGATCGCGGCACCCAGTACACCTAAGGCCGTACCCCGTTGCGAAAGTCCCCACGGCAACGTCAACACATTGCAAAAGATGGTGTAAAGAATGAACTGCTTCATCATCGACGCCCACTTGAGCAGCGCGAGAAGTGAACCCGAATACTCGAGGATGCGCGCCTCTTCGATCATGTACACCTCGATGTGCGTGCTCGAATGGATCGGCAGACGGTCTGTTTCCACGAGCAGCAAAACAAAGAAGGCGAACACGAGAAAAAGATGTGCCGGACTCCAGTACACGGAAGGTTGTGCCACCAGCAGATGATTCACGACGAACGGCAGCATGGCTTTGGCGAGGAGCGTAATACCGACCAGCACGAGGATGAGCGTCGGCTCCGCGAGGATGCCAAGCATCACCGAGCGGCTCGAGCCAATGCCGCCATAAGCGCTACCTGAATCAAGCCCCGCGAGTACAACAACAAATGACCCGAGCGTCAGGATGAGGCCTCCGCCCAGGATGTCGCCCATATCGGATAGCGGCAGTGGAAAGTCGGTAAGCACCGGGATGAGGATCGGTACCGTGAGCATGCAGGTGAACGCCACGACGGGCGCAGCCCAGTAGATCCACGAGGCGGTTTCGGGTACCACGAGTTGCTTGTGGAAGAGCTTCCACAGATCCCGATACGGTTGGAAGATGCCAGGGCCCCGTGCGCGTTGCACACGCTCTTCCCATTGCAGGATGACGCCCTGCAGCAGCGGGGACACTGCGATGACGGTTACGACCTGGGCCACCTGGAGAGCGATGTCGCGCGTGCTCATGCGCCCTCCGCTGAAACGAAGGGCTCGCTTGCACTGCGATGTGGACGCGTCTCAACGCACGCGCGGATCGCCAGACAATGACGCGACCAGACGCGGTGGCGAAGGCAGGAACGACTGCAACACGGCGACTCGCTGATACATCCCATATTCTTGTGTTCTTGTAGGCAACAATATGCCCGGGATGCTCAAACAAGAAGAGCCGGCGTAAAAATGCCTACCGGCCCCGAAGCGCCCGGGGACCATGTAGGCATCATTAGCCGCTAAGCTGCTAGCGGCGGTTAGGGAGGAATGCCATCTCCGCCAGATTCAAACTTGAGTATAGGTGACGCGCCGATGTGTGCAAGGTCGGCGTCCAACTATCTAGGCGAGCGGCCGTAGAGCGAAAAATGCTTCGACGGCTTAGGCGGTAAATCATCGCCGATGATTCCGAACTCGATGGGAAAGCGCGTATAGAACACGTGCACGTTTTCGGCACGCACGACATTCAGAATGTGCTCGGCCTCGTCCTCCGTCACAGCAAGAATGATCTGCAGCGGCTGATCGGTGAGTTTCAGCATGTGCGCCGCGTGATGCGCACCCGCGTGGCCGATGCCTTCTGCGCAGCTGATGACGGTCGCACCGCGGATCCCAAGTTGGCGAACCTCATGTAACAACCACTCGCATACGGTCTGGTGGCCGTGCTTGCGGTTCTGCTCGGTATAGAACGTCAGTTGATAGCCGTTCATCACCCACCTCCCGTGGCGCAATGGGCGCCTCCCGCCGCGAGAGGTCCGCTGTGCGGTGCTACGACACGCTACCAGACTGACAAGGGCCCCTGCCACTATTCATTCTAGTTCATAGGTCCGGTGACGCACGATTGTGCAGTGCGATATTGGGCGTACAGCGCGAGCAATACCGCGCGAGCAATAACGAGAGGTATCGCAGCTTCGGCGAAATCCGGTGCGTGTCAGCGTCGACACGTATCGGAAATGTGTTGAACAAAAGCAATATTGAAAGCGCTGGCCTCTGGTGATCGGGGTGATCGTTGTGCCATGCTGATTCATCCTGCAACAACTCCATTCCCGGTTTGGGGTTGAGCGGCCACAAGTGAACTTCGGCTCAGGCAAAACGACCGTCTCAACGCTTGGGGGCACCGGACATTGTTATGCCGCTGCCGCTCACGTTAGCTCGCCGATTAGCGCTCCATATTCATATGTACGCTTCATGGCCTTCCACCTTCAACTGCCATTCCTGCATTCACGGACACCCGACATTGCTGCCAGCCGTGTACGGATCGTCTCGAACTCACTGGCTGCCGCTCGCGATAGCCCAATCTGTACGTGGTCGAGTTCAGGGTCGTCTTCAGATTGCTGGACGATGAACTGCTTGACTCGAACGCTTCCCTTACCCAGAGCGTTGTGAACACTGTCGAGTGATACGCTGCCGCGCTCGACCAGGAGGGTTATGTTGCGCTCCTGTTTGACCGCAATGAATCGACGCTCCAGCGGCTTCACTCCGGCAAGAATGATAAAGATGATGACCGTCGCGCCGACGGCTGCGGTGTACATGCCGCCACCGACCGCCAGACCGATTCCTGCGACCGACCAGAGGCTGGCGGCGGTGGTCAACCCGCGCACGATTTCGCCACGCAGCAGGATCGACCCCGCTCCCAGGAACCCAATGCCCGATACCACCTGGGCGGCGACCCGGGAAGGATCGAGCACGACGTTCTTCGCTCCCAGCACATCGGCAAATCCGAACGCAGAAACCAGCATCATCAACGCCGCACCGACACATACAAGCATGTGCGTGCGCAAACCTGCCGCCCAGTTCATTCTTTCGCGCTCAAAGCCGATGACGCTGCCGAGTAGAGCCGCCAGGAGGAGGCGAGATAGAAGCTCGATATTGCCGATCACGAATTACCCCTTGATAGCTTGGCTTTAGACCCGTTGTGAAGCCGTGTCGGCGACATCAACGGTGGTTGGCCCGTTCCGTTTGTCGGTGACCGCTGACAGCGTTTCACCGTGAGTCTCGTGCGTGCAAAAAAGATCGACGATTTCCCGGGTCGGTATGCTGGTGATGAGCGTCGATATTTTTATCGGGCTGAACCATCTACACCTCGAAATTTCGTTACGCGGTTCGGGGGACGCGTCCTGAGGAAGATCGACGAAGAAAACGAGATGTCGTTTGCTGAGACCGCCAAACTGGAACAGGTACGTGAACGCTGTACCAACGAGCGAAGTCTCTTCTTCCAGTTCGCGCCGGGCGGCGTCCAGCGGCGACTCGGAACACTTTATGGTGCCACCGGGCAACGACCACCGTGACCGCGTGCGCGCGACCAAAAGTACCTTGCCGTCCCGACTGCATATGATGGTCGCCCTGGCTTTCATTCTCTCCCCTCCCCTATAGGCCGCGCGGCTGCTGTGTTTTAAAGGCGGATTATGGACCATGCGCGTGCGGCCGATCAGCGGCAGGCAGAGGCCGGCCCATGTCCGGTCGTCGGACCGGTCGTCGGACCGGTTGTCGAACGCGTTCGTTGACAGAGGTACAGCGGGCATTGGGCGGCTTGGCGAGTCGTTCAACTCGCCTTCAGCTTTCGTCATAATAAACAATCCAGAAATGGGAAGAACGGTCCTCGCATCGACCTTCATAATTGCTGTCATTTATTTTATGAAGAAGAACATGCAGCAATTGTCGTTAGCTCCAGGCGATCAATTCTCCACCGTCCAATTCGTACTCACCGACATGGACGAGACATTGACCTATAAGGGACGCCTGGCCGCAACCACATACATGGCTCTCGAACGGTTGCAAGCTCAGGGCATTCGGGTGGTACCTGTTACCGCCGCTCCCGCTGGTTGGTGCGATCAGATGGCGCGGATGTGGCCAGTCGATGGCGTTATTGCAGAGAATGGCGGCCTTTTTCTCAGACGAAGCGGCAACGGACACAGCGTCGAGCGGAAATACTGGCATGCGCATGAGAGTTTTGCAGACATGCGCAAGCAGCTCCAAACCATCTCCGGAATTGTCGAAAAGGCAGTGCCTCAGGCACGACAGGCGGACGACCAGGCCTTTCGGTTGACCAGTCTTGCATACAGGCGTTCCGGGACCGATTTGGATGACCGCATCGTCGAAGCGCTCATTGACGCGGGGGCTAATGCAACCCTGAACAACCTTTGGGTGCTGGGCTGGATTGGTGGCTACGACAAGTTGTCGATGTCGCTACGGGTGCTTGCTGAGACATTTGGGATTGGCGCAGAAGTCGCAACTGAGTTGGTCGCTTACTCCGGCGACTCAACTAATGATGCGCCGATGTTCAGCTTCTTCAAACATACGGTCGGAGTGAGCACCGTAGTTGATTACCTACCGCAACTGCCAACGCCGCCCGCATGGATCACCCGCGGTCCGGGCGGCGCCGGATTCGTCGAGTTCGCGGACGCGATCCTTGGGGCACGCCTGAACGTGCCCAGCGGAACCTCCGCGTGAAGCATTTGTTCGTTTTCGTCACCGTAGCGGACAGATCACGACCGTTTGATGTGGCTGAGTCCTTCATCGGGATCTCGATGATGGCGTTGACCTCATGGGGTACCTACCTCATGGGGTACATTCTCGCCAGTCGGAATAGCATTGAAGCCCATTACGCGCCTCCCTTTGCACCAAGCACTTCGTACTCGATAGGACACCGGGTATAGAAAAGTGGAACACCGCCCTGCTTGAGGCGGTCGAGCAACGCATCGACGTTCGCGTCCTCGGCCGCCACAGTGACCGCCACCGGCTGGTCGACCAGTTCGAAGAAACGCGCTGCATGATATTTGCCATGTGCGTCGATAGCTTCGGTCACTTCGATCACAGAAGCACCATGAATATTGGCCTTCTTCGCTTCGTCCAGGATCCAATCGACCATCGTCATATGATTCTTGCGATGGCTCTGGTTAGCTGCGAACACCGTTAGCTGACTGCCTTTCATGGGTAACTCCGATTGGCTCAAGGGAGAAATAAGAACCAACGCTGCGCGCAGGCACGCCGCAGCGAAATGCGTAGGGACAGCGGTATAGGCGGGACATCTTTCGCGCTGCACACAGAGCGCGCCATGTGCTGGGCCGCAACGGAGGCGAGGCGTGCCCGCGCGCCGCTTGCGGGAAGTGGCCAAGGTCGCGCCGGCTGCATCCCGGACGAACCGGCCGTGCGCGATTGGCGTCGGACAATGCGTTGCAATCCGATACGGCGGACTGTGGACGCGCGAACTTGTGAAACTATAGGGATATGCATATGAACCCGATTCGAGCGATGTCAAATCTGGGCAGCAGGACCGCGCGAACACACGCCTACAGCTTCCTGACCCGGGAACTTGTAGGCATCATCAGCCGGCCTGGCCGGCGGTTCGCGGAGGAATGCCATCTCCGTCAATCGAGTGTAGCACTCGTAATTGACCACTGCGCGTGGGATACGCGTCCTTACGAGTCCGATTCTTCAACTTTCGACAGACTGACGGAGATGGGCTCAGCATGTGCTTCCGATTCGTCTTTCGAGAGGAATATTCGCCTGTACAGATCTTCCCCATAGCTGGTTTGCAAGGGTTCAGCCTCCGTCAACTTGAATGTACGCTCGCCGTCCGCACGCCGCTCCGCTCTCAGGAACATCATGCTCTGCGCCTTCTGCTCATGCAGCCCGTGAGCCAGCGCGTACAGATGCGTCACCAGTACAATTTTTACGCGCTTTCGCAACAACGCCGCGATGATCTGGCGCGCGATCTCGGAACCTTCGCGCTCGTTGGTTGCCGCGAATGACTCGTTGCACAGCAGCAGCGAGTGTTCGCGAATGTGATCGACGATTTCGCTCATCCGCTTGAGTTCCTCATCGAGCTTTCCGCTCTTCATCGACGCGTCTTCCTCGCGCTTGTAATGCGTAAAGATCCCGTCGCATACGTTCGCCGAAAACGATGCCGCCGCTACGAACATTCCGCATTGCATCATGACCTGCGCCTGCCCGACGCCGCGTAAGAACGTCGACTTGCCGCCTTGATTTGCACCGGTGATGACAACGAGGCCGCGGCCATCCCCAGTTACGTCGTTGCCGACAGGGGCATGCGCGGTGCGCAGTGCCAGGCTGGCGTCGTACAGCCCATCAAAGGCGAGCCTCCTGTCAGTGCGTTCGCGTGGCACGGGAACGCACACGGCCAGGCGCAGGCGCGTCAGTTGGTGATGCAGATTGACGCATCCGATGTAGAAAGCCAGTTCAGTGCGCAGCATCGTGAAAAAGCTGAGTATGTGTTCCGCTGACTGGGCAAGTGCATTCGCGACGAGATTGATGCCGCGTGCCTCCAGGTCCGACACTGCTCTGGCGCCGGCCTCATCCCGGTCCGCGATGTGAAACGTCAACGAGCGCGGCCGTTTTGCGAATAACCGCCTCAGAAGATTGGGATCCTTCTCGTGAGGTTTCCGAAGCACGTAGTGGATTCCCTTGTTGCCCTGGCCCAGCCCCGCACTGATCAGCACGCCGTGGCTGAACCTGAGCTCCTTGAGGCAACGCTGAATTGTCACGAAATACTCGTCCGTTAACTCCCGCTGGATCATTGAAAAAAATTGAGTGAACCCTTCCGATCGAAACTGCGCCGCCTGCGTGTCGGCGAGATCTCGTATCTTCTTCAACACGCCCACGAATTGCTGAATCAGGTCACGTGCGCCGTGCAGCACCGAACCGGGTGACCCCGAAAACACCCCGTAATAGCACTTTCGCTTCGTTTCAATCCCCTCGATCGCGATAGCGTATATCTGCCTCACTACCGCTTCGAAGATGATGCAATCGCTAACGATTGCCTGACGATAAGTAATTTCGTCCAGATTGATGGAACTCGCTGGGACCACTCGTTTGGTCACGTCGCAGACAAACGCATCGCCCTGCGCCATGGCCTGATAGAGCGCGTTCAACTCTAGGTCCTGTACGAGCGCCGCCTCATTCCACACTGCCTCCTGGCACATATCCAGGTCCCGGTCCCGGTATAAAAGATGGGCCTTCATAGTCCGAGCCGCTCCGTCAGATGATCATAGGTCAGGCCATAAAGCGCTGCGACCGACACTGCATACGCCCGGCCATCGGCGGGCCTTCTTCTCACCCGGAAGGTGCGGGAAGCCGGGTCTTCGGGCTTGACTTCGCTCACCATGCTCACTGCCCGTTCGTCGAGATGAGCGAGCTCTTCGATAAAGGTCACGCAAACGCACAAGGCATCGCGTTCCAGTATCTCGCCGATGATTTTCTTGCTCAGGAACAGCGCGTCGGTCAGCGTTGTAGAACTGAATATTTCGTTCATGATGATGACGCTTCGTGACGTGGCATGCGCCAGGATTTGATGGACACGCATCAGGTCGTCCTGGAGCTTGCCGCGCAGATCTTTCGTATTCTCTTCGCGCTCGAAGTGCGTAAACAACTGGTCGCACAGAAAAAGCGCAGCGTTCCGGCCTGGTACCGGACAACCTATCTTCGCCAGGTAGTGCAGTTGGCCGAAGGTGCGGGCAAAGGTCGTTTTTCCACCGTTGTTGGGACCCGATACGACAATCAGGCGTTCTTCGCCATCGAGATGGCAATCGTTACAGACCACGTGTGATTTTTCGATCATGAGCTTGTACGCGAGCGCCAGATCGAACGTCTCGTCGCAATGCATCGCTTTGCTGGTTGACGACATCCGTGGATAGCAAAAGCTCAAACCCGCTGATTTGCAGATGCTGACGTAGTCGCGGTACGCCAGATAAAACTGAACTTCACGATCGAACGTCTGGATCGTGGCGTCGAGATAGTCCGCGTTGTTCGCGCAATACGTAGCGAGTTCGACGAACACCTGAGGGTGCAACTGCGCGACGAAATCCAGTACACGGGCTTCCACATGGTTCATGTCCAGCCAGTCGCGCAGCTCTGCGCTGTGATCCTTAACCGTGCCTTGCTTGAACTTTCCGAAGATACTCAGGACGTCGGCACTCTGATCGATCTCTGCATCATAGTGAAGCACCGTGACCGAGCTCCCCTTGACGCGAATGCAATATCGGATCGCCGCCAGACTCTCCTTGATATGGACCGCATCATGCATGAGCGACCGAAAGCGAGCTGATGCAACATACCCGCTCAGCGTTCGATGGAACTCTCGCAGACCTTTCGATCCGGGCGCCGCCAGCGGCAAATCATGGGCAAAAGTCTCGAGTGTCTTGCAATACACCGCGATCGCTTCGAGGCGCCACCACTCACTTTGCATCGGGTAGTGAAGCTTCTCCGCCTGCGCCAGATGCTGGCGCATCTGGCGCATGCCCGCAGCGAAGGCGTTGATGCTGTCGAGCACGGCTGCATTGTCGAGATCCTGCATGACCTCATGCCGGTAGGTGATCGCCTCCTCGCGCGTCAGCTCGGTGTGGAAGAATGGTTTTAGGTTGTAATCGTCCCGTCCCAGCGTGACTGCCGAGACGATCTGATCGAGATTGAGGTCGCCGAAAAACGGCGGCTCCGGCGTATCGTCGTGCCTTGGGCCGTCTTCCGGCTTTTCGAACAGGATGCTGTGAAAGACCACGCGTATCCCCTTCTTGTTTGAAGACTACATCCCCCCCGCAGATCAACGCGGCCTATACTCCGGGCAACGCGCACCCTTGCGCCCGTATCGAGCGGAATGTCCTAAGAGAGGCCCGTAGGCCGATAGTCGAGAGATAGCCAACCCATCATGCTTCCTTTCGACGAGCAGCCTGCGCAATCAAATCGGATTGCGAAGAGACCGGACGGACGGTGATGGAACTGGGATCGTGCGCCGAGCTAACGACGGAGCATGTTTTAAGGCAAGTGAAGCCGTTGGACGCGCGCCCACAGTGCCATACCCAGGCCTGTAGGCATCATCAGCCCGTTGCGGGCGGTTACGGAGGAATGCCATCTCCGACGTCAATTCAAAGTCTACGCCTCGCAAGATGCAGGGGCAACCCCTTGCCAAGCAGTGGTCGGACACCTGTTTATTCCGTGAGGGGTGTCCCGGGTCGCCGTATCCATTCCATGTGGTTTTTCCGCGCAACCGGCATCTCAGTCAGCGTTTGCGCATCTTCATCGATTGGCTCGCGGAGATGTTCGGCGAACTGGATTTTGCCGGACAGGTTTCGTAGCGAGAGAAACGAGCGCTTGTCACACTGCTCTTACCTCGAGGGTTTGCGATCTCACCACTCGCTCAAGCTCGATGCGTTGTTTGCTGCTCGATTCTATCGGTCTCGCCGTCTTCATGACTCGCTCCATCGTCGGTACAAAGAGCATGACAATGGCAAGACACATTGGCTCCCTTGATTCAGAGGCACTACACCAGGTGCAGTTCGCAGCGTATGCTCTTGAGCCCACCAGTAATGGCATAGAGACCAATGCCGCAACATACTTATGGGAGCGGGCGCCAGATATAAAAAAATGTATTTTTTGCCGTCTTTTATTGAACCGACTAACTTCCATTCGGAAGTTTTATGATTACCGCTACAGCGTCGATTGAGAGAGTCTGATCGCCTTGACTGGCGGAAAGCAGCAGGAGTCGAACCTACCAGAGAACGTCTGACGCCCTCTACTGGGTTTGAAACCCAGCCGCACCACCGGATACGTATGCCTTCCTTCGATAAAACTTCGATAAAACATTAACCACCTACCACTGTCGATCGGTCAGAGCAGATCCAGCCAGCGGCTGTCCGTGCGCATGACATGCAGGTCACGGTGAAAGCGAGTATACCCAACCCGATCGAAGAATTCCAAAACCTGGATCGCGCGTTTGCGGCCTAGCGCCGTGATATCGCGGAAAGGCGCGGCCGCGAGTTGGCCATCGCTCCTGCTCGCTTCAAGCGCCGCCATGGTTGCCAGCTCGCGAATCGCCTCCCGATGATAGAAAAGATCGCGTACGACCTGGAACACTTCGCCCTGACGCGCAAGCTTGCGCATCAACTGGCGCACGCGCTCCTCAGGCAAACCGTGCGCGGCCGCAAGATCGCGGACCCACGGCGGATTGAAGCGGCCGGCCTGCACCGCCGGCAACAACTTGCCGGCAAGCGCCTGCTCTGCATCGTCCAGCGTGACTGCATGGCCCGGCAGATGCAGCCATGGCCCGCTCTTCACAATGTCGCCGCGCGAAGAAGTGTCGTCGATCAACGCGCGCCACAACGCATCGTCTGCCAGCGGTGCGACCATCCTCCGTAAGCGCGATGAATCCGGACCTTGTTCATCGGGCGAACGCGCATGGAATTGCTCCAGCACAGCAACCACGCGAGCCGTCAACGCGCGCCATGCCGCGTCTGCGACCAGCAGGGCGTCGTCGCCGGATAAAGCGACCGCATGCGTCCCGGCGGGAAGTCGCAGTGCCGCTGCCGGCATGCCGGTCAGATGCTCCAGCAACGAGCGCGAAAGACCATGCGGCGCCCGGTCCAGCAATGCGTCGAGCGCGCCCGTGTCGAGCATCGCCTGCATTGCACCGAGCCAGGCCAGCCGCTCAGGCGTTCGACGTTTGCGCGCGGGACCAAACGGATCGAGCACATGGCCCCCGCCTATCGTCCGGTTCGCCTGCGCGTTTCTCACGATAAACCGGTCCCCCGGCACCGAACACATCGGCCGCTCGAACACGAGTTGTACGCGCGCGGTATGCCCCGGAGCCAGCGACTCGCCATCAAGCAACGCCACGTGCGCGACCTGATGCTGCGTTCCCAGATGCACATGCAGCGGCGCCCAATGCTGCAACGTGACAGCGGCGTCGGATAACAGGTTCAGCGTGACATCAATACGCTCCGACGCCCGCGCCAAACGCGGGTCGACGATCCAGTCACCGCGATCGATTGCAGCCTTCTCGATGCCCGCGAGATTCAGCGCGCAGCGCTCGCCCGCGCGCCCCGCGGAAGCCGCGCGATTCTGTGCGTGGATGCTGCGCACGCGCACGGGTTCGCCTTCGGGCGCAAGCAACATGGTGTCGCCGGCATTCACGCGTCCCGAGACCACCGTGCCCGTCACAATCGTGCCTTGCCCGGTCAGCGTGAATACGCGATCGATGGCCAGCCGGAACAGCCCGTCATCGCGACGCAGCCGCCAGACCGCAGCCGCTGCTCGCAAGTGCGCGTTCAATGCGGCCACGCCGGGGTCATCGACGAGCGTCGCGTTGGTGTCGAAGACAGGTGCATCCTGCAGCGTGCTGCCGCTCAGGAATGCCTGTATTTCCTCATGCACCTCAAGCAAGCGCTGCGCTTCAACACGATCGATCTTGGTCAGCGCAATGGCGCCCTGCTTCACGCCGAGCAACTGCAGGATCGCCAGATGCTCGCGTGTTTGCGGCATCACGCCGTCGTCGGCGGCAATCACGAGCAACGCGTAGTCGATACCGCTCGCCCCCGCCGTCATCGTGTGGACAAGTTTCTCGTGTCCCGGTACGTCGATCAGGCCGAGCACATCGCCGTTATCAAGCGGTACATACGCATAACCCAGTTCGATCGAAATGCCACGCGCTTTCTCTTCTTTCAGCCGGTCAGTGTCCACCCCGGAAAGCGCGCGTACGAGCGTGGTCTTGCCATGATCGATATGTCCCGCCGTCCCTACGATCATTGCGCACCGCCCCGACCCGACAACTGCGCGACGAGTTCCGCCTCATCGGCCGCTTCGAGGCAACGCAGATCAAGACACAGGGCATGGTCCGCTATACGCCCGATGACCGGTCGTGACATTCCCCGCAGGACTTTTTCAAGCGCAAGCAACTGCCGGCCACCGCGTTTGCCATCCGCCATCCTGACAACGAGGCCGTAGCTCGGCAGCACGTCGACGGGCAACGCGCCGCTGCCGATCTGGCTGAACATCGGTTCGACGGCGACCTCGTAGCGCTCACCCGTCATTCGCTGCAAGACAGGTTGCAGACGTTCGGCCGCGGCGCGCATGACGTCGGCGGGACGCGTGAGCAAGCGCAAGGTGGTCAAGCGCTCCGCCAGCATTTCCGGCGCGCGATACAACTGCAGGACGGGCTCGAGCGCGGCGAGCGTGAGTTTGCCCACGCGCAGCGCCCGCTTGAGCGGATGTTTCTTGATCTTCGCAATCAGGTCCCGGCGGCCGACGATCAAGCCCGCTTGCGGGCCGCCAAGCAGCTTGTCGCCGCTGAACGTGACGAGATCCGCGCCCGCGAGAATGGTTTCAAGCACGGTGGCTTCACGCGGCAAGCCCCATTGCGTGAGATCGACCAGCGTACCGCTGCCCAGATCGACCGCTACGGGCACGCCGCGCGCCCGGGAGAGCGGCGCCAGCTCCGCGACGCTGACCTCCTTGGTGAAGCCGCTAATGGCGTAGTTGCTCGTATGCACTTTCATCATCAGCGCCGTTCGCGGGCCGATCGCTTCGTCGTAATCCTTCAGATGCGTACGATTCGTGGTACCGACCTCGCGCAGCTTCGCGCCGGCGCGGCTCATGATGTCGGGAATACGGAACGCACCGCCGATTTCCACCAGCTCGCCGCGCGACACGATCACTTCTTTCCTGGGAGCCAACGCAGACAATGTCAGCAGCACCGCCGCCGCGTTGTTGTTGACCACGGTCGCCGCTTCAGCGCCGGTCAGTTCGCAGATGATTTCATCGATCAGGTCGTCGCGGTCGCCGCGCTTGCCGGTGTCGAGATCGAATTCAAGGTTCGACGGCTGCGTGAGCGCCTTGACCACCGCGCTGATGGCCTCGTCAGGCAACAACGCGCGGCCGAGATTGGTATGCAGCACCGTGCCGGTCAGGTTGAACACGCTGCGGAACTTCGCCCGCGCGCGTTCCCGCAGGCCTTGGCCGACAGAGAGCGCAAGTTGCGGCACCTCGAGTGAAGCAACCAGCGCCTGACCCGCCTGCGCCGCCACGCGCCAGTTGTCCAAAGCGCCGCGCAATCCCGCCAGCACCTGCGAGCGGCCGAACGCTTCAGTCAGCGCCAGGAAATCCGCCGACGTCATGACCTGCTCCACCGAAGGCACACGTGCCATCAGCGCCCGTAATTCGACGCTCGTTACATCGCTCACAAGCCGATCCTTTTTAATTGGACTTGTTGGGTTGGTCCGTTTTTTCGTCGACTTGTTCCGGCCAGAGCCACGGATGTGGCGAAGCACGCCGATACCCCTCCTCGCCCATCAGCAAGTCCAGCGTCAGGCTGGCCAGGTCGTCGGCGAAAGGTTCGAAATCGTAGTCCTTGTCCTGATAGCCGATCTTGCGATACGTATGGCATTCGTCGCACGATTCAGCCTTCAACGGAGCCTTCTTCGATTCGGCTTCCTTCGTCGGCGTATCAGCGTCCGGGCTTCCCAGCGCGTGATAGGCGATGCCTTTCGTCGAATCGCAATTCGAGCATTTCGAGCGGACCATATGCCACTCGGTCGCGCACAAACCGCATTGCAAAAAGCGGTAATTGTCATACGCGCCACCCACTCGCACGGTGCTCGCCACGGGATGCGACCCGCAGACCGGGCATAGTCCAAGCGTTTCCAGATACGGCACATCGCGCTTGTCGATGTCGGCGGCTAGATCGGTCCAGACCACTTGCAGCGCGGCCGATATGAACGGCGCACTTGCCGGATCGACTTCGGCGAAGCGTTGCGCGAAGATCGCATCGGCTTGCGCTTCGAGCGCTGCCGCGTCGAGCGATCTCAGTTTTTTAATCAATTGCTCAAGCGCGGGCGTAAGCGGGCCGGCAGCTTGCAGTTTATCGAGCAGGCTAAGTAAAACGTCTTGCCAGGCGGGATCACGCACGCCCGAGAGCGCGGGAATCAAGGGCATGGAATGCGCTTGCGCGCTTGCAATCAACTCGGCGCTCGGAGGCTTCGCCTTGAAGCTCGCGATAGTCTCCTGCTGCGCGTCCGCCAGCGCGGCCATCAGGCGCAGATAACCTGCTATGGGATTGCTGCGTTCGGCGAGTTGCCTTAGCCGCGCCGCGCGTGCGAGAAACACGCTCGCACGCTCAGGCGTGCGGATGCGTGGAATAGCCGACTGATCGAGCGACTCTATTTCGCCCGCTTCCAGGATGCGTTGGACCACGATTTTCGACCTCTTGAAACTGAAGGGCCGCCGCGTTTTTCTCGGGCGAAGAACGCCGGCGGCCCGCATACGTCGGACTCACTTTCCGATCGTTTCCTTGAACCATCGCGGATGATGCTTTTTCGCCCAGCCGTACGTCACGGTGCCACGCGTCATGGCGCCGATCGACCCTTTGATCCACAGCGCAGCATAAATATGCACCACGATTCCGACGATCAGCACGAACGCGGCAGCGGCATGAACTACGGCCGCGAGGCGAATGATCTCGATCGGAAAATAGATCGAGAAATAGCGTCGCCAGATCACTATGCCGCTTGCAAGCAACGCCAGCAGACAGATGACCATTGTGAAAAACAGCAGCTTCTGTCCTGCATTGTACTTACCAATGGCGGGCAGTTTTTCTTCACGATTGTTAAGCACGTCGTCAATCTGGCGCATCCACTGAAGATCGCTCTTGTCCAGATAGTTGTGATGCCAGAAACGCAGCGCAAGAATCAGGAACGAGAGAAACATCACGCAGCCAATAAACGGATGCAGGATACGCGTCCATTGCCCGCCCCCTAAAAGCGCATACAACCACGACATGGCCGGATGAAACATGGCCAGCCCCGACAACGCCAGCAGGATGAACGTGATGGCGGTAATCCAGTGGTTCGTGCGCTCGTTCGGCGTATAGCGGACGATCAGCCCATTACCCCTTACGTCGCGGGGGATAGCGTCATTATCGTGTTTCATCGGATGGCTCCCGTGAACGGCGTGCTTCCTCGGCCTCATGTTGCGCTTCGGCTTCCTCCGCCTCTGACACCTCGTTCGGACCGACCCGCGTGTAGTGGAAGAATCCCGCCAGCGCCGCGACCACAATCCCGGCAAGCGCCAGCGGTTTCGCCAGCCCCTTCCACAGATAAACCATCGCACTGATCTTCGGATTCTGCGGCAAGCCGTGATAAAGATTGGCTTTATCGGCGTGATGAAGCACGTACATCACGTGCGTGCCGCCCACGCCGGCCGGGTCATACAGCCCGGCATTCTCGAAGCCGCGTTCCTTCAGATCCACAATGCGGTCGGCCGCCTGCTGCTTCATGTCTTCCTTGGTGCCGAACATGATCGCGCCGGTCGGGCAGGTCTTCACGCAAGCCGGTTCCTGTCCAACCGCGACCCGGTCTGAACAGAGCGTGCATTTATACGCGCGATTGTCCTGCTTAGAGATTCGCGGCACGTTGAACGGGCAACCCGTCACGCAGTAGCCGCACCCAATGCAGTTCTCCTCGTGAAAATCCACGATCCCATTCGTATATTGCACGATCGCGCCCGGCGACGGACACGCCTTGAGACACCCCGGGTCCTCGCAATGCATGCAGCCGTCCTTGCGGATCAGCCACTCGAGATCGCCTTCAGTGTTCTCGTATTCCGAGAACCGCATGACCGTCCACGAGTGTTCGCTCAGGTCGCGCGGATTGTCGTAGACGCCGATTGAATCCCCTACTTCATCGCGCAAGTCATTCCATTCCATGCAAGCCGTCTGACATGCCTTGCAGCCGATGCACTTCGATACATCGATCAGCTTCGCGACCGTCCCCGTGACCGGTACGCGAACCTGTGGTTCAGGCAGCGTCGTGGCGGAGAGACGTTTGATATCCAGTGATTGCAGTGCCATCTCTTCTCCTTATGCCTTTTCGACCTTGACGAGGAACGACTTGAATTCCGGTGTCTGCGAATTCCCGTCGCCCACGGAAGGCGTCAGCGTATTGACGAGATAGCCTGGCTTCGTCAGTCCCTTGAAGCCCCAATGCAACGGCAGTCCGACTGTCTGTACCTTTTTCCCCTCGATCATCAAAGGTTTGATCCGCTTCGTCACCACCGCCACCGCCACGATGTATCCGCGATTGGACGACACTTTCACGCGATCCCCCGCGACCACGCCCACCTCCTTCGCCAGATCCTCGCCAATCTCCACGAACTGCTGCGGCTGAATGATCGCGTTGAGGCGCGCGTGCTTGGTCCAGTAATGGAAATGCTCGGTCAGCCGATACGTGGTCGCCGTATGCGGGAAATTCTCGTGCGTGCCGAATGCGGCCCGGTCGTCCGGGAACACACGCGCCGCCGGATTGCTGACAACCGCCTTGTTGTGCGGATGCATCGGGTTGTAGCCCAGCGGATTTTCGAACGGCTCGTAGTGTTCCGGGAAAGGCCCTTCCACCAGACCGTCGCGCGAGAAAAATCGCGCCACGCCTTCCGGATTCATGATGAACGGATTCATGCCGTTCTCTGGCGGTTCGTCCACCTTGAAGTCGGGAATATCCGCACCTGTCCACGCTTTTCCGTTCCAGGCAATCAGCTTGCGGGTGGGATCGAACGGCTTGCCGCTGACGTCGCATGACGCGCGGTTGTACAAGATCCGCCGATTCGCCGGCCACGCCCACGCCCAGTTCAACGTGTTGCCGATACCGGTCGGGTCCGAGTTGTCGCGGCGGCCCATTTGATTGCCCGCTTCCGTCCACGCTCCGCAGAAAATCCAGCATCCGCTGGCCGTGCTGCCGTCGTCGCGAAGTTGCGCGAAGCTCGACAACTGCTCGCCTTGCCTGGCGAGGACCTTGGTTTTGTCGGTGACATCGGTCACGTCCGCCAGCGCCTTGCCGTTGAACTCCATCGCGATTTCTTCGGGCGTCGGGCTCTCCGGGTCGGCGTACGGCCAGCTCATGTTGAGAATAGGATCGGGATATTTTCCGCCCTGCTCCTTATAAGCGGTCCGTATGCGCAGCCACAGCCCGGACATGATCTCAAGATCGCTCTTCGATTCCCCCGGGCCTTCCGCGCCTTGCCAGTGCCACTGCAGCACGCGGCTGGAACTCACCAGCGAGCCGCGTTCTTCCGCAAAACACGTGGTCGGCAAGCGGAATACTTCCGTCTGGATCTTCGATGCATCGACGTCATTGAACTCGCCGAAATTCTTCCAGAACTCCGACGTTTCGGTCGCGAGCGGGTCCATGATGACGAGCCACTTCAGCTTGGCGAGACTCGCGCCAATCTTCGACTTGTTCGGCGCCGCCGCGAGCGGGTTGAAGCCCTGCGCGATGTAGCCGTTCATCTTGCCCTGGTTCATCAGCTCGAACACTTGCAGCATGTCGTAGGACTTGTCGAGCTTGGGCAGATAGTCGTATCCGAAGTTGTTATCGGCGGTTGCGTTGGCGCCCCACCACGACTTCATGAAACTCACATGGAACGCGCGGTAATTGCGCCAGTAGCTCAACTGGTTCGGACGCAGCGGCTGCGTCGCGCGCTCCTTGATGTAGTTCTCGAAGTCCTGCTCACCTTCCATGGGCAGCGTCATGTAGCCCGGCAGAAGATTCGACATCAAGCCAAGATCGGTCAGCCCCTGGATGTTCGAGTGGCCGCGCAACGCATTCATGCCGCCCCCCGCAATGCCGATATTGCCCAGCAGCAATTGCACCATCGCGCCCGTGCGGATGATCTGCGAACCCACCGAGTGATGCGTCCAGCCGAGCGCGTACAGGATCGTGCCGGCGCGTCCCGGTACGGCGGTCGATGCCAGCATCTCGCAGACCTTCAGGAATTTCTCCTTGGGCGTGCCGCAAATCTTCTCCACTTGCTCGGGCGTATAACGCGAGTAGTGCTGCTTCATCAGGTTGTACACGCAGCGCGGATGCTGCAGCGTGGGATCGATCCTGGCGTAACCGTCGTCGCCGCGTTCGTAGTCCCAGGTCGCTTTGTCGTAGCTGTGTTTTTCCGCGTCATAGCCGGAATACAAACCGTCGGTGAACGCGAAATCCTCGCGGACAATAAACGGAAAGTCCGTGTAGTTCCTGACGTACTCGTGCTGGATCTTGTCGTTGGTCAGCAGGTAATTGATCACGCCGCCCAGGAACACAATGTCCGAGCCAGTCCGGATCTGCGCGTAATAATCCGCGACCGAAGCTGTCCGCGTAAAGCGCGGATCGACAACAATCAACCTTGCCTTGCGGTGTGCCTTGGCTTCCGTGACCCACTTGAAACCGCACGGGTGCGCCTCGGCTGCATTGCCGCCCATGACCAGAATCACATCCGCGTTCTTGATGTCGACCCAATGGTTCGTCATCGCTCCACGGCCAAACGTCGGGGCAAGACCTGCCACCGTCGGGCCGTGTCAGACACGTGCTTGATTATCGAATGCGAGCATGCCAAGACTGCGGACAGTCTTGTGCGTCAGGTAACCCACTTCATTGCTACCGGCCGATGCTGCGAGCATGCCGGTGGTCAGCCATCGGTTGACCTTCTTGCCGTCTTCCGTCGTCTCGACAAAATTGGCGTCGCGGTCCTCCTTCATCAGTTTGGCGATGCGATCGAGCGCATCTTCCCACGACATGCGTTTCCATTCATTCGATCCGGCCGCGCGATATTCCGGGTACTTCAGGCGGCTTGAGCTATGAATGAAGTCGATCAGGCTTGCGCCCTTGGGGCAGAGCGTGCCGCGATTAACCGGGTGATCCGGATCGCCCTCAATATGGATAATGCTGGACTTGGCATTTTTGGCGTTGTCGCCCAGACCGTACATCAGGATGCCGCAACCTACCGAGCAGTAAGGGCAGGTATTGCGGGTTTCAGTGGTGCGCGACAGCTTGTATTGACGGACTTCTGCTAACGCTGGCGCCGGTGAGAAACCCATGAGGGCCAAACTCGATCCGGCAAGCGTACTTGCTGAAACCTTCAGGAACTGTCGCCGGGACATTTGTAACATCGTGCGCCTCGGCGTTTTTAGGGACCGACATAATTATAAGGTCGGGCCAGGAATTACGCAGCGCAGAGCGTACGGCCGTTCGCATCGGCTAATTACGCCGGAAATAAGGGCCTAAGACCTTGGCGTGGAGGCAGGGCGGGCATTATTCCTGCGCAGGAGCGTGATCCCTCATCTTTATTACGCGCCATGATTCGATTATTTTTTACCGGCTCCGCTAACAATACCTGCAAAAAATCCGCTAAGCGGCGCTTGCCGCGCTCGGGCGCGTTAGCGTTAGTCTTAGTGGCCGGCACCACGCTAATGGCCATGACGACTTCCGCAATGGCCCAGATTCCGCAGAACAACGGCAGCTCTCAGCAGGAAAACCGGACCTCTTCGATGGGGTCGAGCCCTGACCCCTCCGCCTCCGCCGTTCATGAATCGAACAAGCCGCAATCGAAGGACGCGGCGGCCCAGGTGCGCGGCGCAACCGCCGGCAAAGGACACAAGGCAGAAGGCGCCGGCGGGTTCAATAACGGCTTATATGGAACCGGTGCGGGCAGCAATAAGTAGCTTGAGTAGCTTGGCCGCCCGCACTTGATCACCGGCGTCCGATGTCCTCAAGGAAGCTGGAAACCTTGACCAACCCTTCTTGAAGGACATTGAGCGGGTTGGCGAAACCGACCCGGACATACCCTTCCATATCGAACGCGCTGCCCGGCGTGAACATCACACCCGTTGCTTCGATCAGCGCAGTACAAAATTCGGTTGACGACATGTCGACATCGACCTTGAGCAGGCAAACCGTCGCGGCCTTGGGCTTGATATACGACACCAGCGGCTCCTTGCCGATCCAGTCGTCGAGAACCGCAAGATTAGTGCGTGTAATTGCGTGGTTGCGCGCAAGGATCTTGTTCCTGGCCTCAAGCGCAATGGACGCAAGATAATCGTCAATCATCCCCACGCTGATGGTGTTGTAGTCACGGTGAATACACACCGCGCGAATCAGTTCGACCGGCCCCGCAATCCATCCCAGCCGCAATCCGGCCAGCGACCACGTCTTCGACATGCTGCCGGTACTGATACCCCGTTCGTAAAGATCGGCGACAGACGCGGTGAATCCTGAGCCTTCCTGGTCCGTGCCCCGATAAACCTCGTCGCACAAGAGGTAAGCGCCGCACGATTGGGCGATGGTGACCACCTCCTTGAGAAAGGTTTCATCCATCAACGAGCCCGTCGGGTTGTTCGGGTTGTTGATGGCGATGAGCTTTGTCTTCTGGTTTGCCAGTTTTCGAAGCTCGTCGAGATCAGGCAGGAAACCGTTCTCTTCGCGCAGCTTCATGGTCTGCACGTCGGCACCATAACTTTCGGGAATCGAATAGTGCTGCTGGTACGTCGGCAACACCGCGATCACCCGGTCGCCGGGCTCGATCAGGGTTTCGTACACCAGCGCATTGCCGCCTATGGCGCCGTGCGTCACGACAATATTCTTCGGCGTCTGCCGCTCATACAACGCCGAGATGTTGGCCCGCAACCGGTCCGACCCTTCGATCGCGCCATAGGTCAGCTTCATGGGAAGGAGCTCGTCAAGCAGGCTGTCACGCTTGCCGGTCAGTTCGAGTAATTGCGCCACCGTCAGCGATTCGACGCAGGTCTCAGCCAGGTTATAGCGCGCCTCGTGCTCGTACCGGTCCATCCAGCGTTCGACAAGAAAGTCCTTGATCTTCATTGAAATCTCCGTGAATCGGCTACCCGCAACAATAGCCGACATGATGGGCGAAAAAATACAACCGGGCCAGGTCATCCCTGCTGAACCAGCCAACATCGATGCCGTTCTTTTTTCGTTTGACCGATTATATTTTACAGTCTATCTTAGACTAATAAGTACATTTTGGAAAACGACATGACGCTATCGACTGAACATTCCGAGTTGCCCGCCTTGTCGCCGGGTGCCTCGCATCGCCTGTTGAAACACACCTTCAAGGGCGTTGGGTCGGTTGGGTCAGTTGGGTCGGAACTCAGCGCTTATATCCAGGCGGGTCTGCATGCCGACGAGTTGCCCGGGATGCTGGTGATCCAGCATCTGCTCGACGCACTGGTCAAGCTGGATAACGCGGGCCGCATCCGCGGACGGATCGTCGTGCGGCCGTTCGCCAACCCCATTGGTTTGGGTCAACGCGTTTTCGGCGCGCATACAGGACGCTTCAATCTCGACAACGGCGAAAACTTCAACCGCCGTTTTCCCGATCTCACCAGCCGAGTGGAAACAGCATTGGCTACCCGCGATATCGGCCATAACGACGTCAAGAGCGCGAAGGCTTTGTTCGCCGATGTGGCGGCAGAACTAACGCCGCTCGACCCCGTTGCCGCCATGAAAGCGGCACTGCTGACCGAAGCGTTGCAACACGACATCGTGCTGGACCTGCATTGCGACACGGACGGCATCCTGCATCTGTACAGCAATCGCAGCCAGCACACGCAAGCCGTCGCGCTGGCTCGCTGCATGCAGATCAAGGCGGTTTTTCTGGAAGACCGCGCAGGCGGAACGCCCTTCGATGAAGCCATCACGCAATGCTGGTCGGTGCTTCAACAAGCGGGCGTAGTAGACGAAGAACACACCGCGTTTTGCACGTCGGTCGAACTTCGCGGGCAGGCTGACGTGTCGGATGCTTTTGCGCATGCCGATGCCCAAGGCATTCTGCATTACCTCGCTTTGCGGGGCCTGGTGGAGCTGGATCCAAACAATGACGACGGTTTTCATCCGCTCGCCGAACACGATGTCATGGTGTTCCCGCTCGAAGGCGTGTCGCATGTGCCGGCACCGGCCGGAGGTCTCGTCGCTTATAAGAAGCGTCCCGGCGATACGGTAAAAGCCGGCGAGCTTATCGCCGAGATTATTCCGCTGCTTGGTGCAATCGGCGCGGCGCGTCATCCGGTATTCAGCGATGTCGATGGCCTGCTGATCGTGCAGCAATACATGAAGCTCGTGCGCCCCGGCCAGAGGGTTGCTCTGCTCGCAGGCAAAGAAGCGCTGCCTCATCGCAAGACCGGTCAACTGCTTAACGACTTTTAGTTGCGTCCAGGCGCGGGTTTCAACCAAGTCGCGCCAAACACGTTTTCCCTAGCCTTTTTCATTCTTTAAAACGCGGAAGTGAGGATAGCCATGAGGCAAAATGCGTTAAGTGCCATGCTCGCGGTTGCGCTATGCGCGGCGGTGTCCATGTCGGTAGCGGTGCAGGTTCAGGCGAAGGAGATTTCGACCATCCGCTTCGGTGTGGAAGCGGCTTACCCGCCGTTCGAATCGAAGGCGGCGGACGGCCAGTTGCAAGGCTTCGACATCGACCTCGGCAATGCGCTTTGCGCCCAATTGAAAGCGAAATGCGTGTGGGTGGAGAATGCATTCGACGGGCTGATCCCCGCGTTGCAAGCACGCAAGTTCGACGCGATAGACTCCGCGATGAACATCAACGCGAAACGCAGCGAGCAAATCGACTTTACCCAGCCGCTGTACCGGACGCCCGCTCAACTTGTGGCACGTTCGGGGAGTACCTTGCAGCCCACGGCGGCGTCGCTGGCATCGCATAAGGTGGGCGTACTGCAAGGATCGATTCAGGAGCAATACGCCAAGCAAACGTGGGCCACGAAAGGCGTGGACGTGGTCAGCTATCAAACCCAGGACCTTGTCTATGCCGACCTGGCCGCGGGACGTCTGGATGCCACCTTCGTCGACGCGACCGCCGCGAGTCTTGGCTTCCTGAATCAACCCGTGGGTAAAGGGTTTGCTTTTGCCGGGCCAGCGGTCAAGGATGCAACAGTCATTGGCACAGGGGTAGGTATTGGGGTAGGTATTGGTGTGCGCAAGGGTGACAAGGAACTCGTTGACGCGCTCAACAGCGCGTTTCTGGAACTGAAGCGCAACGGCACTTACCAGAAGTTGTTGAAGAAATACTTTACGGTCGATCTGGCGGTCGACTAAGCCGCACGTGCGGAACATCGCACGACTGTTCCGCACGAATCGACATTGAATCATGACTAAAGCACGTAATTTGAAGATCATCTCCGGAAAAGCCGCTGAGCTCGAGGTGAATCCGTCGTCCAAGCCGCCGTCCAGGCGGGCGGTCAAGCGCAGCGAACCCCGACCGTCAGCCGAGCTGCTGGCGCGCTATAGCGCAATCGCCGACGGCATCGTCTTGCTGTTTCCGCCGTATACGGAAGTCGTCATCCACGATCTCAACACGCAAACCGTGGTGCACGTGGCGAACAATCAGTCCAAACGCGAACTGGGCGACGAATCTTCGCTCGACGACATCGAATTCGATCCGGACGAAAGCGTGATCGGTCCGTATGAAAAACTGGGCTGGGACGGCCGCAAGATCCGCTCGGTGAGTATTGTCGTGCGCAGCGATGCAGGTCACGCGATTGGCGTCATGTGCATCAATTTTCATATTGCGGCGCTGGAGCAAGCCAGGCAGGCGCTTGACCTGCTCCTCTCCACCACTGCTCTGCAACCGCAGCCCGAGAAGCTGTTCCAGGACGACTGGCAGGAGCGCGTCAATATCTTTCTCAACCACTGGCTGCAGGAACGCAAGCTCGCGCTGTCCATGCTCACGCGCGAGCACAAGCGCGCGCTCATAGAAGCTCTACATGAGGAAGGCGCGTTCAAGGGCAAGAGCGCGGCTAACTACGTGGCGAAGGTGCTGTCGATCGGCCGCGCCACGGTGTTCAATTATCTGAAGGAACTGAGGGGCAACGAGTGATGAATGATCTGTTTCAACGCATTGAGGAAGCGCATCGCGCCATTCGACCGCAAGTGAGCGTAACGCCGCTTGCGTTCAGTCCGATGTTGTCGAAGGTGACTGGATGCGACGTCTACCTGAAGTGCGAGCATCTGCAGCATACCGGCTCGTTCAAGTTTCGCGGCGCGACCAACAAGCTGCGCCTGTTGGACGCTGATGCCCGCCGCAACGGCGTGCTCACGGTGTCGAGCGGCAATCATGGTCAGGGCGTGGCGCTCGCCGGCAAGCTTGCGGGCGTGCCCGTCACGGTCTACGCGTCCGCATCTGCAGCGGCGATCAAGCTCGACGCTATTCGTGCGCTGGGCGCCGAGGTGGTGACGCTGAACGACACAACGCTGGCCGTCGAACTTGAAGCCGCCCGGCAGGCAAAGATCCGCGGCATGGCGTTCGTATCGCCTTATAACGATCTCGACGTCATAGCCGGTCAAGGCACGATCGGCATGGAACTGCATGAGCAGTCTACCGATCTGGCCGCGGTGTTCGCCTCAGTCGGTGGCGGTGGCCTAATTTCCGGTATCGGCACAGCGGTCAAAACGCTGCTTCCACAAACCGACGTGATCGGCTGCTGGCCCGCGAATTCGACCGCCTTGTACAGCTCGTTCCAGGCTGGAAAAATAATAGACGTTGAGGAAAGCGAAACAATTTCAGACGGAACCGCGGGCGGTGTGGAACCCGGCTCCGTGACCTTCGATATTGGCCGGGAAGTCATTACCGGCACGGCGCTGGTGACAGAAGAAGAGATCAGGGCTGCCATGAAACTGCTCGCGCAAACCGACCGCTGGATGGTGGAAGGCGCCGCCGGTGTCGCGCTGGCATCCATGCTGAAACTTAGCGCGCAGTATCAGGGCCGGGCGGTGGCCGTGGTGCTTTGCGGACGCAACATCATGCTGAATAAATTCATCGAGGCCGTTAAGTGAAAATCTGGACGAAAGACGAGATCATCGCGCGCTTCAATATGGAACGCGCGGTGCGGATGATAGAGGAAGGTTTCATCGCTTATTCCCGCAAGACCGTCCAGGTGCCGCCGGTCCAGAACTTCCAGTTCGATGCGGCCAATGGCGATTGTTGTGTGAAGTCCGCTTATGTCGATGGTGCAGCGGCTTTCGCGGTCAAGGTGTCTACCGGCTTCTACGATAACCCCAAGCAAGGCTTGCCAAGCAACAACGGCCTGATCGTGCTTTTTTCCGCCACGACAGGCGAACCTGTCGCCCTGTTGCAGGATGAAGGCTGGCTCACCTGCGTGCGTACCGCGCTCGCCGGGCAACTCGCCGCACGATTGCTCGCACCGCGCGAGGTGCAGGGGATTGGCATTATCGGCAGCGGCGAGCAAGCGCGGTTGCAGCTTGAATATTTGCAACCGGTGACCGGTTGCCGGGACGTATTCGTATGGGGGCCGAGCGCGAAAAACCGCAAACAATACGTCGAGGAAATGTCGGCACTGGGCTTCAACGTGCGCGCGATGGACTCCGCGGAAGCCGTCGCGGCGAACGCTAACCTGATAGTGACCACAACACCATCGCGCGAACCGCTGCTGCGCTCAGACTGGATCCGCAACGGTACGCATATCACGGCGGTCGGTGCAGACAGCACGGGCAAGCAGGAACTCGATCCGGTAATCGTTGGGCGGGCCGGGGTGATTGTGGTGGATTCGATCGATCAGTGCAGCAAATACGGTGAAATCTCGCATGCGTTATCCGCCGGGCTGATTCATGCGAAGCAGTTGCTTGAGCTCGGCACGTTGCTGGACGCGGGCAAGCGTGCTCGCGATGATACCGACCCTGCCCAGATCACTGTAGCTGACCTGACCGGCGTTGCGGTGCAAGACGTGCAGATTGCGGCTAGCGTGAGTCAACGTCAACGCATTGACCTATCGCGAATTCAGCACGGCCACGCCTCTTGCCACGATCAACCCACCGCGCTGAAACCCGTTCCGTAATAGGGCTGCGATAAGGTCTTCGCCGACCGTATAAGGTCCTCAAGCATGGCCGCTCGCTTGTTCTGATCAGTGTCGCGGCTGGTCATGAAACACAGTGCGGCAACGGCTTGCCCGTTCTTGTCTCGCACGGGCGCCGCCATGCAATATCGAAACGTGTGGGACAGGCCTTCCGTGCAGAAAAACCCTTGTTGCGCGGCACGCTCGACATCGCCCAGGAATTCCGGCACTTCGATTCGCTTGCCGTTGTCGAGCACGAAGTCTTCTTCTGGAATCAGCGCGAGAATCTCATCCGCGCTCAAGTGACCGAGTAGCAAGCGACCAGAAGCAGTCCACGGAATGGGGACCTTCACGCCTATATCCGAACTGATGTTGAACGGGCGCGAGCTGTTTTCCGACAGCACCACGGTGTACTTGTTGCCCTCCAGCATGCAGAGCTGCGCGGTCTCGTCGTGGCTCCGGACAAGGCCAAGGATAGCCAGGTGCGCCCGGCTGATCAGGTCATTGTGCACCGCATAGTCCGACCCGTAATAGTGCATCTCCCGGCCGAAGAACACGCTGCCGTCCGCACCTGCTTCCAGCCAGCCTGCCTCGGTCAGGATCGTCACGAGTTCGTAGATGCTGGAACGCGGCGCACCGGTTGCTTCAATCAGCTCGCGCATGGTCATGGGACGTCGCACGCTGTGCAATTGCTTGAGGATGGAGACGACCCGGTCTACTCCCCTCGCCCTTGAAGATTCCTGTACAGACATGACTCGAACTCCGTCGGCAATATGATTCGCTCTTTCGATCTTCGACCGACGCGAGCTTAGCGCGTGGACGGCGGCAGATCGGTCGCACTCAATGGTCGAGTACCCGATGCAGGAACTGCTGCGTGCGTTCGTTCTGCGGATTCACGAAGATCTGCTCGGGCGCGCCCTGCTCGGCAATCACGCCCTTGTCCATGAACACCACGCGATCCGCCGTCTTGCGCGCGAAACCCATTTCATGCGTGACGACCACCATGGTCATGCCGTCCCGTGCCAAGCCTCGCATGACCTCGGTGACCTCGCCGACCAGTTCCGGATCGAGCGCAGAGGTGGCTTCATCGAAGAACATGATGCCCGGCTCCACGGCCAGCGCGCGTGCAATGGCTACCCGTTGCTGCTGGCCGCCCGACAACTGGCTCGGATAGTGATCAGCGCGGTCGGCGAGACCTACGCGGTCCAGTGCGTCCATTGCACGCTTGCGGGCGTCCGCCGGATTCATCTTGCGTGCCTTGATCAAGGCCAGCGAGACATTTCCCAATGCATTCTTGTGCGGGAACAAATTGAACTGCTGAAACACCATGCCTACGTGACCACGAATTTCGCGTGCGCGGCGCGCGTCGTGAAGTGGTACTTCGTTGACCCAGACCTCGCCGGCGTCGGCGGTTTCAAGACCGCTCATGATTCGCAGGACGGTGCTCTTGCCCGAACCGGAAGCGCCAATGAGGACAAGCACTTCGCCCTGGCGCACCTCGAGGTTGATTTGCTTGAGCACCTGTGTCGCACCGAACGACTTGGTGACGCCGCTCAGGTTGATGATGGGCTTGACGATAGGTTCAGACGCGTTGGCAGTGTTCACGACAACAGGCTCCTTCTTCGATCATGGCGGCGCACCCACCGCGACAGGGGAAAGCACACAATGAAATACAGCGCGGCAACCAGACCATAGATTTCCACCGGCTTGCCGATCCGGTCGACAATCGCCTGACCCTGATGCATCAACTCCGACATGCCGATCATGCTGACAATCGACGTGTCCTTGATGAGGGACAGATACTGGCCGATCAACGGCGGCAGCACGATCTTTCCGGTCTGCGGCAGGATCACCGAAAAGAACGCCTGCGTCTTGCTCAGTCCGAGGATCTGCGAGACTTCCCATTGTCCCTTCTGGACCGATTCAATGCCCGAGCGAAAAACCTCTGCAATGTAAGCGCCTTGATAGACGCTCAGCCCGATCACGCCGGCTGCGAATACGTCGATGGCATAACCAAAGTACGACACGCCAAAATAGATGAACATCAGCGTGATCAGGACCGGCGTGCCGCGAAACAGCTCGGTGTAGAGCCGGGCAAGCCGTGGCGTACCCCAAGGCCCGAAGGTCCGCAACACGGCCGCCAGCAGCCCGACAAGCGTGCCGCCCACAATGGCCGCGACAGAAAGAATGAGCGTTGTCAGCAGGCCCTGAAGCAGGATGGGTAGACTGGACATCAACAGGTCGATTGTCATGGTCACTCTCCTGTTCCAGCGCTCACACGGCGCCTGAAAAGCAATGGCCGGCGTGCACGTTTTGCCAGCATGAGCGGCGGGTGAAACAGCCGCGCCCCGACCACCCCGGCTACCCACGACAGGAAGTTGCTCAGCACCAGATATGCAATCAGCGTAATCGTGAACGTCTGGATGTACAGCAACGTACGCGCGTTGATCACCGTCGCCATGCCGGTCAGTTCCGGCAATGCGATAGCCGACAGCAGCGAAGTCCCGAGCAGGAGCTGGATCAGGTTGTTGACGATCGCGGGATAAACGGCGCGCGCGGCCTGCGGCATGACCACCTCAATGAAGATCTGCGAACGCTCCAGCCCGAGAATGGATGCGGCCTCCAACTGCCCGCGCGGCACGGACTGAATGCCCGCCCTGAACACTTCGGCAAGGTACGCACCCACGTTCACGCCGAGCGCGATCACACCAGCGGAATACGCATTGAGCGTGATGCCCATTGACGGCAGGCCGAAGAAAACAATGAAGATCTGCAGCAGCACCGGCGTGTTGCGAATCACCTCGATATAACAACTCGATATCGCCCGCAGCACCGCGACGCGCGACGTGCTGGCCAGCGCGGCCAGCAGGCCGAGCAGCATCGCAACGACGAAGGCCAGCAACGTGACCTGAAGCGTCAGCCACGCCGCCCGGACAAAATCGTTCAGATAGCCCGACAGGGTCACCCATTGATAGCTCATTGCTCCTCCATCTTCTGCCTTGCGCGATGCATGCGGCGTTAGCGCTTCAGTACTGCGGCATCAGTACTGCGGATTCAGCGGGAAACGCGGATCGGCGCCGAACCACTTCTTGTAGAGCTGGGCGTTCAGTTTCGACGCGTTGACCTGGAACAGGAACAGGTTCAGGTAATCGAGCCAGACCTGATCGCCCGCCTTCACACCGAATGCGTTGTATTCAAGCGGAACCAGCGCTTCGTCGGTCACGGTCAACTCGGGGTCGAGCGAAGCCTGATACGCAAGGAAGTTGTTGTCTTCGATCATCGCGTCGGCCTGGCCTTGCTTGACCGCGAGAATGGCCGCTTGCGAACTGTCGAATTCCTGGATCTTCACCTGCATGTTCAGCGCCCGTACTTCGTCGCCGTTCGTCGATCCCTTGACGGTGGCGATCGTGCGGTTGGACATGTCATTGATCGACTTGATGCCGCTGCTCTTCTTGACGAGGAGCGCCTCGCTGGCCACAACGTAGGGATTGGTGAAGCCGATCTCCTTGGCCCGCTCCAGATTGCGTGTGAAATTGCAGAAGACCACGTCGACCTTGCTGGTTTGCAGGTTCGGAATACGGTTGGCGCTCGTCGTATTGACCACTTCCAGCTTCACGCCCATTTGCTTGGCCAGCTCTTTCGCGAGGTCAACGTCGTAGCCGTCGGGTGCGCCATCCTTGTTATAAAAACCGAAGGGCGCAAAGCTCAGGCAGTCGCCGACGCGCAGCGTGCCGCGCTGCAAGACCGCCTTCAGCGTGGACTCTGCCGCATCATCCTGAGTTGGGGTGGCAACCTTCGTGCAACCGGCCAGCGTCAATAGACCAGCCACCGCAAATAAACAGGCGATACGTGCGCTTTCTTTGACAAGTCTCATTTGGGTCTCAGCCTTGAAAGTGAAAATGTCAGTTCAGGGACAGACGGCGGCGCCCAGAGAAGATCCTGGATTCAACGCCCTCACCATGCCAGCGCATGGGCCTGCATAAAACGAGGTTGTGTACGGCCCTGCCCCGCGTGAAAGCGCGGCCGGGCCGGATAGAACGGGTTAAACGGAATGTCTGATATATCGGAATCATGTCCGGCACAGCAGATGACCGAAGTCTTTCACAGAAAAAAACACGTGGCAATGGGGAATGCCGCTGATCCGAAGCAGCGGTTTTGAGCATCTGGATTCCGTCTTGCATTTTGCTTACCGGCGCGAGCGGTGCGGATAATTCGCAGCGCGGTATGTGCGCGGAACTTGAGTGGCGCGATCTAGGCGATGCTCGTCGTTTCGGTTGGCCGCAGTTAAAGGCCGCAACACAATAATCACGCGTGTGATCGACGGATGCAGGCGTTACGTCGCCGATGCGATAGCTGGCGGTGTCCTCAAGAAGGTCCGTTTTATCTCGGCGGGTGCCGGTACAGGAAGACTGCATCCCAGCCAATATGCTTGGCACTTCTACCTTTTTGAATTGCGGATCGGCTCGGGCTGATGGCGCGGCTCACGGCCAGGTCGGAATGGGCTGGTCTATCGACATTGGCATCTAACCGGCGTTGTCGATACGCCTGCTACATCGGCGCAGGCAGCGAACCCAGCACCTGCTCGAACGCCACGCCGATTGCAAGCAAACGACGATCGCTACCGGTGGGCCCGTCGAGCTCAATGCCTACGGGCAAACCTTCGTGCGTCATCCCGGCCGGCAGCGACAAGCCCGGAATTCCCGCGACGCTGGCCGGATCAGTATTGCGCAGGAATGCAGCCATTTCATCCATCGGCTCACCGCCGTTGATCGAGACTTGCGAAGATCCGTTCAAAGCGTCGATCGGCACAGCCGGCAGAAGCGTGGTCGGGAACAGCAGCGCATCAAGCGTGTGCGTGGAGAACGTTGTTGCATACAGGTGTTGAAGTTGTGGCCGCAATGTACTCATAGCCACGTCGTATTGCGGGCCGAACGTATCGGCGAGAATAGCTTCATACGCGGCGCGTACGTCGGGGCTGGCAATTCGCGCGGCCACTTCAGCGACGGTCTTGACCGGCGCATTATTGGCCATGAGCCACGCGGGAAGGTCCTCAAGCGGTTCGTGCAATGCCACGGCAAAGCTGATCTGCTCACTCAACACGAACAGATCCGGCATGTCGATATGAACGAGTGTCACGCCCGCCGCTTTCAGCCGGTCGAGGGCACCGCGTGCGATGATTTCCAGCCCGTGATCCAGTCCGGCCCAGCAGCATGCAGGAAGGCCGATGCGCAAGTCTCCCAGCACCACGCCAGGAAGCGGACCGTCGCCGGCCACGACGCCATCCAGCAGCGCGATATCGGCGACGGTGCGTGCCATCGGGCCAACGGTATCGCGTGTGTGGCTGATCGGCACAACCGCGTTTGTATCGTGATAACGGCGCTGATCGCCGCCATTGCCCACCGAAGGACGGAAGCCCGCGATACCGGTCAACGCGGCCGGAATGCGGGTCGAACCGCCCGTATCCGTGCCGAGCCCCGCCGGCACGATACGCGCGGCCACCGCCGCCGCTGTGCCACCGGACGAGCCGCCGGGAATCATCCTGGGGTTATAAGGATTCCGAACGGGTCCTGCGTGGGTGCTCAGATTCGTGCTGGTGATGCCGAGCGCCAGTTCGTGCATATTGGCCTTGCCGAGCAGGATCGCACCGGCGTCGAGCAGTTTTTGCACGGAGGGCGCATGGGTCGACGGGATGAAATTTTCCAGCGCCGGCGTGCCCGCCGACGTCTGCATGCCCGCCGTGTTGATGTTGTCCTTCACCACGACGGGCAGACCAGCGAGAGGAAGCCGGCGTTTCTCATCGGCTGAAAGAGCATCGATACGCTGTGCCGCTACCAGTGCGCCCTCCGTATTGAGCGCGGTCAGCGCATTGAGCGTGGACACTGCCGCCGCGCGAGCCAGCAAGGTGGCGACGTAGTCGGTGGCCTTGAGGCGCCCCGACTGGATCGCGCTGACGGCTTGAGTCGCCGTGAGCGCGAGTTGTTCATCGACCGTCCATGACATGCTTTCAGTCTCCTGGGGTATGGCGTCAAGACGCCTTTACGCGTCCGATAATTTTTCTTGCAGGCCCTGGAACGAGACCGGCATTCGTGACTTTATAGTCAATAAGCCAGCAAGAAACTCCGATCAACGCACGCAGGGCAACATCGACGGCCGCGGTCAGCCGGTCCTCTTCATGCACGAGCTTATGAGCGCGTGGTCAATAACTCAAGCGCCTATTTTTTGCTTTGCGCCGTTCGGTGCGTTGACGCGAAACCGGATGGAACCGCGTGGTTTTGATAACCTCTGCCGGTCCGTGACGCCTGATACTGCTTTCATCACGCGTGGCATTCGCCATCAGCGCTCTTTCAATCACACAAATGAACCTCCGACACTTGCAGGCCTTTGTCGTCCTCGCGGAAGAACTCAACTTCAGCCGCGCGGCGGAGCGGCTGCATGTCGCGCAGCCGGCGCTAAGCCAGCAGATCCGCGCGCTTGAGGCACGTATGGGGACGCAGTTGGTAGACCGTGGCAGCCGGCCGCTGCGGCTCACGGAGGCCGGCAGTTATCTGTGTATCGAGGCGCGCCAGATCCTCGCTTCCTTCGATCAGGCCGCGCTTGGTACCCGCGAGATCGGCCTGGGCATGCGTGGCTGGCTCGGCATCGGCTTCACCCGCTCAGCGATGTACAGCGTGTTGCCGCCCGCACTGAAGTCGTTTCATCGGGATTACCCCAAGGTCGAACTGAAGCTCTTCGAAATGCTCACTGAAGAGCAAGCCGATGCGCTGCATGAGACGCGCATTCACATTGGCATCGGCCGGCAGGTTCCGCCCATAGCGGGATGTACTACGTTGCCGCTGCTGCGCGAACGCCTGATGGCCGTGCTCCCGCCGGACCATCCGCTTGCGGGAGAAAAGAAAGTACGGATCACGCAGCTTGCCAACACGCCCCTCGTGCTTTATCCAAAGCACCCGAATGCGCAGTTCTCGCGCTTTGTCGAATCGCTTTATCGCAATGCCGGCATTACGCCGCACATCGCGCACCAGGCTTACGAGATCCAGACGGCCATTGCACTGGTGGCGGCGGGACTCGGTGTGACATTCGTGGGTGAATCGGTCGCGCGGCATGGACGCTCGGATGTGGTGTACCGGCGCCTGACCGGGCCGCTGGCGTCGCAGACCACGACGCTTGCGGCGAGCTTTCGTAGCGACGACAGCTCACCTCATCTGCAAGCGTTTCTTACCTGTTTGTCGCCGGTGGGGAAAGACTTGCCGCAAGATCTGCCGGAACTATAAGAAAATTATTATAAAAGGATAAAAACACGGTCTTGGACGTGCGGCACGGCGGTTCGTACCATGACTTGTCGAATCGTGGGTTCGCGGGAACACGGTCATCCCGGACGTGCTTGCGCTGATGTCCGCCGTTTGTTGGCAGCCGCTATCGCTATGTAATTCAACCGTAAGTACACGCATCGTGCCAGATCGTCCGGCGTTGGAATAATGGTTTTCGGATAGCGCCGTCTACCACCGATGTCCGGTTCTCTGCCGGGACCTCGCTTTCTCGCTCCTTTACTTTTTACTTATAAGGTCCTGTCGCTCTTTAGTCGACATCGGCCGAGGCCGTTAGCAATGCTCAACGACCGTCGAGTAATGCCGTCGCCGTTCGATCGGCGTTGGGGTGTTGTGCCCGTTGCATAGGCTGCCGCCTGAAAGGGATTCACCGCTGGGCGAACACGTGAGCACCGGCCGCTGATCGGACACTCGGATCAGCGCGGAATCACGGTAGCAAAAGCAAACCACAACGACGCCCGATCCAACGGGCGCTCTACAGCAGGAGACATTGATGACCGATCCGATCGAAAGCGCAACCATGCGGCGAGTCTACGGCCGCCTCATGCCGTTGCTCTTCGCCATGATGTTCTTCAACTATCTTGACCGGATAAACATCGGCTTTGCCGCACTCGACATGAACAAGCAGCTCGGCTTCAGCCCAGCCGTGTTCGGCTTCGCCGGAAGCATTTTCTTCTTCGGCTACATGCTTCTCGAAGTGCCCAGCAACCTGCTGCTCCATCGCGTTGGCGCCCGGCGCTGGATCGCCCGCATCCTGCTGACGTGGGGAGCGGTTGCCGCCGCGACCGCCTTCGTGTCCAACGAGTACAGCTTCTATGTACTGCGTTTCTTGCTGGGCGTCATGGAGGCCGGGTTTCTTCCCGGCGTGGCCGTCTACCTGACGAAGTGGTTCCCGCAGCGTTACCGCGCGCGTGCGGTGGGGGGATACATCATCGCCGGCTCGTTCTCTGCTGTGCTCGGCGGCCCGATTTCGACGGCGCTCATGACCTATGCGAATGGACCGCTCGGTCTGCAGGGGTGGCAATGGATGTTCATCATGGAAGGTGTCCCTGCCATGCTCCTTGGTCTCCTGACGCTGCGCCTGATGACCGAGCGCCCTGCCGATGCCGCGTGGCTGAGCGACGCGCAAAAGCAGTGGCTCGAGTCCACGCTGACGAAAGAACGCGAGGCCCTGGGCGCAGACAAGCATTTTTCGATGTTGCGCGTAGCCAGCGATATCCGCGTGTGGAGCCTCGCGTGTTTGTTCGGCTGCGCCCTCGTGGGTGTTTATGGCCTGTTCCTGTGGTTACCGCAGATCGTCAAGAGCCTCGGCAACCTGAGCAACCTCGAGGTGGGCTTCTTGTCCGCCGCCCCGCCGCTTCTCGGTGTCCTCGGCACGCTGCTGATCAGCCGCAGTTCCGACCGGACCGGCGACCGGAAGAAGCATCTCGCGTTCGTATACGGAATGAGCGCGCTCGCTATTGCGGGCAGTGCCTACGCACCGAATCCGGTGATTGCCTATGCGCTCCTGTGCGTAACCGGGCTATTCATCTACGCCGGCAACCCGCTGTTCTGGAGCCTCGCCTCTTCGTTCAGGACCGGCGCTGCCGGCGCCGCGACGATTGCGCTCATCAACACCGTCGCTCAGTTCGGCGGGCTTGTCGGCCCCTGGAGCATCGGGCTCGTCCGCAGTGCCACGGGCAACTTCAAGCTGGCGCTCCTGACGATCGCGGCCTTCCTGGTGGTGGCAACCATCATTGCGCTGGTCATGCGGGTCACGCCTGCAGAAGACGAGACCGACGCACTGCCGGCAGGCGACTCCCGCGCCGGACACCTTCACTGAACCTTGATCTGGAAACCCGCAATGATCATCGACTGTCACGGTCACTATACGACCTCCCCGCGCGAACATGAAGCCTGGCGCGCCGCCCAGATAGCGGCGCTCAAAGACGGTACATCCCCCCCGCCGCGTCCCGTCATCACTGATGAGCAGATTCGCGACAGCATTGAATCAGGGCAGTTGCGCATTCAACGGGAGCGCGGCACGGATCTGACAATCTTTTCGCCACGGGCGGCCGGCATGGGTCATCACCTGGCCGGCTCCGATGCCAACGCGCACTGGTCGCAGGAAAGCAATGACCTGATTCATCGCGTTTGCCAGATGTTTCCGCGCAACTTCGTGGGTGTCTGCCAGTTGCCGCAAGCGCCCGGGGTATCGCCCGAGAACTGCATTCCCGAGTTGCGCCGCTGCGTCGAGCAGCTTGGTTTTATAGGCTGCAATCTCAACCCGGACCCGTCCGGCGGTTACTGGACCGGACCACCGCTCACGGATCGCTCGTGGTATCCGCTCTACGAAACAATGGTGGAACTCGACGTGCCTGCCATGATCCACGTGTCGTCGTCGTGCAACCCTAACTTCCATGCGACCGGCGCGCATTACATCAACGGCGACACGTCGGCGTTCATGCAATTGCTCACGGCGGACCTGTTCGCCGATTTTCCGGCCTTGCGCTTCATCATTCCCCACGGCGGCGGTGCCGTGCCTTATCACTGGGGGCGTTATCGCGGGCTCGCTCAGGACATGAAGCGTCCGTTGCTCAAGGATTACCTGCTCAAGAACGTATTCTTCGATACCTGCGTGTACCACCAGCCCGGCACCGACCTGCTGGCGAAAGTGATTCCCGTCGAGAACATCCTGTTTGCGTCGGAGACGATCGGCGCGGTTCAAGGCATCGACCCCGAGACCGGCCACTACTACGACGATACCCGCCGTTATATTGACGCGATCCCGTGGCTCACGCCGGCCGATCGCCAGCGCATCTATGAAGACAACGCGCGAGCTGTGTACGGGCGTTTGTCAAACCAGCTTAATCATCAGTTTTCCTAAAGGAGATGATCGTGACCAATCCACCCGGATGGCGCCGTAACGAGTCGGCCACGCAAGCCAGCCCCGAGATACTGGAGACACTGCGCGGCCTTGCTGTCTCGCTACTCAGTGACAACATGGCGCGTGTCAGCGGGACGGTCGGGCTCGTGCCGTATCACCGTGCCAGGCCCATGGCCGGGACGGCGGTGACCGTGCGCACCCGTCCCGGCGACAACCTCGCCATTCATCGCGCATTCGATTTTTGCCGGCCCGGCGACGTGCTGGTGATCGACGGCGGCGGGGATATTACGCAAGCGCTGATGGGTGAAATCATGGCTACCTATGCCGAAAGCCTCGGCGTGCAGGGTCTGGTAATCGACGGCGCAATCCGCGATGTGGGCGCCATTCGCGAACACGACTTCCCGGTCTATGCGCGTGCCGCGACACATCGTGGCCCTTATAAGAACGGTCCTGGCGAAGTCAATGTGACGGTCACTGTCGGCGGCATGGTGGTGCAGCCCGGCGACATCATCGTAGGCGATGAAGACGGTGTCCTTGCGATAGCACCCGGGGACGTGGCGGCGGTCATCGAAGGGGCGAAGCGGCAGGCGAACAAGGAAGCGGCTGCGTTACGTTCCATCGCCGAGGGTCATTTCGATCGCGAGTGGATCGGTCCGCAGGAGACGAAGATGATGGGGGGCTAGTGTCGGGGTGGTCGGTTCTGGGGTTAGTGGTCAGGGGTCAGGGGTCAATGCCGGGTTGGTGCTTTCGGCGTTAGTGGTCGGGGTCAGTGCCGGGTTGCTGCTTTCGGCGTTAGTGGTCGGGGTCAGTGCCGGGTTGCTGCTTTCAGTGTTAGTGGTCGGGGTCAGTGCCGGGTTGGTGCTTTCGGCCTTAGTGGTCTGCGTGAGTCGGATTTTCTCTTTATCACTATTAGCCACTGTGCGTGGCGGCACGTCATTTCTTTGTCCAAAGCGACAAAGAAACGAAGCAAAGAAAACGCTTTCAACCACGCTACCCTAAGTGTCCACAGCGTGCAGTTTTGATTCATAGGTGCCCCAAAAGCACGGTGCTCGCCAGAACCACCGATGTGTGAGACCCTCCTTCTCGCGAATCCTGACACGAACACGCTTCGCCCCGTACGCTCTCGGGCAAGCACAATTGCTATGGAACCCGCACGGCCTTACGCGTTTTTTGGGGTGGCTGCTTGGTCGGCTCGCTTTTTTTGTGGTCACAGCTTGATCCACAGCAGCTCGACGTGACGCGTATTTACTGCCTCAATCTTTGATGAGTTGGCTACGCGGCCTACACCGTTATTTTCGTCGGTTACGGCCTTACATACTTTGGGGCTTTATTACTTGGTAGGTTGGCGGCGTGGTTCGAGACGCGTACACATTTGGAGGTTGGTCGTCCGCGGATAGCGCGGGGTGCCCCTTGGGCAGGTTCAATCACTGGTGGCGAAGCGTGTGGGTATCGGTGTTCGGAGAAGGAGGGGTTCACACATCCGTGGCTCTGGCGAGCACCGTGCTTTTGGGGCACCTATGAATAGAAACTGCACGCTGTGGACACTTAGGGTAGCGTGTTTGAAAGCGTTTTCTTTGCTTCGTTTCTTTGTCGCTTTGGACAAAGAAATGACGTGCCGCCACGCACAGTGGCTAATAGTGATAAAGAGAATATCCGACTCTCGCAGACCACTAACACTGAAAGCAGCAACCCGGCACTGACCCCGACCGCTAACCTCAGAACCGACCAACCCGGCATAGACCCCGACCGCTAACCCCGGAACCGACCAACCCAGCATCAACCCCTGACCACTAGCCCCAGAACCGACCAACCCAGCATCAACCCCGCCCCACCCCGCCCCGCAACCTCCTCAACGTCTCCGACGGCAACTCACCAAACTGCTCACGATAATCATTCGAGAAATGGCCGAAGTGCCAGAAGCCCCAACGAGTTGCCGCGTCAGTGACCGACCCGGCACGCAGCAAGTCCTTCCGAACACGATCAAGCCTGATGGCACGCAGATACGACGCCGGATTGGTACCAAGAATTTCATCGAATGCATACTGAACCGTGCGCCGGCTGACACCCAGCCGCAAACACAGGTCAGCAACCGACAGCGGGCAATCCGCCGATGCCTCCACCAGTTCGCGCACGGCGCCAACCAGCTTCCAGTTGCGCAACGGTCCCGTACGCATGTCGACCTCGCCAACATCGAGCAGCAAATCAGATAGCCCCACAATCACCGACCGTTCAAAACTCGCGCACACGCTCGCGTCGGCGAGTGACGACGGTGAGGACGTGACCGTGTCCAGCAGACCCGCCAGCGTGCTCCTGAACGCCTGCAACCGGACAGGATCGGCATTGAGCACCCCCGGTTGATTGCCAAGCGCTTGTTGGACGTTGTCCATGGCAAGCCGAAGCAGCGGGTCAGAGAGCTCCAGCGGCGCTATCTCCAGATTCACGACCACATGTTTGTCGGGCGATAAAAACTCGAATCCTCCAGGCCCGGAGAAAACATGCAGCCCGTCAAGATGACTCACCTGACCGCACAGCAACGCGTGGCCTTCGAGCTGGAACGGAATGCCCACGGCGATCCGGGAAACATCCACGCAACCGCGCTGGTACACCGTCCGGTTCATGCGTTCGACGAGAATACGCACCGCGCCCGCATGCACGGAACTGACCGAGCCGTCGAAAGCGCCCCGCGAGATCTGGCAGTAAGTCTGGTTCCAGCTTTCGAGCAGCCGGGCCTGCTCGTCAATGCTCCGGCAGCAATGGATATCGACGGCCGGACGCACCGGTTGGACCGCTTGCATAAAATCTCCTTGGCGGACGGTACGCGTCAAAAAAGTGTAAACGACCAAAAAACCACCAAAATTCCTTGCCGGTCATTCTGACCATTCTGGCCCACGCCGAGCGCCACGGTAAGCGCCGCGCGCGTGCGCGCCCATCGCTGAAAACCCTGCCCGGAACGCCTTTGAGTCTCGGCACGACACCGTTTGCGATTTTTTCGCGGTCTATCTCGCTCCATTGCCAATTTCGGATAGTGCGTAAATTGTGTCGAGCCTAGCCTAAATAAAGGATAAACAACGAGAGGTCAGGAATGGGCAAATCCGAGTCTGTTGGCGGAAAACTCGCGGGCAAGATCGCGATCGTATCGGGCGGGGCCACCGGCTGCGGCGGCGCGGCCTCCGTGCTGTTCGCCAAGGAGGGCGCGCAGGTCGCGGTCGTCGATATCAACGCGGACGCCGGCACGCAGGTCGTGGCGCAAATTCGCGAGAACGGCGGCGTAGCGGAGTTCTTCAAGGCGGATGTCGCGAAGACCGATCAGGTAGAAACCGCCGTAGCGCGGATCGCCAAGCGCTTCGGCACGATCGATGTGCTGTTCAATCACGCGGGCAGCATCGTCGTCAAACCGTTCCTCGATACCACCGACGAAGACTACCAGTGGCTCATGGACGTCAACGTCAAGAGCATGTTCACGATGACCCGCGCCGTACTGCCGCATATGCTTGAGGCGGGCGGCGGCTCGATTGTCTGCACGGCGTCGATCTCGTCGACAGCGGCCACGCCGCTCGAAGTGCTCTATTGCACGACCAAGGGCGCGTGCGCGATGTTCGCGCGGGCGATTGCCGTGGAGTATCGCGAGCGTGGAATTCGTTGCAATGCGGTGTGCCCTGGGTTCATCGATACCCCGCACGGGCAGCGTGAAATTGCCGCGCTCGCGCAATACGGTTTCGATGCAAGCGAAGCGGCGCTCTCGCTTCAGCAGGGCCGTCTTTGTGCGCCCGAGGAAGTCGCCAAGGCGGCGCTCTTTCTCGCCAGCGACGACGCCAGTTTCATCAACGGAGCGCATCTCTACGTCGATAACTGCTTTACCGCCGCGTGAGTTAGCGGCTTCATCCACGTCTACCCAGCAGCCTCAGCCATAAGGATCGACCATCATGGACATCAATACGGCAGTTCCGCCACCAGAGAGCGCGGATAGCGACGTTTCATTGCTGCACAAAATGGGGTATGCGCAAGAACTCTCCCGCCGCATGGGTGCGTTCTCGAACTTCGCCGTATCGTTCTCGCTTATCTGCATCCTGTCTGGCGGGATCACCTCGTTCCAGCTTGGACTCAGCGCGGCTGGCGGTGCCTCGATCGGGCTGGGCTGGCCGCTCGGCTCCGTCTTCGCGCTGGTCGTTGCGGCCGCGATGGCGCAGATCGCCTCGTCTTATCCGACGGCCGGCGGCCTGTATCACTGGAGCTCAATCCTGGGCGGCAAGACCTGGGGCTGGCTCACCGCCTGGTTCAATTTGCTGGGCCTCGTGTTCGTGGTTGCCGCCATTAACTTCGGTACGTGGGACCCGTTCTTTCGCACCCTCATCGCACCGATGTTCGGCGTCAAGCCCGAGTCACTCGGCTGGTGGCATCAGACCATATTTCTGACGTTGATCACCGCGTCGCAGGCTTTCCTGAATCACCGTGGGATCCGGATCGCCAGCAAGATCACCGATGTGTCGGGCTACCTGATCTTTGTCGTCACAGTGATCCTGGTCGCGTCGCTGGTGATCTATTCACCGGTCAAGGTGGACTTTTCGCGGCTCGTGACCTTCAAGAATTTCACCGGCGTGGATGGCGGACAATGGCCCGCGCAAACCATGGCAATGGCCTTCCTCTCGGGGCTGCTGCTGACCGCCTATACGATCACCGGTTTCGATGCGTCCGCGCACACGTCCGAGGAAACTCACGATGCCGCGCGCAACGTGCCGCGTGGGATCGTCAAGTCGGTTCTGTGGTCAACTTTGTTCGGGTATGTGCTGGTCTGCTCGTTCGTGCTCGTGATGCCGGACATTGGCGCGGCGATCAAGCAGGGCACCGGATTCTTTGAAGCGATCCTCGCGCCGATTCCAGGACCGCTGCGGATCGTGATCGAGTTGCTGCTGTTTTTTATCAACTACGTGTGCGGACTGGCCGCGGTGACATCGACATCGCGAATGATGTTTGCGTTCGCACGTGACGGTGGCCTGCCTGGGTCGAAGTTCCTGCGCAAGGTCAATGCGCACCGCACGCCGGGTACTGCGATCTGGGTGTCGGCAGTGCTCGCCATTGTCATCACTTTATACGGCGATGCCTTCTCGGTATTGAGCGCAGGCAGCGCGGTGTTTCTGTTCATCTCGTACGCCATGCCGGTCGCGGCAGGGATCTTTGCCGAAGGCAAGACGTGGACCGAGAAAGGCCCCTTCCAGCTGGGAATGTGGTCGAAGCCGTTTGCTGTTGCGGCGGTTATCGGTGCGTTGATTCTTGCTTACGTGGGCATACAACCGCCGAATGAAAAAGTGATTTATGTGATTGTCGGCTTGCTCGCGGTGCTGATGCTGATCTGGTACGGCGCAGGTGTGCGCAAGAGTTTTGCCGGGCCGCCAGTAGGCAATCTGTCAAAGGAACGGCGGGAGAAGATTGTCGGGCTTGAAGCGCAGCTGGAAGAGAACGTGGAGTAAGTTTTCGCTCGCGCCGGTGAACGGATTAACGTTCCACCGGCGCGAAGCCATCACACCGTCCGACGCCTGTCGAACGACCTGATAAACAAGGCGTTATCCGCAGCGTTCCCAACGCTGACTCGCATGCAGTTTTCATAACCCGGTTCGCGCCAGGGCTTCACAATCACCCCATCCTCCAGCATCTTTCCAGCAAGCTCGGCGGCATCTTCACCGCAATCAAAGAACAGGAAATTCGCGCGTGAACGTGCCGGATTTACACCCAGCCCGACCAACGCAGCGCTCATCCAGTCACGACCGGCGCGGGCATCAGCAACACTGGCCGCAACATGCGCCTGATCGCCAAACGCCACGGTTGCCGCCTGCTGTGCAATCTGGTTGATATTGAATGGCGTACGCACGCGGTCCATCAGTCCGGCGAGTTCAGGCGCCGACGCCACGCCGTATCCCACCCGCAACCCCGCCAGTCCATAAGCCTTCGAAAAGGTGCGCAGCAAAAGCCACGGCAAACCTGATTCACGCAACACAGCGAGACTGTCCGGGTAACCGTGTTCGTCGGAGGCGTATTCGAAATAAGCCTCGTCCCACAGCACCAGCGTCTCCGGCGACACCGCGCTCAATAACCGACGCATTTCAGCACCATCCATCGCGCAGCCGACCGGATTACTAGGATTGCTAATAATCAACATGCGCGTACGCGGCGAAATGGCAGCGATCAGCGCATCGACATCGAATTCGAAGTCCGACCGCATCGGTACTGTGACCACCTTCGCCCCAACACTCTGCGGATAGATGATGTGCAAGCCAAACGACGGGATCACGGTGATCACTTCGTCACCGGGCGCGAGGAACGTGTGGGCTGCAATGGCGAGCAAATCCTCGGAGCCGTTGCCGAACAACAAGTGCTCTGGATCGACTGCAAGCCGCTCGGCAATCAGCGCACGCAACGCGCTGCACGAAGGATCGGGATAAAGCGCGAGCGTGCTGGTCGTAGTGAACTCGGCAAGATGTGCAAGCACAGCCGCGCTCGCGCCACGTGGATTTTCATTGCTGCCGAGCTTGGCGACATGCGAGACGCCATAACGCTCACGCACGAATTCCGCCGACAACCCCGCGTTGTAAGCAGGCAGGCCGCGCACTTCAGCACGCAGGTTTTCTATAAAAGCGGTCACGCTCATTGAGTTCCTTGTTCGTTTCGAGCGTCTTAATCGCCCGCGGCAGGCAGCACCTTGCCGGGATTGAGAATGCCGTGCGGATCAAGGGCATGCTTGATCGCCTGCATGCAAGCAAGTTCGGCGGCACTGCGCGAGTAGCCCAGGAACGGCCGCTTGAGCACACCAATGCCGTGTTCCGCCGATATTGACCCGCTATAGTCGCGAACCATGCCGTACAGCGCGTGGTCGACCTCTTCCACCGTCACACCGGGAATCGAACGGGCATCGAGCGTGACATGCAGGTTCGAGTCGCCGATGTGACCGAAATACAAACCGTAGTGCGTCGGCCAGCGCGCAGTAAAGTCCTTGCGGCAGGCATCGACGAAATGACCGATCTCGCCTATGGGCAGGCTCACATCGAAATTGATCGGCTCGATCTGCACCGGCAACTCGGCCGTCGCCTCGCGAATCGCCCACAACGCCTGAGTCTCCGCCTGCGACTGTGCGACAACCGCATCCATCACGACGCCCGCTTCGAGCTGTGCGTTGAGTGCCGCGGCGAATCGTTCGCCATGGTCATCGGAGAACCCGGCCTGTTCGATCAATGCGTAAAGCGGATACGCCTGACCAAGCGGCGATTGCTGGGAGCGTGTCAGCGCAACACCAAAGTCATAGAATTCCGGCCACATGATTTCAAACGCGCCGATTTCATCGCCGAAGGTGGCTTGCAGTGAGCGCAGCAACGCAACTGCGCCGTCGTAGTCCTTCAGTGCGCACAGCGCGGTATTGCGCGCGGCGCGGCGTGGTTTCAAACGTAATACTGCTCGCGTGATCACTCCGAGCGTTCCCTCCGAACCGATGAACAGGTTGCGCAGGTCATAGCCCGTATTGTTCTTGACCATCTTGTTCATGGAACTGAGTACGCTGCCGTCGGCCAGCACGGCTTCAAGTCCGAGCACCTGGTCGCGGGCCGTGCCGGACTGCAGCACGCGCACGCCGCCCGCGTTCGTAGCGAGGTTGCCACCGATCTGACACGAGCCGCGCGCGCCGAGGTCGAGCGCAAATTCAAAACCCGCTTCCTGCGCGGCGTCCTGCACGGTTTGCAAGGTGGTGCCGGCAAGCACCGTCATGGTCGCCGCCGCACGATCAACCTCTTCGATACCCACCAGCCGTTCGAGCGACAGGCAGATATCGCCGCCGGAAGGAATGGCGCCGCCCGCCAGTCCAGTCATGCCGCCCTGGGGCACGACGCTCTGACGCGCGTCGTTGCACAGGCGCAGCACGGTGGCGACTTCGTCAGTCGAACGCGGCAGCACGACCGCTAGCGGCGGCACCGGCGAGCGGCCACTCCAGTCGCCGAGATAGCGTGGCTCGATGGCATCGCCGAACCGCACGGACCCGGCGCCAAGTGCATCAATCAGCGTTTGTACTATTGCTTTCATGGTTTGCTCAGTCATTCGCGCGCTTCTTTCTGCTTCTTTCTATAACCCATGGAATCGTTGATCCGCCCCAGGATGTAATCGCCCGCAGCCACCGGCTCATACAGCGGCTGCACGCCCTCAAGACCAAGATCGCGCGGGTCCACGCTTGCGCCATAAGTCGGATCGTAGAAGGTCGCGATCGAATATCGCTCCTGCCCGGAGCGATTGATTACGCGATGCAGCGTCGAACGAAAGCGATCGTTCGACCAGCGCGCAAGCAGGTCGCCGACGTTCACCACCAGCGTTCCCGGAATCGGCGGTGCGTCAATCCAGCTATCGGTTGCAAGCTCCTTCACCTGCAAGCCGCCCACGTTGTCCTGCCACAGCAACGTGATGCACCCGTAGTCCGTATGCGGCGCCACACCGAACTGATCGGCATCAGACTTGGGCGCTTGCGGCGGGTAATAGACCATCTGCGTGCGCTGCATGCGCTTCGTGTATTTACTCACGAAAAACATTTCGTCGATATCCAGGCTCACCGCGACCGCGCGCAACAAATCTGCGCCGCACGCACCGATCGCTTCGTAGTACGCATAAAGTGCCGGTTGCAGCGAAGGCATGAAGTCAGGCCAATTGTTCGGGCCACGCAGCGCTTCACCGGCAAGCACGCTCGGATCGTCTTCCGGCAACTCCAGGCCGATGCTGAAAAACTCCTTGTAGTCAGGTTTGGTGGCCTGATACATGACGGCGTCGCCAAGCGCATTGAAGCCGCGATGCCGATGATTCACCGCGGCGCGCCGCTTCACTTCCGGCGGATACGCAAAGAATTCGCGCGCCGCTTTCACCGCGCCTTCGAGCACATCGGTCGGCACGCCGTGATTGCTGACGTAGAAGAAACCGATGCTCCTGCATGCGTCGCGGATCGCGGCGGCGGCGGCGCGCAAGCCGGCGGGATCCAACGCACGAACGGCCGCCAGATCGACGACGGGGATGTGAGAAGTCGAGGTCATCCAGGTTGCTCCGAAGTTTCATCGCCGTCTATACCGTGCAGGCCTCCGCACGTTGCGACGGGCATCACGTCAAACCAGCGCAAGATGCGCCGCCAACTCAAAAACCGTGCTGCCGCGCGCCACCATGCAATGTCTGCGCGCGACCCGTCATGACCGGCGCCGCGCTGCCCCGACTTGGCCGCAAGCGTCTGCGGGTAAGCCATGAGTGCCTGCGGGAAACCAGATCAAGTGTCTGTATATACCGCCAATTAGCCAAATGCAACCCGGCGTTTTCGCGAAGTCCGTAAGCCTTGAAATGGTGCGGTGAGAAGTATTTTTGACGCGCTTGGCAATGCCAATTGACGGTATATACTGACTCGCACTACATGCAGGCCGACGCACCGGTTCGCACCTTTGCCCAAGCCGGGTGCACTTTTAATCAGGGGAGTTCAACAATGAATTTTTTCTCGAAGTGGAAGGGTCGTCTGCTCGTGGCCGCACTGGTCGCGACAGCGGTTTCGGCGCATGCGGAAGACCAGTTGGCGAAGGTCAAGAAGGCCGGCGAACTGGTAGTCGGAACCGAAATGCAGTTCGCACCGTTCGACTTCCTGGAAAACGGTCAGCAACAAGGCTTTAATAAGGACTTCTTCGCCGAGTTGTCGAAGGAACTGGGTGTGAAAGTACGCTCCATCGACCTGCCGTGGCCAAGCGTGCTGCCGGGCCTCGAAGCCGGCAAATTCGATATTGTCAGCGGCCCGGTGACGATCACCAAGGCGCGCATGGAGCGTTATGAGTTCACCCTGCCGATTGCCGACGGCACGGTTGCGTTGCTCAAACGCGCCAGCGACACCAGCATCAAGACGAACGCAGACGTCGCCGGCAAGGCAGTCGGCGGCGGCAAGGGTTCGGCGCAGCTCGATCAGTTGAAGCAGTACGTTGCCACGCTGCCGGGCAAGACGAGCGTGCGTGAATACATCGACAACAACCAGGCCTATGCGGACCTCGCCGCCGGCCGGATTGTCGCCGTGGGTAATTCGCTGCCGAACATCGCTTATGTGGCGCGTCAGCGTCCGGACACCTTCGCGGTCGTTCAACCTCCGTTCGGCACGAAGGTGTATTTCGCTTATCTCGGCCGCAAGGACGCGGACAGCAAGCCGCTTCTCGACGCGATCAATCAGGCGATCGTCAAGATGCACGGTGATGGCCGTCTTGCGGCGCTGCAGGAGAAGTGGTTCGGCGTAGTCATGGACACGCCCACCACCATGCCTTCGCCTAATTATTGAATTGCTGAATCAGCAATCCATTGATGCCCTGCAAGGCGCTTTAGCGCCTTGCTCCTTGCCGGACAGCCCATGTTCAGCCTTCACGCGTTGCTCGATGCCCTTCCCTATCTGATCAAGGCCGCGCAAGCCACGGTCCTGATTTCGCTCGTCGGGCTGGTGGTCGGCTTCGTTGTCGCTATCGCCGTGTGCAGCGCCCGGCTCTCGAAGAACCGCTTCGTCTCGAAGCTGGGCGGCGCGTATGTCGGCTTTTTCCGCGGCGTGCCGCTGCTCGTGCAGCTTCTGCTGACCTACTATTTCCTGCCCTTCATCGGCATCAACGTGCCGCCGCTCGTGGCCGCCGCTGCCGCCGTGTCGCTGTGCGAAGCCGCTTATCTCGCCGAGATCCTGCGGGGGGGATTCATCGGCATTCCGCATGGGCAACTCGAAGCGGCGCAGTTGCTCGGTTTATCGCGGCTGCATGCCGTGCTGCGTATCCAGGTGCCTCAGGCGCTGCGCACGACAATGCCCTCGCTCGTCAATGAGATGGTCATGCTGGTGAAATCGTCGTCGCTGATTTCAGTCGTAGGTGTCGCCGATATCACGCGCACCGCGCAGAACATTGCCGCAAGCACGTACCGGCCGCTGGAGGCGTATGTTGCCGCCGGGCTGGTGTACCTGGTCATCAACGGGACGTTGTCGCTGGCCGGACATCGCGCAGAACGCCGCATGGAACGGGCATAAGCACATGGCCATTCAATTCGATTCCGCGGTCCTGACCGACTCCCTTCCCGCCCTCGCCGAAGGGTTCGCGACGACCATCGCCGTGTGGATTGGCGGCGTGATGATCGGCATGGCGATCGGTTTCGCCATCGCCTTGCTGCAGATCTTCTGCGGCAAATGGGTGCGCGGATTCTTGCGTGCTTACATAGAGGTGTTCCGGGGAACGCCGTTTCTCGTGCAGCTTTTCGTGCTGTATTACGGCGGGCCTTCGCTTGGGCTTTCGCTTGAACCGCTGACAGCCGGTATTGTCGGACTCGGACTTTATGGCAGTGCGTATTTCGCGGAAGCATTCCGCTCCGGTTTTACGTCGGTGCCGCGCGGTCACATAGAAGCCGCCGAATGCCTGGGTTTTACGCGGCTGCAAGTCATCATGCGCGTACAGTTGCCGCAGATGCTGGTCATCATCGTGCCGGCGCTGACCAACCTGATCATTGTGCTGAGCAAGGAAACCGCGGTGCTGTCGGTCGTCACCGTGCCGGAGCTGACATTCGTGCTGACCGGTATCGGCTCGGAACGGTTTGCGTTCGTCGAAACCTTGCTCGCACTGTGCGTGTGTTATCTCGTGCTCGTGGAAGTGGCGTCGCGAGCCGGACAGTGGGTCGAGATCCGCGTAGGCCGCTTCCTTACGCGGTGAACGCGCGTTGGCCCCCATCAAACTGAGCGCTGAATCATGAAGAAACCGTCATGAAGAAACCGAATTCTGGCAACACGCTACCGCCCGCCGAATATCTTGTCGATGCACGGCATGTCGGCAAGCATTTCGGTGCACTGAAAGTGCTCGACGACGTCTCGCTCGCCGTGCGCAAGTCGGAGGTGACCTGCATCATCGGACCGTCGGGTTCGGGGAAAAGCACCCTGCTGCGTTCGCTTGCGTTCCTCGAGGAATACAGCGAAGGCGAGATCTATATCGAAGGCGAATTGATCGGTTATGTCACCGATCGAAACGGCCAGCGCGTGCGGGCGCCGCAAGCCGAGATCAACCGCGTGCGGCGCAACGTGGGCATGGTGTTCCAGCAGTTCAACCTATGGCCTCATATGACGGCCGTTGAAAACGTGGCCGAGGCGCTGGTGCGCGTACGCAAGCTGCCCAAGGCCGAGGCTCGCAAGCGGGCACTGGCCATGCTCGACAAGGTCGGTCTCGCCGACCGCGCGGACAATCATCCGGCACGGCTCTCCGGCGGGCAGCAGCAACGTGTGGCGATTGCCCGCGCGCTGGCAATGGAGCCGCACATCATGCTGTTCGACGAACCCACCTCCGCACTTGATCCCGAGCTGGTCGGCGAAGTGCTGCAAGTGATGAAGAACCTCGCGAACGACGGTATGACGATGGTGATCGTCACGCATGAAATGGGCTTCGCCGCGCAGGTCGCCGATACCGTCGTCTTCATCGATCATGGCAAAATCGAGGCGCAAGGATCGCCCGAGGACGTGTTTCACAACGCGCGGCAACCGAGGCTTAAACAGTTTCTGCAGAACTATCTCGACCGGAACGCGTTCTGGGCGCGACGTGAAGAACCATCGGCGAGTGCGGTTCACGTGAGTACCGAACCAGCGGGATATAACGAAACCTGAGCGAAACCTGAGCGAAAACTGAGCCATATAAAACTGAGCCATACCTGAGCGAGACATGAATACAACCAGCCTTTCAAATCCGGCATCCGCCACCGCACCGCTCGCGCGCTACGAGCGTGTGAAGGAACATATCCGCACGCGCATCCTCTCCGGCGAATGGCGGCCCGGCGACCGGATTCCGTCGGAGATGACGCTGGTCGGCGAGCTGGGCGTGTCGCGCATGACGATCAACCGCGCGTTGCGCGAACTCACGGAGCAAGGCGTGCTGACGCGCTTCTCAGGCGTGGGGACGTTTATAGCGGAAGAAAAACCGCAGTCGACGCTGCTGATGATCGCGCACATAGGCGATGAAATTCGCGCTCGCGGACACGAGTACGGTTATACGATCGTGCACGCCGCACGCGAGGCGGCGGCCAGTGATGTATCGGCGGCACTCGGACTCGCGCCGGGCGCGTCGGTATTTCATGTGGTGTGCGTGCATCGCGAGAACGGCGTGCCGGTTCAACTTGAAGATCGGTACGTGAACCCAGACGTCGCGCCGCTTTTTCTCGAACAGGATTTCGCGACGGTACGGCCCTCGGAGTATCTGTTCAATACCGTGCCGGCGCACGAGGTCGAGCACGTGGTTGACGCAGTGCTGCCCTCACGCGCAGATGCGAAACTGCTTGAGATCGGTCCGGACCAGCCGTGCCTCACACTCGTGCGGCGGACCTGGGCGAACAACATAGCGGTGACGTTCGCGCGCTTCGTGCATCCGGGCACGCGGTATCGGCTGGGGTGCAGGTTCAGCGCCGACAACATGCAGCGGCAGAGTTGATCGCCGCTGCCGTCGCACGCGCTTAAGCTTTTAAGTTCAAGCCACCCCTTCCGATGCAAAATGCAGCGGGCAGAATGCGGCAATCGTTCCGCTCGTTACCTGCTTCGCCACGGCCACTATGTCCGGTGCAAAGTAGTGATCGAGCGCATAATGTTCGACCTCCGAACGAATCGATTTCATGACCGGCTGCAGGCGCGGGCTGGTTTGATGCGGCGCGCGCAGATCCACGCCTTGCGCCGCCGCGAGCAACTCGATGGCGAGGATATGCGCCACGTTCTCCGCAATATATCCAAGCTTGCGGGCGGCAAACGTCGCCATGGAGACGTGATCTTCCTGATTTGCCGATGTCGGCAATGAGTCAACCGATGCCGGATGCGCGTAGGTCTTGTTCTCCGACGCCAGCGCCGCCGCCGTCACATGCGCGATCATAAAACCCGAATTCACGCCGCCATCGCGCACGAGAAACGGCGGCAAACCGGAGAGCGTCGCATCGATCAGCAACGCGATCCGGCGCTCCGCCAACGCACCAATTTCCGCAGCGGCAATGGCGAGGTTATCGGCGGCGAACGCAACGGGTTCCGCGTGGAAATTGCCGCCCGACAGTACTTCACCAGTGTCCGGGAAGATCAGCGGATTGTCCGATACAGCATTCGCTTCGATCAACAATACATCGGCTGCATGGCGCAACTGGTCGAGGCACGCGCCCATGACTTGAGGCTGGCAACGCAGGCTATACGGGTCTTGCACCTTGTCGCAATCCGCATGTGAAATGTTGATACCGGAGCCTTCGAGCAACACACGATACGCCGCCGCCGCATCGATCTGTCCGGCGTGACCGCGCAGTGAATGAATGCGTGCATCGAAGGGTTTCACCGAACCTTCAGCGGCATCGACCGCTAACGCGCCCGACACCAGCCCCGTGCGGTACAGGTCTTCGATCGCGAACATGTTGTACAACGCGAGCGCCGTGGAAGCCTGCGTGCCGTTAAGCAGCGCGAGCCCTTCCTTAGCCTGCAGAGTGAGCGGTTCAAGACCGGCGGCTTTCAGTCCATCGAGTGCAGGAGCCTGCTTGCCCTCGATAAACACCTCGCCAATACCCAGCAAAACGCCCGACATATGCGCGAGCGGTGCGAGGTCGCCCGATGCGCCGACAGAACCTTTCACCGGAATAACCGGCAGGATATCCGCATTGAATAACGTGATCATGGCGTCCATCACAACACGCCTGATCCCCGAGTGACCGCGTCCAAGGCTCGACAGTTTGAGCGCCATCAGCAGGCGAACGACAGGCGGCGCCATTGGTTCACCCACACCTACGGCATGCGACAACACGAGATTGCGTTGCAGCAGTGCAAGCTGATCGGCGGGAATGTGGGTGTTCGCCAACCGCCCGAAACCCGTGTTGATCCCGTAGGCCGGCAGACCCTTCGCAGCGATGTCTTCCACCGCTTTCGCGCATGCGTCGATGGCAGCGTGACTTGCCGGATCCAGTGTCAACTGGACGCGTTCCCGCGCGATGCGGCGAAGTTGGGGCAGTGTCAGTTTGCCGGGGGTGAGCTTGATCATCGGTCGTCCTTTTGGCTTTGGCTTTCGTCTTGTCTATACAAGAGAATAGCCTCGAGTCTAGGACAACAAAATCGGTATATACAAGCGTTTTTTTAGGGTCCGGATGAGAGAAGATGCTTTTTTCAGCAGGCGGAGGTATTGCTGGATAACGGTGAAAACCTGCGGAGAATCCAGCTTACAGGTCAATTATATTGGTGTTATCCGCGATTTTTTGATAGCTTTTGATAGCGCTTGGTAGCAACGGACCGGTAATAAACCACAGCCGTCGATCTGTCTATACCGCCGAGCCGACTTAGCTCAGGTCTCGCTGATATCGCTATTCGTCTCCAGCGGCTGATCATCCAGACTCGGCCCGCTTAACGAGAGCCCGCCAGCAGCTGTTGCTGCATAGCCGTCAGATGCCCGCTTTATGCGCGGTGAAAATCAATCGGAGGCCTAGCGCAGTAATTGCGCCCGCAGCAAAATGATCGATCCATTTTTTGGCGCGCAAGTAAAGCTCGCGCGGACGGCGGCTGGAGAAACACAAGGCGACGACGGTGTACCACCCTGCTTCTATAGCGAAGATCATGGGAGGCAGGATGAGATAACACCAGAGCGGCGGATGTTGCGGCAACAAGGCTGCGAAGATACTGCCGTACCAGATCGCGGTCTTCGGGTTGCTGAGTTGCGTAGTGAGACCGATCCAGAATGATTTACGCGGATCATGGTTCTGCATGCCACGCCCATCGTCCACGACCAACGGACTGGACGCCCCACGCCAGATCTTCGAGGCGATATAGATCAGGTAGAGTCCCCCGGCAACCTTCAAGCCGACATACAGCCATTCAACCGCCGACAGGAGCGTATAAAGCCCGGCGAGTGCAATGCCGCTGAAGAAAACGCCGCCCACGCCCATGCCGAGTGCGGTCGCCAGTCCGTCCGTGCGAGATAAGCCGATCGCGTTGCGCGCGACCAGCACGAAGCTCGGACCCGGGCTCATTGCGCCCATTAATAGCGCGGCAAGTATGGCGGCAACGGCGGCTAAGGCGGTCATCGGTGTTCTCCTGGAGGTAGGGTTATGGAATGCGTTTTCCAGAAAAATAACACGCGTGAACCGGCTCCGCATTTGCAAATTAAGAGGATTGTTAAACACCGGCCGTAACTTGCGTGCAGGTTGCACAAAGCGCGGATGAAGTGGTGCGAGCGATCATCGCGAGGGATAGGTAGTCGAAGGTCTGCACAATGACCACGCTTAAGCGAATTACAGCGTGACTACCAAGGCGTCGACTTCGCCAGATGCGTCCGGTACCGGCTCAACAGCACCGCCCTTGCCCCTGGATACTGCTCGCCGGTTTCATCGGCTGACGTGATCCTGTCCGTGCGAAAACTACGGAAATCCTGGCGCTTTTCGCACCATGCGCCAAGAATTCGGACATTGTCGAGGAAGCCCAGCGCGACGGGCCAGACGATACGATCCGACGGCTCGCCCTGCCCATCCAGATAAGCGATCCGCAGTTTGCACTGGCCACGAATGGCCGCGCGCAGGCGAGTGAGCGGCACGGCATTGACGGGAAAGTCCGGCACCGGAGGACCGGACAAAACAGTCGGGGCGCGCATTGCATCCTTGCCCGACGCGTTCAATACGGCATCAATCTTGGCCAGCGCCTGAGCGGCGGCCTTACGCAAAACATCATCGCCGCGCTGGTCCACATACCGCAGGCCCAGCACCACGGCGTCGATCTCGTCTTCGCTCAACATCAGCGGCGGCAGGAACAACCCCGGTCTGAGCACGTACCCTATGCCGGCTTCGCCATGTATCGGCGCGCCCTGTTCAATCAGCGTCGCGATATCGCGATACAGCGTGCGCTCGGACACGGCCAGGTCCGACGCGAGTTCGGACGCAGTCACCGGCACACGCTTCGCGCGAAGCCTCTCCAGCAAGGTCAATAAACGAGCGGTTCGGGACACCCTGTCTCCTGACAGTATCTGACAGGAGCTAAACGTACCATGACTTCACCCGGCCATCCCGCGCCGCCAACGATTTCCCCTGGGACCCTATGCCCGCCTACGTCATTTTCATCCGCGAGAAAACACGCGACGCCGATCAGTTGGTGCGTTACAAAGAAAAAGCGCAAGCCGTCTTCGCGAATCATCCCGTGACGTTTCGCGCTTACAACGGCCGTCATGAAGTGCTCGAAGGTCCAGACGCGGAAGGCGTTTTGATCCTCGAATTCCCCTCATTCGATGCCGCCCGCGCGTGGTACCAGGACCCGGTGTACCAGGATGCGTCGATGCACCGGTTCGTGGGTTCGGATTATCGATGCATCCTGGTCGAAGGCATGTGATCACCGTGCCGGGACTGCGTTCAGCGTCACCTGCCTGACCGCGCTCGATTGCAGATCCCATTTGGCGACAATCGCCGCATAGGTCCCGTTCGCGATGAATTTATTCAGTGCCAGGCACGGCATCGCGTAACGTCGGATTCGACTTCGCAAACGCGATGCCTTCGGGCGACGTCGCTGTCGCTAACGGACATGCAGACTCGGAGTCCATCCACATTTTCGATGACATTCACGCGATCGCGTGGACTACGGTAAACTTATTGGATGGTCCGCGCGAGAATTCGCCCATACGGGTCTACATCGACTTCATTTCATAAAACGTACCCATGTAGCTTTCCGAGAACCTCCTGACCGTTCATAACGGCTTTCCACTTGGGGGTTCCCGGGCACAGGTGCGCTCGCTTGTTCGATATTCGAACAACACGCTTTATCTTTCGACTTTTATCGACGCTACGCCTTTGAAGCGTGGCGCTGTCATCTTGTCGCACTTTGAGCCCGAGGGCTTCCAGCGCCACATTCAGCACTTCGCGCCGTTCACAGGCGCAGTGTATTTTTTATCTGACTGCGAACACAATTGATGAAGATTCAATCACTCCGAGCGCAGTGGACATCGAACCTCCCGGGTAACGTGCTTGCGGGCCTCACCTCGTCGTTTGCCCTCGTCCCCGAATGCATTGCCTTTGCGTTGGTCGCGCAAGTGAATCCTCTTATGGGGCTTTACGGCGCTTTCATCATTTGTACACTGACCGCCATCTTTGGTGGCCGGCCTGGAATGATCTCGGGCGCCGCTGGCTCGATGGCTGTCGTTATCGTCGCGCTTGTCGTAGAGCACGGCGTCCAATACCTCCTAGCCACCGTCGTCCTGAGCGGCGCGCTGATGATGCTTTTCGGGCTATTGCGTCTGGGCAAGCTGATTCGAATGGTGCCGCATCCGGTGATGATCGGATTTGTGAACGGCTTGGCCATTATCATCGCCATGGCGCAACTGGAACATTTCAAGCGCGCGACTCCTCAAGGTCAGGTATGGCTGCAAGGGACATCGTTGGTGGTCATGTGTGCATTGGTTGCACTGACGATGTTGATCGTCTATCTCCTACCCCGAATCACCAGGGCCGTACCGCCGGCTCTGGTCGCCATCGTAAGCGTCGGGTTGCTCAGTCAGATCATGCATTTGCCCACGCGAGCATTAGGCGACATGGCCCATATTGCAGGCGCCGTCCCGAGCTTTCATCTGCCGCAAATACCGGTCGACTTCGAGACTTTCCGGATTGTCTTTCCCTACGCGCTGCTCATGGCGATAGTGGGTTTGCTGGAAACGCTGCTCACTTTCAATCTCACCGATGAGATCACCGAGACCAGTGGGCGGCCAAATCGCGAGTGCCTCGCACTCGGCGTTTCAAATGTCGTTTCGGGCCTGTTCGGCGGCATGGGCGGTTGCGCGATGATCGGTCAAACCATGATTAACCTGAGTTCGGGAGGACGCAGCCGCCTGTCAGGAGCGACGAGCGGCATCATGATCCTTCTGTTCATTCTCTTCTTATCTCCGCTCATCGAACGGATCCCCTTGGCCGCACTGGTCGGGGTGATGTTCGTTGTCGCACAACAGACCTTTGCATGGGGATCGCTTCGGGTGCTGGGTAAGGTTCCCCGCAACGATGCGCTCGTGATCATCGCCGTGACGGTCATTACCGTTTTCACCGATCTGGCAATTGCCGTATTGTGCGGGATCGTCATAGCCGCGTTGAACTTCGCCTGGCAGCATGCACGCGAAATACGCGCCGAGCTGAAAAACAGCAATGATGGTGCGCGGACATATGTCTTGCACGGCACATTGTTCTTCGCATCTACCGCAAATTTCCAGGACCTTTTCCATCCTCAAACCGATGCGGAAGAAGTCATAGTTGATTGCCAGCATTTGCACGTGGCTGACCACTCTGCGGTAGTTGCTTTCGAAACGCTGAAGGACCGCTATCAAAAGGCAGGAAGGCGTTTGCGATTCGCGAACCTGTCGACGCGCAATCAACATATTCTCGAACGTGCGGGTGTTTCCCTTATCAACGTCTGACGCCGATTGAATCGCAAACTGTGCGGCCGATGAACGGCGACCGACTCCGCTCAATCAGGGGCAGACCGGGTTCGGCCAGCAGCCGTCACGCACCGTCTGTTCGCTGGCCCCGCAGCCGGAATGCCCGGTGCGCCAGTACCCGCCTCGCTTTGTGGCCGGTGGCCGCCGCAAAGCGCAAGCGGCTCTTCACTCGTGCGGCCAGAAAAGAGACAGCCCTGTACGTCCGGTCGGCTATCATGCGTATCCTCTTCGAAGTAGCTCCTTATGATTTCCGTCCGTAATGTCACGCTGCGCCGCGGCGTCAATGTCGTACTCGACAGCGCATCCGTCACCTTCACCCCCGGCGAAAAGATTGGCCTTGTCGGCCGCAATGGCGCCGGCAAGTCGTCCTTCTTCGGCCTTCTCAACGGCACGCTGCACGAAGATGGCGGCGAGTTCTCGATTCCCGCTGCATGGAAGATGGGCCAGGTCGCGCAGGACATGCCGGAGACCGAGCAGAGCGCGACCGATTTCGTAGTCGACGGTGACACGGTGCTGCTGGCCGCGCAGGCCGAAGTAGCGGCCGCTGAGGCCGGCGACGATGGCATGCGCATGGCGCACGCCTACATGGAGCTGCACGACGCTGGTGCACACGACGCCCCCGCACGCGCCGAAGCGCTGATCCAGGGCCTTGGCTTCAGTGCTGAGCAGCTTAGCCAGCCGGTCAACAGTTTCTCCGGCGGCTGGCGCATGCGACTGCAACTGGCGCGCGCGCTCATGTGTCCGTCCGACTTGCTGTTGCTCGACGAACCAACCAATCACCTCGACCTCGACGCGCTGGTCTGGCTGGAAGCGTGGCTCAAGCGCTATCAGGGAACCATGGTCGTGATCAGCCACGATCGCGAATTCCTCGACGCGGTGACGCAGGTGACGGTGCACGTCGACAACGCCAAGCTTGTGCGTTACGGCGGCAACTACAGCAAGTTCGAAGACATGCGCGCTGAGCAGATGCTGTTGCAGCAGGCATCGATGGCCAAGCAGGCGGACAAGATCGCCCACCTGCAGAAATTCATCGACCGATTCAAGGCCACGGCCTCGAAGGCGAAGCAGGCGCAGAGCCGGGTCAAGGCACTCGAGCGCATGGAGAGAATCGCACCGGTGCTTGCCGACGCAGACTTTACCTTCGAGTTCAAGGAACCGCTCAACGTCCCGAACCCGCTGTTGTCGATGCTGGACGCGAGCTTCGGCTACCCGGCGCCGGACGAGGCGCCAACAGGCACGCCGCCCACGGTCATCGTGCGGGGCATCAACCGATCCGTGCTGGCCGGGCAGCGCATTGGCATTCTCGGTGCCAACGGCCAAGGCAAGTCCACGCTGGTGAAGACGATCGCGCACGAGCTGGCGCCAATTGCCGGCGAAATCAGCGAAGGCAAGGGTCTGAATATCGGCTACTTCGCCCAGCAGGAACTTGACGTGCTGCGTCCTCTCGACACGCCGTTGGAACACATGATCCGCCTTGCCAAGGACACGCCGGCGAACATGCGTGGTCCCGGCCAGAGTGGCACCGAACAATCGCTTCGCACCTTCCTCGGCACCTTCAACTTCAGTGGTGACATGGTCCATCAGAAGGTCGGCACGATGAGCGGCGGCGAAAAGGCGCGGCTCGTGTTGTGCATGATCGTGTGGCAGCGTCCCAACCTGCTGCTGCTCGACGAGCCGACCAACCACCTCGACCTGGCCACACGCGAAGCGCTAGGCATGGCGCTCAACGAATTCGAAGGCACAGTGTTGCTGGTCAGTCACGACCGGTCCCTGCTGCGCGCGGTATGTGACGAGTTCTGGCTCGTCACCAAGGGCGGCGTCGAGCCCTTCGACGGCGATCTGGACGATTACCAGCAGTTCCTGCGCGACGAAGCCCGTCGCATGCGCGAGCAGGCTGTTGGGGAGCAGAAGGCCATCGCCTGAGTTATACCCCCCCGGCAGGTCCAGTTATTAAGTGAGCACGGCGAGCCGGACCGCGTCGCCACGTTCGCCCGTGGCTCACTCACCTCTCGCGCTCACCGTCCCACTACCCCATCCACCGCTTTCAACACTAGCCCGAAAAACTCATCGGCGTGAGCGGAATTCAGCCAGCGGACCACCACCGCCATCTTTCGCTCCGGTTCAATCCACGTAAACGAACTACCCGCGCCAATTGCGAAGTAGCTCGACGCCGGCACGCTCGGAAACACGCGGCGTTCGTGATTGAGCCAGACCAGATAACCGTAGTACGGCGCAAGCGCACAAGGCGTTTTCATGCGCGCGAGCCATTCACTCGAGATGATCCGGTGCCCATCGACTATCCCGTCATCGACAAAAAGACGCGCCACCTTGAGCTGATCATTCGCGCTGATCGATAGCCCGCCGCCCCAGTGCGTGCCACCCGGAACCGACTGCATGCGCCGCCCGTTGAGTTCAATCCAGGCATTGTCATATCCCACCCATTGCCAGTCTTCACTCGCGCCAAGCGGCCGCATGATCGTCTCGCGGAACACCTCGGGCAACGGCCGTCCGAACAAATGCAGCAGCGCCAGTGAGAACTGGTTGATGCGGACGTCGTTGTATTCCCAGTACGTTCCAGGTGCCTGCACCTGCCGCAGGTCGCCCTTCTTGCCATCGGGCGCGCGTCCGAACGTGACCGCGCGAAAATGGTCCGCCTGATCCGTCAGTCCAAAATACTCGCCTCGCCATTCACTCGTCTGCTGAAGCAGATGCGCCCACGTAATGCGGGCATTGTGCTCATCATCGAAACCGATACCCGGTACGCGTCTATGCACCGGCTCGCTCACATCCGGCAGCAAGCCGCGATCAAACGCCACGCCGGCCAGCAAGGCCAGATAAGTCTTGGCGATGCTGAACGTCAGGTCGGCGCGATCAGGTTCGCCCCAAGTTGTGAGCACTTTGCCATCGATGGAAATCGCACCGGAAACCGGACCGCGATCGTGCACGGGACCCAGCAGCCGGTTCCACGGCGGCGGGTCGTTCACATGCACGCCCCAGGCGCCATCCACATTGCGGTCCCAGAGGCTTTCATGATCTATCGAGAACTGTACGGCTTGCTGCAAATCCTTCATGTCGGTCATGTCCAGTAGTTCATCCAACGGTTTAATGCACTTTCAGGCGCGTTCGCGCCCACAGCAGCGTGAAGAGACTGATGATGGCCGCGAGCATCAGATAAAGGCCGGGCGCCAGATTATTGCCCGTGACCGCGATCAGCGAAGCCACCGCAAGCGGCGTGAAACCGCCGAACACCGTGGTGCCCACGTTATAGCCCACCGCCATGCCGGTAGTCCGCGTACGGACGGGAAACAGGTCCGACATCAACGCGGGAATGGGCGCGAAATAGATGGCCTTGAGTACCGCGACCCAAACAACCGCGGCCAGTAACGTAAGCAGCGAGGGATGCGCGTTCATGAACATGAACGCCGGGTAGATGGTCACGAAAAACGCCGATCCTGCGCCAAGCATGATGCGGGTGCGCCCCACTTTGTCGGACCAATGGCCGACCATCGGCGTCAGCACCATGACGATAAAACCCGCCGCCAGCGTCGCGATAAATCCATACGACGGTGCAAGCCCCAACTGCCTGCTCGCATACGTCGGCATGTAGAGCAGCATATAGTTTGCCGTAGTCGTCAGCACCAGCGAACCGATGCACACCAGCACTCGTTCCTTCTGCGTCGCCATCACTTCGCGAATGGGCGAAGCGGACCGTTCGGTGCGTTCGAACGCGGGGGTTTCATCGACATGCCGGCGGATATACCAACCCACCGGCCCGATCAAGAGGCCGAACAGGAACGGGATGCGCCAGCCCCAGCCTTCGAGTTGCGCCGGCGTAAGCGTGCTCGTCAGCACCGCGCCGAACGCCGATGCAACCAGTACGCTCGCGCCCTGGCTCGCGAACTGCCAACTCGCCATGAAGCCGCTGCGCGCGGGCGCATGCTCGGTGAGGAAAGCCGTGGAACTGCCGAACTCACCGCCCGCCGAGAATCCCTGCAAGAGCCGCGATGCAAAGATGCCGATGGGCGCCAGCACGCCAATGGCCGCGTAGCCGGGCATCAGCGCGACCATGCCGGTCCCGAGCGTCATCATGGCGATGGAGAGTGTCAACGACGCCTTGCGGCCCTTGCGGTCGCTGTACGACCCCAGCACGAATGCACCCACCGGCCGCGCAAGATACGAGAGAGCAAAAGTACCGAGCGTCAGCAACAACGACACCGTTTTATCGGTGGTCGGAAAGAACAGTTTCGATAACGTCGACGCGAAATAACCATAGACCACGAGATCGTAGAACTCGAGCGCATTGCCTATGGATGTTGCGGCAATCAGCTTGTAGATGCTGGCGTGTCTTCGTGCTTCAGGCAAGACGGTGGTGGCGTCGGTGCTCATCGGGCAGACCTCGGCACAAAGGCGGCGTGGTCAGGTTCACCCAGATCCCAGAACAGACCCGCCATGATGCACAACCCCTCACGCACGACCGGACCAAGCAAATGCTCGTCGGGTGCATGCTGCGAGCAGCCAGGATACGAATGCGGCACCCATAGCGTGGGCATGCCGAGGACCTCCGCGAAAGCGTCGTTGGGCAGCGTGCCGCCCACGTTTGGCAGGAGCACGGGTGCCCGCCCCGTGGTCTGCTTGAGCGAGCGCTCGGCCCATTTCACCCAGGCGTTGTCGGGGTCCACGCGCGTGGCGGGCGAGCCCCGATCCACCTCGATGCTGACCCTCTCGAAGCCCCGTTCATCCAGATGGCGACGCACGATCTGCTCGAGGTTTTTCCAGTCCGTTCCGACCACGAAGCGGATCTGCATGTACGCGAACGCGTGCGGCGGGATTGCATTGACCGGCTTCTCGGGATTGCCGGTCCGGAACGCCAGCACCTCCATGTTGTTCCAGCCGAATACGCGTTCAGCCGGCGTGAGGCCGGGTTCGCCGTAACCTGTGTCGACTTCCGGCTCGCCCGGATTGCCGCCGACGGTAATGCCCTCCAGCGCGCGCCGCACCGCTTGCGGCACCTCCGGCGGTCTGAGACCTTCAACGAGGATGCGCCCGTTGGCATCGACCATCGACGCAATCGCGCTGGCCAGCACCACGCCGGGATTGCGCAACAAACCACCCCAGTTGCCCGAATGATGGCCACCTTCGCGCAGGTTCACATCAAGCTTGAAATTCACCAAGCCGCGTGAACCGAGGAAGATCGTCGGGTGCGCGGCGCCCAGACGCGGGCCATCGGAGGCAATCAATACGTCGGCGCTCAATTCGTCGCGAAGCAGCTCGCACACGGCATGCAGGCCGGGCGAGCCCACCTCTTCACCGGTTTCAACCAACAGCTTCACGTTGAAGCCGAGCCGCCCGTCCCGTGCGTCCAGCACGGCCTTGAGCGCGGCCAGGTTGATGCTGTGCTGGCCTTTGTTGTCGGCGGTGCCGCGGCCGTACCAGTGATCGCCGGCGACAGTGACTTGCCACGGCGACATGCCATCGCGCCATTGCGCGTCGTAGCCCCGTACCACGTCGCCATGCCCATAGGTCAGGATCGTCGGCAAGTCATCGCTTTCGTGACGATGAGCAATCAGGAACGGCCCCGCGCCCTTCGCGGGATTGTCGACCAACCGGGACGTGAAACCGAGTTCGGCCAGCGCTGGCGCGATCTCTTCGTCGAGATACGCACTTAGCAACGGGCCGCTTTCCGGCTCCTGGCTTTCGGTGCGCATCGCCACGCGGCGACGCAAGTCTTCGAGAAAAATGCCGGAATCGTAGAGATCGGCTGCAGCTTGAATAGCGGACTCGCGTGTCACTTCTTTATCTCCGATGAAGCACGCCAAAGGCGTTGGGTCTTCTAATCCGGGAAATCGATGACGCGATCTTGATACCGCCGATATTTATGGACAATGACAATATTTGGCAGATTCCGTTGCCGAAAAGGCAAAGCTCCCACGAGGCATGCGTCATGCAAACCACTGCGCTACGTTATTTCCTTGAGGTCGCCCGAAGCGGGTCGCTAAGCCGAGCGTCCGAGCGGCTGTTCGTCGCCGTATCGGCACTTAGCCGGCAGATTGCAAAGCTGGAGGACGAGATGGGCGTGCCGTTGTTCGAGCGGCGGCCGCGAGGCATGGTGCTGAGTGAAGCGGGACGCCTCCTGGCCGCGCATGCGCATCGCAGCCTGATGGAGCAGGATCGCGTGACCGAGGAGATTCGCGGCCTGACGACGGATCATCGCGCCACGATCCGTGTATCGAGTTCCGAAGGGGTTGCCCGGGATTTCCTGCCGCAGGTGTTCGTGCACTTCCTGAAGACCTGGCCGGCGGCGCATTTTCAACTCGATGTGGACGCGCCGACACAAGCCACGCAGCGAGTGCGTGACGGCACCGCCGACATTGCCGTGTGTTTCAGCGTCGCACCGGAAAAGGACGTCAACGTGCATTACGCGCAGCGCGCGCCGATCTTTGCGCTGGTCGCACAAGACCATCCGTTGGCGCAACGGCAATCCGTCTCGCTTGCCGACCTGAAACTGTGGCCGCTAGCGATCTATGACGAGGGCGTAACCGTCAGACAATTATTCGATATCGCCTGCAGCCTTGAAGGCCTGACCTTCGAGCCCGTGTTCGTGAGTAACTATGGCAGCGCACTGCAGACCTTCGTGCAGCAGACGAAGGCGGTCACGCTGGTCGGGTACCTGACGGTTCGCAGCCGCCTCAAGCCGGACAATCTGGCGGCTGTGCCTATCAGCAACCCGGAGTTGCATCAGCGGACACTTCAGGTTCAGACCATGGCCGGGCGTACGCTACCCAAGGCTGTGGCCGCGTTTCTTGAACTGCTGATAACGGCTATTCAAGATCCTTCGTGCCTCGACTGATTTTTTATTTAGGTCAACCCCGGAATCCACGACGTACCGGCTAACGGCACCCGCGCCATGGCCGCGGCTTCGACCGTCAGCGCCACCAGATCCTCAGGTTCCAGATGATGGACATTCTGCTTGCCGCAAGCCCGTGCGATCGTCGTCAGTTCCATGTTCAGCGTCTTCAGGTAATTGCGTACCCGGCGCGAGCCTTCTTCCGGCTGCACGCGCTGTTCAAGCAACGCATCCTGGGTCGTGACACCGACCGGGCATTTGCCGGTATGACAATGATGGCAAAAACCCGCCGATGTACCCAGCGCCGCATAATCCGCCGCGGCCGAATGCAGACCGCCATGCTGGAAATACGTATCGCTGTTGCAACCTAGCGCCATCAACATGCCTTGCCCGATCGCCACGGCATCCGCACCCATCGCCAGGGCCTTCGCAATGTCCGCACCGGTGCGAATCCCGCCCGACACGATCAACTGCACTTGCCCCTTCATGTTCAGGTCCTCAAGCGCGTCCACCGCCTGACGGACAGCCGCCAGCGTCGGAATGCCGACGTTCTCGATAAAACATGTCTGGGTCGCGGCCGTGCCGCCCTGCATGCCATCGACCACGACCACATCGGCGCCGGCATGGACGGCAAGCTTCACGTCGTTGAAGGTGCGCGTGGCACCCACCTTCACGTAGATTGGCTTTTCCCAATCCGTGATCTCGCGCAGTTCCTGGATCTTGATCAAGAGGTCGTCGGGACCGGTCCAGTCGGGATGACGGCTCGCCGAACGCTGGTCGATACCCGCAGGGAGCGTGCGCATGGCAGCCACGCGCGGGTTGACCTTCTGCCCAAGCAACATGCCGCCGCCGCCCGGCTTCGCACCCTGCCCGATTACCACTTCTATTGCATCGGCGCGGCGCACGTCGTCGGGATTCCAACCATAGCGCGACGGCAGGCACTGATAAACCAGCGTCTTGGACGAGCGGCGCTCTTCCTGCGTCATGCCGCCATCGCCGGTCGTGGTCGAAGTTCCTGCTGCGGTCGCGGCTTGCCCGAGCGCTTCTTTCACGTTCGCCGAAAGCGCGCCGAAACTCATTCCTGCAATCGTGATCGGGATATCCAGCACGATGGGCTTCTTCGCGAAGCGTGTACCGAGCACGGTCCTTGTCACGCATTTCTCGCGATAGCCCTCAAGCGGATAACGCGAAAGCGATGCGCCGAGAAACAGCAGGTCGTCGAAATGCGGCACCCGGCGCTTGGCGCCAAGGCCACGAATTTCGTACAGGCCGCGCTGTGCCGCCGTATGGATATAGTCGATCGTGCTGCGGTCATAACCTGCTGACTCTTCTTGCTGCAGCCGGGCAAAATGAACCGGTTTAGCTTCCATGGGGACCTTCTCAGAAGAACGGAAATGTCAATATTCCTGGTTCGCGTCGGCGTTCCAGTGGTAGAGGGTGCGCGCCGAAGCAATGCGCTTGAACGACATCGGATCGTGATTCAGTCCCGCAGCTTTCAGCAGATCGCGAACGGCCGAGACATCGGCGTCGGTCATCTCTTCGTACTGCGCGTCCGCGCCGAGCGACTTCACCGAGCCGCGTACGTAAAGCACCGCTTCGTAGAGGGAGTCGCCAAGCGCATCGCCCGCGTCGCCGCAGATCACCATGCGGCCCGCCTGCGCCATGAACGCCGAGAAGCTGCCAACCGACCCGCCGACCACAATGTCGCCACCTTTAAGCGAGATCCCACAACGCAAGCCCGCGTCGCCGTCAATCACGAGCAGCCCGCCATGCGCCGATGCCCCCGCGCCATTCGACGCAAAACCCTTCACGTGAACCTTGCCGCTCATCATGTTTTCCGCGACGCCCGTGCCCGCGCTACCGTCCACGATGATCGTCGCGTGTTTGTTCATACCGCCTGCGTAGTAACCCGCGTGTCCGTCGATCAACACCTGCACGGGGGCATCCACGCCAACCGCTAAATTGTGGGCGCCGTTCGGCGACACGACCGTCACCTGCCGCCCTTCGAGCGTCTCGGGCGCACCATGAAGAAACTGGTTGACCTCGCGGACCGACGCTTTCTCCAGGTCAAAGATCACGCTTTCCATACATACATCTCCTCGGGTGCAGGCTCAAACACTTTGGCATGCTTGATATCGGGCAAATGCGCCAGGGACCGGAATTCTGATGCGATCGCGACATAGTCATCGGTCTCGGCCACGACCGCTGGCTTGCAGGCAAACGGATCGCGAATCAACGCCAGTTCCGTCGATGTCCCCATCAGGAAGGTGTAGAAACCGTCCAGTTCCTCGAAGCCCTTTTGCAGCGCTACCGGCAATTCATCCCCTTCGCGCAGCCGCCATTCAAGAAAACGGCAGGCGGCTTCGGTGTCGTTGTCGGTATCGAAGTGAATGCCTTGCGGTTCGAGCATGCGGCGTACGCCATAGGGGTTCGATAGCGAGCCGTTATGCACCAGGCAGAAATCCTCGCCAGCCGTGAACGGATGCGCGCGATCGGGCGTGACCGCCGACTCCGTGGCCATGCGTGTATGACCCACGAGATGCGAGCCCTTCAGATTCGCGAAGTCGTAACGTGCTGCCACCTGTGCCGGCGTGCCGATGTCCTTGTACAAATCGATGGAACGTCCCGTGGAAAGCAGGTACACCAACGGAAACGCTGAGCGCAGCCACGTCTTCACGGCTTCCGGATCACCCTGCAGGGTCAGGATCGCGTGATTGCCTTGCGCGTCCACCTGCGCGTCCACATTCATCGCGCCGTTCAATGCAGCCGTCAGCCCGCTCCAGTCGAACCGATCACCCTCCGGGGTGAACCCCGAATACAGGCTGAGTTTTCGCCTGGCCGCATCCAGCGGCTGGCTGAACACCGCCAGGCCTGCCGAGTCCGGGCCGCGCTCGGTCATGCCAATCAGCATGGGCACCATCAAGGCCCCAAGCTGCTCGCGCAGTGCCGGTGTTTTCACCAGCAAACCTACGATTCCGCACATCGTGCTTCTCCTCAGAAAAATTCCAGATAATTCTTCATTTCCCAATCCGATACATGCCGCATGTATTCGAGCCATTCCATCCGCTTGAGCTTGAGGAATTCATCGGCGACAGGACCGAGCGCGTCGCAGATCAGGCGGTCGCTTTCGAGTGCATCCAGCGCGTGCTCAAGGTTCTGCGGCAACACGCCGATACCATGTTCCTTCAGCTTGGCCGGCGACCACTCGTAGAGGTTTTCATTGGCCGGGGCACCGGGCGACAACTCGCGCTCGACCCCGTCGAGACCCGCCGCGATCACCGCGGCCGTCGCCAGATACGGATTGCACGCGCCATCGGGCAGGCGCAGTTCAATGCGCTCGCCCGGCATGCGCACCATGGTCGAGCGATTGTTGTCGCCGTAGCTGATATACGCGGGCGCCCAGGTTGCGCCAGTCAGCGAACGGCCAACGACCAGCCGCTTGTATGAGTTCACCGTCGGGTTGCATAGCGCGGTGAGCGCCGGTGCATGGGCGAGCAAACCCGCCGTGAAGTGATACGCAAGCTTCGACAAGCCCATGCCCGACGGATCGCTTTTGTCTGAGAAAAGATTGCTCACGCCATCGCCGATGGACATGTGCATGTGCATGCCGTTGCCCGGCCGGTTCGCGAACGGCTTGGGCATGAACGAGCAGATCAGCCCCATCTCGTTCGCGATTTCGGAGGCCGCCATCTTGAAGAACACGTAGTGATCGCAGGAGGTCAGGCAATTCGTGTACGTATAGTTGATTTCGAACTGGCCGTTCGCGTCCTCGTGATCGATCTGATAGACATCGATACCCGCCGCGCGCATGGACTCGGTGAGCTTTTCCAGGAACGCGCGCGTACGCGACAAACCCTTGTAGTCGTAGCAGGGTTTGGCGAGCGTATCGCTGGCATCGCACGGCTCGATAACACCCGCCGCCGAACGCCTGAGCAACGAGAACTCTGGTTCAAGCCCTGTAAACAAGGTCCATTTGCGCTCCGCCAGCCGCGCTATCTGCTTTTTCAACGTCACGCGCGCATCGTAGGCCCAGGGTTCGCCCTTGACATGACCCTCGCAGACAATGCGCGCCGTACCGCTTTGCCAGGGCACGGTGGTGAGGGTCGAGAGATCGCCCACGGCCATGAAATCGGGCCCGTTCGGCTCGATGCCAACGCCCCAGATTGCAAAACCCGCGAACCCGGCACCCGCGGTGAGGATGCTGTTGAGGTGCGCGACCGGCACCGACTTGGCCTTGGCCACGCCGTGAATATCGACGAACTGCGCCAGCACGTATTTCACGCCTTGTTGCACGAGCCAGCTTTGCGCATCCTGCGCGGATTCAAAGCACGGGGTCTTGCCAAGCTCGGTGCCAAGCTCCGCGACCGGCGCGTTGCCGCCATCGTTCAGGTTCATCGTGACTCCTTGCATCGTCTATCGTTGGTTGAAAAAGCCATGCCTCTTTTGCATGGCCCGACTACGACCCGCTCGAAAATCACCCGTCCCGGCGCTCTGCCAAGCAAGTTCGTAGTATGTGCAGAAATTTATTGATATGCAACAATAATTCCTACCATGAAACATATGACGCGTACCTACCCCAACTGATCTGCTAACCTGCCGTTTTCTCATGAGGCGTGCAATGCAAACCGAGGATGACCGCAAGAATCCGCTTGAGCATTACCTTGGCGCGACCATCCGCGAACTTCGCCAGCGCCATGGCTTGACCATTGCCCAGGTTTGCGAACAGGCCGGCATCAGCCGCGGCATGCTGTCGAAGATCGAAAATGCCCAGACGTCGACCGGACTCGATGTTCTCAACCGGATCGCCCAGGCCCTCGGCGTGTCAATGTCGGCCCTGTTTCGCAATTACGACGTCCCCGACGGTGGTGCCCAGTTCGTCAAAAAAGGGGCCGGCATGGAAGTGGTCCGTAAGGGAACGAAACGCGGCCATACCTACCACCTGCTTGCCTATGACCAAGGCCCGAGAAAAATCTTCGAACCATTCCTCATCACGATGGATGACGAGGCTGAACGATTTCCGATCTTCGAACATCCCGGCACCGAGTTCATCCACATGCTGAAAGGAGTGATTGAATACCGGCACGGCCAGCAGACCTATGTCCTGCATCCGGGCGATACCCTCACGTTCCAGGGCGATGTTCCGCACGGTCCGGAGAAGCTCATCAAGATGCCCATCCAGTTCCTGTCGATCATCCTGTACCCGCCGACGGCCGCCGAATGAAGGCTCGGAACACGCCTCGACATAGCCATGCAACGATCATGCCAAGTTTCCCTTTGAGAACTAAAAGTTCATGACAGGAAACCATCCGGCGACCATGAAAGGTGGCACGGATGGAAGTGCGGGAAACGCGACCGCCTTAAGGCGGTGCGCTGTCTGCCTTGCTTGGTGCGTCGACGCACGCTGCCGGGCGCGCCCTTATAAAGTTCATCACAAACGCTTATGCAAAGTGCGCAACGAAGCTGAACACGCTCCGGTTTCCTGTCGCTACGGTTAGTGGCTCCGTCTGAAGTCTGCATCAATCCGCGCGCTCTGCATAAGTTTGCTTAATACAAAGCGGCTTAGCATTTCCTCTTCCTACAATCCGTTCATCGATCTTCTTTCAGGAAGTGCCATGAGCCACTACGACTTTATCGTGATCGGCGCCGGAGTTATCGGCGCGTCGGTTGCCCATCATCTCGCCGCGCTGGGCGCCAAAAGCGTGCTGGTCGTGGATCGCGGCACGATCGGAGCGGGCACGACGTCGCAGTCGTCGGGGCTGTTGCGCACGCACTATTCCGTGCGGCAGAACGTGGAACTCGCGCGTTCGTCATGGCACGCGTTCAACAACTTCGCGGCTTACGTGGAAGATGATGAAGCCTCGTGCGGTCTCGTGAAATGCGGTTATATGATCTGCGCGCCCGAAGGCGACAAGCTCGAGCCACTGCAGGCCTCGCTCGATGCACAGCAAGGCATGGGCATAGAGGTGCAACTGCTCTCAAAGGCTGAAGCCCGCGAGCGTTTGCCAATCGCTCAATTCGACGATGCCGCATTGATCGGCTACGAACCCGAGGCGGGTTTCGCCGATGCTTATCTGGTCGCGACGGGCTTCGCGCGCTCGGCTCGCCGGCGCGGCGTGAAGATCATGGAGAACACGACCGTGACCGGACTCGTGCGCGATGGTCGTCGGGTGACCGGCATCGAAACATCGGCCGGCACCTTCAGTTGCGGAGCGCTGATCAGCACGCAGAACATCTGGACACCCGAGCTCGCAGGGTGGATCGGCGTGCCGCTGCCCGTCAAACCGGAACGCCATACGGTGCTCGCCCTGGAGTGCGACGCCGCGCCCTATACATTCAGCATGCCGGCCTTCAAGGATCTCGGCTCGCCGGGCATGCTGTATTTCCGCAGCTACGGTGGCCGCCAGATGCTCGTGTCCGAAGGCGTGGTGGGTGAAACGCTGAACGCCCCGGAGACCGAGCAAGGCGATATCTCGCTCGACTATGTCGGCGAGGTCGGCGCCCAGGTTGCAGAACGTTTTCCCGCGTACGAAATGGCTGGGCTCGCGTCATCGTGGACCGGGGTGTACGACGTCACGCCGGACTGGAACCCCGTGCTCGGGCCAGTCGGGGACATAGAAGGATTGACGGTCGGATTCGGCTTCTCCGGGCACGGCTTCAAGTTGTCGCCGGGAATCGGCAAGATTCTCGCGCAGCATGCACTGGGGCAAACAACCGATGTCTCCCTCTCACCGTACGCGCTCGATCGTTTCGCGAGTGGCGCGTTGCTGGTCGGCAAATACGGTTCGGGCGCGGTGTCCTGATCCCTTCGACGGTAATAACCCTGAGATGACCATGAAAATTCTCGTCCCCGTGAAACGGGTCGTCGATGCCAACGTGCGCGTTCGCATCGGCTCTACCGGCAGCGTCGATACGGCAGGCCTGAAAATGTCGCTTAACCCGTTCGACGAATGCGCTATCGAGCAGGCCTTGCGTCTGCGTGAAGACGGCGTGGCGTCGAGCGTGACCGTGCTCACCTGCGGCCTGCCTGTTTGTCAGGATGTGCTGCGCACCGCATTGGCGATGGGTGCGGACAACGCAGTGCTGATCGATACAGCCGATGCTTCGCTGGACTCGCTCGCCATAGCACGCCTGCTGCATGCATTCATGACCGCCGAGGCTGATACCGATACCGACACCTTCGGTCTCGTGCTGTGCGGCAAGCAGGCGATCGATGACGACATCGGCGGCGTTGCAGCAATGCTCGCCGGGTTGCTCGGCTGGCCTCAGGCACTCAATGCATCCGCGATCGAAGCGGCAGGACGTGGCTGGCTGGTCACCTGCGGCGACGACGCCGGTACGGCCACCTGGCGCCTTGACGGGCCGGCCGTGGTCAGTGCGGACCTGCGCTTGGCCGAGCCTCGCCGCGTCACGTTGCCGAGCATCGTGAAGGCTAAACAAAAGCCGCTGCGCACGCTTGATGCCGCAACGCTCAACGTCGCTCTCGGCACACAAATCCGCATCGTGGAGATAGCCGAGCCGGCGGTCCGCCAGCCCGGCATCAAAGTCGCCGATACCGCCGCGCTGCTTGGCGCCATCGGCAGCGAGCGGCTGTTTCAGAACGTGGGAGCATGACCATGAGAAGTCTTGTCGTAGGGGAATGGGAAGACGGCGCGATCGCCGATGCGACCCTGCGTGTGCTCAGCGCGGCGAGTGAGCGTGGCGTACCGGTTGATGTGCTCACCTTTTCGCCTGCCATGGCGAATGCGGCTGCGTGCATTAACGGCGTCGGGCGCGTGTTGCTGGCATCGGACGACATACCCAATCCCGAAACACTTGCCGCGCTTCTTCAGCATATTGCTTCGGATTACTCGATGATTTCTGCGAGCCACCGCACAGCGGGACGCGCGGCCCTTCCCCGAGCCGCTGCGTTGACCGGCAACGCGTTTGTTGTGGACATCACGCGCGTTGTGACAGCACAGCGTTTCGTGCGCGGTCTCTACGCAGGCAGCGTGGTCGCGACAATCGAGAGTACGAGCGCCACGCTCTTTGCCACCATCCGGACGTCATCGTTCACGCCTGCTTGCGCAACCGGCGGCGCAGCTTCAATCGTAGCGCTCGATGCCATCACGCCGTTCACCGCAACCGTACTGACAGATCGGCAGGCCTCGGCGCAAGACGGGCGCGATCTGTCGAGCGCCCGCGTCGTAGTGGCGGGCGGACGAGGGCTGGCGTCGAAGGAAAACATGGACACGCTCGGCGTGTTGGCCCGCAACATGGGCGCCGCGCTCGGTGCGTCGCGTGCGGCAGTGGATGCAGGTTATGCGCCCAACGCCGCGCAGGTCGGGCAAACCGGCAAGACCGTGGCGCCTGAACTCTACCTCGCGTTCGGCATCTCCGGCGCAATCCAGCATCTGGCCGGGATGAAGGATTCGCAGATTATCGTAGCCGTGAACAAGGACCCTGATGCGCCGATTTTTTCGGTCGCGGACTACGGCATCGTAGGCGATCTTTTCGATGTCATGGGCGAACTCGATGCTCACGCGCGCGCAACAGGAGACGTCACATGAACGCAGTTTTCTCTGAAGAACGTTTCGAAGAACAAGCGTCGGTGCGCTTCTTCGATTGCTCGCGGATCGCGCCGGAGGCGTGGGCGAACGGTGCGGGCACGACCCGCACCATCGCACGCGGATTGGAGGGCGCATGGCGCGTGAGCCTCGCGGAATTGAGCGGTGCGGCGAAGTTCTCGCAGTTCGCGGGCTTCGATCGCACCCTGACCCTGCTCGACGATGAGACTGTCGATCTTCATTCGCAAGACGGCCAGTTAAACGCACGCGCAGGACAGCCAGTGCATTTTTCAGGTGACTTGCATGTATGGGTCACATTGCCCGCGCGTCCCGTCAACGTATTGAACGTCATGACGCGCCGCGACACCTGCGGCTCCCGCGTAAGCGTAGCGACGCATTCGGCGCGCATCACGTCCGCGTCATCGCAGATCCTGTTTTGCGTAGCCGGACAATGGTCGATAGAAAGCGCGTTGTTGCGCGACGTCTCGCTGCGTCCGCTCACGGGCATCTGGCTCGATGGCTTGCACGAAGACATCGATATGAAACCGTACGGTCCGGGTGCACAGCTTGTGTCGATTGCGATAGATCACGTACGCCATGGATAACCAAGCGCTCATCAAACAACACGGTCCCCGTGAATCCATGGAGTACGACGTCGTGATCGTGGGCGGCGGTCCTGCGGGGCTATCGGCGGCTATCCGGCTGAAGCAGCTTGCGCAGGAAAAAGGCGTCGAACTCGGCGTCTGCGTGCTGGAGAAAGGCTCCGAGATCGGTGCGCACATTCTCTCGGGTGCGGTGATGGACCCACGGGGTTTAAGCGAATTGCTCCCCGACTGGAAGACCCAGGGCGCACCGCTCGATGTGGAAGTCACCGAGGACCGCTTCCTGTTTTTATCGAAGGACGGTGCAAAACAGGTGCCCAACTGGCTGCTTCCCGACAACTTCAAGAACCACGGCAACTATGTCGTGAGTCTCGCGAACGTCACGCGCTGGCTGGGGCAACAGGCTGAAGCGCTGGGCGTTGAAATATTCCCGGGCTTTCCTGCGGCAGAAGTTCTCTACACCGAAGACGGCGCCGTGCGCGGCGTGGCGACGGGCAACATGGGCGTGGGCAAGGACGGCGAGCCGACCGGCAACTTCCAGCTCGGCATGGAACTGCACGCCAAATACACGCTGTTCTGCGAAGGCGCACGCGGCAATCTGGGCCGTCAGCTCACCGATAAATTCAAGCTCGGCCGCGACGCCGATCCGCAAGTCTACGGCCTCGGTATCAAGGAACTGTGGCAAATCGATCCCTCGAAACACAAGCCCGGGCTCGTGATTCACACGGCTGGCTGGCCGCTGGAAAACGATACCTACGGCGGCTCGTTCCTCTATCACATGGACGATAACCAGGTGATGGTGGGCTTTGTCGTCGGGCTGGGGTATTCGAATCCGTACCTGTCGCCGTTTGAGGAATTCCAGCGCTACAAGACGCATCCGGCTATCCGCACGTTCCTCGAAGGCGGCAAGCGGGTGTCGTATGGCGCGCGGGCGATCACGGCCGGCGGTTTGATGTCCTTGCCGAAGCTGGTGTTCCCGGGCGGAGCGCTGGCCGGCGACGACGCCGGATTCCTGAACGCATCGCGGATCAAGGGCAGTCACGCCGCGATCAAGTCCGGCAAAATGGCCGCCGAAGCCGCGTTCGACGCCGTGCAAGCCGGTCGTCAAGCCGACGAACTGAGTGCCTACCCCGAAGCGTTCGATCGCTCGTGGCTCAAGACCGAGTTATATCGTGCACGTAACTTCAAGCAATGGATGAGCAAGGGTTTGTATCTCGGCACGTTGATGGTCGGGTTCGAGCAGAAGGTCTTGGGCGGCAATGTGCCGTGGACGCTGCATCACCAGCACGCCGATAACGAAACGCTTAAACCCGCGTCGCAATGCAAGCCGATCGTGTATCCGAAGCCGGATGGGAAGTTGACGTTCGACCGGCTGGCGTCGGTGTTTATATCGAACACGAATCACGAGGAAAACCAGCCGCCGCATTTGACGCTGAAGGATGCATCGGTGCCGGTGGATGTGAATTTAAGAACCTACGCCGGGCCGGAAGGACGGTATTGCCCGGCACAGGTATACGAATTTGTGAAGAACGATGACGGCAGCGAGCGCTTGCAGATCAACGCGCAGAACTGCGTGCACTGCAAGACTTGCGATATCAAAGACCCGACGCAGAACATTGTGTGGGTCCCGCCAGAAGGTGGCGGTGGGCCGAATTATCCGAATATGTGAAGAGCTTAGGGGTTTGCGCGGCTCTGCTTGCCAGGCGTTAGCGCTCCACAGCCCGCCTACGGCACGCCGACCGCAACCGAGAGCCAGTGCGTCATCACCGACGGCTGGTAGGGCTTCTGCAGGAGCACCAGGGCGCCGTTTCCAACGGCCCTGGCCTGCAAGGAAGGCGTTGGATACGCGCTGATAAAGATGGTCACGGGCGCCTGGCCCTGCGCCACGAGACGCTCGTGCATTTCAACCCCTGACATGCCTGTCATGCGGATATCGGAAATCAGGCATGACGTGTCCACCGCCTCTCCCGATGCGAGAAACTCCTCTGCCGACTCGAACATGCGGGCTTCCCAACCCATCGAACGCACCAGGCTCCCTAGTGCGCGGCGAACAGCCTGGTCGTCGTCGACAATTGATATGACAGGCATTTTCTGCAAGACGCGGCCCTCGACCTCTCTCTCCCAAGGGATAACGGGCGGTGAAATTGCGCTCGTCCTTCTTGTAGTCTAAAGCCTACCTTACAAACCCGGCCTTCGCGATGATACGAATGTATAACCGGGTTTAGCCGTGCAGCGCGCTCCCAGCGGACCTCCGCTCTTCTTCTTTAGCCGACTGTGACGGAGGCCGGAAGCATGGCTGCGGGAAGGGAAAAGCTGAAGGTCGCCCCGCCATCCGGATTGTTGGCCGCCCAGATTTGCCCCCCATGTGATTCGATGATCGAACTGCAGATGGCCAGCCCCATTCCCATGCCCGTGCTTCGGGTTGTGAAGAAGGCATCGAAGAGGCGCGGCAGGTTCTGCTCGGAGATACCGGGCCCGCTGTCGCGAACGGAGACCACCACATTGCCTTCGGGATCGGTTGTCGTGGAGATAACCATTTCGCGCTTGCCCGGGACCGCTGACATCGACTGCATGCCGTTGATGATGATATTGATGAGCACCTGCTGGAGCTGCACGCGGTCGGCCAGCACCGGGGGCAGCACGGGCGCGGGCAGCAGCACGAGCGAGCCCTCGTGGCGCGCCACTTCCGCCCGGATCAGCGCAGTGGATTCCCGGACGAGTTCGTTCATCTCGACCGCGGCGCGCGCGGGTGGCGAACCCTTCATGAGCATCCTCACGCGATGAACGATGTCGGCGGCACGATTGCCCTCATCGGTCATCTGCGTGACACAACCCTCGATCTCTTCCATATTGGGCGGTTGCCGCCGCAACCAGCGCAGGCACGCTTCTCCATTCGTGACAATGGCCGCCAGCGGCTGACCAACCTCATGGGCAATGGACGCGCTCAGCTCGCCGAGCGCCGAGATGCGGCTCGCGCGCGCTAGATCATTCTGGGCCTGCTGCAGTTGCGCTTCGGTTTGCCTCATGGCGGTTATATCCATGACAGCACCGATGAACTGGCGTTTGTCCGCCTCTCCTTGCGCACCATGAGCGACGACATGCAGATACTTGATATGGCCATCGGGGAAAAGCAGCCGCAGCTGGATATCGAAATCGTCTGCCGTATTGCTGAGCTGGCTGAGCATCTGTTCGAAGATAGGCAGGTCTTCGGGATGCACGCGACGCCGCACCGTCTCGAGGGTCGGCGCGCTCGCCGGGTCATGCTCGAAAATCTCGAATGCCTGCTCCGACCAGAATATTTCCCCGGTCGCCACGTTCCACCCAAAGCTCCCGGTACGGCTCAGCTTTTGCGCTTCAGCAAGATATTGCGCCTGGCTTTTACGCAGCAACTCCTCGGCGCGCTTGCGCTGCGTGATGTCATTGTTCGTTTCGAGCGTTGCGAGCGGCGCGCCATTTTCATCGTGCTGCAAGGTCCACCGGCTAGCCACGGTGACCTGGGTGCCGTCGCGTTTGGTGTGGACCAGTTCACCCTCCCAATGCCCCTCTTGCAGGAGCATCTGACCAATCTCTTCACGCGGTGCGGGGAATACTGTCTTGAGCAATTCGTGGGCGAGCTTGCCGGTCGCTTCAGCCTTGCTCCAGCCATACAGCACCTCCGCGGCGTGGTTCCAGTAGGCGATGACCTCGTCCTTGTCACGCACGAATACCGTGTCATGGGTCAGGTCAAGCAGGCGTGCCTGAGCACGCTGGGTCTGCTCCATGCGCCGCGAGCGCCGCACAAGCGAGGTAATGGCAAGCGACGTGACGAAGAAAGCCATCAGGGGAAAATAGTCCTGAAGCTTCTGGATCCGGAAACTGAAAATGGGCGGAGTAAAGAGCACGTTCAGCAACGACGCGCCCACAACGGAAAAGATAGCTGAAGAAACGAAGCTGTCCAGAAGCGACAACAGCACAATGGCGATCAACAGGCTGAAGCCCGTAGTGGCCAGATTCAGCTGGAAGTAGAAACAGACGGCAGCAATGATACCTAGCGCTACACAGCCGCCAATCCACAGCCGCACCAGATAACCGGGCGCGCTGCTCTTGTATGACGAACCGATTGTTCCCACTACGTCCCTCCCTACGGCGAGACCGCTGCGCCATGGCAGCGCGTAGCATCGGCATGCTGGAACCATGCCTTGAAGGTTGTGCGTGCTGCCGATTCTTTACGTGAGCGAAAGCTGACAGCCACTTTTCGATGCTTCCGTTTTCCTTGTCATCATATACGTCCGTATAAGGGCAGTGAAGATCCGACTAAGCGGTTCCCCTCAAAGCGCTCGATCTTTTGCGAAGCGTACCCAGATTGTGAGCTATACCGCCGTATATCGCGATTACGCTTTTCGAGGCATCGTCCTACCCGACCGTAGAATAGCTTCCCCCACCCGCGCTCACTACGCTTAAGTCATCGCGTTCTTGCGCTCGCCGGATGACAGCGAAGCACCCTCCCCGCGCACAAGCAGCCTCATTGACCGTGCAGAACAGCGATTCGGCATGCCGGCACTTTTGCCCGCGCGTTGCCGCGCCCGACCGTTTTCCCTTTAACCGCATCTTCTGCCTCAAAGGAATTCACCGTGCCGCATGTTCTGCATACCTGGCTCTTCATTGGCGCTAACGCCTACGTCGAATACACCTTCGTTTCGTGGCTCAACAGAAGTGTCTACCGGCGCACCGTAGACCTGTCGGCCATCTGCATCCAATAGGCGTTTCGCGTCACGCCCCGTTGTTCGATAACCGCTCCGACTCTTACCCGATGAGAGGAAGATGATGTTGAACGCTGAACGCTATCGTGTGCCTGCCGAGCTCCTGTCGGAGACCGGCACGACCTACCCTTCCCCCGCTCTGCAAACACTGGCATCCACCGACCCATCTTCAGCCGCTCAGGGCAGATCCGCGCAGCCGCGGCGGGAGAGTGACAGCATCGTGCCGACGGATTCAGACCCGTGGTCCCGGATGCTGCTCGCGTTGCTGCAATTTTCCGACCCGCCCGACGAGTTCCCCGAGGAGCTCGTACGCCCTCGGTTCCCGCGGCCCGCAGTGAGCTCACGGGCGGGCCGCCGCGAGCTTCGTACCTTCACCGTGACAGTCCTCGAACAACTGGCGAACTCGCTCGTGGCCTTGTCGTGGCACGACCCTACGCTCTGTAACTATGAAGAACAAATCTGGTCGCAGACTCTCTCGCGCCGGTCCGGACGGTGCGCGCTCTCCGGCATGCACATCAGCAAGGGCGACTCGGTGTACAGGCCCAAAACGCGAGGCGGCGTGGCACCCCTGAACGGCGACGCAATGATTCTCGCGTCGGCGCTGCGCAAGATTCGCGACGGCTTACCCGAGCCGCAACCGGTGCTGCCAGCGGCTGCGGTCAGGCCCAGGGTCATAAAGAGGTAGAAGCAGAGGCAGAGGCAGAGGCGCAGTTGGATTGTCGCTCCAGAATCGCCAAAGCGTCTCCCGCGTCAGTATTTATTCGGCAAGGGACCGCGGTCATATTCGGGTCAAGCTTGGGTGAATGGCTGATCGTACTTTCCTGATGCCGCCGTATGACACCCGGGCATTTCCAACCTTGACCGGGCAATGGCGATGCTGACACGACAGGCGATTCACTCAGGTGCTTATCTCGAGAACTTCGAGTCCCTGCCGAATCTTTGGACGCAGGAGCGAATCGAGCGCTCTCTCACCGACACCATGAAGCTGCGCCCCAAGGACGCGGAGGACGTGTGGATTTTCGCGTACGGCTCGCTCATGTGGAACCCGTTGGTGGACTTCGATAAGCGCCAGGTCGCGACGCTGCACGACTGGCATCGCAGTTTCTGCCTTCGGATGGTCGCTGGTCGCGCCAGCCCCGAGATGCCCGGTCGGATGCTCGCGCTCGAGGCCGGAGGGCATGCCCACGGCGTGGCTTTGAGGCTGCCCCGGGCGACGACCGATGAAGAGCTGCGAGTCGTGTGGATTCGCGAGATGGTATTGGGTTCCTACGCGCCAACGTGGGCACCCGTCACGCTTGACGACGGCACCGAGACCCACGCGATTGCGTTTGTGGCTGACACACATCGCGAGCAATACGAAGCTGATTCGCGTGTGTCGACGGTGGCACCGCTCGTGGCAACTACCGCGGGCAAGTTTGGCAGCAACGCCGAGTATGTGTTCAAGCTACATGCCGCGCTTAAGCAGTGCAGCCTCCACGACCCCTACATAGAAGCGCTCGCCGGTGAGATTCAGCGCCTCTCCCGCCGGGCGCCAGGTGAACTGTCAGGCGCTCCTGAATGACGCGTCGCGGGCGCCCAGGCCGGTGACCCTTGCAGAGACTCAAACACAATGGACAAACTTCAGGCGATGCAGGTCTTCACCCGCGTGGTCGACACCAACAGCTTCTCTGGTGCCGCTGACTCCTTGCACATGACACGCTCGTCAGTCACCACCATCATCCAGAACCTCGAGGCTTACCTCAAGGTACGGCTTCTGAACCGGACCACCCGCCGCATCAGCGTGACGCCGGATGGCGCCGCGTATTACGAACGCTGCTCGCGGATTCTCGCGGAGGTCGAGGACTCGGAGAACTCGTTCTCCACAACGGCCAGCCCCAGGGGCAAACTCAAGGTGGATATGCCGGGCTCGATCGGGCGGCTTATCGTCGTACCCGCGCTGGATGACTTCCACGCTCGGTACCCTGACATCGACCTGATGCTCGGCGTGGGCGACAAGGCCGTGGACCTTGTGCAGGATAGTGTGGACTGCGCGATTCGCATGGGCCCGATGCAGGACTCCACGCTCGTTGCACGGCGGGTAGGGGTCTCGGAATTCGTGACCGTCGCAAGCCCCGACTATCTTGCGCGCAACGGCGAACCCAAGACACTCGCCGACCTCGATCGTCATATTGCGGTGAACTACTTCTCCAGCCGCAACGGCCGCATTGTAGAGATGGATTTTGTTGTCGACGGCAAGCCGGTCGAAATCCAGATTCGCTCAAGGCTCGCGGCCAACGACGGCGACGCGTACCTGCAATGCGGCTTGAAAGGACTCGGCATTATCCAGGTGCCGCACTTCCTGGCGCTTCCCCATCTCCAGTCCGGCACGCTGATCGAGGTGCTGGAGAAATGGCGGCCCATGCCCTTTCCTATTTCTGCGGTGTATCCGCAGAACCGCCGTCTCTCGCCGCAAGTGCGGGTCTTTGTAGAGTGGATCGCAGAGCTCTTCGAGCAGTGCAAGATCCTGCGAGCCGACAACCCCCTGCCCCCGGGCCTCGCACAGTACCTGAAGCCGCGTCATCCTGCGCGAGTCGCCACGCCACGCAGTGAGGATGCAACGGCAATGTGACCGGCGTCCGGCAGGTCCGCGCCGCTGACACCAGAGCGCGAGTCGATTCTTCGCAAGGCAAGGTAAGCGCAGTTCAGCGACTGCGTGCGCGATGCCCGACGGACCTGTCACGCCCGAACCTTTAGCTCCCCTTTTGATAACAGAATTCGCTACGAGCGAATTGTCTTGTCGAAAGTGAGACGTTTATCTCAACGAGGGTTATGTGGACAATCCGGTCTGCGAATAACGCTCACATCCCCCTCTAATTGAGAATTTCCACTCACCTCACATGAAAGCGAAGCTGGAATTATCCGACATCGGAATCGCGGGTCACGCGCAGCACATTACATTGCGCAGCTACCGGCCGATAACATCCGGCGCGCTTCCCATCGTGTTGTATTTCCACGGAGGGTGCTTCGTCAAGGGAAGCCTCGACGACGCGAACGAACCCGCTTCGTTTCTCGCGACCAGCACGCCGGCATGGGTTATTGCCGTGGGGTATTCGCTCGCACCCGCCTTCCCGTTTCCGGCCGCAACCGAGGACGCGTATCTCGCGCTGGCGTGGGCCGCATCCAACGCACGTTCGTACGGCGCAGACGCCACGCGTCTTGCTGCGGTCGGCTATGACGCGGGCGGAAGCATTGCGGCCGGCCTCGCCGCCATCGCACGCGACCGCGGTGTCCACAGGCTGGCGGCGCAAGCGCTTCTGGCGCCGCTGCTCGACCCGAGCATGACCCGGTTGATCGATAGCAAGGCCACCTCCTCGAACGATGATTTCGATGCCGAGGCATGCGCGCGCTTTTATCGCGCCTATCTTCCCACCGCTTCGCAGCGTATCCATCCTTATGCAGCGCCACTCGAATCACGACGGCTCGGCACCTTGCCGCCCACGTTGATCGCCAGCGCGGAAGCATCCCTGGTTCGTGCAGACGGCGAGACCTACGCAAGAGAGCTGATTGCGGCGGGCGTGCCGGTAGAGATGACACGGCATGGCGGCACCACCCATGGCGAACTCGTCTCGCACGCACCGGCACTGGCCGATGTTGCGGAGTTCTTGCGCAAGCGCCTCACCCCGTAGCGACATGCGCGGACATGAGCGGACGCAAGCGGACATGAGCGAAATTGTCGCCCTGGTGGATACAAAGAAACCACTGAAGCCTACTTTATAACCTCAAGCCCGGAAGCCATACTTCCGTCAACGCTACACACGCATCCGAGTCGCAGTGTTGTGACGGCTATGAGCCGAGCTGAATCCCGATGCGTTTTCCCGGATCACTTTGTATCTATAAGGAATACTACTTATGCTAACCCATCGCAAAAAACAGCTTACCGCCGCGCTCGGTGCCGTTGCTTTAGTTGGCGCAATAGCGGGCGTTGGCTTCACCCACGGAATCAATTCAGGGCCGGTCGCTGCAGCTCAAGCGGCTGACACCCCGGCGCCGGCGGCCGATGTCGATGTTGCCGCGGTTCTCTCCGAGACGATTACCGACTGGCAAAGCTATTCCGGCCGCCTGGAAGCGATCGACCATGTCGATGTGCGCCCGCTCGTGCCCGGCACTATCGTCGCCGTGCATTTCAAAGACGGCGCACTTGTGAAGAAGGGCGACCCGCTCTTTACGATCGATCCGCGCCCGTACGTTGCGGAAGTCGACCGCACAGCCGCGCAGCTAGCCGCTGCTCAGGCGCGGGCCACCTATACCTCGACTGACGCGGCGCGCGCTGACCGGCTGCTGGCGGATAACGCAATCGCCAGGCGCGACTACGACGAGAAACAAAACGCCTCGCGCGAAGCCGCGGCCGGTGTGAAAGCAGCGAAGGCGGCACTCGAAGCCGCGCAAGTCAATCTCAGCTACACCACGGTGAACGCGCCCGTATCCGGGCGCGTTTCGCGTGCCGAACTGACGGTGGGTAACGTGGTGTCGGCAGGCGCCAACGCCCCGCTGCTGACCACGCTCGTCTCCGTGTCGCCGATCTACGCATCGTTCGATGTCGATGAACAAACGTACTTGCAATATCTCGGCCGTGACCGCAATGCCAAAGTGCCGGTCTCGCTCGGTCTTGCGAACGAAGACGGCTATTCGCGCCAGGGCACGGTCACGTCAGTCGACAACCGGCTGGACACCTCGTCAGGCACCATCCGCGTGCGCGCCAGCATCGACAACACCGACGGCTCGCTCGTTCCCGGCCTCTATGCACGCGTGAAGGTTGGCGGCGGTGAAGCGCACCCGGCCATCCTGATCGACGACGCGGCGGTCGGCACGGACCAGGCGAAGAAATACGTTCTGGTGGTCGATGGCGCGGGCAAGGTGCAATACCGTGAAGTCCGCCTGGGCGGCCTGCACGACAACCTTCGCGTGGTCATCTCGGGCTTGAAACCGGGTGAGCGCATTGTCGTGAACGGTCTTCAGCGCGCCCGGCCGAACGACACCGTGCGGGCCAACCTGGTCAACATGGCCGACGCCGCGAAGTCAGCCGCGTCAGCGACATAACAGGCTACGGAGAAGCTCATCATGAACATCTCAAAGTATTTCATCGACCGGCCCATCTTTGCGGGCGTGCTGTCGGTGGTGATCTTGCTGGCCGGCATTATCGCGCTGACGAAATTGCCAACGGCGGAGTACCCGGAAGTCGTGCCGCCTTCAGTGGTCGTCCGTGCGCAGTATCCGGGAGCCAACCCGAAGGTCATCGCGGAAACGGTTGCTTCGCCGATTGAAGAACAGATCAACGGCGTCGAAAACATGCTGTACATGCAGTCGCAGGCGAACAGCGACGGCAACATGACCACGACCGTTACGTTCAAGCTCGGCACCGATCCGGACAAGGCGCAGCAACTCGTTCAGAACCGCGTCTCGCAGGCCATGCCGCGTTTGCCGGAAGACGTTCAGCGACTCGGGGTGACTACCGTCAAGTCGTCACCGACGCTGACCATGGGCGTGAACGTCGGCTCGCCCAACGGCCGCTACGATCTGAACTACCTGCGCAACTACGCGCTCATCAACATCAAGGACCACCTCGCACAGGTTCCCGGTGTGGGTGAAGTCGTGATGTGGGGTGGTGGCGACTATTCGATGCGCGTCTGGCTCGACCCGACCAAGGTGGCCAGCCAGAACATGACCGCTACGGACATCGTCAAGGCGATCCGCGAGCAGAACGTCCAGGTTGCAGCGGGTATTGTCGGCGGCGCACCGATGACCACGAACGTGCCGCTGCAACTCAGCGTAAACGCGCAAGGCCGCCTGAAGACCGAAGACGAGTTCCGCAAGATTATCCTGAAGACATCGCCCGATGGTGCGGTGACGCATCTCAGCGATGTTGCCCGCGTGGAAATGGGCGCGGCGGACTATGCGCTGCGCGCGAGCCTCGACGGCAAGCCCGCCGTGCAGATCATCATCTTCCAGCAGCCGAACGCGAACTCTCTGCAGATCTCGACCGACGTGAGACGGATCACGGCGGAACTGCAAAAGGATATGCCGGACGACGTCAAGGCCGAGATCGTCTATGACCCGACGCAGTTCGTGCGCGAAAGTATCGACGCGGTGATCCACACGCTCTTCGAGGCGATCGTCCTCGTCGTGATCGTGGTGATCGTGTTCTTGCAGACGTGGCGCGCGTCGCTGATTCCGCTGCTCGCAGTGCCGGTGTCGATTGTCGGCACGTTCTCGCTGATGCTCGCGTTCGGCTTCTCGATCAACGCGCTATCGCTCTTCGGGATGGTGCTTGCTATTGGGATCGTGGTCGACGACGCCATTGTGGTGGTCGAGAACGTGGAGCGGAACATTGCTGCCGGGCTCACGCCTCTGGAGGCATCGTATGAAGCAATGCGTGAAGTCAGCGGACCGATTGTCGCTATCGCGCTCACGCTGATTGCCGTCTTCGTGCCGCTCGCCTTCATGTCGGGCCTGACCGGTCAGTTCTACAAGCAGTTCGCGATGACCATCGCGATTTCAACGGTCATCTCCGCGTTCAATTCGCTCACGTTGTCGCCCGCTCTGTCCGCGCTGCTGCTGAAAAGTCACCATGCGCCGAAGGACTGGCTCACGCGGTTTATGGACCGGATCCTCGGACCGTTCTTCAACGTCTTCAACAAGGTCTTCAATCGCGGCTCAGAAGCGTACGGGCGCGGCGTGGGCGGCGTCATCAACCGCAAGTTTGCAATGATGGTGGTGTATGGCGTACTGCTCGGTGGCACGGTCCTTCTCGGCAAGATCGTGCCCGGTGGTTTCGTTCCTGCACAGGACAAGGATTACCTCGTCAGTATCCTGCAGTTGCCAAGCGGCGCATCACTCGACCGCACGGCGAAGGTCGTTCATCAGATGGGCGAGATTGCCCGCAAGCAACCGGGTGTCGAGCATACGCCGGAATTTCCAGGCCTCAACGTGACCGGCCTGATGAACTCATCGAGCAGCGGTCTCGTGTTTCCGGTGATGAGTCCATCCAAGCATCGCGGCAAGGACGAATCGGCGAATGCCATTGTCGGCAACCTGAACAAGGAATACGGCGGCATCAAGGACGCCATGATTGCGACGTTCCCGCCTCCGCCGGTGTCCGGCCTTGGCACGATCGGCGGCTTCAAGCTGCAGATCGAGGACCGCGGCGCGCTGGGTTACGAAGCGCTGAACAAGGCTACGCAAGCATTCCTCGCGGCCGCTGCGAAAGCGCCGGAACTTGGACCGTCGTTTTCAAGCTATCAGATCAACGTGCCGCAACTGAATGTGGAACTGGATCGTGAGAAGGCCAAGCAACTCGGCGTCAGCGTGACCGACGTGTTCGACACCATGCAGATCTACCTCGGCTCGCTGTACGTGAACGACTTCAACAAGTTCGGCCGGGTCTATCAGGTGCGCGCTCAAGCCGATGCGCCGTTCCGCGCAACGGCCGACAGCATCCTCGAGTTGAAGACGCGCAATGCCGCCGGCGACATGGTGCCGTTGTCGTCTCTCGTGAAGGTCACGCCGACCTTCGGCCCGGAAACCGTGATTCGCTACAACGGTTTCCTTGCAGCCGACATCAACGGTGGTCCGGCACCCGGTTATTCTTCCGGGCAAGCCATGGCCGCAGTCGAGCGCATTGCTGCACAGACGCTGCCGCGCGGCATCAAGTTCGAGTGGACCGACCTCACGTATCAGCAGATCCTCGCCGGCAATGCAGCGCTGTGGGTGTTCCCGATCAGCGTGCTGCTCGTGTTCCTGGTGCTCGCTGCAATGTATGAGAGCCTGACGTTGCCGCTCGCGATCCTGCTGATCGTGCCAATGAGTATTCTGTCGGCGCTGTTCGGCGTGTGGCTCACGCAAGGCGATAACAACATCTTCACGCAGATCGGCCTGATGGTGCTCGTGGGGTTATCGGCGAAGAACGCGATCCTGATTGTCGAGTTCGCGCGCGAGCTGGAAATACAAGGCCGCACGATTGTCCAGGCTGCCATAGAAGCATGCCGCTTGAGGTTGCGCCCGATTCTCATGACGTCGATCGCTTTCATCATGGGCGTGATTCCTCTCGTGGTGTCAACGGGCGCCGGTTCGGAAATGCGTCGCGCCATGGGCATTGCCGTGTTCTTCGGCATGCTGGGCGTCACCCTGTTCGGGCTTCTGCTGACTCCCGTGTTCTACGTGCTTCTGCGTAAGCTCGCCGGAGGCAAGCAACTCAAGGACAAGCATGGTAAGCACCCGCATATCCATGGCCCCCACGATCATGGTCCTGACGGCGGCGGCACGGGCGGCTCGCATGGCACGGCTGTGACGCCAACGCCCCGGCCCGAGATTCCCGAACCCGCACTGCAGGACTAAGGAGACCATCATGCATAGATTTCTTTCGATGAAAAAAGCCTTCACCGGCTCGATCCTGCTGGGTGCGTTGCTGGTCCTCGCCGGCTGTTCGCTGGCTCCGACGTACGAGGTGCCGTCGACGCCTGCAATCGCGACGTTCAAGGAAGCGCCGCAAGCAGAATTGAAACCGGATGAGCGCGGTACGTGGAAGGTCGCGCAGCCGTCTGAAGAGGCAGCGCGCGGTCAATGGTGGACTGTCTTCCAGGACCCGAAGCTGAACGACCTGGAAGAGCAGGCGCTGGCGGCAAACCAGAACCTCGCAGCGGCGGCCGCACGCGTGAAGGAAGCCCGTGCGATGAACCAGGCGGCACGCGCGGGGTTCTTCCCGTCGCTGGACGCCGGCTTCGGTCCAACGCGGCAGAAGGTGTCCGCCGCGTCGCTCTTCGAGCCGGACGGCACCAACGTGCCGCAGCAGACCCTCTGGCGTGCCCAGGCGAGCGTGTCGTATGAGGTGGACCTGTTCGGTCGCGTCACGTCGACGGTCGATGCGTCGAAGGCCGACATGCAGCAGAGTGAAGCCCTCTTCCGCTCGGTGCAGTTGGCGCTTCAGGCGGACGTCGCGCAGAACTACTTCGCGCTGCGTGAGCTGGACGCAGAGAGCCAGGTGTTTGCGTCGGCGGTCGACTTGCGGGAGCAGGCACTCAAGCTGGTTCAGCGCCGCTACACCGAAGGGGAGATTACCGAACTCGATGTGTCACGTGCACAGTCCGAATTAGCGACGGCCCGCTCGGACGCGATGACGGTCCAGCGCTTGCGGGCGACATCCGAACACAGCCTGGCCGTGCTGCTTGGCAAGGCCCCTGCGGAGTTCTCGATGGCCGCTGATCCGCTCAAGCCGGTGACCCTGCGTATACCGCCTGGTTTGCCGTCGTCGCTGCTTGAGCGTCGACCGGATATCGCCGCCGCCGAGCGTGCGATGGCCGCGGCGAATGCCCGGGTTGGTGTGGCGAAGGCCGCGTTCTTCCCGTCCCTCACGCTCACGGGCGCGGGCGGTTTCGAGTCGGCGACAATCGGTGATCTGTTCAAATGGAGCAGCCGTGCGTTCCTGCTTGGGCCGCTTGCGGGCACGTCGCTCAACATCCCGATCTTCGATGGCGGCCGCCGCAAGGGCAACCTCGCGAACGCGCGCGCCGTTTATGACGAGGACGTGGCGAACTACCGTCAGCAGGTGCTGACTGCGTTCCGCGAAGTGGAAGACAACCTGTCCGATATGCGCATTCTCGAGGACCAGACAAAGACGCAAGCAGAAGCCGTCAATGCCTCGGCTCGCGCGGCGCAGTTATCGCGGACGCAGTACACGGAAGGTGCGGTCAACTACCTCGACGTAATAGACGCCGAGCGTACGGTGCTGCAGTCCCGTCGCGCCGCGGTGCAGTTACAGGGCGTGCAGGCTGCGGCGACGGTCAACCTTATCCGCGCGCTGGGTGGCGGATGGGGCGATGCAATGGCCGCCACCGATGTTCCGTCGCTCGCCCAGAAGTAGTAGTGGACGTGATGTCATTGAGCAAACCGAGCGCCCATCCGGAGTATCGGATGGGCGCTCGGTCACTTGAAGTATCGGGAGTAGAGAGATGAAGATTCAAATGCCTCACCAGAGCCTGACAACGCCGCTTCACTGGCTTCATCGTGCGATCTGCCGACAGGTGAGAAGCCGGCTTCGCATCGGCTCCCTTGCGCTGGCGCAGGCACGAGTCCTCAAGGTCGCCATTGCGCTCTTTGTGGCCATCACAAACGCAATCGGGCGTACATGAACGCTTAGTTACACAGAGTGCGTCCGCGAATCGGACAAAGTTCAAGTGGGGATAGCTGCGTACCGCCGCAATTTAATCGGGACTCCGCTTGATGAGAGCGAAGCCCCTGGCCCAGGGTGTGGCAACATCGAGGAGATAGGGTTGGGCATAGATTACCCGCGGCGCGTTGCGCGTTAAAGCCCTTATCGACGAAAAGTCTTTTCGCTCTTTTTGAACAGAGATCGCACCCTCTCGATCATGCTGCGCGAGCGCTTGCAACAGCGGTCTTATCCCGCGGTTTGCTGCAGCGTTTCCGCCAGATGATTCACGACCGCGCGGGTCTTGGCTGCCATCTTCTGACCGAGCGAAATGATCGCGTGCACCGGTGGTCCATCGACGTCTGCTTCCGGAAGCAAATGAACCAGCTTGCCCGACTTGACGTACGGCAAAGCCACCCGGTCCAGGATCTGCGTGATCCCGAAACCGGTCACCGAAGCTTCCACCAGGGCCTGACCATCGGCAAGCACAAGTATGGGCACGGGGGACAGTTCGCGCACGGTGTCGCCGTCCCGGACCGTCCACCCACGCAAACGCCCGGTTGGTCCCCGGAAGACTATAGCGTCGTGGCTGGCCAGATCCGCCAGCGTCTTGACGTCGCCGCTACGCTGCAGGTATTCAGGAGACGCGTAAAGTCCGAGCCGCAAATCACACAGCTTGCGTACGGTCAGCTCGCTGTCCTCCGGGAGCGCACCTATGCGCACGACAACGTCCCAGCCCTCGCCGATGGGGTCGGACATCCGGTCGGTCAGCGCTATCTCCAGCGTAAGCTTGGGATGCTTCGCGCGAAGATCGATGAAGCTCGGCAGCAGCAGTCGCCCGAAACCCGCCGGCAAGTCTATTTTCACGCGGCCCACGGGCTCGGAGCGCCTTGAAGCGAGTTGCTGCTCGGCTTCGCGAAGGCCACACAGTGCTTGCTGTGCGGCAAGCAGGTAAGTCTCGCCGTCTTCGGTCAGCCGCACGGCGCGCGTCGTGCGCTGGAAAAGCCGGGTGCCGAGCCGTGCCTCGAGACGCTGCACGGCCTTGCCGACGTTGGACTTGCTGCTGCCGATCTCTTCTGCAGCGCGGGTAAAGCTGCCGCTCTGCGCGACCGCCACAAAAACCGCGATCTCGGCCATGGGTGCATCGACGCGCTCACTCATCACTTAACCCGCTTAGAAAAGTTGGAAAATAATAACCTGATTAGTGGCAGACATCTTGCCGCTTGCTCAAGATAAAAGGGCCGCCTCACCCTGAGACGGCCCCTCAACTCGTGCAGCATGGAATCTGTCAGGCGTTCACCGCTACATCGACAACAGCTTTCTTTTCGGAATTTACGTTTGCATCCGGTTCGTCGTCCTGCGCCGGCGTGCGGCTCAGAAAGGCAAACGTAGCGAACGCGGAGAGCAGCGTGATAACAATCAGTACATGCAGCAGGCTCGTGAACGCATCCGCGTAGCTTGTCGAGAGTGCATGACGGCTGACTTCAGGAAGCGTCGCCGCCGCCCGCGCCATATCACCGGTAGTCACACGCTGCGCAGCTTCTGCAATTCGCATGCTCAATTCCACCGACGTATCCGGAATAATCCGGGCAAGGCTCGTGTGTGCAAGCGCTGCCAGGATGGCCGTGGCAATCGCGAGCGCGATACCTTCGCCTGCCACGCGCGTGGTGCTAAAGATGCCGGACGCCATGCCTGCACGCTCTTTCGGCACAACGCTGACCGAGAGTCCATCCATGAGACCCCAGGGCATGCCCGCACCAATGCCGATCACCAGCATGGGCATGACAAGCGCCTCTTTTGAAGCGCTGAAATCAACGAGACTCAACCAGTAAAGACCGGCGGCCGCAATCAGGAAACCAATGCCCGACAGCACGCCTGCGGACACCCAACGCGTGAACGAGGCCACCAGCATTGGCACGACGAGCATGGGGGCGGACAGCGCAATCATCAGGAGACCTGCATCGATTTCGCTCAAGCCTTCCGCGCCGATAAAGCGCAACGGCAGCATCACGATAAGCACGATGTAGCAATAACATGTACCCACCGGCAGGATCTGCACACCAACGAAACGCGGATAGCGAAACAGGCTCAGTTCGAGCATCGGCCGCTTGACGCGCGTCTCGATCAGGACAAACGCAACCAGCGTGACGGCGGAGGCAACCAGCAGGCTGACGACCAACGGGCTTCCCCAACCGCTTTCCGGCGCCTGGATGACGCCAGACGTAAAGAGCGCGAGCGTCGCCGTGAAAGTGATCGTGCCCGGATAATCCAGCCCCATCGCACCCGGATCGCGGGTCTCCCGCATGCGCGGCACGCCGAAGACAAAGGCCACAAGACCAATGGCTGCAATGACCACGAAAATCGAACGCCAGCCGAAGTGTTCGATCAGCGCGCCCGCCAGCAACGGACCAAACGCCAGGCCGATGCCAAAGCTCGTACCGAGCATGCTGAACGCGCGGGTACGTGCGTGACCGTCGAACTCCTGGGCGAGTGACGCGGCGCCGCTCGAGAGCGAAGCAGCCGCCGCTACGCCTTGAGTCGCTCGCAGGATATCCAGCCAGAGCGTCGACGGCGCAAAGCTCATGGCGAACGACGTGATGATGAAGCCGCCCAGCCCGAAGACAAAAAGGCGCTTGCGGCCAAACTGGTCTGCCAGTGCCCCGGCGACCATCAGCAGGCTGCCAAAACTGAGCATGAACGCGTTGGTGACCCACGTAAGCATCGCGGGGCTGCCGCCAAGGTCCCGACCGATGGCGGGCGTAGCGACTGCGCCGCCCGAGAAGGCTAGTGGCAGCACAAGCGCGGACAAGCAGACAGCGGCGAGTATCAGCAGCTTATTGCGATCCGCTCCGTGTGATGTTGCAGTGTTCATTGGTGACTCTATCGGGGAGGTTGAAAATCCAGGCAGGACGACACGACTGGCGGACTCGGCGAGCCGTCGAAACGCATCATTGTGGATAGTGTGCAGCCCGGGATAAACAGCGCCGCAGTGGTCAGAGCGTCGCCCTGCAAGCGACAATCCACTTGGGCCTTCGCCACGAACCTGACTGTCTCCCGATAAGCGACACAGCGTCTCCCGAGCGCGTCTTCTCCTATCGCGGTAAAACACTTAGGATTACTTTTAAAAATACGCTTCAACGCGACGATGGCAGGGTTTCACGGAGTCGAACTGCACGCGGCGCACGGTTATCTGCTGGACCAGTTCTTCTGGCCAGGCACAAACAAACGTGATGACCGCTATGGTGGCTCGCTCGGCAACCGCGCACGCCTCGCGGCCGAGGCTATCGCGGAAATCCGTCGCATGACGGGTCCGGACTTCGCTGTCTCGCTGCGTATCTCACAGTGGAAGGTTCAGGACTTCCAAGCGAAGAACTTCAACACGCCGGCGGAACTCGAAGAATTCGCCCGCATCATGGTCGATGCAGGCGTAGACGTTTTTCATTGCTCGACGCGCCGCTTCTGGGACACCGAGTTCGAGTCGGACCAGAACCTGACTGCCTGGACGAAGAAGCTCTCGGACAAGCCGACTATCACGGTTGGCTCCGTCGGTATGACAGGCGAGCACATTGACACGCTCATGGGCGAAGGTAGCAACGTGGCTTCGCTTGACCATTTGCTGCAACTGATGGACCGCGGTGATTTTGACCTCGTTGCGGTCGGACGCGGCATGCTGGTCGATGCCGACTGGGCCAACAAGGTTCGCGAAGGCCGTATCGATCAACTGAACAACTGGAACCCGGACGTACTGAAGTCGTTGGCGTAAAGCGCTATATGAATTGCAGCCTTCGCAGATTCAATCCTGCCGGCGTAAACCGCAGACGGGTACCCAATCCACGATTGGGTACCCGTCTTTAACTACGCCTTTCTTCCCACCCATACTTTCGTTCTTCGGCAGACTTCGCTCTAGAAATTGAAGTTGTCGATATTCGAAGAATCAAACGTGGTCGGCGGTCCAAGCACGACTTCGCCACTCTTGCCCACCGTGCGCTTGCCCAGCTTGCCTGCGTCGAAGCTGTCGCCTTCCTTGCCCGTGATCGTGCCTGAAGCAAGATTAGCCGCCGCGTACGCCGCGAGGTAGCCGAGTTGACCCGGGTCCCACAACTGGAACGCCTTCACCGTGCCGTTCTTGATGAACGCGCGCATCTGGTTCGGCGTGCCGAGTCCGGTGACCATGACCTTGCCCTTGGCCGGCGACGTCGAGATATAACGCGCCGCCGCTGCAATGCCCACGGTCGTTGGGGAAATGATGCCCTTCAGGTTCGGATACGCCTGCAACAAGCCCTGCGTTTCGACGAACGACTTCTGGTCGTCGTCGTTACCGTAGGCAATCTTCACCAGCTTCATCTTCGAATATTCCGGCTTCTTCAGCTCCTCCTCCATCCACTTGATCCAGGTGTTCTGGTTCGTGGCGTTCGGCGTAGCCGAGAGGATCGCGAACTCACCCTCGCCTCCTATCAGCTTCGACATCAACTGCACCTGCCCCCGTCCGATCCCTTCCGAGTTCGCCTGATTGACGAAGATCTGGCGGCCATCGGGCGCGGTATCCGAGTCGAACGTGACGACCTTCACGCCTTGCGCCATCGCTTTCTTCAGGTACGGAACGACCGCGTTGGCATCGTTCGCGGCAATCACGATCGCATCCTGGCGCTGCGTGATCAGCGTGTTGATGTACTGAACTTGCGACGATGCACCCGCATCCGATGGCCCGACAACCTTGCCCTGGCCGCCCATCTCCTTGATCGCCGCCAGACCGCCGTCGTCAGCAATCACTTCGTACGGGTTGTTGATCTGCTTGGGCAGGAACGCTATTTTCAGGTCTTTTTTCAAGTCCGCGGCGTTCGCGCTGATCGGAATCAACGCCGCCGCGGACACCGCGATCAGCGCGGCGCATAACGCCGGACCGCGGATGGACTGGAAGGGTTTGAACATGCTTGTGTCTCCTGATGTCGCGCGCTGCTCCGGTTCAGTGAATGGCCGGAGTCTTCACGCTGGTTTTAAAAAGCCAAGCTTCAGATAAGCGTCTGCGTCATCAAGCGCTTTTCGCGCATGACACGCCAACGTGCAACAAGATTCGGAATCAGCACCGACGACAACAACAAACCACCGGTCACAATGGTCAGCGTCTCGCTCGATACATCCGAGAGCGTCAACGCATTGCGCAACACGCCAATGATCAGCAACGACAGAAGTACGCCGATCATGGACCCACGTCCACCGAAAATACTCACGCCGCCGAACAGCACGGCCGCGATCACCGACAGTTCGAATCCCTCGCCGTTGTCACCGCGAGCGCTGGTGAAGCGCAACGTGTAGACCACGCCCGCGAGCGCGCTCATCGCGCCGGACAGCATGAAAAGCTTGAGCTTCGTCCGTGCCACGTCGATGCCGGAAAACTGCGCGGCAACAGGATTCGCGCCGATCGCATAGAGGCTGCGTCCGAACGGCGTAGCTTGCAGCAGCACAGTGAAAACGACAGCGCCAATGATGACAAGGACAAACGGCATGGGCAGGAACGCCGCCACGGTATCCATCCCGAACGCTGTATAGGACGCGGGAAAATCCGCGACGGCCTGATCGCCGAGCAACACATACGCCAGGCCGCGAAACAACGCCAGGGTGCCGATGGTCACGGCCAGCGAGGGAAGATTGAAGCGCACGATCACCAGCCCGTTGAACAGGCCGGCAAGCGTTCCCGCGACCAATACAATGGCGATCACGAGCGGCATGGGCAGGCCCATGTGCCACAGCACGCCCATCAGCGCACTCGATGCACCGAGCACGGACGCCACCGACAAATCGATTTCAGCCGCGACAATGATCAATGTCATCGGCAAGGCGATCAGTGCGATCTCGGTGAAGTCGGCGAGCATGTTCGAGAGGTTGGCGCTCGAGAGGAACATGGGCGACAACACGCGCCCGAGGATCAGTCCCAGCACGAGCACGACCACCAGCATGGTTTCCCACGAGAGATGCCGGCGCCGGGTCATCGTCAATGCGGAATCGGGTTTAGCCATGATCGCGTTTCCTCATCATGCGGCGCGCGACCGAGCGCGCCAGCAATGTGTCGAGCGTGATCGCCGCGACAATCAGCGCTCCTTGAATGGCCTGCTGCCAGAACGGCGATACGCGCAACACCACCAGCGCAATGTTGATCACGCCAAGCACAAGCGCACCGAGCGTCGCGCCGAGGATCGTGCCCACGCCACCCGTGATCGCCACGCTGCCCACCACGGCTGCGGCCACCACCTGCAATTCGATACCCTTCGCCGTGCTCGCTTCGACCGTGCCGAAACGCGCCAGCCAAAGCACACCAGCAAGGCCCGCAATTGCGCCGGACAACAGGAAGCCGATCATCACGCGGCGCTCTACGCGAATACCCGCAAGCCGTGCGGCTTCCGGGTTCGACCCGATCGCATAATGCTCGCGTCCACCGCGATATTGCTTGAGATAGACGCCCATCGCGAACAGCACGACCACCGCTATCAGCACGAGGTTCGGCAAACCGAGCAGCGAACCCGTCGCAATGCGCGAGAACGCATCCGGAAGGCTGGTCGCGTTGATCTGGCCGCCGTGGACCCAGGCGTAATCGGCGCCGCGCACTATGTACAACGTCGACAAGGTCGCCACCAGCGAAGGCACGCGCCCGAACGTGATCAGCGTGCCGTTCACCGCGCCAATCGCAAGGCCAATGGTTATCCCCGCGAGCATCGCGACCGCGATCGGCATATGCGGGAACGTCACGAAGAGACTGCCGACCGAATACGCGCTGACACCGACAACGGACGCTACCGACAGATCGATATGCCGCATCAGCATCACGACGGTCATGCCCGCGGTGAGCAAGCCGATAATCGATACATTGAGCAGTACGTCGCGCAGATTCTGCAGGTTCAGGAACTCGGGTTTCACCGCAGCGGTAGCGGCGATCAGCGCAATGAGCACGACAAACAAGGTCGCCTCGCGGCTGCGAACGAGGTCCGCCAGCAGATTGCGGCGTTTGGTTTTGGGCGCGTGCACGGCGGGCATGGCGGGGGAATGTCGTGTCATCATGCCGCCTTCCCCAACATGGACGACGATGCGCCGAGCGCGGCGCTCATCACGCGCTCTTCGTTTGCATCGGCGCGGGCGATGTCGGCGCTGATACGCCCTTCGTGCATGACAAGAATGCGGTCGGCCATGCCGAGCACTTCGGGCAGCTCGCTTGAAATCATCAGGACTGCCATGCCTTCGCGCACCAGTTCGGCGAGCGTTCTATACACCTCCGCCTTTGCGCCGACATCGATACCGCGAGTCGGTTCGTCGATGATCAGCACTTTAGGCCCTGTAGCCAGCCACTTTCCGAGCACGACCTTCTGCTGGTTGCCGCCCGACAGCGTGCCTACCGGCGCGTCCAGATCGCCCGCTTTGAGCCGCAGGCGTTTACCCCAGTCGGCCGCGAGCGCATTTTCACTGCGTGACGAGATCAGCCCGTGTTTGACAAGGCGTCCCAGCACCGTCAACGAAGCGTTGCGCGCAATGCTCAGTTCCAGCGCAAGACCTTGCGCACGGCGGTCCTCCGGCACCAGCGCGAGCCCCGCGCGGACTGCCGCTTGCGGCCGGCCGAGTTGCAAGAGTTTGCCCGCGATATGAACCTCGCCCGCATCCACCGGGTCGATGCCGAAGATCGCCCGCGCCACTTCGCTGCGGCCTGCGCCAACCAGCCCCGCCAGCGCCACGATCTCGCCTGCGCGAACCTCGAACGAGATGTTCTTGAACACGCCGTCGCGCGTCAGGTTACGAACGGACAGACGGACCTCGCCGGGCGCGACATCGGCTTTCGGATAGAAGGTATCCAGATCGCGCCCCACCATCTTGCTGACGATCGAATCAATGGTCATGTCGGCGGTCATGGCGTCGAAGACCTTCAGGCCGTCGCGCATGATCGTCAGGCGCTGCGTCAGCGCGAATACTTCATCCAGCCGGTGCGTGATGAAAAGAATGGCGGCGTCGCGTTCACGCAATGCGCGCACGATTGAGAACAAGCGCTCCACTTCAGTCAACGACAACGCCGCTGTCGGCTCGTCCATGATCAGCACATTCGCGTTCAGGGAAAGCGCTTTGGCGATCTCGACTACTTGCTGATCGGCGATGGACAGACCGCGCACCAGGCGTTCCGCACGCAGATTGACGCCAAGCGATTGCAACAGCGCGTCCACTTCGCGATTCATTTCGTCATAGCGAATCCGGCCGATCCGGTCGCGCGGCTGACGTCCCATGTAGATGTTCTCCGCGATGGACAGATCCGCGAACAACGTAGGTTCCTGATAGATCACAGCGAGACCCGCGTCGCGCGCTTCAGCGGGATTCGCGAACGTACGCGCTTGCCCGTCGACCAGCAATTCGCCCGAGTCCGGCTGGTAAACACCCGCAAGCAGCTTGACGAGGGTCGACTTGCCTGCGCCGTTCTCGCCGAGCAACGCATGCACTTCACCCGGCCACATCGCGAGGCTGCCGTCACCGAGCGCACGCACGCGGCCAAACGACTTGCTCGCGTGCCTTAGCTCAAGCCGAGGCGGATTGTTATTGCCCATACTGTCTCCTTCAGATGCGATAAATACGTTCTGCGTTGCTTTTGAAAAGCGCGTCTTTTTCTATATCGCTCAGGTCTTTTATGATCGACGCATACGCGTTCCACAACCCTTCATACGTGGCGAACAAACGGTCGACCGGAAAATTCGACGCGAACATCGCGCGCTCGCAACCGAAGGTGTCGATCGTCTCCAGCACATACGGGCGGAAACTTTCGACGCTCCATTGATGATCGAACATGGCGAGCCCGCTGATCTTCACCGCTACATTCGGACATGCAGCGAGCGCACGCAGTCCGTCACGCCATGCACGAAACCCCTCCACCGACGAACGATCCACAAACATGCCGGCATGATTCACGATGAACTGCGTATCGGGATGCTCCTGTGCAAGTTCAGCCGCTTCTTTCATCTGCGATGGGTAGAGCTGCAGATCGAATGACATCGAATATTTCTTCAGCAAGGCGAAGTTCTTGCGCCATTGCGGTTCACGCATGTAGTGCCGGCCCACGTAGTCATAAAGTGGATTCGCATGAACGTTGAGTATCTGCCGAATACCACGCGTATTGGCAAATGCAGCGTGCCCTTCGAGCACTTCCTGAGCGTTGTCCGCCGACAGATCCGCGCCCGCCACGATCGCGTTTGGTAACCCGTGGCCCTCGTTATCGGCGACGTGTTGCAGCCAGCGTGTTTCTTCGACCGGATCGGCGGGATCGTGATTGGCATCCACATGCACGAGTTTCAGCACCTGGACCGGCCCGGCGTCCCGCAGCAAATCGCCGATCAGATAGTCATGCTTCAGATCGCGCGCATCGCCGACGAACGACTTGCCCGGGTTCGCCAACCATGGATAGTGATGCGTCTTCAGATCCCAAAGGTGAATGTGCGGATCGACAACCTGCATGGATATGTCCTCGTGCCGCAAAGGCTGAAGCAAAAGCGTCAGGGTAGATGGAAGACCGGCACGAGCGCGGCTTGCACCGGCGAGCGGTCAGGGTTTGTTTCCATCAGGTCGGCCATGCTGTCCCACCATTTGCGCATGATGGGCAGATCGGGCAAGGCGTCCATGGTGTGGCCGCGCTCACGCTTGAGCGTGGCGAACAGGTGCCCGGTGGGTTCGTCGAGGAAAATCCAGTAATCGCGGACTCCGGCGTGACTTAACGCCTCGGCCAGCTCGGGCCATATGTCGCGATGACGCCGCTCGTATTCATCGCGCCGGCCCGGTTTGAGGGTCATCCTGAACGCAATCGTCTCCATTGCGGCTTGCCTTTTATGGTGTTGAAACCAGTTGAATCCCGGCTTTTGCGTTACGACTATAATTCGCCGACCGATAACATGACAATCCGAAGTCAGGATCAGCCGATCGCAAAACCGAATCGCTTAATGAACACACGAGGACGCCCGATGACCCAGAACGTCTCCCAGATTGCCCTCGTCAACCGCCTGAAATTCAAGCATCTCGCGCTGCTTGTTGCCCTCGATGACGCTCGCAACCTGCATCAGGCCGCCGAGACGATCAATGTCGCCCAGCCGAGCGCCAGCCGCATGCTGAGCGACATAGAAGAAGCGTTCGGCTTCCTTCTGTTCGAACGCAACGCGCGCGGCATGCAGCCCACGCCGCTCGGTGTCGCCACGCTCGCCTATGCACGGCGGTCGCTTGCCGACCTTACGCGCTTCGCCGCCGACCTCGAAAGCAAGCGGCGCGGTGGTCATGGTCAGCTGACCGTCGGCGCGATCATGGGCGCGGCGCCCGACGTGCTCGCCATGGCCATCGCCGAACTGAAAAGCGAACGGCCGCTGCTCAACGTTCGTATTCTTGGCGAGACCAGCGACCAGGTGGTGCAATTGCTGCACCGCCGCGAAGTGGATCTCGCGCTCGGCCGTCTCACCACGCCGCTCCAGCATAACGACTTCGACTTCGAACCGCTCTCGCGCGAGGCCATGCGGCTGGTTGTGCGCGCCGCGCATCCGCTCGCCCATGAAACCACGCTCTCGCTCGACGCGCTGATCTCCTGGCCCTGGATCCTGCAACCGATCACCAGCCCGGCGCGCGCGTTGTTCGAAGAAGAGCTTGCGCGGGCCGGACTTGCTTCGCCCTCCAACGTGGTCGAGTGCGCGTCGATTTTCGCTACGCTTCAGCTTCTGCAGAACAGCGACGCCGTCGCCATGCTGCCGGAGTCCGTCGTACGCGATTACCTGCGGGCGCATTTGCTGATCGAACTGCCCGTCGAGATCGGCAAAAGCCTCGCGGGCTTCGGCTTGTTGCGGCGCAAACATGAAACGCTCAGCGAACCCGCTGAATACTGCATCGCGTTGCTACGCAAATACTCGGCCGGCTCGTTCACTGAAGGTTGACGAACAGGCCGCCATCCACCAGAAGTGATGCCCCCGTAACGTAACGCGCGCGATCCGATGCGAGAAACGTCACGCACTGCGCGACGTCGTCGGGTTCGCCCAGGCGTCCCAACGGAATACGCTTTTCGAAGTACGCGCGCTTCTCGGTATCGGCGAGATCTTCCGCATTCAGGTCCGTTGCGATCGTACCGGGCATCACCGAATTGCAGCGGATGCCGTAAGGCCCGAGCGCAATCGCGCATGATTGCATCAACGAATGAACGCCCGCCTTGGTCGGCGTGTAATGCGTCTGCATGCCCCCGCCAACGAGCGCGCTGATCGAACTCGTCGCGACGATCGCGCCGCCGGTACCTTGCAGTTTCATCTGGTTGGCAACGGCCTGCGTCACATAGAACGCGCCGTTCAGATTGACGCCGATGGTCGCCTCGTACACCGACGCCGGCATGTCGAGGAACGAGTGAAATGGACAGATGCCGGCGTTGCTGGCGAGAACGTCGACATGACCGAACGCGTCGACTGCCTGTTTCACAAGCTCCAGTCCCGTCTCGCGTTGCGCCACGTTTCCTTCGACTGCGATCACTCGCCGACCAAGCGCCTCTATCTCGACGATCACCTCTTGCACGGCCGACAATCGTCCATACGAGCGGTCGTTATCGCCCCAGTAGTTCAGTACGACGTCCGCGCCTTCGTTCGCGCACGCCACGGCGATCGCGCGGCCAATGCCTCGCGATCCGCCCGTGACAATCACCACTTTGTTGTCGAGCAGCACGGTTAAACCTCAGCGTTTCAATGTTTCAGTGTGTATAAGGACGCACCAGGGTGCATTCCGGATTGAGCCGCACGCCAAAACCCGGCGTCTCCGGCACCTTCATCCGGCCATTCACGGGCACGGGTTCATCCAGCAGCAACGGATTGAACATGGGCACGACTTCATCGGCTTTCGGCGCCATCATCAGGAACTCCGCGAACGGCGAATTGTGCCGCGTCACCACGAAGTGATAGCTATAAACCGATGAACCATGCGGCACGACCAGCACGTTATGGGCATCAGCGAGTGCGGAGATCTTGATCAGTTCCGTGATGCCGCCGCACCAACCCACATCCGGCTGAACCAGATCGGCACAGCCCATTTCAAACAGCATGCGAAAACCCCAGCGCGTGGCCTCGTGTTCGCCGGTCGTCACCATCATGCCGCGCGGTACCGAGCGCCGCAGTTCGGCGTAACCCCAATAGTCGTCGGGCGGCAACGCTTCTTCAAGCCACTTCAGGCCGTATTCCTTCGCCGCGTGTGCGAGGCGCGTTGCGTAGTTCAGGTCGAGGCTCATCCAGCAATCGAACATCAGCCAGAAGTCGTCGCCTACTTTCGCGCGCATATCGGCTAGCTTTGCGATGTTCTTCGCGAGCCCTTCCTCGCCTTCCGCGGGTCCGTGCTGCAACGGCATCTTGCCGCCGATAAAACCCATTTCCTTCGCCAGGTCAGGACGTGCGCCGGTTGCATAGAACTGCAGTTCGTCGCGTACAGGTCCGCCTAAAAGATGAAACACCGGCTCCTTGCGAACCTTCGCGAGCAGATCCCACAAGGCAAGATCGACACCCGAAATAGCATTCAGCACAATGCCTTTGCGCCCGTAATAGAGCGTGGCGAAATACATCTGGTCCCACATTTTTTCGATGTCGGTTACCCGTTGCCCTTCAAGAAACCGCGCCAGATGTTTCTCCACGATAAACGCCCCGATCTCACCGCCGGTGGTGACCGCGAAGCCGACCGTGCCGTCGCTCGCTTCAATTTCGACAACCAGCGAGCCGAGTACATTGATGCCAAACGACTGGCGGCTTTGCCGATACTCGGGGTAACGCGCCATGGGCGTGGAGATATGGTCGTCGATCCAGTGATCGGCGCCCTGGTCGTGATAATCGGCGCCGCCGCCGCGAACGGTGAACGCGCGAACGTGGCGGATGGTAGGCATGGACATGATCGGACTCCGTTAAGGTTCTAATATTCAGGACGCTTTGGCACGCTTGTCGTGAGGCTTGTCATACGGATACGCGGGGATACGCGGGCGCATGTGCAGGCCGCACGAACACGATGATTGCCAACGCTGCAAGCACGGCGACGAATCCGAGCAACACGAGGCCGGCACTCGTCGACACATACGCGCGTTCCGCCGCCGTGCGCACCATCGGCGCGACGAAACCGCCGAGGCCGCCAAGCGAATTGATCAGCGCGATGGCACCGGCCGCAGCGGCGCCGGTCAGGTAATGCGTGGGAAAGGTCCAGAACAGCGGTTGTGCTGCGATCAGGCCGCTCGCCGCGAAACATAACGCTATCAGCGAGATCACAGGTTGACCTGCGAGTCCCGATATCGCGATACCCGCACCGGCCATGACCAGCATCAGCACGGCGAGCCATCGATGCTGACCATGGCGATCCGCATACCGCGGCACCACCCACGTAACAAGCACCGCACATAGCCACGGGATGGCCGTGACGAAACCGACCTTCGCACCCACGTTCGCGCCAAGCAATGCGGCCACTTGTTGCGGCAGATAAAAGATCACGCCATACACGGACATCTGAATCAGGAAATACACCGCCGACAGGATCAGCACCCGCGGATCAATCAATGCGGCAAGCACACCGCGAGGTCCGTGCGCTGACGCTGCCTGTGCATCGTGGGAGAGTCGCGAGAGCAGCAGCTCACGTTGGGTGGTATTTAACCAGCGGGCCTTGGATGGATCGTTGTCGAGATACCAGAATGCCCCTATGCCGACGATGGATGCAAGAACACCTTCCACCAGGAAGAGCCACTGCCAGCCTGCAAAACCGAGTGCTCCATGCAGATCGAGCAACGCGCCGGACAATGGGCTGCCAAAGATGAAGGCGAGCGGCGCGCCGAAATAGAACACGCCTAGCGCCCTCGCGCGCGCCGATTGAGGAAACCAGCGCGTGAGGTAATACACAATGCCTGGGAAGAAACCTGCCTCAGCCACACCCAGCGCGAAGCGCAGGACATAGAACATGGTGGCCGTATGCGCGAACGCCATCGCTGCGGAAACAAGCCCCCATGTCACCATGATCCGGCACATCCAGAGCTTTGCCCCCACACGATGCAGCAGCAGATTGCTCGGCACTTCAAACAGCGCGTAGCCGACGAAAAACACGCCCGCTCCGAAGGCAAAAGCCGCATTCGACAGACCCGTATCGTGCTGCAGCGCTTTTTGCACGAAGCCGATATTTGCCCGGTCGAGAAACGCCAGCATGTACATCAGCAGCAGGAACGGCAGCAGCCGACGCATCACGCGCGCGACGACAGCGTCCTCCGCGGTAGCGGTATCGCTCATGCGTGTCTCCAGATATTTTTATATAGCGGGCGCGCTTGTAGGGGCACCCGGGAGCGGCTTCAGTACGTCGCGCGACCACCGGACAGATCGAACACCGACGCCGTGCTGAAAGCGCAGTCTTCCGAGCTGAGCCACAGAATCAGGGAGGCCGCTTCTTCCGGCAGGAGGAAACGATTCATCGGAATCTTCGACAACATGTAGTCGATATGCTGCTGCGACATGGAATCGAAGATCTCGGTTTTCGCAGCCGCCGGCGTCACCGCGTTCACCAGGATGCCGCGCGTGGCGAGCTCCTTGCCGAGCGACTTCGTGAGCCCTATCAGGCCAGCCTTCGAGGCGCTATAGTGCGACGCATTCGGATTGCCTTCCTTGCCTGCCACCGACGCAATATTCACGATCCGGCCGTAGCCTTCCTTCAGCATGTGCGGCACGACGGCGCGGCAGGTGAGATACGGGCCGATCAGGTTCACATCGATCACACGGCGCCATACGTCCGGCGCCAGCTCCCAGGTCGTGCCATTGCCGCCGGTGATGCCCGCGCAGTTGATCAGCACATCAATCTTTCGATGCGCTTCCAGCGTCTGCTGCGTGGCTTGTTCAACCGATGCCTCTTCCGTCAGTTCGACCACGGCGACGCTGACCTTACCGGCCTTCGCGAGCTCACCGCGGGCTCGCTCAAGGCGTTCCGCGTCGATGTCCCATAGTGCGACTTCAGCGCCCGAAGCGAGCGCGCGTTGCGCCACTGCATAGCCAATACCGCGTGCGCCACCGGTAATCACCACGGTCCGTCCGGCCAGATCGATCTGGTTCATCGTGTCTCCTTTTGTCTTTAGGATGATTGTTTGTTTCGGCACCGTGTTTCGGCGCCTGCTTAAAGCCGCTGATGACTGAACTATAGGGGCGTGCTCATAGCAAAACAATCCGACTATTCGATGGTCCGATAGCAAAAGTGGATCACAAACCCGTAGAGGAACTATTCGGGTACGGGTTTAGCCCGATGACGCCTGCCGACGTTAAGCGCCAAGCTGGTGAATCGGTCGTTCTTGCCGCATCGTTCTTGCAGGCATGCGGTTTGCATCAGCCGAGATGTCCATTGATTCAAGGGGAACATGGAAACCGCAGCAATGACACCTCCCCGAAGTATCGTTATCACCATGCCGGTAGCCCGCTACGCGGATTTCACCTGACGGAGAAAGCTATGGAACCTGTTTCGCACGGAATCATCTTCTGGCTGATCATTGGCGCAATTGCCGGCGCACTCGCTGGCCGGATCGTTGATGGAGGCGGCTTCGGAATTATTGTGGACATCATCGTCGGCATTGTCGGCGCGTTCATTGGCGGCTGGCTGGGCGGCGTGCTCGGCCTGCATCTGGGCGGCGGCATCATAGGGTCGCTGATCACTGCGTTGATTGGCGCCGTGATCCTGCTGCTCATCCTGCGGCTCTTTAGTCGCGGGCGAACCGTCTAGCCGCGATCACGGGTGGCCGGTGCTTTAATTAGGCCGGGTGGTAGTCACCGCAGTTCGTTTGAACAAAATCCCGCGCAGGCGACTCGCCTGCGCGGGATTTTTATGTTGGCGCAAGGATAGCCAGCGGGTTGCCCAGTTCCAGGAGCTGATCGCGGAAAAAGCCCGACGCCCTCATCGAGCAGCTTGGCGCTGCTGACCGTGCTCGAACCGTGGCTCAAGAAAACCCGCGCTCTTTACCGTAGACAAACCCACACAGATCGACATCCTCACCGAACTTCATTGCGTGGGTCACGAATTAAATCCGCGTCGAGGAATAGATGATATAGATCATCAGGATAGCGAATCAACCGTCCTTTAATCACGAATCTCGGGAATCCAGCCCGCCTTGGCCACATCTGCCCGCCTGAAATCCACAAACCGGGACTCAAGATCCGCAATCGTGCGGATATCATTCTTGACGAGGTCGTCGCGCGTGATCAATGCGGGTTTTATTTCAATCCTGTGCCCCGGGTCCTGGCCCGCTACCAGCAGCGCCGCCGCTCGCACCGAAACTTCTCCCACTACGGCCGGATTAGTCGCGGCAGTGGCGACCCATGGACTCCCGGGCGCCCGGATCGCCTCTATATCAGCCGTCGATATATCGGCGCTATAAATCCGGACCTTCGAGGCAATGCCCGCCTCGTCGGCCGCCAGCTTTGCGCCGCGAGCGAACTCGTCATAGGGCGCGAACACCACCCGCACATCTGGATGCGCCCGATAAGCCGCCGCAGCCTGGTTGGCAACGGACTGTGCGATCGGATTATCCACTGTGCCGAAGCGCGCCTCCTCCCGGACCTTCGGATGCGCGGTCTTGAACGCCTTCCAGACCGCGTCGCGCCGGTCAAGCGGAGCAAAACCCGGCACATAGACATACGCGGCGGCAAACGCATCGCCGTTATCTTTCACTGCCTGATCGAGCAACAATGTCGCGAGATCGTGGTCACTCTGCTCGATCTGCGGAACCTTAGGATTGCCGAGGTCAACGTCAAATGCCACCACCTTGATGCCTTTATCGAGCGCCACCTGCACCACGTCCTTCAAGGACTCCGGCAAACCATGATTCACGATGATGGCGGAAACGCCCAGGTTGATCGCCTGTTGAATCTGGTCACGTTGCTGGGCAGCGTCCTGACGGCCCTCGTAAATGCGCAGGTCGATGCCAAGCGCCTTGGCCTGCTTTTGCGCACCCGCCTCATACGCCTGAAAGAAATCGCCGGTCGAAAGATAGTTGACCAACGCGATCCTGACGCCGCCTTTATTGAAAGGCGCGGGAGCATTGGGTAAGCCACCTGCTGCATAGGCGGTTATGCTGCCAGCAAGCAATGCGGCGGCGAACAAACGGCCGATAGGTTTAAGCATGAAGGATGGTTTCCGTTTCCGTGGAGTGAGAGCGTGGGGACAACGCTAAGCTGAAAACGCGCAGCGGCAAGGCGCCGCCGCACGGCTTGGCCGATTACGCGAGGGCCGCGCTGTTTTATGGCGCTGTTTTATGGACAAACCGGTTTCAGTTCCACGGGTGGCGCGCCGGCTTGACGCCATTCAAGTAGTAGTTGCCCACAAGGTGATATTTCCAGCGCACGGGGTCATGCAGCGTATGCGTGCGTGCATTGCGCCAGTGGCGGTCGAGGTTGTGCGCAGCAAGCGTCGACTGCGTTCCCGCCAGTTCGAACAGCTTTTCGCTGGCGAGCAATGCGATCTCGGTGGTCAATACCTTTGCTTCGCCGACCGCCACCGATGCACGGGCGATATCGTCTTCGTCTGGCGCATGCGCTTGTGTTGCAATGGCGTCCAGCGTACGCGCCGCACGCTCAAGCAACGCCTCGGCCGCGTGCAACTGAATGTGAAGATGACCCACCTCACGGACCACAAGCGGATCGTCGCTTGCGCGCTCCACGCCGCTATCGATCCACGGACGGGAACGCTCGCGTACAAATTTCAGCGTGTCGTCGACAGCGGCCCGTCCGATACCCGCATCGATAGCCGCCTGGATGATCTGGGAAATCGGGCCATTGAGCGTCGGCTGGTCTGATACGCGAAATGCCGGAAACACGTGGGATGCTGCAACCCGCACTTGGTCCGCGATAACCGTGCCGCTTGCTGTGGTGCGTTGGCCGAAGCCCGACCAGTCGTCGATAACCTGCAAGCCCGCCGTACCTGCTGGAATGTAGGCGAGCCAGCCACGGCGTTCGTCGTCGAGACCGAGGACCGGCACGTAGTGCGCGAACAGCGCACCGGTTGAATAGAACTTCGTGCCCTGGACGACATACTCGTCACCCTCGGCCGTGACGCGTGTCTTCAGGTCGAGGACGTGCTTTGTTCCCTTCTCCGAAAAGCCGTTGCCGAAACGCTTGCCCTTCAATATCTCGCCGAAGAAGAATTGCTTCTGCTCGTGGGTTCCTGTTAGCGCGATGACGTCGACGAGGCCCAGATGGTTCTGGGGCAACTGTGCCAGCGACGGATCGGCGGCGGCGATGATCTTGATGACTTCGGTCAGTGTCACATAGGACACGCCGGCGCCACCGTACTCTTTGGGAACGGTGATCGCCCATAAGCCGGCTTGCGAAAACCAGTCGATTTCCTCATGGGGTAAGCGTCGCTCGCGATCGCGGTCGCTGGCATGTTCGGCCAGGCGAACGGCCACTTCGTGGGCGCGCGCAATGGCTTCGGCATCGTCACGGATGATATGTGCGGGTGCTTTCTCTGAGGATCCGTCTGAAGATCCGCCTGGATGGATTGATGCAGGACGCGTCGCTGTATTTTCCGGAATGGCTGACATGCTTACCCTTTTGTGTGTCGGATCGACATCAATCTAGCAGCGCCATGAGCGGGTTCAAACCGAACGATAACGCTAAGGACATCAAGGGGTCGCTTCTAGGCTTAGCTCTATCAGTTCTTAGGGTTTTGCTCGCGCCGGTGGACGGGGTTGGGGTTTCTGGAGCATTGGTCGGACTTAGCGGGTGGGGTTCGAGGTTTTGGGGTTAGCGGTCGGGGTCAGTGCCGGGTTGGTGCTTTCGGCCGTGGTGGTCTGCGAGAGTCGGATTTTCTCTTTATCACTATTAGCCACTGTGCGTGGCGGCACGTCATTTCTTTGTCCAAAGCGACAAAGAAACGAAGCAAAGAAAGCGCTTTTAAACCACGCTACCCTAAGTGTCCACAGCGTGCAGTTTTCATTCATAGGTGCCCCAAAAGCACGGTGCTCGCCAGAGCGAAGTATGTTTGAAACCCTCCTTCTCGCGAATCCTGACACGAACACGCTTCGCCCCGTACGCTCTCGGGCAAGCACGATTGCCAAGGACTCCAAATGGCCTAACACGTATTTACGGTCGCGGTATTTTGGTTGGCTGCCTGGTCTACGTGGTCGTATTCGTGGATCGCAGCCTGATCCGTAGCAGCTTGACGTGAATTACCGCTTCGAGTTTTAGTGAATTGGCTACCTGCCCCATACGATTATTTTCGTTGGTTACTGCCTTAAGCGCCTTTGGATTTTGAAACGTCGTGGGTTGGCGGCGTGGTTCGACGAGAGTACAAATTGATGGTTGGTCGTCCGCGGATAGCGCGGGGTGTCCCTTGGGCAGGTTCAATCACTGGTGGCGAAGCGTGTGGGTATCCGTGTTCGGAGAAGGAGGGGTTCAAACATCCGTCGCTCTGGCGAGCACCGTGCTTTTGGGGCACCCATGAATGAAAACTGCACGCTGTGGACACTTAGGGTAGCGTGGTTTGAAAGCGTTTTCTTTGCTTCGTTTCTTTGTCGCTTTGGACAAAGAAATGACGTGCCGCCACGCACAGTGGCTAACAGTGATAAAGAGAAAATCCGACTCTCGCAGACCGCTAACGCCGAAAGCACCAACCCGGCATAGACCCCGACCGACCGCTAACGCGCAGCAACAACCCCCCGTGCAATTGCCGCTTCCGAGTCCTGCATACCCCACCGCCCGGACCGCGCCGCAAACAACACCATCGCTCCGGCGAGGCGCGCACGGGCCTCATCGGTTGGTGCAACCGCCCCCCCTCGCGCCCTCTCCCGCGCCAGTTCGCGCGCCGCCTGAACGCACGCAAACAACGGCCCGACCGCAAGCTCCATCTGCGTGTTCCACGCAAACACCCGCTGCGTTTGCAACGGCCGCAACGCGACCCTCAACTCATGCCAGCGCCGGTCGAGCGCGCGCATGGCCGTCAGCGGATGGAGCTCAAGCCCATCAACACGCGTAGCGCAAACACGCAAGACCTCGTCGAGGGCATCAAGCACACCGGTCACCTTGACATCGACGTGATGCGACGTGCGCAGCGGCATCATCGATACCGCTACGGCTATCGACACAATGCAGCCAACGAACACTTCCTCCACGCGCATCTCAATCAGCGGTCCAATGGCAAAGCCCAACTCGCCATAGATCAGCCCAACCAGCACGGTGATGAAAAACACACCCTGCCCATACAAGGTCAGGATGAAGTACGCCCAGCCGAACACGCACGCAGCCATCGCGGCAACCAGCAGCCATGGCGCGCCATGAAGCGCGCCCACGAGCGCTGCACTGACAGCCACGCCCGCAAGCGTGCCAAGCACGCGCTCACCGGTCTTGCGGATCGTGTCGCCGCGCGAACGCGTCCCGAGAAACACCACGAAGGTCGTAATGACGGCCCAGAACCATCGCTCCGGCGACACCGAATGACCGATCAGCATGGCGATCAGCGCAGCCGTCGTCGCGCGGCAGGCGGGCAGCCAGGAAAGCGCATCGCGCCAAACGAGCGCAGCGCCAACCGGCCGCTTCACGCCTGTCTTCGCCGCGCGCGCAGTAGACGCCACCGCGTCACGGCCTGCACGCGATAACCGCCGAAGGGCAATCCGCAAACGAACATCGCTTCGATCAAGCCGGCTGGCATCCACAGCATGCTGGCCCGCCGCAACCTCGACATCGATCAGGCACGCCCGCAGTCGCTGCACGCCCGGGAGGTCGAACAAGCCAAGCTGCTCTTCAACCGCGAGCGCCGCTTCGTTTAACAGCGACAAATGACGTATCGCGCCCGGCGCATCAGCGCGACGATCGGCGAGCACGGCCGTGGCACGCTGCATCACCGCGCTCAGCGCGCGGCGCAGCGTGGCCTCGGGCCGGGTCGGCACCAGCACCCGACCGGTGAACGCCACGCAAGCAAACGCGATGGTCGACAACCCGAGCATCGCAAACACGTGCGCGAGCGTCGGATGTAGATACAACCCTAGGTAGAACGAAACAACCGCTGTCATCGCGCCGCCAAGCGCACGCGGACCGCATGCCTGAACCAGCATCGCCGCGAACAGCACGGCAAGGAATGCGGCATCTGCCACGAGCGGCCAGGCCGCCAGCGTGCTTGCCACGATCAGGCTCGCGGATCCCGCACCATAGATAACAGCAAGTGACCCGAACCAGGCACGCGGCGTGGCATCGCGGAGAAACAGCGGCACGACCATCGCGAACAGCAGCGCAAAAGCGGCGAGCGTCGGCGGCCGATGCGTATGAACCGTCCAGCCGATCGTCATTACGCCCGTCAGCACGCAGGCAATCACGCTGCGAAGCGCGGTGTGAAAACGCAGAAGTCCAGGATCGGCGCCGAGCAGGCGGGTGAGCAGACGAGAGGAAGGGGAGACGGCGCCACGGGTGGTGGCCCGGTGGTTACGCGCGCGATGGAAACCTCGCGCAAGGGAGCATAGGGATGCTGCAATGGACATGTGTAATACCCGGGACAAGTGTCGGTAGCGGCTCGTGGCCGGTTCCGATACGACGAGTCCACCTCGCGGCGAACCCTCCTGTTTGGTGCGTCAGGCAAAACGTTGGACCGGGATCGCCAGACCAACGCAATGCATGCGACGCACGCGAAGCATGTTGCCGCCTCGCGTATACCCGCATATTACCGTGTCAAAATTCCTGGACCGGGGTTTACCCGATTTGCGCGGGCCGCCGCATTTCATTGACGGCGCCGCACGCTTCCGCCACGACTTGCGCAAGCTCGGCAAGCTGGGTATCAGCGGTCGACGTTGCCTCGGCCAGCGACAGGACCGCCGCTTCGAGGTCCGCGGCGGCGCCTTCGTTATCGGAGAAAAATTTCAGCGGCAAGGCCGCAAGCGCTTCGGCATTCGCCGACGCCTGGTCGGTCAGCGCGCACAGCCGCACCAGGTTCTCGCACAAGGATTCAAGGGCGTCAGCCGCATAACGGCAAAGGGCGGCATCGCTTGCGGGATCCTGGGCCATCCCGTTCAGCGTGGCTTGCGACTTCTCGACTTCACGTGCGAGCGCGTAACTCTGGTCACGTGCGGCCGCGAGGCGCACCGCGTAGTCGCTTAATTGCAAGACCCGCTGCGCCGTATCGGTAAACATTGTGTCCTCCTGTGTCGTCCGGTCGACCAGATGCGTTTTTGGATCAACTGAATCTGGTGCGACCGGACCGCAACAATGTTGTTATGGTCCGGCCGGCGTTCCTCGTCGAGCACACAGGAGCCGCCGTTGCGGGACTTCGGATAACAGCCAGTGACAGTCGATTGGCTGCCTCTGCCCACTTCTTTACGGCATGTAAATCGTAAGCTTTAACGAATTTTTCATAACCATCTGCCTTTCCATAACGGCGGCATGGACAAACCTTGGGCACTGTCGCAACGACCGGCAAATCCTGTTAGCCACGCGACTTACTCTCTCCCTATTGATTAACACTCCCTACTTTATTCAAACATTTTAATTACGTTTTAATTACGATATGGATGTTATTTCGATTATTTAATAAATCCTACACGTGTAATTTCTATCCTCTGGCGTGTCCTTTCCCGACGTCATCCGCATGCGCATGGCGCCGTCACGCAAACCGTCCAGAGGACGCTTGTGCTCAGCAGATTACTTGGTCTCGACTGGCTGTGCGGCGCTGTGCTTGCGTGCACGATGCTCGCCGCATGCGGTGAGCACGATCAACCCGCAGCATCCACGCCGCAGCAATCCTCAGCTTCCCCGTCTTCATCACCCGCTTCTTCGTCTTCTTCCCTTCAGCAAGCCGATGCGTCCGCCTTGACCGGATCATCAGACATACAACGCTGGGCTCTGCAGCAAACCCAGCCGGCAACAGAGACACCCAGTCTTACCCAAGCCGCCCCGCCCGCCGCCGCTTCCGATCCCTTGTTGCCCCCGGTTATTCACGAGGCCGAGTAACACAAGGCGACACGAAAGCGGCCGGCGGGCCCGATCAAGCCTCCCCCACCACGACCGACAGAGACCCATGAACTTAAAAAGCCGACGTGACTTTCTCAGGGCTGCCGCACAGGCAGCCGGTTCCGCCACCGCACTAGGTATCGTGCCGGCTGGCATCCGCAATGCACTCGCCATACCCGCCAATAACCAGCACGGCAGCATCCAGGACGTCGAGCATATCGTCGTGCTGATGCAGGAAAATCGCTCCTTCGACCATTACTTCGGCACGCTCCAGGGCGTGCGCGGTTTTGGCGATACCCGCGCCGTGCTGCTTCCCAACGGCCAGCCGGTCTTCAACCAGCCTATTGCTGCGGGACTCGGCGAAGTGCTGCCGTTCCGCCCCAGCGCGCCCGACCTCGGCAACCAGTTCATCCAGGATCTGCCGCACGACTGGACCTCGGGAAAAGGCGCTTACGACCAGGGACGTTACGATCAGTGGGTGCCATACAAAGGTACGACCACGATGGCGTATCTGACCCGCCAGGACATTCCGTTCCACTATCAGCTCGCCGACGCCTTCACCATTTGCGACGCGTACCACTGCTCGATCAACTCATCGACGGACCCGAACCGCTATTACATGTGGACCGGCTGGGTGGGCAACGACGGCAAGGGCGGCGGCCCGGTGATCGACAATGCCGAACTCGGTTATAGCTGGTCGTCGTATCCGGAAGTGCTCGAAAGCGCGAACATCTCGTGGAAGATCTATCAGGACATCGGCATCGGGCTCGATGCAAACGGCTCGTGGGGCTGGACCAGCGACGCGTACATTGGCAACTATGGCGACAACTCGCTGCTCTACCTGAATCAGTATCGCAACGCGCAGCCCGGCAGTCCGCTGTATAACAAGGCGCGCACCGGCACGAACGCGGCAGCCGGCGACGGTTATTTCGACATCCTCAAGCGCGACGTGCAGAACAACGCGCTGCCGCAGGTTTCATGGATCGTCGTGCCCGAAGCGTTCTCCGAGCATCCGAACTGGCCGGCCAACTATGGCGCGTGGTACGTCGACCAGGTGCTGCAGATCCTGACGTCGAATCCGGCGGTGTGGAGCAAGACGGTGCTGCTGATCAACTACGACGAAAACGACGGTTTCTTCGACCACGTCGTGCCGCCGTTCCCACCCTCCTCCCCCGCTAACGGCAAATCCACGGTCAGCACCGTCAACGAGATCTTCCCGGGCAGCAGCAGCTATCAGGCGGGTCCCTACGGCCTTGGATCACGGGTGCCGATGCTGGTGGTCTCGCCCTGGTCGAAAGGCGGTTACGTGTGCTCGGAACTGTTCGACCATACCTCGGTGATTCAATTTATCGAAACGCGTTTTGGTTCGCGCGCAAACGTTACCGAATCGAACATCACGCCGTGGCGCAGGGCGATCTGCGGCGACCTGACATCCGCGTTCAATTTCAAGAACCCGAACGCCGCATTGCCGGCCTTGCCGGACACGAGCGGCTACGCCCCCACGCAACAGATTCGGCATCCTGACTATGTGCCGGTGCCGCCCGCGGTTCAGGCCGTCCCGAAACAGGAGCCCGGCGTGCGCCCCACCCGCGCGTTGCCCTACGAGTTCTTTGTTCACGCACAGACGAATACGGGCAAAGGCGTCACCTTCGACTTCATCAACACGGGCGATGCCGGCGCGACCTTCCTCCTGTACACGGCTAACAGTCAGACCGCGCCGAGCTGCTATACCGTCGAAGCCGGGAAACGCCTGCAGGATCAGTTCCCGCTGACCGCAACCAATACGTACGACTTCATCGTGTACGGTCCGAACGGGTTCCTGCGCCGCTTCACTGGCACGGCGGTCCAGCAAAGCTGGTGGAATGACAAGCAGGCGCTGCCGGAAGTCGCCGAGGGTTACGACGTCGCCAACGGCAACCTGCAGTTGCGCCTGAAGAACCAGGGCACGACGAGCTGCACGTTCAGCGTAGCGAACGCCTATACGCCCGGCACGGTCATCACGCGCCAGGTGCGTGGCGGCGACACCGAAAGCCTTTATCTGGACCTGCGCGGGTCGTATGGCTGGTACGACCTGAGCGTCACCATCGCCTCGGACACCAGCTTCGTGCGGCGTCTTGCAGGACACGTGGAAACCGGCAAGAGCAGCATGTCCGACCCGGCACTCGGAAGCTGAAACCGGCGGTATCAATAAAAACGCTGCTGCGAGTGAACCCGCAGCAGCGTTTTTTTATTCAGCACACAAGCAGCCTTCAGGTACCCAGATACCCCAGCGGCACCGTCGAGTTCGATTGCGCAACGCTCGCGTTCTTCGACACCACGTACATCGGCATCTCAGTCAGGTTCAGCGTGACTACGCCGTTGCTGTAAGCCACCGTCGACGCGTTGCCCATCCAGTCCAGCACCTGCACCGTACCGCTCGTTCCCGCCGCGTCGACGCTCAGGTTGTAGCTCACGCTATAGCTCTGGCTGAAGCCGGTGCTCGCGCTCCATACCGCGTTGTTGTGGGTCCACAGTGCGGTAATCGGAATGCCCGTGCCGCGCTGCTGGAATCCATAGGCATAGACACCCGACGGTGTGCCGTTCACCGGCCCGAGCGTGGTTGTGCCGTCAAGCACACGCGTCATTGCCGCGATCGCCAGCGCTGCCGGCTTCGGACTGATGTTCGTCGCACCGTACGCGCCCTGCGGGTCAGCCAGGTCGAAGAAGGTGCCGTAACCCGGTTCGGCCGGATAATCCGCACCGTAGAACACGTAGGTCTGGTCGGCGCCTTCGCCAAGCATGATGATGTGCGTGCGCGCCACCACCGCGCCCTGCGCGAACAGAACATTCGAGGTCGGATAATTGGGACCGTACGACGTACCGAGGTCGTAGCTGATCCCCGTTTCCGTCACGAACAGCTTCATCCCCGGCTTGTAGTCCTTCTGCATTTCCTGGCGCAGGCCGCGCATCTCGTTCATCAGCGCGTTAGCGGCATTCGCGGGACTCGGGTCGGTCGCAAGACGCTCGGGCGGATGCGACGGCGACGTGCCTGCATCGTAATAACCGTGCGTCGCGATACCGTCCAGATACTGGGCCAGACCCAGCGGCGCCATGGTTTGCAGGCGCTGCGTGGTGAGCGCCGGAAACGCGTCGGTGGGACCCATCACGACGGCATTCGGATCAGTCGCGTGGAGGCCTGTATAAACCAGTTTGTATAGCTGTACGAAATTTGCGTTCGTATCCAGCCAGAACTGGTTCGGCTCCCAGGTCACCTGATAGTAATTTTTTGCCATTGCGGGCAGGTATTTCTGCCGCATCGCTTCAGTTTCCGTACCGACCTGGCTCATGTACGTCTGGTACCCCGCCTGGTCGGTGGGCAGATAGGAGCTGGCGTTGAAGGCGGCGGTCGGGCTGTCCCACGCGGGAATCCCGTCGAGCCGAACGAGCCGCATGATCTGGCCTGACGCATAACCGGTGTCGGTTGTGGTGGCGCTCGGAGTCCAGGTGTTCGGTCCGTTCGGCTCCGTGGCCGACAGTTCGCGGTCATCGATGGTCGACGTGATACCCAGCGCATTGAGCATCGCGGTCCAGCCGTTGAACCCTTGCATGCCGAATCGATGCTGTTCCTGGTGTGTATAGGTCGGGGTCGGCACGCTCGCGGTCACATTGGGCAGCACCCCAAAGGTTGCAATCCCGGTCGGGCGCGTACCAGCCGTCTGGACGGCGCCGCCCGCTTTGGCCAGCGTCGCCGATACCGCGAAGTAACCGGCCAGCGTCGACGTGCAACTGAGCGTCGTGGTGCTGGAGCCGGCCGGTGCGGGGAAACTGCCGCTGGCTACTGTGTTGCCGAGGCTGTCATTGACGGACCACCCGAGTGTGTCGGCGGCCGAGGGGCTGGCGGTAATCGCGAGCGGGAACGTGCTGCCCGCGGCAAACATGCGCGTGCCGTCGGTGCTCGGCGTGTCGGCTGTAATGACGCCGCTGGAGGACGAACCGGTGACGGTAACCGGCGACGCGCACGTCATGCGCAGCGCGGCGCTCGCGACCACGGAAGGTGACACGACAGCAGCGGGGCTTGCCGCCCCCGAAGAACCCGTGGTGCCGGCAGCAGTGCTTGCCGTCGTACCGGCTGTCGTACCTGCCGTCGTTCCCGACGTGGCAGCGGCCGTCCCGCCGGATCCGCTGGAAGAGCCGGTTGTCGCCGCGGTGGAACTGGAGCTGGCGGGATCGCTGGACCCTCCACCGCCGCATGCCGCCAACGCTAGCACAACTGAATATATTGAATAACTGAGTAAAGGATGTGTTTTCATTTGAATGGCTGCCTGATCGTAGCGATGGACCTGAACCGGGCAAACCTTCTCCCCCAAGCGCCCTGGAGGAACTCGGTAACGATTGAATCAGGAGGAAAGGCTGGCAGGGTCGCTGGCAAAATCCGCCAAAACGCCGCGACTGAAAAAGAACGTATGTTCTGCCTACTTGTCGGAATGAATGTTACACAGACGAAACGTTTTGAGACAGTAAAAAAGACGTAACACGTTGTAACGTCTGATTATTAATCGGTAATTTCGAATATCGTCTAATTAAACAGGACCAATAAAAGCGCTTTAAATGGTTGTGCTGATATGGATAGCAATGTATTAAGGGATTGATTAGACAAATACTAAACTTTCCTTTCAGAGCCGCGTATCAAAATAGAAGCGTTTTTCGATCCGTCCTCGATACGCGTATTGAACCCCGATTCGCAATGCGGCAAAGGGGCGGCGATGGCGGAATCGGCCGGGTGCACTCCGGGATATCGGCTCGCACGACGGAATAAACAATTCGCACGGAAAAGCTTTTGGAAATCCGGTTTAAATTCCTAAGCTGGCAATGTGCGTCGGCTGCAAACAGGGCGTCCGATGGCGTGCCCGCTATGTGAGTGAGGAGTGAAGGGGTTGGGGAGACATGCACTGGCTTTGTTTGCAAAGCCAACGCGGCTGATTCGCGCTATCGGCCGGCACAATCGCCCAACGCAATCGGCCAGGGAACCGCAAGACAAAGAGCAAGCTGGAGCAGACGCCGTGCGGGCGCTTTCAGCGCAGGGTTGGTGGGATGAATGAGCCGGCGAAAACCGGTCCCTCCCGAGCGTGCGCAACCCGCGCGCAACCGTTTCTGCCCGGGCAAATCCGCGTTGCCTTTATAATCCGCCATGATTCCAATTTTCTGCCCCCCCGCCTGCCATCCTCTTTGCGGCTTCCGCGAAGTCCTCCCCTATGCGGTGGCCGTATGAAAACCCCCAAAAGGCTGCTGCCGTTGCTGGAAGAAGGCTTGATCGACGAAGTGATCGGCCAGTTGATGAGCGGCAAGGAAGCGACCGTTTATGTCGTGCGCAGTGGTGACTCCACGCGTTGCGCGAAGGTCTATAAAGACGCGAAGCAGCGCAGTTTCCGGCAGGCAGCTTCTTACCGGGAAGGCCGCATGGTGAAAAACAGCCGGCAAGCGCGCGCGATGGAAAAAGGCACGCGCTATGGCCGCCAGATGCAGGAAGAAGCATGGCAAAACGCCGAAGTCGACGCACTGTTCCGCCTCGCCAATGCCGGCGTGCGTGTGCCGCAACCTTACATCTGCACGGATGGCGTGTTGCTGATGGAACTGGTGGTAGATGCCCAGGGCGATGTCGCGCCGCGTCTGAATGACGTGGACATGAGCCACGCACGTGCGCTCGAGCTGCACGAACTGCTGCTGAGTCAGGTCGTGCGCATGTTGTGCGCCGGCATGATTCACGGCGATCTGTCCGAATACAACATCCTGCTGGCTGCCGACGGTCCGGTGATCATCGACTTGCCACAGGCCGTGGATGCCGCCGGCAATAACGAAGCGGCAGCCATGCTGCAACGTGACGTCGATAACCTCGCGACCTACTTTGGGCAGTTCGCGCCCGAATTGCTGAAGGCGAGTTACGGTAAGGAAATGTGGGCGCTATACGAAGCGGGCCTGCTCACTATTGATACAAAGCTCACGGGTCACGTGGAAGTCGACACCACTCCGGTGGATCTTGAAGCTGTCATGCAGGAAATTGAAGACATCAGGCTTGAAGAGGAAGCGCGGGTGAGACGCGAGCAGGAACTCGATAGTTAGTTTTTCGCTCGCGCCGGTGGACGGGGTTTTGGGGTTGATGGGCGGGGTTGTCGGGCTAGCGGTCGGGGTCAGTGCCGGGTTGCTGCTTTCGGCCGTGGTGGTCTGCGTGACTCGGATATTCTCTTTATCACTATTAGCCACTGTGCGTGGCGGCACGTCAT
>NZ_JAAVUQ010000153.1 GCF_018449515.1 Caballeronia sp. dw_19 | reverse complement strand
AACAACCGCCCTTCAAATGTGTACACGCCTCGAACCACGTCGCCAACCCATCTGGAAACGAAGCCGTGAAGATGCGCCAGGCCTAACCCACGAAGACAACAGCGCAGACCAAGCAGCTAACCCACGAAAAACCGCAGACGCACGAAGCACCGCAGAAGCACGAAGCACCGCAGAAGCACGAAGCACCGCAGAAGCACGAAGC
>NZ_JAAVUQ010000152.1 GCF_018449515.1 Caballeronia sp. dw_19 | reverse complement strand
GGTTCTGTCGCAGTAAGCCGATCTGCTATGGTGGTCGGTTCCGAGACGAGCGATGTAACGAATGACCAAGACCCCGAACGCCACTGTGAGCAAGGCGCTAAAACGGCTGCATTACCCGCTGGATATAATGCTGACATGCGTACGTTGGTACGTCGCCTATCCGTTGAGTCTGCGTCATCTGGAAGAAATGATGTCCGAGCGGGCAGTGTCGGTCGATC
>NZ_JAAVUQ010000151.1 GCF_018449515.1 Caballeronia sp. dw_19 | reverse complement strand
TACATTTTCCAGAACGGCGCTGGATGCGGCAGCACGACAGTCGACACCACCGGCCACTGGTCGCTGAAGATTCCGGCAGCCATGACGGACGGCGCGCATATCATGACGGCCACGCAGTTTGCCAGCGGACAGGCACAAAGCGTTGCGTCGAACAGCTGGACGATCACGATCAACACCACCACGCCGGCTACGCCCGCCGCACCGACCCTGACCGACGACAACGGCAACGC
>NZ_JAAVUQ010000150.1 GCF_018449515.1 Caballeronia sp. dw_19 | reverse complement strand
CACCCCGCGCTATCCGCGGACAACCAACCACCGAATTTCACGCATGTCGAACCACGCCGCCAACCCGCCAAGAAACGCGGCCGCAAAGATGCGGGCGGCCGTAACCGACGAAGATAGCTGTACAGAACGCGCAGCCAATTCACAAAAACTGAAGCAGCAAACACAAACACGCATGAAGCTGTGGCGAATGAATACGGTCGCACAGAACAGGTAGCTAACCCGTCAAAACCGCAG
>NZ_JAAVUQ010000149.1 GCF_018449515.1 Caballeronia sp. dw_19 | reverse complement strand
GCGAATCCTGACACGAACACGCTTCGCCCCGTACGCTCTCGGGCAAGCACCAGTTGCCAAGGAGCCAGTACGGCATCACGCGTTCTGCCGGCCGTGTTTTTTGATGGGTTCGCGGCCTGGTTCGTGCGGCCATATTCGTGGCTCACAACTTGGTGCCTAGCAACTCGATGCGTGTTTAGTGCTTCAGTTTTTGGTGAGCTGACCGCGTGCTTACGCGGTTATTTTCGTCGGTTGCGGCCTTACATA
>NZ_JAAVUQ010000015.1 GCF_018449515.1 Caballeronia sp. dw_19 | reverse complement strand
CGACGTACCACCGCACGCACTGCACCATCACATCGAGCGGATAGTGAAGGCGCTTTAGCACTCGGGCGAGGCGTTGTTGCAAAAATAGATGATGCAGGCGAGCGTTCACCCGCGATCCTAAATTCATGAGATACGCACGGACTGCGGGCGTGCAAGTGTGACCATATGGTTGATGATGCCAACACGGATGGCGACCTCCGTCGCTTGCGAACCTATGCAGCGCGCCGAAAGACAATTCCCTGTGAGCGTTTTATAGCGGTACATCGTATTTTCGATCAGCGAACGTCGGTGGTAGCCGCTGCGCTTCTTCCATTCGTCTCGGCCGTCTCGCGCAATACCGTTGATGGATTCATTTCGCCAGCTTGCTCCGGGTATGCTTTCCGACCAAGGTTTCGCGCCCTCGCGCGGCGGAATCGACGGCGTAGCGCCGCGCTCGGTGATCGCCTTATGGCACTGCTTTGTATCGTATGCACCGTCACCGCCTATCGTATCGATGGGTTCATCGACAGGAATCTGCGCCAACAAACCGGGCAATGCACTTGCGTCGTCGACATCCTGATGCGTCATCAGCGCCGCGCGTATCTGACCCGTCTTTACGTCCAGTCCCAGATGGACCTTACGCCACGTGCGCCGCTTCGAGTAGCCGTGCTTGCGCACCTTCCATTCGCCTTCGCCGTAGAGCTTCACGCCCGTGCTATCGACAACCAGATGAACCGGTTCCCCGCTCGACATCTCGGGCAATCTCACCTGCAGGTGCTGTGCGCGGCGGCTCAGCGTCGTATAGTTGGGCACAATCAGGTTTGCAAACGCAAGTTCACGAAGGCTTTGCACAAAGCCCTGAACGGCTCGAAGCGTCAAATGATAAACGTGCTTAAGCGTAAGCACGGCCTGAATCATGGCGTCCGAGTAGACCTGCGGCCTACCGCGTCTGACAGGCCCCGCTTCGCTCCCACTCCTGAATGCGCTTTCGTCAATCCACATGGTCAAGCTGCCTCGGGCGATCAGCCCCGCGTTGTACTCCGACCAGTTCCTGACTCGATAAACGCCTTTCGGCTCGAGGCTCTTGCGTTTGTCCTTGCGCATCTTCCCGCCAAATATCGAGAATCTACGCAGTTCCTCATTGAGTTAACAGAGGCAGTGCCAAGACCGTTGCGCGTAAACGTCATCTCTGCACCGATCTCTTTATTGCAACAACGCCCTCGGGCGATGCCCACAGCAAGCGTCTTTCGCGGGGTTTTGGTCTTCTTCATTGGTCAGCCAAAGCATATTGTCAGACTCGAATACTACCTCTCCCGCCTTAACGCGACAAAACCGTCGCTTTCGCTTTGAGTTCCTTGTAGGTCGTCATTTGTTGTTTTCTCCGTTTGTACATCGACTAAGTAGATTTGCCGCTTCTCTGCTGTGATCGAGTGTTAAAGCAGCTCAATCTGGCTATCAACGTCACCGGCGTCTGCACCGCGTGAGGAAGTGGGATATCGAGCACTATTCAGCTTCGCACGTACGCTCGTGGTTTGTGGCCTAGGGATACCTGAGGCGGTAAAAATCCATTCTGGATCCAACACATCGGCCGCGAAGACCACACCGGGTGCTATTTGAATAATTCGAGTCATCATTTCTATCTTGAGTAATAGCAAGCTGCGATATGTGAAAATTTATCGTGCTGAGACCGACTAAAGTCGTTGGGCTATGCCGAAGGCCTCAGCCATCGTGGTGTCGGGGCTGACAACGGGATACATTGCATTGGCGAGCCGCATTGAGCGAATAGGCGGTACGGGTTCCTATCGGTCACGTCTTGAAAATGCGATTTTCTGGTCGGTCTTATATTGGCTCAGTGCGTACACTGACCAGATTGCCGCAGGGATCCAGCCAACGATCGTGAGCTGAAGTGCGAGGCAGACGATTCCCGAAAGTGGCCGGCCGATCGTAAAGAACTGGAACCAGGGCAGGATGATTGCGAGCAAAAGACGCATTGAATTTTCCGTGTAGATAGCCGCCTAAGAGCGTGGCGAGTCAGTGTGATGAAGGTGTCGTGGTTACCTGCGAACGGGCGCGTACCGGGCATTAACTCGAATCCACGGCCGCTCCATCTTTTCTAGTTTAACCGGCGCGTGCGAACTTACCGTTATAGGACTCAGCTTGCCAAGCCACTCACTCGCGTCAACAATGACCTGGAATTCTCCTACATTGATTCCACGCGCGAGCGGAGATGCGCGCCAGAGCGACGGATGAATAGCTTCGACGTTTTGAGGAAGAATAGATATCACGAACCTCTCTATACACAAGGGTGATTCGGTGAATTTACCCGGTTTCGGCGGGCGTAGCCGCCATCGTTACGTCAGCCTTTGGATGTGGCACGCGCAGCATGCTCAGCGCTTCACGAATAACGCCTCGACTGACGCCGAGTTGCAGGGCGAGATCGTCCTGCGGCGGGACACCTCCATCGTACTCGTGGCTCATGATTGCGCCCACGAGCTTATCCAAGGTAAGCGCCACCAACGATTTCTCACGCGCAGTCATACCGTATCTCAGTTATCCATCTCATGCTTGCCGACAGCCTTGCGCTACTGCTGCCCAGTTCCCATTTCGGGCCGATATCGTCCCGTCTCGTCAATGTCGGCAACCGGAACTTGTTTCGCCGTTCCAGAGATTGGATAAAGGCCCATCTTTGCAATGTGCTCAGGGGTTCCTTGCCAGATCCAATCAGGATTCTCGCCGTTGGGGTCTTTATAGTCGTAGACCTCGACCAATCCATCGCTCATCTTTTACCTCTGAATCCGTCATGTTGTTGATCGAAGGGATCGAAGATTGTGTCACGGGCTTTACGTGCTATTAGGCGACAGGTGCCCCCTGATCGCGGCGCGCAAACGAGCGCGGACGTCGTTCAGTCTGGCCACGAACCCTTCAATGAATCGGATCTGCGCCACAGCGGCGCCGGCCCGATATACCTAAAACAGCCTGCGCGCGACGGCCTGGCGAGCCCGCTCATTTTGATGCATTTCCCTGACACCTTCGAGTACGCGCGCCATCCACTCTGAAGCAATCCTGCGGTGTTCGTCGGGCAGTACTTGCGTCGTCGTTACCCGCCCTACTCCGGGTGTCCCGGCGCCAGCCGTCGGGTCGTTATTTGCTGCGTTCATCGCAGGCTTCCTTGAATCGCCGATCGACGCAAACGGCATTAATCAACGCGGGCGAGCTTAGGGGCGGCTGCGCACACAGACCCATTTCTCTCATCGAATCGTCCTTTATCGTAGGCCCCATCAACGTTCTTTCCCTGCTTGATCGACTGCCTGATGTGATGTCGCATCTGCTCCTTGAATCCCTCTTCAAGCTCACTCACATCGCCCTCCAAACCGGGAGGAATCACAGTCGATGCGACAGCGCTGGCCGCGAGAATGCTGACCTTCATCATGAGAATTTCAAGGCGCTCAAGCCGATCGAGCAACGCGTCATGCTTATGATCAATGGGCCAGAGTCCCTGCAAAACCAGTCCCCGTGCCACCGCACTTGGTGTCATTTTCATCGAGCCGGCTCGCTGCACCAGCTTCTCGTAATCGTCGTGTTCCACACGGATGTGAATCGACTTGTCACGCATCAGGGCCCCCGTCGGCGAATTATGATCTAACCACCTCTGGTTGCAAATAGTACCATCTTCAAAACGAAGGATGGCATTGGGTTACGTGAATTTGGACTTTTTTGGGCACGCCCGGCGCGCTTGCTCCCTGTACCACTGTGAAGCCAATATCGGCGAGGGTTTGCGGGTGTTTTTGCACGTGTTTGGTACGTGCGTAATGTGTGTCCCCCTGGATGGGGAGGTGTTGCGCCTTTTAGTGCGGGGCAATTAGCCGATTCGAGCGGGCCGCCGTTCAGGAAAAAAAGGCGACAAATGACGCAATATCGGATGACTCCGTGCCGCAAAGGCATCAAGGAAATGCATCAGGATAAGCAAGGCCGCCAACCCGTCGCGCACGGCGTGTTCTAACGCGCCAGGGCTGACGCGATTGGGCACGTCGTAGAACCTGCGAGCTCACTTCTCGCGTCGGCACTTAAACCTTCCAGCTACGAGGATAGCCGTAACGATGTTTCTGCGCGGCTGTGCTCCCGCGGCACTTTTGTACCCGCAGCTTGGCCACCACGATGGCCGTCCGCTATTCGGCCTGCGGGCGTCGCATTGCCCGCTCAATGTCATGCCGCCCACCTATTGTGAGCCACTTCGTCCATGGAAATTCCCCCTCCAGGCGAAACGTGGAGCGTTGGTCGGGAACGCGGATCGAATCGCCGGGGTGTTGGGAAATGCACGGTGAGTGCACATCGTGATTCGCTCGCTGCACGCAGATGGTGTCGAGCCGCGCCGCGCGATGAGGTGGAGAAATCCAAAACTGTTCGACGAGCCAGTTATTCGCGCGCGCACCGGCATCGGCATCGGAGCTAACCGCCAGTGGACCGTTGTCGAATCGTAACGGCGCCCGCCCGCGACACGGCGCGCCGCGAGCGGACACCGCGTTCAACGCCCTACCGGTTCACGGCGTCCTTGAATCCTTTGCCGACGGTGAACTTGACGGTCTTCGAGGCTGCGATCTGAAGCGGCGCGCCGGTCTTCGGGTTGCGACCCGTTCGCGCGGCCCGCGTGCCGCTGCTGAAAGACCCAAATCCGATCAGTTGAACGGCATCGCCCCTGACCACCGCTTGAGTCACAGCATCAAGAAATGCGTCGATCGCTTCGGCAGTAGCCAATTTCGTGATGCCCACTTCGTTTGCCACTGCGTCAATAAGATCCTGCTTGTTCATGTTGAGTTTTCTCCATTAAATAAATCGACAGCCCGTATGCCTGCCGACCCGGCAGGATACCGCACCAGACAGAAGGGCCGTTGAGGCGGAGCAATGCGAGTATCACAGCGACAGCGCCCCGCTCCTGCGTTGAAATTTTCCGACGGCAACTACCCGCTGTCTTCTGAATAATATTGCGTCGCAGCATCGAGCATGCGCTGGCGTTCCGCGTGGACGTAAATCGACGTAGTCTGCGAGGAGGCATGACCGAGAATGCGCTGCACCACGTCGATGGGCATGTCCCGGGCAACCGCCCGGGTGCCGAAGGTGTGGCGAAACGCATGCGCCGAGGTCGCGAGGAGTTTCGCGTGCGCATCGTAGGACAGCGCGCCCTCGCGCAGCAGATCACCGGCGATGCGTCGCACCGCTTCGCGCACCAGGCGTGCGAGCGCATCCGCCGCGTAGGGTGCTTGAGGCCAATGCGGCTCATGTGGCGCGTCGCCCTTGCCTTCCGATGCGTCGCCGTGTTTGGCCTGCGACGCATCTCGGTGCCATTGATGACGAGCGGCGCAATCAACGGCCCCTCGACCAACGGCGCATCGAAGTCTTTCTCTCGATCCACCCAGTGCGCGCGCAACGCGGCGACCGCCGCCGCGCTCACCGGGACCGTGCGTTGTTTGCGGCGCTTGCCGACGATGCTCAACGCCCATACCGTCACGCCTGTTTGTGGGGGTGCCGTCTCACTTGCCGCGGCTGTCGGGGATGACCTGGTCATCCCCTTGGCGGAAGTTTTGGCAAGCCCGCCCGAGCTCACGACGGCCTCGCTCAGGTTTTCCCGGCGTGCGTTGGCCGCTTCGTCGCGTCGTACACCCGAGTCCCCCATCAATAAAATGGCCGCACGCGCGATGCGCCACTGACGCGCTTCTTCCTCGGTCGGGGTCAATCCGCCGAGCTCGTCTCCGTCACATCGGGCATCCAGTTCCGCACGTACCTGCGTCCACAGATCGGCGGAGAGCGCCGGTTCTGTCGCGGTAAGGCGGTTCAGTCGTACGAAGGCCATATGATAAGGATAGCTTACATCACCAACGAGTAGAACTGGGTGGTGTTACGTCCCGGCCTAAATTAGGGTTGTCGTCGCGAGCTATGTGGCGTGAGATTGGGAGGGGCGTCGCGCACTAAATGAGCAATGGAATGGGGCTCGTTTAGTACGCGACGGCGGCGCTAGATTGGAGGGTCGGTTTTACGGCGCCATGGTTGATCGGGATCCATTGTCTCGCGATAGCGTTTGTCGGAGTCGCGACGCAGTTCGTGCTCGTATCGTTGTTCGCATACAAGGGCGAGGCGGTAGAGGAAGTCGCTCAGAGCACGAGCACAAGAATCAGGGATGCCATCGGGGAACAGCGTGTCAAACTCGGGCGTCATTTCAACTCCTCGATTGCCTGTTGTAGCAGTTCGTCGGGTAGATGGTTCAGTCCTTTGGGCACGGCCATCTGCATCGCGGTGCGCAGAATCCGCCCTGCTTGCCGGGGCAAGCCGCGAGAGGCCTGGCGAAGTAACTCCAGGCCAGATTCGGCCAGCAACGTGTGACTGCAGCCGGCGCTCTTCAATGCGTGTTGGATGAACAAGGCGAAGCGCTCGCGTTCGATCACGGGTTTGAGTTGAACGCGAGCCTGGATACGTCCATATAAAGCTGCGTACGGCGCACGCTCGAGCGTTTGGCCCAGACTCGGATGGCCTGCGAGCCAGACGGTGAGCAGGTCGCGCGAATCGAAGGCGAAGTTCAGGAAGGCCGGGAAGTCGCGGAAGAATTCGAGGGGTAGGTTCTGCGCTTCGTCGATAATCCAAACGGGCAACAACTGTTTGCTCTCGACGAGTTCCTGGATGCGCAGCTTCAGATCACGCCACAGGTCGGCACGCCGATAGGCCGGCTCCAGACCCAGCGCGCGAGCGAGGCTGCGGTACAGATCGATGCGCCCGAACTCGGTTTCAGCCAGATAGATGACCTGATATCGATGGGGATTCAAGGCCAGTGCTGCGTGGCGTAACGCGGCAGTCTTGCCCACGCCGGGCTCGCCCGTGAGCAAGCCAATACCGGGACTGTGCAGTAGCCACTGGAAGCGTTCGTTAAATTGCGCCAAGGCGCCGTCATCCCACAACTCACTATGTTCTTTGGAGAGCGGCGCGCAACGTAGACCGAAGTGTTGTCGATACATATCACAGCTCCCGGGCGTAGTGGCGTTGATAGGCGAGTTCGACAAGATTGGGGCCGTGCGCTGCGTTCTCGATCGGCGCGTCGTTTCCTGTCGCGGCCGGTGCGACGGCCTCAGGCTGGGATTTGCGCCGCTTGCGTGTGCGATTGGCGAGCGCGTCAAGCAGGGTTGCGACGCCCAAGGACTCGCCCGCCTCACTTTCTACGCCCTTGACGGTTCCCGTATGGGGGTCCACCACGAGCAGCACGGTCTTGCCGACCAGCTCGTATGGCACTTCGAAGCGTTTGCCCTGAAATGACACGGTGCCGTCGCGGCGCACGTAGCGCTCGATACGGTGCAGGAACAGTTCGTCCAGTTGTGCGGCGCGTGCGCCGAGTGTGCCGATACGGGGTAGGTCCTGCTGATAGCGGGCGAGCGGCGTCTGGTTACCCAGACCGCTATGTTCGGTGCGATGGTAAATCTGTTCGACCCAAGCCCATAGGCGCGCGTTGAGGTCCGCCAGATCATGGATGTGCGTGGTGTCGAGCTCGCTGAGGAATTGAGCCCGTAAGCTGCGATGCCAGCGCTCCAACTTGCCCTTACCCTCGATATGGACTTGAGTCCATATCGAGGGTTATGTGCCGGGCAGATATATGTCGCGGCGGTGTTCTGTGCACGTATGCAGCATGGATTTAGGAGATACGGCCGCCGCATAACTTTCGGGTTACAAGCTGCGCAGGAACGCCATCAGGTCAGGCTGGTCGCGCCAGCGCTTTCTTGCCTTCGTCGTGCCGGACACTGCACACGTTGCCAATGCGCGAGCCTTGGTCTCCAGATTGATTTCGGCATAGACGTTCGTGGTGGTCAGCGAGACATGTCCAAGCCAGGCCCGTATGGTGTTGATGTCGACACCCGACTGCAGCAGATGGGAGGCCGTACTGTGCCGAATCACGTGGGGTCCCACTTTCTTGTCTTTGAGTGATGACATGTGATCACCAGCGCGGGCGGCACAACGCTTTACCAACGCATGGATGCCTGATCGGGTCATCGGTCGATCGCAGCGGTTGAGGAATACCGGCTCCGCCCCGTCCCGTTTGCCCGCCAACAGGCGCAATTCATCGAGGGTATCGGTCCAGAGCGGGCAGCGGCGCTGTTTGTTTCCTTTGCCGACAATGCAGACGCACTGCGCATGCCAATCGACATCCTTGATCTTGACCTGCGCGGCTTCACTGGCCCGCGCGCCGGAGTTGTAGAGAAATAGCAGCAAACCCTGTTCACGTCGCCCTTGCGCGCTATGCTCGTCATGTGCAGCAAGAAGCGTATCCATTTCCTGCCTGTCCAGATAGGTAATCGATGGTTGGCTGGCCTTTTTGAAGGGAATCAAACGGATCTGGCCGTACCACTCGATATGCTCGGGGCTATGCTCGCCGATGAATCGCGCCAATGCGTGAATACCTCCCAGGCGCTGATTGCGCGTCGCGATCGTGCAACCGCGCTGTTGCTCCACGTGAGTCAGAAACAGACGCACGACTTGCGCCGACAGATCGGTGACCGTCAGACGATCGATTGGCTTCTTGAGCTTTCCGGCGACATAGGGAAGTAACAGCATGAGCATGTCGCGATAGCTCTTTTTGGTATTCACGGCGAGATTGCGTTCAGCGACCAGATGTTCGAGCAGGAAACGCCGGACCCAGGGTCCGAGCAAGGCTGTGTCATTCATGATGGGGCTCCTTGGCATACCGCTCGAAACGAAGGCTCGCTTCGCGCAAAAGTTCCGGGGTCATCGTGAGATAACGTTGTGTCGCAGCGAGATCGATATGGCCGAGGTACGTTGCCAGCTGCGGCAAAAGCCGCTGTAGATCCGCTCCGCTGCGATACCAGGCCACCAGGCGATGGCCCGTGCCGCTGTGCCGAAGATCATGAATCCGTGGCTGATAGCGGGCACCATCGTGACGACTGACACCGGCGATCGCACGCAGTCGTCGGAAAGCGTATCGTACTGCTGACTGGCTTAAGGGACGATCATCGCGGAAACAAAAGAACGGTGACTCCGGATCATGCGCATGAACGAGATTGCGTTGCCGGACATAATGGCTCAACGCCATGGTCAAATCCTTGCCAAGAGGGACCATTCTCGCCTTGTAAAATTTGGTCTCTCGAACACAAAGCACGGCCTGATCCAGATCGACGTCGTTCATCGTAAGTCGCAGCGCTTCGCCGAGTCGAAGGCAGGCTGCATACAACAACAGGAGCAGAGTGCGGAAAACAAACGCCTCCATGGGAACTAGCGGGCCGCACGCAGCTGGTGTTGAAGCGAGGAGGCGCTTTAGCTCATCCTGTGAATAGATGTAGGGAATCAGAGGTGGCGGGAATTGCGGATGGCGGCAAGGAACCGGCGAAACCTTGACGTAGTCGCACTGCATGGCAAACCGGAACAGCCCGTTGAGCACCGTGTGTTTGCGCTCCCAGTAACTGGACAGGGGCAGGTGACCGTCAAGATAGCTCCTTACCTGATCCGCGGTGACATCGACCAACGCTGCATCGCCGACACGCCGGCAGAACGCAGCCAGCATCTCTGCCTCTGTATCGAAACGCATGCCCAGCGCGCGTTTGTACGCCACGTACTCATGCGAAAAATCGGAGAGTTTCATGACAGCGCCTCCAGATTGAGTTCGGCCACTTGCCGCAAACCGTCGAGGTCGACCTTGACGTACTCCCTGGTCGCCGCGGCGCTACGATGACCGAGATGGTCACCGATTTGCTTGAGGGAGAAGCCTCCAGCCAGCAGCTGCCGGGCACAGGCATGTCTCAGGCAATGGGCGCCACGTCGCGGGGTTTGGATCCCGAGAGCGGCCAGGCGCGAACGCACAATGGGACTGATACAGCCCGGCAAGAGCGGGCGAATGGGAGCATCAAGACTCAGAAACACCTGGCGATGAACGCATCGTGGCCGGGCTTCCTTCAGGTACCGGACGATCGCGTCGCCAACGACGGGATCCAGGGGATACTGTTGCGTACAGCGCTGCTTTGGGCGCGTCACATAGATCTTCTCACCGGCCCAGTCCAGATCCTCGAGACGAAGTCGGGCAACCTCGCCACGACGCAGGCCGTAGACTGCGAGTAGCAGTACGATAGCCCGATCGCGAAGGTCGACTGCACTGTTACCGGTGAAGCACCCGATGAGTTGTTGCACCTCGTCCCAGCGTGGCCCGAGGGGGAGGCCTTCCTGGGCGTATATGCGCGGCGATGTAATGGCCGCCGCGATGTTGCCCGTCCATCCCTGGGCCTGGGCATGACGGAAAAAACTGCGCAATGCGTCCGCGAGCGTATGCAGCGACCTTCTGCTCCAACCGCGTCCGCCTTGCCGGGCGAGATAGGCATTGATGTCCTGAATCGAGATCGCATTGAGGGCGCCCCTTGCGGGCCAGGTCATTTCCAGAAAATGCGTGACCTGTTCACGACGAAACGTTATGGTTGCGGCGGACAGGCCTCGCTCTTCGGCCATGAAATTCACGAAATCATCGACCAGGTGCGCGAAGGGCTGCGGCTCGACTAGATCCTCCTCCAGATAGCCGAGAAAACGCAGCCATGCGGTTGCGATATGGATGAACAACAGTCGTGAGCTTCTCGAATCCGCGGCGTGCTCTGGTCGCCGGGCAAAACGAACGCGGTGATCTACCGCAAACGCGATCTCCTGACGGGTGATCCGCTTCGTTCGGGACAGGTCAAGGCTTTGCGAAAAAGCCATCAACACCCAGGCGATCTTCTTCAAAGACGACCGTGGATAGCCTTGTTCCACGCAATGCTCGAGATACTGATCTATCGATGCGGCGAACGGGTTGGAGCGGTGTCGAGCCAGATGACAAGGGCGAGTGAATAGGGTTTCCAACATGGCATGCCCTCCTTTGAAACGTGGGCGTACCAGTATCGAACCAAATTAAATATGTCGCACAGGTCTGCCCCATTGCCGCATCAGGTCTGGCCTTCATGGTCTGCCGCGACATATATCTGCCCGGCACATAACCCTCGGGAGCATACGGTCTACAATAAACCAGCCTGATCGACAGCCGTGCACAAATGCCCTGCAATGTCGCCGCCCGATAGGCGGCGCCGTTATCGACGATCAACATCTTGGGCACACCGCGTTTGAGCAATGCCTGCTTGAGTACGCCCTCGATGTCGATCGCGCTCTCCGAGAAGCAGAACGCGCTATGAGCGATGAGCCGCGAGGCGTCGTCCATCAACGATACCAGGTAGGTCTTGCGGCGCCCCCGGCCGAGCGACAAGTGCGGGCCGTGCACGACATCGCCATACCAGATGGAGCCTGCGTGTTGGGCCACGAAGCTGCGCTTCTCCTCGGGCAAGCTGGATGAGCCAACGATGCGCGAGAGCCCGTGGGCTTGCAGCAGCCGATGAACGGCGCAGCGCGAGAGTGTGTCGTGCGCGACAATACCGGCGGACTCGAGCAGCAAACGGATCTGGCGGATCGAGCGTCGCGGATTCTCGCGCTTAGCCGCAAGGATCGCCGCTTGCACGGCTGATGGCAGCTTCGATTGCCCGCGATCCACACGGGGCTTGCCGCACAAGCCCTCCAGCCCGTGCTGTTTCCAGGCGTAATACCAGGACTGAAGTGTCTTCTCGCCGATATGGCGACGACGAGAACCGGGAATTGCGTACTCCTGCTGAGCCAGTTGGCGGATGATCTGCTGCAAGTCGCCGCGATCAAGCCGTTCGCGACTGACAAGTGGTCCGAGTACGGACAGGCGAAACAGGGCCTTCGGGTCGATGTCCTTCACGCTCACTCCTATGGTTAAAAAGGGAGTGCCATGAGAACCGCGAACCGAATTCGGCGCGAGTGGGCAAAGTGTGTGGAGAGCCCGGAATGGCGGAAATTACGTCGTCGCGTACCCAATCAGGATAAACGGATCACGGGACGCAAACGCCGTCGCTGTCGAGCCAGGCCATGGCTTCGCACAACGGCATACACTGCAGGCAGCGCAGCCAGAATTCAGTGATATCGACTGATCGCCCGAGTTCGGCGAAACGGCTTCGCAAATGAAATTCGAACGAGAGGCTACGCTCGCCAAGCCGCTGCGACCAGCGCCGTACCGTATGTCTGCCGAGCGCGAAGATCGCACTGGCGCGGCGCTGCGAGCAGCCGGCCAACAGAAGGAGTAAGACACGGTGTTGGTCCGCCCAGTTATACCAGCGGTGGGGCGCTATGGACAGCGGCAGGCGCGAACACGTGCGGCTGCAGGAACGACAGCGAAAGCGCAAAACGGGAATCGGATTGAGGGCGCCGGCGGCGCTGCGGTCGGCCTTGCGATAGTAGCGACCATGACACCACACACCCGAGCAGCCGCAATGTACGCAAGCGACAGGTCGATACACTTGCGGCGTGCGATCGACCGCATTGAGATGTTGTTCAAGAACAGGAAACGCGAATACAATTCGATGCATAGGCCGGTCTACTTTGTTGTTCGTGTGGGGCTTCGTAACTTCCCACGATAACAGAGCAGTACTGGCCTTCTTTACGTCCGTCTCATCTCATGATGTTCAGGGTTAAGTTCCAAACTTCATCCTATTTGATACCGAGATAAACACCTTCGCTGGATCCCAAATTTAGCGGGACGCAACACTGCACGACGTCGAATGCAAAGCGCGGCGACATGGCGAATGGCAGACTGAAACCGTTACGTATGTTGTATTCCCGATTTGGACTCACGGGCGTGTCGGCGGTGACAATCAAGGCTTCATACCCAGCGCGCCGCGCGCGCTCCATCAGTTGATATGATCGTTGGCGGTCCTGCCAGACGTTGAGCTGGAACCATAGTCGGCCCCCCGCGTCCGGGCCAGCCTCTCTCGCAACCCTTTCTATCGACGCCAGCGCGCCCGTCGCCAGCGTGAAGGGGATATTCGCAGCCTGCGCCTCTCGTGCGAGCGCGACTTCACCGTCATACCAGCATAAGCCGGCAAAACCGGTCGGAGCGATCGCCACGGGCAAGCCCACATCCGCGCCAAAGATCGATGTGGCAAGGTTGCGTCTCGACACATCAATCATGGCGCGTTGCCGTAGCTTGATGCGTGTGAACCCGGCCCGATTGTTGGCGACAGCGAGGTCGTCTTCGGTCCCTCTGTCGACGAACTCAAAAATGGCGCGGGGCGGGCGGTGCATCGCCGCGCCGCGCATGTCCTCTACGTTGAGGTAGCGCCTGTCGAGAGCTGATGCCGTGCGCTCAGCGCTTTTGCGATATAGCATTGCCGGAACCTTCCAGAGTAGGTCGTTTCGTGGACTGCGGATGGCGTGCCAGTCAAAGCGGGCAAGCGCTTCAAAACCGGTGGACGATACCAATTGTGAAGCCGAGTTGCGCTGACGTTGACGACGGCGCACCGTTGAAGCCGTCGCCAATCGTAGGGGTTGCTTCAATAATGTGACCCGCGCCGGCCGTCCCCAGCGTCTTCCCGTGCGCTTTTTGATAAGCCTGGACGCAAAAAAACGAAGTCCGTTTGCTCAGCAAATACCATTCGGACGCGGTGATCTGTTGATAACGCGCAGCGTCCGCAATGCCGTTAGCCTTTGTGGTGTTGGTCTGCTGATAGCCCAAGGCCACGTTTGCGGCCGGCGTAATCATCCAATGGACAACCGCGCCAAAGCTGTTGAAGATTGCAGTGTTGGCGAAGTTGGAGTTGCCCCCGGGGATGTACTGCGTATTCGAATACGACGCCGAGAAGTCCCACTTGTGGAACAGGTTATAGCCAACGACTATGTTGACACGCTGCTGGCCTGCTGCCGTCTGATAACCATTGTTTATCGATGAGACCGGTGGCTGCGTCGAAGTGTCGGCGCTTGCAGCCCAGGATCCGCCGCCATGCGTCGGATTGTTCACGCGAAGCACGCCCGCAGATGCACCGAACGGGCCAGCCGCGTATTGCAGCGCCGCGCTCCAGGTGGCGCCCTGCATCAAGCTACCCGCAACGCCAGGCATGCTGTACGCCGCACCCAGCGTAAAGCCGGCTACTTGCGGCGAGATATAAATGAGTTCGTTGTTAACCCGCCAAGACGCATCCTGCGCGTCGATGTCGCCTGGACGAGCGCCGAATGCGCCAGTTAGCCAGAGCGGTGCCATGTACGGTGCGGCAAGCGATAGATAAGGCGTGTACTGGCGGCCAGCCGTGACCGTGCCGTAGTGGGGGTTGGTCATGCCCAAATATGCATATCGATTAAATAGTAGTCCTGATGTTGATGCAGCACCGTTGTTCGGATTAAAGCCAGCCTGTAAATCAAAAATCGCGCTTGTGCCTCCGCCCAGCTCTTCGTTTCCTTTCAGTCCGAAGCGACTCGCGGCCCAGCTTGCGGTCGATAATTGCGCTAAAGAATGACCGTTTGATGTTGATCCGAGGCCCGTCGTGCTGTTTGCATACTTGAGTTCTTCTTCGACGATGCCGTACAACGTCACGCTGCTTTGAGCGAACACCGGCGCGGACAGCAAGGGCGTAGCTAACAGCAGGACCTGCTTGAGCGTAGAAGTTTTCATCGGTTTGTCCCGCGTCGGAGTCGTTATTGAAGATAGTTTCGTCTCGCCCGCGCTCACAATTTATCGCCGTATGGAACCGGTTCCATACGAAAGTTTTAAAATTGCATCAGGGCGACATGCATTGCATAATAAAATTATGCGACGCTTCGTTGTTCTAATTGTTTCGGAAATTTATGATCGTGCCGATACGCACGATATTTTACTTGTAAGACGCCTTCAAATTCATGAGAAGATTAGTTTGCTGTGCAGTGCCGTCGATCACGTTGGCATAGCGATTGTCGAGCAAGACGGTAGCATCGACCTTCTGCTTAATAAGGCCAGATTCGAACGCGAGATCTGCCAGATCTTGCGAATAGGACGAGATAGTTGCTGGTGCGACTGGGACGACACGCGCGTACTTCCATACCGATGCCGCCTGGGCGGTAGTGAGATGTAGGCCGTTGACCAATGCTGTCTGAGCTTCTGCCTGATGCTGTACAAACCAGTTCTGGTACGCGACCATGCGTCGGACGAAGTCCTCTATAGCCCTGCCTTTCAGCGTGTCGTCAAGTGACTTGCGATTCGCGAGGAAACCGGTATAGATCGTCAGGCCATAGTCGTTCGCCGTGCCAATAATTTTCGCTCCGTGTTGTAGCGCCGCGGGTAGGTTGTCGGTTACATTGAACAGCACATCAACCTGTCCCGTCTCCAGAGCGAGCACCTGATTGGTGGCATCCAGATTTACAATTGTGACGTCCTTCGCCGTCCATCCCAGTTTTTTCAACACAACCGCTGAAAAGAGACTGTACGAGGAGCCTGGAATAATGCCCCAGCGCTTGCCTTTGCTTTGCTTGATGTCGGTAATGCCTGACATCCTCGACACCGCGATGACGAAACGATCAAACTGCTTGGCGTTTCCCGGACCGGTGACTAGGATGTTTTTGTAAGGCGCCGTTGCGCTCGTCCAGAGTGGCGACGCAGCCGCAGCAGCTTGCGTAGCCGTCCACTGGGAGACGTTATTGGCAATATCCACATTTCCCGACGCAAGCGCGGTCAGATTTGCGGAAGGACTCGGGAATGTGGCGAACTTAAGTTTGTACGGCGTGTTGTCGAAGAGATGAGACGCGAGAAATCCATACTGGGTGTCTGTTCCCTGCTGACCGACTGTGATCGTGACACCGCTTAAATCTGGCTTACCGGTGTTGGTCTGGCCGCTGGCGGCCGGAACACCGAATACAGCGACGGTCATGACCACAGCGGCCAGCGTACGCAGGAATCTGCCCTTTTTGTTGATATTCATGAATCTCCTCTTTGGTGGCGGTGGCGATCGCAAGGATGCGCTGTGTATTATGTATTTTTGGAAATAAGCTTATGTATTTTTATGCAATTTATCGCTTTCGCTAACCGCCCGCAATAAGGGAAATCGCGTATCGCACGTTATTCTTCCGGTCGCTCCATGCCGTGTGCGCATGATCAGTGCAACCAATCATGCCGCGTGGCTTTCTGTTCGAATGCTCACGACCTGTTGAACCGACGGCGAAGACAGCGGGTCGGGACAAGACAGTTCCACCATCACGCGACAGGCGGGTCCGATTAAGCAGTTGAACAGTGCGATGATGCGACCGTAAGCCGTTACCGGCATGTTACGTTACGGAGCCGGCAAGGCGAAGCTGCGTGAAGTGCAGCATGTTCTGTTTGTAATCGGTGTGGCGCGGGGCCAGTTGTAGCGGTGCGGCGTTTGATAAAACCGCAACTACAGTGTCGTCGCTTGGAAGAGGCGGACATGAGAAGCCCAGCGGCGGGACGATAGGCGAAATGAAGCACCGAAGCAATCTGAAACCCGCACTTCACGCAAGGGGCGTATCTGGTGATGGTCTTGCGATGCACTGTCACGAGCGCCATGCACCCAGTAGGTGACCAATTAATCTTTCGTCTATAAAACCATGAATCTTCTTCAGCTCCGCTTCACTCGAGAAATCGTCCGTCAGAACTTCAACATGACCGCTGCGGCCCAAGCCCTTTCGACCTCTCAGCCTGCGGTTTCCAGAGCAGTTATCGAACTTGAGGAAGAGCTTGGAGTCCAGATCTTCATTCGGCACGGCAAGCGCGTGCAATCTCTGTCAGCGCCCGGCCGACTGATTGTAACGAGCATTGAACAAGCGCTTCAGTCAATAGAGAGCCTCGCGCGGGTAGCCGAAGAGTTCTCCGCACAAAACGAGGGCCATTTGGCCATTGCTGCCACGCATACTCAGGCGCGTTATCTGTTGCCGCCGGTGGTCGCGCTTTTCCGGCATCAATTCCCCAAGGTACACCTGTCGATTTTGCAGGGAACGCCGACGCAGGTGGCTCAACTTGTACTGGACGGGAAAGCGGACATTGGCATTGCGACAGAAGCGTTGACTTTATATAACGACCTTATTTCTGTGCCATGCGCCGAGTGGCATCATATCGCCATCATTCCCGATGGCCATCCATTGTTGGCTCAGAAGCGCTTGAGTTTGAACACCCTGGCTCGTTACCCGCTCATGACGTACGAGTCGTCATTCTCTGGACGAACCAAGATCGATGAAGCGTTCGCCGCGCAGCATCTTCATCCCGACATTGTGCTGGAGGCGATCGATGCCGATGTCATCAAGACCTACGTCTCGCTCGGATTGGGCGTAGGATTGATTTCAAGCCTTGCATTTGATGCAGACCGCGATAAAGGATTAAATGCTATATCGGTGCGTCATTTGTTTGGACAGCTTACTGCACGACTGGCATATAGGAAGGGACGTTATTTGCGCAGTTACGTTCACGAGTTCGCGCGTCAGCTTAGTCCAACCATCGATGCGGAACTGGCTGACATGTTGAAGCATGAATGAAGGACACTCTTTGCATCCGGAACCGAGTGCTAGCTTCGCAGGGGTGCAAGACGGTGAGGGAATGCCTCTCGATTCGCGTCTTCAACTATGGCCCTGAGCAGTGCCATCGATATTAAACTCGTTGAAAACATGCATCCGAGTAGATCCAGTGCTGGTTCGAACGGCCAGCGCTCGCGCGATCCCGACGCTCGAATATTCTAAAAAGATATCGCCCGCATCGCACCGAATAACTCTTACGAAAAGAGCCATGCGGTTACATCCCTGTGGACCTTTCCATTGACTGATAGCCACCGACTGAAAAGCATCGACATCCACGCCCATTCCCCGACACTCCCGCAACGAGATGCTCGCAATCCCGCCCAGGCCGATGCACAGAACGAAGCCCCGGCGCGCGTTAAACATCTAACGACGAAAAAATATCCGTCGAAGCATGAGAAAAACGCTGTTACTCTCGCCGCTATGGTCCGGCAAATCGTCCTGCATGAAGCTCATCGAACACATGCCCTCTTCATAAACCGCAATGCTCAACCAGTAGCGAGGCAACACTATGACTCTTGCGCGACTTTCCAGTTGGAATGAATCGCGTAGATCTCCTTGAAATGCAACATGCGCAGATAGAACTCCAGCCGATTAGCACATCGTCAGGCCACCCGCCTGCGCAAAGTGATCGATCGTGCTTCAAACCCGCAATGTACACATGCAGCATCGCCCGAGTCTTCTGCGAGTCCAGCCACTTGAAATCAATATCGAAGACCTACGGATGGACTGCTCTCAATAGCCTCCTTTGCGCGTCGCTGGGCGTGCGCTGCGAGCCGCACCGGCGCATTCACTGCGCCATAACCGTCGTAGGTGCCCTTGCGTTGCACGACCTCCAGGAAAAACCGCTCCGCGAACTGCTCCGTGTAGACCTGGAAAAACTCGCCCCCCGCGTTGTCGCGGTCATACAGGATGCCCCCTTCGCGCATTTGCACGAGCTGGCCCGGGTCAAGATCGTAGCGCGCCTCGAGATCGTCGTAATAGTTGCGTGGAATGTGCAGGAGCGGCACACCCCGCTCGCGCAGCTCCGCGACGGCCGCGAAAATGTCGTCGGTCGCGAATGCAACGTGGTTCAGCCCGGAACCGCGGTAGGTCAACAGCGACTCCACCACGGCCGTATGCCGGTCCGCTGACGCGTTGAGCACGATCCGCACGGAACCGTCCCGGCTGCGCACTGCGCGGCTTCTCACAAGCCCGTACGGGTCCGGCAACAGGACCGACGGCTCGGCGTCGAAACCAAACGTCGCCTTGAAAAAAAGTACCCACGTATCCAGCGTGTCGGCAGGCAGGTTCAGGCACACATGGTCAATGCGGCGCAGGATATCAGCTCGGTCCTGCTTGCCCGTGCCGGCCAGGTCGAAATCGGTCTCGTAGAGCGTGGGTTCGCCCGGCGCCTCGTCGACGAAATATTGCAAACTGTTGTCCGGTGCCTGCACGCTCGGCACCACGCGCTCGTTGGGGCCGACCTTGCCCGAAAAAGGCGCGTAGCCAAAAGCGGCCGCGCGCTCGAACGCCTGCGAGGCGTTATCAACGCGATACGCCGACGCGCAGACCGACAAGCCATGCGCCTGATGAAACGCGCTCGCGAATGAATCAGTTTCGCCGTTCAGGAGGATGCACGCGTCGCCCTGCGCGTATAGCGTGACATTCTTCGAGCGATGCCGGCCAGTCGCGCGAAAGCCCAGGCGTTCGAGCCATTGGGCAAGCGTCAGACCACCGGCCGGATCGACGGCGAATTCGAGAAACTGAAAGCCAGTGTGCGCAGGCGCGGCAGGTGGATGGAACAAGGTCTCATGCGACGTCGTCCTTGAAGCGCCCGCGCATTGCTCCTCCAAAAACAGCAGCGAGCGATACCCGTCGACCGCCGTTGCCGCGTTGGGCGCCGCGCGAAAGCCGTCGTTGAAAATCTCCAATGACAGCGGCCCCGCATATCCCGACGCCAGTACCTGACGTGTAAAGCCGGCCACCTCCAGATCGCCTTGCCCCGGGAGACAACGGTAATGCCGGCTCCATTCAAGCACATCCATGGCCATCTTCGGTGCGTCCGCGATCTGCACGAACGTGATCCGGTCCGCCGGAATGCGGGCTATTTCATCGACTGAATCGCCAATGGAAAGCGTATGGAAGCTGTCCAGGATCAACCCGAGATTCGGATGATCGAGCGTGTCGACCAACCGCCAAGCATGTTTGTACGAGTTGACGTGCCGCCCCCAGGCGAGCGCTTCATAACCCGCCATCACGCCTTCCGAACGCGCGAGGTCGGCGAACTGACCGAGTTGATCGACGATCAACGCATCGCCACCAAGCGAATCCGCCAATGCATTGCTGCACACCAGCACGCGATCCGTGCCGAGTTCATGCATCAGATCAAACTTGCGCCGCGCGCGTTCAAGATTGCGGGCCAGTCGTTCTGGCGATACCCCTTCGAAGTCGCGGAACGGCTGGAACAGCATGATTTGGAGGCCGAGATCGTCGCAGATGTGCCTGATGTCGGCGGGTGAACCGTCGAAGTACAGCAAGTCATTTTCGAAAATCTCGACGCCATCGAACCCGGCGAGGCTGATAGCCTTGAGTTTCTCGACCAGCGTGCCGCTGATTGAGACGGTGGCGATTGAACGTAGCATCATGATGCTTTCCCTAAAAATGCGAAGCGCCAATGACATAGGCAGTCTCGCGGTATCTCTGTATCAATTCAAATGGCCGGTAAGCACAGCAGTCCTCGGACCTGCGTCGCCTCGTCATAGGTCGCGCATATTCAATGCGCAGTGATGTCACGCCCCTGACCGGTTGCGCATGGCTCTCGGCGAGCGTGTCCTTGTCCCAGCGAATGGCGTCTTCGAGCCTTGGCCGGTGGCGTGTTCTTCACGTTCGTAACGAACTCAAGACGTCCGTCGAGATATAAGCAACTGTTGATACCAGTTCCACTGTGCTGTATGGCATGGCCAGGTCGCAGGTCGTAATCTCTAGCGGCTTGAAGTCGTCTCTGCTCATCGACTTGTGCGAACGAGCACAAAAATGAGCCAGCCTCTCGTGGAGCACCCGACCACCGCGTGACAAAGCTGGCGAGGGTTGCTTTGAGTGCACGATTTACTATCGACGCTCGCGACATCCTGAGGCTGAGCAGTGACATTCATTACGATCTCAGACGTCTATGCGGCTTCAAGTTGGTCGATGAGTCAGTTGTCGACAAAGCATCACGGGGGCAGCATTTGACACGATCAAAGCTCGTTTCACGCTAGCCACGCTGATGGAGTTTTGGGTGACGCCAGCCGTCCCATTGCCTTGAACCTCCCGATGAGACCTGTCCGAGCCACGCATCAACCCGGGCTGATAACACTGCGTTCAGCCTTTGGCGGAGAACTGCCCGTACGCCTCAAGCGCACGTAACGAATACACGTAGGCCGCGCCCGCATTTAGCGCAATCGCACATCCCAACGCTTCACTGACTTCCGCTTCGGTCGCACCCGCCGCAAAAGCCGCTGAAGCATGCGAAGCGATACAGCCGTCGCACCGCGTCGTGACAGCGACCGCCAACGCAATCAACTCGCGGACTTTCGGCTCCAGCGTGCCCGGTCCGCTTTGCGCTTCGTTCAATGCACGAAAAGCCGCCAACATTTTTGGATTAGATTTTGAGAACGGTGTGACTGCTCCCTTTACCTTCATGACAAGCTCTGTCCAGTCGTAGAACATGGTTCATCTCCCAAAATGACTTCGTGAAGTTACTGGATTTGCATCGAAACCTTTTCAGCGAGATGACTTGAGCATGCTGAGTTCATCGGACGCTAAAAACGGGACTTCGTAGAAACTCTCGCCTTCGGGTCCCCGGGGCGGCAACACACCACCGCCGAGGTTGAACTGTAGAGACGGCCACATCAGTGTCGGTGTCGCGAGCGTAGCATCGCGTCGCGTTCGCATCGCAGCGAATGCCCCCGCACTCGGATACGGCACTATATGCACGTTGCTTTCGCGCTGAGTTGCTACGGTTGTCTGGAACGCCGGAGATCGGCCCGATGGAGGATAGTCATGACAGACGAACATGCGGGTTTCGTCGGGCAGCGACAGCAAACGGGCAATCGAATTGAAAAGAGCGGACGCATCGCCGCCTGGAAAGTCGCTTCGGGCAGTCCCTACGTCGGGCATGAACATCGTGTCGCCGGGAAACAGGGCATCGCCGATCAGATAGCTCACATCTGCCGGCGTGTGACCAGGGGTATGAAACGCTTGAGCGTTCATGCCCCCAACCGAAAACGTTTCCCCGGGTGCGAACAGATGATCGAATTGGGAGTAGCCGAAAAAGAAATCCGGCGCCAATCCAAGGACCTTTGCGAAATATTCCTGCACGCGGAGCACGTCCTGACCGATTCCAATCCTGCCACCCGCTTTCGCCCGCAGGTAACAGGCTGCGGAAAGATGGTCCGCGTGCACGTGGGTCTCCAGGATCCATTCGGGCACAAGTTGCTTATGCGCCATGAACTTGATCAATGCGTCTGCCGGTGCTGCCGATATGATGCCCGTACCACGATCAAATCCAAGCACAGGATCGATCACCGCGCATTCGGTGCCGTTGCCGTAGACAACGTAGCTGATACAGGATGTCTGCGGGTCAAAAAATCCTTCAACTTTCGGCATCATGGCAATTTACATCTATTAGGTTAGCGAAATATTCTCGTTTCATTAAATTCTATGTTGCCGTCTTGTCACCGCACGTCTTCGTCTTTTCACAAACAAGGACGCCGCGAGTTCGATGTCTACGCTTACTTGCCAGTGACAACCGGGCAATCTTGACGCCCCCCCCACTCCGACCACGACCCGTCGTAGATAATCGTTCCCGATCGGCCGATCACTTCGAGCGCAAGCGCCACAATGGCTGCTGTGACACCCGACCCGCAACTGGCAATGATCGTGCCATCCGGTCGGACACCGTGCGCGCGGAAAATCGCTGCGAGTTCGTCCGGCTGTTTTAGGGTTCCATCGGCTATAAGTTCGTCAGAAGGAACATTCACGGCGCCCGGCATGTGCCCCGAACGCAGGCCAGCACGAGGCTCCGGAACTTCACCTCGGAAGCGGGGCGATGGCCGAGCGTCGACGACCGCCGCAACTCGAGATAAGAGCGCTCCCTTTACATCGTCGACATTGGCCACGCATCCCGGACGTAGCACGGCTCTGAATTGCTCCTGCGCGCGATGATCTGGACCGGCTTCTACCGGCCGCTTCTCAGCATTCCAGCGCGGAAATCCTCCTTCGAGGATGCGCACGTCCCTTGCGCCAAAAATATTGAACATCCACCGCACGCGCGGGGCCGAGAACAACCCTGAACCGTCGTAGATGACGATCGTCATGTCCTCGCGCAGGCCTAACGCCCCGACGGCCGCAGCGAACGCATCGGCATCAGGCAACATATGTGGCAGGCCTGAAGACGCATCGCTGATCGCATCCAAATCAAATCGAACCGCACCTGGAACATGCGCCTCTAAAAAATCAGCCTCAGCGTCGCGATTAGCGGCCGGCATGTACCATGATGCGTCAACGGGCACCACCTTCGAATCGGATAGATGCGCAGCCAGCCATGTAGGGCTGACAAAGATATCTGGATTCACAACTCACCCCCTACTCGGTACTTGAACGATATCCGGATCCCTAATGCGTCAGATTAGCGCTCGGTTATTGAAGTGCAGCGACAGTCCCGGCGATGCCCATTTCATCTTAGCGAGCCGGCCAGATCGCGACATCGTTAGGAATACAGTGCATAGATCGGCACCCCCAAAACAAAGATTGGTGACATGACTATCCGGCATCGCGATATGCTTGTGATGGCTGCCATCGGATGCAATGGTCGTGACGCCGCCGTTCTCCAGGGTCGCGACACAGACATCGCCGTCCTCTTGGACTTTGAGCGAATCGAAATGCTGATATCCGCCCGCGCCAAAGATAAACTTTCCGCCGTTTGGCGACGGATAAGGCAGTTTTTCCAGATGACCCGGAGACAGCACACGGTAACTCCACAGACGCGCCGTGTCCGTCTCTGCCACAAAGATCACGGCGCCGTCAGGCGACAAGCCCACTCCGTTTGGCGTCCACATCGGAAACGCAACTTCCCGGATGAGCGATCCGTCGGTGCGCGCGTAATATAGGCAACCGCGGTCACGCTCCCGTGCGCGCGACTTGCCCAGATCCGTGAAGTAAAAACCACCTTCGCGGTCGAATACGATGTCGTTTGGCCCTTTCAACGGCACGCCATTGCACTCGGTGTAGATGACTTCGACCTTACCCGAGCGGATATCGATTCGTTCGATGCGGCCGCCCGAATAATCGTTCGCCGTTCCGACAATGCGCGTGCCGTCCGCCTCGCGCAACATCTTCGAGCCACCGCTGTTGCAGACGTAGAACATCCCGTCAGGTCCTACTGCGGCGCCATTCGGCCCACCTCCCGGTTCAGCGACAATGACCTTACGGCCATCGGGATAGACCCGCGTGAGACATCGGCGACCGATTTCCACCAGCACCACGGAACCATCCGGCAGCGCGACCGGCCCCTCCGGGAAATCAAGCCCGTCACAGACAAATTCCATTTCCAACACGTTGTGTTCGTCAGGCATTGGCCCTTTCCTTTAAGTTTTACTAAGTCATGGCCTGAAGCATCACGGCTTGAGGATGCTGCCGTCCCGGCGCCGGACCTCAGGCCATCCCCCGCCGAAGGGGTGATCAATCAGCGGATAACGCGCGGCGAGTTTCTCGTCAATATCAATACCCAATCCCGGCTGCTCATTGCACCATTGCCGACCGTCCCGTATCTCCGGCGTGCCCGGAAATACTTCCAGCGCGCGCTCGCTGAACAAGTGAGCTTCCCTTATACCGAAATTCGAGCACGACAGTTCCAAATGCAACTGCGCCGCATGACCGACCGGCGACATGTCGCCTGGACCGTGCCACGCCGTGCGAACGCCGAAGAACTCAGCAAGCACTGCAAGCTTTCTTGCCGGGGTCAAACCGCCGATCATGGAGACATGAACGCGAATAAAGTCGATGAGCCGGTCCCTGATAAGCGGCACGTATTCGCGCTGATTGACATACATCTCACCGCTCGCAATGGGCGTAGCGCATTGCGAGCGCAACGTGCGCAACCAGTCGTCGTCCTCGGGCGCGAACGGATCTTCGAGATAAAACAAATCGAATTCTTCGAGCGCCTTCGCCAGTCGTATGGACTTTATGGGCGGTAGCCGCTCATGGATATCGTGAAGCAGTTGAAGCTCGGTACCGATCTGCGCGCGTACGTGCGCAAAAATCTGCGGCACTTTGATGAAATAATCTTGGGGGTCCCATGCAGGTGGCTCCATCTCGAGACGGCTCGGCGACATTGGTTGGCACCGGACATAGCGAAAGCCCTCGCTCATTTTCCGATAAAGCTGATCGACGATCTCGGCACAGTCGTCGCTCTTTACGTGCGTGTAGACGTCGGCTGCCTGCCGGGTTTTGCCACCGAATAACTGGTAAACTGGGATACCTGCCCGCTTTCCTTTGATGTCCCACAGCGCTTGATCCAGCCCCGACAGTGCACAATTGAGCACTGCGCTATTGCGGTAATATGAGCTGAGGTAGCACGCTTGCCAGACGTCTTCGATGTTCGCCACATCGCGGCCCATCGCGAAGGGTCTCAAATACTCATGCACCGCGGCAGCGACCGCCAGCGGTCGTTGCGGAAACGATGCGCAGCCAACTCCGTACAGGCCAGGCACGGTGGTTTCGACCCGGACCACGACCAGGTTGTGATCTTCGGGCGCGGTGCAGATTGCCTTCAGGTTAGTGATCCGTACTGTATCCGTCACGGTATGTCCACGAAGTTTGAATCGAGCTTTATTACCTTGAAGATGAAAAACGACTTCATTTTTTCCCCATGACACGCATAACGTTCCCTGACCAAATCGATGGCGCGCACCGGCGGCCTTAGGTTATGCATGATGCCCTCCATCCGGACCAATGGTGCGCGTACTTATTCGCAGCGCGTTATCGCGCGATCTGGACCGTCACTGCCGTGCCCTTCTCCGCGCTCTCGTAGGCAGCGTCCACTACCTGCATGGTGCGATGCAAATCGGCAATGCCCGCGAGGCCCTCGAATCGATTCGCGATCCCCGCAATGGCGGCGGCCATGAAAATTGAAGTAAGCGGCCCGGAATCGACATTTGCATTCACCACATCGCTCTCACCTTTCACCGACGTAATGGCGATATCTCCGTTGCGGTCCATCGCCATGAACCCATCTTTCCCCCGTGCCGAATAAGAGAGATAGCGGAATTCGGGACATGTCGGGAACGTATAGCCGACTTCGAGCACTGCGGAAACGCCTTCAGGTGTTGTGATCAGCGCGGAGGATCGATCTTCCACGTCGTAAGCCGACGACAGCCGGTATTGCATTTGTCCCTGTACAGTCAGCGTCGTCGCGCTCGTCGCTTCGAGGAACAAGTCGATGTAATGGACCGCGAGATTAATGAAACTTCCGCCGCCCGCGTATTTTCTTTCAAGCGCCCAAGGGCTCTGATTGATGTACCGTTCAGGCGGACCCGATTGGAAGATGAACGTGGCGTAGTCCAGCGCGCCCAACTTTTGAAGGCTACCCCAGAGATTGCCCGCGCGTTGAATGAATGCGACCGCCACGGGCACTTCGTTCACTTCTGCCGCACGGCGAATTTCGCCAACTTCATCGGCGTTCATGCCCCCCGGTTTCTCCAGAATAATAGGAATTCTCCGTTCGATAAACGCGAGACACACTTCCTTCATCTGCGAGTGCGGACCCATGACCATCACTGCGTCGAGCTTAAGACTGTCATCGAGCAACTCGTGCCAGTCCAAGTGTCCCGTATCGCCGTAAAACGAGCGCACCTCGTCGAGCTTTGACCGGCTCGGGTCCGAATAGGCGACCAGCTCCGCATCACGAGCAATTGTTTCGCGGTAGAACTTGTGGTGCCAGTGGCTGCTGCCGACGACGGCCATACGCGGCTTTTTGAGTTCGGTCATGTTCGCTCCTTGTAGATGAAGTAAGGCTCAGGCGGCCGAAGCGGCCATGATGGAAGTGGGATTGCGATCGATGAGCTCGAGAGCTGTTTCAAAGTTTGCGATCACAGAGGCGGCGCGCTCTTTCGGATCTGGACGGCTTGCGGGCCAATTCGTTTTGACCGCAAGAAACACGAGATCGCATACGTGCCTGAGACTTTCCTCCGCAAGCGCCACGGTCATCAACGAAGCCGGTTCCGCGTATTCGCGCGCCGTGGTATCTGCAAATGCCAGATGAGAATCTGCCCACGCCTTGCCAACCGCATTGTCCTTTGCGGCCGTTCCGGATAACGTGAAGCCTTTTAGCAGTCCGGAAGCGCTTGCCTTTTTGACATGATCGACAACACGCGCCGGATCGCGCACCTCAATTAATGACCGGCCCCAATTGATGCTCATACCGACCGGTGAGCCAGTAAGGCCGTTAAGCACATTAAGTTCCTGGTCGAGCGTGAGGAAACCCTTCTGGGGAGTCTGGCCTTCGACGTAGGCATCGCAATGTTCGACCGTGACTGCGCAGCCGTCCCAATCGAGCCCCGCCACGGCGTCCAACGAACGCGCGAATGAATCCGCATGCGCCGTGTAGATCCGATCGCTGAAACCCGGTGCCGGTTGAATCTCCACGGCAAGCACTGCTTTGCGGCCGGCCGCGTCGTTGACTGCCCTGACCGCAGCGGCGATGTCAGTAATCATCGCCACTGCGGTCTCACGACCTGCCGCGTCAGGAGAGGCGAGACCAAATCGGTGATCGCTCGCCCAGGCCCCAAATGTCGCCGGAATTGCGTTGATTGTAAATACCCACTCATCCGGAACGATCTTCATCAGATCCTCGATATCGCTCTTCATCTGAGCACCCTTCCAAGCAAGTTCGAGACCGCCAGCGCGTTTGACCGTTGCAAGATGCTTGTAGTAAATCATTGAGTCTTCCTTATTGGCCGGCGCTGCGGTGTAACCAGCAATAATGAGTGTCATCGATGCCTCCTTCATATGAGAAATGGTTGCGTACGCCTACTTAGATGTACGTAAAGGCTGCGCTATGTCTGCGCGATCAAGTGTTAGGCGCGCAGACTCGAGCCACGGATCGATGCAATGATCGACCCAGCGGCCCGCATGGCAAGGGCTGCAACTGTGGGCGTCGGGTTCGCCGCTGCGTTGCGCGGAAAACTGCTTGCGCCTACCACCCAAAGGTTCTCCATATCCCAGCAGCGCAGCTCGGAGTCAACCACCGAGTTGGAGGGATGCGTCCCCATGATGGCGCCACCGGCAACGTGCGAATTCTGATAAGCAGCCAGGTTGTAATGGTCCGACAATGATTCAGTTACCTTAAGACTGTCCGCGCCGGTGGCGCGCAGGACCGCCTTCCCCACGGCCGCCATTGCCCGGATCTGCTTGCGTTCGTTCGTTTTCCAGTCGTAGGTCAATCGCAAGAGCGGGTCGCCCCACGCGTCGCGGTATGTGTTGTCCAGATCCACATACCGGTCGCGGTGCGACACGACCTCTCCGGTAAAGTTGATCCGGATCGTGCCGTTTGCGTAGTCGCGCATGGCCTCCTTCCACTCGTGTCCCCATCGAGGCACGCCGGGCGGCGCAATTACATCGGGCTTCGGCTTCAGCTCGAGATTCGAGCTATGCATCTGCACGCCGCCCACGTATTGCTGCGCGAGTCCGTCCGCATCGCATAAGCCGTTCTCGAAATCTGAGACGACCCAACCTGCGCCCGTTCGCAGCGAGCTGTCGATCGTGCGACTCCTGAAGAATCCAGCGGCGCCATACGTCATGTGATTGGACAATCCGCGCCCGACCATCCCGCGCCCGCTCCTCGGGTCGTAGGCCTCGCCGACCTTGGAAAGCAACAGCAAGCGGACATTGTTCAATGTCCACGCGGCGAGCACATACGCGCGGGCGGATACCGATCTTTCCTCTCCGTCCTTGACGTATCGGATACCTGTTACTTCGCGGCCAGCATGTTCCACCCGCCGCACCTGTGCACCGGTGATCAGCGTTAACTTGCCGGAGGCGCGATTGAACGGGTCGAGCGTATTCAACGGCGTGGCAAGCGTGGTCCCGTATTGTTCGCACGGCGTTCTGCGCACACCGTACGGATTGGTGTACGACTGATCGATCTCGGTCACCGGCAGTTCGACCACATTCAGGCCGAGACTGGATGCCCCCAGCCGGAAAATTTCCGAGCCCTCGTTGCTACGCGCAGGTTGCAGCGGATAGGGCGTCGAACGCCACCCGGCTCCGTCGACCGGATCCGTTGGACCCGACACGCCTGCGAGTAGCTCGAAAGCCGCGTAGCCGCTTTCCAGATCGTCGTAGTTGATTGGCCAATCCCGCATTTCAATTCCGTCGAAATCGGCGGTATCCAATAGATGCGCGAAATGTTGACGTGGTTTGAACGATTTCGGCTTGTATCGCGGGCTGACTCCGCCCCACAACACGCCTCCCCCGCCAACGCCGGAACCGGAAAGAAACGGCCCCATCCGGCGTATGGGAACTGCGTTCATCTGCGGTGTATATCGCAGCGTGAAAGTTTCCAGCGCAGCGTTCTGGGTGCGGTCGTGGGGTCTGCGTTCACGGATCGCCCCATGAAAATGACCGCACGGCTCTTGAAGGAGATCTGCGCCGCGCTCCAGAACCACCACATTGAGGCCCTCATGAATTAAACGCGCCGCGATGATACTGCCCACCCACCCATAGCCCACGATAGCAACGTCTGCCGCCTGCGAATTTTCCTCACTCTGCATGACGATCTCCGCTATCGGCCGGCGCGTTGCGGGCCTTGCTTGCGCGCATGCTCAGGTCCGACTCGGCCTGCGCGGATCGAAGCAGCCGTTTCCACGCCGATGCCAATCCGTATTCCCCGAGCGCCGGCGTGACAAACAACGCGGTGAACACCTCATCAAGCACGAGGCTAAAGAAGTCCTGCGCTTCCTTGCCCTCGAAACCTGGGAACTTGCCCTGCTCGAGTTGCTTGATAAGCTCGTCCTGCGTCTCGGCCGGCAATCTGTCGAAGGCAAGTCCGTCCACGTTTGTTGACCAATGCTGCAACATGTCGAGACCGTCGAGCAGCGCATCGCGCCGGCTTCTGCGGGTCTGCCAGCCCATCGCCGGATCGGCGTCGGGCACGAAAGGCAACCCTGCATACGAGTCTTCCCCTGTGCCAAACGGACCGCCCAGATGCGCGATGATGTCGCTCGCCACGTTCAGCTCACTCGCTCCGGGCCCCCAGTCAGTCGATGGATACATGCGTTCGACTAGCGCGTTGAGCGTACCAAGCTGCGTGGCTGACACCCCGTTGTTCTTATCAATTGACGGCATAGGAAGCCCTTAGGTGCTTATCGAACTCGACATCGTTCAGCGTCTTTTCGATCACATCGGAGAACCGTGGGTCAAGCAAGGCCGATGCATCGACCTTCTTGCCGATCAGGCCAAATTTCAACGCTGTATCGGCCAAGCCTTGCGAATACTTTGCAATCTCGGGAGTCGGCGCCATCGGCTTGACACGCGTGTACTGCCAGACGATTTTGGCTTGCTCGGCAGTCAGTTTGCGGTATTTCATGAGTGCCGCCTGCGCAAGCGAGGGGTTGCGGACGAACCAATCCTGCGCACGGATGACGCGGGTGATGAAGTCCTTGATCGCAGCGCCTTTAATCGGATCGTTCAGCGACCGCACGTTCGCCAAATATCCTGTATAGATCGTCACGTCATATTGATAAGCATCACCGAGAATTTGAGCGCCGCGAGCAAGCGCTCCCACTAGATTATCGCGAGGGTTGAAGACAATATCCACACGGCCTGTCTGTAAGGCCAACGCCTGGTTGGTCGAATCCAGGTTCACCACGTTCACGTCCTTGAACGTCCAGCCCATCTTATCCAGCACTTTGGCAGCGAAAAGCTCCCCAGATGTGCCAGGCAAGAAGCCCCAGTTCTTGCCCTTGCTGTCCTTGATGTCAATAACCTTCGACTGCGCGGACGCCGCCATGACAAATCGTTCGAATTTCGTCGGATCCCCGGGAGCGTTGACCAGTACATTGGTGTAAGGCACGGTAGCGGCAGTCCAGGGGGGCGTGGCCCCGGCGCTGGCTTGCGTCGCAGTCCACTGAGCAATGTTATTGCCAATGTCGACACGTCCGCTGGAAAGTGCAGTCAAAGTCTGGTCAGGATTGGAAAACGTCGCATAGGCGATCTGATACGGCGCGTTCGCCATGGCACCCGATTCAATGAAGATGCCCTCGGTTTCAGCCCCCTGCTGTCCCACGGTAATCGTCACACCCGACAGGTCCGGGCCTGCCGTGCTCGCCGCGCACGACCCAGCAGTTCCCACGACCAGCGAAACCACCAGCGTTGCGTTGGTACACATCCTAAAGAACACACGTCGTTGCAGCTTCGCCATACCTTCGTCTCCGTTTTTTACTCCGCCTAGCGAGATAGCGTTATCCCTTCGAAAATTCGTAGTCCTCAGAAACGCCAAGATGGTTAAGGAGAATCTTCCGGATATCGCGAAACTCGGCCGAGCTTCTGTCCCGTGGTCGATCAGCCTTCAGTTCGATATCCACGGCGAGCTCACCTTGCTTCAGGACCAACACGCGATCTGCGAGCACGATCGCCTCTTCAACATCGTGCGTGATGAAAAGCACGCCAGGCTTATGTTGCTCCCAGAGCTTCAGAACCAGGTTTTGCATCTTGATTCGCGTAAGGGCGTCCAGCGCGGCGAACGGCTCATCGAGAAGCAGGAGGTCAGGGGCGCGAACAAGCGCTCGCGCCAGTGCGATCCGCTGCGCCTCGCCGCCAGAAAGGCTTTTCGGCCAGGCGTTGATGTGGTCGGCGAGCCCCACTTCCGCTAATGCCGCGCCTACGTCTACACGATTCCTATCGGTCTTCGACAACCCAAGCAGCACGTTGCTTCGGACCCGACGAAAGGGCAATAGCCGCGGCTCCTGGAAAACGACTGACCGGTTCTGTGCGACTTCTAGTGAACCCGTGGTGGCTACTTCGAGCGAGCTCAGGATCCTCAACAAGGTCGTCTTGCCCGATCCCGAAGCGCCTAGCAGTGCGATAAACTCGCCCTTCTTGAGGTTGAGGTTTATTTCCTTGAGGACCGTACGGTCGCCAAATCGCTTCTGCACGTTGACCAGCGAAATTACGTCATTACCAAGCGTGGTGCGGTCGCTTGCAAACCCCTCTGTGACGCCGACCGCACGAGCCAGTTCCGGCACCTCGGGCCTGTCTAGTCCAGTGTCGTGTGATCGCGCCAAAATATCTGAAGTACGTGCCATTAAGCTTTGCTCCTTGCGAGCCATGGCATGGAATACCGCTCCACGATTCGCATAAATACGTCGACTAAAATCCCCAGCACTGCATACATGATGATGCCCGCCATAATGAGGTCGATCCGAAGCGCGTTGGAGGCCAGATAAATGATGTGGCCGATGCCCGCGTTGCTGTTCACTTGCTCAGCCACGATTAGCGCAAGCAACGAAGTACTCATCGCATATCGCACCCCAACGAGAATGGTCGGAAACGCTGCTGGTATGACAATTTGCATGACGATCTCGCGTCGGCTCATGGCGAACGTTCGACCGACCTCAACCAGCTTCTGATCGACCAATTTCACTGCCGAATAAGTGTTTATGTACACGGGAAACGTGCAAGCCAGGCTGATCAAGACTAGTTTCATGGTCTCACCGATGCCAAACCACACCAAGAACAATGGCACTACGGCGATGAAGGGAATCACGCGGATGATTTGCAGCGTCGAGTCGAACAGCTCTTCGGCCAGGCGCGCGAGACCGTTCGCGACGCCGAAGGTTAGGCCGATGGCCAAACCGAATGCGAGACCCGCGCCAGCGCGAGCGAGGGACGCGGGAATGGCCGACTGAATATCCCCGCCCCGCCATAGCTCGACGAAGCCCATCATGACGTCGGTTGGTGATGGCAACTGAAATCCCTCGCTCGTCACAACAGAGGACGTGACCTGCCAAAGCAAAATGACAAGGAGCGGTATCAATGCCCGCAGCGCCTGTCTTGCGTGCCTTAGCCAAACAAACGTCGCTTTATTGCTCGGCTCGATCGGGAGGCGGCGCAGGTCGATCGTGCTAGTTTTCGGGTAAAGAGCCCTGTTCATCAGTGTTTATCCTTCGAGTTGCCGAGATTCGACACGCGGCGCGTTGCAGCGATGACGGCCGGTTCGCTAGAGCCTCTTTGTTTATGAACTGAAATCAAGATGGATGACATGTTCGCGTGTTCGTACATTGCCTGTCTCCTATTTATGGTGTTCACCCACTCCACTCCTGCACGCATCGGCTCGCCATAGCCTTTTTGACTGGCCTCAAATAGCCATGGAACCGGTTCCAAATCGCATTTGACAATGGTCGTTTCCATCCTCCCCCTGCCTCGTACCATGCGCAAAAACAATCTTTAGAAGCGGCGGAACCGGTTCCATAACAACAATTCCCACTATGTCCTCATAAGCTTATGCATCAAATAGTATTAAGAAGGGGCCTACCCCGCAATAAGGGAAATCGCGTAGGTTTTTTTTAATCGCCCGTCTTGACAATTACCACATGGGCGTTTGCTACGAATTGCCGTGCCTTTCGACATCCTAGTCTTGGCGCAGGGTGCTCTGCGAATTGTCTGAAGGCTCATCTAATTCCCCATATGGCTACGTACTGCCTCGTAACAGTGACGTGCAGATAACCGTCAATAGTCGACATCCCGGCCAGCAATGATGAGCCCGAGCACTACGGTCAAACCGAGCGCCGGCAAGGCCGCTTCCGCCAAACTCAACAATGCCGCCACGACACGATCAGTTTTCCAAAACAAAACGTTCAGGGCATTTATCCCTCCCGTTTGCACCACTAAATGCGTCGTGGTCCGTAAGGGACAACTACTTAAGAACGTCGCGACAGGTAAAGGCTCCGCTCTCTTTCCGTTGAATAGTAACGACCGCTCCGCTAGTTGCTCGTCAAATAACGCAGACGAGCTTGTCTGGTCGCTGCAAGCCGTTGCTTTGCTACCCGCATAAATAATTTTGAGTCGGTCACTCGACGTTGGATATCGTGTTCTCGTTAGCTTAATTAAAGCATAAGCTTATGCAATCATCAAAAAAAGTTGTGAGTTCACTGGGCGGTTTCAAGGGTGAAGTGCAACAGGGAGTTTAGTGTTTAGCGCTTGGAGATTGGCTTGCTGAAACAAGGGTTGCAGCGAAGACCTCGAATGGCGAATGGAACGCGTGAGTGGCGCGCGGGCGGCTGTTCAGGCTGTCGGCGATCGCGTCGAGTTCATCCTGACTGTAGACCGATAGGTCGGTGCCTTTAGGCAAATACTGGCGCAGCAACCCGTTAGTGTTTTCGCAGGTACGGCGTTGCCATGGACTGTGCGGGTCGCAGAAGTACACCTTCCCGCCGGTCGCGGCGGCAAGCTCTTGATGGCGCGACATTTCTTTGCCTTGGTCGTAAGTAAAGCTTTGCCGTAAGGGCGCCACAATCGAATTGAGTTTGGCGGAGAAGCCCGCTAGCGCTGACGCGGCAGTGGCGTCCTCCATCTTGGCAAGCAGCACCAGGCGGCTGGTGCGCTCGACCAGAACGCCGACAGAGGATTGGTTGTTCGCCCCCTTGATGAAGTCGCCTTCCCAGTGACCTGGCAACAGTCGGTCTTCAATTTCGGGCGGTCGAACGTGGATACTGACCATGTCGGGAATCTGTGCGCGCCGGTCTGTGCCCCGCGTGCGTGGCATGCGCGTGCTGTGGCCGTGGCGCAGGCAGGCAATGAGTTGGCGGCGCAGTTCGCCGCGCGGCTGAGCATAGATAGCCGTGTAGATGGTTTCGTGCGAGACGCGCTGGGTCGAATCGGTTGGATACATGCGCTTCAGTGGGTTCTGTCGCAATAACGATGCTGCGGTAAAGTATTGGGATACCAACACTTTGCTTCGGCCCACGATGAAGAAGACTGCGACACCGCGAAAGCCCCTTGGTACGGGCATTGCCAAGGTTCTGAAGCGACTGCATTATCCGCTGGATGTGATGCTGCTGTGCGTGCGATGGTATGTGGCCTATTCGCTCAGTCTTCGCGATCTTGAAGAAATGATGGCCGAGCGCGCCATCGGCGTCGATCATTCAACGGTGCATCGGTGGGTCATCAAGTTGGTGCCGTTGTTCGAAAAGACGTTTCGCAAGCACAAGCGCCCGGTGGGCAAGAGCTGGCGTATGGATGAGACCTATATCAAGGTCAAAGGCTCGTGGAAATATCTGTATCGTGCCGTAGACAAAGCGGGTAACACCATCGATTTTCTGTTCAGAGCCAAGCGGGACAAGGTTGCTGCCCGGCGTTTCTTTGAAAAGGCAATCACTCAGAACGGTTCGCCAGAGACGGTGAGCATCGACAAAAGCGGCTCCAACCTGGCGGCACTGCATGCGGTGAACGCGCAGCGCGAGACACCCATCAAGATTCGTCAAATCAAGTATTTGAACAACGTCGTCGAGCAGGACCATCGGGCCATCAAACGTCGAACTAGACCGATGCTGGGGTTCAAAGACTTCAACTGCGCGCATGTCATTCTGAGTGGCATCGAAGTCATGCACATGATCAAGAAAGGGCAGATGAAGTGTACAGACAAAACGCTGCTTTCTGCCGCCAACCAGTTCTACTCTCTCGCTTCATAAGCAATACGTATCAGTCGTATATGCTCGACCATCTTGCCTTACTGCGACAGAACCATTGGAAATCACTGAACTTTTCGAGGACGCGATTGCCGTGGGCGAGCCATTTTCCCTGACATTGCGCGGTGCATGCGACGCGCTCGCTGACTGGATCGCTCGCAATTGGGAACGACTCTCGCCCGATGACCGTGTCGAGTTGATCACAATAGGTGTCGTGTTGCTTCGGCTGGGCATTGCTCATGATGTCAATCCCGCTCAGTTCAAGTTGCCTTCGGAGGGGAAAGACAAGGGGGAAAATTTGGCGATCGCGCCAAAGCGGACCTGGTCAGCGATCGCAGCAATATCGGGCGCAAAATAGCGATCTACGTCGTAGTACGGGACGTCCTGACGAATGACTCGCATCACCCGTTGCAAGCGTTCGCTCGTGACAAGCGGAGAGCGCATGTCAATGCCCTGGGCAGCTGCGAGCAATTCGATGCCAAGAATGTTCGTTACGTTTTCCGCAATATCACCAAGTTTGCGCGCAGCAAAGGTAGCCATGGACACGTGATCTTCTTGGTTCGCCGAAGTGGGCAGTGAGTCGACAGAAGCTGGATGAGCAAGCGTCTTGTTTTCTGATGCGAGTGCGGCAGCAGTTACATGAGCGATCATGAAGCCTGAGTTGAGCCCCCCATCCTTGACAAGAAATGCCGGAAGGCCTGACATGGTCGCGTCGACCAACAACGCAATGCGGCGCTCGGAGAGTGCACCTATTTCAGCTGCGGCTATTGCCAGATTGTCGGCCGCAAAAGCAACAGGTTCCGCATGAAAATTTCCGCCCGAGATTACTTCACCCGTTTCTGGGAAGATCAGCGGATTGTCAGAAACCGCGTTCGCTTCGATCAGCAGAACACGGGTCGCATGCCGGATCTGGTCAAGACACGCCCCCATCACTTGGGGTTGGCAACGCAGGCAATACGGATCCTGTACCTTGTTGCAGTCGAGGTGCGACACGTTGATGTCTGAATTGTCCAACAACCTGAGGTACGCGGCGGCAGCATCTATTTGTCCCTGGTGACCGCGCAGTGAGTGAATGCGCGAATCAAAGGGCTTGATAGATCCCATGGCTGCATCAACCGACATCGCGCCTGCAACCAACGCAGTGCGAAACAGATCCTCAATAGCGAACAGGTTAAATAACGCTAACGCCGTTGAAGCTTGCGTACCGTTCAGGAGCGCTAAGCCTTCTTTGGCTTGGAGCGATATTGGCGACAACCCAGAGCGTTGAAGCCCTTCGCGCGCACTAATACGCTCGCCTCGAGCGAAAACATCGCCTACGCCAAGCAAGGTCGCAGACATATGGGCCAGCGGAGAGAGATCTCCCGATGCTCCTACCGAACCTTTGATTGGAACTACGGGTAGCACGTCTGCATTAAACAACGTAATCAGCGCCTGCATGACCTCCCGCCGAATACCGGAGTGACCGCGCCCAAGGCTGGACAATTTGAGCGCGATCATCAGGCGAACAATGGGAGCCGACATCGGCTCGCCCACGCCGACCGAGTGCGACAAAACGAGGTTCTTCTGCAACAGATCAAGACTGTCGCGTGGAATATGGGTGCTTGCCAGTAAGCCGAAGCCAGTGTTTATTCCGTATGCGGGCTCGCCTTTCGCGACGATATCTTCCACGGTTTTAGCGCTTGCATCGATTGCAGCGAAGCTGGAGGGATCAAGCTCCAACGACACATTGGAACGTGCGATTTGGCGCAACTGAGCGAGTGTCACCTTACCAGGTGTGAGAATCATGATGAAGTCCTGTTCGTTGTCTGATGCAATGGATGGCGTGCGTGATCCAAGGGAAAACGTAGTGCGGATCGCATGCTTACTTTGCGGCGGGGCCATGCCCCGCCATAAATTGTCTTAATTGCCGGGAACGATCACAGCTAAAGACCTCTTCGGGCGTTCCGCTGACATCGACCTGGCCTTGGCTAAGAAAAATCACGCGGTTCGATACTTCACGCGCAAAGCCAAGCTCGTGGGTGACGACCAACATCGTCCTTCCTTCTTCAGCCAGGGTACGCATGACTAGAAGTACTTCTCCAACCAGCTCCGGATCCAGAGCCGAAGTCGGCTCGTCAAACAACATGACTTCCGGACGCATTGCGAGAGCTCTCGCAATGGCCACTCGTTGCTGCTGTCCTCCGGAAAGTTGGCTCGGATAGTGTCCGCTCTTGTTGCTCAAACCCACTTTGGCTAGGAGCACTTTGGCTTCGTGAATGGCTTCATCTCTAGGCCGCTTTTTAACCCGCGTGGGGCCTTCAATAATGTTTTGCAACACGGTCATGTGAGACCAGAGATTGAAGCTCTGGAACACCATTGCCAAATTGGTCCTGATCCGGTGGACCTGCTGCCGGTCGCTGCGTCGCAGGGTGCCGCTCCTATGCCGGGTGATATCCAGATGTTCGCCGGACACTGCAACTGATCCTTCGTCCGGTGTCTCCAGCAAATTCAAACATCGAAGAAAGGTGCTTTTCCCGGAGCCGCTGGCGCCCAGGATCGAAATCACTTCACCTTGTTTCGCGTCGAGCGAGATGCCCTTAAGGACATGATTGTCGCCAAACCATTTGTGGATATTTCTGGCCGACAGCGCGGCGACTGCTGCGTCATTCATGATAAGTTCCCACGGCGATGGTTACCCGCCGAATCAAGTATTGCCGGCCTCGGAATCACCCGGCCTCTCAGTGTTGAACTGCCGCCCGGAGCCAAGCGCCAAACGAACCTGACGAAGCCAAATGTCACTCACGGTAGCGGCACACATTGCTCAACAGGGGAAGCATCGGCTGTCTCCTGTTGGCAACCATCCCCTCCCCTGATCTGAATGTCAGTCAGCGAGCTCGACCGTCATCCAGATAAGTTCTTTCGTCTCGAAGGTCGACTTCCAGACCGCCTTGCCTACTTCTTCCAACTTGGCCGCATCTGCTTCATCGATCTCACCAAGCACCGGTTGTGAGAGATCCTCGGTCGTTGGTCCATACTGCACAATAAATTTTTGACCAGTCGATTGCGAGAACCGAAGACGTCCGATTGGCGCGTCGCAAATGCGTTCGCGGAGGTGAATTGGCGCCGTACTCACAAACGGCGACCAAGCGTACATCGACTCGCCGGTAACGACGGCGTGGTCCTGAATAGACGTGAAAGGAAGCGCGCCCACGAGGTCGGCACAAAGCTCCGGATTTTCGTTGGAAGCAAGGGTAGCGTTGACCGTGATGTTCAACGGCTTCCAACTGATACGAATCCGTTGCCCCGTCTTAATGTACGCACGCGTTGCACCCATGTCCGAAACAGGTGCCGGGGCCGAAAAAAGACGCTCTTCCGGATACTTGAAGTATTGCCCGAGTCCCCAGGGGAAGTAGTGAAACGACCATGCCTGCAGCCTGTTCGTGTAGTCCGTAAACGCGCGCAGTGCGGCGACTACGTCGGCTTTCGAAGGTTTGTCCTTCAGGTGGGCACGTAGTTCCAGGGCCAGTGCGCCCATCTTCGGAAAACCGCTATAACGAAGATAGTTGCTGTAAGATTGGTCGAGGGCATCTACGACCTTTGACAAGGATTTCGTACTGAGGTCCGGGTCTTCAGCAAGCACGACCAGCGGATACATTGTGTACATTGAGTAATCGCGGAGCATGCCGTGTGCAATATCCCATGTCCCAAAATACTGACCATAGCTTCCCGCCGGGATATCCATTTCGCCAAGACGAAGATCGGCAATTTCTTTCGGCTCTACGGTCATCATGCCAGCAGTTAAAGATTCTACTTCGGCAATAAATTCGCTCAAATTCCTTTGATTCTGGGACATTCTTTTCTCTCCAGTGGTGAACCAGGCATTTCAGTTAATACTCCAAAAACTTTGTAGTACGAAATACCAATAAAAACAGACCGCGTGGCTTATCTGATGACAAGTGCCGCGACTGAACGCGGACCCGTGAAAAAATGTGTTTCTATGGGGACGCACTACCTTGAAAGCAACCTAGTGAGCCGTGTCCGGTAGAGTTGCCTTGACGACCTTGATGGCCCCGCGACTACCCTGATGAAGATGCCGGGACATCCGCTTTTCAATGAAGTGCTGCATGATTGTCCACAGGCCGGTCAACGCCAGGTAATACACCGACACGCCCAGGTAAACTTCGAAGGTCATGAACGTCGCAGCTTGCATTTGCTCGGCGACGCGGAACATTTCGGCTACGCCAATGACGCTGAGCAACGACGTCGTTTTCAGCATGTTGTTGAATTGGTTTCCCAACGCGGGGATAAGTAAAGGCAGCGTCTGCGGCAGAATGATTCGGCGCATCGTCATGCCAGGGCTCATCCCATAAGCTTGCGCTGCTTCCCACTGCCCTCTCGGAATGGACGTAATGCTCGCTCGCGTTATTTCGCTCATGTACGCGCCCTCGTGCATCCCGAAGGCGATAATGCCCGCGGTCAAAGCACCACTAAAAGCGATCGGTCCAAGATGCATGACGCTTGGAAAAAGATCAAAGCCGACGAGATAAGGCAGTCCAAAGTAGATTAAGACCAACTGAACAAGTACAGGGGTGCCGCGGAAAAACCATATGTAGACTTGGTTAAACCCTCGGGCGACTCTGCTGGGAGACATGCTGGCAATGCCTAAAACCAACCCGATAATTGTCCCTAGAAGCTGTGAAATGGCTGCTGCTATAACGGTCGCGACAAGTCCTTTTAGCAGTGCGGGACTCGGCGAGAACACAAATTTTAGAAAAAAACTTGGGTCGAAGACAACGCCTATGTGATCTAACATGGTCACCCCTCTCCTTTGGTCGCCTGAGTTATTCGCATGGATGCATGCTGCTGCATACCGAGACGCTCTCTTGAACTCCCCAACACTTGACAAGAGATGTCATTGCTTCACTTGCCATCATCTTGTGGACGGATGGCAATACCAGCGCCTCTGCGCCAAAATCATGTATCGTCGTCACAATCGCTGCTAGCATCAGTGAAAAAATAGTCATACGAATTATTGCCTCCGTTTCAGGGGCTCGCATGTGATCCGAGGTCCTGGGAACATCGGTCGAAGTGCTGGCGTTCCTGGAACGATTGACCGATGCGGTGCCTGTTTGTTAACCCGCGACGACGTCAATACAAAACGTCATCGCCAGCCAGTACAGCTGCTTCTTCATCTATCGCCCGCTGGAGGGTTTCATCAGTGACGGCCTCAGCTGCCGCTGTGAGGCGCTTGCGCACGACATCAACGAGAAGCTGACGATGCGCCTTCGGCTGTAGCAACGCCAATTTCGCGAAGCGTGTACGTACTGTGTCCGGCCAGATTGCGTCGTAAGCTCTGCGCTCGGGTCCCATGTCGAATGGTGCTGGTGCCTGCGTCGAGCGTCTCGACGCTCGTTTGCATTCGGTGGCCTCCGCATCGATTGATCCGTCATTTAAAAATACAACGCCATAGTCCTGCGATGCTGCGGCGACGGATAACATGCCTCGTTTCAAGTCGCTTGCAATCGCAGGAAGATCACGGTCGAGCGGATCTCCAAATCCTCCGCCTGCGGGTGTCACCAGCCGAAGCACATCGCCACGCTCGAGCTTGAGAACCGTGACGCGTGTCAGGATTTCCTCGTTTTCTTTGCCCGGATTCAACGTTACTTCGGCCATGCGCCCGGGATGCCCCCCGTTGACGCTCCAGGGACGGAACGAAAAACGGTTCATGCCGCGTATCGTCATCGTCGCCTCTGCATCTGTGTTTTCGAGTTCCATCAATAGAGCTGCACCCCCACGCCAGCGGCCGGGCGAATAACTGTCTTCGACGAGCCGGTTTGCGTGAACAACAAGTACTGTTTCAACTTCAATGACCTCTGTCGGGACGCTCTTGAGGTATCCGGAGCGCGAATCGATTGCATCGGTGCCGTCGCTGCCGGCACGCCCACCGCCGCCACCACAAAGAGGGTTGATCACACTGACCTGGCGCTTACCACTGCGCGGGTCTCGCGCGCTGAGCACGATGACACCCGACATTCCAGGACCGGAAGCACTCAACCCTCCCTTGACCGCCTTTTGCAAACATCCGAGTAGAACGTCATAAACCCGCGTACTAGCAGCAACTCGTGATCCGCCGGCGGCTGGGAATTCTGCGTTAATGACTGTGCCCCGCGGAGCATGCAAAGATATGGGACGTAACAGCCCTGCGTTGCGCGGAGCGTCCGGCTCTACTGTCAGAAGGTAGTAAAGAAACGCTTGAATTGTGTAGGGATGCGTCCCTGCGCCGCTAACGAAGTTATATGCAGCCGGGATTTGCGGGTCGGTACCGGCAAAGTCGAACGATACGCTGTCCCCTTCCACGCGCATGGCACACCGAATGTAGGTGTATTGGCCAGGCTCGATGCCTTCCAAGTAGTCACCGAAATCGTAGGTGCCGTCAGGAATCTTCGCAATAACCGAGCGCGCCTTTGCCTCCGAGAAGGCCAACACGTCGAGCATCCCCTGCTCGACCACGTCTCGCCCATATGAAACCGACAGCTGGCGGAAACGACGGTCCATACTTTGGAGCGCCGATATCATGGCCTTCATGTCGCCCCACAAGTCGTCGGGCGTCCGGCTGTTATCAAGAAAGAGCCGACGGACGTCCTCGTTGATTTGACCTTTTTTATAAAGCTTGACCGGCCGGATGCGAATGCCTTCTTGGAACACCTCCGTGAACGCTGGCGAAATGCTGCCCGGGACGGCGCCGCCAATATCCGAGGCATGAACAAAACCCCATGCAAACGCGAACAGTCGACCATCCACGAATATAGGACGAACCATGGTCACGTCCATCATGTGCGTCACAAGACCGTCTGTCGAGAACGGGTCGTTTGTGAGAAAGCAATCGCCCTCTTCAATCCCAAGTTCGTGTAAAAGCTCGATCGTACGTTTGAGAGGTACGCCAATAAACGAGTTCACGCCGGCTTGACTTGGATAGGCGAACACCTCACCGTCCGGGGTCGCGACCGCACATTGGTAGTCTTGGACCAACTTGACGAAAGTTGTATGAGCCGTGCGATACATGACCGCTGACGCCTCTTCTACAATCGCGGTGAATCGATTATTCATCACTGCAGTGCGGACCGCTTGCATCTCAAACCTCCTTCGTCAACAGGATATTGCCGTGCGAATCAACCGTTGCGTTGAAGCCCGGCGGCACGAGAATCGTCGTGTCGCTCTGCTCAATGATTGCAGTGCCGTTGACTGAGTCTCCGGCGCGCAGGCTCCCACGGGCATACACGTTGCAACGGGGCTCCACGCGCGAAGCAACTTGAATTGTTCTTTGCCCGAGAAGCGCGTCGTTCATCGTGCCTTGACGAGGCAATACAGCGCCAGGAATGGGCGCTGGCAACATCCCTCGAATGCGGACTCGAAACTCGGTGAACTCGACGGCCGCAGAAGGGTCGGCGTGCGCGTAGAGTCGTTCGTGCTGACGATGGAATTCGCTTTCAATAACCGCGACATCTCCCGAGCGGGCCGCTTCCTCCGGAACGTTTACCGTTAGTTGAAACGACTGTCCCCGGTATCGCGCTTCGGCGCGATACTCGAATAGGGTTTCACGAAGTCCATCCCCAACGTTTTGCCCGTCCAGCCATTGCCACGCATGGCTTGCCAACAGCGCAAATTCAACCTTCGTTATTTCCGCGTTGGCCGCAACGCCCTGCATGCTCCGGACGTTGTCGTGCGTTAATCCGGCTACCAACCCGCCAAAAGCACAGAAAACCGAGGGCGTGACAGGAACCAACACTCGCCCAATACCCAACTCACTCGCTAACAAAGGGCCATGAAGCGAACCGGCGCCCCCATAAACAACCAGCGTGACATCCGCTGGGTCCAGCCCATGGCGTGCGAGATAGGGAAGGACGCTCGCGATCATGTTGGATGTTGCCACCGTCAGGCAAGCCTCAGCCGCCGCAACCACGTCTGTACCGAGTGCCTCTGCTATCGGTTGCATCGCGGCTTGCGCTGCAGAGAGATCGAGCGTCATTCGGCCGCCAAGGAAATGGTCGGGGTGAATAAATCCGCAGAGCAAATACGCGTCTGTTAGGGTTGGCTGCTTGCCCCCATGACCGAAGCAAGCAGGACCGGGGCGCGCGCCCGAGCTGCGCGGCCCGACCCTCAACACTCCCCCGTCAATCCAGCAGATCGAGCCCCCGCCCGCGCCAATGGCTTCAATGCCGGTGACCGGCATCATCAACGGAAAGTCGCCCACCTCGGCGTCGCCAGTAATCGACGGTTCGCCGTCCTGGATCAACGAGATGTCTGTGCTTGTGCCCCCCATGTCCATGGTAAGCATGCAGCGCTCATCAAGGGACACGCCCAGGTACTGCGCCGCTGTCACACCGGATGCCGGCCCCGAAAGCAATGTATGCACGGGGAGTGCTCGTGCCTCGGATGCAGCTAAAGCTCCTCCGTTCGATTGCATGATAAAAAGCTTGGCGTCGGGTAGCGTCTCACCCAGCCAACGCTCTATCTCCGCAATGTACGAGTTCATCCGCGGTTTCACGTACGTATTGAGCACCGCGACGATCGCGCGCTCATACTCGCCGATCTTTGGCCAGATCTCGCTGGAGATAGAAACGTTTTGCAGGCCCGTCCCCGCCATGATTGTGTCTCGGGCAGCCAGCTCATGTGCCGGGTTGCGAAAGCTATGAAGGAACGCTACAGCGATTCCCTCGACTCCCGCCTCTTTTGCCTGCATTGCGGCACGCGCTACGGACTGCAGGTTTATTTCCTTGCGTGCGCGTCCGCTGGATGCCATGCGTTCGGGAATCTCAAACACCAATTCGCGCGGTACGAGAGGCAATACCCGATCACCCAGCAGATCGATTGCACGCCGCAATTTCAACCGCTGCAATTCGAGAATGTCGCGAAATCCTTCGGTCGTGAACAATGCGATCGGAGGGCCGCTGCGTTCGATCACAGTATTGGTTGCTACCGTCGTGCCGTGCATAACCACGATCTGCTCTCCAACTCGAGGCTCCATGCGCTTTAGCATTTCCTCGCACCCGATTTTGAACCCTTCGGCAAAGTTCGGCGGGGTCGACGGTACCTTCAAGGTCTCAACCTTTTGCTCGCCTTCGCGCCATGCTGCGAAGTCGGTGAAGGTCCCGCCAATATCAACTCCGATCTTAAGCATCTTTTCTCCGAGCCTTTAAGGAAAAGGCTGCCACGTTTTATCAAAAATTTTTGGTCAGAGCGCCTGCCGCGGCTGAAAGACGTGTGCACTTCGCACCCACCCCAAGCACGTTGTCACTTGCACCATCTGCCGCTCGACATCTTGTTCAACAATGAACCGAGGATATGTTCAATATATGTAATGTACAATTGTTTTTTTGTTATTGAACATAATTGAACCTCGTTTTCGGGTTGCCTGGCCAATTCGATTGGAATCAGGCCTTCATCGGGGTTGAATCTCACGGTGTGACATGCGACGTGCAACGTGCAACGTGCAAATCAACAAGACGGCTTGAAGTCCGCGGCGAGCATTTCCGGGCCGGGGATGGCCATTTTTTCTCGACCAATCGACCTTCCCGACCACTTCCCGCCGCAATCCCAAGTTTCTGATCGGACCTGCGAGGCAAGCAAGCTGACAGCAGTGCGGGTGCCTGCATTCCTCGATTAGAACCAGTGATGGGCCCTCCGCCGATTGAGGACCGAAAACTTGCCGCCGTCGGCCTGCATCCCAATTAAAACTTGTGAGTTATGCCGACACGCAGGTCCGCTTGAGTGCTTGATAGCGACGGGGTGGTGAACCAGCCCAACTCTGGATTAACTCCGGCTGAGGCTTTCACAAAGTCGCCGGAGATGTAAAGCGTAGTGCGCTTCGAGGCGAAATACTGAAAGCCCGCCGATACTTGGTTCCACGTATGGCCTTCAAATGTGTCGTGCTGATACCCTCCGAGCAGCTCCAGCGACGGCGTGAAATTGTATGTCGCCCCGCCTTCGAAGACGTGCATATAAGACGTCATATTGCGGTAGACCAATTCGGTATTGGTGAAGTTGGCCATCACGGTCAGCTTCCCGAACGCGTAGCTTCCACCGATTCCCATGATGTTGTATTTATTCAGCACGAACGCGGTGTTGAGATCCTTTTCAACGTTGTTCGTCACCGTGGCTACAGTCTGACCGAAAAAGACCGGCGTCCCCAAGCGGTTATACGGATCGATGGAATATCCAGGAAGGGAGGCGTACGCCACCCCAACGTGCAGAGGACCATTGATATAGTTGCCGCCCGCTTCCCACGCGCTGCCAGTATGGAAGCTACCTGCGACATTGCTGAACGAATACATCACGCCAGCCTTGAAGCCGCCGATCCGTGGCGAGGTGTATTTAACGGCGTTCGGCAAACGCGTGCAGCTCATGCGGTCAATATCCCCCTGATGGATACCGTATCCGCTTGCGTAAAAGCTGACGTTATAGTCACAGAGGTAATCCGAAATACTGTCGTACTGGTCGCCGATGGTCAACTTGCCCCACTTCACGCTATCAAGACCGACCCAAGACTGGCGGCCGAATATGGCCCCGCCGTTATTCGCTTTTCCGGTATTGATGTTGAATCCGCCTTCCACATCAAAAATGGCTGAGAGTCCGTTACCAAGGTCCTCCTGCCCCCTGAATCCCCAACGGTTGCCGTGGGCGATTCCGCTATCCATCTTGAAGTTCTTGCTGCCGCTTTCGTTTGAGACGTACGTGATGCCGTCATCGATCAAGCCATACATCGTCACGCTGCTTTGCGCGTGAGCAACACCAACTGCTGACGTCAACCCGCACACTGCAACCATCGCCGCGACCCGCTTTTTCATTGTCGAACTCCCTGTTAAGTAGTTATCCTGATCGAATGTGCTTGGCTCCAGTTTCGAACAATGGCCCTCTGTTAGCGCCTGGATCATGTGATGTTTGCGCTGAAGTCCCGCTGGATAGGATGAAACGAGGATATGTTTGAAAATATAAATGTACAATCGCTTTTATGTTATTGAACATAAATTAACAACATGCTTCTTTGGGTGCTCCACCAGGCCGCCCCATTGTCACCAATCGGATGCATGAATCGAGAATGCGATCACAATCGGTGCACATCGCGACGCTTGCAACATCTCTGCAGACGGCGCGATTTGTGTAAGTAGCGAATGAATGTACAATTCATATTTTGTTATTGAACATTCGGGGACGACATGGACGTTGAGAGTTTCGTAAAGCAAGTCAGTGCCAGAACAATGCGAGGAATTGCATTGACGGTGGCCGACCTCATACGCAGTGGAGCAATTCCCATTGGTACGCAATTGCCGCCGGTCCGCGAATTGGCCGAGGCGTTCGGCGTAAGCCCAGCGACAATATCGGGGGCCTGGAAACAGCTTCGCGCCTTTCGAATGGTCAGCGGCGGCGGGCGAACTGGAACATGGGTCCGTGGCGATCAGACTGCAATGCGCCCCTCACGGTACGAGGATTTCGCGAACTACGGCGAGAACGTTCTTGCAGATTTGCGGTTTGTTATTCCCGATCCGGCGCTGCTTCCTGATCCGCAGAAGGCGTTAAAGCAGGCTCATCTTGCCAAAAACCTTCACAGCTACGTCCGCGAAACAATCGCGCAGGAACTCAAGGACGTCGTGACGAAGGATTGGCCATACGAAAAATGTGCATTTACAGCGGTGAATGGCGGCTACGACGGCCTTCATACCGCGCTGCAAATGGTTGTCACCCCCGGTGCAACCGTCGCCATTGAGGACCCAACGACGCTACGAGTCTTCGACATTCTTGAAAAACTCGGCGCTCGCACTATCGGCGTGGAATGCGATTCCCAGGGCCCGATTCCTGAATCGTTAGCCAGCGCACTGGAACAACGTCCGTTGGCATTCGTGTATCAACCCGGATCGCACTCTTTGACCGGGATGCGAGTCAGTCCTGCTCGCCTGAATCAAATGCGCAAGCTTCTCTCTGGTACCACTACGACGCTAATCGAGATAGATGGGATGGCTGGCCTGGTAAGCGCCCGGCCGTTGAGCCTAGGTACCGCCTATCCCGAGCGCACAGTGCACATTCGCACCTTTTCAAAATCGCTTGGAACGGATTTTCGGCTCGCAGTGCTATCGAGTTCTGAGAAGCTTGCCGATCAGATCCAGGCGCACAGGAACTTTCGGGAAGGTTGGACGAGCCGATTCCTGCAACGCGCCGCAGCAGCGCTTCTCACCGATCCCGAATCACTGCGTCAAGTTGCTCACGCCCGAAAAATCTATGCCCAGAGGCGCGATGCATTGGTCGATGCGCTCGCTGAACGCGGCATCAAAGTAAGCGGAGAAGACGCATTGTGTATATGGCTGCCTGTCGCCGATCAACAATATGCCTTGGTGACGCTAGCCGCGCGAGGGATTGCCGTTCAGCCGGGTTCGCGTTTTCAAGTCACGCCGCGAGCACACATCCGCGTTGCGACAAGCATTGAAGTCGGCCAGATTGAGACGATTGCCGACGCCCTTGCGCAAGCAGCAGCAACGTCCGACCGGGTAACTTCCAGAGCATGATGGTAACGGACATTCGTGCTCCGGGGTTGCTCCCGGAATCCGATGACCCGGGGGGCTACAGCAGATCGCTGAATTGACTTTGAGTCTCCATGCTCCGTAGCGACGCGAAGAGCGTCGCAAGAGGCGCTTGTGCGCGATTCCTGGCACGCGTCTGTGCATCTTGGAGCTTCGCAAAAATATCGGACCAACTCGCCGGATCTCCGGGAGAGCCCCGAGGCACGTCGCGCGTCACCGTAAAACGAGTTCCGTCCGTCAAGACTACCTCTACCAAACCACTTTCTTCCTCGCCGGCCCAGGTTCTCATGTGGACCTTTGGCATGAGAAGGGCAATATCTTCTCGATCGAGCGCGGTCGTATCGAAATCGTCCAGTGTTATCTTGCCGCGCGCCAAGACGACAGCAACCGTGAAGTTCATACTAAACTTGGCTTCAATACCGGTCTTTGGATTGGGAAAGCGCAAATAGTCCGTGCATTCCTTTCGCACGAAACACGAGACGTGGGCAATCTTCCGAATATCGAGCGAATGGCGTTGAGAGATTTCGATTGCAGCGTCAATCGCGAGGTGAGTGCAACTGCAACAGGGATAAAGCTTCACTGCTAGCCCAGGTGTAAGTAGTTCCCATTCTTCGCCAAGCGCTGGCAATTCTATTCGATGCTTTGACCGGTCAGTCAGCGCGTCTAAAAAACCATGTGGAGCTTCCAAGATGTCGGCGCCTGCTGTGAATCCTCGCTCGGCGAGCGCCGCCGCGAGATACCCTGCCTGCGCGGCACGACCACAATGAAGAGTCTTGGTCATGGTGCCCGTGTTGCCAAGCAACCCACCGGCAAAAGAACATCCGATTGCTAGCGCTTGCTCCGTCTGACTCGCATTAAGGCCGCGCAAAGCGGCGGCGGCCGCCGTTGCGCCCAGTGCGCCGAGGGTTGACATCGTATGCCAGCCTCGACGGGTATGTGCTGCGCCGAGAGCACTGCCAAGCTTGCACGCAACCTCAACGCCTACAGCGTAAGCGCGAATCACATCCAGACCATTTGCATTCGTCATGCATGCGGTCGGCAATAACGCACTTACAATCGGCGCGCTCGGATGACCGTTCATCGATTGCTCGCTGGTGTCATCAAAGTCGTCCGCGTGAGCGCATACACCAGTAAGCATTGCTGCTAGCGACGGATCATCCCAACGGCCCAACCCTGGAACGATTACCCGAGCCTTGTCGTTGGATGGAGCTGAAACCTCAATGAATAAAGAGGCAGCTTGCGTTGACGACCCGGCGAGGATGCACGCCAACGTGTCGGCTATGTGCAGCTTCGCCCGTTCCGCAACCGTCAAAGGTAACGTTCGCTGATTCGAGACAAACTCAGATATCTGACGTGTAGTGGACATGTCCGGCATTCTTTACGTTACCTCCATTCCGGTTGTCCTGGTTTGTCACGCATGACCGACTATTGCCATCTGGCTTCGTTCAAGGTCTTATGCGACACGCTTCAAAAAGGACACAGTGCGCGCGTTATTTGATTGAGAGAATATCTGGTCGGGCGAACCCTCTTCAATGATCGCTCCCTTATCCATAACAATCACACGATCGGCAACTTCTCGGGCGAACCCCATTTCGTGCGTCACGACGATCATGGTCATTCCGCTCTTCGCCAGTTCTTTCATCACCGACAAGACCTCACCGACCATTTCAGGGTCAAGTGCACTTGTAGGCTCGTCAAACAGAACGATATCGGGCCTCATTGCAAGGACACGAGCAATGGCAACTCGTTGCTGCTGCCCACCGGATAGCTGAACGGGATATTGATCTCGCTTGTCCGCGAGGCCGACACGCTCAAGAAGAGCAATGGCCTCCCGGGTGGCTTCCTGTTTCGTCAACTTCAGCACATGCATTGGAGCTTCAATGACGTTTTGAAGCGCAGTGAGATGCGGAAAAAGATTGAAGCGTTGAAATACCATGCCCACACTTCGACGCGTCGCCGTTTTCTCTTTTTCGCTTAGACTTACTTTTTTTCCACCCACCGTTTTGCCGCTGACAAGGGCGCCGTTCACGAAGATATCTCCGTTCTGGATTTCTTCAAGAAGATTAATGCAGCGGATGAGTGTCGTCTTGCCTGATCCAGATGGACCGATGACAACGACCGTCTCCCTACTTTCTACTTTCAAGGAGACGTGCTCGAATACCGTCAAGCTTCCAAATGATTTGCTCACGTCGCGGAGTTCGATGGCGGGTACAGTCAAACCTTCGGCCATGTCAGACCTCCATTCCTGAAAGTGCGGCAGTTTTCGTGTCCAGCCTCTTGCCGCTCGTGCGCCGACTTAAGGAAAGCCGATTTTCAACCCATCGCTGGAACACCATCCACGCTCCGCTGAGCAATAGGTAATAAACCGAAATTGCACCATATGCCTCGAAGGTCTTGAAATTCCCGGACCGCAGGCTGTCGGCGACATGCACTAGCTCGGGAACAGCAATGACGCTCAGAAACGCCGTAGTCTTGAACATCAAATTGCATTGGTTACCCAGCGATGGAAGAATGGTGCGAAATGCCTGGGGAAGGATAATTCTACGCATGGCCAAAGCGCCTGACATGCCAAGCGCCTGCGCCGCCTCCTTTTGGCCTTGGTCGATTGATCTGATGCCGGCCCTTGTGATTTCGCTCATATATGCTGCTTCGTGCAAACTGAACGCTAGAATCCCGGCGACTATGCTGCCGCTGATCGAGAACAGCAGCGTGTGTATGGTCGAAGGGAAGAGATCGACGCCAAACAACGATGGTAGCCCGAAATAAATGAGGAACATCTGGACCAAAACGGGCGTTCCACGGAAAAACCAAACGTAGAAACGATTGAGTCCCTTGAGTGTTCCTAGACGGCTGCTTCCGAATAACGCCAGCACCAGCCCGACCAAAACACCTACGGTCATTGATGTCAGTGTGACTGAAATCGTAATCCACACCGCGTAGAGCAACTGTGGTGGTGGCGAAAACACCAGCTCAAGAAAGTAGTGCAGATCAAAGTTCAAGGATACTCTCCTGATACTGTCTTTTCGCTCTTACCAAAATCCACCGACGGGATAGGCAGCAGTGCACTATGGTGTGTCATATCAACCTGAAACCCCTTGAGTAACGCTTCTCCAGCGCTTCCTGTATGTATCCCCAGGCGGTCGTCAGCGCCAGGTAATAAACAGAGACGCCCAGGTAGACTTCGAGGGTCTTGTAATTAACAGACTGGACGGCATCAGCAATGAAAAGCATTTCAGGGACTGCGATCAAGTACAACAGCGAGGTCGCCTTCAACATGCCGTTGATCTGGTTTCCAAGCGGAGGCAACATGATCCGAACCGCTTGCGGCAAAATGATTCGTCTCATGACCAGTCCCGGCGTCATCCCAAGTGCTCTGCCCGCCTCCCATTGGCCGCTATCAATAGAGGCAATCGCGGCTCTGGCGATCTCGCTGAAGTAAGCAGCTTCGTGTAGTGCAAAAGCCGTAACTCCGGCGACGATTGCACCCCCAACTGAAATGAAGCCGAAGAGCTGAACGCTTTGGGGGAATAGATCGACATTAATTAAGTATGGAAGACCAAAATAGATAATAATTACCTGTACCAACAACGGCGTACCACGAAAAATAAAAATGTATCCGCTGTTGACCCATCGGATCGCACGCCACGGTGACACGCCGCAGATTGAAAGAAAGAGTCCTATCAGCACGCCGAACGCCATGGACACGAACGTCGTCAAAACTGTTGTCATCAACCCTCGTATTAGCGCGAGCGGAGGATGAAAAACGAAGCCGAAAAAATAGCCTACATCGAAGTGCATTTCGGCGGTCTCTTCGCTCTAGAGGGAATCGATGAACATTGCAATCCGACCTGATCTTACCGATACTTTTGTGTCGAACATCGCACGGATCAAGTTGGGCAGACGCCGCAGCCTCGTCGATATTTCAAATCAGGAACAGGGTTTTCCGTCGCGGCACAGAGTTATGAAACCATCCATGCCCCATTTCTTGCTCGACTGCTGAACGTAGCCGCTGTCAAAAAGGGAAATATAGGCTTTCCGCACGGCATCTTCTATCTGCGGATCGTCTTTGCGCATGACGATCCCGATTGTCAGCGGCTCGACGGGTAATCCGCCAACCTGGAAACGGCCGTTACTCAAGTGTTCCCAGTAGCCAATAGTCATTGCATCGCCAACGAAAGCGTCAACGCGTCCAAGCTGCAACTGATGGAACACCGTCGTGTTCTGCGGGTACGATTGGATTTCGATCGGGCTTTTTCCTTCGGATACCGCTTTGGTGCTTGCTGCTTTTAAAAGTCGCTCGGTTGTGCTCGACACGAGGACAGCCCCACGGTGGCCGGCCAAATCGTCGAAGGTTTTGAGATTAAGAGGATTGCCCTTCGGAACCATCAGACCCAAGCGCATGGTCATGTAGGTAACGAAGTTATAGCGAGCGACGCGAGTAGGACTTTTTGAGCTACTGGACATGACCGCGTCGCACTTTCCTGAATCCAGTGCGGCGAAAATGTCGGCAAAGGGATAGTTGATCACCTCCGTCTTCACGCCCATTACCGGACCGATCGCAGACATGATATCTACATTGAATCCCTTCGGCGTTGAACCGTCCTCGGCCAAAAAGCCAGCCGGTGGATCTCCCAGTTCAGTGCACATGACGATCTTTCCCGCCTTTGCGATTTTTCCCGGCGGTACGACCGTTTTCGCGAAGGTGGTCGGAAGCTTGACTTCATAAGCGGTTCCTATCGCCGCTTCAGCATGAGCATTTGTGGCCATGCCGGTTAAAACGGCGAAGCACAAGCTGGCAAAGATTTCGTTGAAGCGAACAATCATCGCGTTTCCCTTTCGTTGGATCGTATAACCCCGACTTGCCTGAGACTTTTCGAGTCCCGTGCTCGGGGGGCTTCGTTACCTTCGTTCCCTCGCTACCTTCGTCACGTTAGCCGGACCGATTACGTCCGCACCCAAGCCAATGTAGTGTTAAAGCTGACGAGTGACCGCTCGGCGAATGCACCTCGCTTCGCTTCGGCCGAGTCCCCGCCTGCCCGTGACTTGTCACTCAACCACCTATGCTATCTACGCCCGGTCGTCGCACCCGGCGACGATGTTTTAAGCAACACTTCATCACTCAACCAGCCCTGGCGACCTTGGCCTAGCGTCGGGTTCGACCCGTTCTCGTCTCGGCGAGCACCCGGTTTTCGAAGCAGCGCCGCTCGCGTTGTCGACCCATTGATCAAAGCATATGTTTATCAAAAAAAATGTACAATCGCTTTTTCGTTATTGAACAATGAGACAAAAATGGATGTCGACCATCTTGTTGAAAAGGTCAAATCACGCACGATGCGGGGGATCGCTGTGGAGGTTGCTGACCTGATTTGCAATGGCAAGATTCCAATCGGCACTCAGTTGCCGCCCGTTCGTGACCTCGCAGAGGCATTTGGCGTGAGTCCCGCCACTATTTCCGGAGCATGGAAGCAGCTGCGCTCATTCCGCATGGTGGGCGGAAGCGGCCGTACGGGGACATGGGTGCGCGGAGATCAGACAACACTTCGACCGGCGCGCTACGAGGATTTCGCGAATTATGGTGAAAACGTAGTAGCTGACCTGCGATTCGCGTCGCCCGATCCCACGCTACTGCCTGACCTAAATCGTGCGCTCAGCCGAGCACATGTAGTGCGGAATCTGCACAGCTACTTTCGCGAGTCGATAACGAGCGAACTGAAGAACGCGGTAGCGCCAGACTGGCCATACAAGACTTGCGTCTTTACGGCGACGAACGGTGGATACGACGCGCTCCACACTGCACTCCAGATAATGGTAATGCCCGGATCGGTTGTAGCCATTGAAGACCCAACGACCTTGCGCTTGTTTGACATCCTGGAGAAGCTAGGTGCGCGCACGATCGGCGTCGACTGCGATTCAGAAGGTCCTCTACCCGATTCGCTGGCCGCCGCCCTGGAGCAGCAGCCGGTCGCCTTCATCTATCAGCCTGGATCGCATTCACTCACCGGCACACGTGTTAGCCCGGAACGGCTAAGTCGGCTAAGCAGCCTGTTTGCCGGGAATGGGACGATGATTGTGGAGCTCGACGGCCTGGCCGGGCTAGCCAGCGCGCCCTCACTGTCGCTTGGCACGGTCCATCCACAGCGTACTGTTTATATCCGTACGTTTTCAAAAGCGCTAGGAACTGACTTCCGGTTAGCTGTGGTTTCGAGTTCTGGGAAATTTGCAGAACAGGTTCAAGCGCTTAGAAATTTTCGCGAAGGCTGGCCCAGTCGACTTCTGCAGTGCGCCGCGGCGATACTTCTTACCGACCGCGAGTCGTTGCATCAAATTGCCCGCGCTCGTGAAACATACGCGGCAAGACTCGCGCGCTTAACCGATGCGCTTACTGCGCGCGGGCTGCCGGTGCATGGAAAGGGCGTGTTATCTGTCTGGTTACCGGTACGTGATCAACAATACGCGCTCGTAACCCTCTCTGCTCGTGGCATTGCGGTACAGCCAGGATCACGGTTTCAAGTAACGCATCGGCCCCATATTCGAGTCGGTACGGGAATTGACGAAGATCAGGTTGGGCTGATTGCAGACGCACTAGCTCAAGCTGCCGGATCGTCTGGAGGTCAGAATTCTCCTCCGCCTTGATGCGCTCGACTCGCAACGATCAATCCGAGTGCGCTGCGCCGCAAAGGGCATCTGCCAAAAAGCGACGGCATATTACCGCTGCTTTTTGTTGATCGACCTCTTGGATGCATTGGTTGCTGAAGGAACATCCCGAATTCTGGATTATTTTTCTGCCGGCCCCGGTTTCGCCGCATTAGCCTTGCTTTCAGCATCCTGCAGATCTTGCGGATAGTTCGTCTGTTTGCCTTCCGGCTTGTAGCCTTTCTTCTTGAGCGTTTCAAGCTCCGCGTTCGTTTTAGCACGAGCGGCTTTTCGTGCGACCTTTCGCTGCGTCTTTGCTTTTTTCTTTGCGGTTGATCCCGACGATGCGGGCTCTTGAGCGAAAACGGAAGTCACAGGCACGGCAAGGCTTGTAGCTACGACAACTGCGCCAATCATGGCGAATCTGGGAAAAACAAACATTTTGTAATCCTATTTTTTGGAAGAAGTACTTTCCCCATGCAACATTTTGCGGTTAAGTGGTATTTAAGCGATGCGCCCAGGCCCTCTGTACGAAGCTAGCGGATATCGCTATTTTTGCATCCACCAGATGATTCAGTGGATGCAATACGCCGAACAATCATTCGAGACTGGCGTTTCTGTGGCGTCGATCGTCCGCTAGAACGATGTTGACTCCAACCTGCTGCTCACATCCATCGGTCGCCGTCAACGACGGTGCTTGTGCAACGCTTACGTTGGGGTTAGGTCGCGTCACCGCGTGCTGATTGGTAACCCGTGACCTGCACAACCGATAAGACGCGAATCGCTTGCCCCATGTGAATTATTCAGGAATCCAGCGGCCCGGGCGTTCCTGCCCATCTTTACTACGGTTATAGAACATGCCGAGATACCAGGGGAACATCTGATACGACCATGCACACAGACGATTGCCATACTTGAGGAACGCACGCAGGATCTGCTGAATCTCCTCTTTCGATTCGGCCTTCGCAACGGCCTCGCGCACCTCTCCAGCAAAGGCTTCGAGCTTCTTGAAACCGACCACTGACAGATAGTCCGAGTAAGGTACGTCAAGCTCGTTCAGCACTTGACTGAGTTGCTTCGGTTCCAACTTTCCTGCCAGCGTCAGAATTGGGTAAATGGTGTACATGATGTAGTCACGCAGCATGCCGTTCGCGAAATCCCACGCGCTGAAATACTGACCGTAGGTCCCTGCGTCAACCACTTCGCCCAAACGCAGCGCCCGGATTTCATCAGGTTCTGTCAGTTGGATGCGATCGGCTTCGTCGAGAAGTTTCTTCGCGATGGCCGGAAGGTTTTCTGGCACAGCAGGATGACCCGGGTGACCCTGACCTTCATGGGGAGTGACTTCGAGGAAGATCACGTCTTTTTCGAAGAAAAGGTTGTTCCATACTGCTTTGCCGACTGCCGGAAGCAGATGGCAAAATTCTGGAAGCACCTGACCCAGCACCGGCTGGGCAAGCGGTTCCGTGCCCTTGCCGTACTGTACCGACATCTTGTTGCCCGTCGACTGCGAATAGCGCAAACGGCCAATCGGACATTCTGTGATGAGTTGACGATGATGCACTGGCGCGCTGCTGACGACAGGTGTCCACGCGTACATCGACGCGCCAGATACAACTGGATGGGCTTGCGTGACCGTGAATGGCAATTGTGACCAAAACTCTTCACACAACTCCGGATTGCGCTCGTCATTCAGTTCAGCAACGACCTTTACGTTCAGTTGAGGCCAGGCAATATCAATCAAACGTCCCATTTAAAACACCTCTTTTAAAAAAACAATAAATTACTCAACCTACACAACCGTTTTCCACGGTCATGCGCTTTGTCCATCTTCACCACATCTGCAAGAAAAATGGCACATCAAATACGAGATGCAGGTGATTGGGCATGCGGCGTCTTTGCTAACGCTCAATCCGAGCGTTCAAATCGGACCGTTATTCACATGGGTGGGCTGTACTGCAGAGGCCCACTCCATCGGCAATGCCCCATGTCTTCGCGATCTTGAGCATTTGACCGTTCGCGTTCATGCGATCAATCGCAGCCTGAACGGCTTGCCTCAACTCTTCGTTGCCCTTTTGGAGTGCGATTGCCCACGTGACGGGGGGCACCGGCACACCCCCTACTTCGAATTTTCCGCGGCCCCGCGACTTGTAGAAGTTGATGTTCAACGTGTCGCTGGAGAAGGCATCCACGCGGCCTAGCGTCAGATCCTGAAAGGCGTCGACGTTCGTACCCAATTCGACAATTTCCATCGGCGGCTTTCCTGCCGCGATAAGCTTGTCGTTCATCGCATGGAGTACCTTCGAGTTACGGCTACCAAGCAATACGGCAACGCGCTGACCGGTCAGCTCTTCGTAGCGCGTCAGATGCTTTGGATTACCTTTCGGAACCAGCAGGCCTGATGCCACGCTCCAATAGTCAATCAATTCGTAGCGCTTCGCCCTGTCAGCTGTCTTGCCCAAGCTCGCCATGACCATGTCGCACTTGCCGGTATCAAGCGCTCCGAAAATTCCAGAGAACTGGAAGTTGCTTATCTCTGTCCTCACGCCAAGTTCGCGTCCGATTCCATTCATGACATCTACCTCTGCGCCCGACGGAGTGGAGCCATCGTCGGCAATTCCATCAGCGGGCGGATTCGAAAGATCGGAACAGAACCGAAGGATGTGCGTGGCCTGAATATCTGCGGGGACTTTAATTGTTTGAGCAAACAATACCGGGGAGAAAGCCACTGAAAATGCAGAACCCAAGGCAGTCAGGACGTTAACAGCTTGACGGATAGAACTGCTTGTAGACCGACGCATGGCGATATCCATAGGTTTATATGAGCAATGAAAACAGCCGACGCAAATTGCGCCTTGAGATCTAACACAAGGCGAGGCTATATAACAATTACATGCTTGAAACAGGCTTCCGCGCGGACCACAGCGTAGTCGGTATATCACCCCGATCCCTGACATCCATATCGTTAGGAATCCTCTAATATCAGACGACAATGACTGCGATAACGAAGTATTTATGTGGTTTTAGATTTCCAGACGCTTGGTGAAAGTGAGTGACATCGCGCAATCCATGACGTAAGAATATGCACAACAAAAAAAATGTACAATACTTATTATGTTACTGAACATAAATAGGCGCGCCGGGTTTTGCGTCATGAGAAACGGCGGGGAAAATGACCAAGGTCCGCCGACGCAAAGAGTTTGACCTAGCGAAAAAAGCTGGCTGACTGGCTCGCCAAGCACTGTCCTTGGAGCCGTAAAGCATCGGCCATGACTCATCCGGTTCGGCAATAACCGCCGTCAGCGGGTCGATGAGTGACCCGGAAGTCGACCCGAGATCACCTCAGTTTGTTTAGTTTGACGCGGTTCGCACTATGCTGTCGTCAACGCAAAGGCTGGGCAACCAAAAGATTTCATCGCATCGATTTACGACCGGAGCGAACCAAAGCCGGATTGCCGATGCAGATAAGAGGATTGCCGCTGCGTACACGGCAGCTGAAATTTGCCGATCGCATTACACGAAAGAAAAAACTCGCATTTAGAAAGGTTGTTTGAGAGAGTTCGAGCGCGCTGCCCGGGAAGGGCTGGAACCAGCGGCACGATGCGATATTCGTGGCTTGCACTCGGCACCCATTCCACTACTCGGAATGGGTGCATTGTAAATATGGTAAAACCCGCCGACCTAGCTTTAGCCAAGCATACCGAAGAGCGTGCATCGAGCGTATCGCATCACGCTTTAGCGCTGTCCCATACAACCGGGAACGCGTCGCAATCCAGAACCGCGCCATGCGCTGGCGCACCAACCTCAGGCAGCGGAGGCGATAACTTCCCTTTGCGTATATTTATGCGTGCGTCGTCGCCGGTCCAACGCGTGGTCAACACCCGACGTGCGGTGTTATATGGGTTTCCCGGTGCGCCGTGCAGCATCAAGCCATGAAATACCAACGCGTCACCCGGCATGACTCCCCAAGCAACAATGTTATGCGCAGCTCGATCCGCTTCGATATCCGGCAACAACTCCCAACACGGGTCATCACCTTCACGCAGGCTCCCGTCGATAAAGCGCTGCGGTCTATACCAACGATTGTCGCTATGTGAACCTGCTACGAATTCGAGCACCGCGTCGCGAGGCACCGGATCGACTGGCATCCAAATAGTGCAGAATTGCCAGCCGTCGACAGGGCTATACGGTTGATCCTGATGCCATTGAGTCGCTTTGCTGGTACCCCCTCTTTTGACCAGCGTGTGGTCGTGAAGAAAGTTGATCTTATTGGAACGCAGCAGTTGGGCGGCAACCACTCGCGCTGGCGAGTGACGTGCGAATTCCTCGAATTCGGGGATTCTTCGCCAGTTGTTGGCGTCCTGGAAGAACTGCTTCTTGTCCCCGTCCGCATAATTGGCGAAAGGACCAGGCTCCGCCAGATTGCGTGCGATACCTCGCTCGACCAGTCCAACCCAATCAGGGCTGAAGACATTACGCAGGCAAACAACACCGTCCTTGCGGAACATATCGATCTGTTCGACGTTCAACGTGGGTGACATGACTGCTCCTGATCAAAAATTTGAGGGCTAAGGCACCCGCCTTGAATACGCGCAACGAGGTTGCAACTGACCGCAGTGCTGGCCTCGTCTCGGCATGACGCGTCATTGCTAAGCATTTAATCTCATAGATTCAGGCATGCAGCCTCATTTACCACCTAATTGGGAGTGAACGCTATGAACAGGCTTGGGCTCATTCGCGTGCGGCAGCTCTCTACCAAAAGCGCATATTATGTTCATTTTTTTCATTTGTTCAATGATTTATATGTTATTGAACATAAATAAAAGTATCCCATCAAACCTGGACGAGGTGTGGGCAGATGTCGATGAAAGAGCCTTTCTATCCACGTCGAAGATCTGCTGATACTTAGAGCGAGTTCAAACAGCGCATGCACGCATGCTCCTACCTGCCAACGCACCGGGCGCGCATAGGCTCTGGGGCAAATAGGGTCGGCGGATCGGCTAGAGTTGTTGGAGCAAAAACAAACTGATGACCCGCGACGAGCAAGCTGAAGAGTCTGGAGGAGTTATTAGGAGGACGCCATGTTGATCGGGAGATCATCATTCTGTGTACCTGCGCTCCAAGCTCAGCCTACGCGATCTGGTCGAAATGATGACCGAGCAGGGTTTGTCGCTGGCTCACACCACGATTCTGCGCCGGGTGTGTCGAGGCGTTATAAGCCCGAGTTTGTCAAACGCTGTAACCGCTTTGTTGCTGCGCGGGCGACAGGATGTTTGGCTACTGACAACTATGTAGTGGTCTACGGCGGAGCGATCAAGTAGGTGAATTTGAAGTACCCATACCGGGGGTGGGTACCCGCCGACTATTCAGCCTCATTCAGCGGAGTAGAATGTGATGAATCGAAAGGGTCGCGCGCTCAATTTATGAAAACAGAAACCCATGGAGAAAAGAACATCCACCACCGCGGCGCAGGGAACTCATCTCAACCGTTGCTTCCCTATGAAGCATTGGACTATTTACCAGATTTGATCTGCGTTATAGGGCCTGATGGATTCTACGAGTACTTCAACAAGCCCTGGAGGCAATACGCGTCGGGCAACGCAGATCAGTTCGTTTCCCCCAATTGGACAGAATGCATTTATGAAGCCGATAGATGCGATGTACGCCGTGAAGTGGCGGACGCCATGGCGTCCGCCACTTCTTTCAGCATCGACCTTCGCCTTACCAATATCGAGGGCGGAGAGCGCTGGTTCCTGCTACGGGCGCACCCTCAGCTCGACGAGTGGGGGCAGATCCGCTTCTGGCTCTATATTCTGACTGACATTCATGAACGCAAACTTTATAAATTCAATCTAGCCCAGAAATCGAAGATCCAAACTGACATGCTCAATGTTAGCCTGGACTGCATCAAGGTCATCACGGTCGATGGCAAGTTGCAGCACATGAATAAGGCCGGCTGTATTGCGCTCAACGTTCAGGAAAACTCAGGTTTCGGTATGGACTGGCTGAATCTGCTCCCCGAAGAAGTCCATGAAGACGGCCGGACAGCGTTCCGGTATGCCGGGGAAGGACGCCCTGCCCGCTTTCCCGGCATAAGTCGCCTGTCGGGGGAAGGCGTTCGCTACTGGGACAACATGCTTACGCCACTCAAGAATGGGAGTGGGGAGGTCGACGCGATTCTGTGCGTTTCGCGTGATGTTACGACGCAAAAGGAAAACCAGCGCCGGATTGAACTGCTCTTGCGCGAGCTGGATCATCGCTCGAAGAACATGCTAACGGTTGTTCAGGCGTTGATCAGGCGTACGGTGCCGGACCCAAGAGCCGACTTCGTCAAAGCCCTTGATCAACGCCTTTGTTCCATATCCAGGAGCCAGGACCTGCTCATAGAAGGTCAATGGGTCGGGATTACGGTCCAGGATCTGGTTTGGTCGCAAACGGCTATCGCAGGCGGTGCGCAGGAGAAGCACATGCTCCTCAATGGCGATCCCGATTTACGGCTGCGTCCGGGGGCTGCCGAGATGATCGGCTTGGCGATGCACGAACTGACAACGAACGCGATCAAATATGGTGCGCTCTCGAATGACTGCGGGACGGTGACGATCACCTGGGAGGTCGAGGAGAGACCGGATGGAAGGTTCTTCCGCCTGCACTGGAAGGAATCCGGGGGCCCCGAGGTCACGACGACACAACGACGAGGCTTTGGGACGACCGTAATCGGACGTAATCCGTTTGCTCGCCACGGTGCAAAAGTGACTCACGCCTTTGACGCCAGCGGGGTAAGTTGGGAATTCGCGGTGCCTGTAGCAGCTATTCTTAGCGATATCGAACCGGAGTAACAGCGCGGTCATCGGGACTTCGCCGACCGCGCGACCTACGATGAGTTTCTGCGTGAGATCGTCATGCGCGTCAACCAGTGTAACGCGGCGACGTCCCGCCTCGAGCGTGAACAGATCACGGATCTGCGCTGAGGCGCACGCCCGAGTTCGTCGAGAAGGAAGCGCGCGTCGCACGCTACAGCACATTTACTACACGCAGTATTCTGTACAGCGCGCCGCCAGCCCTGATTGGTCAACGCCTGAGGGTGCACGTTTAGTAACGTAATTGTTAGATTGTTGAACCAGTCACGTAAGATGACGAGATGAAGAAATAAAAATCGCTTTATCACGGTCACCGGTTCCCAGCTGGCGTCATCAGTTGCGCAGTTCGCTGGTATTTCCGCTTCCAGTTAAGCTTGCGCGACATTGAAGAGTTGCTGTTCGAGCGGGGCGTGATCGTGACGTACGAGACGATCCGATGCTGGTGCGAATGGAATGAAAGGCCCCCGCCAACCGATGGAGATATGCAGAGTGTTGCCCTTACCCACAGGGGGACGGAATCGAAGTGCCAAAGCTGGCGGATCATAAAGATCTTCCCAGGCAAACCGGAGTAGCGATCATGACGCATACGATAGTGGGTGTGGATATCGCGAAGAACGTGATGCAAGTTCATTGGGTCGACCCGGACAGCGGCGAGATCGTGAACAAACCCATCAAAAGAGCAGTATTTCTTGAATACTTTGCCAATCGCTCTCCTTGTCTGATCGGCATGGAGTCCTGTGGTGGCTCCCAGCATTGGGCCCGGCGGTTGATCGAAATGGGCCATCGTGTGAAGCTGATGCCCGCGAAGTTCGTCAAGGCGTTCGTTACCGGAAACAAGAACGATGTGGCGGACGCCCGGGCGATCTGGATGGCCACGCAGGTGCCCAACAAGGAAGTCGCCGTGAAGACCGAAGCGCAACAGGCCGTCCTGGCGCTACACCGGATGCGGCAACAACTGATGAAGTTTCGCACGATGCAAATCAACAGCCTGCGGGGTCTGCTGACCGAATATGGAGAGGTAATGGGAGCCGGTCGTGCCGCACTCGACAGGACCATCGCCGGCGTACTGGAGAAGCTGTCGGAGCGTCTGCCGGTGATATTCATTGATACGCTTCGCGAACAGTGGAATGGGCTGGATGCGCTGGACCAGCAGATTGTCCAGATCGAGCGCCGTTTGCAGGCGTGGATGAAACAGGATGATGCAGCCAGGGCGATCGCAGCGATACCCGGTGCGGGTCTTCTGACTGCAACAGCGGCGGTAGCGACGATGGGGCATGCGAAGTCGTTCAGGTCTGGTCGCGAGTTCGCGGCGTGGCTCGGTCTTGTGCCTGGGCCGACCCGTTCCGGGGGCAAGGTCGAGCTATTGGGAATTAGCAAGCGCGGCGATACCTATTGAGAACACTGCTGATTCATGGTGCGCGTAGCGTTTTGACTCATGCGAAAGACCCCGGCGAATGGGTCGAGCAGATGAAAAAGCGTCGACCGCTGAACGTGGTTGTCGTAGCGCTGACCAACAAGATAGCCCGAACAATCTGGGCACTACTGGCACATCAAAGGCCGTATGAGAAGGGTTACCGGAGTGTGAGGCCGGTGTAAGCAGTCAGTGTTCAGTGTCAGCAGCTTCGTTGTATGCAATGGAACGTCAAGGTTGCGTTGGCATTCGAGTGTGATGACGATACAGGTCGGACCGGGACTCACCAAACCTGAGAACTTGTCAGAGACTAATGATCTCGTGGTGCGAATGAGGCGTGAGTCAGCGGATTTCATAGGGGCCTGCAGCGAAGCAGACTGCAAAAAGGCCGAATGTAGAGCTGAAACCCATCCTGTTAATCAAAGCACACGAAAACCTGGCGCAAAGGGGGGCGTTCATGTAGACAAGTTCGGTAAGGGCTTTGCGCATCGAGTTAAAGCCGCGCGCCGCAAGCCCGGTAGCACGTGGCACCTCGACGAGATGTTCGTCACGCTACGTGGCGAGCCGTACCTGCTGTGGCGTGCGGTCGACGAGCATGGCGCCGAACTCGACATCCTGCTGCAAAAGCGGCGCGACAAAGCCGCTGCCAAGCGCTTCTTCTGGGGTGTGCTGCGCTTGAACGCAGTGCCGCGCAAGATCGTCACCGATCAGTTGCGCAGCTATCCGGTGGCAAAAGCGGAGATCCCGGAACTTGCGAACGTGAAGCACGTGTTCGTTAAAGCTGCGGCCCGACTGAATAACCGCGCAGAGAACAGCCATCAACGGACGCGCGAGCGCGAGCGACGCATGCGCGGCTTTCGCGATCCTAAACGCACACAGAAATTTCTCTCGTGCTTTGGGCCGATCCGGCAACATTTCGCGCTCAAGCGGCATCTGCTGCGCGCTTCACTTTATCGGAAACAACTCGCGGCGCGTTTCGTTGCGTGGTGCGAAATCACCGAAGTCACCCGAAATCCGTCGACTGCTTTCTGACCACTTGTCGTATCTGCCGTCGTCCCGTCTCACTCTTGGCAAGTGGACAAAGCCCCTAAAATCGGTGCCGCATGCCGATCCTCACAACTGCCTGCTTGTTGTCCGATGACGGCGTCATGGTTGTATAGACCGCAACGGTGCCCGGCCCCGACGCCTTTAAATAATGACCGCTAAAATAGACATCAGTCCGCTTAGACAGTAAGTAGTCCAACACTGCATCGAACTTGTTCCACTTGGAACTCTGAAGCTTAGAATATGAATAACCGCCTGAGAGAATCAACGAAGGAGTAAAGAAAAATGCTGCGTCGCCCTCAAAACTCTGGCTTGTCTCGCTGCCACTCGCACCGGAATCAAGCCGCGTATTGCTATACACGCCTGCAAGCTTGAGTCGACCGAATTGATAGGATGTTCCAAAGCCAACCGTGCGCAAGTTTTTCAGCACGATCGATGTGGCTGATGTGGCACTGAAATCCTGCCCAAAAATCGAAATCAGACCCAGACCCGTATAAGGAGAAAACGTCAGCCCATTGATGTCGGTCATCGCCGCACTTGCGCTGAACGGTCCGTGTGCGTAGGTACCCAAGAGGCTGAATGCTCGTCCGTAGTTGGTGGTAGTTGTACTGTTTTCTCCAAAACTGTACATGGCGCCAAACTTTGCCCCACTGAAAGTTACAGATTGAAACTGAACGGAATTGTTGAGCCACTGGCCCGAGCCACGATCGATGTCACCGGGATGAACGTCGAGAATCCCTGAATAAAGGCCTCCGGTATATTGCACAAGCGCATAGGTCATGAAATCGTACTGACGACCTATGGTCACTTGACCGTAGTCATCCTGTGCCAGTCCGACGTACGCACCGCGCGAGAATTCTGTTCCTGTGGGCCCACGTAGCGCACCGGTATTCAGGTTCGGAAACATCTCTAGCGTGAAGAGCGTCTTGAGTCCACCGCCCAAGTCCTCGACACCTTTCAAGCCCACACGATTACCTTGCGAAATGGTATCTGCGAGAAGAAAAGCTGAATGGCCGCCCTCGTTCGACACGTATGAAATTCCGTCGTCCAGCACGCCGTAAAGGGTAACGCTGGACTGCGCATGAGCCGACGCGGCGTACGCAAAGAGTGCCGCATAAGATAGTGCAACCTTCTTCATGTTAGGTTTCCTAATTTATTATTTCTGTCGGTAGCTTTTTGACCCATTTGATATGGGAGTTAGTCATGCGACCTGTACGCGAACTACGACTCGACTTGTTACTTAAAGAACCTCAGTTGAGATCCTGCTTGTCCTGACCAAGACGACGATCAGTCTCACGTACTGGTTAGGCCAAGATTGAGACAAGAAGCACAACACGGCCGATTGTTCATAGCCAATTTCCACGAGTCAATATAATTTCCAATATTTTTATATTTGTGGAAATTTATAAACTGCTAGACCCTCAGTGGCACAGTCTGTAATCACCGCGGCTGATTCAGCCAGCAGACAACAACGAGATTCCACTGCCCGGGCGTGTCCGTCTCGCCGTACGCATTGACGTCAAGCTGGGCACCCACCCCGCGCTAACTGCCGGCCTCGTCTATCGCGCTATGCCGGCACTCATTCAAGCTGCGCTTTCAGATCACTTTCCGGCAGCTTGTCGCGTAGAGTTTGATCAGGGAGCGCCCACGCAGCGGCGATATTGATCGCGGAAATCACCGCTGCGAACAAAAGCACTGAACGAAAAACAGATGCTGCCATGACACGCGCTAATCCGAGTGTCGTGCCGGAGACCTCTCCCAGGGTCTTGAACAGTGAGTCGATCGAAGACGAATGCGCGGACCAAGAACCAAGCGTGGGGAGCACGAGGTTTTGCATCATCCCGAGCAAAACGGCGGAGGCCAGTGTGACACCCACCGTGCCCCCAAGACTTCGAAACAAGCTCGTGGTTGCTGTCGCTACTCCGATCTCCGAGCGAGGCACGACATTCTGTACGGTAACCAGCGATGTCGGAAACAGCACCCCCGCCGAGATGCCGGCAATGAGAGTCACCACTCCGCTCAGCCAATGATCTCCGGGATCGATAAAGGCCAGCGTCGCCAGCGCAAATGGCATGACTATCGCGCCGGCTAGCATCTGAGGACGGCAGCGACCGGTACGCGACGTCGTCTTACCGCCTAAATACGCACCGATCGGAAGGCCCATCGCGAGCGGCATCAAATGCAGCGCGGCGCTGCCCGCCTGGCTTCCCACGACGATCTGGTATCTCAAGGGAATGAGCAGCGAGAGGGCGATGACTTGAAAGTTGGAGAAAAACGAAATGCAAAGCGCCCACGAGGAGCTGGCCGTTGCGAAGAGGCGCAACGGGATGAACGGCTGGACCGCCTTGCGTTGTGCGGGAACCAATAGTACGAAGCAGAGTAACGACAATACGAAGAGTGCACCGTTTGTGTAGGGCGAAGCATTACTGCCATGGTTCATGAGGGTCATGGCGAGCAACAATGTTGTAAGCCCGATTGTGGTGAGCGCGATGCCGACGTAATCAATTGTGGCGTCGCGGCGCACTGAAGGCAAACCGTCAAGCCGCGAAAACGCCAGATACATGGCCCATAGCCCTAGCGGAAGGTTCAGGCCAAAAATCCAGCGCCACGACACATATTGAGTCAAGACGCCGCCGACTATCGGGCCAGCGATACTCGCCAGCGCGTACATGCCGCTGAAGTAACCCTGGTAGCGTCCCCGTTCTCGTGGCGAGACGAGATCACCGATGATTGCCTGGCCGATCGATAGTAGCCCGCCCGCCCCTATCCCCTGCGCTGCGCGTAGCAGAATCAGTACCCACAGCGACGGTGAAACCGCACACAGCACGGACGCTGAAGTGAACAGGCAGATAGCGACCAGCATCATTCTTCGCCGACCATACAGATCGCCCAACTTGCCGTATATGGGCGTGGCCACGGTCATCCCGACCATATATCCCGAGATGACCCACGATACCAGGCCTAGCCGGCCGAAGTCGGTTGAGATGGCCGGAAGCGCTACGGCCACGATCGTCTGATCGAGCGCGCCAAGAAAGATCGACAACATAAGACAGCCAAGTACGCGGTGGACTGGCGAAACAGGACGAGACATAGGTGGCAGTACGGCAGAATTTTAGTTGTGCATAGCACTGGCTATCGGTGAAATCCGACTCGGGGCTACGGTGCGTCACACGGGATTGAGTAAATGCGAATAGGCCGCGAGCGTGAGGTTTGCGCTGCGGCGCAGTTCATATCTCGCGCTTGACCTCCCACAGGGCTGCGAGCTCGTCCGCCGCAAGTACGTCGCCGAACAGAAAGCCTACGTTAGCGAGCGTTGCATCGTGCAGCGCCTTTGTGTGCGAAGCAACGCCGTCACGAACTAACGCGACGTAATAGCTACGGCTATGTGCGTCGCGCAGCGTCGACTCCACGCACACATTGGTCTGCACGCCACAAAACACCAGCGTCTCCACGTTCCTCACCTGCAGAAACACGTCGAATGAGGCATTGCTGAAGCCGGAGTAAGTATGCTTGTCGAAGACGCTTTCGCCTTCGACCGGCGCCGGCCCGAAGTACTCGTAGCCCCACGTTCCTGGCACGCAGCACTCTGCCTGGACGCCCATCAACTGTTTCTTCGCGAGCATGCCCGGCGTGATGGACTCATTCTCGTAGCTTGCCCGCAGCCAAATCACGGGGACACTCGCCGTGCGCGCGACCTGCAGGACTCGCTCGACCGGCTCGATGAGGCTCCTATAGGCAGCAACGTCCTTGCCTAGCTGATGGATATAGCCCCCAGTTGCACAGAAGTCATTTTGCAAGTCAACAATGACTAGTGCCGATCGCGAAACCGCCAGGCGTTCTCGCTGTTCAATCAGCGGCGGCTGCCTTACCGCCTGGACGTTGAGTGCTTCCTCACGCACCGTCTAGCTCCGCGACATTCTCCCAGGCGCTGGCACCAACGCCGCAGCGCATTTCCTTTGATCCAACGTAGAACACAGTGCGCGCCTTTGCCCCACCCGCCGCCGCCATCGCGACCATCCAGGCGAGGAGTTCGGTCGTCCCACCGCCGCCCGCTTCATTCATCTTGTCGATGGTGGCTTCGCGCACCACCCGCGATTCGTCGCTTTCTTCCATCAACCCAAGGAACCAGTTATCAAAGTCCGCGTCGAGCGTGAAATAACGCGGGCCGCCCGGCTCGTGCGAGAGTCCCCCGGTCGCAACGACCGCGACGCGCATGTCGGCGGGCAACTGTTCAAGGATCACCTTCCGAAGAAGCTTTCCGAACGCAACGCTGTCCTCGGGACTCGGCGTGGGTGGGTTGATGCAATTCATCTGCAGCGGGACAAGCGGCACGTCGTAGCCCATGAACCAAAGCGGGACAGACCAGTTGTCGTCGAACAGGAGATCGCTGCGGCCATCGACCGAAAAACCCTCGGCCTTGGCCGCTTGCAGAATGGCCTGTGCGACCTCGACGTTGCCCGACAGTTCGTAGCCCGGCTGCTTAAGCCAGGCCTTGAAGAACTCTGCCGGACCTTTCCAGCGCGCGGCTGTTCCGACGCACCAGTGCGGCGGATTCTTGAGTGGTAAATTCAGCATGTGGTCATTCGCGATGCCAATGATTACATCCGGACGTGATTCAGCCACCACGGCAGCGACCGCGCGATATCCGTCGATCATCACCTTCTGTTCTGACGCCGGGGCAGCCTCGAGCCACCCGGTGACTCCTGGCGCGTGAGCCATTGCTACGACTGATACGAGCTTTGCCATCTTGATGTTGCTCCTTGTACATTCACCTACAACGGGTCAATCGACGATCTGGTCACCGAATGCGACACGGTATGCCTGGGCCGCGGCGCTTTTCGAGTGGTTCCCGGCGCTACCGCGCATCAGGCGCGTCACTTGTGGCAGAAAGTATGGGTGCATGCCGAGATCGGCCAGTCTACGTAGATCGATGTCACGCCAAGCCTGCTTTTCCGCGTCGGAAAGACCGTAGAAGGTCATCACTTCCTCAACCCGTTCCTTGAACGTCGGCCATACGGCGTCGTCGCGCCGCACTTCATAAACCAGCCGGTTAGAGGGAAGATCGGGGTCAAACTCGTTAGCCATGACAACTCCAAAGGATTTAATTGGTTTCGTTTTTGCAGCAGCCGTTAGAGATCAAGACGAGCCCTGCCCGTCCACGATCTCTTCTATCCACTTGAGGGCACGGCTCGCGCCGGACACAGTCGTGGTGGCACCGAACGTCGCCAGCGCGATCTGCTGGATGTTTTCGATTGGCATACCCATGTCGAGCAGGCGCCGCGCGTGGATTTTTACCGCGGCCTCATAGCCAGCGGTGACGAACGCGGCCAGCATGACCATTTCCATTGCCTGCTTGTCGAGCGATCCGACCTGCGCAATCGCGTCACGGGATATTTGAAATCCCTCCATCAGGCCGGGCGACACTTCCCGGAGCAGCGTCGATGGCAGTTTGTCAGTGTTTTTCATCTTGTCGATTTCTCAGGCGTTTGATCTTGTACTGCGGGCACGCCCAGACGGGCGGTGCCGGGACCGTAAAGTTCGCCAAACCCCGGCGCAAGTTCACGCCCGAGTGCGGTGCACAACCAGATTCGTTTGAGCAGGCGCTTGCGCTCGGGCTCGTCGAAATCCTTGAATTCGGTCCGCGAATGGTGGACCGTGTAGTTGTTCAAGTACTGAATGTCACCCGTCTGGAAATTCATGTCCAGATGCAACTCGGGACGATTGCCGATCTCGTCGACCTTCGCGATCGCGGCCACCTGCAGCGCAGTCAGCGGTACGTCCCGGCGCCGGGCTGCGGCCTCTGCGAATGCCGGGCAAAAGCGGAAACTGAGCCGCTCGTCGAACCAGCTGAGCATCGGAATGGGTGCCTCGCTGACCGCTGGGACACCCGGCGGCTCCTCACCTTTTCGGTCAAAGTAAAAACCGTTATAGAACACGTCGACGTATTCGGGAGACTCCTCCAGCAAGGTGTTGAAGATAGTCATCGCGCTCACGATGCGGCTCACCCCTCCCTCCTTCGAAGGCCGAATGCAAAGGAGACCGACCACGTCCGTGAAGTCGGAATGAAAATGCAACTGCGAATTGCCGAAATAGGCGCGCCAGTTGATTTCGGTCTTTGCGATGCCTGCGTCAGCGACCGACACGAGGCGACTGCCCTTTGCGTTTTGTGAGGTCGTCTCGCCCAGATGCAAGGAGAGCCCGAGGTAGATCGTATTGATGTCGTCCGTGCTCCAGCGCTCAATCGGCAGGCCGCGCAGCAGCTTGAAGCCGCGATCGAACTCGATTTCGCGGGCAATGTCGGCGAGCGTTTTGGTCATGCTCGGCAGCTCGAAGTCCTGCACCACTAACTCGGAATCGCTGATCTTAGCCGCACGTACACGGGTCAATGCGGCTTGAATGTCGCGGATATTCCCATCCGTGAAGCGGTATAGCCAGTCCTCGCTGTGTTGATAATCGGCGCCGCGCCATGCGCTAGGGTCTGTGATCGGCGTATAGCGACGTTGACCGCTCATACATTGGCTCCAAGCACGTGATGTTCATTGACGGGAAGGCTTTGTCGCACACGACGCAGATATTTGAGATCGACGTTGCCCGCCACCCATCCCGGCCCTTCGGACGCCTGCGCGATCACCGCACCCCAGGGATCGACCACCATTGAATGGCCCCAACATGCCTTCTTGCCCCGCGCATGGCTACCGGTCTGACCGGCGGCAAAGACATACATTTGCGTATCGATGGCCCGCGCGCGCAACAACGGCTCCCAGTGATCCTTGCCCGTCTGCAGAGTAAAGGCCGCGGGCAGCAGGACCACGTCGCAGTCGCGCGCTCTCAGCGCCTGGAAGAGTTCGGGGAACCGAAGGTCATAGCAGGTCGCGCAGCCGACCTTTACGCCCTCGAATTCGTAGCTAACGATGGACTCTCCGGGGCTGACCATCTCTGATTCGGAAATCCGGGTGCCGTCAGGCATCCAAGCATTGAACATGTGAATTTTGCGGTACGTGTCGATCACGCTGCCGTCGCGATCGAATATCACTGCCGTGTTATAGAAGGCGTCACCAGCACGTTCAATCAGCGTGCCGGCGTGAATCGCGACATTCAGTTCCTTCGCAAGGGCGCCGAGTCGCAGGCACGCGGGACCTTCGGGTACCGCTTCAGCGCTATCACGCTGGCCCGCGGCGTTGCCTGTCAGACAGAGAAAGAACTCTGGCAGAACCAGCAGATCCGGATGGTCGCGGGTCACAGCGGCTCGTATTAGCCGCTCGGCCTCATCGAGATTAAGCCCCTTGTCCGCGTCCGAATTCATTTGGACAGATACGATCTTCAAGATGGATTCCTTCCGTTAAACGCTCTCGGCGAGATTGCCCGTGCACCCGCCACAAGTTGAATGGTCATCCGATTAATTTCCAACGTCAACATAATTTGGAAATTATTGAATCAAAAGTTTTTCTTCTCTTGCACGAAAAGCATCGCAAAGAACGCCAGGAGTGGGCCCATCGCCATGACGGCAAAGGCGCAGTAGAAGGAATGCGTGCTCTGGAAGACAACGCCAATCACGACCGGCACCAGTACGCCACCCATCTGCCAAAGCGCATTCGTGAAACCGGTCGCGGTTCCGGCTGACTTTCGCCCGGCGACTTCTGCTATGAGTGCGGCCATCAGCGGCCCCCAGCTAAAGCCGAAAAACCCGAGCACGAGCGCACCAATGCGAAACTCGAATGCGGTCTCAAGTGCGCCGAAACTGAGAAGCCCCGCTGCATAGATCGCGAGGACGATCAGGATCAGGCTCTTGCGACGTCCGCCGAGAAAGTCCGACAATGCGCCAGTCGCTGGTTTGGCGACGATGGCCGCCGCGCCAAAAAGCGTTGTCACAAACCCCGCCTGCACCGCAGTCAGTCCGTGGCCCTTAGACATCAACGCATTGGCCCAGAAGGCGAAACCCCAGGTTCCCCACGCGGCACCGAAGCCGGCCAGCGCGAGGCACAGCAGGTCGCGGTCATGCAGCAACGCCTTAATACTGCCCGCCTGAGCAGGCAACGCCTTCGCTCGTCCCGTAGGGCCATCACTGAGAACCGCTATCAGGACGAATGCGAACGCGAGCGTAGCGAGACCCAACCCGCGATACACCATCGGCCACTGGACATGCAGTAGAAGAGTGGGAATGATGGCATTCGCGAGCAGGACGCCAACCGGAACCGAAGTCATCAGCAAACCAATTGCCTTTGCGCGCTTCGTGATCGGAAACCACGAAGCGATCAGTTTGATGCAAGCTGCATAGTCCGCGCCCGCCGCAAGGCCCATCAGGAATTGCGCGCCCAGGCCGAAGGCGACCGAACCAGTGAAGCTGAAGATAAACGTGAATATTCCAAGTGGAACCAATGCCATAACAAGTGCGACCCGCGGGCCAAACCTGTCAGTGACAAGGCCGCCGACCAGGTTAGCGATCACATAACCGGAAAAGAAGGCCGTTGCGAACACGCCCAGGGCCGACAACGGCATCGCAAGTGCGGAGCTTACCGTCGGGGCCACGTTAGCCCAGGCGAGCCGGTCAACGAAAGTTATAACGAGCGCTAGCCACGCGAGAGCTAAGATCATCCAACGTGCGGCATGCTGCTCCTCATGCGTGCCACTTGAACCGGTAATTGTCGGGTTATCGACTTGGGATGACATTTATTCGTTCTCCGAAATATATACGATATAAACCAGTCGATTTGTCTTCGGTGGACGCCGCGAACGGGCCAACCGATAGTCGCGCTCGAAGACGAAAGTTCAAGCTCCCACGAGGCGACGGAAGGTCGTGCAATGCCATGACTACCGACGCATGGGCCCGGCTCGAAATCACCAGTAAAGTTTGATCCTTCTCTGCCGCGTTTGATGTATCATCGGTCGCATAATTTCCACTGTCAACGAAATTTGGAAATTACATTTACTTGCGAATACCTGTCGTTCATCGTTCGCGCGTCAATCGGGCGTGCGTGGGCGGCTGGTTTGGAGACAGAAACATGAGCGAACCGATGTACACCTGGGGCCCCGCTCTTCGTCACGAGCAATCCGGTGAACCTAAGACGATGACCGATGCGGTGGTCGCACGGCTTAGAAAGGACATCATCAGTGGCCGATTCAAGCCAGGGCAAAAAATCAAATCCAACGACCTACGCGAGCATTATTCGGTCGGCATCAGCCCGCTGCGTGAAGCGCTGTTCCAGCTTGTCAGCGAGGGCTTGGTCAGAGCGGACAGCCAGCGCGGCTTTCGCGTTGCGGAAATTTCCGTCGAGGAACTGCGGGACATCACCCAATGGCGCCTTCAACTCGAGGGCGAGGCCCTTCGCTTGGCGATCGAGCATGGCGACGTCGAATGGGAAACGAGTTGCTTATCCGCTTATCACCGGCTCGCCCGGGCAGAAACCGATACGGCTGGCGACGCGCAATCGCGGGCGGACAACTGGGAGGAAAGACACCTCCAATTTCATTTCGCGCTTTATTCCGCCTGCGGCTCCCCGTGGCTACTTCGGTTCTGCGAGATTCTGATCGAGCAAGGACAACGGTATCGGCGAAACTACGTGGTCTACACGGATATAGCCGCTCATATCTCCGACGAGCATCGTCAGATGATCGATGCCGTCATCGCCCGGCGAGCCGACGATGCTGTTGCATTACTTCACCTGCACATCAAAGGTGTCGAAAGCGTGGCCATGAGTCATTTCGGGGTCACCGAGGCTCCGCCTGCCTAGCGCTTTCAAAGTGAGACAGTCTTAACGGACGTCTTTGCGGACCTGCAGTGAGCCTAACCTTGGGCGTTGACGAGCGCACTGCGAAGTTCGATACGTTTCCTTACCGGAACTGATCGTGTTCTTCACAGCGATATAGGCCGCCAGCCAGTCGACGATGGGCCTAGCGGTCATCGGCGACAGCGGGCTTCAATGCTGACGATAGCCGCGCTTCAATTGCACCGGCCGCCCGTTGCGCTGCCTCTGCAAACAGTGCCTCGCCGTGCGCTTTGGTGCCGGCGGCCGGGTCTCCAAAATAACCTTGGGGCGTTTTGCGACGCGCATTGTCGAAACCCTTACGCCACTCCTCAAGATCAGAAAGACCAAGGTTGGTCGGTTTCAGTGTTCGTCGGATCTCTTCGTGAAGTAGACCGGGGCACGTGCAAAGCATCATCGACGTTTCGTCACAGCCCGCGTGGACATCGATGTATCGGCCATCCGGTGAATTTGTGTCCTCCGTACTTGCGTTCGGAGAGGGAAATCGCACACCGATCGCACGTTGAATTGTCAAAAGAGGGTCGTCCAGCTTTAGGCCCAGCCGCAGCGCAAGTGCGGGCTCCAATAAAAAGCTGATATCTAGCGACGTCCGATCAACTCCCGTCTTAATGCCGTTATAGATCGTCTGGTTATGACGGTGATCGCCATGACCGGTTACGCAAAAGACTTGTTTGAACCCGTCGCCCGCCAAGCTGGCAAACACGTCGGCCATCATTTCGACCATGATTTCCGGCCGCACCCGATAGGATGCTGGAAAACTTCCGGAAACGACGTTGACTCCCCAATAATAGGGCGGGACGATAAGCGCTTGGATACCCCGCTTTCCGAGCGCGGCTCGAACGTTGCGCAGGTGCATGGACGGTATGTACACGTCTGTGCCTGTGGGCATGTGCGGTCCATGCTGCTCAATCACACCAAATGCCCATAGAAGAATTGCCCCATCTCGCGCAGCATTCTCCACTTGATACCACGTCATTTCCGCAATGGTGTCTGCGAAAATATCAAAGGGTTCATCCCGCGATAGTGGCAACGACGCTTCCTTCAAATGCTGACTCATATAATTCTTCTCCTTTGAACTTGTTACTGCTTGATTGCGACTACTTCCGACTCCTTGCGCGGCACAAGCCTCTGACATAGGACAGCTTGCAGCAAAGCCAAGTAGACAGACGCAAAAAACGACCCCATGAAGTATTTAAAGCACACCAATAAAACCCGTGCCACCGACAACATTCAGGCCGACGAGTCCATCGCAGCGCGCCGACATGCCAAGCGCGGTACGTCCCCTTTCGCCCATGAAACATCTTGGATCGCGAGGACGTTGCCCTTCAATCACAATCGCGATATTACGATTTATCCGGCTTGATCCATGCACTGGCGATTGCTTACTGCGGGTTCTTGGCTGCTTCGTATTGCCGGCGGTGTCGTCGGCCCGGCTGGCCGCATGATGATCGGGCTCGGCGGGTCCCGGCACTGTGCCTACGCTGTGGTGCACGTCGCGTAGGCTCGACGAGGACCTGCAGAGGGCTGTTATCCAGCGATGCAGGCACGATGGGTATCTACGCGGGCCGGCGCATAGCCATGGGGGACATGCCGCCGATATTTGGCATCGCGGATGCCCGCCATGCTGACCCTTACGCTCCTCGGCGTGAGGCTCTCTGTCTGCATCAGCAAGGGCGACCTTCCGGAAAATCGTCCGGTGCTTATTGACGGCCTCCGGTGTCACGCTTTTGACGTCGGCACTACCCCATCTGCTTGTATGCATTACATAAGAACAGCCCTGCCGGATGGAGCAATCCACGGGATGACATCTGACTGCGCTGCAAAGCGCCCGGAGATAAAGCTAAAACTGAATAGGACAGATCGTCAGGGGCAAAGACTGAGAGCCCCCATGATGAAATTGTCTATTGGGCCCACGAACCGTGAACTATCATCGAGCGGCGCGACGAACTGAGCAACCTGCTTTCCATCACCGAGATACCCGAGTTGGGTAGTTTCGAAACCGCGTTCGAGCGATTTCGCGATTTCGCTCCATCGCTCGTCGCAAAGCGCGGGCAAATCTGCCAAACGTCGAAAAATTTGGGTCGCCTCGCGACGCCCCGGCACGTCAACCTTCGCCTTTGCACATGCAAAATTCTCACGAGAGTCCATTGCATGTCGGCTAGCGCACGCCGCTCTCAAGCCGGAATGTTGCCGTCGACACAGATATAGCCTCCTCACGCTTTGCACGTGCAAAGGACAGGGAAGAAATATCCAGTTCGGTTTGCCAGTTAACTTCAGCCACAGCCGCGCCGCGGTCGTCAATGGTACGACACAATCAACCATGAAAGGTGACGCCATATGACGACGCGCTCAATGCGGACTATGGGAGAGAAGTAGAAAACAAAGGTAATGGAAGTGAGCGCAGGATAGGCTACCGCCGGTTATGGGCACCATCTATCCTAGAAAATAGGCGCCTAAGGCGATCGTGATCGCGAGCGGCAATCTTCACGGAGAGCGGCAAGCAATCGCGGTCCTTGAAGACCGCGCCGATATAATCAGCTTCGGCAGAGCCGCCCTCGCAAGCCCTGATCTTCCCCGCAGCGTTGCAGCAGGTTCCTCATCGAAAGCGCTCGACTCCAAAGATGCTCGCGCCGACCGCGAATATCAAAGAGGAAGAACTATTGGGATGACCCGGAGGCAGTGTGTAGATCGCGCTTCCGCGAAGTGCGATCTACACACTGCCTCCCGTAGTGATCGTTGGGACCTCGATCCTCGTCCCCGCAGGCGTGGTACATTCGATTTCTCGATAGGGCTACGCGACATGCGCATCAGGGAAACTTCCGGTCCTTGCCACTCAAAGTTTCTTTGTGATGTCGAACACTTCTGAAGGCTCAGGACGATAACGATAATCCGGGTCCGCCTTCGCATCACGAATAACACCGCTGCCGTCGATGACGAAACGGGCTGGGATCGGAAGTTGCCATCCACTCGCATCATTCAAAGCCTGAATGTCCAACTTGAATACGTTGCGGTACACGTTCTTCAGGTCCTCAGGGAACGTGTAGACCAATCCAAAGGCCTTGCCGATCTCGTTATCCTTGTCCACGAGCAAATTGAATTTCAGCTTCTCGGCCGTCGCCTGCTTTTGGGTGCTGTCAGGGCTTTGCGGAGAAAGCACGACGAGCTCTATGCCAGCCTGCCGAAACTGCTCATACACTTCGTTAAGAGCACGTACCTCTGCCGCACAAAAAGGGCACCAGCTACCGCGCGTGAAGCTTACGACAAGCGGACCGTGCTTGATCAAGTCAACAGACGATATGTCCTCGCCGCGCCGGTTCTTCAGCATGAATGCCGGCGCTTTCGTGCCAGGTTTGAGGATCTGGTCAACCGCTCCGTTTTTGCGGAGGGATTCGATATGACTTTCCATAATGGCGCTAGCGCCGTCCGGAATAATTTTCACGAACTTGTCCCGTAGTGCGGCAAGCGTTTGTTCGAGTTGCATAAACAATCCCCCTTGTGGTTTCGTGTTGATGCGCGACGCGCTAATTGGTCTGCGCAAGCATCATCCGATTACACAGCAGCAAGCCCATCACTGGTGCCGCCGGCGCCGACGCGGCTACCACCGGACAACTGGCGGTATGCGCGGGAAGTTGCGGACCGGCCAACCTGCATCTGATCAACGGCCTTTTCGACTGTCACCGGAATCATGTGCCCGTGCTGGCCATCGCGGCGCACATTCCATCGACTGAAATCGGTTTGGGCTATTTCCAGGAAACCCATCCCACGGAGTTGTTCAAGGAATGCAGTCATTATGTTGAGCTCGTGACCAGCCGCGAGCAGTTCCCGCGAGTGCTTGAACGTGCAATGCGCACTGCGATCAATGAACGCGGCGTGGCAGTGATCGTGTTGCCCGGTGATGTCGCGCTGGGCGACGCATCCGCTGAATCGCCCGCCTGGGTCGATGTCCAGCCACCCACAGTCATTCCGGCCGCAACCGACCTGGACCGCCTCGCTGCATTGCTGAACGAATCGAGCGCGGTTACCTTGCTCTGCGGTAGTGGTTGCGCCAACGCGCACGATGAAGTCGTGGCGCTTGCCGACACACTCGGCGCGCCCGTGGTCCACGCATTGCGCGGCAAGCAATTTGTCGAGCACGACAATCCATTCGATGTCGGCATGACCGGTTTCATTGGGTTCAGTTCAGGCTATCACGCCATGATGTCGTGCGATACGCTGGTGATGCTGGGCACTGACTTTCCGTATCGAAATTTCTACCCGCCGAAAGCGAAGATCATCCAGGTCGATATTCGTGGGAGTGCGCTTGGCAAGCGCGCACCGCTTGCGCTTGGACTGGTGGGCGGCGTGCGCGAGACGCTTACTGCGCTGCTGCCCCGGCTTGAGAACAAGAGCGACCGTCGGTTCCTTGATACCGCGAAGAAGCACTACGCTGCAGCGCGCAAGGACCTCGACGAGTACGCCCGTCCTTCACCTCCGGGACGGCCGATTCACCCGCAATACCTCACGCGCCTGATCGACGAACTTGCGGACAAGGACGCTATTTTCACCGCTGATGTCGGCACGCCCACGCTTTGGGCGGCGCGCTATCTCACTATGAACGGCAAGCGGGCGCTCCACGGGTCGTTCAATCACGGCTCGATGGCAAACGCGATGCCGCAGGCACTCGGTGCGCAGGCGGCACAACCGGATCGTCAAGTCATTTCACTGTCAGGCGATGGCGGCTTGTCCATGCTACTCGGCGATCTGCTGAGCGCGCGTCAACTCGACCTGCCGATCAAGGTGGTCGTATTCAATAACAGCTCACTGGGCTTCGTCGCTATGGAAATGAAGGCGGGCGGTTACCTCGATACCGGGACTGACCTGAGCGCTACCAACTTCGCAGCCATTGCCGAAGGCGCTGGGATCTACAGCATTCGCGTGGAGCGTTCAGAGGATCTGCCGGACGCATTGGAACGCGGGTTTGCCCGCCCCGGGCCTGTTCTTATCGATGTAGTCACGGCGAAGCACGAGATTGCATTGCCTCCGAAGATCCAGTGGGCGCATGCGAAGGGCTTCAGCTTGTACATGTTACGGGCGGTGCTGAACGGCCGCGCGGATGAAGTTGTCGAGCTGGCGAATACGCATTTTCGCTGAATGCCTGTATAGGCGTTGCCGTATCCGCGCGGAGAAAGGCGTTGCCGCACTAGATGGATGCGCGCTGCGGGCGCTCTAGCGCTGCGCCGGTGCGGCTTCGTGTCATCAAATCCGAAATTTTCGGTAATACAAAAATCCGGTTGGCGAGTAAGTCAGTGAGCCTTAAAGTCGGGTCCGTCATCCCTTCTCTTTAAAGGCACAAGTGGTGAGAAAACTCTTTCGGCGTAGGAACCAACTTCTGCTCATCGTCGCATCGGGCATGCTGCATGGGGGGGCGGTTTGGGCAGCAGACGGCATCACACAAGATCCGTCCGACACAGACGACGAAGGTTTCACGGTCCTCAGCAATGCAACCAACGTTACGCATTGGGGCCTGGGCGCCGGTGTTGGCCTTGGGGAGTCTCCCTATAAGGGGTACGGGTCGAAGGTCACTCCCATTCCGCTGATCTACTTCGATGACAAGTGGGTACACGCGCTTGGCACGACGCTCGACTTGAAAATAGGCAAGTGGAGCAGCGTGCTGTTCACATTGCGCGCCCAATACTCGCTGGATGGATACACGGGTGCGGATGCGCCGATCCTGAATGGCATGCAGAACCGTAAGGGCGCATTCTGGCTCGGCCCGGCGCTTGCCTGGCACACAGGCTACGGAACGCTGTCAGGCGACGTCCTGACGGGCGGAAATAAGGGGCAGAAGGCAAATATAGGGTTTGCAAAGGCCCTGGAATACGGCAGTTTTTCGTTTGAACCGCATATAGGCGCCGAATGGCTCAGCAGCAAGTACGTCGACTACTACTATGGCGTGAGGTCGTCGGAAGTCAGAGCGGATCGGCCCGCTTATACGGGAAAAGCATCCTACAATGTGTCGGTTGGAGCCAAGCTGGACTATCGCTTCACGCGCAAGCAGCTAGTGACGTTCGACGTTGGCGTCAAGCACCTGAGCAGTGGGATCACAGATAGCCCGTTAGTTGGAAAGCGGTATATTCCCGAAGTCCGGCTCGCCTATATCTACGAATTCAAGTGAGCATCGCTTAATGTCGCGAGTCGCACTAATCGAGGATCATGCACGTCTGGCGGACATGGTCCGGCAAGCGTTGTCGGGCGCAGGAATCGAGACCGATATCTTTGGCACTTTATCGGAGGCCCACTATGGCATCAGCCAGGCGAACTACGCGGTCCTGATCATCGACCGTGGATTGCCCGACGGCGACGGGCTCGAGTTCCTGCGCAAGTTGCGCGAAGCCGGGCGGATGATGCCGTGCATGATGCTGACGGCGCGGGACGCGTTGCATGACCGTATCGACGGCTTGGAGACCGGCGCGGACGACTACGTGACCAAGCCGTTTGCGATGAGCGAGCTGGTCGCGCGGATTCGCACGCTGATGCGGCGGCCCCAGGAGCTCACTGCGCTCGTCCAGGCGTTTGCCGACATCTCCATCGATCCGGAGCAGCAAGCCATGCGATGCTGCGGGCAGTCGATCATGCTCGCCCCAGCCGAACTCCAGATTATGCTGACGTTGATGAAAGTAGCCGGCCGGACCGTGCGGCATTCGGCGCTCGAGCATGCAGCGTGGGGACTCGCGGGCGCGGTCACACCGAACGCACTGGAAGTCACCGTGCACAGGCTGCGCAAGAAGCTTTCCGCGATCGGCGCGACGACTCTTCTTGCCAACGTTCGCGGCGCGGGCTTCTTGCTGCAGGCGCCGACCTAAGGCGGACGTTTTTCAAGGAGATTCCATGAAGCGCCTGATTCTCGTAGTCGATGCCGACGCTGAGTGCCGCGACGTATTGCGCAACCGTTTTCACGCGGCGGGCTCCGACGTATCCGCTCTCGACAATACAGCGAAGATCGCGCATCGGCTGACACTGGAGCGGCCCGCATTGGCGCTCGTTGCAAGCGGCCCCCACATGGATGGCGGGCTGGCCGCGATCACGAGCCTGTGCAACTGCGACGACGGCTTGCCTGTCATCAGGCTCGGTGAAGAGGACGACGCCACGGAGCGCATCGTCGCGCTTGAATGGGGCGCGGACAATGTCGTGTCGAAGCCATTTAATGTCGATGAAGTGCTGGTTCGGATTCGCGATGTGCTGCGCCGCGTCGGGCATCGGCCGATTAAGGAACCGGCGCGCAAGCCGCCGTATCTGTTCGATGGTTTCAAGTTCGATTTCCTCGTCAGCAGTCTGACCTTCCAGGAACGGCCTGTCGCCCTCTGGAAGACCGAATATTCGCTCCTGAAATTCCTTGTTGCCGCGCCCGGCAAGGTGTTTTCGCTCCATGCGATCGCACAAGGCATCGATTCGCGCGCGCCTGACGAGAGCGTACGCACACGGGTTCGCAGGCTGCGATCGAGAATCAGGCGGGCAGCGGGCGCGCAGATACTCCCGATTCACAGCAAGGGATATGCGTTTTACCCTCGTGAGAACGCGCATTCGAAAGGCGTCGGGCGTGTTTAGGTACTGGATCCGCAGTCTTTCCGCGCAGTTATGGCTTACTAGCGTGACGGCGCTGGTGATCTGCCTCGGCGTCATCGCTGCAATCACCGTGTACACGTTCAATCATTCGCCTCCGCAGATGTTGCAGCGTCATGCCGACATCCGGGCCACGCAGCGCATCGTCGATGGATTGCGTTTCGACAGTCACGGCCAGCTAGTGGCTGTAACGCTCGATGAGCAAAGCGCCTGGCTGTTCAGCGTCGCGACGAACGACCTGATGTACCGCGTGCTCGACGAGCGCGGTCATTTGCTTCTGGCGTCTAGCAAAGCCGCCGGTGACGAACCGTGGGAAACCGGCAATCCCGCAGTGGATAGTCGTGAGGAGCACGAAGTGTCTATTGACGGGCGGCCTTTCGATCTGGCGACGCGGGAAACGCAGCGCGGCAACGCGCGTTTCATTATCCAGGTTGCAACAAGCAGTGCTTTCAACAAAGCAGTGCTGAGCTTGAAAGTCAAACCGATTCCCGGCATAGTCGGGTGGACGATTGTGCTCGCCACGATCGTTTTCGGACTGACGCTGACCTTTACCGTGCACCGGTTGCTTCGTCCGCTCAGGCTCGCGTCTCGCGCCGCTGCATCGATCACGCCGTCGAGTCTCACCATGCGTCTTTCTGACAAAGGCGTGCCGAGCGAGATCAAGCCGTTGATCACGGCGTTCAACGACGCATTGTCGAGGTTGGAGAACGGCTTCGTTGTCCAGCAGGCTTTTTTGGCATCGGCCGCTCACGAGTTGCAAACGCCATTGACGCTGATCCGGGGGCAAATCGAGTTGCAACCGGGCATTGAAAAGAAGGAACTGATCTATCGCGAGATCGACCTGATGGCGCGGCAAGTGCGCCAGTTGCTGCATCTGGCGGAAGTCAGCGAGTCGCAAAACTTCGCATTCGGCGACGTCAACCGCGCCGATGTAGCCGACGATGTAGTGAGCTACTTCGCCCGCAAGGCGAGCGCGGAGAGCGTGTCGCTCGAACTTGACGTGCCCATGGTTCCCGGAGTCATCAAGGCCGATCGAAGCGCGTTGTTCATTCTGCTGAAGAACCTGGTCGAGAACGCGATCAATGTCACGCCGGCTGGAGGCAGGGTGACGGTATCGGTGGACGAGGGTTCAATCAGGGTCAGCGATGAAGGTCGAGGCATCGACCCGGAACATCTGCCCTTCCTGTTCCAGCGCTTCTGGCGCGCGCCCGATGCCCCGCACGACGGCGCAGGGCTCGGACTCGCGATCTGCAAGGAGATCGCCGCCGCCCACGACTGGCATATCAACGTAAGGCGTTTGCCAGTCGGGACAGCTTTCAGCGTATTGTTTAACCCTTAAATATGGCAATCGCTACCGGAGTTTCCGCAGCGGTTTTCCATCCACGGATAGCGCTCGATCTGCTCAAGCAAAACCGTCTTGGTCTCCGGCATGAAGCGGAACATCTGCAGCAGGAAGATCATCCCGAGCACGAAAGCAAACGAACCCAATTGACGACGTGGCTCGCCTCGAATGAGCTGCGCGATGGACGATTGCAGGCGGTGCTGAGTCCGTCGATCATCGACAGTGTTCCCATCCACGCGCTGTGCCCCCCAACGCGCGATCTCGCGCCCAAGGTTCGGGTCGCTGTGGATGCACTGGCCGACGCATTCCTGCCCGTGGCCCCTTGGGATCAGGGCGTAATTTCAAAGTAGGCTCGAACCGGGCTGGTCGCTTTGCCGCTGTCGGGGGCCTAGACTTCCCGGCGCCCCCATATTTGCATACGTGATTTCGCCCGGCACGCCGAGCAACTGATGGCACCGATCGAGAACTTCGGACCAAGCGTCGCGAGCAATTAACAGTGAGGCCGGGCGGCGTGTCGGTGAACCGTCCTTCGTGATGTACAGGCGGCGAACCGCCAGCGTCCAGGACGGCACGCTTTGGCACAACCTGCCGCAGCAAGCCGGGGCGTAGCCCCACACAAGCCCCGCCCATTGCATCGATCCGTTGAACACGCCGAGCGAAGCAGTCGCACCAATGTCCATGCGGCAGTCTTGCCGAATGACGCTTCATGGCCGGCTTTTGCCTGTCAGCTATCGGCAGAAGTCGACCCAGAGTGTGTGAAAACGCATTGATCGCCTAAACTGAATCAACGCACTGAGACCCGGTGACTCATGAAGCGATTCGTTGAAGGCGATGACCGCAAGCAGGTCGCACTACTTCCCGAATGTGTCGATGACTACATCGGACAGGACAACCCGGTCAGGGTCATAGATGCCTTCGTCGACGAGTTGGACCTTGCGGATCTTGGTTTCAACGGTACCGCGCCAGCGATCACGGGCCGCCCCTCCTACCACCCGGGTGTGATGCTCAGGATCTATATCTACGGATACCTGAACCGGATACCTTCCAGCAGGCGTCTCGAGAGTGAATGTCAGCGTAACGTCGAGTTGATGTGGCTAACAGGACGTCTCGCTCCGGACTTCAAGACGATCGCCGACTTTCGCCGTGAGAGCGGCGCGGCCATTCGCAACGTATGCCGGCGTTTCGTCGAACTGTGTCGCGGGCTGAAACTGTTATCCAGTGACATGGTGGCCATCGACGGTAGCAAGTTCAAGGCGTCGAACAGTCGCGACAGGAACTACACCGCGAGCAAGATCGACAAGCGTCAGCAGCAGATCGAGGAAAGCGTGCGCGATATCTCGACCTGATTGAAACCGCAGACCGGACCAGTCCAACAGGTTTCGATGTGAAGACCGTTCGGCTGTACGAGAAGATCGCCCGCTTGCGCCAGCAGATGCGTGAGCTCGCACAGGTCAGGAAGCAGTTAGAAAAGCAACCGGACAAACAGCTGTCGATGACGGATCCCGACGCACGCTCCATGGCAACAAGCGGAAGAGGCTCCGGCATAGTGGGCTACAACGTCCAGGCAGCCGTAGACACGAAACATCACCTGATCGTTGAGCACGAGGTAACCAATGTCGGAAACGATCACGGACAACTCAGCAGAATGGCGCTGGCTGCGAAGGATGCGATGGGCAGATCGAAGCTGAAGGTTGTTGCTGATCGGGGTTACTTCAGCGGCCCGGAGATACGGGCATGCGATCTGAACGAGATCAGTGCGTACGTTCCCAAGCCACTCACCTCCGCATCGCGGAAGAAAGGTCTCTTCACCAAGGCCGACTTTGTCTACGAATCAAAAAACGATGTGTATCGATGCCCTGCAGACGAGCGCGCCATCCATCGATTTACGACCGTTGAGCATGACATGCCCGCATGGGCCTGCCTCATAGCAAAACGAGAGATGCGCCTCTCCTTTTCTCAACTGCCGAACTAGCTTTTCGATCGCCTCCGGTGTATTGGCGATCTCCCCGATATAACGAACTTCGCCTCTCCCCGCATCGGCCACAGAAACCGCAATCGTCGCCTTGTGAACATAGCGTTTGCGCGCGAGCAGCGTATTGATCGCGACACCGCTTTCTGCAGCCATGTCCTTAAAAGTCCAACCTTCCAACTCGTGCGCGATAAACACGTCGCGCTGTTGATGCGGCAACTGGTTCGTCGTCCACCAGCATCACCCTGATCATTTTCCGCCATCCATTGGTTCCAGCAACGTCCCGCAAGTTTCGATCCATATCCGAACAACTTCGGCGCTGTTAAAATCGACCGGTAGACGGGCAGTCGGATCAAGCCTGCGCAATAACGGCATGCCTGAGCGTACGGCTCGAAAATAGACACGCACGGACAGGCAGGTACCGATGACGACACACGAACCGGAAAACGCGCAATCCCACGCCGACGACTGGACCCGCCAATGGGTTACGTCGACTGCGGACTACTCGATTTTCCTGATCACGCCCGCAGGCAAGGTTGCCAGCTGGAACCCGGGCGGCACCGCCATAGAGGGATACCGGCCCGACGAAATCATGGGCGAGCATTTTTCCGTCCTCTACACCGAGGATGACCGCCGCAACCGGGTACCCGATGCGCTGATGGAAAGTGTCCGGCGACTGGGACGTCATGATACGGAAGGATGGCGCCGACGAATGGACGGCAGCACCTTCTGGGCAAGCGTGGTCACGACCGCCCTGCGCAGCCCGCAGGGTGAGTTCCTCGGAGCGGTTCAGGTGGTGCGCGATGTGAGCGAGAACCGCAGGGCACACGAGGCCGTGATTGAAAGCGAACGGCGCTTTCGGCTGCTGGTTCAAGGGGTGACGGACTACGCCATCTTCATGCTCTCCCCTGACGGCTATGTGACGAACTGGAACAACGGCGCCCGGCGCATCAAGGGTTACAGCGAGCAGGAGATCGTCGGCTCGCATTTTTCTCGCTTCTACACACCCGAGGACGTCGCTGCCGGTCTACCGCAACGCGGCCTGGAGACCGCGGTCCGCGAGGGCCGTTTCGAGGCGGAAGGCCGGCGGGTGCGCCACGATGGGACGACCTTCTGGGCGCACGTGGTGATCGACGCAATCCGCGAAGACGATGGAACGCTCGTCGGATTTGCGAAGATCACGAGGGACGTCACCGAGCGGCGTCAGGCCAATGAGCTCCTCGAACAGACTCAGGCGGCGCTGCTTCAGGCACAGAAAATGGAAGCGATCGGCAAGCTGACAGGCGGCGTCGCGCACGACTTCAACAACGTGCTCCAGGTGCTACGGGGTAATCTCGAGTTGCTGGAGAACCGGCATCGCCGGGATGTCTGGAGCGGGGAGCGACTCGCCCACGCCATCGATGCCGTTGAGCGCGGTGCCAAGCTCGCCTCACAGCTCCTCGCATTCGGTCGCCGGCAAGCTTTGCGTCCCGTCGTGGTCAATCTGGCGGCGATGGTGCGCGGGATGGACAGCATGCTCGCCCGCGCGCTGGGCGAAACGATCAGTGTGGAGACGGTCGTTGCTGCCGGCCTATGGAACACGCTGGCAGACACCCACCAGATGGAAAATGTGCTGTTGAACCTGGCCATCAACGCACGCGATGCGATGCCTACGGGCGGGCGCCTCACGCTTGAACTGGCCAACGCGATGCTCGACGACCGTTACGTGCGGCCCCTATCTGACGTTCCACCAGGCCAGTACGTGATGCTTGGTGTGACGGACACGGGGACGGGAATGACACCCGATGTTGTCGAGCGCGCCTTCGATCCGTTTTTTACTACTAAACCCGAGGGACAAGGCACGGGCCTCGGCCTGAGCATGGCATACGGCTTCGTCAAGCAGAGCGGCGGACACATCCGGATTTACAGCGAAGTGGGACATGGCACGACGGTCCGAATCTATCTGCCCAGATCCATGGAGGTCGCAGTAGAACCGCTAACGAGACACGACCACGCGGTGATGATAGGCGGCAAGGAGACGATCCTGGTCGTGGAGGATGACGCGAGAGTCCAGTCAACGGTCGTCGACATGCTGACAAACCTAGGTTATTCCGTTCTCAAAGCCGACGATGCGCAACAGGCGCTCACCGTGATCCGCAGCGGGGTTCACATCGACGTCCTGTTCACGGACGTGGTGATGCCTGGCACCCTACGCAGCCCTGAAATGGCCCGCCAGGCAGCGCTGCTGCTGCCGCACCTGAAGATTCTGTTCACCTCCGGTTACACGCAGAACGCGATCGTGCATGGAGGACGGCTGGATCCGGGCGTCGAACTTCTCAGCAAGCCCTATAGTCAGGAAGAACTGGCGTATAAGCTGCGTTACATCATTGGCACGCCGGGAGATACAGTCTCCACAGCCCCTGGCAGGTCGGACACAGCGCAAGCCGACGCTGCCCCGCGAATGGCAAGGGCGTTGCGTGTGCTCGTGGTCGAGGACGACGTGGCTTCTTTGGACGCGGTTTGTGAAATTCTCCAGATGCTGGGTCACGATGCGGCAAAGGCCGGGAATGCGACCCAGGCGATGGAGCGTCTACGCCATGACAGATTCGATGTGCTGCTGACCGATCTGAACCTGCCGGGCACCTCTGGAATCGAGCTCGCACAACAGGCCGTCGCAGCGCATCCCGATCTGCATGTGGTATTTGCGTCAGGAGATGAATTGCCAGACGACCTGCCGCTCGGCTTTCCATGAAGGGGCTGCGCAAGCCTTATGCGGTAGAACAACTTAACGATGCGCTTCAATGAAATTCACCGCCGGGTAAGGTGAGCACCTCGTTGCCATCGGAAAGCGATGCGGAGTTGGCCGAGAAAGGCCGCCGCCGCGGCCTGCACGCTGGCACGGGCTTAGCGAGCGCCGCGAAGACACGCGGGACATGTTCGAGAAGTAGCATGCCAGCACGGGTCGGTCGCGTATTGCGCGTGTTGCGAAGGAACGGCGGCGGATCGCCGCTGCACTTATTTTCTGGTCCGGCCGTCGGCCAGATCATCTCTTTGCGGCGATCGAACTTGAGAAAGCGTGGGTCAATGCCCATAGATACCCTATCGCGGGCCGACAACGTTGCGCAACATCGAGCGATCGCCGTTCTCCGATCGACGGAACTCGACCCCAAGCCATCGTATGCTTTGCACGCGAACTAGCGATGGCCCAGCTTCATTCCCGCCCGGCCGTGGACGCTGCCTCGCGACTGGCGTACGGCCCAGCCTCCGCATCCCACCCGCCACCGAGCGCCTTGTACAGCGCGACGAGGTTCGTCCATACCGTCGCCGTGCTGTCGACCCACTGCTGCTCGCTTGTCAGCAGAGCTTTTTGCGCCGTCAACACATCCAGGTAATTCGACAGACCACGGACATAGCGCTTGTTTGCGAGGTCCAACGCGCGTTTTGACGCTTGCACGCTTGCATCCAACCGGTCTCGGCGACGCTGTTCGGCGGTAAAGCCTGTCAGCGCGTCATCGACTTCCTGAAATGCCGAGAGCACCGTCTTGCGGTACGTGATCGCCGCCTCCTGCTGCTGTGCCTCCCTCAATGCGAGTGTGGAGCGCAGGCGACCGCCCTCGAAAATGGGAATCGAAAGGCTTGGCCCCGCACTATAGCTGCGCGCGCCCCAGCTACCGAGATTCGTGAATTGCGTTGCCTGAATAGCGAAGCTTCCCGACAGCGTGATCTTGGGGAAAAAATCCGCCTTCGCCGCGCCGATGTTCGCCGTCGCTGCATGAAGCTGCGCTTCCGCTTCGCGGATATCCGGCCTGCGCCTCGCGAGTTCCGATGACAGCCCGATCGGCACGCGTGGCGGCACCACGGGCGCGTCCGGCGTCGCCTTCAGCTTCGCCGCGAGCGCTTGCGGATACTCGCCAAGCAACACCCCAATGGCATTGATCAGCTTCGCCTCCTGCTGCTCTTCCTGCGGAATATCCGCGGCGTTCGATTCAGCCTGGCTTTGCGCATTGGCAACATCGAGATCAGTAGCGAGTCCATGTTTGGCGCGCTCGTTCGTCAACTGCACGGTGCGCTCGGCAAAGGCTAAGTTCTCGCGCGTGATGCGCAGCTTTTGCTGCGTTCCACGCAGATTGAGATAGTCGCGGGCGACTTCCGCAGCCGTCGAGACAATCACGTCGTGCTGCGCTTCATTTTGAGCATCGACGGTGGCGCTCGCATTTTCTGCCGTGCGCCTCACGCGGCCCCAGAGATCGAGTTCCCACGATGCATCGAAGCCATATTGATACAAGTTGAACGGCGGCAATGCGCTCGATGTGGCGCTTTGTGTCGGCACCCCGCCCTGCCGTCCGCCCAGCCCGTTGGTATCGGTTGCCGACGGCGAGCCACTGCCCCCGAGCAGGCCGATGACGCCATCGGCGCTCTCAAGCTCACGCGTGTACGACGCGTTGCCGTTCAGCGTAGGGAACTCGTCGGCTTTCGCTTGGCCGAACTGCGCCCGCGACTCGGCGAGCCGCGCCGCCGCGACCTTGAGATCGAGGTTGCTGTCCATCGCGCGTGTGACCAGCTCGGTCAGAAGCGGATCGCCGAAACTGTTCCACCACAGCGGATCAACGGGCTCAGGCACCGTGACCGAACGAACGGCATCGGTAGTGGTAGCAGCCGGTGCGTCAGGCCATTGCGCCGGCGTCTGCAAGGCAGGAAGCTGGAAGTCGGGGCCCATCGTGCAGGCTGACAAGAAGACTACGAACGGAATCCATCGATAATCAATGCGCATTGACCTGTGCCCCCTTCGGCAGCTTCGGCAATAAGAAACAAATAGGAGCTAGCACCAGCGAGATCACGCCCAGCATGATGAAGACGTCGAGGTAACTCATGACCGACGCCTGCTGCTCGACCGTCGAGGCGATCGATCCAAGCGAGCTGACAAAGCCGTTGTACGGCGTGATGTGCTCAGCGAGCCTCGCATGGTGAAACTGCTCCCGCCATGCGAGCTGTGTTGTCACCAGCGATACGCCGAAACTGCCGCCGAGATTGCGCGTCATGTTGATGAGCGCCGACGCATTGTTGTTCTCTTTCGGCGGGATGCCGATGAACTGCACGGTCGAAAGAGGAATGAAGAGGAACGGCAGCCAGATGACCTGATAAAGCCGCGACAACGATACATCCCAGAAGCCGATGTTCAGGTCGAGACCCGACGTATGAAGCAACGCGATTCCGGTCCCGACAAGCGACATCATGACGAGCCATTTTGGCTGGAAAATCCGCCCGGTCACAATGCCCGCTATCGGCATGATGAAGAGCGTGACGAGGCCGCCCAGACCGAGCGTCAAGCCGGCATTGGTTGCGTCGTAGCCAAGCAGCTCTTGCGTGAATTGCGGCAGCATCTGCGTCGTGCTGTTGATGATGAAACCGAACGCAAACATCACGCTGCAACTGATGGCGAACGCGCTCGACTTGAACAGCCGCAGATTCACGATCGGCTGTGCGGTGGTCAGTTCACGAATCACCAGCGCCACGAGCGCCATGCCCGAGATCACCGTGAACAGGCAAATGAAATTCGATGAAAACCCGTCCTCGCGTTCGAACTTGTCGAGCACGATCTGCAGGCAACCGAAACCAACCGCAACGAGGAAGAAACCCAGGTAGTCGATCCGCAGCCCTTTATCGAGCAGGGCACGCCGTTCCTGTTGCACCAGCTTGCTGTCACTCACGAACATCCACGTCAGCACCAGCGACACTATGCCAACGGGCAGGTTGATCAGGAACACCCAGTGCCACGAATAGTTCTCGGTGATCCAGCCACCCAGCATCGGTCCAATGGCGGGCGCCGTGACGACCGTGAAGCCGTACAACGCGAACGCCATCGCGCGTTTTTCGGGCGTGAACGTATCGGCGAAAATGCTTTGCTCAACGGGCGCCAGACCGCCGCCACCCAGGCCCTGGAGCACGCGAAAGACGATCATCATCGGCAGCGATGTCGCGAACCCGCATGCCACCGAACTGATCGTGAACAGCAAGACGCAGAGCATGTAGAAACGCTTGCGGCCAATCACGTTCGCGAGCCATCCGCTGATCGGCAGGACGATTGCGTTGCTCACGAGATAGCTGGTCGTGATGTACGTGCTCTGGTCGAGGCTCGCGCCCAGGCCGCCGGCAATATGCCGGAGCGCCACGTTCGCGATGGTGGTGTCGAGCACTTCCATGAAGGTCGCGATAGACACAATGACGGCGATCAGCCACGGGTTGAACGGCCCCGCCGCCGACCTTGGCAAGGCTGCGGGACCTGCATAGGTAGAGGCCATGGTTACCGCACCGTCACGCGCGGGCTGACCGAGAGGCCGGGCGCGAGCGGCAGGTGGCGCCAGTCGTCGCCGTCGAAGACGATCTTCACGGGCAGGCGCTGCACGACCTTCACATAGTTGCCCGTTGCGTTTTCCGCGGGCAAGCTGCTGAAAACGGAGCCGGTCCCACGCTGCAGGCTCTGTATGTGCGCATGCAGGACGTTGTCAGGATAGGCGTCGACGGTGACATCGACCCGTTGTCCCACGCTCATATGAACAAGCTGCGTTTCCTTGAAGTTGGCGGTGACCCACATTTCGTCGGGAACCACCGCGACCAAAGCCTGCCCAGGCGTGACGTAGTTGCCGAGGTTTACGGTGCGGCGCGTCACCTTCCCTGCTTGCGGCGCTAGCACTTCGGTGTAACTCAGTTGCAGCTTCGCGTTGTCGACATCGGCATGGCTCTGGCGCGCCGACGCCTGCGCGGCGTCGATCTTTGTTCGTTGCGACGCAACCTGGGCTTCGCCCGCCTGCACCGCCTGTTTCGCGCTATCGAGCTTGGCGAACGCGCTCTTGGTCGTCGCCTGGCTTTGTTCCAGTTGCTGGCGCGTGATGGCGGCAGGATCGGTTCCCGTGTACCGGGCGAGATCCTGTTTTGCCTGCGTCAGGTCGGCTTCCGCGACCCGCACTTGCGAAGTCTGCTGCGCGAGGCTGGCCGTCTGATACAGCAAGTCAGCGCGCGCCTGCGCGACTTGCGCGACAGCGTTCGCTTCCTGCGCTTCAGCTTGTTCGAGCTTCACTTCAAAGTCGCGCCGGTCGATCCGCAGCAGCGGCTGGTTCTTCTCGACGTGCTGGTTATCGGTGACCAGCAGTTCGACCACCCGCCCGCTCACCTGCGACGCAATCTGGCTCTGATTGCTGTCGATAAATGCGTCGTCCGTGCTTTCGTAGTGCCGGCTATGCAGCCAGTAGCCAACGCCCGCCGCGACGCAGAGCAGCAACACCGCGCCGCCGATCACCGTGTTCAGGCGCTTGCGCCCCGGGCTCGTCGGCTTGGACGTTTCCTGTTCTTGCCCGTTGGCTGCATCGGCCTGATCGCCATCGGCCTTGCTTTCGCCGGAGGGCGTGCTGTTTTCGCTTTCACTACCGGCCATTGCATTCTCCAAAATAATATTGAGATGCATTCTACAATAGAACGGAACGGTTCCGTTCTATTCAAAAAGCCTGCGATAATTCCCCCATGTGATTTCTTGCAAGGAACAGTGGTGAGCCGGATCCCGAAAAATCCTGATGCAGAGATGGCCTTCTGCCCGATCAGGTCGATGTTTTCGCGCAAGAAAGGCCGTCCGTCCAGCGCGATGGCGGGAGACGTCGAAGAGCGGATTCTCGATGCCGCCACGGCCATGTTCCTTCAATACGGCTTTGGCGGAGCGTCCCTCGAGCGCATCGCCGAGGCGGCAGGCGCTGGCAAGGCAACGCTCTACAGCCGGTACAACGGCAAGGAAGCGCTGTTTTCGGCCGTAGTCACACGAAACTGCGAGCGCAGCCTGCGTATCGTGTTTGACGCTCCGCAATCAGCGGCGCTTGCTCAACGGCTGGTATCGGTGACACAGACGCTCGTTACGCGATTGCTCAGCGACGAGGTGATTGGACTGATCAGAATGGTAGTTGCGGATGCGCCGCGGTTTCCATCGCTGGCGAAACTGACGAGCGACGCTGGCAGGTCGCGCGCAATAGAAGCGGTCGCGACGATGATCGCGGAACACTCCAGACGCCCCCTCGAGCCCCAGGCGCGCGCTGCAAGCAAGCGGCATTCGCTCACTCTCGCGACCCAACTTCTCGACGCGGTCATCTCGCCGATGCTCATGAGAGCCTTGATGGGCGAAAATCTGGATGATGTCCGCGGCGACATCCGCTCGCATGTGAAGCAAACGATTGCCATCTTTGTGGCGGCCAATGCACTGGACGCTTTCTTGTAAGCGACGCTGAGCGAACCGCATTGTCCTGCGCGCCTCGTTTCTTCAAACGCTTCGACCGTAAATGATCGGCGGCGATCCCAAGCCCATTCGCGAGGTGTTGCCAAGACTCCCGGTGCCTTACCGCCAAGCGGTGCAGCAGGCGTTGCAATCAGATTCTTCATTGTAGCGGCGCGGGTTTGAAAGCAGTCTTGCTCGCACTCGACACCAGCTCGCGCTTCTCACACGACCGTCTTGATCCAAACGGCTTTCGCATTGCTGAACTCGCGCAAACCGAAGTGCAACAGCTCACGGCCATAGCCACTTTTCTTCACCCGCCAGTGGGGATGCGCGGCGGTCAGGGAGAAGATCGCCATGTCACCATGGTGTCGCGCAATGCCTTATCCGCGCGATTCATCACGCAGATCGGTGCGCGCTAACGGAGTAAGATGAACGCATTCCTCGAAAAGCAGATATTGCGCTTTCCCGACCAATATTATTGGGTACATAGGCGATTCAAACATCGTCCTGTGGATAGCCAGCGGTCTATTGAAGACCTGGAGACATCACCGTGAAATTTTCGATATGCGTGACAGCGGGTCGCAATCAAGGGCGAGCGCGGCAGCGGGATGATTTCGCTGAATGGCTCGACGGCGCGCCGGGCGCAACTCGGCGATCTCGTGATCATCGCCGCGTTCGCGCAGGTCGACGAGGCGGAGCTGAAGGCGGGATGGAAGCCGGACCTCGTGTTTGTCGATGAAAAGAATCTCATCAAAGGCAGTCGTGACCACGTTCCGACCCAGAACTGGACTTGAGTGCTGCAGCGACGTGGGGTCAGCACATCCGCGCCCTGCCTCAAGTCGGATCCATAGCTTTCGCCCAGCGAAAACGGTTGCTCGAATTGCGTGGAATACCCGAATTGGTTGTTTCGGGTAACAACGAGGCCGCGAGCGAGTGTGGTCCAACAGCGTAGCAACGCTGATCTGGTTCTGGTATCGCGCGGCGACGCGACCCAACCAGCTTGCGAGGTTCCGGTAATCATATACGCAAGCGCATCAAAGTGGACTGGATCCTGATGTATTTGAAGCGTAACGTCGTGCCGTCACGAAGCTTCACCGGAACGTCCCAGTCGGCATGAACACCGGCGGCCATCTTGCACATATTCACCTGCGGGTGAATAGCGTTTCTCATGCGCCGAAACGCTAGGGTCACCGGTCCGACGCTTCGTCACGCACTATGCATAGTCGTCATGCTCGCAGTTACTGCAACGTTATCGATGAGGCGCGCTCACGGAGAAAGTAGAAAACGCCCGTACGCTGCGTCGTGCTTTGCGATCTGAACCTCATCGCTGTAGAGCGGACGCCCACCTATTATTGACGTGCGTCATCGCGCTCGTCTCCAGTACGCGGAAATCACGGTGACCGCATTAAATCAGACATAGGTTCCTCTGGGATAGATGCCACTTACGAGCGCCCCTATTCGGGGATGTTGGGCGGCGTTTAATACTTGATCGGTCGTAAGTTGTGCGGATGCAACTAGAGCCGCCAAATACACGCGTGCAACGGCTTATCGGTCTTGGGTATCTGAATTCTGGAGCGCACCATAACCCGCTGCGCTGGCGCCTCGGCTTAAGTCGTCGCATGTACTACAACTCGATAAATGATACCCATCTGTCCACTAGCAATATCATCGCCAGGGGTCATGACAAGCGGTTCACGTACTACGCAGCCCGAGCGCACGCACAACTGACTGCTCCGTAACGACCGACTAGAGGACCGGCACAATTTGCAGTGCAGTGGAATTCAGTCATATTCGCATTGGGTGCCGATGACTTTGAATGTTTCAAGGCCCACGTCGAAGCACTCCACGAAGAGCAGACGAAACAAATTGTTACATATTACATAGGTAATAACCCTATTTAACGGTTTTGCTGATGTAATCTGATTTCAATCTTTCCGGCAATCAAGACGGGAGTTAGTTCGAGCATCAGCCAAAAGTAATTAGTAATCTTAATAAATTAGCGAAAGATGGATGGCCGACGATAAATTTCAGTATCGATCGATCCAATGAAAGAAGGTGACGACGTTTTCGCTAAGTAACTTGGCCGAAACAAGCATGGATTGTTGGAGCCCTCTAAGTCTTGCTGAACGAAGCCAAGAGCACTGCTACAGCCTGCAGATTATCGAATTTTCAATCCGCCGCACTTGTCCGCTCTTTACCCGGACAGACGCCCGCTTATTAACGGAGAAACCTCATGACGGCCAGCGAACTGATTGAGCACCTTAAAAACGTGATGATGGCGCTTGGCGATCCGAAGGTTGTACTTGCGAGCGACCACCAGAGCGGGTTTGACGGCCTGAATTCGGTCGGATTAGCCGTGGTGCAGGAGCGGCCCCAAATAAATGTAGCTGTACACGACAAACGTTCACTTCTCGGCGCATCGAGTGTCGACACTCATCTTACGGTAGTCGTTCTCAGCGTCGACGTTGGGCCGTAGCCTAGAGCTTTTCGACTGTCAGCTTGAACCAATGAAACCGAGAAGCCACCATGCGCCAACTGAGCGGGATCGTTGAAAAGCTCCGCGAACGGGCGGGCAATACGGTGGTGGTTGGTAGCGGTGAGATGAACGAGGAATATCGGCTGCTCGACGAACTGTGCGAAGCCGCAGATCGTATCGAGGAGCTTGAGAATAAGCTTGCCGACTGGATGAAGAATCAACGGGTATCCGAGCGCGCCTAGACCACCGTGCACTCAGCCCGACACCCTTATAACAGGACCGGTCAACCAACGATCGTGCAATCGCGCCTAGCAAAATGTCCGGCGGCTCGCCTCGAACCAACTGTCACGTCGACAGAACGATTTCACTCTGAATGAGTTCAGTCGCGTCACTTAATGCCTGACCAATCCGGTTGGCCTTGCGACGCAAGGCAACCTTAGCCATCTTGTAGTCGTCCTCGTTCAGTTGATCGAGTGACAGTGCAGCCTGCAACCCGGGAAGAAGCCGGCTTTGCCGGCTGATGTCGTATTCGTAGTCACTGAGCGCGTGATGCAGAACCGGGTTCAACGCCTTTGCGACGCGCAACAGTAGTGTGTTTCGCATCCCTGAGGCGGCGTCCCCGCTAGCGATCGGACAACACTCGAGCGCCCTCGCAACATCTAAAAACGTCTCGGACAAGTCACGGAGCCGCACGAGCTCAGCCAACTGCGGAGCCGCTTCCGCATACTCTCTCAGGCTCGCCAGGAAATCATGCGCCACGACGACAAGGTTCAACGGAAGAACCTGCGGATTGATTAACCCGGAAAGCAGATTCCAATGCAGCAATGTGTCGACCGACAACACATCGGCGCCCGCACACCCGGGTAGGTCGTCCGCGGTATGCCACCACCATCCCATGCCGCTGCCTGGAATCTGTTCGGGGTTCGAAGGCGGCAGGTAGGATGAGATCTGAACGCCCGGCAAGCCGATCCCACTGAAGCTTTGATCACCGTTGCGTCCGCAACGACTGTTTTCAACATACTTGTCGCGTCGCCGCAGCCAGCCTTTGAAAGCGCGATCTTCCGCCGATGGCTCGCCCACCGTCGCGCGCAGGACATCGGTTGCATAGGCCGACAATTCGCCCGTCGTGTTCTGCAATACCTTGGTCGTCGCCCCACGCGTGCCCAGGTTATCGACGTTGATATAAGCGATCGCGTTGCGGCGCAGTTCGCTCCAGTGATGATCGGCGTACCATGCGGAGCCGGCATAGCCGCCCTGTTCGTGTCCCGTCCACCAGCAAAATCGAACACCGTAGCGAGGCCGCTTACCCGCGGCCAGTAACCGCGCGAGTTCGATCATGAGGGCGTTGCCTGTCGCGTTGTCTGTCGCGCCAGGCCCCCAGCTGCAAAAGTGTCCACCGACCAGAACGAAGTATGGCTCCTCTCCGGCGATCTCCGCGACCGGCATCTGCACCTTGCGCCACGCCGCATGTATCGGCGCGGACAACGCCACCGTGGCGCGTGAACGGGCCAGCTTGCGCAGCAACGCGCCGTCCTGCGCATTGACCTGAACGGCCGGCAGCGGCGCAAAGCGAGCCGTGTCGGCCTCGCCGGTCGGAGGGCCCCATAGCGGAGAGATCTGCCAGTTGTGCCGTTGTGAGCCCGTCGATATACCAACGATTGCGATCGCACCAGCTTCGAATGCCTTTACGCACGCATCATAGTGAGTCAACCCGTCGATCAACGCAATCCGGCCGCGAGGCGCGTCCCCGGCGCTCACATCCGCGAGCTGTCCCACCAACGCCCCGGATCCCGTGCTCTTGGCAAATGACACACCAGCGGCTGCGATGTGAATCGATTCCGGCGCGTCGACCGTAATGCCCGCTTCCTCCGGCCAATGGATGAATGCGTCAAATTCGATAATTTCATTGGCAACGCCCAAGGCGCCAAGCCTGTCCGCGATATATTGCGCGGTCGCGGCCTCTGCCGTCGACCCGGCGAGCCGCGTCCCGAACGATGCGATATCGGCCACCGTTGCCATCAGGCCGTCGGCCGAAATTCCGACCGACGCCGGGTCCACCGCGACAGAAGAAGTCATGAGCACAACGCCTTACGGATAAGAGGATTTGAGATTCGCGAAGAAGTTGGTCTGCTTCACCGTCTCATCGATTACCTTCGCATACCGGTTGTCCAGCAGGGCGGCTGCATCGACTCGTTGCCTGATCAAACCAGTTTTAAGCGCGAAATCTGAGAGTTGCTGCGAATACGAGGCGATCTCGCCCGGCGCGATCGGCACCAGACGCGTGTACCGATAGACCTGTGCGGCCTGCGCGGTACTGAGATGGAGACCCTCGACAAGTGCTGCCTGCTGCTCCTTTGGATGTAGCACCAGCCAGTTCTGGTAGAGAACCAGTCGGCGAACGAAATCCTCGATCGCCCGGCCTTTCAGCGGATCGTCAATGGCCCGGCTGTTCGCCTGGAACCCTGTATAGATCGTCAGACCGTAATCCTGTGCCGAACCGATAATCCTGGCACCGTGCTGCACGGCCCCCGCGACGTTGTCGGTGACATTGAAGAGAAGGTCGACCTGACCGGTTTCGAGCGCCAGCGACTGGTTGGTCGAGTCGAGATTGACAATCTGCACGTCTTCTTTCGACCAACCGAGCTTGTTCAGCACCACATACGCAAATAGATTGAGTGACGAGCCGGGGATGATGCCCCAGCGCTTCCCCTTTGCCTGTTTGATGTCGGTGATCCCCGACGCCTTCGAGGCGGCAATCACAAAGCGGTCAAGGGCGACGGTTTTGTCGAGCCCCGTGACGAGCACCGTCCTATACGGCGCCGTTTTGATCGTCCACGGCGGGGACGCGGCGGCCGCGCCCTGCGTGAGCGTCCATTGCGACAGGTTATTGGCAATGTCAACATTGCCCGACGCCAGCGCCGTCAGCGTTGCTGCGGGGCTCTGGAATGTCGCATATTTGATCCGATACGGCGTGTCATCAAAGAGATGGGATGCGATGAAACCGAACTGCGTATCTGAGCCCTGCTGCCCAACCGTGATCGTCACGCCGTTCAGATCGGCGGCGGCTCTCGCGCAACCAGGAAATACCAGTCCAAGTATCGCGGGGGCGACCAGTGCGGCCATCGTGAACCAACGCCGGGAGAAATCAAGGCGGTTTTTATTCTTCGATAGCATAACTTAGTTATATTAAATATATGAACGATACAACCAACGTGTCACGTCGTTCGACTCGGGCACTACGCTTCGGAAACGCCCAGGTGCCCAAGCAGAAGGCTGCGCATGTCGCGGAACATCGCCGAGCTTCGATCCCTTGGGCGATCCGCCTCCAGAGCTATGTCCACCGCCAGCTCGCCGTGCTTGAGTACCAGCACGCGATCCGCGAGCACGATGGCTTCCTCGACATCGTGGGTGATGAACAGCACACCTGGACGATGCTCGGCCCATAGCCTGAGCACGAGGTTCTGCATCTTGATGCGGGTGAGCGCGTCGAGAGCGGCAAACGGTTCGTCGAGCAGCAACAGATCCGGAGCACGAACCAGCGCGCGAGCCAGCGCTACACGTTGCGCTTCGCCTCCGGACAGGTTTTTCGGCCATGCGTTCGTACGTTGCTCTAGCCCGACCTCGGCCAGTGCAGCGTGGACATCGACCCGACTCAGTTCGTCCCTGGACAGCCCGAAAGCGACATTGCTGTGTACCCGTCGAAACGGCATCAGGCGAGGTTCCTGGAAAACCACGGACCGGTTTTGTGCGACCTCCAACGTGCCTGCCGTGGCGAGCTCAAGTGAGCTCAATATCCTCAACAACGTCGTCTTTCCCGAACCCGATGCACCCAGCAACACAACGAACTCGCCACGCTGCAAGCGCAGATTGATGTCTTTGAGCACCATGCGATCGCCAAACCCCTTTTGCACATTGCTCAGCGATATCACATCCGTACCGCCGACGTCGGCTCCTACTTCTGCCGATTCAATGCCAATGCCATCGCCACGCGCCGTCACGACAGGCGGGGTGACGACGACGTCTCCAGCACGCGCAAGCAATTTCGTAGCCGCTTGTGTCATTGCGCGCCCCTTGCAAGCCATGGCATTGAAAAGCGCTCCACGGCCCGCATGAAAATATCGACCAGAATTCCCAACACCGCATACACAACGATGCCCACCATGATCAGATCGATACGCAGCGCGTTAGACGCCAGGTAAATGATGTGCCCGATTCCAGCGTTGCTGTTGACCTGCTCGGCGACGATGAGTGCCAGCAGTGACGTGCTCATCGCATAGCGCACGCCGACGAGAATAGTCGGAAGCGCTGCAGGCAGGATGATCTGCAACACAATGCGCAGTCGGCTGATGTTGAACGTCTGGCCCACCTCTACAAGCTTGTGATCGACCAGCCTGACGGCAGCATACGTATTGATGTACACGGGAAACACGCATGCGAGGCTGATTAATACCAGCTTCAACGTCTCGCCGATGCCGAACCACACGAGAAACAACGGCACCACGGCGATGAACGGGATCACTCGCACGATCTGCAGTGTGGAATCGAACAATTCCTCGGACAGCTTCAGTAGCCCGTTGGTCAGGCCGAACGTGAGCCCAATGACGAGCCCGAGCGCCAAGCCCGCACCGGCCCGAGCGAGCGACGCTGGGATGGCCGATTGAATGTCCCCGCTATGCCAAAGCTCCTGAAAGCCGGCTAGTACATCGAGTGGAGAGGGTAGCTGAAAGCCCGTGTGACCGGCCAGCGACGACGTGAATTGCCAGACGATGATGATCAGTAGAGGCAGCAGCACGCGAAGGACAGGCCGCAAGGCACCGAGCCACGCCACCGCTAACGCCGCGCCGTCATCAACAGGCAACTTGCACAGTGCGACCGGCGACCTCCCGAATTCTTCGGCCTGACTCACGATCGATACCTTGTCAACGATATGCAGGCGACCACGCACAAGACCATCTCCACCTCTCACTGAATAAGATGCCCGATTGAAGCGACACCGACTTGAGACACCCACCGCCAACGAGGGTCACGGCGAAAAGGAGAGACAATTATGAATGTCGCCCACAAATCATTACAAACATTCTTTTTGTATTAGATAAGCATGCTTCCTTTATAAGTAAATCGTGAAGAAATATATATGCCATTGACCGGTATGGTGTCATCCACCAGTCCTCGCGCACGTGGCAGCCACGGATATGTACCGAATTAATTCCACCGCGACGTGATTTATGTAACAATTCCGGCCGTGGCGCAGCTTGCGCCCTGGCGGTTGGGCGGATGACCACCGATGCAGCGCGTGTCGCTTATGCAGTGATGGTCTCCGGTTTCGCCGCCCGCTAATCCAGGCAAATTCCAGGTGAAAGGGAGACGGCTTGAAACAGGTAATTGACGCGCAGTGGCTCGCGAGCCGGGTCGACTCACCCCGAACCGAGGGGATCGTCGCCAGCTTGTCCCGGCTGATCTCGTCGGGCAATCTGGACCCGGGTGCACAGTTGCCAACCGTGCGCGATCTCGCGCAAAAGATGCGCGTGAGTCCAAGCACGGTGATGAATGCGTGGCAGAAATTGCGGGCCCATGGATTGATCGAAACGCATCGACGCGGTGGCACGGTGGTTCGGCATGACGTGGCCGCGCCACTGTCGAACTCCCCCACGATGACGGGCAGAGCCGCGCCGCGCGATACGGCCAGTTGGTCGACGACCGATTTCTCACGCGGCACCGCGGACCCGGCACTTCAACCGGATCTCGGCCGCGCACTGGCCGCCGGACTACGCGTTGGTAATCTGCACGAGGCCGAGCGGGAGGAAATGATCGATGCGCTGGTCGAGGCGGTTGCGTCAACCTGGCCCGTGAGTCCGCAGGCATGGACCACTGCAGGCGGCGGCACCGAAGGCATGCTGCTCGCGTTGCAGGCCGCGACGCGTCCCGGCGACAAGGTAGCCATCGAGAACCCGACCAGTCCGCGGTTACTAGGCGTGCTGTCGACGCTTGAACTGGTGCCGGTAGCGGTGGACTGTGACGACGCAGGGCCTTTGCCGGACGCGTTGAGTGATGCGCTGCGTCAGGGTCCGACTGCATTCGTCTATCAGCTTCGTGCGCATATGCCCACCGGGCACGCGCTCAGCGAAAAGCGGCGTGACGAACTGGCTGCGATCCTGGAGAAGCATCCGGACATCAACGTGCTCGAAGACGACCACCTGGGCTCAGTGACCAGTACACCGGCGCACAGTATGGCCCTTCGTTTGCCGGCGCGTTGTCTGCTCGTACGCGCGTATTGCCGTGCATTTGGCGTCGACCTGAGAACCTCCGTGATTGGCGGCTCGCGCGCGTTGATCGACCGTATCGACGAATATCGCAACAACCGCGTTGCGATGACGAGCCGGATTCTCCAGGGAGCGCTCGCATTCCTGCTGACCGACCCAGAGTCGGTCGCCACCCTCGAGCACGCGAGGCAGTGCTATGCGAATCGCCGCCATCTTCTCGCCTCCAGCCTTCGCGCGCTCGGACTGGACGTGCCGGAAGGCTCCGGCCTGATCGTCTGGGTACGGGTTCCGAACGAGAGCAAGGCAATCGTCAGCCTCGCCACGCATGGCGTGATTGTCGCGGGCGGCGCGCAATGCTTCGTGGACAGGCGCAACGACCCCCACATCCGTATCTCGATCAGCCGGCTTCCTGACGACGCTTCGACGATTGAGCGTTTCGCACAAACGGTCGCCGCCGCGATCAGCGGTCCATCCCGCCAAGAATATGACTGATCTGCATGCACCCTCACCTGCTGGTTCTAATCCCGCTCACCGTCGGTAGCCGCGAGACGTTGTCAGGGTCGTTCGAACTGGTCGACGCCTCCGACACAAAGACCCGGGCGCAGGTATTACGGCGTCATGCGCAGCTCATCCGTCTCGTATTGACGAATGGCGCGATTGGACTGGATGCGAACGAAATTCGCGCGTTGCCGAAGCTTGAACTGATTGGCACGATCGGCACCGGATATGAGCGCATTGCATGCGATGCCGCCCGTGACGCGGGCGTCGCGATCGTCAACGGAACTGGCACCAACGATGACTGCGTCGCCGATCACGCGTTCGCGCTGCTGCTCTCGCTGGTACGCGCCATTCCCCGTTTCGACAAAGCGTGCCGCGACGGCATCTGGCGCGAAGCGCAGCCTATGCGCCCCACTTTTTCCGGTAAGCGCCTTGGCATCGTCGGCCTCGGGCGCATTGGCCGCAAAGTCGCCGCGCGCGCCATCGGCTTCGATCTCGAGATTGGCTACCACAATCGACAGCCTGCAGCCGACGCGAGCTACGCTTACTTTGCGTCAGCGGCATCGCTCGCCACCTGGGCCGACTATCTGGTGGTCTCGACACCTGGCGGCCCGCGCACGCATCACCTTATCGATTGTGCGGTGCTCGACGCGCTCGGACCTGGTGGTTATCTCGTCAATGTCGCGCGCGGCACCGTCGTCGATACGGGAGCGCTCGCGAACGCGCTCGCCGGCAGCCGTATTGCTGGCGCCGGCCTCGACGTCTTCGAGGACGAGCCATCGATCCCGCCGCCGCTGGCGCAGTCGCCACAGGTCGTCCTGACGCCGCATGTGGCCGGCATATCGCCGGAAACGCTGACGGCCGCAATCGATTTGTTCGTCGAAAACGCGCGGCGTCATTTTGCAGGACAGCCACTGCTGACGCCAGTTCCTGGGTGCGGCGCGCCGGCCGGCCCGCGCATACCGGCGTGACGACGAAGACGCCGTGCCAGGGCAGACGCGCGACCGGCAGCAGCCCATGAGGCGTCGACGCCCGCCCGCGGCCTCGCTCCAGCGCTACCTCAACGTATCCGACATACGCGTCGGCGCTAAAAAGCGCCTGCCCCGCGCCATCTTCGAGTTCATTGACAGGGGTACCGAGGACGACATCGCAGTAGCCCACAACCGCCAGGCCTTCGATCAGCTAAAACTGCGGCATCGCGCATTCGTCGATGTGTCGGAACGCACGTTCGCCACCACACTCTTTGAGGCGCCGCTCGCGATGCCTGTGGCGATCGCGCCCACCGGCTTTGCCGGACTCTGCTGGTACGACGGCGAGATCGAACTGGCGCGGGCGGCCGCCGGCGCGAACATCCCTTTCACGCTCGCCACCGGTTCGATCGCGTCGATCGAGCGTGTGGCCGACGCGGTGGGTGGGCTGGCCGGTGCACGGCTGTGGTTCCAGCTCAATGTATGGCACCAGCGCGCCCTGTCGCACCAACTCGTCGAGCGCGCGGCACGCACGGGCTTTGAGACCCTGATCGTGACGGTCGATACACCTGTGAGCGCAAACCGCGAATACAACGTACGCAACGGCTTCCAGCAGCCGTTTGCGGCTTCGCCTCGCTTCGTGCTGGATCTGCTCGGCCATCCCCGATGGTGCGCCGGCGTACTGCTGCCGTACTTGCTCAGGGCCGGGATGCCCCGCAATGCGCACCACCCCGCCGCCAACGACGCCAACGACGCCAACGGACTCGGGAGCCCCGTCGATCGCGAAGCGGCGATGCGATGCGACTCGCTGGGCTGGGACGACCTCAAGACGATTCGCCGGCTGTGGCACGGCCCCCTGCTGATCAAAGGCGTCAATCGTCGGGATGATGCGATTCGCGCAATCGCCTGTGGCGTCGACGGCGTCGTGGTGTCTAACCACGGCGGCCGCAACATGGACAGCGCCGCAGCCGCTATCGACCTGCTGCCGGAAATCGTCGACGCGGTGGGGACGCGCGCTACCGTGATCGTCGACAGCGGCGTGCGCCGCGGCTCCGACATCGTCAAGGCGCTGGCGCTGGGCGCGCAACTCGTGCTGATCGGCCGGGCGGCGCTGTACGGCACTGCACTCGGTGGCTCCGATGGCGCAACACGCGTATTGGAAATCCTGCGCCGGGAACTGGACAGGACGATGGCCTACACCGGCTGCCGCAATGTCTCGGACATCGATACCGACATCCTCTATCGCAACGTCAACAACACGTAAAGGCATGGTTGGTGGCTGCGCGGCAAAAGTGTGATAATTTTCAGTACAAAACATAACAATATGAATATTATGATTCAATATATTGATATCAAATCCACACTATTTAACTAATACAAAGATAGTGTTTGTACCGAATCATCGGCGCTTTCATACTGCAAGCCTTAGTGTGGCGATCCGCCGCTAACCGATCGATTCCGGATAGATGAAAAAATACCTCGCTCACCGACTGGTAGCCGCCCTGGCCACGATCTGGCTGATGTCAGTGATCGTGTTCGTCGGCGTGCGCTTCATCGGTGACCCCGTGCATTTGCTGCTGCCACCTGAGGCGACGGTCCAGGACCGGGCGGTCCTGAGCCGCGAACTCGGCCTGTCTGAGCCGCTCCCGTTGCAATACGTATCGTATGCTTCCCATCTGCTACGCGGTGACGTCGGCCGCTCCTTCGTGACCGGGCAGCCCGCCTTCGAAGTGCTGAGCGCGCGCGCCGTGCCGAGCGCACTGCTCGCCGGCACGGCATTGCTGATCAGTCTCGTCATCGGCGTTCCGGCGGGAATTGCGGCTGCCACCCGACATGATACCGTCGCGACTCGTATTTCGAATATCGTCGCGGGCTTCGGACTCGCCGCGCCGTCGTTCTTCATCGCGCTGTTGCTGATTCGCTGGCTCGCGGTCGATCTTCAACTGCTCCCAACGAGCGGCTACGGCACCGCGCGACACCTCGTGATTCCAGCCCTGTCGCTAAGCCTTTACACCAGTGCTGCGTTGTTCAGGCTCACGCAGGCGGCAATGACCGACGTGCTGCAGACCGAATTCATCCGTTTTGCCCGAATCAAGGGGATATCCCGACGCTCGGTGATCTACCGCCATGCGCTGAAGAACTGTTCGCTAGTCATCCTGACCTTCTCCGCATCGCAGTTCGGCATGCTTCTGACCGGCGCTGTTTCCGTGGAAGTGATCTTCGGCTGGCCGGGCATTGGCGGCGCAATGGTCGACGCGATTTCGCAGTTCGACTACACAGTCATCCAGGCAGCGGCGCTGCTGGTACTGGGCCTTTTCGTGCTGATCAATCTTGTGCTCGACATCGCCTATGGTTGGCTCGACCCGAGGATCCGCCTTGCGAGTTGACCGATACATCGGCCCGTTGACGCTGTTCGTGATCGTCGCGAGCGCTACGTGTGCACCGGCGCTTGGGCACGTCAGTGCGAACGCGATCAACCTCGGTGCCGCACTGCTGCCGCCGTCGCACGAGCACTGGCTCGGCACCGATCAACTCGGCCGTGATACTTTCGCGAGGGTGCTCGCGGGCGGCCGTGTGTCGCTGTTCATCGTATTCGCAGCTGTGCTGGTTGGGGGCGGCTCCGGCTGCCTGCTGGGCACCCTCGCGGGCTATCGGCGCGGATGGATTGACACGTTGATCATGCAAGCGGCTGATTTGCAATACAGCCTGCCACCGGTGATCGTCGCGCTGGTTGCCGCATTGACGCTCGGTACCGGTGCGACGAACCTGATACTGGCGATCGCGCTGGCAACGTGGCCGCGTTTCGCGCGGATCGTGCGTGCCGAAACATTACATCTGCGCGAGCGCGATTTCGTTCTGCTCGCCGAACTGGCCGGCGTATCGACGGCACGCATCCTGATTCGCCATCTATTGCCAAACATGGCCACCACGTTGATTGTACTGGTCACCGTGGACGTCGGTCTGGTGATTACGCTCGAAGCAACGCTGAGCTTCCTCGGCCTTGGCATCCAGCCGCCAGATCCATCATGGGGAACCATGATTGCCGACGGCCGCGCCTACCTCAGTCAAGCGTGGTGGTTATCGATAGCGCCCGGCTGCGCACTGGTGCTCACCATCGTGGGCGCGAACGCGACAGGCAACCTGCTCAGCTCGCGTAAACATGCGAGTCTGGGGACGACCCATGTTTAGCCTCGACGTGTCCACACCGTTCGATGCCACGCTCGTGGATCCGCCGCCGGCTTCCCGTTTGCGCACACTCGACGTCCGCGATCTGAGCGTCGAGATCAGCACGCCCTCCGGCACCATCCGGCCGGTCGACGGCGTTAGCTTCTCGGTCGAGGCGGGGCGCACCCTCGCTCTCGTCGGCGAGTCGGGATCAGGCAAATCGCTGACCTGTCTATCGCTGCTGAGGGTGCTGCCCGCCGGCGCGCGCATTGTATCGGGCAGCGCTCACTTCGAAGAGCGAGATATGTTCCAGTTGTCCGATGACGACATGCAGACGCTGCGCGGTCGTCGTATCGGTACCGTGCTGCAAGATCCTCACGCCGCGCTCGATCCCCTGTTCCCGATCGGTGAGCAGATTCGAGAGATCATCGCGTTCCAGCGGCGCTGCGGGCGCGCCGAAAGCCGGCGCAAAAGCATCGAGGCAATGCGCGAAGTACACATTCCAGCGCCCGAGCAACGCTTCGGCACGTATCCACATCAATTCAGTGGCGGCATGCGACAGCGCGCGGCAATCGCGATGGCGATTGCCTGTGGACCGTCGCTGCTGATCGCCGACGAGCCCACCACCGCGCTCGACGTCACGATCCGCCAACAGGTGTTGCGCCTGCTCGCACAACTTCAGTCGCGCAACGGCATGGCGATGGTGTTCGTCACGCACGATCTGCATCTAGTGCGCTACTTCTGTGACGACGTCGCCGTCATGTACGCGGGCCGCATCGTCGAGCAAGGGCCGGTCGAGCGCGTGTTCGCGGCACCGGCGCATCCGTACACCGCATCGCTGATCGAGGCGATACCCCGCTTGACGCAGCGACGCGCGAGGCTGACGGCGATCGATGGTCAGCCGCCGTCGTTTCACGCACTGCCCGCCGGCTGCCGGTTCGCACCGCGTTGCCCGCTCGCCGATGCGCGTTGCACGAACCATTATCCGGAATGGACGGCCTTCGAGCAGCGCACGCGGGCAGCCGCATGCTGGCGGGCGCCCGAATTGCTCGACGCAACAGTGAGCATCGAATGACGACACCCTTCATCCAGTTGCGCGATGTGACCAAGGTCTACCGCATCGGCGCGGGTCTGGTGCGCCGTGGTCAGCCGCTGCGCGCGCTCGCCGGCGTATCGCTGGACGTTACGACCGGCACCACATACGGGCTGGTCGGTGAATCGGGCTCGGGCAAGAGCACCGTCGCGCGCATCGTGATGGGAGCGGACAGTGCCTCCAGCGGGCACACACAGGTGGCCGGACGTGCACTGGCGGGCTCGGGAGCGAGGCAGAAATGGCTGCGCGACCTGCTGCAGCCCGTGCTGCAGGACCCGTCCGCTGCGCTTGACCCGACCATGCAGGTGCAGGATCTGATAGGCGAGCCGCTCCACGCACGTCGCGACTGGTCAGCGCCACGCATCGCTTTGCGCATCGGCGAGCTGTTGACCCAGGTCGGACTGTCTTCGGAGTTTGCAAAACGGCATCCCGCAGAACTGAGCGGAGGCCAGAAGCAGCGGGTGGCGATCGCTCGTGCGTTGGCACCCTCTCCGCAATGTCTGGTGCTCGACGAGCCGGTGTCGGCGCTTGACGTGTCGGTGCAAGCGCAGGTACTGAACCTACTGCGTGACATCCAGCAACACAACCGCCTGACGTATCTGCTGATCTCGCACGATCTCGGCGTAATCGCACACATGAGCGATCACATTGGCGTGATGTACCTCGGCCAGATACGGGAACAGGCATCGGTCGACGACCTCGTCACATCGGCGCGACATCCCTACACGCGCGCACTGATCGCCGCGGCCGACCCGCGTCGGGGCGACGCCATAGCGCCGCTATCAGGCGACGTACCGTCGCCGCTTGCGCCACCGCCTGGGTGCGCGTTTCACCCGCGTTGTCCGCATGCAGCCGAACGCTGCCGCAACGATGCACCTGTGCTGCGGGAGGTCGCACGTGAGCACTGGGTAGCGTGTCATTTCGCATGATGTCCCTGGTTGTCCCTGTTAACGCCATTCCGACCTCGTCCAAGGATTCGATCTGTTATGGGTATTCGGCAAGTCTCCCTGCATAACCAACGCCGGCGTCGGCTGCTCAAGGCAGCCGCTGGCGGTATCGCTGCGCTTGGTGGATTACCCGCCGAGGCCGGCGAGCCCGCCGCACCGGCGATCGACCGTGACACGATCGTCATCGGTCTCAATGCGGGATTCGCAAACCTGGATGGTGTTGTCGCGGGCACCGGCGATTCCGACCGCTACACGCTCTCGGTGTTCGATCGCCTCTATGCGTTCGACCGTTCCGGCAATCTCGCGCCGAGCCTCGCCACTTCTGTCGAGGTAGCAGCCGACGGGCTCGCATATGTCTACCGGTTGCGACCAGGGGTCAAGTTTCACGATGGCGGCACACTAGGTGCCGCAGACGTAAAGTTCACCATGGAGTTCGCCCTTGACCCGGACACACGTAGCGCACGGCGGCCGTACTTTGCGCCTTATGTCGACGGCATCGACGTAATCGATCCTCTGACGGTGCGGTTCAGGCTCAAGGCGCATGACGGCGCGTTCCAGAACAAGCTCGCCGGCTATCTCCCGATCATTCCACATCGCTACGGTTCCGGGCAGCCCGCAGTCCAGTTCTTCGCCCGCAGCCCGATTGCAAGCGGACCGTATCGGGTCAAGTCGCTGGCGCAGGACGGCAGCCAACTCGAACTCGAACGCTTCGACGATTACTGGGGCGAAAAACCTGCCATCAAACGGATCGTGTTCCGAGCAATCAAGGACGACAGCAACCGGATCAACGCGCTGCTCGCGGGCGAGGTCGACCTGGTTGAAGGTGTTCCAGCGCAAGACTTCGCGCGCCTGAACGCGAACCGCGCATTCACCGCGATCACGAACCCGGTTGCCGCGCCGCTTTTCGTGCGGCCTTACACCACCGACCCCGCGCTGCCGACGCACCATCGCGAAGTGCGCCAGGCGCTGAACTATGCGATCGACAAGGACGCGTTCGTCAAGACGGTATTGCAGGGCATCGGTGAGCCGCTTGCCAGCGGCATCTCGCGCCACTACCCGTATGGCGCGGACCGCTCGCTGCAGCCGTATCCGTACGATCCGGCGAAGGCGCGCGCGCTACTCGCCCAGGCCGGGTTTCCGCGCGGCTTCCAGACAAAGCTGATGATCTCGTCGCAGTTTCCGCGCGAAATCTCCGAAGCCGTCGCCGCCTATTGGGCACAGGTTGGCGTGCAGGCCCAGATCCAGGTTGTCGACTATGCAACCTGGATCCTGTGGAACGACACACGCCGCACGCGGCCGATGACTGTGCAGATGGTGGCCAATGCCATCTACGATCCGGCCCATCCGGTGGGCGGCCTGTACGTGCGCTCGGGCACCTGGTCCGACTACAGCAACCCGGAAGTCGAGTCGTTGTTTGAAGAGGCCTCGCAAACCGTCGGTAACGTGGCACGCGGGCGCCTGTTCGAGCGCATAGACCGGATTCTTCATGACGATGCAGCGGCAGTCTATCTGTCCGAAATTCACCGGATTTACGGGCACAAGCAGGCGCTCACGTGGCGCCCGACGGAAGGCACGGCGGCGCTGAATTTCGTCGATGCCCACTGGAGCTGAAGCCATGACCCAAACACCTGATTTCACAGTCAGCACGCACGATCACCCCAGCGACGCGGCAACACCGTTCGCCCGCATCAACGGTGAGCGGCTACGCGCGCGTCTGGCGCAAGCAGCCGCTGTGCAAGGCACCGAACTCGCTGTGATCGATGTGCGCGAGACGCTGGCGTTCTCGGCAGCCCATCTGATCTTTTCCAGCAACCTGTCGCACAACCGGCTCGAGCTGGAAGCTGTGGCGCGGTTACCTCGCAGGGACGTGCCGATCGTCATTGTCGATGCCGACGAAACGCTCGCTACCGGTGCGGCCGCCCGGCTCGGCGCGCTCGGTTATACCGACATTGCGCTGCTCGCTGGCGGCGTGCAGCAGTGGCAGCGAGACGGCCGGCCCGTCTACGAAGGTTTCAACGTACGCAGCAAGGCGTTCGCCGAGTGTGTCGAGCATGCGAAGCAAACACCGTCGGTCGATTTCGACTCGTTGTCCAACGACCCAACCGCCCGGCGCATCATCCTGGACAGCCGCACGCATGACGAATATCGAAACGCCACCGTGCCGGGTGCGATCCATGTGCCAGGCGCGGACCTGGTACGCGTAGTGCGCGATCTTGTGCCGGATAACGAAACAACCATCGTGGTCGCCTGCGGCGGTCGTACGCGCAGCATCATCGGTGCGCAATCGCTGATTGACGCTGGTGTGCCCAATCCAGTGTATGCGTTGCGCAATGGCACTGGCGGCATGCGGGTGCGCGGCCACGCGCTCGAACACGGCGCCAGCCGCCATGCGCGCGCTCCGTCGGCTACGGCGTTGTCGTGGGCGAGTGCCGCGGCCGCGCACGCGATCCCCTCAGCCGGACGCATCGACGTGCAACGGCACGACGCGTGGCGCGGCGACCCCGCGCGCACGCTGTACACGCTCGACCTGCGCGACGCGGTGTCGTTCGGCGAGGCCCACCTGCCCGGGTCCATCAATATTGCCGGCGGGCAACTGATCCAGGAGATCGACCTCCATGCACCCGTGATAGGCGCGCGCATCGTGCTTGTCGACGACGATGATCTCGTGCGTGCCCGTATGACCGCACATTGGCTCGCCGGTCTCGGCGGCTTTGAAGTGGCACTGCTTCGTTATTCCGATGTCGCCGTTACACCTGCCGCCAGCGGTACCGTCACATTGACGTTCGACATCCCGGCGCACGCCAGCATGACGGCCGCCGAACTCGCGCGCGAACTAGCAACCCACCCCGCAGACGTGACGATTCTGGACCTGTCCCGCAGCACAGCGTATCGCACGGCGCATCTGCCTGGCGCGCGTTGGCTGTTGCGCGAGGACCTGCAGAGCGCGCTGGCCACAATCGAGCCGACGCAAACGTTGATCGTTACGTCCGAAGACGGCGGCCTCGCTGCACTCGCATGGCGCGAATGGAACGAACGGCATGAATCGCCGGACACAAATACGCGCGGCGGTGACACTCGCTCGGGGACCACCCCACAAGTGCGGGTGCTGGCCGGCGGCAACCGCGCGTGGGTCAGCGCGGATCTTCCTGTCGAACGCGACACCCCGATTCCCGTCAACCCGTTCCCGGATGTGTGGATCGGCCCTCAAGCCCGCGGCGGCGACGTGCTTGCGCATGTGCGCGCCTATCTCGACTGGGAAATCGACCTCGTGCGGCAGGTCGAACACGATCCCGATTTCAATGCCCTCACGCAGATGAAGAGAATAAACCATCAATGACCCCCCTTTCACACCTTAACGCCCGCGTCAGCGAGGAGCTGAGGCTGCTTGGCAGCGAACCGGAAAACTGGATACCCGATGTTGCCCACGCCGATCACGACGTGCTGATCGTTGGCGGCGGCCAGAGCGGCGTCGCTATCGCATTCGCGTTGCGCCGCGCCGGCGTGCGGCGCACCAGCGTCATCGAGTCACAACGGCCTGCACGCACCGGCAGTTGGCGCGCGAAGGCGCGCATGCTCAACCTAAGAACCGCGAAAGCCAATCTGGGCCCCGACCTCGGGATTCCGTCGCTCACATTTCAGGCCTGGTATGAAGCCACCGCCGGCCGCCTCGCCTACGACGAACTCGCGCGCATTCCGACAACGGCATGGGCCGACTATCTGGACTGGCTGAGGGAGATTACCGAAGTGGACGTGCGCCACGGGACGCGTCTCGTGCGTATCGAGCGCGATGGCCAGCGCCTGCGCGTACATCTCGAGAGGGACGGACAGCCGGTGACGGAGACCTGCCGCAGGATCGTGCTCGCTACCGGCATCGCCGGTAGCGGTGAACCGTTCGTTCCGCCAGTCCTCGCTAAACTTCCAGCTCATACGATCGCCCATACGGACGACCCGATCGACTTTGCTGCGCTGCGCGGCAGGACCGTGGCCATCGTTGGCGCAGCGTCCGCTGCCTTCGATGCGGCGGGCACCGCGCTCGAGGCCGGCGCGAAGAATGTCCACCTGTTTTGCCGGGCGGCGCGGCTCGCCCCTTCGTCGAATATGGCGACGCTGAACTATCCGGGCGCGCAGGAAAATTTCTATCACCTGCCGGACGCGGTTCGCTGGAAATTGGCGTGGCATTTTCGCGAGCGTTCTCCCGGGCCGACGCCGGAGGTAGTGGCGCGCGCCACGCGGTTCGACAACTTCCACCTACACCTGGGAAGTACCGATCTGAGCGCTCAGTGGCGCGACGACGCCGTCGAAATCCTTACGCAAGGCGCCACCGTTCGCGCCGACAAGGTCGTCGCAGGTACCGGATATCGAACCGACGTGAGCCTGCGTCAGGAACTCGCAGCAATCTTGCCCTTGATCGCGCTGTGGCGCGATCGATATCCGGCGCTGGCCGATGAGCAGGACCGTCCGACCGCGCTGTCGCCCTATCTCGGCCCGGGCTACCAGTTCCTGGAGCGCACACCGGGCGCGGAGCCGTGGGTGCGCCAGATCTACTGCTTCAATTTCGCGGCAATCGCCAGCTTCGGTCGCCACGTCGGTGATGTCGGCAGTATCCGGGCGGGCGTGCCACGGCTTGTGCGCCATATCGTGCGCGACTTGTTTCTGGGCGACATCGACCAGCACGTCCAACGGTTGACTGCCAGTGTCGACGACGAATTGTCGTATGCGGCCTATGCGCATTCGGTGGTCGCGCCAGAGTCGTCAGATACCTGACCAGCCGTCCTGTTCCCTCACTTGAACCGATATCTATCATGCCTCAGATCATTGAACATCCGACCTCTAGCAACGAATTCCGAGCGCCGCTCGACATCGAGCCGTTGACCGTTCGCACCGGCGCGGTCATCCACGGCGTCACGCTCGGCGGCGAGCTGCCCGAGCCCGCGATCGCATCCATCCGTCAGGCATTGTTGCGCTACAAGGTGATCTTCTTTCGCGGACAGGTTCACCTGGACGAAGCGTCGCACGAAGCGTTCACCGCACGCCTGGGCACCCTGCTGCCGCATCCGGCACGCGACCCGCTCGCAGGCACGCGTGCGACGCTCAACCTCGATAGCCGCGATACGCGCTCGAGTACGTGGCACACCGACCTGACTTTTCTGAACGCCTACCCTCAACTCTCGGTACTGCGCGGCGTAAAGATTCCGCCATTGGGGGGCGATACGCTTTGGGCCAACACTGCAACGGCCTATGAGAATCTTCCTGCGTTATTCAAGGAATTCGTGGATCAGTTATGGGCACTTCACAGTAACGTATTCGACTACAGCGCACTGATTCCTGCGGGATCGGCCAAGGCTGACGCATTCCATCAGCAGCTCTCGCGACGAGAAGTCGTCGAAACCGAGCATCCTGTGGTCAGCGTCCATCCAGAGACTGGCGAGCGTACGCTCTTGCTCGGGCATTTTGTCAAACGCATCGTCGGGTTCAACAGTGCGGACTCCGCACACCTGCTCGCCATCCTCAACAACCACGCCACTGCCGATGAAAATATCGTCCGCTGGCGTTGGACCCAGGGCGATGTGGCGATCTGGGACAACCGCGCAACCCTGCACAAGGCAGTCGACGATTATGGCCAGGCGGAACGCATCGTACGCCGGGTTACCGTGGCTGGAACACCAGCTACGTCAACCGACGGGCGCGTGAGCATCACCCGGAGTTCGGCGGCGGCATGAACCTCTCCTTGACTAATGAGCAGCAACAGCTGAGCGATCTGGCTGGCACGCTCGCCCGTGAGGCTTTTGCGTCACGCGCGGCCAGCCTGGACACAGATGCGGCCTTACCGGTGGAGAATCTCGCCGATCTGCGCTCAGCAGGACTTCTGACGCTCGTCATCGGCAAGGATCTGGGCGGCCATGGCAGCGGCATCGAAAGCGACGATCCACTGCTCTATCTGCTCGCTCTCGAGCAGATCGCGCAGGTCTGCCTGCCAACCAGTCACTGCTTGCAGGTGCATTGCCATGCCGCGCACTTCATGGACCGGCTCGGTACGAGCGCCCAGCGTCGCGACATACTGGGCGATGTAGTCAGCCACGGAGCCTTGATGACGACGCTAAGTAGCGAGCCGGGGCGTACCGCGCGAGGATCTCGCAACGAATCGGTTGCCCAGGTGACTGATACAGGCTGGACGCTCACCGGCGTAAAAAATTACGCGACGCTGGCTGGTGCATCTACCTGGCTGTTGGTACTCGCCGATGCGGGTGTTACTGATCTGACCAGTACGCGCTCGCCAGTGGCCGTGACCGACGGTGAACGGATCGCGCTCGTCGTGAAGGCCGATGCTCCGGGCGTGTCGTTCGTTGAGCAGTCGTGGAACGCTCCCGGTATGCGCTCCGCGGTCAGTCCAACCGTCCGGTTCGATCAATGCCAGATTGCATGGAATCAGATGATCGGCAAGCCGAATGCACACCTCGACAGCAACTGGTCGGTCAAGGCAGACCTCGGCTTTGCCGCCCAATACGTCGGGGCCGCGCAGGGGCTGCTGGACTCGGTGCTTCTGGCAGTCAACCGGCGCTCGACCGCGACCGATCCCCATGCTCAGCGACACGTCGGGCGCCTACATTTCGCGATCGACGGAGCACGGGCGTTATACCGCAAGGCCGCATGGCTGTGGACCCTTGATGATAAGCACGCGGCCGGGCTCGCATCCATTGGCGCCAAGCATCAGGCGATTGAAGCTGCTAACCAGGTACTCGATATCGCAGCCCGGGTAGTCGGGCCCACGGCATTCTCCAGAGGGTCGACACTTGAGCGCCAATTTCGCGACCTCCGTTTCCTGACCATGCGCGAGCATCCTGATCAGGCCGCCACTACGGTGGGAAAAGCCTTGCTCGAAGCCGCAAGCGGAATCTCCCATGCACACTGATAACGCCCAGCTCCACGTGAGTGCACCCGCTGTTACAGAATCGCTCAGGGTGAGGCGACTGCAACCGCGCATGGGTGCGGAGATATCCGGTCTAGACCTGAGCACGCCCCTTGCGCCGGCCAATCGGGACGAGATACGTGCTCTTCTGTTGCGTCACAAGGTACTGGTTTTTCGCGATCAGCCGATAACCCGGCAACAACACCTGGCATTCGCGCGCGCGTTTGGAGACATCTATTTGCATCCGACGACCGCGAAACCGGACGGGGCCGAGCCCGGCATTGACCTGATCTCCGCAGTAGAAGCACGGCAACGAGTCAAGAATCTGAGATTCGGCGCGTGGCATACCGACACGAGCTGGGACATACGCCCTGCGCTTGGCGGCATTCTACGAGCGATACATATACCCGAGGTGGGTGGCGATACGATCTGGGTCGATTGCGCCGCCGTCTACGCCGGACTTGAACCTGATCTGAAACAGACGATCGATTCATTGCATCTCGTACACGACCACCATAGTGCACTTCAAAAAGTCGGTCGACATCAGCCTGTCGTCGCGCACCCGCTGGTCCGAACCCATCCTGAAACAGGTGAGCTTCTGCTTTATGTGAATTTCCTTCAGAACCCCTCGGTCCTCGGTTGGGATCGAGTGGACAGCGACGCGCTCATCGAACGCCTCCGTCGCGAAATCACACGTCCCGAGTATCAGGTCCGCGTCAAATGGGAAAAGGGGTCCGTCGCGTTCTGGGATAACCGCGCTACGCTGCACTACGCCGTTCAGGATTACGGCGACTTCCCACGTGTCATGGAACGCGTGCTCGTGGCTAGTGATGACGTTCCGCATCGCGTCCGGGCACCTTCAATTGCGTGAAAAACGGCACTGAGGATCAATCATGCAAACCCATCGCCCATCGGACGATTTTCCAGCCGAAGAATGGCAGGCTCGCTGTGATCTGGCCGCGGCCTATCGTCTGGCGGCCGCCAACGGCTGGCATGACATGTTCGGCACACATTTTTCGCTGCGTGTACCGGGAACGACCGACCAGTATCTCGTGAATCCCGCCGGCTACTTTTTTGAAGAAATCACGGCATCGTCACTCGTCAGGATCGATACGCACGGCAGGGTCTTAAGCGAGAGCCGGTATGGTGTCAATCCCGCTGCCGACCACATTCACGGTTCGATATTTGCAGCTCGCCCGGAAGTCGGAGCCATCATGCACTTACATTCCGTGGCAGGTACAGGTGTGTCAATCCAGAAGGCCGGACTGCTGCCGATTTCGCAAAGCGCCGTCATCCTTTCGAGCCATGTGCGCTACTACGACTATGGTGGGGCGGATCTCGACGATGCTGAATGCCGGAAGCTCGTCGATGCACTCAACAATGGAAGTGTGTTGTTCATGCGCAATCACGGCACGCTGACTGCGGGGCATACGATCGGCGAGGCATTTGCGCTGATGACGCGCCTTGAGCGCGCCTGCCATATCCAGCTTGCGGCCCAGCTCGCCGACGACGTCACAGAAATACCGCTGATGTTACGTGAAGATCTAACGAAGCTGGGTACCCGTATCTATTCTGCGGACAGCTGGTCGCCGGCTGCTTCGCTCGAGTGGGCCGCCTTCCGCCGGAAAGCTGACAGAGACTATCCAGATTACGCGACCTGATCGATTGCAGTGAGACATGGCCGCCTGCCGAGTCAACTCAGACGGCCATGTCAACAGCGATGACTCGTTCTAGGGATCAGAACAGTCAGTGAGTACGACACTTCGATCGAAAATTAATCTCTTACGCAAATTCTATACTTAGTATTCCTATTTTTTAGATATCTGAATATTGGTTTTCCAGCACCGCGCAAGCGGTGTTAGCGAATACCTAAAGATGAAATCGACCGATCACTTATTTAATCCGTCAACCACAACAGCTACTCTCATGAAAAATAGAAAACTGAAACCTCTTCTTCTCGCAAGCTCTCTTGGCGCGTCGATGCTAGCGGGCACTGCGCACGCACAAAGCACCGTAACCTTGTACGGTGTCGTTGAGGAAGAGTTGGAGTATGTGAACAATAGCTCGGCGCTTGGTCAGACTTCCGGAGGCAAGCCGCTGCTAAAGATGACAACGTCTAGTTGGAGAGCCAGTCGGTTCGGCCTGAAAGGTAGCGAAGACATCGGTGACGGCACCAGCGTCATATTTGATCTGCAAGCGGGTTTCAATCCAAACAATGGCGCGGCTTCGACCACCGGACTGCTGTTTAATCGATACGCCTATGTTGGGATAACCAATCCGCACTACGGTACCGTCACGCTCGGTCGTCAGTACACGCCATACCTGCTGCTCGCCACGCAGGATATGCCGCCTATTTGGCTTACAGGCGCATTTGGTGCGCACCCCGGTGATATCGATGCGCAAGACGCCTCCTGGCGCGTCAACAACGAAATCGTCTACGTATCTCCGACTTTCGCAGGCGCCACGCTTGGTGCGTCTTATAGCGTTCCCGGTGTTGCAGGCAGCGAAATGCTGGGCGCAACATGGAGTCTTGCACTTCGATACGTGAACGGCCCCTACAGTGCATCCGCAGGCGTTTTACGCGTCAATAATCCCACCCACGGTGGCGGCACTTGGAGCGGCGACACATCAACCCAGCCGGTCGTCTCTGCAATTAATAACGGTTACCAAACGGCCGCTGGACAACAACGAGTGAACGTAGCAGTCGGCTATACGTTCAGCAATAAAGTGGACGTATCTGCATCGTATTCCAACGCACAATACATCCCTGGCGGAAATTCAAATTTCTTAAATACGGCAATTTTCAATACGTTCGGTGCGGTAGTTCACTGGAGCGTGACCCCATTCACCAATGTGGCATTGGGTTACAGCCTGGTAAATACGACCAAGGCAAATGGAATCACGAGCGCTGCTCACTACCAGCAACTCACCGCATCTCAATGGTATCTGCTGAGCAAACGTACCACCTTGTTCGCTGTGCAAGCTGTTCAAAGAGCTTCTGGCAAGACGCTGGGGACAAACGGTGCCGGCAACATCATCAACGCGACGGCCGCGATCGGGGATGGGTTCAACAGCAATCCCTCGTCGACACCCACTCAGGTAGGATTTACGATCGGCATCTCACACTCATTCTAGTCAATGCATTCGATCCGAAAATTGGATCAAGGGCGACACTTAAGCGTCGCCCTTGATTGACCGGTTCCCTGCTCTTGCGTCAGATTTCGTCACGGAAAAAAGCGATGTTTTTTCAAGCACCTCAATGTATCGACGCTGAGACTTTCGTCGCGTTGCCAGAATCTCTCCGAACGGGTGGACAACACTCGCTCTGGAATCGAGCACGACCAGGCCATGCCTTTACGTCGTTTCTTGAAGGTCCGTCCTTTGATCTAGACGGCAACCTCTGGTGTGTAGACGTGGTCAACGGACGCATATACAAAGTGACGCCCGACGGCACGATCACTGTTGCTCTGGAATATAAAGGTTGGCCGAACGGACTAAAGATTCATCCAGACGGTCGGATATTCGTCACCGATAGCATGAACGGCGTCATGTGCATCGATCCGGTATCCGCAAAAGTCGAACCCTTTTTGAGCGATGCAAACGGCGAGCCTTTTAAGGGCGTCAATGATCTATTTTTCGCACAGAACGGAGATCTATATTTCACTGACCAGGGAGCAACTGGACTGCACGACCCAACGGGGCGGGTTTTTCGCTATACAGCAGCCGGCACGCTGACTTGCGTGCTGAACAACTTGCCAAGCCCAAACGGACTCGTGATGGACCTCAACGAGGACGCGTTGTATCTGGCGGTGACGCGCGGCAATGCCATCTGGCGAGTTGGCATTGCCGCGGATGGCACCGCAGCCCGGGTCGGGCTCTTCATCCAGATGTCCGCAGGCGTGGGGCCGGACGGCCTCGCCCTTGACGCGGAAGGCCGGCTGTACGTCGCGCACCCCGGCCTTGGCACTGTCTGGGGCTTCGAGCGAACGGGCGAGCCTTTTGTCCGAATTCGCACGCCGCAAGGCCTTCAGCCCACCAATCTCGCATTTGGAGGCCCGGACAACCGCGTACTGATGATCACCGAAGCCGTCAGTGGGAGCCTCTGTCAAGTCCGTTTGCCTGTCGCAGGAAAACCGATGTATTCGCATCTCAAATGCGTGACATAGCCGGCCCTCAAGTACTCAAGAAAAGCGCATGCGGCGATATGAGAGAAGCGCAGATCAAAGCGCTTCGTCATGTAGGGGTCAATATCCGGCGGAACACTAACGGGCCACATCGGGACGCTCTCGGCGATTCACAACATCCGCAAGAGCCTTCCCGGCAATTTCGGTGCTTCAACATTGAGGTTCAATAGATCGATGACAATAGACTTTCAACGACGTAACTGGTGCGTGCGCGCCGCAATGGCACCGATGCTGTATACCCTGTCCCACGTGGCAACCGCCGCGCCTCCCACCCCAGGTCAAGCGGTGCCGGACTTGAGCCAGGTCACAATCACGGTAGGACAGCAAGGCGGCGATACCCAGTTCGGTTTCCTCGCGTCCGGTTTATTCGATCAGACGCCGTACCAGATCAAATGGGCCACATTCCAAAGCCCGACCGCAACTGTCAATGCACTAGCGAGCGGCCACGTTGATATTGCCAACGGCCTGTCGCAATGGACGGCGATCCAGTCTGCCTCGGCTGCCACACCGCCGTGGACACCGGGCACCGCGCCATATAAGACCGTACTCGTCACCGGTCCCGACGGCAGCGTCGCACTTGACCGTTTCGTCATGGTCGCGTCGAGGGCGTCTGGTATCACGAATATTCTGCAAAGCAAGGGCAAACGCTGGGGCATCATTCTAGGCTCCTCCCTGAATCTGTTCGCCTACGTGGTACTGCACAAACTGGGCTGGTCGAAAGAAGACGTGCAGATTGTCAATCTCGACTCGACCAACCAGGTTCTTGCCCTGGAGACCGGACGGGTGGATGTTTCCTTCACGGTCACCGATAACCTCCCCGCCGCCATCCAGCAAGGTGCCCGGGTGTTGGGTACCGCGCATGATTACGGACTGACCGTCTTCACCGGATTCGTTGCCAATACGGACTCACTCGACGATCCACTGAAGGGCAAGGCAATCGAGGACTTCGTGCGCCGCCTGGTTCTTTACCAGAACTGGCTGGTACTGCATCCGAAGGAAGCGCAGGACGCCCTGGTTCGCGGGTTGCACCTGACGCCTGCGCAAGCCGCACTGGTCTGGAACTACACTCGCCTCATTCCCGAGGCGCCGGCGAATATCGTCAATTCCTCACAACAACTGACAGACTTTGCGTTTAGCACTGCACTGATCAGGCAACGCGTGGAGGCGGCCGCCCTGCTCGACAACCGCTTCGCCGAGGTTATCCGACAGGCGGTCGATACCAGCAACTTCGCCGCCAATCTGAAGGCATCGTACAGGTAGGCGACTGACGTCACTGGCGGCACGCCGTCCGGGCATGATAGGTCAGCCGTCAAGGCGGATCCGATAGGCTCGCAGCGCTGTGCCGGAGAATAGGTCGCGCCGCTCCTTGTCGCCATAGCCGGCGGCAAGACGCTTGAACGCGTTCCATAGTGTCGCGTACGAACAGGACAGACCGTCGACCGGAAAATTACTCTCGAACATACATCTGGCGGGACCAAACGCCTGGATGCACGTTTCAATATAGGGCTGCCACGCCTTGGCGAGCGCTACCGACCCAGGAAGAACTGGTTGATGCTCGAATCCAAATCCTCCCAGCTTCATGCCCAGGCCGCCCAGCTTGACAAGAACATTGGGCTCACGTGCCAGGGTCTGGATCCCCGCGGACCAGACCGCAAAGACCGCATCGCGTTTCCCGGCATAAGCGCCGATTCCGACCGGGCCGCCGGTGTGGTTCAGGATGATGGTTGTATCTGGAAAAGCGCGTGCCAGATTCGTCACGTCGTCGAGCTGCGTATGACATACCCAGGCGTCGAAGCTCAACTGGAGCGGCGCGAGCTCCGCAAAGCCTTCGCGAAACCAACGATCGAGCAGTAACCCGGGGGGTTTGATCCGAAGAACCTCGGCGACTTCGGGGCTTGTATCGGATGGTGCCGTATGGCGAATGCCCCGAAAACGACCCTCTGCCGCCGCGATATGCGCATGGAGGACCTCGCGGACGGCCGCACCGACCCTGAAGTCGGCAAATCCGACGATGCCGGCACACAGTCCAGGCATCGCCAACGATTCGCAGATGTCTTTCGCCGTCAAACTGGCGATGTGTTCTGTTTCCCCGACAGGCTGCAGGAGCGATGGCCCTCCCTCGCGATACGCCTGACTGCACTCGACATGCACAGTAGCCGCAACGCGATGACCGCTACCCAAATCCCGAGCGAATTCCTGTACCCGGTAAACCGGATGAGGTGCGCCCCATAAATGATGATGAGGATCGACGATGAGCAGGTCCTGATCAAGAATTGCCTCTACCGATGAGCCCTTTGCCATTGCTTTCCTCCCGTTTCGTTGTTTGATGATACGGTGCCGTGGCGCAAACTTCGTCTACTCAAGCCGACGATCCCGAATTGGCCGGCGGGCTGATCATCGCCAGACCACAAGCAAACCCGCGCCTTAAGTCAAACGTCACCGCCGTTGCTGCTGGACTTGATTGATACTTCTGGCCCGCTCGACCGGCGTGGGGAATTTGCTTTGGTGTCAGCCTCCAGGTTCAAGCAGTTGGCGCTGCGATCCATTGTCCCAGGGATCTTGGAGTCCGAAGCCGCTTCCCCGAAACCGCTACCGAATTGCTCGACATCACCGATCTTGATCAGCCAGTCGTGGTACTCCGCGCCGCTGTGACCGCGAACCGACATTTCCTCAAGCGTCACTGTGGCCTTCACGCCGTTCGGTGTTGCCAGCGAGTAGAGCTGGAAAGCGTAGCGGCCGACCCGCAGGTGCTCGCTCCGACCTATCGGTCGCGATTGAGTCAAAGGCATTCGACGATCGTCAACTCCCAGAACGTTCGAAGCGACTATTCGTCGGGTCGAGGAAGTCACGGCCGACGTCAGTATTGTCTACCTGACATCGCCGGTCGACTGGCATTACATCCCGGGCCAGTACATCGATATTGTGCTGCCTGATAGCGGAAGGAAGAGCTTCTCCCTTGCCAGCGCAACGCCGAAGGATGGCCATCTGGAACTCCATGTTCGGCACGTTAAAGGCGGGCGCTTCACCGACAAATCGCTAAAGCGGATAGCACCCGGCACGACGCTTCAATTGGCCAGACCTTATGGGCGTTTCTCCTGGACTACCGAGACCGCGAACCAAATCCTGATGCTCGCGTCGGGGACCGGTTATGCACCGCTCAAAGCTTTGCTCGAACACAAGCTCGCTAGTGGCCTCGATGTGCCGATAACGTTGTATTGGCGCGCCAGGGATGTCGATGATATTTACGCATGGCACGAACTCTCCGAATGGGCAGAACGGCACGACCTGTTCGAATTCGTTGCCGTTCTGAGCGATGAAGTCGGGCATGAGGAGCTCGGAACTAACGGAGGTGGATCGACCGGTCACCTCACCGCCCTCGCCGCTCGGCTGAATAAAGACTTCGACGCCTTGCATGACGTTTCCGCCTACGTCTGCGGCAGTCGCGGCTTTGTTGAACAGATCAAGGACTATCTTCAAACAAAGCATTTGCCCGCAGACAGGTTTCATTTCGATCCATTCGAGCCAGCGTCTCACCGCTCAGCCAGACCGATCCGGGCGCGCATCACCGATCGAGACAGTGTCGGGCGCGATCTACTCTGCACGGCCGAAGCAGATGTCACGCTGTTACCGACATTACGTCGCTCCGGCTATTCCATGCAGTCGGTATGCGGCGGCAAAGGTATCTGTGGGACCTGCGTCGTCAAATTCGACGCCAAGACAAACCGCAGCTTGGTGATGCCATCTCGCGACGAAAATGAGATTCTCGATATGGTAGCGATGGCTACCAGTGGATGCCGATTGGCCTGCCAATCAGCATCACCGACTGTCCCGAATATTTTGAATTGCAACTTATCTAATCAAGGATGAAATCGATGAAAACACTGCAGGATTACGAACAGGTCGGCTCAGCCTTTTCCGTCGAAAGCATGCTGATGGTCAGAACCAAAACCCGCGATGTGATCCACGCGATAGCTGCCCGCGTGCATTCCGGTATGGAAGAAGAGGAAGCCGTTTCCATAGCCAAGGAAATACTGACGACTCACGGGATGCGTAGAGGATGGCACGAAGTCTATGAGCGGTTCGGAACAAATACCGTTAAGACTTTCGGTGCGCCCTCATTCGCGGGGATGGTATTGGGCGAGAACGATATTTTTTTATCGACATAGGCCCCGTCTACGAAAAGTGGGAAGGCGATGGCGGTGAGAACCTTCGTGCTCGGAAACGATCCCGCAATGACCCAATGCGCGCTGGACTCAAAGCACTTGTTCGCTAAAGTCAAGGAGCAGTGGCAAGCGCAAGGGCTGACCGGACGCGCACTATATGACTATGCGGCCGCCGAAGCCGACCGGATGGGGTGGGAACTAAACCTGGATATCTCTGGCCTTCGACTGGCCGATTTTCCCCATGCCGCGCATTATGATGGTCCGCTCTCCGAAGTCGACTTCCCTCCTTCGCCATTGGCGTGGGTGCTCGAAATCCACATTCGCGATAAGCAGCGGCGATTTGCGCGCCCCGATCGATCTCGTGGCCAATCGACGAAATTTCGAGCTTCCGACGCAATCGGCGCGCACGAAACGTGCAGCGCCGTCCGAGCGTTCCTCCGGAAAAAAGGCTTGGTAAGCATTACCGAGGCCAGCGACAGCCGAGCACATAAGCTGCTGGTCAAGGCAGCCTAAAGTTAGCACCGGCAATCGTGTGTCGAATGGCGCAACGCAGAGTCCGTGAATCCCGATTCAAGAGCAACGGCCTGCAAGCGACAGGCATCGAAGCATTGAAAGAATCGCTAAGACGCCGTAACACGATCCTGGCGGGCATCGTTTATAGTCGCTTCGATTGCAGCTTACAAAGCTCTTCAAGGGCTCATCCAGGCTCAAGCCATGTCCAACAGCGAAACCCGAATCCTTCTAGTCGACGACGACGCTGCACTGCGCGACTTGCTGCAGGCTTTTTTTGATGAGCGCGGCCTCTCAGTCACGTTCCGCGAAGACGCACGCGACCTGAATCAGGTGGTGATGCGCGAACGCCCTTCAATCATCGTGCTCGACCTGATGATGCCCGGCATCGACGGCCTGACGGCGCTCACCCGGCTGCGCGCAGATAATGACGGTACCCCGGTCATTATGCTGACGGCGCGTGCGGACGACATCGACCGCGTGGTTGGTCTGGAAATGGGCGCGGACGACTACCTCGGCAAGCCCTTCATGCCACGCGAGCTGCTTGCGCGGATCAACGCGGTGTTGCGCCGCCAAGGCATGAGCCGGCCCCCAAGCCCGACCAGTCAATGGTCGGAACCAGCGCGTTTCGGGCGCTTCGAACTCGACAACGACCGCCGCACGCTCACGCGCGACGGCGAGCCGCAGCGCCTCACGAACAGCGAGTTACGCCTGCTCAACGTGCTCGTGCGCCACCCGATGGAAACGCTCTCGCGTTCGCGGCTGCTCACCCTCTGGTACGGCACGCACGCGGACGTGACGGAGCGCGGTATCGACGTCCCGATCTGGCGCCTGCGTCAACTGATTGAAGAGGACCCCTCGCAGCCGCGCATCATCCAGACCATGCGCGGTATCGGTTATATGTTCGTGCCGCCGCGAGCCTCCGGCGATGCACCCGATGCCGAACGCGATGCATAAGCTGCTACGCCCCCTCAACACGATCTTCGGCCGGCTCGCGCTGCTGTCGGTAGGCCTGCTCGTCATGATGCAACTGACGTGGATGGTGATCGTGGATCGTGAGCGCGGCATCATCGAGGCGGATCACGTCAGCCGGCTGGTGCGGCTGGTGCTGGATCCGGCAGCGAGTGCTGCCGACGGCTCAAGCGAGCGTCTCGCCGCCGTGCTCGGCCTGCGTTTCGCCGATGCCGGGCCACAGTCCGCGCCGCTCGGTTGTCCACCGCCCTGCGCCGATACACACGGCCTGTTCGAGAACGTCCTGCGTGCGGACCTGCCGCCGCAGAGCCGCGTGGTATTCGACCACACCGAGGACCTCATGTGGGTGCGTTATGGCCCATCGTCGCGATGGCTTCTGATCCCAGCCGTCGTACCTCCCGTGAGCCGCTTGCTGAGCGCGAGTGCGCTCATGCTGTTCCTCGCCATTGCTATCGCACTGCTCGGCGCATGGCAAATACAGAAACCTATATTGAGGCTCGCACGGGCAGCACGTGAGTTCAGGTTGGGACATCGTCCGCCGATGGTCTTGTCCAACGGTCCGTCGGAGGTCAAAGGGCTGATTGGTGACTTCAACGAAATGGCCCGTGAATTAAGCGACGCCGAACAGGAACGCGCGATCATGCTGGCCGGCGTCGCGCATGACCTGCGTGCACCGATCACGCGCATCCAGGTCCGCGCGAACCTTGTGTCGGACAGCACCGCGCGCAACGGCTTTTTTCACGACACTGAATCGCTTGCGCAGATCGTCACGCAATTCCTCGACTTCGCCCGCGACACCGAAACAGACGCGCACGCCCCGTGGATTTCAGTCAATGCGTTCTGCCGTTCGCACTATGCGGAAGCTGAAGCAAACGTTGATGTCGACGGCCACGACGTGCTCGCACGAGACCCGCTCTTCTTACTCGACCTGCAGGCGAGCGACGACTTCCGCCTGCCTGCCGTCGAACTGGACCGGATACTCTCAAACCTCGTGGAAAACGCCTTCACCTATGGTGCGCCTCCGCTTTGCATCGCAACGTCACGTCACAACGGGTGTGATCGCCTGAGTGTGCGCGATCATGGCAAGGGCATGCCCGAAGCCCATTTCGCCCGTGCGCTCAGACCCTTCATACGGATCGATCCCGCTCGCGGCGGCGACGCGCATTGCGGCCTGGGACTGACGATCGTGCGGCGCCTCACGCGTCGATATGGCGGCGACCTGTCCATGCACAATGCCGACGGCGGCGGCCTCGCCGTCGTGCTCGACTTCCCCTTGCGCGTTCGCGCCTGACGCCGTTGCCGCGCATGCATGGTCGCGCGCTCGCAGCAATGTTACATCATGTAATCAGTCACTAAGCCATCGTAAGACGCTGCTCGTTAAGCTCGTGTCATCCCTTGCCGCTGGCATGGCGTTGCGCGGTTTTCTCCGAGCCCCGGTGGTCGGGTCGAGCGCCTCTCGAGGCAACCCTCCTCCGCTTTTCCTCGCGTTTTTCGAAAGACCTGCGCATCGATGTCTGCCCGGCGGCCCTTTGTCGAACCTTGATCGAAGGACGCTCACCGCATGACCAGAATAATCCATCAGGTTTCCGTAGTTCCTACCGGGGCCACACGATTGCTACGCACGCGTGTACTCGTGGCCGTCGCCGCTTCAGTGGCCGCATTTTCGCTCGCCGCTTGCGGCGACGGCGGCTCGCAGCGTCCGCCACAGGGCGTGCCAGAAGTCGGCGTTGAAACCATCGCCCCGCATCCAATCGTCGCCAGCACCGAACTGTCCGGCCGCCTGTCCGCCGTACGCGTGGCCGATGTCAGGCCTCAGGTGCAAGGCATCGTCATGAAGCGGCTCTTCACTGAAGGCTCGATGGTCGCAGCGGGTGTGGTGCTTTATCAGATCGATCCGGCGAGTTACCAGGCGAGTTATGACCAGGCCGTCGGGACGCTCGTGAAGGCACAAGCCACGGCCGACGCCGCGCAAACCAAAGCGACGCGTTACTCGGACTTGTCGAAGATAGACGGCGTGAGCAAGCAGGACTACGACGACGCCATCTCGTCGCTGCAGGAAGCTAAGGCCGACGTGGTCGCCGATCGCGCGTCATTGAAAACCGCCGCGATCAACCTGGGTTACACGAAGATCGTAGCGCCGATCACCGGGCGTATCGGCAAGTCGAGCGTGACTGAGGGCGCGCTTGTCACAGCCGAGCAGACCACGGCGCTCGCCACCGTTCAAGCGACCAGCGAGATGTACCTCGATGTCACCCGTTCATCGGTCGACTGGCTGCGGCTGCAAAAGGAATTCGCGAGCGGCCAGTTGCAGCAGGCGGGCAGCGACGGCGCGGTCGCGCATCTCGTGATGGAAGACGGCAGTGACTATCCGCATGCCGGCAGGCTGCTGTTCTCCGATATAACCGTCGACGCCACCACAGGTTCGGTCACGCTGCGTAGCGTGTTCCCGAATCCCGAGGGCGCGCTGCTGCCGGGCATGTTCGTCCGGGCACGGCTCGAAGAAGGCGTGAACCAGCAGGCGATCACGGTGCCGCAACTGGCGGTGTCGCGTGCATCGGACGGCTCCGCTAGCGTGCTGACCGTCGACGCCGACAGCAAGGTCACGCAAACGGCGGTGACCGCCAACAGCGCTAACGGCGCGGACTGGGTCATCACGAGCGGCTTGAAAGCTGGCGACCGGGTGATCGTGTCGGGATCGCAGAAAGCGCGCACCGGCGCACTCGTCAAAGCGGTCGAAAACCCTTCCCCTTCCGATTCGAATTCCGACGCCCCCGCTGCAGCGGCCGCGTCGGCAACCCGCGGTTAAAGCGAGAACCTCATGGCAGGCTTTTTCATCAACCGACCGATTCTCGCGTGGGTCATCGCCATCGTCATCATGATGGTCGGTGCGGCGTCCATCCGCACACTACCGGTCGAGCAATATCCGAGCGTCGCGCCGGTGTCCGTGCAGATCACGGCGACCTATCCCGGCGCTTCCGCCGAAACCGTGGCGACCACGGTCACGCAGGTGATCGAACAGAAACTGAGCGGCATCGACAACCTGCTGTACATGTCCTCCACCAGCAGTAACGCGGGAACAGCGACCATCACGCTGACCTTCCAGCAGGGCACCAACGCTGACATCGCACAGGTGCAGGTGCAGAACAAGGTGGAGCAGGCCAGCTCGTCATTGCCGCAGACAGTGCAGAACCAGGGCGTGCAGGTCGCCAAGGCGGCCAACGCGTTCCTGATGATCGTGTCGCTTTCGTCCTCGGACGGCAGCATGAATTCCATCGATCTCGGCAACGTGATCGCCACGCAGATCGAAGACCCGCTTACGCAGATCGACGGTGTGGGTGACGTGACGCTGTTCGGCGCGCAGCACGCCATGCGCGTGTGGCTCGACCCGGTCAAGCTGCAGGCGGTGGGTCTGACCGCAAGCGATGTCACCACTGCAATCACCAACCAGAACGTGCAGTTATCGGTCGGCCAGATCGGGGGTTCACCCTCGACGAAGACACAAGCCATCAACGCCACCATCTCCGCGTCGAGTCTGCTCACCACACCCGCTGAGTTCGGCTCGATCCTGCTGCGGGTGAACACCGACGGCTCGAAGGTGCTGCTAAGCGATGTGGCGCGCGTGGAAGTAGGCGGCGACGACTACAGCACGGACTCGCGGCTGAACGGCAAGCCGGCCGCGTCGCTCGCGGTCAAGCTCGCAAGCGGCGCGAACGCAATGAGTGTCGCGAAAGCGGTGCGTGCGAAGCTCGACCAGTTGACCCCGCAGTTGCCTCGCAGCGTGGTGGTTGACTATCCGTACGACACCACGCCGTTCGTGCGTATCTCGATTGAAGAGGTGGTGAAGACGCTGATCGAAGCGGTGATGCTGGTGTTCGTCGTGATGTATGTGTTCCTCCAGAACCTGCGCGCAACGCTGATCCCGACCATCGTGGTGCCGGTAGCGCTGCTCGGTACGTTCGCGGTAATGTCGGCGGTAGGCTTCTCCATCAACGTGCTTTCCATGTTCGGGCTCGTGCTTGCCATCGGCTTACTAGTGGACGACGCAATCGTGGTCGTGGAGAACGTCGAGCGCTTGATCGCGGAGGAAAAACTGTCACCGCTGGAGGCGACGCGTAAAGCGATGAAGCAGATCACCGGCGCGCTTGTCGGCATCACGACCGTGCTGATCGCCGTGTTCATTCCGATGGCCTTCTTCTCCGGTTCCACCGGCGCGATCTACCGGCAGTTCTCGATCACTATCGTGGCAGCCATGCTGCTCTCCGTGTTCCTCGCGCTCACGCTCACGCCCGCGTTATGCGCGACACTGCTCAAGCGCTCGGACGTGGAGCATCACGAGAAACGCGGCGTCCTCGGCTGGTTCAACCGCGTGCTTGCACGCGGCACTGACCGCTACTCTACGGGCGTATCGCGCGTGGTCGGCAAGCCCATGCGTTATCTCGTGATCTATGCGCTGATCGCGGGCGTGGTTGTGCTGCTATTCACGAAACTGCCATCGTCTTATCTTCCCGAAGAGGACCAGGGAATCATCATTACGTCAATCTCGACGCCGGTCGGCACGCCTTCCGCGAAAACACTCGGGACCGTGAAGCAGGTCGAGGCCTATTATCTCGGCTTGCCGCAGGTGGACAAGATCATCACGCTCACGGGATTCAGCTTCAATGGCTCGGGCCAGAACAATGCGCTCGCGTTCGTCAAGCTCAAGGACTGGAGCACGCGCCGTGGCAAGGACGGACAGGCGTCGTCGATCATCCTGCACGCCAACATGTATTTCGCAACTGCCGCCCGCGACGCGCAGATCTTCGCGCTCAATCCGCCGGCGATCCAGGAACTCGGTACGCAAAGCGGGATCGATTTCGAACTCGAAGATCGCGCGGGACAAGGCCACGACAAGCTGATGGCCGCACGCCGCGAGTTGATGGCGCTGGCCGCGAACAGCAGCATGCTCTCGGGCATGCGTCCTGGCGGTCTCGACGATACCCCGCAGTTCCACGTCGATATCGATCGTGAGAAGGCCAGCGCGCTCGGGCTTTCCGTCGCCGATGTGAACGACACGCTGGGGACGGCGTTCGGCTCGACCTACGTGAACAATTACGTCGATACGGGCCGCATTCAGAAGGTGTATGTGCAAGCCGATGCGCCCTATCGGATGATGCCGTCGGACATCGGACGCTGGTACGTGAAGGCGAGCACATCAAGTACATCAAGTACATCGAGTACATCAAGCAGCACCAGCAGCACGACGACGAGCACCACGAATTACGACGGTCAGATGGTGCCTTTCTCGGCATTCGCCACCGGCAAGTGGACTTTTGGGCCGCCGCAGATTGAGCGCTTCAACCGCACGCTCGCGATGGAAATCACCGCACAGACCGGCGCTAACGCAAGCACGGGCCAGGCGATGGATGCAGTCGAAGCGCTCGTGAAAAAACTGCCCGCCGGCTTTGGCATCGACTGGACCGGGCAGTCCTATCAGGAGCGCCTCGCCGGCTCGCAAGCGATCTATCTGTATGCAATCTCGCTGATCGTGGTGTTCCTGTGTCTCGCGGGTCTTTACGAGAGCTGGTCCATTCCTATCGCGGTGATTCTGGTGGTGCCGCTCGGCGTGCTGGGAGCCGTGCTTGGCGCGCATCTTCGCGGGCTTCCCGACGACATCTACTTCAAGGTCGGTCTGCTAGCAACCATCGGTCTGTCGACCAAGAACGCGATCCTGATTGTCGAATTCGCGAAGGACTTGCAAGCGCAAGGCCGCAGCCTGATCGACGCCACGCTTGAAGCGGCGCGCCTGCGCTTGCGGCCGATCCTGATGACTTCGCTCGCGTTCGTATTCGGCGTGCTGCCGCTTGTGATCAGCACGGGCGCGGGATCGGCGAGCCGTCACGCGATTGGCACGGGAGTGATGGGCGGCATGATCGCCGCCACTGTGCTCGCGATCTTTTTCGTTCCGGTGTTCTTCGTCGTCGTGCGGCGTTTGTTTGGCGAGCACGGCCACACCACGCATAGCGAAGGTGAACAATGATGAGACTCAAACTGGGTGTTCGCCTGCTGTCGCTGGCGCTTGCGAGTATCGCAACACTCACCGGCTGCACACTCGATCCGCACTACGAGCGGCCTGCCGCGCCGGTAGCGGCAGCCTATCCGCAAGGCGACAGTTACGAAAGCACGACAGCCGTGCAGAAGACCGCCGCGGATACGTCAAAGACGCTAGCCGTCGATACCCAATGGCGCACCTTCTTTCGCGATCCGCGTCTGCAACGGCTGATCCAGATCGCTCTCGACAACAACCGTGATCTGCGCGTCGCGGCGTTGAACGTGGCGGAATACGAGGCGCAATATCGCATTACGCGTGCGGCGCTTGCACCATCGATATCCGCGAGCGGCAGCGTGACACGCGAACGCACGTTAGGCACAACCAGCGTATCGAACGATCTCAACATTGGCACCACTTCGTGGGAGATCGACTTCTTCGGACGTCTGCGCAGTCTCAAACGGCAAGCGCTGGAGAACTATCTCTCGACCGAGGCATCGCGTCAAAGCACACGGATCAGCCTGATCGCAACAGTGGCGACGGACTACCTGACCTTGCTCTCGGACGAGCGTTTGCTAAAGATCACGCAGGACACGGTTGCCGCCGACCAGACCACCTACGACGTCACGAAGCGCATACAGGAACTGGGCAATTCCTCGCTGCTCGATGTGCGGCAGGCGCAGAACACGCTCGCCAGCGCGCAGGCGAGCCTGGCGTCATATAGACGGGCTGTGGCTCAGGACCGCAACAACCTGGTCGCGGTGCTCGGTGCACCGATTCCGGACAACCTGCCGCCCGCGTTCGACCAGGCCTCCAACACGTCGATGTTCGCCGATATCGGCGCAGGCCTGCCTTCGACCTTGCTCACGCGCCGCCCGGATATCGTGGAAGCCGAGCATGCCTTGAAGGCGGCCAACGCGAACGTTGGCGTAGCGCGTGCGGCGTTTTTCCCGAAGATCGAACTGACCGCGACGGCGGGGACGTCGAGTTCAACGCTGTCAGGTCTCTTCAAGGCAGGAACGGGTGCGTGGGCGTTCGCGCCGACCGTGTCCCTGCCGATCTTCGACTACGGCAGCAACAAGGCGTCACTGGACGTTGCGAAGATCGAAAAGAACATCGAGATTGCCGACTACGAAAGCACGATCCAGACCGCGTTCAAGGAAGTATCGAATGCGTTGACGGCGCATGCAACGTACATCGATCAGGTGATCGCGGACCGTGATTATGTGACTTCCGCGCAGAGCTATTACACGCTTGCGCAGGCCCGGTACAAGGCTGGCACGGACAGCTTCCTGACGTTTCTCGATGCGCAACGCACGCTCTATACCGCGCAGCAGCAGTTGGCTTCCGATAGCCTGTCGCAGCAGACCAGCCTCGTTACGCTGTACAAAGCACTGGGAGGTGGTGTGGAGCAAGGAGGCGAGTAACGTCCTAAGCCTTGATGCGTTCTTCCAGCGCTTGAGCGCCATCAACTTGACGCTGCGGAAGTTCCGTTAGAACACGATGGCTGCGGATAGGACGACATGGGCGGATGTGAAGCATCACTATCGTTCTGCAGTGTTACAGATGTGCAAATAGTGCAACGCATGCGTCCGATCGCCACTAGTTCTTGCAGCAGTAAGGCCCGGCCATCGGGAGATTCCAGCCAGTTCGGCATTCGCGAGGCTGTGGAAACCATCGAAATTATTAGCGTATGTAAGCTGCTGTAAGCCCTTCGCTCGACAGGATGCTGTTCAATGTGATTTTGTCCTTCTGGAGCCGTTAAATGTCCACAATATTCGCGAATAAGCCCGCTGTCATAACGCTGCTGGTTTCGCTGCTGACGCTTAAGACAGTCCCGGGCGTTGCACAGGAAGGTCCAGACGGACCGGAGAACCATGGCAGTCCCAACGGCCAACCGGAGCGTCACGTGCAGCGCGGACCGGACGCTGGCGCGCAGGGTCATGACCAGCCGGTTCCACATCGCGACTGGCATCGCGGTGACCGCCTGCCAGGAGACTATCGAGACCGGCGCTACGTGGTCGATAACTGGCGGGATGAAGGGTTGCAACCACCGCCGGGAGGCTATCAATGGGTCAGCCTGAACGGCGGTTATGTACTGGTCGCAATCGCGACGGGCGTTATCGCTAACATCATCCTCGCCCCACACCGCTGATTCATAGTGCATGGAGACGGCTACGATCATAGCCCGCTGTCCCGTGATCTGAAGGTTCGTGGGTGCTTCAGGTCGTCAGGTCTGCGGAGCAATCAAGGTGTTTACGGCAGACCGTCGATCATCGTCTTTTCTCGACAACGATATCCGATGCGACCAAACGGCACTGTCAAAACAGGCAGATTGATTTACAGAATTGTTGCCTGCGCGACCAGAATAGCCAACGGCAGTGCGTCGGCTATTCGAGCTGTTACTAAAGTTCACGCAAAAGGATGTCCCAGGCTTTCAACTCATCGTGACCGAACACGCCAACCTCCGAGATCAATGGTTCCAGGACACTTTGGTTGAGCAGTCTTGGACCAAGCCGCCAGCGCTCGTGCCGGAAGACTGGCCTCTGCTACCACAGTCATTGTCGTGACGAGAAGAACAGGAACAACATGAACAGCAAGATTCTGAACTCGGTCATTGGCGCCGTTTCTTCTGTTCTTGCAGAGTACTACTACAGCCATTCCGCGCTGAACTCACTCTTCATGGAGAGTGGAGCGCCGGGTGACGTGCCCGAAGGAAACTGCGAAACGAAATGTAGCCTTTGGCTTAGGCGCTGCAACGATGATGTCTGTGTTGATCCTATGCAAGTGCTTGGCCAAGTTATTCAGAGGTTCATGGATCTGGAACCCAATGACTGGAACCAGAAAATTGGCCCCGGACAAGAGCGCATCAGAGCCAGCTTTGCCAAGAACCAGTTGACTTACCAGATGAATGGTTTCATCACCTTAGCAGGAGCGAGTCCGGCGGCGAAGTCACTCGCGGACTATTTCAAGGCTGGTGACTTCTCGTCTATCGAAGCAGAGTTCGACCGAGCCATCTCTCAAGTTGATCGCGATCCGCATGCCGCCATTACTGCGGCGAGCGCCATCATTGAAGCACTGTGCAAGACGTACATTGAGATGCACGGACTGGAAATACCATCGAAGCAAACGATCGGCCCGCTCTGGAAGAGCGGGCAACAGCATCTAGGTCTCAACGTCGATCCTACGTTGCAGGACGATCAGAAGCGGATACTGCAGGGGCTTGCGTCTATCGTGGATGGCGTCGGCGCTTACCGGACATCTGTCCCAATTCCGAACTGCCCTGCCGTCGCCCGGATGCTAGCGCCGTTCTCGGCGCGCCATGCTTTGATCGCAGCATAATCGTAAGACCGCGCGCGTCCCGTGTACTTCCCTGCGGCCTTCGCAATTGCCACACCGGGCCGCTGCATCTCCGCCCGATTCGTGTAGTCGACTTCTCCCTGCGCGGCCATGAACGCCAGCACAGCGTCCCGCATAGCTTTTTGAATCGGGTCTTCCTCTCGTCCATCGAACCACATGCCGTTGAGCGTACATTCAACGCGCACGCCTTGTTCCATGAGTCTGCGCGTTGTTCATAAAGCTCCAGTGTCCTGTCTTCGCACAAAAAGTGCGGTTCCCTGTGGAACAAATCCGACTGGACGCCGAAATGGAGTTCGAACATCAGCTAGGGGAAGCTTTCCTTCCGGGACATTGGCGGTCTGCTCTCCGATAACCCGCCTTCCGATTTCCAATCCTGCATGGCTGACATCTGCAAAGGGTGCACGACCCGCATTCCCTCGGGATCGACACGTTGTCACGGCGCGCGGAGACAAGCTTTTCTATTACCCGCAACGATGCCGGACTGGACCTCGCCAACGGCAATCGTTTCAAAGTCGCCGTAGTGCATCCCGGCAAGCTCATATTGGAAGGAGATGGCCGGTGTATCGAGTTGCCAGCGAACGAACCCGCCCACGTCGATCTTGCATGCACGACCACTGTTCACAGCGCGCAGGGTTTAACGTCAAACCGCGTTCTGATTGAGACTCAGACCACCCGCCGAACTACGGCGAAGGACGTTTATCACGTCGCTATATCTCGTGCGCGCCTTGAGGCACGCGTCTACACGAACGATCGAAGCAAGCTCCCAGGCACCATTGCGCGCGAGAATCGGAAGTACGCGCCGTTGGATCTTGTTCGTGAGGATATGGCACGCTCTCGCGTCGATCAAAAGCGAGTCACTGATGCTCACAATCGAACTGGCAAGCGTCGCGAGCGAACAGCACCGAGCTTAGGCACAACAAAGAAGCCCAAATGGACATTGCTCGCGGAATTCCGCAGGGCCGGGCCATTGAGGAATTCCAGCGTGAGTCGCCTTTGGGCGCAAACGGAGGGTCCATTCCGCGGCGGGAACTTGCGCGGCGCACATCAATGGATGGGCACCCCATCGCGCTGACGCGCATTGGACTGATGCGGTCCGCGGCGCGTAACCGGCTTCCAGTCACCCGAGCGCTTCAAGAAACGCGGGAGTATTGGCTGCGTTAGGCCCCGCATGAATCAACGCAATCAACCCGGACGTCGAAGCGCTGGCCACGTAGAAGCCAGAGCGCACAAGACTTTTTTCCCGATCAGTCCATAAGGCCTTTGGGTAAAGGTCGAGGAAAATGCGTGTTTCCCACATGCTGAAGACATCGATGACGTGTCGAAGGGGTTTTCCCGTCAGCGGGTGTATGAATTCATCTGGCGTGGCGGCTACCATAAACGTCACATAGCGGGAACGCGCAGCGATCGTAGAGAGGCGTATCTCCATTTCGTAGGAATCCTCGCTGTGGATGACCCGTGGATCACCTACGAAGTAATAGCGAGACATTCGAACGCCTCTCGCCTCCAGTTGATCGATCAGGATGTCGGCCAACGCGGCGAGGTGATCGAACTCGTTTTTCTTTTCTACAAGAAAAATGTATTCTGGTGAGATGTTCTCCGTGTTCCAGACGGGCGTTATGAGGCCACCTTGGTTCGCGGTAGCTTCCGCCGTCGCCATGACGTCGAGCGTGAGGGTTGTCCCCGCGGTGGGACGTGCGAGCGCTCGCGCTACCGCTTCCATGTCGTGTCCCGAGTAGAGATTAGCGGCATCGACGGGCACGGCGCGTTGGTTTGCGTCCAGAGGTATGGTGCCGGCGTGACTGAACCACAGCGCGCGGTTCCGCAAACGTAGAAGTAGCCAGATTACGCACGGCACGAGGGGTGTGAAAGCCAGGATCGGCCTTTGCGCGGACCAGGACACCGACGCCTGTGCGACGACGAGGGCGCTCGCTGGCAGCGGAGCAAACGTGGCTTGCACCGTTTGGACGGACTCGATCATCTGGGGAATCGGGGACGTGTCCGGCGTCTTTCTTTGAACGAGCAGCCATGCCGCGACGCACGCCAGCGTCAACAGCACGAGCGCAAGGCTCAATCGGTTATTCGTGGTCACGCGCTTCGCTGGTGAACGGACCTTGCACGTAAACTCGGAATTTGGCTCGTCGCGATCGAACCACATTCGATATACGCGCATGAAGTCATCCTGCCTCGTGCCAGCGAGCACCAGTGCTAGCCGCTGTCCGAGCCTGACGACGCCGACATTGTCGTGCTCGGCGGCAAGCAGGACAATCTGCGCCATTGCAAACTGGCAAGGAGTCAAATCGAAGCCGCTCAGCCTGAGTTGCGCCAGAAACGCGTCAAGCCGTTGTGAGGAAGGAAACGGGTCTGCTAACGTTTCGGCGTCGACCGTTTCGACGTGAGGCGCGCGTTGGACCATCGGGTCAGTCTCCCTGGCCGGCCTGCGCCCATTGAATCTGGTCGAAGTCGACATGCTGATCGTCGCTACCCTTGAGAAGCGTCAGTCTCGCGAGGGGATGCCAGCCGGTCGGGCTCCGGAGATCGGTGATGCCCCGCTCTTGCGCCACCAGCACGAATGCGAGCAATTCCGCCGTGCCGGGCTTTTTGCGCAGGGATTGCCGATGCAGATATTGGTAGAGGTGCACTGAGTCGACGACCAGGCTGGACGTTGCCGCCAGACCTGTCACACGGCTCGCGATGATTTTTCTCAGATTGACCTCGCTGGGAAACTTGAGTTCGAAGTAGACGCATCGCCGCAGAAAGGCATCGGGCAGCGACCGCTCCGAATTGCTGGTGATGACCACGGCGGGACGCATCTTCTTTTCCGCGGTAACTGTTCGGTTCAACTCGGCGATATAAAACTTCATGTTTTCCACTTCGACCAACAGGTCGTTGGGCACGTCTCTGGGCGCCTTGTCGATTTCATCGATCAGCACGACGGAGCGCCGCTTTTCGGGATGTTCCTCCGGTGCAATGAGATCCGCCACGGCTTCGGGCTCGTTGGCGAGCAGGATCGCAGTGCCGAGACCATGAAACGTGATGAAGCGATGCGGGTCGATGTTCGATCCCTTTTCTGAGGCTGCGTGGAAGCGCGCGAGCGTGTCGAAGCGATAGAACAGATCGCGCGCGGTCGTGGTGGACTTGACGTCCAGCCGGATCGCTTCCTTGAGGCCGAGCTTCCACGCGACGAACGCGCCGACTTCGCTTTTTCCGCAGCCAGGCGCACCGGTGAGCAGCAGGGGCATGCCGAGATAGATCGATGTATTGATTGCGTCGATCAAGGCGTCGTCCGCGAGATAGCCTTCCGGGCCGGTTATGTCGCCGACAGCGGGCCTGGGCAAGCTGCGCCAGCGGTCGACGCGACTGCCGCTGTTGTCCTTGGAGAGCCGCCAATCATCCATGAAGCTCACTCCCGATGCGCGTTCAGCTGGCTGTGTGGGTGAATTGTTCCGCCAATGATCGGGCGCAGCCGTTTGGACAAGTCGTCGAAACGCCATTCGTTGATTCTGTCGAAAATGTCTTCCGCGTCCAGCATGACGCCCGCCGCGCATTCCTCTCCGAGATTTTCGCGCACCACGCTCGTCCAGGTCAGCACTTCATGCCTTTTGATGAGACCCAAGGGCGGAAGCACAAATATCGGACAGTTGTTTGACGTGTATTTTTCCGCGATGCGCGTATGGAGGTCAGGCTCGGGCGATCCGGCCTCCGCCGTCGCTCTTATGCACAGAAACGCGACGACCAAGCGACCAGCGGGCGGCCGGGGCCACTCGGTCGCGAAGTACTCGAGCCATCGATATACGAGCGCTTCGCCTGCCTTGCTGATCTCGGGCTCGTCGATGCTATGGCTGAAGCAGATGCTTTTGCCCAGATCTTTCACGCGATCATTGAAGGAAAGAAGGCTGCAGGATCCGTTGATGCCCAGATTGGGTCGAATTGTTGCGATCAGCGCATTGAGATCCGACGAGCCCGAGGGCCATTCCAGAGGGCCCATGAACTGCCAGCCGGTATCCGTGTCGAACTTTTTGAGGTCGATGATCCCGCAGCGGTACGCGAAGAGATCCGGCTTGTCCTTTGGCGTTCCGCGCACGACGACGAGCAGCCGGCCATCGCCGCCGGACTGCGTGCAACTGCCGAGCCGTTCGTTCAGCGCCCGCCATTGCTCGCCCCGGTTCAGCATCATGACGGTCAAGTTCAACCGTTCGGGCATCAGTTGTTCAACCGATCCGGACCCGCAGAAAATGTAGTTAAGCTGCATATTGTCCGCGTTGTTCACCGTCCCGACAGGCTGAAGGAACTGCTGCTGGAGGATCGAAGGCTTTGCGGAACTCGACTGGGATTGCGGTCCACCCCACGCGTTCTGTCGGCGCCCGAGAAACTGGCCGATCATTTGAGACAGGTGATTGCCCATTTCCCGATCTCAGACAGAGTGGTGGCGAAGGCCACAGCGCCGGATGCCGCACCCGCCGCGCCTTTGAGCATCTCGCCCGCATTCGACAGATACGTATTGATGCGGTCCTTTTTCGGCTCTGGCTTCTGCAGTTCCGCCGTGGCGTCGGATATCGACTGAGTGACCTTGAGCCGATCAACTTCAGGCACACTCTCCAAAAGGGCAATCTCGCTTTGCAGAGAAGTCAGCATCTTGCTCAAATCGGATGAAGTGCTTCCCGGCGACAGCACCATTTGACCATTCATGTAAATCGTGTCGGCGGTGTTGACCTGATTTACCGTTTGGAAATACTGTGTGATTTGCATCGTGGCCTCCCTGCTCTGGCGGGTTTGATAAAAATGCTAGCATCGATATGAGACAAAGCAAGCCATTATCGATACGAGACAACGCAAGCCGTTGTTTCTGCATGGGGTCAACGGGCTCTGGCATGCAAAAGGAAGCCCTGATATGGCTGACTTGTGCGATGAAATCAGGACGCAACTCGGCGCCTTGTGCTATCAATGGCTCTGCGCGTGCGCCATTTATCCCGGGTTGAAAATTGCTCTGACGATTCATCTGGGCAACGTGCTTGCCCGTGAAGCGGCTCGGCCGACGCCGAATGAAGCCGAGATTCGGGCGCTTTGCAGTCTGGAGTGGTTTCGAACCGGACGCATTCCGACGGAAATCCGAGGGCGTCTGATATCGGATTTACTTCCGGCATTCAGGATGCCTGTTCGTCGTGCCATAGAGCGATATCTGTTCGAGGCCATCGAGTCGGACGGGGTCGGGGCGAGGCGCTATTCGATCGTCCACTACAGCCGGCCGCCGTCGGGCTGGAGCGCTACGGTACGCGAATTCATCCATGCCCTAGTGGAACGAAGCGCGGTCACGGACGCCATATTCATTAAATACATGGTGCGCTCGCGGCGCTCTTTTGGAATGTTCTCGATCGAGGGCAAACGCGCCCGCGTGCTTGGCGCGAGATTTGCCGGAAGCCTTGACCTTCCCATCGGTTTGGCTTTTCTTTTCTCGCTGATTCTTTGCGCCATCGTGTGGCTTTATTTTCCGCCGCCGGCGCCACCGGGCGCGTATATCGGGCAGGTGATCGATTTCCGATGGACTTATTCATTCGCTACCCCCCATGAGCGGCGATGGACTTATCTGGGAAACGGAGTTTGGCAGGAATACTACGCGGCCGATCCTGTCACCCGTTTTGCCACGATCGGTCATTTCACTGTGAATGGTTGCGCGGGAACGTTTCTGCAGAAGAGCGACAATTTGCTTCAGGCCTTCGTGCCAGATAAAGGGTGCCCGAATATGTCGGTCGTCTTCAAGACGAGTCCCGGTGGGCCTTGGGAATTGCTGGGCGTCATGAGCCACATGCAATATGCACTCGGTTGGCGGGGCGCGTCACGAGCGACCACGCCGGTCGGCTATCCGCAACCTGCATCGCAAGCAACTAGGGCTCCCGTCTTGAGCAATATCGAGCAAGATTCGATGCAATATCAAAAGGAGATCGCACAGCAGAGATCCGCACTTAGCAGCGCCCAAGACAAACTGCGCCAGCTTCTGGCGAGCGCGCAGACGGGTAAGGTTTCGCAGACCGAAATCTCGAATGCGATCACCGCAGTTCACACCGCGGAATTTGGACTCAAGACGTCCACGCAGAACCTTGCAATCAGCCGCGCATCCGGAGCGGACGAGAAGGCGGGACTGGCGATACAGCTTTCCGAGGATCAGGTCGGATTGCGTAAATCAGAGCTGCAGCGCACGCAGGACGACTACGCCCACGCCGTGGAAACCCGAAAAGCGATGAGACATCGCAGGCGGAGATTGCGCGGGCGCGCGACGCCGTGCTTAAGGCACGAAGCGCGGTGGACGCCGCCGAGCGCGAACTTGCCGCTCTCAGTTCCAACGCACCCAAAAGCACCCCTCAGCAGGCAGAGCTGGCATCGGGAGCAGCGAATAACGCGCCGCGGCAGGCGAACAAGACCGTGCAAAAGCTAATCCAGGCGAACTGCGGCGCGACGGGTGGAAAAGCGTGCAGCGGTTTTCCCACCGTCGATGCTTGCATCGAGCCTGATTCCGGAATGCAGTTCATCACCGATACTGCGGAAATTCAGGGGAAAACCGTCATCGGCGATGGAAATGTCTGGACTACTTCGAAGGATTCCCACGAGATCTGCGCCCGGGCGGATGCGTCCGTTACGGCCGATGGAAGGTCTAGCCGCGCATCTGCTTCAATATCCGCATTGGAGACGCCGCTGAAGTAGCCGAATTTCAATGGCGCCCAAGGGCATGCTTCGAAGTTGGCGGTCGTAGTGCTGCGCGGCTTATCACAGTAATACCCGGTCCGAACCCTCATCTTGGAACCGCTTGCGCCCTGGCTGAGGCCTATCGATGATCGCTGCCCAGCTTCTCTCGATCATCTTGACGTTCGTGGTCGCCGGCGGCGCTCGCTTCGGCCCGTACTTTCGAGAGAAAGGCAAAAACCGCGCGATGACCGAAGACATTCAGCGCTTGACGCGTGCTGTTGAAGACATCAAGGCCGAAAACGCTCGGGAACTAGCGGATCTGGCTCACCAAAATAGCCTTCTAATCGAGCAGACGAAGTCACGGCAACTATTGCGCGTTGCCGCAATTGACAGACGACTACAGGCGCACCAAGAGGCGTTCACTCGCTGGCGCCGTATGATGGGCGAAGCGCTATCCGAAAACGTGGGGCCGCTTATTGTCGAGTGGTGAAATTGTCCGTTTTGTCACCAACAGAATAGCAGGCCGCCTTATCGCGACAAAACCGTCCCACGACCATACGCAAAGTCACCGCCGTCAGCTTCGCGCTGCCGTGCTGCTCGATGGACGCTCAGGTGCCACGCGAGCGTGGCCGAGCCGTTGCGCAGCGCAAGCTGCACCAGGTCATCGAGCATCGTGCCCAGAAACCGCTCCATCGCCTCGGGGCTCGCAGCGTGAGGCGCGTGGCGTGGTTCCGTAGTACCGACGCGCAATGAGGGCGGGCCCGATGCGTTGCACGAACGCGCGCAGCGCCGCGAAGTCGGTACGTGTATAGATGCGCGGCGGCGGCAATTCCAGTTGCTGGACCTGATTGACGATGACGCTCTCCTCTTGCTCGCGCAGTGTTAAAGCAAATGATTACGCCAAAACCGGGGCTCAATCGTTGTTATCCTCTATTTAGTCATTGCACGTTGGTCTGCTAATAACAATTAGTAAACCAAATCATCTTGTCGTGAGACAAGTTCAGGTGTGGGGCGGTTTTGTGCGTCGCGGGTGCGAAGTGTGTCGCGCTCGAACGCAGACAAGCCTTCGCCGAGACAGTCCAGGGACAGGAGTGCTGTCATGCGTCCTTGGCAGTGGGCGGCAATCGCCTGATCGACCTTGCGCGTGACGCGTGCGATCTCTTGCACTCTGAAACGCTGCGACAAGTCATTCACGCCTTCTGACGCGTTTCGGTAGGGGTAGTTCGGCAACCACGGTCAGCGCGTTTTCAGATAGGCGGCGTACAGCCCGGCATGCAGATCACGCAGCGCCTTCCGCCGCTCGACCAAGTCATGCTGGCTACCCCGTCGCTCGAGGTCAAGGATCTGCAGCAGCAGACGCGTTGCCCGTTCTGGAGAGGTGTGGCGCGACGGTTGTGCTTCGCGAATCCGCGACGCCAAGGCTCCCTTTTCGACGAGTACCCATGCGGGGAACCACGCCAGATCAGCGGTCTGGCCTGCACCCTCGAACTGCGCGTCGAATTTCCTGAGTAGCGCGTCCAGCGTGGGATCACGGAGCTCAGCAACAAGAGACGCGAAGCGCCCGGGAGACAGCCAGGCCAGTTCCGTCAGCAACGGCCAAGCCACTCCCAGTCCATCTGAGCAATAGCGCGCGCGTGCCATCCACATCAATGGGGTTGGAATGCGCCGCCAGGACTCAATCTGCTCGATGGCTTCGGTAGCTGCCGCCCAGTCGCCGGCGCGCAGCCATAGGGGGCGCCGCGTGATTGTCACTGTCATCCGCGCGAAAAGCCAACGGCGTTGCCCGCTGAGCTAGTGCGCGCCAGCAAGGAATTAGCCACGCGCGTCCATCAGACTCGCCAAACAAGCGCAATGCAGCAGGGCTGACCTCGTCGATCAAAGCCCGGCGCGTCTCGTCAAGGGTTCGAGGATCCGTGAAATATGCAGTCGCGTCGCGCTCGAGCTCACCGACCAACATGGTGAGCGCGATGAGGGTGTCGTCCTCAGGATATTCATCTGCCATTCTTTGCCATGCCTGTCGGGCGCTGGACGCATGGCGGCGTTGCAGGGCTTCCAGCACATCGTTGCGGAGCATGACGTCACGGCTATCGGCGAAGATGTCGAGCTGCATGGTGGCGAGACTCAGAAAAGTGGGTCGCTCAGATCCGTCAGATTAGCCCATTTGACGGCGCTGTTGAACCGGCCGTGTTTGCATTTTTCGGGTTGATTCGCCATACGCGTCGAATAGGAATTGCGAATCGGACCCCAACGTCGAATACCGACCCGAGGCAATCAAGATTGTCGTGTTCGCGGCGATTTGCCCACCGGGCTACTGCTCTTGCGCGGGCCTGGTGTCGGCTTAGCGGTGGGCTTCGCTGCCCGCTTTGCCGTCGGCACCTTCTGCTTGGCAGCGGCCTGCGTCAGCGACAACGCGAGTTGGTCTCGTTGATCACGTGCCTGCGCCGCTTCATCGACATAACGCGCGTTGGCGGTGCGCAGCGCATCCAGATTACCCTCCAGAACACCGACCTGCTGACGCAGGTCGCCGACTTGAGCCTGCAGTTTCTGCACCTCATCCCGTTGCCGGGTACTGCCCTGCTCCGCTTTCCGGTTGGCCGCGTCCAGCTCCTTCTGCAAGCGTGCGGCCGCTTGCCGCTCGCGATCGATTTCCAGCAGCGCCCGGGTCTCGGCGGCTTTGAGGCGCTCCTGCGCCAGCGTGCCGTCGGCACGCAGCTTGTCCAGTTCAGAAGCGAAATCATGCCGCGCGGTTTCGAGCGCCCGCTGCAACTGCTGCTCGCCCTGTTGCGCCAGTCGTACCTGCTCCTGCAGCGTCGACGCCGTGGCGACGGCGATCGCCAGCGCCTGGTCCAGTTCTGTTATGTGGATCTGCGCGCCGTCCAGCGCGGCCGCACTGCCCGTCAGTTCCTGACGGACCTGGTCACGTTCGGCCTCCGCCTGAGCCTGCCGAGCTTGCGCGTCCGCGGCCAAGCGTTGCACCTCGAGCTGCGCGGCGGCCAGTTGTTCTTGCGCCATATCGACCGCCCGCGTCCAGAGCACCGCGGCCAGCTCGCCGGTTGCGAATTGCAGCTCTGCCGGCAAGTCCGGGTGCTCGATGCGCACCCGGCTCTTTTCACGCAAGGTGGCCCAAAAGCGCGTTAGCGCCTCGGCCGGCGCGCTCATGCTGCCTTTCTTCACCAGTTGATACAGCCGGTTCGCGGTGGGCGTGACGCCGTGCCTAAAAAACAGCAGCACGCAGACCTCGCGATACAGCTCCTGCGTGCGCGGGAACTGCGTCCGCAACTGCTCGATTTCCGCGTGCAGTTGCGCCTCGAGGGGGGCTGAATCATCCATGGCGAGCTTTTCCGGGAAATCAAGACGTTGATAATATAACGTATAATGTTAATTATCTCGATATCAAAACCATAAATTAGACATTATGACTATAATGTCGAGTAAAATAACGCATTGTGTGAATTGACTACGTCTTCGTTGCTATGCCGCTTCCTGAGCTCCTCCGCGTATCCAACGCCGCCCTCGTGCCGATCGAGAACTTGTATCTCCCACCAGAACTCGACGGTAGCCTCGGCACGAACCGCGCGCTCGGCACCCGGCCTCAAATTGCTGCCCAAAACGACGTCGACGCCATCCGGGCGTGGCTCGCGCGATTCGTCGACACAAAGGCGACCTTCGACACCTATCGCAAGGAGTCCGAACGCCTACTGCTGTGGTCGACCACCGAATTGAAGAAACCCCTCTCCTCGCTCACGCACGAAGACCTACTCGTCTACCGGCGCTTTCTGGCCGACCCGCAACCCGCGCAGCGTTGGGTCATGACCGGTCGCAAAGTGGCTCGCGCGGATCCGCACTGGCGGCCGTTCGCGGGACCGCTCTCCCCCGCGAGCGAGCGTCAGGCAATTGTGATTCTGAATACGCTCTTCGCCTGGCTGGTCAACGCGGGCTACCTGGCCGGCAATCCCCTGTCATTGTCTCGTCAACGCGCACGCAAGGCCAAGCCCCGCGTGACGCGCTTCCTCGAGGACGACCTGTGGCAGGCCGTCAAAACCTCGATCGACGCGATGCCCCGTGTCACCGCCCGCGAGCAGGAACACTACGCGCGGGTGCGTTGGCTGATCTCGCTGCTATATCTGATGGGGCTGCGCATCTCGGAAGTCGTGAGCAATCCGATGGGCGGCTTTTTTAGACGGCGCGATCGCGAGGGCCAAGACCGATGGTGGCTGACGATTACCGGCAAGGGCGACAAGGAACGCTTGCTGCCGGCGACGACAGAACTGATGGCCGAACTGGCACGCTATCGCCGTCACTATGGTCTTGCGACCTTGCCCTACAGTGGCGAACCAACCCCGTTGCTCTTGCCTATCGGTGGCATACACCAGGCCATGACACGCGGCGCCGTGCACTTGATCATTAAACAGGTGTTCGACAATGCTATTGTGCACTTGCAATTGACCGGCGAAGCGCACGAGCGCGCATCAGAACGATTGCGGCAGGCATCTGCCCATTGGCTACGGCACACGACAGGCTCTCGCATGATGGATGGCCAAGTCGATCTGCGATACGTCCGGGACAACCTGGGGCATGTATCGATCTCAACCACGAGTCAGTACTTGCATGCGGACGACGATGATCGACATCGCGCAACAGAAGCCGGGCTGAGACTCAACTGGTAGAGATTTATAGGGGCCGGTCGCCGACTACCGGCGATTGGCAGAAGTCGACCCATTCCGGACGCCGCACCAGATGCCATTTCAACGGCAGATTTCAAGGTGCAGCGGTCACTCATGCATTCCGTTGGCCGGTACCTGAGCAGCACAATAATGTAGTCGCCGGCTCGCGGCATCGCTCTATCGATTTCAGCTTTGCATATGTGCCCTGCTGCAAAGATGGGTGGCAAGCGTGCACCGCTCGAACCGGCCGACCGATCTGCGGTCGATGATAAAGATTCCTTCATTACTTCGTTGAGACCGGCGGCTTGAGCCCGTACGCTAACTCGGACCCTGGGACTGCGTGTACACGGCCCTGAGGCACGATGCTCTCGCGTGGCGTCACATATGGCGCAGTAGCATCAGGATGCAGCGTTCGCGCATCAATAAACACTGTTTGACGGGCAACGCCCCTGACCAATTGCGTTTTTCAGCCGGAACCGGTCCAGACCTCATCGGCTGAAAAAGCATGGGCCGAGGCGTCGAACTTGCGTTGCCAGATCTGAAATCGGAAAAGGATTTCTCGAAAGAACCTCTGCCGTCGCCGCTAATAAACCCCAACAACGCTATCACTTATCTCGAGAACGAACGATGATTCAGCGCAAACCCTTTCAGTTCAGCCGCCGCACTACCCTGCTCAGTCTGGCGAGTGCCGCAGCCGGTGTTGCATTGACGCCGCTGACATCGCTGGCAGCTAGCGCGGCCGGCTGGTCGGCCGCGCCGGAGGTTGCACCGAGACGGGGTGGTCGGATCACATTGCTGGTCAATCCCGAGCCGAATGCGCTGATCAACTTCGCAACCACCGCCGGCGCCGAGCAGAAAATCAGTCCGAAGGTAACCGAGGGGTTGTTGAGCTACGATTTCGATGTTCGTCCGCAAGCGCAACTGGCGACGCAATGGACCATCAGCACGGATGGCCGCGAATACGTCTTCAAGCTTCGTCCAAATGTACGGTGGCACGACAGCAAGCCGTTCACATCGAAGGATGTGGCCACGTCAATAGGATTGCTCAAGCAGTACCATTCAAGAGGACGCTCGACCTTCGCAAACGTGATCGAAGTTGCAACGCCCGATGCTCACACGGCCGTATTGCGATTATCAAAACCGGCGCCCTACCTCATCTACGCGCTGGCTGCGTCCGAGTCGCCCATCTTGCCCGCTCATCTGTACGACGGCAGTGACCCGCTAAGCAATCCTCATAATATCAATCCCATAGGGACCGGACCATTCATTTTCAAAAGCTGGGCGCGCGGCAGTCACGCCGTCTTCGCCCGTAATCCTGACTACTGGGATGCGCCAAAGCCATACATCGACGAGTTGGTGGTGCGCTTCATGAGCGATCCAGCCGCACGCGCTGTTGCGCTGGAAACGGGTGAACTGGATCTCGCCGGGGAGAATCCGGTCCCGTTGACCGACATTGCTCGGCTACAGGCGTTGCCGCACCTGGCTCTCGAAACCCGTGGCTACAGCTATGACGCGGCGCTGACGCAACTGCAGTTCAACCTCGACAATCGTTACCTTGCCAATCCGAAAGTGAGGCAAGCGATCGCCCATACTATTGATCGGCAAGCAATCCTGCGCTCAGTCTGGTACGGCTACGGGATCATCTCGCCGTCACCGATCAGCCCGCTGCTCACCCAGTTCTATGATCCGGCCGCGAAAGCGTTGCCGTACGACCTTGCGAGCGCCCAACAGTTACTGGACCAAGCGGGTTTCCCACGTCAGTCCAACGGTTTCCGCTTCAAGCTGAATCTTGACTACAACCCCTATGATCCGACCTTCGCCCGCTTGGCCGAGTATCTACGGCAAACATTGCGACGCGCGGGCATTGAGGCAACCGTACGCTCACAGGATTTCGGCAGTTATGTGAAGCGTATTTATACCGATCGTGACTTTGATCTCGACGCGAATTTTTTGGGCAACACCTTCGATCCGACGGTCGGCGTGCAACGTCTCTACTGGTCGCACAACTTCAAGGCAGGCGTGCCGTTTTCGAACGCAACACACTATCAAAGCCCGGAGGTCGATCGGTTGCTGGAGACCGCGGCGGTAGAAAACGATCCGCATAAAAGAGTGGATTACTTCAGGCAGTTTCAACAGATCGTAGGACGTGATTTGCCGATCATCGACCTCGTGACGCTGAAGCAGGTGACTATCTACAACAAACGCGTACACAACCATACGCTCACCGCCGACGGCCTGAGCGGCAACCTTGCGGATGTGTTTGTAGCGTGACGATGGGACTTGCCGGGTCTTGGTCAACGACTCGGCGCCGCCTCCCTACATGGCTCGGCGTGTATGGCCCGTCTATCGAGCTTTTAACGCCATCCATTAGCTGTTGCGCAGAATATGCAAAGCAAAAATCGTTGATTGTTGAAAACGTGCCAACGCCCAAGAATATGCATCCACTCATCCGCACGACCCAACGACGTGGAGCAAACAATGAGCAAGGCCAAGCGGCAAATCAAGCTAGGTGCTTTCCTGATGGAGACCGGGCACCATATTGCTGCCTGGCGTCATCCTGATACCCATCTGACCGGCGGGCTCGATTTCTCGCACTACGCTCACCTCGCCCAGATCGCCGAGCGTGCGAAATTCGATGCGGTATTTTTCGCGGACAGCGTAGGCATCCGCGACACGAATCTCACCTCGCTCTCGCGCACGGCCCGCGCCGACCACTTCGAACCGCTGACCCTGCTGGCCGCCTTGTCGGTGGTCACGAAAAACATCGGCTTGATTGCGACCGTTTCCACCACGTTCAATGAACCGTTCAACGTCGCCCGCAAGTTCGCCTCTCTCGACCACTTGAGCGGCGGCCGCTCGGGGTGGAATCTGGTCACATCAAGCAGCGAAACGGAAGCGCTGAACTTCGGTTTCGAGCAACACCCGGCGCACGCAGTTCGCTATGAGCGCGCACGCGAGTTCTACGACGTCGTCGCGGGCCTCTGGGACAGTTGGGAGGACGACGCTTTCATCCGCGACCGTGACAGCGGCGTCTATTTCGATGCCGACAAGCTCCATACGCTGGACCATCGCGGCAAGCATTTCAAAGTGCGCGGCCCGCTCAACGTCGCCCGCTCGCCGCAGGGTTGGCCAGTCGTCGTGCAAGCCGGGGCATCGGATGCCGGCCGCGAGCTTGCCGCGCAAACCGCGGAGGTGATCTTCGTTGCGCACCAGACTCTCGACGAAGCCAAGGCGTTCTATCAGGACGTAAAGGGACGTCTCGCCAAATACGGCCGGCAACCTGACGATCTGAAGATCATGCCGGGTATCTTCCCGGTCATCGGCAGGACCCACGACGAGGCGCACGCCAAGTTCGACGCGCTACAGGACCTTATTCATCCCGATGTTGGCCTCGCGTTGCTGTCGAAAATGACTGGTGGCGTGGATTTGTCGAAGTATCCCATCGACGGGTCGTTGCCCGACCTGCCGGAAACGAATGGCGGCAAGAGCCGGCAGCAATTGCTGTTCGATCTAGCGCGCCGCGAGAACCTGAGCATTCGCGACCTGTATTTGCGCATAGCGGGAGCTCGCGGACACCAACAGGTCGTGGGCACGCCGGAGAGTATTGCCGATCAATTGCAGCAATGGTTCGAGGAAGAAGGTGCGGACGGTTTCAATATCATGTCGCCATGGTTGCCAGGCGGCCCGACCGAGTTCGCCGAGCTGGTGGTGCCGGAATTACAGCGGCGCGGACTGTTTCGCACCGAGTATGAAGGCACGACGCTGCGCGAGAACCTGGGCCTTTCACGTCCGGAGAATCGCTACGCTCAGGCTGGTCGGAAACGCGCGGCGAGTTGACCCGTCTTCGAAGGACGCCTGCCGGTGGATGCGATGGAAGAGCAATCACCACCGGGTGTCGATCGGAAACCCGACCAGTACTACTGAGCATATCCGCAACGGCGTGCGTGGACGGAGCTTCCTAGACGCGCTCCGAACGCCCCTGTTTGAGCGATGCTCACAAGCCCATGATTCGTCGCACGCCAAATGCCAAACGCCGATAACGTTTCACGTATTCGTTATTGGATCGAGCCACCGCGCATTCTTATACTCGATTCCTGTTAGCACCCATCTTCGAGGAGTGCTAGTCATTCACCATAATGGAATTCAACCATGAGCCTACGTCCGCTACACGACCGCGTAATTATCAAGCGTCTCGACCAGGAAACAAAAACCGCTTCGGGCATTGTGATTCCCGAAAGCGCTGCTGAAAAACCGGACCAGGGCGAAGTCATTGCCGTCGGCCCCGGCAAGCGTGATAGCGATGGCAAGCGCATTGCACCCGACCTGAAGGTCGGCGAACGCGTGCTCTTCGGCAAGTACTCGGGCCAGCAAGTCAAGGTCGACGGCAACGAACTGCTCGTACTGCGCGAAGAAGATATTGTCGCCGTAGTCACCCAACAATAACGGAGCTTCAGAAATGGCAGCCAAAGAAATTGTCTTTAGCGACACCGCGCGTTCGAAGCTGGTTGAAGGCGTCAACATCCTCGCCAATGCAGTGAAAGTAACGCTTGGGCCCAAAGGCCGCAACGTCGTGCTGGAGCGCAGCTTCGGCTCCCCGATCGTGACGAAGGACGGCGTATCGGTCGCGAAGGAAATCGAGCTGGCCGACAAGCTGCAAAACATCGGTGCGCAACTGGTGAAGGAAGTCGCGTCGCGTACCAGCGACGACGCTGGCGACGGCACCACCACGGCCACCGTGCTGGCACAAGCGATCGTAAGAGAAGGGCTGAAATACGTGGCTGCGGGTCTCAATCCGCTGGACTTGAAGCGCGGCATCGACAAGGCAGTCATCGCCGCTGTTGAAGAACTAAAAAAGATCAGCAAGCCCACCACGACCAGCAAGGAAATCGCGCAAGTCGCGACCATCTCGGCGAATGGCGAGGAATCGATCGGTCAGCGGATCGCCGAAGCGATCGACCGTGTGGGCAAGGAAGGCGTGATTACGGTCGAGGACGGCAAGTCGCTCGACGACGAACTCGATGTGGTTGAAGGGCTGCAGTTCGATCGCGGTTACCTGTCGCCCTATTTCATCAACGATCAGGACAAGCAGGTCGCCGTCCTGGATGATCCGTTTGTGCTGCTGCACGACAAGAAGGTATCGAATATTCGCGATCTGCTGCCGGTGCTGGAACTGGTGGCGAAGGCGGGACGACCGCTGCTGATCATCGCGGAAGACGTCGAGGGCGAAGCGCTCGCGACGCTGGTCGTGAACAACATCCGCGGCATTTTGAAGACGGTGGCGGTTAAAGCGCCGGGCTTTGGCGACCGTCGCAAGGCACTGCTCGAAGACATTGCGATCCTGACCGGCGGCCAGGTGATCGCTGAAGAAACCGGTCTTACGCTGGAAAAGGCGACGTTGGCGGAGTTGGGGCAGGCCAAGCGCATTGAAGTGGGCAAGGAAAATACCATCGTTATCGACGGTGCCGGGGACACGAAGAATATCCAGGCACGCGTCAAGCAGATCCGCGTCCAGATCGAAGAGGCGAGCTCCGACTACGACCGCGAAAAGCTACAGGAGCGCGTAGCGAAACTCGCGGGCGGCGTGGCGGTGATCAAGGTGGGCGGTGCGACCGAGATCGAGGTCAAGGAGAAGAAGGACCGCGTTGACGATGCATTGCACGCGACGCGCGCGGCAGTCGAAGAAGGCATTGTGCCGGGCGGCGGCGTTGCGTTGATTCGCGTCAAGCAAGCGATCAGCGGCCTGAAAGGCGCTAACGCAGACCAGGACGCGGGCGTCAAAATCGTGCTGCGCGCATTGGAAGAACCGCTGCGCCAGATCGTCACGAATGCGGGCGAAGAAGCCAGCGTGGTCGTCGCGCGAGTCGCCGAGGGCACAGGCAACTTTGGCTATAACGCACAGACCGGCGAATACGGTGATCTGGTTGAATCGGGCGTGCTCGATCCGACCAAGGTTACGCGCACTGCGCTGCAGAACGCGGCATCGATTGCGGGCCTGCTGCTCACGACCGATGCAACAATCACCGAAGCGCCGAAGAATGCGGCTCCGGCCGCACCTGGAGGTGGACCGGGCGCTGGCGGACCGGGCTTCGATTTCTGAGCCTTCACCTGTAGTCACCGTGATACATAAGCACGTCGGCGCGTCCAGTTTTAGACGCGCCGACGTGTACTCCGGGATCACGATACCGCGGCTTGCCAGCTCTACGCTTTCTTATTCTTCTATTCACCCACTACTGACTAATCTTCTCTCTCTGCATGCTTGGTCGGCCCGTCACTTTCCGTTCTAAAAATCCATGGTCACCGTAGCCAGCCAGCTCGCCGAGCCATTCAATGATGCAGTGCGCGCGCTGCTGCCTGATGTACGGGTAATAGGCATACCGCGCGGCGTGCCGGCCGATCTGCCTGAGCAAACGTCGATCTTGATCGCTACCCCGATCATCATACGAGGTGCGCTGGCACCGCAACATGCGCCTTCCGGATGGCCCCTCGGGCTACGCTGGGTGCAGCTCGGTTCTTCAGGGATCGACTTCTATCCGCGTTGGTTCTTCGATGGACTACCCGTTACCACTGCGCGGGGCACCTCCTCCACTGCGATTGCTGAATTCGCGTTAGCCGCAATCTTTGCCCACGCGAAGCGCCTGCCCGACATCTGGATTCACGACGCGCAGCAATGGGCCCTGACACCGCTCGCAACGGTGCAAGGCAGCACGGTTGGCATATTCGGCTTCGGCTCTATTGGTCAGGCTCTTGCGCAGAAAGCGCTCGCACTCGGTGCCCACGTCATTGCTGTGCGGCGGCAAGGTTCTACCGCGCCGGACCTGCTCGGTGTCACGCTCGTTGCCGGTATCGCCGAACTGGTGCGGGAAGCGGACCATCTCGTACTCGCGGCGCCGGCCACCGCGACAACCCGACATATTGTTAACCGCGAGTTGCTTGCTCAGGCAAAGCCGCGACTACACGTGATCAATGTTGCACGCGGCTCATTAATCGACAACGAAGCGTTACTCGAGGCGCTTGCCGATGGTCGCGTTGGTTCAGCTTCGCTTGACGTTACCGAGCCGGAGCCGCTACCGGCTGGGCATCCGTTCTATACGCATCTGCGCGTCCGCCTGTCGCCCCATACGTCGGCGATTGGTCCACACAATGCGGCTGAATTGGCAGCCAAGTTCGTCCATAATTTCAGCGCCTTTACTCACGGTACAACGCTTGAAGATCTCGTCGATATCCACCGGGGTTACTAGAACCTGTCCCCGACTGCGCGGCCATCATCTCTGGATCTTTCAACCTCAACTTAACAAAATACCCCGAGTCGCCCTTATTCGGTCCAGTCATAACCTTCGATCAAACACACTTCCACTACACATCATCGCGATCAGTCTCAACAGCCGGGCTGATGCATGAACCACGGACCAGGACATTCCGACATCGTGCGCCAAGTTCTTCGTTTTTCCTTCGCGCTCGCCCTGCTTATTTTGGTAGCGCGACTCGCCATCGGTGCTCCCAGCTACCCTGAGGTCATTCGCATTGGCTATCAAAAAGGTAATAGCCTGGTGATTCTGAAAGCGAACGGCGAGCTGGAGAAGACACTGGCGCCGCTGCATGTCAAGGTGGAATGGCATGAGTTCGCTTACGGGCCGCCGATGATCGAGGCGCTAGCCGCCGGCGATATCGATCTCGGTTTCGTCGGCGCTACACCACCCGTCTTCGCTCAGGCGGGCGGCGCACCGAATCTCGTGTATGTGGGTTACGCGGCACCTTATGGAACCAACTACGGCGTTGTCGTGCCGGCCAAGTCGGAAGCACGCACGTTCGCCGATCTGAAGGGACAACGGATCGCTGTGGCTAAGGGTTCCGCGGGCGAATATCTACTGCTGAAGGCGTTGGAGAACGCAGGATTGACCCCCGCCGATGTCCGTATCACGTACTTGCAATACAGTGAGGCGCGCGCAGCAATTGAACGCGGCGACGTTGCCGCCTGGGTCGTGCCGGACCCGCGTCTGGCCGACGTTGAAACGAACGCCGGCATGCGTGCGATCACGACTGCGGCGAACCTTCCCGCGCAATACAGCTTCTATGTCTCTCCACAGGCATTCGCCCAAAAGTATCCGGCAGTCCTTCGCAGCGTGCTGGAACTCGTCGACGCCACCGAGCATCACGCCCAAACGCATATCGATGAAACGGCAGCGTTTCTGGAGAAAGATACGCGCGTCCCAGCGGCTGTCTGGCAGATAGCGTTGAAACGGAACCCGTGGGGCGTGAGTGCGCCGCTTACGCCCGAAGTCATTGCTGCGCAGCAGGAAGTGGCGGACACCTTCGCACGCTATCACTTGATTCCCCGGCCCGTTCATGTGGCAGACGCTGTCGTGCGAATTCCATCATCGGTTCCCCGCCCGGGCTTCGGCTGGGCTTCGTCAAGATAGAGCGCAGTGCTAAGCGGCGTTCGCAAAGGGAAGCGTATCGAGAAGCGGCTTGGCGAGGTGCAGGACCTCGTAGCTCGTGCCCGCTTCGCTTGCCGCCGGTTCATGCTCCAACAACACGATGCGCGTGAATGTCCAGTTCTGGGTGTCCACACCCACTGCGGTCGCGACAGTTGTGGATTGCTCAGCGACTTCACGGTTCCGCTCGACTTCGCTTGCGAACACGGCCGACAAGTCTGCGTCCAGAGGAATAGCCAGGTCCTCCCTGACGACGAATCGAGCATGGTGTGCGTGACCCTTGCGTGCGTCGAGCGCAAACCGCGTTTGAATGTCCGCCCGCCCGAAAGCATCGGTCACGACCTTGTAGCGACCGCTTACCAGGAAATCACGGAATGCATCATCCTGGCGCCACAGATACAGCGACGAATAACTATTCGCGATGGCCCCATAGCGCCCGCTTTCGCGCAGTAGAAAAGCCTTGAAGTAAAGCTCCGGAATGGTGTTCCAGAGCGGGCCCCGTTCCTTCGCCCGGGTGCGGATCAATCCGGTATCGTAATTGGCCGGCAAGCGATGGGAGTAGTGCGCGATGATCATGGCTAACGCTCCTTTTGGTGTGTCGGACTTGAACGCTTGATCACGTGCCGCGCTGGCCGAGGCTCGCCGAGAATCGCACAAGATAGCCGTCCGGATCTTGCACCAGGAACTGATGCACGCCCGATTCAATTCCACCCGTGCGATACCACTTTTGCTCGGGCGCGAGAAATAGAGGCCAGTCGACACGCTCCAACGCTTCGAGAATCGGTGCAAGCGTCTTTACGCTGACCTGGAAGTTCAACCCTCGTCCGAACGGTGCCTCCAGCACAGCCGTTATCCAGTTACGCCCACGCCCTCGCTCCTCCAGCATGATTTGCGCGCCATCGTGGTCCAGATAGGCGAAGCCCTCATCCAGGCGGTCATAAACAACCTCGAAGCCGCATAGATCACGCCAGAACCGCAAGCTGGTGTTTATATCCGTAACCAGCAATTCGGGCACCAGTTTGGCCGGTGTGAACGATGATTGCAAAGTACTCGGGCTCATTGATGTAAGGCGTCCACGTGCGCGCTGCTGCGGAAAATACTCGACGGCGACGTCACGCCTTTTTATAAAACTAAACTCTTCGTGTCAATAGCGCGAGATCCCGCACGCTTGCCAATGAGGCACCATAGCCGCTGAGAACGCCCGTCACACGACGCGTAACCGGAAAAGTCGCGGTACTCCTGGAGGGTTCAGCGGGATTGTCGCCTTGTACCGGCAGTTCAGTTTTTACCCGGCGAAATGCTATTTTTCCATCCACCTTGTTGATCACTTTTACGAACCCCTCTTGTGCAAGTGCACAAAGAGTGTCCCGTAAGATCGCGGTAGTAACGTCGAAATGTTGCGCCAAATACGTTGGATTGTAATCGCGGCCAATCTGCATGCGGTTGAGAAGGGTAACCTGCGTGAGCTTCATTGAGGATCCTTTAACTAAGACGGGTTCCTAACGATAGTAGTAGCGCCCCAAACCCGCTCCAAGCGACTTATGAACCTATCTATTCCCTGATTCATTCAATGTAAGCCTTCGCATGCTGCACTCGACAGAACCCTTCGCTCAACGCTTATGGTCAGTGCGACGTGCAAGCCATTCGCCGGCGAACTGCACAATAGAGACCAGTGCGATAAGGATCACGATCACCATGAACATGACTTGCGTCTCGTATCGTTCGTAGCCGTATCGAATTGCCATGTCGCCCAGGCCACCCCCGCCCACGGCTCCCGCCATGGCAGAGGTATCGATCATGGCAATGGCAGTCACTGTTATCCCGCCCAGAATGCTGGGAAGCGCTTCAGGCAGTAACACGTGCCGCACGATATGCCAGCGCCGGCATCCCATTGCTCGCGCGGCTTCAATCAAACCCGGCTCCACGCTGTTCAGACTGACCTGCACGATGCGTGCAAAAAACGGTATGAGATTCGCGCTAAGCGGCACGATGGCTGCCCACGTCCCAAGCGTCGTCCCTACAATGAAGCGGGTCACCGGCAACAGCGCGACCAGTAAAATAATAAAGGGGATGGCCCGAAACATATTGATGACGATCGACAACGTCTTGTTCAAACGCGGCTTTGGATAAAGCCCGTCGACAGCGGTTGCATTCAGTACAACAGCAATGATCAGACCTGCCACGATCGCGATCGCCATCGACACACTCACCATGAGCAGCGTCTGAAGGAGCGCGTGAATGTATCGGTCAAGTAATGGCGTGGACATAACCTAACACCTCTATGTGAGCAGCCGGCAGCGTCTTGCGCGCCTGTTCTTCATTCCACCCTTGCACGGGAACTGATATCAGCAGGTTTCCCTGCGCATGGCCACGAAGGCGATCCAGTCCGCCATGCAACAAGTTCGCGCCTTGACCCAGCGCAGCCAAGGCTGCGAACGGGACGCCACCGGGAAGTCCATTCCCCGGAAACCGGACCTTGAGAATGGTTTCGCCTGGCTGTCCGCGCAGATCCGCCACAAGCCTGTTGGCCAGATCCAGCGGCAGATCGTGCAGCAGTGGTCGCAACAATGCCCGGGTCGCATCCGCTTGTGGATTGCCGAAGACCTCCCAGACCTCTCCTCGCTCCACGACCTGCCCACCATCCAGGACCAGCACCTTATGGCAAATTTCCCGAATGACCGACATATCGTGCGTGATCAGCACGATGGTCAGGCCGAGCTTGCGGTTGATGTCCCGTAGCAGATCGAGAATGGATTGCGTGGTCTCCGGGTCGAGTGCTGAAGTAGCCTCGTCGCAGAGCAGGATCTCGGGATTGTGAACAAGCGCTCGGGCAATGCCCACTCGCTGCTTTTGGCCGCCCGATAGTTTGGCCGGGTAAATGTCCGCCTTATCACGCAGCCCTACGAGTTCGAGCAGCGCGTCAACTCGCTCTTGCACGATTTTCGGTTTCACCCCGGCAACACGCAAAGGCAGGCCGACGTTCTCCCTGACGGTCTTCGCGGAAAGCAGGTTGAAGTGCTGGAAGATCATGCCAATGCGCTGGCGCAGCGCAACGAGTGCATCCTCATCGAGCGTACCCACATCGATATTATCGACACGCACCCGCCCGGAACTGGGCGATTCGAGCATGTTTATCGCACGCAGCAGCGTCGACTTACCTGCCCCGCTACGGCCAATAATGCCGAAGATTTCGCCGCGTTCTACATTGAACGAGACGTCCCTGAGCGCCGTGACCGTCCCTTTGCGTCCTGAGTAATGTTTCTGCAAATTCTCAAACGCAATATGAACGTCCAGCGTCTTAGCGTCCGGCAGCGGGCCGCTAACCACGCGGCGAACAGAGTCATGAACATCGTTAATAGATGAACCTCGAACAGGAATTTGGCTTAAGCCGGGGACATACGAAATGGCGGGTTCAAAAGACATGCGCGCTGCTCAAAGGCATGCCGTCAGAACGCGGGAATGACTGAGCCGTTGAAATGCGTCTCAATGTAGGTCCGCACTTCCGGCGACTGATAGGCTTTGACCAGGTTCTTGACCCACGGCGCGTTCTTGTCCTGTTCGCGGACCGCGATGACGTTGACGTACGGATTGTGGTCCTTCCTCTCGACCGCAATACCGTCGCGAGTGGCAAACAGGCCCGCTTCAGAAGCGAAGTTATTGACGATCGCCGCGGCATCGACGTCCGGGAGCGAACGTACTTGCACAATATCCGAGGCTTCTACAAATTTAAGGTTCTTGGGGTTTGACGTGACGTCCTGCAACGTGGCCGTTCCCGTGAACGGATCAAAGCCGTCGCGCAGCGTAATCAGTTTGTGATCGCGCAGAATGACCAGCGCGCGCGTCTGATTGCTAGGGTCGCTTGGAATACTGACCGTTGCGCCTTCCGGCAAGGTCTCCAGTGATTTGTACTTCTTCGAGTAAAACGCAATTGGCGAGATGTACGTGTTCCCCACGGGCACGATCTTGTAGCCCCGCTGCTTTACCTGATCTCGCAAGAACGGGATGTGCTGGAAAGAATTTGCATTCAGATCGCCGTTGTTAAGTGCTTCGTTAGGGCTAGCTGTTCCCGTAATAACGATGGACTCCACTGGCAAGTGGTTCTTCTTCGCTACCTGGGTCACGATCTCCCAAATCTGTTCGTCGACACCCCCGCGCACACCCACTTTCAAAGGCGCTGAGTCGGCTGCGAACGCTGCGCCATGGGAAACCATCAACGTAGCAACAACAGTAGCGATCAAGCGTAAGCCTCGGCGAACCATAGTGACTCTCTCTTTAACGTTGAAAATAGTGTGGGGCGATTATAGGGACGGGGTTTACAAAGGTCTAAGAATTGTTCATTGAATGCTAATCACCGTTTAGCGCTAGCTTTTTGAAGCCCGGTAAGCGGTTCGGTAGTTGGCACATTGGATGTCTCCGCCTGTTTCTATCGAACACGTCCAACCTTGTCGTGTCCAACATGAATAAATTTGTATACCTAACTAGTACGATCGATAAAATACGAATGTTTTCGTTAAGCTTTCAAGCGCGCCCACCCTGCGTCGAAACCGCATGTTCAGCGCCGCTCATCGACGCCACGTCACCTTCATCGATGCACCCACGAAACAAGCAGAGGTGCAAAGACTATGCAGTCGCAACTGATAATTGCCCGATCATTCCTGTGTAAAGAAAATTCCAATAGCTTCGTTGCGACCTTACAAGCGCGATGCTTCAATCTGTCGCTCGAAGCGCCAAGGGTTCACTGAAGCAAGCACACGCTGCTCTTACGTCGCTTAACCTGCTGGATCACGTCTCGGACTGCGTCGGACTGACAGACCAAGAGCGGCTAAAGAGCGGGCTAGATCAGCCAGCAACGCGCGCGAGTGACTGCACTCTGTCCATACCCGCTTCCCTGGTGTCTCCAGACATTCCCAACCCCAATGCAAGGAAAGCGAGACAATGTCCGTCCAGCTTCTGCAAGACTCGTCCGCCGGCAAATCAACACTCGACCAGGCTGAAATAGGGCCCAACCCAGAGCCCAACCCAGAGCCCAATCTGCAGACCGGTCCGACTCGCCGCAGCCGTGAGGCGATCCTCGCCGACCTTCCTTCCATCGCAGAAGAGATCGCCAAAGGCGCGGTTGCTCGCGAGCTCGGCCGGGAGTTGCCGTTCGAAATTTTTCGCACTCTGCGCCAGACCGGGCTGACATGGCTGCGCGTGCCAAAACACTTAGGCGGCCCCGGCGGCACCCTTGCTGATCAGGTAGAGGTCATCTGCAGCCTGGCCGCGGCGGATTCAAACGTGGCGCACGCGTTGCGCAGTCATTTCGGCTTCCTTGAGTCCATTGCCGTCGATCCCGACGCGCCGGTCAGCCGGAAGTACGTAAAGGAAGTGCTGGCCGGAAAGCTCTTCGGCGGCGCACATATGGAAATCAATACGCCGCGGCCGAACATGCTGCGCACCAAGCTTGTGAAGCAAGGTGACCGATACATCCTGACGGGCAAGAAATACTACGCAACGGGTGCGGCTTTCTGCGACTACACCAGTTTCACCGCGCTCGACGAAGAAGGCCGCGTGACCGGTGCGCTGGTTCCTGCCAACCGCAAGGGTGTGCAGATCCTCGACGACTGGGACGGCATGGGCCAGCGACTCACCGCAAGCGGCGGCGTGGATCTCGATGACGTGGAAGTGTTCCCCGACGAGATCACCTCTCGACTCGACGGTAACCCGTTCGTGCGGCGGCACAATGCCACGCGCGCGCAACTGCATCTGGTCGCGTGCATTGCCGGCATCGTGCGCAATGTCTTCACCGATGCAGTCGGGTACGCCCAGAAGCAGGCGCGCTCGGCCAAGCACAGCCACTCCGAAACGGCGCGAGGCGATCATTTTGTGCAGCAGGTGATTGGTGACATAGCCGCGGCCTCCCATGCGATCAACGTGATCATTGCCGACGTAGCGCGAACGCTCGACGCTGCAGCGACTGGCATTGTCACGGGCGCGCCGAATCTCGATGAGCTCGTCATGGCGAGTGCGCTCGCGAACTCGAAGGCGCAGATCGTGGTCGGCAAGCTAGCCATTCGCGCAGCCGAAAAGCTCTTCGATACGGGCGGTGGATCGGCCACTTCACGCAAGTATGACTTCGACCGCCACTGGCGAAATATCCGCACGATCCTCAATCACAATCCGTTGCTTCTGAAGGGCCGGGTGATAGGCGATTACTACCTGAACGGCGAGCGGGCCGATTTCGACGAAGGCCGTGTGTTTTGACACCGTGCGTAGCTGCTGCGTCATGCTGTGTAATGGAAATCGCCACTGATGCGGACAATCATGACGCACTTGCTTATCCGCAAGGAATCGGAAACTGAAACAATACGACACAACGAAATAAGAAATAGTTCGTTAGGAATGGAAAGTAAGTTTGATATCGTACGGATGCACTTCGGTAAATGACTTTCCCACCAGTTCAGTTTCCGCCTCTCAGCGCCAGAGGAACGGGCGATGTTGCGCGCCAATTTTCCGGCTTGATTGAGAACGCACTGTTAATTCCATTTAATCGCACGCCCCCGCTATTACTTGAGCGAAGCCCCAGGCGTGCATCAAGGATCACTATGTCTCGGCCCAATAGACGAAACGCTCGTATCTCGAAGCGCAATACGCCGCGGCTGGCCGCCATTTCGGTGGCCCTCGGAAGTTTGTATGGCGCCGGTGCATGGGCGCAATCAGCGGCAACCGGCAATGACGTGGCAAAGGTTCAGGACGTTGTGGTCACCACTGGCTCGCGTGGCGACACCAAGACGGTCGCCGACAGTCTAGCGCCCATCACGGTCGTGACCGACGCGGAGCTGGCCAAGACCGGCAAACAGAATCTGCGTGACGCACTCGCGTCGCTCGATCCTACTTACGCAAACGTGCCCGGTTTCAAGGGCCAGCAGGGCATTGGCGTGAACACCGCGAGTCTGCGCGGACTGAGCGGTAACGAAGTCCTGGTGCTTGTGAACGGCAAGCGGCGGCATTCGTCGGCGGTGACCATCGCGGGCATCGGCGGAACGGGAACCGATCTCGACCTGATACCTGTGAGTGCAATCGACCACATCGAAATCCTTAAAGATGGCGCCGCCGCGCAGTACGGGTCGGACGCCATTGCGGGCGTGATTAATATCATTCTCAAATCCGACTCGAGCGGCGGCAGCCTTAGCACCTCATATGGACAAAACGCCAATGCGAACGTAGGCGGTCTCGGGCAGAACGGGAAAACCGGGGACTTTTCGCTAAATCAGGGTATTGCGCTTCCGCACGGCGGCTCGTTGAATCTAAGCGCCGCGGTGATCACGCAGAAGGACACGAACGTGGCGGGGCCCGTCCCGAACAACACGAACATATACCCTCTGCTGCCTAACGGGTCTCCCGATCCGCGCGAAACGACCAATTCCCGTTATCGGCAGATAATGGGTCAACCGAATACGCAGGCGCAAAATTTCTCTTATAACTTTAATCTGCCGATTAACGATGCCATTCAGGTTTATTCGAATGCAACATACAGCCACCGGTTCTCACAAGGTTTCGGAACGTACCGGTCGGCTAGCTCTTCGCAGAACAACCTCGCGTTTTATCCTGAAGGCTTCCTGCCGCAATTCGCGGTGCAGGACAACGACTATCAGGTGGTCGCGGGGGTCAAGGGAACCAACCTGCTAGGTTGGGACTGGGACCTGAGCACGTCGTATGGCCGCGACGATGCACGGGTCGAGGACAACAACGCGTTGAGCCCTTCGTTTGGAGCCGCGAGTGCCACCAACTTCTATCTGGGTAGCCTGATTGCGAGTGAGTGGACGACCAACCTCGACTTGACCCGCAAGGTGAACACCGGTTTGTTCGACAAGCCGTTGCAAGTGTCCTTCGGTTTCGAGCATCGGTACGATGAGTTCCAGCAGACCGTTGGCGACTATCAATCGTACGCACAGGGCGGCTACGTGCCGGCAACGGGTCCGTTTGCAGGCCAGCCAATCTCCCCGGGCTCGGCTGGCATGGGCGGCTTCTCGCCGTCCGCAGCGGGGTCCTATGGACGCACCAATGACGCTGCTTATATCGACTTGGCGCAAGCGTTGACGAACAAGTGGACGGTCGACCTTGCGGGGCGTTTCGAACACTATGACCAGGGTGTCGGTAACGTAGCAAGCGGCAAGCTCTCTACCCGTTATGAATTCTCCCCGGCAATAGCAGTTCGCGGCACGGTCAGTAACGGCTTTTCCGCACCTTCGTTGCAAGACTCCTACTTCACGAACATCAGTTCCAGCTATAACCGCGACGTTTTTACCGGCGCATGGATTCAGCAGATCAGCAAGCTCGTCCCCGCGTCGAACCCTGCCGCACAGGCACTGGGCGCCACGCAACTCAAGCCGGAGAAATCGACCAGCTTCAGCGTAGGTTTCGTGCTCAAGCCGATCGAGCGGCTGAATGTTTCCGTCGATGCATACCAGATCGTGATCGAGAACCGCATTGTCCAGTCGACGGCCTTGCAAGGTAGCGCCGTACAGGCACTGCTCACGGCCGCGGGACAAAGTCCGAACCAGACGGTTTCGTATTTTGCCAATGCAGGCACCACCGTGACGCAAGGCGTTGACGTGATCGCCGATTACTTCACGCCGTTAGGCAAATACGGCGATGTGAAGTGGACCTTCATGAGCACTCAGCAGAACCAGCAAATACGGAGTCTGAACAATCCATCCGTATTGAGCGCGAACGGTATTCAGCTAATTGGACGTGATGCTCAAGGGCGCCTGACAGTGGCGAATCCGAAGAACGTCACATCGTTGTCCGGTGACTGGACTTACGGCAAGTTCGGCGTCTTTGTGAAAGAGACCCGCTATTCCAGCGTGGTCGGGCTCAATGCGATTGCCGCTAATCGTGATGAATATGTGCCGGCGGCCTTCATCACGGACCTGAATCTAAGTTACTGGCTCACGAAGAAATCCAGGCTTTCGATTGGCGCGAACAACCTGTTCAACAAGAAGCCGCCGAACCTCCCCGCCGCGGCCATCCAGTATTTTGGTTTCCCGGTTTCCACGCCGAATCCAAGCTGGTTTTCGCCCTATGGCGTGAATGGGGGGTTCTATTACGCACGTCTTGATGTTGTCTGGTGATCCCGCCCAGACCGCGTGAAAACGGCTTCATGCTGCTCGGCGATTAAGGAGTTTTGATGACATACGAAACGGTTTCTCCAGCTGACATTCCCGGCAGTCCGCTTGCCAACGCGCTCAAGCAGCCCTTGATGCTGGGGGTCTTCCTGAATCTGCAGGACATCCGGTTGTCGACGTTCCCGACCACCTCCACCTGGACTTTCGATTACAACGCGGAGGTGGTGCGCAAGGCAGACGATCTTGGCTTCGAACTGGCGTTCAGCCGAACGCAATGGCTGCCAAAAGGCGGCTATGACGGCGACGCCTCGCTTGATGCGTTCGTCGCACTCGGCGCAATGGCCGCGATCACAAAAAATATCCTGCTGATCTCGACCATCCACGTGCTCTATGGCCCGATACATCCGCTGCATCTGGCCAAGTACGGCGCCACGCTCGACCACATCTCCAAGGGCCGCTGGGGTATCAACATTGTCACCGGGCATCGTGCCGTCGAGCATGAGATGTTCGGCTGGGATCGCATCGAACACGACACGCGTTATGAGCTTGCCAGCGAGCTATTCGATGTCGTCCAGCGGCTGTGGACCGATACCGAAAACTTCTCGTTCGAAGGCAAGTCGCCCTGGAAAGTACATAACGGCTACATCACACCGAAACCGCTCTTCGGACGTCCGGTGCTGGTGAACGCGACCGGCTCCGAAGCGGGTATCGCGTTCGCTGCGAAATATTCGGACATCGTGTTCATTACGAGTCCCGGTGGCGCGCATATCGATAGCGCGCTGGAAACCCTCCCCGCGCATATCGCCAACATCAAGGCGCAAGCAGCACGCGTGGGCCGCACCGTGCGCACCGTGATCAATCCCGTCATCGTGAGCCGCGACACCGAGCGCGAAACGATTGAGTATGCCAATGCGATATCCCGCAACGCCATCAAGGGAGCATTCGCCGGTTATGACAGCGACGCGCATGCATGGCGCGGCCGCGGGGATGCATCGCACAAACAGGGACTTGGACTTGGCGGCAACATCGAGATCATCGGGACGCCCGAGCAAGTGGTCGAGCAACTCGTCGCGCTGAAGAAGACGGGGATCGACGGCGTACAGCTCGGTTTCTACGACTTTCTCCCCGAACTCGGCTATTTCGGCGATCGCATTCTGCCCTTGCTCAAGCAAGCCGGTCTCCGGCTCTGATCTGAATTTGATTCAACGCATCTCCATTCACTTACACCAGAGAGAGAACCCAATGACAACGCATCGCAACTTTTATAGAAACCTCGGCCGTAGCGGCGTCAAGGTGTCACCGCTGGTCCTCGGCACCATGATGTTCGGCGGGCAGACTGACGAGCCAACCGCGCGCCGCATCACGGAAAAAGCCTTCGAACAAGGCGTCAATTTCATCGATACCGCCGACGGCTACGCGGGCGGCGCCTCTGAGGAGGTCGTCGGCCGGCTGATCGCGGACCGCCGTTATAGCTGGGTGCTGGCCACGAAGATTGCCAGCCCGCGCGGTGATGGTCCGAACGATCGCGGCGCATCACGCAAGTACATCATCGAGGCCGTGGACCGTAGCCTGAAGCGTCTCGGCGGCGGTTATATCGACTTGCTGTACCTCCATCGCGAAGACCACGACACGCCTGTCGCGGAAACGATCCGCGCACTTGACGACCTGATTCGCGCGGGCAAGATCCGTCACTACGGGTTGTCGAATCATCGCGCGTGGAAGCTTGCCGAATTCAGCCGTACCGCCGACGCACTCGGCGTCGACCGGCCCATCGCTTCGCAGCCGCTCTACAACCTTGCAAACCGGCAAGTTGAAATCGAGCAGCTTGAAGCGGCTGATTATTATGGACTTGGCGTTGTGCCTTACAGCCCGCTTGCGCGTGGCGTGCTCACAGCAAAGTACCAGCCTGACCAGACACCCGAAGCCGGCACGCGGGCCGGCCGGCAGGACAAGCGCCTCCAACAAACAGAATGGCGTCCCGAATCGCTGACGCTTGCGCAGCAGGTCAAGCGTCATGCCGAAGAGCGCGGCATCACACCGGGTCAATTCGCGCTCGCGTGGGTGCTGAACAACAAGCTGATCACGGCGGCCATTACCGGGCCGCGCACTGAAGCGCAATGGGACGACTATTTGCCTGCGCTCGAGTATCGCTTTACTGCGGAGGACGAAGCGTTCGTGGATTCTCTCGTGACGCCGGGCCATGCGTCCACACCGGGCTTCAACGATCCGGGCCACCCGTTCTTTGGCCGTCAGCCGAGGACGTCCCTTAACACGTGAGGCCGCACGAAAGGCCGTACATGAAACCGTATTCCGATGACTTCGGATATCAGCATCCGCCTCATATATTTACGACGAATGCTTCGTATGCGACGTCATCGCGACTCTCTAAGATCAAAAGCTGTACTGCTTCGCAAAGGTCACGGAGCGAAGCGTTGCCCACTTCGCTCGAACCCTACTTTCCCTGGATGCGCCATGACCCAATCGACCGAGAACACGCCCGTCAAACGTCTCTGGTACACGCGTTGCCCCGCTCCCACACCGTTTGGCATCGCCATCCAGCAAGGTTGGCTGCAGGATGAGTTTCGCAACGATGGTATCGACATCCAGGCGTTGCAGGATTCCAGCGACCCGGTGATCCGGCAATCGCACTTCACGCATTCGCAAGCGCATTCGTTTCGCCAGGGCGGCAACATTCCCGCGCTCTGGGCGCGGGCGCAAGGTGCGGACACGCGCGTGATCGGGCTCTCGTGGGTAGACGAATTCCAGGGACTGGTCGCATTGCCTTCAACCGGTATTGAAGGACCGGCCGACCTGCGCGGACTACGCTTCGGCCTGCCGCGCAACACTCGCGCGAAGGTGGTCGACTTTCATCGCGCAACGGCGCTGCGCGGCTTCGTCACACTGCTCGGCGCTGTGGGCCTCACGCTTGACGACGTGAAACTGGTCGATCTTCCGACCGCGCCGCGTGGTCTCGCCGATGAACCCGCCGTACTCGATAGCGGCGCAGCGCGATTGCTCGCGACCGAACGTGGGCAGGAATTCAGCTTCGAAGCGCTTGCGCTGGTACGCGATGAAGTCGACGCGGTCTTCGTGAAGGGCGCGAGCGGACTGGAAGCGGCGAATCTGATTGGCGCCCGCGCGATCGTCGATCTCAGCGACCAGCCGGACCGCCTCGCCCATGCAAATAACGGCACACCGCGGCCGTTGACGGTCGATGCCGGGTTGTTGCGCGAACGCCCCGACCTGGTTGCACGCGTGCTGTCGCGAGCCATTCAGGCGGGCGAATGGGCAAGCGCGCATCCACAGGATGCAACCGCTTATGTCGCGCGCGAAACCCGCTCGGCCGAGCATTGGGCGAAACATGCTTACGGTTCGCAACTGGCGACGCAACTACAGATTGGCCTCGATCGCAACGCGATAGCGGCGCTCGATCACTTCAAGCGGTTTCTGTTCAAGCACGAATTTATTGCACAAGACTTCGATATAGCAAGCTGGATCGATCCCGTGCCGCTCGCGGCGGCTCGCGCGCTGCTGGCGGAACGACATCTCGCGGTCCCGGCGTAATAACCAGCGTAATAACTCGGCCTGATAACCCCGGCCCCACTTTCACGCACCAGGATTTCATCGATGAGATTTGCGTTGCCGCCGCGGCGGTTCATTATCGCCTGCATGGTTGCCAGCACCGCCTTGCTAATCGCGGGCTCGTCCCCAGGTGCAACCGCTGCCGACGTTTCGCAGCCGGTACGCGGCGGCACGCTCAATTTCGTGGTCGACCCCGAGCCGCCTACCCTCGTCGACCTGACCAACACGGCCGTGCCGACCCTCAAGGTCAGCACGAAGGTCACCGAGGGGCTCCTGACCTATGACTTTGCCCTGCACCCCGGGCCTCAACTCGCGACGTCCTGGTCGATCAGTCCGGACGGCCTGCAGTACACGTTCCACCTGCGCCATGGAGTGAAGTGGCACGACGGACAGGACTTTACGTCAGCCGACGTTGCTTACTCCATCGAACTGCTCAAGCGTGTGCATCCGCGCGGCAAGAGCACCTTTGCGAACGTGATGGAAGTCAGGACACCCGATGCGTTCACCGCCGTGCTTGTGCTGTCGAAGCCTTCGCCTTTCCTCATCAAGGCGTTTTCAGCGAGCGAATCGCCGATCGTGCCCAAACATGTCTATGAGGGAACCGACCCGTTTTCGAACCAGAACAACAACGCGCCCATCGGCACGGGGCCGTTCAGGTTCGTGAAATGGGTGCGTGGCAGCTACATCGAATATGAGCGGAATCCGGACTACTGGGACAAACCGAAGCCTTATCTCGACAAGATAATCGTCAAGCTGATTCCAGACGCGCCGGCACGCTCGATCGCGTTCGAGACGGGTTCCGTCGACCTGGGCGGCAATACGCCGATACCGCTTTCCGACATCGCCCGGCTCAAGCAGAATCCGAAGCTCGGCATTGAAACGCGCGGCTATGAGTTCGAAGCCGGCGTGGTGCGGGTGGAGTTCAACCTAAGCAACCAGTACCTGAAAGTGCCCGCTGTACGCCAGGCGATTGCGCGGGCGATCGACCGCAATGTGATCGCGAAGACGATCTACTACGGCTATGCGAGTGTGCTAAGCAGTCCGATTATTCCTGAAGGCCCGTATCACGATCCGACACTCACCCCCTACCCCTTCGATGTAGCCAAGGCCAACGCGCTGCTCGATGCCGCAGGACTTCCCCGCAACAGCGACGGCGTGCGTTTCAGTGTCATTGTCGATCCGTTGCCAATCAGCGATATCCCGCAGCGCACGGCTGCCTACCTGCGTTCGGCGCTCGCGAAGATCGGCGTCTCGGTGACGATTCGCAACCAGGACCTGCCGTCCTACCTCAGGCGCGTCTATTCGGACCATGACTTCGATATCGCGGTCAACGGCATGAGCAATCTCTTCGATCCGACCGTCGGAGTCCAACGTCTTTACTGGTCGCAAAGCATCCGCAAAGGTGTGCCGTTCACGAACGCGTCCGGCTACAGCAATCCGGAGGTTGACCGCTTGCTCGAGCAAGCGGCGGTCGAGCCCAACGAGGCTAAGCGCAAACAACTGTTCGGGCAGTTCCAGCAGATCGTGGGGCGTGATCTCCCCGATGTGAACCTGGTCGAGCAACAACAGGTGACCATTTACAACAGGCGCGTGCACAACCACACCACGTCGCCCGACGGCCTTGATTCGAATTTCTCCGACGTGTACCTGAGTCCCTGAACCGGAACCGATCGCATGCATTCCTCTAACTTGAAACGCGTGGCGCTGCGTTTGCGCCGCACTGGAGCGCAAGCCGTACCGACGGTGATAGCAGTCGTGGTGCTCAATTTCGCGCTGCTGCAGCTGGTGCCTGGTGACGCCGCCGATGTGCTGGCAGGCGAATCGGGCTCGGCCACCGCCGAGACCATGGCGATGATGCGTCACCACTTCGGCCTCGACCTGACCCTGTGGCAACAGTTGCTTGCATACTTGAAGCATCTTTCGCACTTCAGCTTGGGATTTTCGCCGCGCTTCAATACGCCGGTCATGACGTTGATCATGGCCCGCCTGCCGAATACGCTGATCCTCATGGTGAGTGCGCTGGTGTTCGCCATCGTGGCCGGCATTATCATCGGCGTGGCGATGGCAACCTGGGCCGGCAAGTGGCCCGATCGCGTGCTGTCGTTTCTTGCGCTAGTGCTTTATTCCATGCCCGGCTTCTGGCTCGCGCTCATGGCAATCGTGCTGTTCTCGGTCAAGCTCGGATGGCTGCCGAGCGGTGGGGACATGACGCTCGGTGTGAATCTCAACGGCTGGGACTGGTTCGTGGATCGCGCCAGTCACGCCGTGCTGCCCGCGCTCGCGCTGGCAAGCTTCTTCGTCGCGATCTACGCCCGCCTCACCCGCGTCGCCATGCTCGAAGTCCAACGCCAGGACTATGTGCGCACCGCGCAGGCCAAGGGCCTGCATCCGCTTTTCGTGACCGTGCGCCACGTGCTGCGCAACGCCCTGTTGCCGATCACCACCGTGGCCAGCATGCACCTGGGTAATCTGCTCGGCGGCGCCGCCGTGATAGAGACCGTCTTTAGCTGGCCCGGACTCGGGCGCCTCGCGCTCGAAGCCGTACAAGGCCGCGACTACAACGTGCTGCTTGGCGTGTTGTTGCTGTCGTCCATGCTCGTGATCGTGGCCAACGTACTCGTTGATCTGCTGCACGCCTGGCTCGACCCGCGCATCGCGCTTCGTTAAAAAGTCCCCTATGTCATCTAATCACTCGCCTCTCGATTCGCCGCTCGAACACGCCGATAGTGCTCCGGTCCAGCCGGGTGCCAACCGGCACTTGCGCGACTCCGCTGTAAAGCATGAGCGCAGTAGTTGGCGCAGCCAGTTCACCACCCTGTGGCTTGGACGATTTGGTCGCTTCGGGCGCTTTGGCCGCGGGCCGAGCGACGTTTCGCCGGAACATTCGGAAGCGCGCCGCTGGCCTGCGCTCAAAGCGCTCGCGCGCAATCCTTCTGTCGTGAGCGGCGCCGCGTTGCTGCTTGCGCTGCTTCTCATTGCACTGTTCGCCGGCAGGCTCCTTCCCGGCGATCCGCTCGATATCGTCGGGCAACCTTTGCTCGCTCCGGGACAGGACCCGCAATACTGGTTAGGCACGGACTCCCTCGGCCGCGACGTGCTCGCGGAACTCGCGCATGGCAGCCGCGCGTCGCTCGCCATCGGCGTGACGGCCGCGCTGATCGGCGTGGTGATCGGCACGCTGGTCGGCGCGCTCGCCGGATACTTCGGTGGCTGGGTCGACGACATCCTCATGCGCGTGACCGAACTATTCCAGACCACGCCGTCGTTCCTGTTCGTGATCGTGATCGTGTCGATCGGACATCCCTCCATGACAGTCATTTCGCTTGCGATCGGCGTCACCTCGTGGCCCACCATCACGCGCCTCGTCCGGGCGGAATTCCGCTCACTCGTGCAGAGCGACTTCGTGATGGCTGCCCGCAGCCTGGGCTTCGGCCACGCCCGCATCATCTGGCGCGAGATACTGCCGAACGCGCTGCCGCCCATCATCGTGACGACCTCTGTCATGGTGGCCACCGCCATTCTCATGGAGTCCGCGCTGTCGTTCCTGGGCATGGGCGACCCGAACGTGGTGAGCTGGGGCAGCATGATTGGCGACGGCCGCGAAATGCTACGCACTGCGTGGTACCTGACCGCCTTGCCGGGAGGCGCGCTCGTGCTGACGGTGCTCGCGCTGAACCTGCTCGGCGACGGCCTCAACGACGCCCTCAACCCGCGCCTCGCCGAGCGTTCATGATGAAACCAATACTGGAAGTTGATCGGCTCGCGGTGCACTTCGGCGCGCAGCATGCAGTGAACAACCTGAGCTTCATAGTGCACGAGAACGAAATGCTCGCGCTCGTCGGTGAATCGGGTTGCGGCAAGTCCACTACCGCGCTCGCGATCATGCAGTTGTTGCCATCCAGCGCCACGCTCGAAGGCAGGATCGATTTCGAGGGTCGTGACTTGGTCGGTCTGTCAAAGACGACCATGCGCTCGATCCGCGGCAACGCGATCTCGATGATTTTTCAGGAGCCGATGACCTGCCTGAATCCGGTGATGACGGTAGGAAACCAGATTGTGGAAGTGCTGCGCCGGCACGAGCCGCTATCAGCCGATGCCGCCTGGAAGCGCGCGACCGAATTGCTCGATCTGGTGAGGCTGCCGGAACCCGCCAAACGTGCGCACGATTATCCGCACAGTTTGTCGGGCGGCCAGCGCCAGCGCGTGATGATTGCGATGGCCGTGGCATGCCGGCCGCGCTTGCTGATTGCCGACGAACCCACGACCGCGCTCGATGTCACCATCCAGGCGCAGATCCTGCAACTGCTCGATTCGCTACGCCGCGACTTGTCGATGGCCGTGCTGCTCATTACGCATGATCTCGGCGTGGTCGGCCAGTATGCGAACCGCGTCGCGGTAATGTATAGCGGCGAAGCCGTGGAGGACGGCGCGACCCAGCGCATCTTCACGCAACCGCGTCACCCGTACACCAAGGGATTGCTGGGGGCGTCGCTCACGCTCGACCAGGATCTGCACTATCGCACGCGCCGTCTCACCGAGATTCGCACGCACATCGACACGGACACCGGCCTGCGCGACTTCTCGCTCAGCGATGAACGCATTGCGAGCGCGCCGAATATCGTCTTCACGCGCAGTCCGTATGTTCGCGCGCCGGCAGCGGACAACCGGGCACCGCTGCTCGCCGTGCGCGACCTCGTCACGCGTTACGACAAGGGCAATGTGGTTGACGGCGTGTCGTTCGATGTCGGTCACGACGAAACGGTCGGTCTGGTCGGTGAGTCGGGATGCGGAAAGTCCACGCTGTCCCGGACCATCCTGCGGCTGATCCAGTCGACGAGCGGCACCATCAGCCTCGACGGCCAGGACATTACGCATCTGGGCGGCAGCAAGCTGCGCGCAATTCGCCCGAAGATCCAGATGATCTTCCAGGACCCGTACGCGTCATTGAATCCGCGCCAGCGCGTGCTGGATATTCTCGATGCCGCGCTAATCGTCCATGGTGTTGCTGACAAACATGAAAGGCGCCGGCGCATAGCGGACATCACGGATCGCGTGGGGCTCGCGTCAAAATCGCTGCAGCGTTTCGCGCACGAGTTTTCGGGCGGCCAGCGGCAGAGGATCGGGATTGCGCGCGCCCTGGTGCTGCAGCCGAAGCTCGTGATCTGCGATGAACCAGTTTCCGCGCTCGACGTCTCCATCCGCGCGCAAGTGCTGAACTTGCTTGTTGAGTTGAAGCAATCGCTCGGGCTCTCCTACCTGTTCATCTCGCACGATCTTTCCGTGGTTCGCTATATAGCCGATCGCGTGCTGGTGATGAACACCGGCAAGATTGTGGAATCCGGCGACCACGAAAGCATCTGGTCCCGTCCCGCGCATGCTTATACGCGCAGCCTGATCGACGCTGTTCCCAAGCCGGCGTTCAGCAGACACAGGCAGGACAATACCGCGCCACGACAAGACGACGTGGACCTGCCGTTCTCGTTTTACCGCTTCGCTGTGTGACCCGCATGATTGTCGATCACTCTGCTCATGCGGCACCCCATCCACATATCTGCACGATGAGAAACTTCATCAAGAATTGATGTTTCGTGATCCTATATTTTATTGCTAAGGTTGAAGTCGCAAATAGAAATACCGTCCACCACTGATCCATCCGATCCAACTCACGGACGTGCCCGCAACGCACGTCATAGCCGATGAACGCCATAGTCCTTTCCCATCCAAGCGATCTGCTCGTCGCGTCGTCACAAATGAGTGATCGATGGTGGGCGCGTCCCGGCGTGGTCGTCTCGATCGCGCTGCATGTAGCCGCCGCGGTCGCGCTGATCGCATTGTCGGGGCATAAAGACGAGCCCAAGCCCGTTGACCATGCGATCCAGTTGGTGCTGGCGCCGCCTGATCCGCCCAAGGTGATCGTTCCACCGCCGCCTCCTCCTCCGCCCAAGGCGCCGCCGGTGAAGCTTCAGCCGCCGGCGCCCGCGCCGGTGCATCGCGCCGCGCCCGTAGCGAGACGCCTTACCGTGCCGACCACCGCGGAGAAAGCTGAGGTCGCAGCGCCGCCAACTCCGCCCGTCGATACCACGGCCAAGCCGACCACGGAACCTGTAGCGCCGCCCGCGCCACCAGCACGTCCGGTCCCGCACAACATCGGCATGGAGGGCATTCCGACCGATTACGTGAACCAGGTCTACGCACGGATCAACGGCAGCGCAGCCGGCCACTATCCGCGCGCCGCAAAGATGCGCCATCTGGAAGGCCGGATTGGCTACAAGCTCACGCTCAGTCCCGAGGGCAAGCTCCTCAAGCTCGACCTGCAGTCGTCGGGAGAAAGCGTGCTCGACGACGCAGCCGAGGAAGCGATCCGGGCCGCAGCACCCTTTCCGCATCTGCCCGACCTGGGCGGCTCGTCGTACCAGCTTACCGGCGCAATCGTCTACAAGTTCGGCGACTGACTTTATCGGCGACTAACCCATCGACTACTGACTTCGGCGTTGCCGTACCACTCTTTCTTAATTTACGGAGTTGCAAACATGAACGCAGCAAATCTCTCGGCGCACTTGTCGCCGTGGCATCTCTTCATCAACGCGGACGTCGTGGTCAAGGCCATCATGGTGTTTCTCGCGCTGGCATCGGTCAGTAGCTGGGCGGTTATCGCTGAAAAAATCTCGCGGTTTCGCAGCCTGCGCCGGCGCGCCGGCGTCTGGCTCGATCTGCTCGGTAGCGGCCGTTCGCTCGTCAAGCTCTCGGCCTCGGTGCAGAAGCACCCTGCAGACCCGTTTTCGCGCATCTACGCCGCTGTGCTGGGCGAGTGGCGGCAAACCCACGACCAGAACCTGCAAGCCACTCACCGGGGCGCTGATGGCCTCAAGGAACGCATCAACCGGGTAGCGGGGATTGCCACGAACATCGAAATCGGCAAGCTGCAGCGCGGATTGTCCATTCTCGCCACGGTCGGTTCGGTATCGCCGTTCGTGGGCCTCTTCGGCACGGTGTGGGGCATCATGAATTCGTTCCAGGGGATTGCCGCGTCGAACAATACGAGTCTGTCCGTCGTGGCGCCGGGGATTGCCGAAGCGTTGTTTGCCACGGCACTCGGGCTTGTCGCGGCCATTCCTGCCGTGATCGCGTACAACCGTGCGTCGGGAGACCTGAACGATTACGCCAGCACCCTGAGCACGCTGACCGGGATTGTGGAAGTGCAGTTGTCGCGTCAGGTCGACGCGGGCGACGCCACCGTCGATGCCGCCGATGGCGACAACCGGTCCAGGCAGCAGGACAAGGGCGTGCAAGCAAGCGGCGCAGATGTTCGATCGATTGCGACTCAGGGAGCCTGATCATGGCCGTCAAGCTGTCGAACAATCGTGGGGGAGTAGGCGGCGTGCCACCGGTCAGCGAGATCAACGTGACACCGCTCGTCGACGTGATGCTGGTGTTGCTGATCGTCTTCATGGTTGCCGCGCCTCTCATGGCATCCGGCGTGAAGGTCGACCTGCCCACCAGCAACGCGAAGCCCTTGAGCGAGGAGAAACCGCCCATCGCGGTCAGCCTGAACGCGGCGGGCAAACTGTATGTCGACAAGACCGAGGTCACGAACGCCTCGCTGGTCGGCGCGCTCACCAGCGCCACGGAAGGCGACAAGACGCGCCGCATCAATATCCGTGGTGACAAGGGGCTGGCCTATGGCAAGGTGATCGAGGCAATGGGCGAGATCAACGACGCGGGATTCTCCAAGATTGCTTTGGTATCCGAACCGCCTCAAACCCCTTAAGCGATGCCGTCGACACGTCGCGACTTCATCCGCCGGGCGCTGCTTTCAGGCGCCGCTCTTTCCTCTGAATTGACTAGCCGGCTCACCACAGCGGCCACCTTGCCCGCGGTATCGAAACGTGGCGGTACGCTGCTGGTAGCCCAGTATCCGGAGCCGCCCACCCTCACCAGCGCTTGGACAACAGCGGGTCCCGCGCAGTCCATTTCCGGCAAGATCTTCGACGGCCTGCTGACTTACGGTCCCGGCATGACACCGCGGCCACAACTGGCCACGCGCTGGGAAGTGAGCAGCGATGGACTGACGGTGACCTTCCACTTGCGCTCCGGCGTGTCATGGCACGACGGGAAGCCTTTCACGTCCGCCGATGTCGCTTTCTCGCTGATGCAAATCTGGAAGAAGTATCACGGCCGCGGACGCTCCACCTTCGCGAATGTCATTGCCGCCGATTCACCCGATCCCCTCACCTCCATATGGCGCCTGTCAAAACCCGCGCCTTACATCTTGAGCGCGTTGTCGTCGGTTGAATCCCAGGTCGTGCCGCAGCATCTCTATGCCAACCGCGATGTTCTCTCGAATCCCTATAACAACGCGCCGGTGGGAACCGGACCGTTTCGCTTCGTGCGCTGGACGCAAGGCAGCGAAATCGTACTCGATCGTAATCCTGACTACTGGGACACGGGAAAGCCTTTTCTCGACGGTGTCGTGTTCCGAATTCTTCCGGAAGCCAACGCGGTGGCCGCCGCACTCGAGACGGGAGCCGTGCATATGGCACCGAGCGGCACGATACCGCAAAGCGCCATAGGACGCCTTGGCCGCGAGCCGTCGCTCAAGGTGACCGAACATGCCGCGAATTACTCGGTTGGCTTGACGGTGCTCGAATTCAATCTCGACCGCCCGTTATTTCGCGACCCGCGCGTGCGCCAGGCATTCGCTCACTGCATCGATCGCGAGTTCATTCTCAAGAATATCTTTTACGGCTACGGCGAAGTGTCGAACTCGCCGATACCTCCCGGCATGCCCGCGTTCCATGCGGCCGACGTACCGCTGTATCAGTACGACCTGAAGCGCGCTGAGGCTTTGCTCGACGCGGCTGGTTTCAAGCGTGGAACGGATGGCATACGCATGGCGTTCCAGAACGATCCCTTGCCAATCGGCACTTCAATACTCTCGGCGCAATTCATTCGTGCGACGCTTGCAAAGATAGGCGTGCGCATGTCGATTCGCTCAAGCGATTATGGCGAGTTCGTCAATCGCGTCTACAAGCGGCGTGATTTCGATACCACGCTTAATGGTGCAACGGCCGGCCCGGATCCTGCAATCGGAACACAGCGCTTCTACTGGTCGGCCGATTTTCAACCGGGCGTGGCGTTTTCCAACGGTGCGCATTATCACAACCCGGAAGTTGACCGCCTGCTGGAAGCGGCGCAAGTGGAAGTGGACCCGGGCAAGCGCCGGGCGCTCTACGCTTCGTTCCAGTCGCTCGTGCAAACCGACCTGCCGCGTATCCCGCTCATCTCTCCGGACACCGTGTTGTTGACAAACAGGCGCGTCAACGACGTACTCGTTTCTGCTGAGGGAATCTACGGCAACCTCGCTTCCACAACGCTTGCCCCGGCCTGAATTCGCCGGGGCAATACCGCCTCTAGACGATCCTTCTCTTTCGATCAGGCGGCTCTCGAAAATTCAATCTCTTCTGCGAGTTGCCGGGCCAGCTCGAGCGGCTCACGCAAGATCCACTCGTCGTAGGCGAAATCGGCCTGAAGGAAACCTTCGCGCAGAAGGAACGCCTTCTGCTGGCGCAATCCTTCCACGTAGAGGTCCGAGAGCAAGGGCGTGAACTGCCTATGCAAGTTTGGACCAAAGCCTCGCCGCACTGCCTGCGTCGTACTCCCGGTTTCTGATGCAATAGCCGTGACCACCTCTTCGGGATGATCGGCCGCCCACTGCGCGGTGCGCAGCAACACGGCGAGATAGCGCGCGACCACGTCCGGATGTTTAAGTGCGAGGGTTCGGTCGACAGTGATGGGGCGCGGCGTGCCCGCGTTGACACGCACCAGCGGGTCGGGGTTGGCGTTGATGTCGAAGATCGGCCGCAAGCAGTGCTCCGCGATCAGCGTCGCGCTGACCGCTCCTTTCGCGTAGATCGCATCCACGGTACCGTCGAGAAGTGCAGCAGCAACCACGTGAGGCCGGCGCGGCGCGTTCGCGTCCTGCTCACGCAAGTCGAAGCCGCCCGCCGCCACATCCACGAATTCCACTTGCTCGCGCGTGAGCTCAGCGAGTTCGAGCGCAGTGAGAAGTCCGCGTAAATCCTGCGCGCGGCTGACATCCACAATAGGCGTCGCGTGCAGCGGCAAGCCAAGGCGTCGTCCCTTCAGTCCTGCCAGATCGCGGATATCGCTGTCTTCGCGCACGAGGATCAGTTGTTCCTCATCCACCCACGTAATGCCAACCACCGCCGTGTCACGGCCGTTGGCCCTCGCCCATATTGGCGGGACGTTGCCGCCCTCACGAAACATTCCAGCATGTGTGTGATCGAAATGCGAATTGCGCAGGGCCTGGTCGTCGGCCGCCCGGATCGATTTGAGCGCAATGCCGACTCTTTCGAATTCACGATGCAGCCAGCGAAAATGCTGGGCAATACCCGATGTGGTTGGCACCGGGCAGCGCGTGTACCACAGCTCTGAGACTGAATCCTGACTCATGGTCTAGTCCTTTGATTGATGGCGTTGCAGGAGCAACGCACGGTGTCCCGCGGATACTTCAAGTGTATTTTTTATCGAGCGCGATGTTCGCGAAATTCGCGTACAACGCCTGGTTGCCGCCGAAATTAAGCACCTCGCGCCGGGCGAGCGTAACAACGTGGGGCGAGATCAACGGGATTCGCGCGACATCGGTTTGCACCTGTTGCTGGAAGCGGTTGTAAATCGCCCGCCGTTTAGCAGGATCGATCTCCGCCTGGCCGCTCTCGAGCAATTGGTCAACTTCCGCGTTGTGATAGTCGGCGGCGTTCGAAAACGCCACGCCCGGCTTGAAGTTCTTCGACCAGTAGAAACGCTGCGTGCCAATAGCCGGGTCCGGACCCGCGTTGGCGGAATAGATGATCGTGTCGAAATCGCGCCGGGTGTAGACGCGATTCACAAACTCACCGAAATCCGATGAGCGAATAGTCAGCCGCACGCCGATCTTCTGCAGATTGCTGCGAAGATGCTGGGCGATGGGCGCAAGTGGACCGGTCGGTGCGGGATCGTTGGTGAGCGTGAGCCGGATGCCCTGTGCGTCGCGCTTGAGTCCGGCCGCTTCGAGCAGCGCCTCGGCCTTCGCGAGATCGAGTGGATAGGTCGGCACGTCGGCGGTGAAGAATGCGGGGAAGGCCTTCGGAATCGGTGCTTCGACCTTGTCCGCATAACCCAGCCAGATGTTCTTCACAATGAAGTCGCGGTCGAACGCATGTGCAAAAGCCTGGCGCACGCGAGGATCGCGAAACTGCGGACGATCGAGATTGAATTCGAACGCGGAGGTACCGGTGATATAGGTGGACGGATAGTCGTTGACCACAATTTGCGGATTGCGCGACAAGCGCACGATGTCGGTCAGCGCGACGCCGTAGTTGTCGCTCAGGTGGACTTCGCCGGTTTCGAGCGCACTCGCCCCGCCGCTGCGATCCGCGATGAATCGAAACAGCACTTTATCAACATACGGCCGCGGCGAATCCCAGTAGTCCGGATTGCGTTCGAGCAGGACATAGTTGCCCTGCTCCCACTTCACGAACTTGAATGGCCCATTGCCAATTGGCGCGTTGTTCAGCGGATTCGACAGCACGTCTCGTCCGGCATAAAGATGCTGCGGCAGGATCTGCGCTTCCACTGACGACATCAGCGCGCTCAGAAGGTAAGGCGCCGGCTTGCTGAGCCGAAGGGTTGCTGTCAGCACGTCGGGCGTATCCACGGCGACGACATTGGCAAACGTCGTACGGCCGCGGCTATGATATTTCTTCCATATCTCCAGCACGGAATAAGCAACGTCCTTCGACGTAAACGGCTGGCCGTCGTGCCACCGTACGCCGCGCCGCAGATGGAACGTCAGCGACAGCCCATCGCTGGCTGCTTCCCAATGAGTGGCGAGCTGGGGCTGGGGATTGAAGTGCTCGTCGAAGGTGAGCAAGCCGTCGAATATTTTGCCCGAGACAAGCTGCGCTGTGCCCGCGGAAGTAATCGCGCTCGTCAGGCCGCTGGTGGCCTCAGGTCCAGAACCAACGACTAATGTTCCGCCACGTGGCAGTGTCTGCGCTGCCCGGGCGCTTAAGGGCAATGCAAGGTCGGTTGCCATGCCGGCGAGCGCGGCAACTCTAAGAAAACTTCTGCGGCTGAGAGCCATGATAGGGAGTTCCGGGAAAAGTCCTGTTCCCGTCGATGGTACTGAGACCCCGTGCCGCGATGAACCAATTAATTAGGTTATCTATATGATTTTCGCATCCGTCTTGTGCCCCAATGCGATAACGCTGCGCTAGCAGACACCGGCGCAGTTCACGCTGCGGGAAAGACAAGAAGGCGAAGGTACTGCGCATGCACGAGCAGGCCGAGCAACTGGCGAAGATCCGCACTGCGATGCGAGGGAAACGCGCGCTCAACATCCTCCAGGTTGAACCCCGACTCGCTCGCGGCAAGCCATTCGATAACCGGCTCGAGCAACGCCGGCGCAACCGTTTCGAGCGTGGTCCGCGTCACCCAGTCGCGATCCCAGGCGCTCACGGTCAGTGTCATTGCGACGCGGTTCAGCGGCCTGGTCTCAGCGCGCGAAGTCAGGATGCGCCGGAAACGTGATGTCTGATTGATCGTTGCCACCCGTTCATCGATAGAACGCGGCATGAGATCGGTAGCGCGGAGACGGTTCAAGTTGTCCGGCAACGCGGCAAGTAATCCGGCAGCAGTTTCCAGGGTTGCGGCCGCACCCGCATGACCATCGCGCGAACCGTACAGCGGTGAACGCCATGCCGGTTGCTGCAGCAACAGTCCTTGTAACTGCTGCTGCAGCGTTTCCAGCAAGGAAGGCGGCCGGAGGACGATGCTGATCGAATACGAGTCTTCCGTCGCTTCGGTGCGGTGCCACGTGCCGCGCGGCAGAAACAGCACGGACCCGGGGGTCATCGTGATCGCCTCGAACGTCGCCCGCGATGCATCCGGAAACGCATCGCGGGTTTGTGCGTACATGTCTTCGGAGGCGGCCATACCCGGACCGAATTGCGAGCCGTACGGTTGGGGGATCTCGTCCATCGGTGCGACGTAGAACGTCTTGCTGCCTTCCATTTGCACCGAGATCACTTCTTCCGCGTCGTAGTGACAGGCGACACCGTCATCGTGCGGGGATGAGAAAGCCGTCAAGCGAGCGCTTCCTTGCGCGATACCCAATTCCGTTTCCAGCTCGCGCAGGAAAGCATGGCCGACTGTTGCACAGGGCGCGATGTCGCGTAGATAAACCGTCAACCCTAGCTGGCGCAGATTGGCGGCGTTCGCGTTTGCATCGAAGACTTGAGGGAAGCGCAGGCCACGCCCGAATGCAACCGGCCCGCGATATACGCTCGACAGCGCAGCGAAGCTGGCGAGTGGCGGCTGCTTCAGTACGTCCGGCAGGCGATCGAGCGTGCCGTGCGTGGCGGCCGCCCGGTCGGGCACGATGCCCCTTCGAAAGTCCTCCACCAGCCGCGATGACAGGAGGCGCTCAAGATGCCGCGTGACGCTCGCATCAGGCATCGCGTTCACCGGCCAAAGGTGTGACGGCATCCATGCGCGCGCGCCGAACCAGGCTCAGTTCTATCACTGTATCGCGAAGCAGCAATTTGCTCCTTGCCGGCTCGATCAGGATACCGTCGCGCATCGGCGTTGTGCACGCTGTGGTCACCACGCCGTCGATTCGCATCGCACACACGTTGCACAAGCCGCGCCGGCACGACAACGAAAACGCTAGCGCTGGATCAACGGCGCGCTGCAAATACTGCAGGGCGCTTGATACGCTCACGCCCGACCAGTCGCTCGCGCCGATGCCGGCCTCCTCGGGACTCGGGAGGTTGTAGGTGCTAGGGGTATCGTCGCCGGGCGTTCGGTGGAGATGGATGACCATTGTCATCGATGCAAGGTTCGCTTTCATGTCGGCGCGAGAAATGGAAATTCGACCGGCTCCACGCGATGAAGCAACGCGTGCGAACCCGCTTGCCGCGAGATCAGGCCATGCGCAAGCGTAGTCGTAGCCGTTTGCTCTTTCTGATCGTGCCGGCGATGTGCGCCGAGCGATTCTGGGCGTGCAAGCGCGGAAAGCAGCGCGCTTTCAATCACAGGCAGCGCGGACATGCATTCGAGCGCATCGCTCCAGTCGCGGTTCCAGCCGGCATCGCGATTGCGGCATGCGAGCCGTGAAATATCGTCGTGCGAAATGGTGCGTACCTCATCCAGTGCCTTCGCAAGTCCCGCTCCATCACGCACCGCTCCGAGCGCGCCGTCGACCAGTTGACCGAGACGCCGCTTCATATCGAAGGGTGCGATACCGTCCTGGCGCTCGAACGGCGCTTTGATCCGCGCCTGCACGGCGCGCCATTGTTCATGCGCGACGAGGTTCACCGGCTCTTGAGACCCGCCAAGCGCAAGCGCGGCGGCTGAGCGTCCCGCGGCCTTGCCCTGCACCAGCACTTGCGCACCCGCGTTGCCGGACAATCGATTGCCGCCGTGCACACCACCGGTGGCCTCGCCGCACGCGTACAGGTTTGGAACGCCAGTAGAGCCGTCCACATCGACACGAATTCCGCCCAGCGAAAAATGCGCGGCGGGCGCAACTTCAATTGCATGACCGGCGCGAATGCGTTCGACAAGCGGTGTCATGTCGAAGCCCTCCCAGCGCCAGTCGGCGGCGAACGAGCGCGACCACGTCGGGAAGTTATCGACTATGTCGCGCGGCAGATGTGCCCATGACAGATACACGCCGCCGTTCGGACTGCCACGTCCCTCGAACACCTCGGCGGCACTTGCGGCAGCAACAACGTCTCTTGTGGCGAGCTCCATGCGCTCGGGGTCCCAGCGCGCCATGAAACGCTCGCCATAGCGGTTGAGCAGCCACGCGCGCACGCCGCTCTGCGGCCCGAGGATCCAGGGAAATTGCAAGCCGCGCCACATGTCCGGGGCAACGAGGCAGCATGGGAGAAACTGCAGCATCTCCATCTCGATCAGATCGGCGCCCGCTGCAAACGCCATGGCGTGACCGTCGCCCGACAGCTCCTCGGGCGCCGTGCGCAAGCTCCAGTTGGACGTCGCGCCACCCGTCGCAATTACGATCGCGCGTCCGTGCAACGCCTCGACCACGCCGGTTCGCCGATCAAGACCCGCCACGCCAATCACGGCGCCGTCGCGCGTCAGGAGATCGGTCGACTGAAAGTCCTCTCGAAAGCGTACGCCCGCGTGCAATGCGGCCGTGGTAACCACGCGCTGCATCGATGGTCCGGGAATCCGCACACCGCGCCCGCTGCTGTGTCCCGGTGCATGCTTCGTAGCACTGACCTTTGCGCCATCTGTGATCAGGCGGCGCAGTTCGTCTCCCACGCCCGCAACCATCGCCGCTACGAGCCTCTGGTCGCTCAGGAAAGAGCCGGAGCGGATGGTGTCGGCGAAAAATATTTCGTCGGTATCGTCGGGATTGGCGTCGAAACCAAGCTCGATGGCCGTGCGCCCGGACACGGATACGCCGCCGCCCGATGTGATGGTCGCGCCGCTGCGCCCTACCAGGCTCTTGTTCACGACAAGCACGTTGGCGCCTGCCGCGCGCGCATGCCACGCGGCGACCAGTCCCGCCGCGCCGCTGCCTATCACGATGACGTCCCAAGGATCCATACCGGGGTTTCCGCTGTGCTGAGTGATGTGCTGAATGAGATATTCGATGAAGTGCTGAATGATGCAAGCCCAAACGCCGACCGTGGTTAGTAGAGCATTTTGCGAAGTTCAAGCAAAGCAAGCAATCCAGATATCTAAATCACGGGCAAAGCAGAATGAGTTCATAACCAATCCGCTTAATCTTCGTTGGCCGTGTCCATCGCGGGCGTCACACTATCCGGCATCTCCCGTTGGCGGCCTTGCCGCGTCCACCATGACCTACGAAACGACCTCTCCTGCAGAAATTCGAGGCAGCCCACTCGCGAAGGCCTTCGAGCAACCGCTGATGCTCGGCGTCTTTCTCGACTTGCAGGATATCAAGCGCTCGACCCTGCCGCGCACCTCCACCTGGACCTTCGATTACAACGCGGAGGTGGTGCGCAAAGCCGACGATCTTGGCTTCGAACTCGCGTTCAGCCGCACGCAATGGCTGCCAAAAGGCGGCTATGACGGCGAAGCCTCGCTTGATGCTTTCGTCGCGCTCGGCGCCATGGCCGCGATCACCAAGAACATCCTGCTGATCTCGACCATCCACGTGCTCTATGGCCCGATACATCCGCTGCATCTGGCCAAATACGGCGCTACGCTCGATCATATTTCCAAGGGCCGCTGGGGTATCAACATCGTCACCGGGCATCGTGCCGTCGAGCATGAGATGTTCGGCTGGGATCGCATCGAACACGACACGCGTTATGAGCTTGCCAGCGAGCTATTCGATGTCGTCCAGCGGCTGTGGACCGATACCGAAAACTTCTCGTTCGAAGGCAAGTCGCCCTGGAAAGTACATAACGGCTACATCACACCGAAACCGCTCTTCGGACGTCCGGTGCTGGTGAACGCGACCGGCTCCGAAGCGGGTATCGCGTTCGCTGCGAAATATTCGGACATCGTGTTCATTACGAGTCCCGGTGGCGCGCATATCGATAGCGCGCTGGAAACCCTCCCCGCGCATATCGCCAACATCAAGGCGCAAGCAGCACGCGTGGGCCGTACCGTACGCACCGTGATCAATCCCGTCATCGTGAGCCGGGACACCGAACGCGAAGCGATGGAATATGCCGACGCTATCGTGGCCAATACGGTATCAAGCGGCGATAGAAACTATGACAGCGATGCGCACGCATGGCGCGGCCGCAAGGATGCATCGCAGAAACAGGGGCGTGGCATTGGTGGCAACATCGAGATCGTGGGGACTCCCGAGCAGGTGGTCGAACAGCTCGTTGCGCTGAAAAAAGCAGGCATAGACGGTGTACAACTCGGCTTCTTCGATTTCCTCCCCGACCTCACGTACTTTGGCGAACGCATTCTGCCTTTATTGAAGCAGGCGGGACTGCGTCTGTAGCATTCGCTTCGATCAGGCCGGCGCCATGGGCGCTTATATGCAACGTGAAAGCCTCTCACCCGATTGCAGGTTCAATGCTAACGATCCCGCAATCGCTTCGTTGAATCTGTCGCCCTTTCGCTCGTACGCTATGTCGGTTCCCTGGCATCGCCCTACCGGGACTTTCGCTGCATGCTCGTGCAACGGGCATCGTATCCGGCGCGACAGCACCCGCCGATCGCGTCTCAACATCAGTCAAGACTACTTAGCAGGAGCATCGACATGAGCATTCGCAACATTCATCGCGCGACACTACAGAAATGGCTGACAGAAAGCGGCCTCGGCAGCGGCGAAGAACTCGCGCTGCTGGATCTGAGGTCGGTGGAAGCGTTCGCAAAAGGACACCCGCTCTTTGCGACCAATCTGCCGGTGGAAAACCTGCAACGCGATGCGCTGCGCTTCGTACCACGCAAGTCGGTGCGGCTCGTGCTCGTCGACAACGGTGACAACACGGCCGCGCAAGGCGCGGCGACACTCGAACGGCTTGGCTACACCGACATCAACGTACTCACCGGCGGCATTCCGGCGTGGACGGCGGACGGTCTCAACGGACTGCCCACCTTCGATATCCCTGGCATCATTTTTTCCGAAAGCGTGCGCGACCTGCGCGGTACACCGTCCATTGAAGCCGCGCAACTCAAGACACTGTATGACGCGAAAGAAGACGTCATTGTGATCGACACCCGAACCCGGGACGAGTTCGCGCGTGGGCACGTCCCGGGCGCGGTCAACGCGCCGGGCGAAGAGATCCTCTATCGCTTCCTCGATCAGGTTCCCAACCCGGACACATTCGTTGTGGTGTCATGCGCGGGTCTTCCACGCGCGATCATCGGCGCCCAGACTCTCATCGATGCGCAGGTGCCGAACCGCGTAGCGTTCCTCGAAGACGGTACCGCGGGGTGGACTCGTGCGGCGCTTGAACTGGCTACCGGCGGCGAGCAGCGCACGCCCGCCAGTACCGCAGCAGCCGGCTTTGGCGTGAAACACGCGCTCGCACTGGCGGCACGTGCGGACGTCAGCACACTGAGCCAACAGGGCGTCGAGGAATGGCTTGCGGACACTGAGAAACGCACGACCTACCTGCTCGACATCCGCTCGGCCGAGGAATACGCAGCCGGTCATGTGCCAGGCTCCATCTCGGCGCCGGGAGGTCAGTTGCTGGCGGTATCTCATCGCACGGTAGCGACGCGCGGTGCGCGCCTTGTGCTGATAGATGACGACGGTACCCGCGCCGTCACGACCGCCTACTGGCTACGCCAGCGCGGATGGGAAGTCCATTTGCTGGAAAATGCATTGGGCGAGGTATTGCGCGAAGTGAGCACGACGTCCGCCGCGCAGACGCCCGAACTGCTGAACTCCTGAGCGACGATCAGCCCGGCTAGCCGCGATCATCGGGCAAACCGGGATCGCGGCTTGAGTTTAAAGCCGCGCGATAGACACCTCAGTCGCTTTAACGAGCGCGACCACTTCACTGCCGACCTGAAGATCGAGTTCATCGACGGAACGGGTGGTGATCACGGACGTCACAATGCCGAACGGCGTTTGCACGTCGATCTCCGATACGACCGAGCCACGGATGATCTCCTTGACGTGCCCCCTGAACTGGTTGCGAATATTGATTGCGGTGATGCCCATCGCCATGCTCCTTCGTTAAATGAGTGACGCCGCGCCCGTTAGGCACGAAAAAGATTGAGCCGGCCCGTGAATCCACGCACGCGACGGCAGGAATATCAAAAACAGTCTAGCGATCACGTCAGACCAGCAATCCTAGCAACCAAGGGGCTGAGAACGAAACGATCAATGCTGATATCCAATACACGAACAGCGCTGAAAACCACCGCCGCGACGTATATGCATAGTGCGATTGCTTGGTTGTGGCTGAGAACCCGCAGTCGTATGGTGGCTCGCTGTGCGAGAAAACACGCGCGGTATTGGCTTATGCCGCTAACGGTGGTCATATTCCAATCGGCAATTTTTTATCCATCAGGAATCCGAATGTTTTAGGACCGAACGTTCCGCCCAACGACTACGCCCGATGACAGTGACATTCTCTTTACCTACAATATCTGACGATGCCTTATCGGGAAATTGATGCCACGGCTTTGGGTGTGTTGCTGCGCAGCTCACGTGAACTCGCGGTCCTGGATTTGCGCCCGGCGCAGGAATTCGGCAACGGCGCGCCGCTCCACGGAGCCAATGTGCCTGCCGCCGAGCTGTCGAGCCGCGTGCGCGAGCTTGTCCCGAATCGGCATACTCCAATCGCACTTCTCGATGCCGACGGCGGGCTGATCGCGCAATCGGCATCCGAGCTTCTCGAACTGGCCTATACCAACGTGCAGGGACTCGCAGGCGGATTGAACGGCAACGAGCGCCTGCCCGTAGTGCCCATTCGCATTGCAGGGCCCCGACTGATATCGGGCGAGGTCGAAAGAAGTTTTCGTACGCCGGTGACAACCGCCGGTGAACTCGCCGCGCTCAGGCGTAACGGTGCCTCCGTGATCGTGCTTGATACCCGCTCGGTAGCGGAATATGAGCGCGAGCACATTCCAGGCTCGTTCCCGGCTCCGGGCGGCGAAATACTGCCGCGCTTCAATGCATTGGTTGACTCTCCAGAGACGCATGTAATCGTCACTTGTGCCGGACGTTCCCGCGCAGTGCTGGGCGCTCAAAGCCTGATTCTTGCTGGCGTGGCGAACCCCGTGTCGACACTCGACTTCGGGACGCTCGGCTGGGTTGACGCGGGCTACCCGCTCAATCACGGGCCAGAACAACCTCTGCAAGCCATCCGGTCCGTCGATCTGGACTTCGCAAGACAGGCACTTGCCTCGTTTGCGGAAAGCGTCCCTGCTATCGACGCAGATGAATTACAGACCTGGCTTGCAGATGCATCACGAACAACTTACGCACTGGACGTGCGCTTGCCCGAAGATTACGAGCGGGCACATCTGCCGGGATCAGTAAGTGCTCCTGCCGGTCAGCTGGGTATCAGCCTGGGCAAGTGGGTCGCCGTTCAGGGAGGACGCCTTGTTCTCATCGACGCCGACCCGGGCGTGCGGGCGCTGACCGTCGGCCGCTGGTTCGCGCGAATCGGCTGGGAGGTCAGCATTCTCAAGCATGATTTCGTGAACTGATTTCGCGGACAGCTCAAGGGAACCTGCGAGGGCCTGCGGGGTTCCGTCAAGGCCCTTCCCGGCCGACCAGAACTAACGCTCTGGTGGCCGGTGCAGCGGCGCAGTGACGGCCGCCGCGCATCGCTGTCAGACTGCCTTGGCGGCTCGCGATGTGTGCGTAGCCGTTTCCTTCGCGGCCTTCGAGGCGGCAGCCGTCGCTGCATCAAAACTGCTTTCAGCAAGTTCGACGGCCTGCCTCGTTGCCTTGTGGACCGTGTCGTAGGTGGTGTTGGCAGCGGTAATTGTCGACTTCAGCAGGGCCACCGCAGTCTCCGAACCAGCCGGCGCGTTCTCTGTCAGATTGTCGATGAAGGTCTGCGCGCTATGGCTGTATTCGGCAAACTGCGCTTCCGCGACTTTCAGGAATTCCGACTGGGTGCCAGTCAGGATTTCAACCACATGACGGCTATATGCCTGGGCCTTTTCAGCGGCCGGTTGCGTCAGGCTGCTTTGGAGCTTCAGCAGATCCTGAGGGTCTTTCCCGGACAGTGTCTTCTGCGCGCTTTCCGGTTTTGTCGCGTTAAGGCGGGAGAGGTAGTATTCGAGTCTGACAGTATGCTTTGGCTGACCAATGAAGAAGACCAAAACCCCGCGAAAGACGCTTGCTGTGGGCATCGCCTGAGTGCTAAAGCGCCTTCACTATCCGCTCGATGTGATGGTGCAGTGCGTGCGGTGGTACGTCC
>NZ_JAAVUQ010000148.1 GCF_018449515.1 Caballeronia sp. dw_19 | reverse complement strand
GACCTCCCGCCGAATTTGTACGCATGACGGACCACGCCGCCAACCTGCCAAGAAATGGGGCCGCGAAGATGCGTAAGGCCGTATCCAACGAAAATAACTGTCTAGGCCGTGCAGCAAACTCACCAAAAACTGAAGTAGTAAATCCGCATCGGGCTGTGACGCGTGAATATAGGCGCGTAGACCGGGGAGCCAACCCACCAAGAAACCGCGACCGTAAATATGTGTGAGGCCATTTGGATTCCTTAGCAA
>NZ_JAAVUQ010000147.1 GCF_018449515.1 Caballeronia sp. dw_19 | reverse complement strand
CGCACTGCCTTACGGGTATTTATGGCTGCGGTTTTTTGACAGGTTACCTACCTGGTCTGTGCGACCGTATTTCGTAGGCCACAGCTTGATGCGTGTTTGTGTTTACTGCTTCAGTTTTTGTGAATTGGCTGCGCGTTCTGTACAGCTATTTTCGTCGGTTACGGCCGCCCGCGTCTTCGCGACCTCATTTTCAGCAGGGTTGGCGACGTGGTTCGAGGCGCGTACAAATTTGGTGGTTGGTCATCCGCGGATAGCGCGGGGTG
>NZ_JAAVUQ010000146.1 GCF_018449515.1 Caballeronia sp. dw_19 | reverse complement strand
GTTGCCAAGGAACCGGTACGGCCTCACGCGTTCTGCATGCTTCGTTTTTTAGTGAGTTGGCTGCTTGATCGGTTCCCTTATTTCGTAGGTCACAGCTTGATCCGTAACAGCTCGACGTGACGCGTATTTATTGCCTCGGTCCTTGGTGAGTTGGTTACGCGGCCTACACGGTTATTTTCGTCGGTTACGGCCTTGCGCATTGTTGGGGCCTTGTTACTTGGCGGGTTGGCTACGAGGTTCGGTGTGCATACAAATTTGGAGGGCGGTC
>NZ_JAAVUQ010000145.1 GCF_018449515.1 Caballeronia sp. dw_19 | reverse complement strand
TCGGACGATTCCGGTTCGACTGGCCGAACGCGCCAAGATTATTTTGCTCGCTGCGCAGGGCAAGACAGATAAAGAGATCGGTGCGGACCTTGCTATCTGGCGAGGCACGGTGGCACGCTGGCGCGGTCGCTTTTTAGCTGACGGTGTGTCGGGGATCGAGCGGGATGAGACGCGACCCGGGCGCAAGCCGAAGATCTCCGCGCGCAAGGTCAAGACCGTCGTGGCACTGACGACGCAGCAGCGTCCCGATAACGCGACGCATTGGAGTACACGCAGCATGGCAGCA
>NZ_JAAVUQ010000144.1 GCF_018449515.1 Caballeronia sp. dw_19 | reverse complement strand
TCAGCGCGGCCCCACCCATCTTTACTGCTTCATGTCTTGGTGGGTTGACTGCTTGGTCTGCGCAGCTATTTTTGTGGGCGATGCAGCCTAATACCTATTAACAACTTCGTTTTGGTAAGTTGATCAGGCTGCTTCTACGGTTTTCTTCGTGGGTATGGCCCCACACATTCTGCAGCTTCGTTTCTGGTGGGTCGGCCGTGTGATTCGTTATGCGTACAAATTCGGTGGTTGGTCGTCCGCGGATAGCGCGGGGTGCTCCTTGGGCAGATTCAGTCACTGGTGGCGAAGCGTGTGGGTATCC
>NZ_JAAVUQ010000143.1 GCF_018449515.1 Caballeronia sp. dw_19 | reverse complement strand
GCGAATCCTGACACGAACACGCTTCGCCCCGTACGCTCTCGGGCAAGCACAATTGCTAAGGAACCCGCACCGCCTTACGGGTATTTCCGGCCGGGGTTTTTTGACGGGTTAGCTACCTGGTCTGTGCGACCGTATTCATAGGCCACAGCTTCATGCGTGTTTGTGTTTACTGCTTCAGTTTTTGTGAATTGGCTGCGCGTTCTGTACAGCTATTTTCGTCGGTTACGGCCGCCCGCATCTTCGCGACCTCGTTTCCAGCAGGGTTGGCGACGTGGTCCGAGGCGCGTACAAATTTGGAGGTA
>NZ_JAAVUQ010000142.1 GCF_018449515.1 Caballeronia sp. dw_19 | reverse complement strand
TCCAAATGGCCTCACACATATTTACGGTCGCGGTTTCTTGGTGGGTTGGCTCCCCGGTCTATGCGCCCATATTCACGAGTCACAGCCCGATGCAGATTTACTACTTCAGTTTTTGGTGAGTTTGCTGCACGGCCTAGACAGTTATTTTCGTTGGATACCGCCTTACGCATTTTGGGGCCCTGTTACTTGGTAGGTTGGCTACGTGGTTCGACGTGCGCACATATTTGGTGGGTGGTGTCCGCGGATAGCGCGGGGTGCCCCTTGGGCAGGTTCAATCACTGGTGGCGAAGCGTGTGGGTATCGG
>NZ_JAAVUQ010000141.1 GCF_018449515.1 Caballeronia sp. dw_19 | reverse complement strand
CTGGTTTATCGGGCTGTCGATGGACGATGCCGTGTGGGTGCCCACCGTCTTCACCAAGAACCGCGAGCGCCTGATCAAGCATGACGCGGTCATTGAGTTCTTCAACGAGGTTGTGGGCATTGCCGAGAAGAAGTGCTGGCTTTCCGGTGAGCACTTCAGCGTCGATGGCACGTTAATTCAAGCATGGGCCGGCCATAAAAGCTTTGTGCGTAAAGACGATGATCAGGATAGCGAAGACGGTGGGAACTTCAAGGGCGAGACGCGTAGCAACGAGACGCATGAATCGAAGAGCGACCCGGATTCGCGGCTGTATCGC
>NZ_JAAVUQ010000140.1 GCF_018449515.1 Caballeronia sp. dw_19 | reverse complement strand
GCTCGCCAGAGCCACGGATGTTTGAACCCCTCCTTCTCGCGAATCCTGACACGAACACGCTTCGCCCCGTACGCTCTCGGGCAAGCACAATTGCTAAGGAACCCGCGCGGCCTCACGCGTTCTGGCTGCCGTGCTCTTCGCGTGTCAGCTACGTGCTCTGACGGTTACGTCGGTAGGTCGTGGCACCACGCGTGTTACTGCTCCAGTTTTGGTGAGTTACCCGCGTGGCCCCCGCAGTTATTTGCGTGGGTGCGGCCTTACGCATCTTCGCGACCGCGTTTCCAGCAGGGTTGGCGACATGGTTCGACGTGCGCACAAATTCGGTGGT
>NZ_JAAVUQ010000139.1 GCF_018449515.1 Caballeronia sp. dw_19 | reverse complement strand
ATTTGCACGTGCCTCGAACCACGTCGCCAACCCTGCTGGAAACGAGGTCGCGAAGATGCGGGCGGGCGTAACCGACGAAAATAGCTGTACAGAACGCGCAGCCAATTCACAAAAACTGAAGCAGTAACCACAAACACGCATGAAGCTGTGGCCTATGAATACGGTCGCACAGACCAGATAGCTAACCTGTCAAAAAACCGCAGCCGTAAATACCTGTAAGGCCGTGCGGGTTCCTTAGCAATGGTGCTTGCCCGAGAGCGTACGGGGCGAAGCGTGTTCGTGTCAGGATTCGTGAGAAAGAGGGGTTCACACATCCGTGGCTCTGGCGAGCA
>NZ_JAAVUQ010000014.1 GCF_018449515.1 Caballeronia sp. dw_19 | reverse complement strand
GGACAAAGAAATGACGTGCCGCCACGCACAGTGGCTAATAGTGATAAAGAGAAAATCCAACTCAGGCAGACCACTAACACCGAAAGCACCAACCCGGCATTGACTCCGACCACTAACCCCAGAACCGACCACCCCGGCATCACCCCGACCACTAACCCCAAAAGCACCAACCCGGCATAGACCCCGACCGACCGCTAACCCCAAACCCCAGAACCTGACCAACCAGCCCAACCCCCTCAAAAACCACCACCTCAAACCCCAGCGAAACCCCTCATTCACGAACGCTTCCGAGTACTCCCCGGCGCCGCCCAGCAATCAAGATCCGAAGTGGATCTTTCCACCTCCACCTGGCATCCCCAGTCCAACTCCTGATCCTGATCAAACCGTTTCCCCAGCTTCCACGCAATCTCCGCGCGGGCCAACTGCACGCCCATATAAAACGCATGCCCCCCATCGGACTCCAGCCCAAGCCCCGGATAAAGTGCGAACGGATCCCCCTCGACGGCATGACCATCGCGGTTATAAACGTGAATACCATCAGCCGCGACCTGAACCCGAAAATTCGGATCACGCACCGCCTCAGCAATCAACGCAATTTCCGCGGGATCGTAAGGAAAGGGCCGCTTGGCATGCAACGCCGACAAGTCGCTGCAAATCCCCTTCGGCAACACCTGCGCGTCGCGTGCCACATGCATGATCCGCCGCGCCACGTCAGCCTCCCTGACAGCGCGCCGCGCATGCAAACTGACCGATGTAGTCAGCACCGCGCTAACCCGCAATTCTGCAGCCATGCCCAGCAACACCGCATTGATCCCGCTCGTATCGGCTTCGGTCAACTCCGTTACATTGCCAATGCCCATCATGATGCCGATCTCCGGATAGCGAGACCGCAACCCGACATAACGCGCAATGGATCGAGCCAGCCCAAACGGAATCGGATCAAGAATGGGATCGGCAAGAAACGGTCGCTTCGCAGCCAGAAGCGCATCGATCGCTGCGTCGAGCGAGCCTGGATCGCCCGGATCCCGTGCCACCAGAATTGGCACGGAGGGCACCTCATCAGCAATCCATAAGGTATCCAGATTAAGACTCATCAGGTAATCCGCACCCGCGCGGCCGCCCCGCACAAGCTCCTCGGTGCGCATGGAATCCACGCTCACTCGATACCCGCGTGCCTTAAGCGCACGCACCGCGTCTTCCAGGTGTGGAAAGGGTGTTTCAGGCAGGCAGCCGATATCGATCACATTGGCGCCCTGAGCCGCATACACGCGAGCCCGCTCAACAATGCCGTCGATGTCGAGTCGCGGCGCATCGACGATCTCCGCGAAAATCTCCGTCTCGTACCGGGACAGGTCGAAGTGGCGCGCCTCACGCCCGAAGAACTGCGGCAAATCCTTGACCTCCTCCGGACCCCGTTCGACCGGCACGCCGAAATGCCCGCTCAACGCGTCGAGATCGCCCCGGCATCGCCCCGGCACGATCATCCGCGTGGCCGCTAGCGGCAAGGGTACGCGCCGGCGAATCATGTCGGCGGTCATCAGCGCCGCTACCTGAAGTCCGATCTCACGGATCTCCCAGGTGAACGGCGTCGGCGCCATGTCCCCAAGCACCTGTTGCAAACTGCGTTCGGCAAGCCTGCCAGTCAGGAAGACGATGTGGTCCATGCGAGTCCGAGCGTCGACAGCCGTTGATCGAGCGCTGCCTTCAGCTCATCGAGCGAGCGCGCCACCGTCGTGTATTCGATCAGCGCCAGTTGCTCCACATGCCGGAGCTCGACGCTGCGCGGCCGCACCTCGACCCACTCATGCGGGCTCTGGGTGATCACGCTCGGCGCTGTGTCACATGCGAAAACAATGCCCGGTATGCATTGCTTGCCCGCTTGCGCATACATGTTGGTGGGCAGCGTGTCGGAAATTCCCAGCGCACACTTGGCGACAGTGTTGCTCGTCGCGGGCGCGATCACGACCGTATGATATTTGCCTTCATAAAGCATGCCGACCGGTACGCCGCTGGCACTGTTGTCGCGCAACACCCGAAAATGCTCGCGCAACTTCGGCAGCGGCCATCCATAAAGCGGCAACACTTCCTCTCCTGCCGACGACAAAAACAAGTCCACGCCCGGCAGCCTGCAGGCAAGCTCGATGGATTCCTCAATCATGTGCCCCGAGCCAGTCACGCACCACGCAAAACCCGCATCGGGTTTGAACTGATCAAGCCTGCGCGCGGGTCCGGGCGCGGGCGAACCCGAACCCGAACCCAAACCCAAACCCAAACCTTGATCGGAAGCCGAAGGCACGCTCATGAGTTCGACGGTGCGGCGGACCCGTCATGCGATAACCGGATATGCAGGCGGTGCATCTTCCGGTACAGCGTGTTGCGGCTGATACCGAGCCCTTTCGCCACGCTACTGACGTTCCAGCGATGTTCATCGAGTAGCTCCAGCACGGTCTCGCGCTCCTTGACCTGGATCGCGTTGAGCTCGGAGGTATCGGTTTCGTCTGCGTCATGCGGGAACGGGCCGGTCACGGGCGTGCCGCTCATGCCGGTCGCCAGTCCCAGGCGCGCGGCCGGTGTTGCGCCCGCGTATTGCACGACCTCGGCCGGGAGATGCGAGCAGTCGATCTCTGGTCCATCGCACAACGCTATCGCCATTTGCAGCACGTGGCGCAACTGGCGGATGTTGCCGGGCCACGCATAGTTCAACAGCGCATGCCGCGCTTCGGCGCTAAGCGACGGCGGCTCGTCCGAGTCCGATTCGCTGGCAAGCAGATGGTGAATCAACGCGAGCGCGTCGGCCCGTTCGCGCAGCGGCGGCAAGTTGATCTCGATACCATTGAGCCGGTAATACAAGTCTTCGCGGAACGCGCCGCTCTGCACCAGCTCCAGCAGGTTGCGGTGGCTTGCACTGATCAACTGGAAATCCACCTTCACCGTCGTTTCCGCGCCGAGCGGGGTGACTTCGTGCTCCTCCAGTACACGCAGAAGGCGAGCTTGTAACGCCATCGGCATGTCGCCGATTTCATCGAGAAACAGCGTCCCTCCATTCGCCTGCACGATCTTGCCACGCCTTCCTTCACGCTGCGCGCCGGTGAAAGCGCCGGCCCGATACCCAAACAATTCGCTCTCGATCAGGTTCTCCGGCAACGACGCGCAGTTCACCGCCACAAAGCTGCCGCTGCTATTCGGGCTGATGCCATGGAGTGCGTTGGCAAAGACTTCCTTGCCGGTGCCGGTCTGACCGCGCAGGATGATCGGGATCTTGCGCTGGATCACCCGCACAGCGAGCTGGATCTGCGACGCCATGCGCGGATCGCCGAACTCCAGATGCGAGAGCTTCTCCAGCCGCCCGGCCTGGCCGGGTGTTTCCCTGACCGTTGGCACGGGCCGGGCGCGTGCGGCGGCGGACAACACCCGGCTCGTCGGGTCGTTCATGAAAATGCGGGTCGTGCCGGTCGCCGCATCGCGCGGCGTCTGGGCGATCAGGAAAAACCGGTTGTTTGCGTTGGCGCTATAGACGGTGACCGGGTGAAACGAGCCGCGGATACTGCGGGCGATCATGTCCTCGAGCGACACGTTGAACGCTTCCTCGATTCGTTTGCCGCACAACTGCGCATGCGAGCGGAAATCGAGCTGGAACAGCGCGCTGCGGCTGGCCGCGAGCACGACACCGTCATCGCTGACGGCGAGCTTCCCGGCATGCAGCGTGCCGACAAATTCCGGCCGGCTGTGAAAGTGGATCATGTTCGCGTGCCGGTATCGCGCGTCGATCAGGCGATTCTCGATCATCTGTCTCGACATGCCCACCAGCACCAGCGAGTGCTGCTGCAGCAGCTTGGAACGGCTGGTTACGTCGAGCACGCCGGCCACTTCGCCGCGATCGTTGAAGATGGGCGCCGCCGAGCAAGTCAGCGACGTATAGCGCGGATAGAAATGCTCATGTTGATAGACCGCTATGCATTCGCGCTCGGCGAGGCAGGTCCCCATGCCGTTGGTGCCGGCTTCACGCTCGCTCCATAACGCACCTACGCGCAGCCCGTCGGCGGCGATTGCTTCCCCGAACGGCACCGAGGCCACCTGATGCACGATCACACCGTCGGCATCGACGAGCACGACGGCGAGTTCAGGGTCCGCGAGCTGCTGGTAGAGCGTCGTCATCTCGAGCTTCGAGCACGCGATCAGGTCGCTGGCCGCTTCGCGCCGCGCGGTGAGCTCCGGCTGCGTCAGTACCGGCGGCATGACAAAACGCGCCGGATCGAGCCTGAACTCCTTCAGGCAACGCGTCCATGACTGAGCGACCGAGTCGCTTGTCGGGCGAGTCGGCAGTTGATTATTGACGATGTTCAGTACTTCCCGGACGTGCACGTTACTGTCTGCGAACGACGACATGGGACTTGTCTCCGGGGCGTCCGGTTCGTGCCTGCGAGAGTTCGCAGGCCACTGCGGCGCCGTATCTATGGTGTTCCCCCGCGCTGCGTTTTCTGTGCCCGCAGATGCGCGAAGCGGTACGTATTGACGTTTTATGAACAGATCCGCATTCGCGAAACTTTACCTCCGATGACGCCAGGGTTCAATAAGTAGTCGCGTCAGTGCATGCCGCTGCGCCCGATTTTTGCTTGTGGCTTGGTGCAATTGTGGCAACGGCGCGTGCGTCAGCGCCCGCCCGCAAGCCCCAAGCCAGGCGATACAGCACGCTCACAGGCTGTTTCGATTTCGCGGCACACACTGCCGCGGCTATTTATTTATTAACGGCACGTCCACTGCACTTTTCCGGCAATCGGTAACGGAGATTATTCATGGAGCTTTTCGATGCGCTTCGACCCACACGACCTTCGCCGGGCATGCTGCAGAGCGCGGAAATGGATGTGATTCCTCACTATCGCGCCGCCGATACCCCGCCGCAAGCCGCCGGCGACCTGCCCATGGACATGGTCTACATCAAGGGTTTCACCGGGGAAACGGTGATTGGCATTGATGTAAGTGAACTGCGGGACCCGCAACCGGTGCGGATCAATCTCACGATAGGCGTGCCGTCGATCCGCGCCTGTGCGACCGATCGTATCGAGGACACGGTAAATTATGCAGCTGTCCACGACGCGCTGCATAAATTGCTGGCTTCGCATGGCGTGCAGTTGCTCGAACGTCTTGCCGAGAAAATTGCTCAACTGGTGATTGCCGATTTCGGGGCGCATTGGGTTCGGGTGTCGCTTGCGAAGCCCGCAAAGTTTCCCGATGTGGAATCGGTCGGGGTTTTAATCGAACGCAGGCGTGAGCCGGTCAGTGCGCAAGCCGTGACCTGCGCTTTCCTTGGAAAAGGGCTTATCCCGAACTGATCGTCAGTACGCTTAATGGCCCCGAAAGAGGCCACGCGCCGCATGTGCAGACCGCTGCCGCACGCTTCACTGGGTCCTGGCGGCGGACTTTGTCACGCCACATGCGCGGAAAGCTTCGGTCTGGATCGTACGGAAGTTCTTCGTTTGGGCTTTGGCCCGATCTACGCGAAACTCGTTGCCGCCCTCGCCGCCGAGCGTCGAATATTTCGAGAACGTCATTTGCTCGACGTAGTCGTCGTAGGGAAGAATCGCCGCAATATGGTCGATCGCGCAAGAGCATTTGTACACGTTGGCGAAGTCGTGACCGTTGTCATCCATGCAGCCGAGCACGTATTCCACGCGCCCCTGAGTGGGGTAATCGTGGCCTTGCGCCGGATTGCCGGCGCCCGGGGCCACGGGATCGGTCGACGGGTCTGTCGCCCATGCAAGCGACGGAGCAAGCACGAGGCAGGCAATCAGCAGCCGCCTGCGACATCTGGAGGTCATGCCGGGTCCTCTCCAAAAGGGTAATTTCTCGGTTGAATGAAGGAGTGGGGCGGGCCGCATGTCACGAATGACTTTGGCGGCTCCTTCCAGACCTGCTCGTTTTTGACACAACGCCATAGAGCTGCGCCGCGCTTCAGGCCGCCGCAAATGGATGCGCGACGGAAGATTTCTTCGCAACCACATCGGCAGCGCTTGGTTCACCGGCAACCGCGCGCTGGATCGCTTCGCGGGTAGCCTTGTAGTTGTATTCCTGGATCTTCTTGTCGTCGTCGGCTTCCCAGTGAATGAATACGCCCACGCATATAAAAACGTCGTCGGCTTCGTCCTTCGGAATCGTACCGTCTTCAACGCTATCCGCGACTGCGAGCGCGACAGCATGCTGGGCAGGACCGAACATCTGCACGGCCTGCTTCGCACCCTTGATGGTTACCTTATTGAACATCACCGTATTCGGACGGGTGATGAGATTGGGCGCGACGACCGCCAGCAGCGACGTGAAGCCGTCCTTGTTATTGGTCAGGGCGTGGCAAAACGCGGTTTCGACAGCAGAACCGCGCGGTCCAATCAGCAAGTCGATATGAGCGACCTCGTTGCCGTCGCCGACTAGCGACTCGCCTACCATGACGCGGTTGATTTTGGCCATGCTGTTCCTCCAGTGATTGGATATTGAATGTGCCCGCTTGGCGGGCGGCACGCGAACGGCGCGGATCGACGACGCCCGGTGCTGGTTGAGAACCATGGCTGTTCCTATCATGTTCCGTGCCAATGGCAGGCTTGTCGCCGCAGTGTCGGCGCAGCCGCGTGCTCAGGTGCGCTCAGGTCTCGTCCAGGATGCCGTCGGCGACGCCGGCGACGAACAACGTGGCGACCGTGAGATCCGCGCTCGTGCCCGGGTTGATGCCTTGCGCCTTGAGTTCGGCGTCCCACTCGCCGAGGGCAAGCAGTTCGTTCGCGACTGTGCCGTGAGCCAGCGCGCGATGCATCGCGTCCTGACGCTTGCGTGCCTCCCGCGTGACACTCTGCGCCACGGGCAGGCCGTGCTTGCGCACAATGTGTGAATCGGGCCAGCCGCTCAGGAAGGCAAGGAACACGTCAAGCGTGAGCGCCGTGGCCGGTTGCGAATGTCCTGAACGTTGAGCGCGGCGCACGGTTTCAAGGCCCGTTTCAAACACGTCGCGAAATCCATTCGCATACTGGCGCGCGATGCTGTCGCGTCCGGCAGCCAGCGTCATCGCGGTGCGAAGATCGACGCTTGGCAAGTCATGGACCGATTGTTCGGGTGCGTCGCCCAGGCCGCCGGGATTGGCGAGCGCAATCGCGCGATAAGCGGCGCGGGTATCGTCGAGATCGAGCGTGGCCAGCACCCGTTGCGTTGCAGTGCGCCATGCGCCGGCAGAGAGGCCGGCGTCGGCGCGAGGGTCGTCCGCGTGGATCTCGAGCGCGGCGGCAAGTGGCGAGACCAGCAACACGATGCCGAGGTTGGTGTTGCAGCCGGCCGCCTCGCGCGTGCGGCTGACCGCGTCGAGAATGCGCATACCGACCCTCGCGCCGGGCGCGAACAGCGCATTCGCCGCGGCGTCCGCGCTCGCGATGAATTGGGCGGCCGTCATGCCGTGGCCCGGGTAGCCGACGCTGACGTTGCCGGGCTTCGCGGTTTCTACATCGAGCCGGCAAGCCCGTAAAAAGGCCGCTCTTGCCTTGGCGAGGGTGAAGGCGCTATCGCAAGACATTGCGGGTCTTGAGAGCCGCCGGCGCGTGCGCAGCGAGCCTGCGCTCAAGCAGATCGTCAGCGAGCGCGGCGGCTATGTCGAGATCCGTCACCGATTGCAAGCCTCGCCATGCCGCCACGCCGTTGACTTCGAGCACCAGCGGCCGTTTTTCATCGTCGCCGTTACCGGACGCGCGCGGAGAAGGAATCAGGTCGACGCCCGCATAGTCGAGGCCGAGCGCGCGGGTCGCTCGCTCGGCGGTATCGGCGAGGACGGGGTCGAGCGGCGCGCGCTCGCATGTCGCCCCTTGCGCGAAGTTATGAATCCAGCCTTTGCCCCCCACGCGCCGCATGGCCGCGACCGCCCTGCCGCCGATCACGAGAACGCGCCAGTCGAAGCCCGGCCGCGCGGTTTCCACATAGCGCTGCAGATAAGCGACTTGCCCGGATGCCCGCAATGACGGCAACGGCGCGAGCGTTCCGTCACGACGGTTGGTTCCCAGCCGTCTCAACCCCTTGCCCTGCGATCCAAACAGCGGCTTGAGCACGACCCGGCGGTTCGCGGCCGCCTCACGCATCAATACCCGCTGCGCGAAGGCTGCCGATTCACCTGCCCAGGTGGCGGGCGTCGGCACGCCATGCAGGTTGAGTAGAAAACTGGTCATCGATTTATCGACGCTGCGCTCGATCGAGCGCGCGTCGTTGTAGACCGGCACGCCGCATTCGCGCAGCGCGTGCAGGATGCCGAGCCGCAGCGTGACCTGCTCGAACGTTCCGCCCGCGATGCCGCGTACGAATACCGCATCGGGCAGGTCGTGCCCGAAGCCCGGGATCGCGAGACCGTGAGCCGCCCACGTGGTGTCGATCCGGCATTGCGCCAGATCCACGCAGCGCGCGTTTACGTCACGCGCGAGGAACGCTTTTTTCAGGCGTCCGGTGTGCCAGCCGGTTTCGTCGGTCATGATGGCGACCCGAAGTCCGATGCTCATGGCGGCTGCCCTGCGCCGGATTGCGGCGCTGACGTGCCGCTCCACTGGGTGTCGAGCAGCGCCATGTCGAGCTTGCCGCCGTGATAGGTCGTGCCGCTTTCGAGGCTGCTGACCCACACTTCGGCGGGCGCGAACAACGCGGGGTCGATCTGATAAAAGTCGTAGTTGAACGATGTGAAGATATCGGCGAAAGGACGCCCGTAATCACGCGCATTCGATGACGGTAATTCCGCGGCGAGCCGTTGTGCGACGGCGTCGCTTTTCACGCTCAGGTGCACACGGCCGCCGTAGAGAATGGCGTCGTTGGTGCGGCCCATCGCCTGGATCGCGTCCGGCGCGGGCGGCGGTAAAGGTGCCGAGCCGCTGCCCTCGATGATCTCGCCGAGGTCCACGCCGAGCACATGCGTCTTGTGCAGTGCAACCTCGACCACGCGTGCGACGACCTGCACCGTTCCCGCGACAGAGTGTGTCGGCGTGACAATGAGCGTGAGTTTGTCGGGCGCCAATGCGCAGTCGCGCAGGATCTTGTCGATCACGACTGGCGGCGGCAAGCGGTCCACTTCCAGCACGAGCGCGCCGCGATCGTGGCGGTCGCGATAGCCGAGTTCATCGAAGAGCGTTTCCTTGCCCGCCAACGCGCGCGCCGGGCCTGATCCGAGCGAGAAGAACTTTTTGCCGCCGGTTTGTTCTTTCGTCGCCGACAAGCTCCAACCCGCGTATTGGCTGCCAAGGCAGGCGAGCACGGGTGACGACGTATGGACCTCGATCATGCTCGGCCAGAGCGGATTGGCGTCGAGACTCGTGCGTACCGCAACCCGCCCGAGACCGCCCATGCACAGCCGCGCGATCAGCACGCCCGCTTCGATGCCGCCCATGGCGTCGATACCCGCATCGACGATCACCGTGCCGTCGGGCGTGCGCGAAACGGCCAGGCGCAGCCGCGCGGCATGGTCGACAAGGCGGCTGGCGAGCCGCTCGCTCAGCGCGTTGACGCTGAGCTCAGGCGGAGGAAGAGATGACGGCATCAGTGTGCTCATGACAGGTTTTGATCCGTTGTAAAACGAGCGCTTCGCGGCGCTTGAGTTCGTCGCGGACGGCGGAGGTGGAGGACTGCGTGACGACTAACGTGCAGACCGGCTCGCCCGCGCCGATTTGCGCGCCGGGATGCGGCACGTCATGGCACACAGGGTCGGCCAGGCAGGCATTGCTGAAGGGACCGGAGATAACCAGGTTGCGCGGCGCGAACACCACGCGCTGACCGGCTTTTGAGCGCGTTGCAGCGGGGAAGGGGGATGAGGGCGGAGGTAAGCGGCCATCTAGACACGCATCGAGATGACACGCGATCAAACCACGCGGCCATGCTTCGGGCGCGGCGGTCTCGTAGAGTGTCATCGTCGATGAAGGGCGCGCATTGATCTCGAGGACCCGGACAGTGTCGCCGTCCAGCAGGAAGTCGATGCTGTTCAGGCCTGCGAGGCCCGTGTTCGCCACGATCGCGCCGATTGCCGTCGTGACGAAGTCCATGACGGGCGGCGAGACCTCGGCGGGACCGATCGACCCGGTGTGCAGGAACGGCCGGTTCCCCGCGGCTTGGCTGAGCTGCTCTGCAAAGCCGATGACGGACGCTTTTCGCCGTGCGGCGACAAACAGCGCGGACATCGAACGTCCTGCGGCCAGGCGCTGGAAATAGCCGTTGGCCGCCGGCTTGTTCGACGTCGAATCCAGTGCTTCAATATGCATCCCGCCGCAGCCGTCGGCGCGTTTGAAGAGCCAGCCGGCGGGATCCGGGGGAGGTAGGTGGGAGACCTCCGGATGGGCGATGCCCAGGCGATCGAGCAGCGCAAAAAACCGGCACGGCTCGCGTACGGCCGCGGTTGCTTCGGCGCTGTTCCCTATCAGGCGCGGCAATCGCCGTGCGCTGCACAATTCCTGCATCAGCGGCTCGAGTCCGCTGCTTGTCACGAAGCCGAGCATGCGTGGCAGCCGCGCCGTACGCTCTAGCGCATCGAAGAGCCGTTGAGGGTCGATCGACAAACCCTCGCCGCCGATATCGAACCATAGCGGCGCATATCGCCGCGTGTCGCGGTCGCCGAAGATATCCAGCGCGGCCACGTTCAGCCCCGCGCGCCGCGCGGACTGCGCCAGCATGCGCGCCGACAACCCGACGGCGGCGATGGTCGATGCTTGCGCGCAACGGATGCCGGGCGTCATGAACGAACGATGCATCAGGCGATGCCGCCGACGATCGCGCGGGCTTCGTCGAAGGCTTCGGGAAAGCCGAGATAGACCGGCTTGCCGCCGGTGCGCATCCGAATGAACAGGCGATGCTCGACCTGGTATTTGACGTTGCCGATCGCAAGCGCGCCTATGGCGAGCGCGTCTTCGCGCACCGCGCCCGCGAGCGGCTTGCCATCGTCCATGACGTGCACGCCCGTGATGCCTTCGGGCGGTACGGCATTGACATCGGCCGCGATCAGCAAGTGTTTTGCGACCCTGACGTCGGCTGCGCTCATGACCTGAACACCTGCCACCGCGGTTGCCATCACGACCTCGGCGGCCGCGAGCGCGTGATGCAATTCGTCACGCGTGTGAACCGAGACGCCGGTGGTCGCGATGTCAAAGCGCTGGTTGACTTCGTCACTCACCTGGGTCGCGCGGGCGATGTCCGAATGGCTCGCTATCAGGACTTGCGCACCCAGCGACGCGGCCATGGCGGCGGCCACGCGACCCACCGCGCCGGTGCCCCCGAGAATCAGCACGCGCTTGCCGCCGAGTTCCGCGCCGTGGCCCGCTTTCAGGTGACGTTCGACGAGCGCGACGAGCGCGGCGGCGGTCGTGTACGAGCCGCTCGGATCGGCAAATACCGAGACTTCGAAGGGCGGGACCATCGCATGGCGCGCGGTGTCGAGCATGTCGGCGGCGAGCATGACGTCGCGTCCGCCGATGAACAGCCCCGTGCGCGACACGCCTTTGGGACCGCGGGAAAAAATCGCATCCTGGGTCAGCGTGACGACGTTCTCCGCACGGACATTGCAGTAGGGAACAATGACCTGGTAACCGGCATCGGCGGCCATGTTGACATCGAAGGGACTCATCTGCGGCGTGGCCGTCAACATGTGCAGGATGTAGGGCCTTTCTGTGGCTTCGGACATGGCGATGGACTCGTTTCCGGTTGATGGCGGTTCAATGGGCCTTTGGCCCCTGGGTCCGTGGATCGATACCCGCGGCGCTTAAGGGAGATCGCTTTTGCAGCGTTGCAGGCCACCGGCATGAATGGACGCGCCGCGATTGTTCCCCGCCGCCACCGAACACACGATGCCGGGGATGCCGCGCGCGGCGTCCGTCGCGGCGGCGAGCGCCCGCTCGGCATCCTGGGCGCTGTGCACGAACGCGAAACCGGTAGGTCCCCACGATGTCTGGCCGATGCCCGCGCGATGTTCCGTGGCGGCGGCAGCCGCGTCGAGTGCCGCCGCCACCGCGGGGCTCGAGAAAATACCGCCTTGAGCGGGCGCGAAATATTCGCCGATAGTCTGCTGCAATTCGCCGATACCTCTCGCGAACGCATCGAAATCATGTTCCGCGATGCCGGGCAGCACGAGCATGAGCACGAGGTGACACAGGTGTGCGGCAAGCTCTTCCGGGAATGGAGCGAGGGTCGCGAGCGCTTGCCGTTCCTCGTCGCCGTGAAGGCCCTCCTGACGGGTGTCGTCGACGAGCAGGATGCGCCAGGTGTCGGGAAACGGCAGGCGTGTCAGGATCGATGGCACGCGGCGAGGCGGGTGGGATCCATGGCCGGCGCCGGGGCCGCTGTCCACGATCAACCCGCCGTGATCAAAACCGAGCATGCCGATACCCGAGCGCGCGCCGCGTCCGAGCAGCCGCGCGAGATCGGCGGTGGGCACAGGCCGTCCCAGCAATCTGACGAACGCGGTGCCGACCGCCAGCGCGAGCTGCGTGCCCGAGCCGAGGCCCGCGTGCGCGCGAGGGGCGCGCCGGACGTCGATCAGGACCGGCCGTCCGCCGTAGGCGTCATGCAGCAAGCCCAGATAGTGCGTGATGCGCTCGCGCTGTGCGTCGGTGTGTGCGCCGAGCACCCGCGTCTCGTCGGCGTAGTGTGCGGTGATCCGCATACCGGGTGCGTCTATTGTCAATCCGACGCTGCCGAACGCGCGCCCGAGCGACCCGCTCGGGTCGAGAAAACCCAGGTGCAGACGAGCGGGGGCATCGACCGTCACGGTGGAAAGCGGCGCGGCGGTATCCGTCGAATGGTCCGATTCATGGTCCGATTCACGGTCCGATTGCTGATCCAGGCGAAGCTGCATCGCGAGTGTCCCTGGGTTCGATGTCGTGGTCAAAGCCGTGGCGGTGAAGCCGGGTGCGTGGCCTTCAAGGCAAGAGCCGTACCAACGGATTCACGGACCCGCTCAGGCCTTCGGTGCGTCGTACTTGATATAGCGGAAACGCTGGTCGTCGCGAGGGGTGCCCTCCAGCGGCCCCCCTTCCAGTCCCGGTTGCCACTGGATCACTTCCTCGATCTTGGTCGCGAGCGCGAAATCCTTGTCGGTGATGCCTTTGGCCGAATGCGTCTTCAGTTTAACGACCACGAACGCATACGACACCGTCAGGTCCGGGTGGTGCCACGCCGCTTCCGCGAGATGCCCGACGGTATTCACCACCATCAGCGTGCCCTTCCATCCCTCCGTCTTGTACTTGCGGCGCAGCCAGCCGTCCTCCATGTACCAGTGCTGGAGCGCGCCGGTGAGACGCTGCTGGATTTCATTGTCGGAGTAGACCCTCTCGGGCTGTGTGCTGGCCATGGCGATACCTCCCTACACTCGTTCATAGAGAACCTCAACCGAAGTTCAACTTGCAAAGCCGTGCAAACACCGCGCCAGCCCGTGTAACAGCCCGCGCGAAGACCCAGCCTCGCAAATGAACAACGCCCGCGCGCCGCGCGCGTTGCTGCAGCGCACCGCCTGCCTCCCGGGGAACACTGAGCTGCAGCGCCTTTCAGACAGGGAGACAGGGATGTGTATCGTGTATCGCGTGTATCGCGGATTTGACACAGTATGTGTCGTAATCCGAATGAAGCGTCTCACCCTCGCGCCATCGTGACGCTATCCGTCTCCTCAGGATTTTCTCTCCGCGCCGCCGCCGCCGCAACCCGTGCCGCGCCCCGTCAATCTTCGTCCATCTCCGCCGGCCTATTCGACGGCACATGTAATTCCGGCATGGAATATGCAATTCGTCTTCGCAAACAGCAAGCCCGGCATTGACCGGGCGGAGGTTCAACTCGCTGCCCGCACCGGTGAAGGCGCGCCCGGGGCATAGGTGGTCGGGTCATCCCTGAGTCGGACGGCAACACATTCTGGAGGAGACATGAAATTACGCACCCTGGTTCTCGGACTGGCGGTGGTTGCGGTAACGGCCCTCAGCTCTTTTGTTGCACAGGCCGATTCGCAGCTCGACGCCCTGATCAAGAACTCATCGAACTGGGCAGCACAAGCGGGTGATTATTCCAATCACCGCTATAGCCCGCTCAAGCAGATCAATGAAAGCAACGTGGCGAAGCTGCAGGTTGCCTGGACCATGTCGACCGGCGTGTTGCGCGGTCACGAGGGTTCGCCGCTTGTCATCGGCGACACGATGTATATCCACTCGCCATTTCCCAACAAGGTCATTGCGATCAACCTGAAGGACCAGACGTTCATCTGGCAATACGAACCGAAGCAGGACGCGCAGGTGGTGTCGGTGATGTGTTGCGACACGGTAAACCGCGGGCTTGCCTACGGTGACGGCAAGATCTTTCTTCAGCAAGCCGACACGAAGCTCGTTGCGCTGGACGCAAAGACCGGCGACGTGAAATGGACCGCACAGAACGGTAATGCCAAGGCGGGCGAGACCAACACCAACGCGCCGCATGTATTCGGCGACAAGGTGCTCACCGGCATTTCAGGCGGCGAGTTCGGCGTACGCGGGCGGCTCATTGCCTACGACATCAAGACCGGCAAGCCGGTCTGGACTGCCTACAGCACGGGTCCGGACAACGAGATGCTGATCGACCCCGACAAGACCATGACGTGGGCCGACGGCAAGATGGTGCCAGTTGGCGCGGACTCCTCGCTCAAGACCTGGAAGGGCGACCAGTGGAAGACCGGCGGCGGTACGACCTGGGGCTGGTATGCATGGGACCCGAAGCTGAATCTTGTCTACTACGGCACGGGAAACCCCGGCACCTGGAACCCGACGCAACGACCCGGCGACAACAAATGGTCGATGTCCATCTTCGCCCGCGACCTGAACACGGGACAGGCGAAATGGGTCTACCAGATGACGCCTCACGACGAATGGGACTATGACGGCGTGAACGAAATGATCCTTGCCGACCTGCCTATGAACGGCAAGAAAGTGCCGGCAATCGTCCACTTCGACCGTAACGGCTTCGGCTACACGCTCAATCGCGAAACAGGACAGTTGCTGGTTGCCGACAAGTTCGACCCGGCAGTCAACTGGGCTGACCGCGTGGACCTGAAGAGCGGTTTGCCGATTCGCAACGCGGCTTACTCGACTCAGGCGGCCGGTCCGGACCACAACGTGAAGGGCATCTGTCCGGCGGCGCTGGGCTCGAAGGACCAGCAACCGGCGGCCTACGATCCGAAGAGCAACCTGTTTCTCGTCCCGACCAATCACGTATGTATGGACTACGAACCGTTTGAAGTCGAATACGTTTCCGGCCAGCCTTACGTGGGGGCCACGTTGTCGATGTATCCGGGTCCGAACGAGAAGGGTGCGATGGGTAACTTCATTGCCTGGGACGCCAGCAAGGGCCGGATCGCGTGGTCCAAGCCGGAGAAGTTCTCGGTATGGTCGGGTGCATTGGCGACCGCGGGCGGCATTGCCTTCTATGGCACGCTCGAAGGCTACCTGAAGGCCGTGCGTATCTCGGATGGCAAGGAGCTTTGGAAGTTCAAGACACCGTCCGGAATCATTGGCAACGTGTTCACGTATGAGTATCAGGGCAAGCAGTTTGTCGGCGTCTATTCGGGCATTGGTGGATGGGCGGGTATCGGCATGGCGGCAGGCCTTGAGAAGTCCACGGAGGGTCTGGGCGCGGTCGGCGGTTATCGTGAACTCGCGAAGTACACGGCGCTTGGCGGCACGCTGTTCGTGTTTGCCATCCCGAGTTGACAGGGGCCGGAGCTTCAGCCTCTTCCAGCCGGTCGTCACGATTCATCAAGAGAGCTTGACGACACGCGCCGGCCGCCCCTGCATGACAGAGGCGGCCGGCCGGGTCCCGGGGATCCGGGACCCGGCACCAATCGTTCCAACTCTGCGCCAATGCGTGCAAGACGTATGGCGCAGCACGTTCACACCGAAGGAGACACGCGCAATGAAAGGCCGAATACTCTTGCCGCTGGCGATAGCCCTGGTGACGTTACCCGTTTCATACGCCCAGACCGATCCAGCGCAGATGAAGCCGGTTGCTTACCAGGTTGTCGACGGTAACAAGGTTGATAACAACACGTTGCAAGGTTGGCGGACCTGGCGGGCGCTTGACTGTGAACGTTGTCACGGCGCGCAGCAGCAGGGCATGGTGGGGCCGTCGCTGATCGATGCGTTCAAGACCCTCGATCCGACGGAGTTTCACCGGACCGTGTTCGGCGGACGTCTTGATAAGGGTATGCCCGACTTCAGTTCCAGCAACATGATGCAGAAGAATTGGCAGAACCTTTTTGCGTATCTGAAGGGGCGTTCCGACGGCAAGATCAAGCCGGGTGACTTGCAGGCGATCGATGCCAAATAATATCCACGCTGAACATCCACGCTGCCCGAGCGTCGCTGACGTTGGCGCCTGTACACGCTTTACCGGAGGGGACTGATGTCTGACGCTTACGTCGCTTGTGTCGCTTACTCAAGGCTTGGCGCGTTCGCGCGCACAGCGCTCGCAGCAGCTTGCATGGCGCTTGGGTTCAGTACCGCCCATGCCGACGGTCCTGCGCTGCCGCACAACGACGGAGCCGACGGCGTGCTGCGTGTATGCGCGGACCCCAACAACATGCCGCTCTCGAATGACAAGGCAGAGGGTTTCGAAAACAAGATCGCGGCTCAGATGGCGAGCGACTTCGGCTACAAGATCGAATACACGTACTTTCCGCAGCGCATGGGCTTCATCCGGCACACGCTGCGCGAGAAGATACCCGACACGGAAGACTACAAGTGCGACGTGGTGATCGGCGTGCCGAAGGGATACGACATGACGTCGACCACGCGTCCCTGGCTCCACTCCACCTACGCGATGGTCTTTCCGAACCGCCCCGAATTCTCATCGATCAAGACGCCGTCCGATCTCCTCAAGCTACCGCCCGACCAGTTGCATAAACTGCGTCTCGGGATCTTTTCCAATACGCCCGCTGTCGATTGGCTCCTTGGCAACAACCTGATCGAGCAAGCGGTGTCGTATAAGGTGCAAAGCGGCGACCCTGCGGAATTCCCGGGCGAGATGATCCAGCGCGACATGTCGGCGGGTAATGTGGATGTCGTTTTCTTGTGGGGACCCATTGCCGGTTATTTCGCGAAGCAAGCCGGCGACAAGGTCAGGTTGGTGGCCTTCCCTCCAACGCCGGGAGTACGTTTCGACTATGAAATATCGATGGGCGTGCGTTATGGCGAAGGCGCGTGGAAGACGAAGGTCGACCAGTGGATCGGGGCGAACCAGGGCAAGATCGACAAGATACTGACGAGTTATGAGGTCCCGTTGCTCGCTATCAGCGAGCCCCCGGCCGCACAGGCCAACGCGAAATGAGAGCGTGGACGCGCATGGCAAGACTGCGGGCAAGTTGGGTCGCCGCCGTGGCCAGTGTCTTGCTGGCAGCTTCCGGCCATGCGTTTGCGGCGGATGCTTCCAGCGCGGCAAGCCCGGCAAGTAGCGCCAGTCCCGAGATCGCGCCGGCCGAGCGGCTTCTTTTCCTGTCGACGCACCTGAAGGGTATTCAGCCGCAAACCGAACTGGACTACGCCGTCGAGCGCACCGGACCGCCGGCGAGGGAGAAGGATACGGTCAAGGTCCTGGTAGTCAGCGCCGACAACGCCAACGGCGACGCGCTGGTGAGCGACCATGGCGGCAAGGTCGAGGTGCCCGGTGAAGGCCTGCCGTGCAATCCCGTGATCTTGTATTTCCTCGAGCGTGACATTGCGGAGATGGAGCAGTTGACGGGAGGACAGCGCCGCTATTTCCAGCGCCGCGTACGCCTGGCGCTGGCGGCCAGCCCGCCGATCACGCCGGTGACCGGCGACGCGCAAGGCCAGAAGGTCCGGGCGAAGCAGATCGTGATCCAGCCCTATCTAGGGGATCCGAATAGCGCACGCTTTCCTCAGTACATCGGCAAACGCTATACCTTTGTCATGTCGGAAGCGGTACCGGGTCAGGTGCTGCTCATCCGCACGGAAGTACCGGGTTCGAACGATGATTTCGCGCATCCTGTACAGAGTGAAACGCTGAGTTATCAGGGCGCGTTGCGAGCCTTGTCCCCGCTGCCCGGCAAGAAGACACCGGACAAGGCCGTGAACGCGCCTCGTGCGAGCCGCTGACACGGTTCTTTCTTCGCGGATGGCTGCGGGTCGCCGACCACACAACCATTCACATTGGAGCCAGTCCATGTTGATCGATACCCAAAGCTACGCGCCCAGGCTAATGGACGCAATAGGCGAACTGGGCGCAAACGCGCCCGCGATGCTGGCCGGATTCGAAGCGCTCGACGGCGCGGCGGCAAAGGATGGCGTGCTCGATGCCAAGACTCGCGAACTGATCGCGCTGGCGGTGGCAGTCACTACGCGCTGCGATGGCTGCATCACGGTGCACAGTGCCGCCGCGGCGCGGGCGGGAGCCAGCAAGGAAGAGGTCGCGGCTGCCCTTTCGGTGGCCATCGCGTTGAATGCGGGTGCGGCAATAGTTTATTCGGCACGGGCATTCGACGCATTCGGGCAGCAGCAGGAGACGGCTAAGTGATCCTGCGCACATGGGTGCCAGACAGGTTTACTCGCTTGGCTTCAGAAGTTTGATGAAGCTCGATAGTCAAGCGAGCCGCATAAGGCTGGTTTGCAGGATGGCCGTCTACAGTGAACTTTATTCGCTCGCTGACCTTGCGACAGTTGCAGATATTCGTGATCGCTTGCCGGTATCCGAGCTTTGCGCGTGCCGCGGAGGAATTGCACCTGACGCAGCCGGCGATCTCCATGCAGATCCGGCAACTGGAGGAAGCTGTCGGGCTGCCGCTGTTCGAGCGCGTTGCCCGCAAGCTCACATTGACCGAAGCCGGCGAACGATTGTCGCACCATGCGAGCCGGATTCTCGGAGAAATCAAGGACGCCGAGGACGCCATGTCTTCGCTGTCGATGGCCGACAGTGGTTCGATCTCAGTGAGTATCGTAAGTTCTGCGACCTATTTCGCACCGAAACTACTTGCTGCCTATTCGCGGCAGTATCCGCGCGTGGACGTGCGCTTTTCGGTGGGAAATCGCGAGGTCCTGCTGCGCCAGCTACAGGATAATGCCACCGACCTCGCCATCATGGGCCGCCCGCCGCCCGAGCTCGGCACGACGGCGGAGCCATTGGCTTATCATCCCCACGTATTGATCGGGCCTGTCGATCATCCGCTGCGGGACGCGCGCCGGTTCGACCTGCAGGAGCTGGCGGGCGATACGTTCCTGCTGCGCGAACCGGGGTCGGGAACGCGGGCGGTGTCCGAGCAAATGTTCAAGCAACACTTGTTCACGCCGGCGCGCAGCGTGACGCTGGGCAGCAACGAATCGATCAAGCAGGCTGTGATGGCCGGCATGGGCGTGAGCCTGATCTCGTTGCATACGCTCGCGCTCGAGTTGCGTTCGCAGGAGCTTGCGTTGCTCGACGTCAATGGCACGCCAGTCGACCGCACGTGGCAAATCGTTCACCTTCGTTCGAAGCGGTTGTCGCCGACTTGCATCGCGTTCCGGCGCTTCCTGCTCGAACATGCCGCGCCGTTTCTCGAGCGCGAATACGCAGGATTCGCGTTGCGGGCGGGAGAGACGGCGGTCGGGGCGCGGCCGGAAAAATAATCTTGGGCCGCGCGTCAAAACGCGGTGGCTGACATGAAGCCCTCACTTGCCGGAATACGCTCTGTGGCCCGTACCGGCGCAGATAGATGCACAGAACAGCAGATCGGATGAAGGCCGTGAAGTGCGTGCGGTGAAGCGCGTGCTGTCAGCCGCGCCTGTGCAACATGTCGATTGCTTCATCCTTCAGCTTCAGGATATGCGCGCATGCGTATGTCGAGAACGTTTCGATCAGTGCGAACGGGCGCGCCGTCTTCGAGCGAATCAACCAGATGTCGAATTCCATCTTCGGCTCAAATGCGCATACCGCGAACTTGCCGCCGGCATTGTTGTACACGCTGATCGGGTCGACCACCGCCACGCCCACGCCGTTGGCGACGAAGGCGCAGGCGGTCTCTGACTGTCCGACCTCGATCTGGATACGGCGCTCCACGTCCGCCTCCTCGAAAATCTTGTCGATCAGGAAACGCGAATGGTCCTGCGGTCCGAGGGCGACGAATGCTTCGCCATCCAGATCTTTTGCGCGAATCAGCCGCCGCTTGGCAAGGCGGTGACCGGTCGGCAGAATGCACACGCCGCGCATGGTGCAGAGGTAGGTGCTTTCCACTTCCGGCCGGTCCCCTGGCAGCACGCTGAATCCCAAATCGACTTGTTGTGTTGCCACGGCGTCGACAAGCGAGCGGGAGCGCATGCTCTCGATGCTGAATTTCACGTCCGGCCGCTCCGCGCAAAAACGCGTGACCACGTCCGGCAGCACGCGCCGCGTCAGTACCGGAAACGAGGCGACACTCAGCGCGCCCCAGGTTTGATCGCGCAAGGCCTTGGCGATATTCGCGACGCGTCCCACTCCAATGAACATGCGCTGCACTTCAGCAAACAGCACGTCCGCTTCGCGCGTGGGCCGCATCTTCGTGCCGGCCCGGGTGAACAAGGAAAATCCGCAACTTCGCTCGAGCTGCGCGATCAGTTGACTGATTGCCGGCTGCGAAACGCTCAGCATGCCGGCAGCCGCGGTGAGGCTTCCAGCGGTCATCACGGCCTGAAACGACTCCAGTTGACGGACATTCACGGCGCCTTCTCCGGATAAGGTCAGCTTATAAGAAGTGAATTTTGTCCTATTTGACGCTGATAGTCACGCGATGAAAAATAGCAGCACGCTACATGCCGCCTGCCGCATGGGACGCCGAATACACCTCATCTGTCCGGGAGAAGTTAATGTCGAAGCCGTCGTGGTGGGTCCGTCTCGTGATGTTCGCGGTCATGTGCAGTTGCCTGGCGGGGGCGGCGCACGCCGACCAACTGGCGACGGTCAAGGCGCGCGGCAAGCTGATCGTCGGCATCCGTAACGATTACGTCCCGTTCGGCTATCTCGACAACAAGGGTCAGGAGATCGGCTTCGAGGTGGACCTCGCCAAATACGTCGCGAAGGATCTGTTCGGCTCGGACACCGCGATCGAATTCGTGCCGGTGGTGGCATCGAACCGGATCGAACTGCTGAACGCGGGGCGCATCGACGTGATCTTCGCGACGCTCGGGAAAAACCCCGACCGCGCGAAGGTGATCGACTTCACCGACCCGTACTACATGATGGCGGGCATGGTGCTGCTTGCGCCGAAGAACACCACCATCGCGAAGTGGGATGACCTGAAGGGCCGCAAGGTGTGCGGCAGTCAGGGCAACATGTACAACCGCGCGCTGCAGGAAAAGCTCGGTGCGGACACCGTGCTCTTCACGGGCACGGCGCAAATGTACAAGGCCTTCGAGGATGACCGCTGCGAGGCGATCGCTTACGACGGCCCGAACCTGACGCTGAAAGTGTCCGAACCGGGCTGGAAAGACAAGGACAAGATCGCGCTGGACGCTTACGACTTTGTGCCCATCGTCGGTGGTGTACGCAAGAATGAACCGGCCTTCCTCGCGGCGCTCAATGGCGCCATCAAGAAAGCGGAGGCCGCCGGTGTCCTCGTCAACGCCGAGAAGAGCTACAACATGGGCACGAGTAAATTCGTGGTCGAACAGCAGACGCAGGCATCGGCCAAATAAGCCGGTGAGCCCGATCAGAAGGCGTGCGACGGTAAATCCATGACGCTCGATTTAAGCTGGCTCGCAGATCCGCTCTACCAGACGTGGTTGTTGCGCGGCATCGGCACGACGGTGGCCATGTGCGTGTGCGCGATCGCGTTGATGTATGTCATTGGCATTGTGGGCGCGGCGATGATCTTCTTCCGCGTGCCGGTGCTGGAAACGCTAACGACGGTCGTCGTGGAGCTGTTGCGAAACACGCCGCCGCTCGTGCAGCTCTTCGTACTGTACTTCACGCTCTCCGAACTGGGACTCTCGGTGCACAACCTCGCGACCGGACAACAGATCCCGGTGTTCAGCGGCTTCACGTGCATGGTGCTGTCGCTTGCGCTCTATAACGGCGGCATTGCGGTCGAGATCGTGCGTTCGGGTCTGCACTCGGTGCCGCACGCGACCGTGGAAGCCGCACGCAGTCTCGGCTACACGCGCCTGCGGACCTTCTGGCATATCCAGTTGCCAATGGCGATGCGCCTGTCCACCGTCCCGATGACGAATAATATCGTCAGTCTCATCAAGACCTCATCGCAGGCGGCGTTCGTCGCGGTGGCCGACGTGATGTACTACGCAACACAGATCTCGCTCGAGAACTTCCGCAATCTCGAAGTGATGCTGACGGTATGGGTCATCTATCTGCTTCTGGCGTCGTTTGCGTCGATTGTGGCGGGGCGCATCGGCAACGCGCTGCGCATTCCGGGGTACGGAATATGAACACGATGAAGCCCGAGACCCGCGCGTTCGTCTACGGCATGGTCGGCGTGCCGTTATTGCTGCTGGCTGCGCTCGTCGCCTCGTACGGCCGGACGACAGGCGAAGCATTCGGCTTGCTGGCCGCGCGCAGCGGCATGCTGCTCACCGGCGCGCCCGGCTTTCATGGCTTCGGCGGCGGCTTCAGCGCCAACGTCCTGATGAGCGTGGCGGCGATCATGGTGTCTCTCATGACGGGGGTGCTTCTGTGCGCGGGCACGATCGCCAATGCGCGGTTCATGCGGGCGCTGTCGGTCGGCGTCGTCAATCTGCTACGCAATACGCCGTGGCTGATCGCACTCTACGCGATGCTGTATCTGCTGCCGTTCTACATACCGGTGTTCGGCATCGTCATTCCATTCTCGCCGTTCGTGAAAGCAGTGGTTGGCCTCTCCTTGCCAGTCACGGCGAACGTGGCCGAAGTGCTGAGGGGCGGTATCGACGCCATTCCGAGCGGGCAATGGGAGTCGGCGCGCGCCCTGGGTTACCGCAAGAACCAGATCCTGCGGTACGTGGTGGTGCCGCAGGCGATTCCGCTGATCCTGCCGAACATGATGACGGTGTTCGCGATGCTTTTCATCGGCAGCAGTCTCGCGGTCGTCACGGGTACGTCGGACGTGCTCTCGGTGGCCAATACCATCACGGCGAGCGACGGTTCGCGCTATGCCACGGCGGTACAACTGTATGTACTGCTACTGTTCTTCCTGTTCGCCTTTCCGATTGCGACACTGAGCCGCCGCCTCGAACGCCAGATGCGAGAAAAGTCATGAACGTGATCCAGCAGAAGGCCCCGTTGATCGAACTCGTGGATGTGCACAAGTCGTTCGGCGGCACCGAGGTGCTCAAAGGGGTTTCGATGTCGATCCGCCAGGGCGAGACCGCTTGCATCATCGGCCCGTCGGGTTCCGGAAAATCGACGCTGCTACGCTGCCTGAACGGCCTGATACCGGTCGATCGCGGCACCATTCGCGTCGGCTCATTCGCCGTCGAGCAGCTACGCCGCGAGCGCGACCTCGTTCCCTTGCGCCACCAGGTGTCGATGGTGTTCCAGCAATACAACCTGTTCCCGCATCGCACGGTACTGGAAAACATCGTGATGGCGCCGGTTCAGGTGTTGCGCGAGTCACGCGAGGAGGTCACGAAGCGCGCTCTCGAACTATTGGCGCGGGTGCATCTGACGGGCAAGGAAAGCGCCTATCCCGCGCAGCTTTCCGGCGGCCAGCAGCAGCGCGTCGCGATCGCGCGGGCGCTCGCGATGCAACCGGCCATCATTCTCTTCGACGAGGTGACCGCCGCGCTCGATCCGGAAATGGTCAGCGAAGTGCTGGCGGTGATCCGCGATCTGAGCCGCGATGGCATGACCTGCGTGCTCGTTACGCACGAGATGCGCTTCGCCGAAGAAGTCGCGGACGTGGTGTTCTTTACCGACCGCGGCACGATCGTGGAGTCGGGGCCGCCAGCCGATATCTTTCATGCGCCAGGCGATCTGCGTCTCAGGAGCTTTCTCGGGAAAGTCCTGTCGCGCACCGCGGCGTAATTCAACCGGAGGACATGTGTCGCCACTCAAGGTACTGGTACCCGACGCGCATCTGCGCGATCTCGACGTCGAACGAAGCGTGACGGGCGCGCTCATCGATTATCAGGTGTACGACGAAACCGATCCGGCCAGCATCCCGGACAACGCCTGGGCATCATGCGACGCGATTCTCGTGTGGCACCGCATGAAGATCACACGCGATCTGGTCGGCCGGCTCGCGCGCTGCCGGATGATCGTGCGGGTGGGCGTGGGTTTTGACAACGTCGATGTCGAGGCTTGCCGCGAGCGCGGCATCCCGGTGTCGAACGTCCCGAACTACGGCACGACGGAAGTGGCCGATCACGCGATCGCCATGATGCTGTTCCTCGCACGCGGCCTCGGCACCTACGAGGCGCGCCTGAAGGCCGATCTCGAGCGTGGCTTCCTGGCGGAGAACGTGCCGGTGGTGCGGCGTCTGCGGGGCAGTACGTTCGGTGCAATCGGCATGGGCCGCATCGGCACCGCGATCGCCCGCCGGGTCGCGTCGCACGACATGCACGTGGTCTATTTCGATCCCCACGTGCCGGAAGGGCATGAGCTCGGGCTTGGCTACGAACGCGTCAAGTCGCTGGACACGCTGCTCGCGCGCGCCGACGTCTTGAGCCTGCACGTCCCGCTGAGCGACGAGACGCGCAACATGATCGGCGATGCGCAACTGCAGGCGATGAAGCCCGGCGGCATCCTCATCAACATCGCGCGCGGCAAGCTGGTGGATGTCGACGCGGTGTATCGCGCGCTGCGCGCGGGACACCTCGCGGCAGCGGGCCTCGACGTCCTGCCGCAAGAACCGCCGGTGCCGGCGCCACCGCTGCTCGACGCCTGGCGCGCGAATGAACCGTGGATCGCGGGCCGGCTGGTGATCACGCCGCATGCCGCGTTCTATTCGGAAGCCGGCTACCTCGACATGCGCACGTTTTCCGCCGAGATGCTCGTCGACTATCTGGTACACGGCCGACTGCGCAACAACGTCAATCCGGGCTGGCAAGACGCCGCGTCCTCAACCCCTCGATAAAGCGACCTCCATGGCTTATCACCAGATCGAAATCAGTTTCCCCTTGCTGGCTCCCGAAGTATTGGCGCACTGGCGCCAGATCCCGGCGGCGGTGGCCTCCGACTGCATGAACCGCACGCAGGTCATGGTCTCGCCGATCAAGCCGATTTTTCTGGGCGCGCGGCTGTGCGGCCAGGCGCGCACCGTCGTGACGATGGTCGGCGACTGCGGTCCGATCTGCAATCTGATCGGTAGCGCGCGGCCCGGCGAGGTGCTGGTCGTCGACGCGGGCGGTGCTGAAGACGTCGCCGTGTGGGGCGGCGTGATGACCGAGGAATCGATGCAGCGAGGTCTTGGCGGCGCGGTGATCGACGGCGCGATCCGCGATGTGGCCGACATGCGGCGCCTGCAATTTCCGATGTTCTGCCGCTCGATCGTGCCGCGGGGTCCGCATCACGGCTTTGGCGGCAACGTGGACACCACGATCGCGGTGGCGGGCGTCCCCGTCAATCCGGGCGACATCGTGCTCGGCGACGACGACGGCGTCGTGATCGTGCCGCTTGCGATCGCCGGCGAAGTGCTCAAGGCGGCGCAAGCGCATTTGCTCAAGGAGGCGCAATGGATCGATGGAATTCGCAGGGGCGTGTCGATCAGCAAGATGTTCTCGCTGCCTCAGGCGCAGGCGCTGGCGCCGGTGGACGACCCGCTGTAGCGACGCATGCGCGTGTGGCCGAGGCGACGAAGCTGCCCGCGCGCCTGCGCGACGTACTGTGTCTGAACGATTTCGCGAGCGTGGCGAAACGCAGGCTGCCTGCCGCGATGTATGCGTACGTGTCCGGCTGGTCTGAGGATGGCGCCGCGCACCGACGCAATCTGCGTGGTTTCGAGACGCGCGCGTTCCTGCCGCGCGTGCTGGTCGATATCGAACGGCGTGACTTGCGCACGACCCTTTTCGGCGTCGAGTATGCGAGCCCGTTCGGCATCGCGCCGATGGGCTTCAGCCGAATGGCGGCGGCGCACGCGGACGAGGTGCTGGCACGCGCCGCCGCGCACGCGGGCGTGCCGTTCATCCTGAGCGGCGCGTCGCTGACGCCGCTCGAAGTGGTGCGCGCGGCGGGACCCGCGAGCTGGTTTCAGGCGTATCTCCCCGGCGATCAGGCGCGTATCGATCCCATGCTCGACCGCGTTGCGAAGGCCGGTTTCGACACGCTGGTGATCAACGTCGATACAGCCGTACACGGTCAGCACGAACACGCGGAGAAGCAGGGTTTCCGCTCGCCAGTCAAACCGAGCGCGCAACTCGCATGGCAGGCGCTGAGCCGGCCATCGTGGTGCTGGCGCGTGCTGGGTGCGAGCCTGCTCACGAACCGGCCGCTGCGTTTCGAGAACATGGACGCCGTGGCGGGGCCGCCGGTGTTCTCGCGCACGCTGGTGCGTGACATCGGACGACGCGGTGCGCTCAGCTGGGCCCATATCGATCACATCCGGCGGCGCTGGGCGGGGCGGCTGGTGTTGAAGGGCGTGCTGTCGGCCGAGGACGCGGTGGTGGCCGAGCGCGCGGGTGTCGACGGCATCATCGTGTCGAATCACGGCGGCCGTCAGGTGGATTGCGCGATCGGTTCGCTCGACGCGCTCGACGCGATCGCTGCACGCGTCGACACGCTCGTGCTGATGTACGACGGTGGTGTGCGGCGCGGCTCGGACGTACTGAAAGCGATCCGCTGCGGTGCCCGTTTCGTGTTCGTGGGGCGCCCGTTTCTGATGGCGTGCGCGGCGGCGGACGCGGCGGGCGTTGCGCACGCACTCGCGATGCTCAAACGCGAAGTCAGCACGAACATGGGGTTGCTTGGCATTAACCGGATCGACGAAGTCCGGAACCTGGAACTGTTGCGCGACTGATTCGCCGCGCGCGCCGGCGAGGCGAGGCGGCGCAGCGCTCCTGCTGGTTCACTTACGAAGAGGCAACGCATGAACAAGCCAATCAGGGTGCTTACGCCCACTTGCACGCTCGGTTATGGATTCGCCGACGATGCGTTCGAACGCGCGATGTCGATGCAGCCCGATGTCATTGCCGTCGACGCGGGATCGACCGATCCGGGACCGCATTATCTTGGCTCCGGCGAGGCTTTGGTGTCGGAGATCAGCATCCGCCGCGAACTCACGCAGATGATCCTGGCGGGGCGCAAGGCGGGCATTCCGGTGATCGTCGGCAGCGCGGGCGGTGCGGGCACGCGCACTCACGTGGATGAAGTGGTGCGGATCGTGCGCGAGATCGTCGCAGAGCATGCGCTGAGCGTGCGGCTTGCATGGATCTATGCGGACATCCCGACGAGCGTGGTCGCGGATTCCATTGACTGCGGCGAGGTGCGTGACTTCGAGGCCGGCTGGGAACTGAGCGCCGACGAGGCGCGCTCAAGCGATGCGATCGTCGCACAGATGGGACACGAGCCGATCGTCGATGCGCTCGAACATGGCGCGGATGTGATCATCGCCGGGCGCGCCTGCGACGATTCCGTGATTGCCGCGTTTCCGATCTGGAAAGGCGCTGATCCGGGGCTCGCCATTCACATGGGGAAAATCCTCGAATGCGGCGCCTTCTCCGCCGAGCCTCACGGCACGGACGTGATGATGGGTACCATCGACGCCGAGGGCTTCACGCTCGAACCGGGGAGCCTCAGGCGTCGTGCATCGCTGACCTCGGTGGCGGCCCATACCCTGTACGAGCGCGAAAATCCGTTCCTGCAGGCGGGTCCCGGCCATGAACTCGATCTGTCGGCGTGCGACTTCACGCAGATCAGCGAGCGCGAAGTGCGCGTCACCGGCTCGCGCTTCATCGGCTCGGACGACTACTGGGTCAAGCTCGAAGGTGCGCGCCGGCGGGGCTATCGCACGGTCACGGTGGCGGGCGTACGCTGCCCGACGATGATTGCGCGCATCGACACGCTGCTTGCCGATGCGAAGTCCGCGGCGCTCGCCTACTTCGACGCACCGGACCTCGATGTCCAGTTTCACGTCTACGGGCGAGATGGGGTGATGCGTGGCCTCGAGACCGTGCGCAAGCCGGCGAGCCATGAACTCGGGCTCGTCATAGACGCGGTCGCGCACGAGCAGTCGCTCGCGCATGCCGCGGCGCACTTCATCAGCGGTACGCTCCTGCATGTGAGCTATCCGGGGCAATACAACACGGCAGGAAACCTCGCGTTTCCGCACTCGCCGTCGGAAATCGACGCGGGGCCGGTGTATGAGTTTTCTGCCTACCATCTGTTGAAAGCGGCATCTCCAACAGCGCTGTTTCCAATCCAACACGAGGTACTCACCCCATGACGTCCGTTCCGCTTTCGTCACTCGCAACGGTGATACGCAGCAAGAACGCCGGTCCCTTTCTGCTCACGTTTGACGTAATGTTCGAGGATGCGGCCCATTTCGACACCGCCTGGAAGTCGGGGCGCTTCAACAAGGCCACAATGGCCGAATTATTCGGCGTGACAGAAAGCGCGATCACGTCGATCTTCGCGGTGCCGCGTGGGCAGGCGATCAAGGTGACGATGCGCCGGCAACTGCCCCAGGGACGTCTCGGCGAATCCGACATGTACGGCTGCCAGCAACACGCGCCGCTGCTCGACCTCGCGATTCCGTTGTCTCGGTAATTAACGCCTGGCGGACCGACACTACAGCTTTATGCGTGCAACACCACGCTCTGAAGTGTACGCACGCTTCTTAGCTCTGTTGTCTGTGCGTTGCAATCAGCGCGGTCACGGCTAAAATGCGGTTTTAGCCCGGAATACGTGAATGTCTTTTGCCTCGCTTGGCCTGATCGATCCCTTGCTGCGTAATCTGCAGGACCTCAATTACCAGACACCTACGCCAGTGCAGGCCAAGGCGATTCCTGCTGTGCTCAGTGGCAAGGACGTCATGGCCGAGGCACAGACCGGTACTGGCAAAACGGCGGGTTTTGCGCTGCCGCTATTGCAACGGCTGGTGCAACACGGCCCGGCGGTGTCCAGCAACCGCGCGCGCGTTTTGGTGCTGGTGCCCACGCGCGAACTGGCCGAACAAGTGCTGCAAAGCTTTATCGATTACGGCAAAGGCCTCGACTTACGATTTCTGGCCGCCTACGGTGGTGTGAGTATCAACCCCCAGATGATGACGTTGCGCAAAGGCGTGGATGTGCTTGTTGCCACGCCGGGCCGTTTGCTGGATCTCAACCGCCAGAACGCAGTGCAGTTTGATCAACTGCAAACGCTCGTGCTGGATGAAGCCGATCGCATGCTGGATCTGGGCTTTGAGCGCGAACTCAACGCCGTCTTTGCTGCCTTGCCGGCTCAGCGCCAGACCCTGCTGTTCTCTGCCACGTTTACCGATGATATCCGCGCCATGGCGGCGGCCGTTCTCCGCGGCCCGGTCAACATCAGTGTCGGCTTGCCCAATGCCACGGCCAGCAAGATCAAGCAGTGGGTGGTGCTGGTGGATAAAAAGAACAAGCCTGACCTCTTCATGCATCTTGTGGCTGAGAACAACTGGGAGCACGCGCTGGTGTTCGTCAAAACCCGCAATGGCGTGGATTACCTGGCGGCCATGCTGGACGAAGCGGGCTATGCGGTCGATACCATCCACGGCGACAAACCGCAACCCGCGCGCCTGCGTGCGCTGGAGCGCTTCAAGACGGGCGAAGTACGCATGCTGGTAGCCACCGATGTGGCTGCGCGCGGGCTGGATATCGACGACCTGCCGCTGGTCATCAACGTTGATCTGCCGATCGTGGCGCAAGACTATGTGCATCGTATTGGCCGCACCGGCCGCGCGGGCGCCAGCGGTGTAGCAGTGTCCCTTGTATGTGCCGATGAAGCGCCGCAACTGGCCGCGATTGAAGCGCTGATCCGGCAAACGCTGCCCCGTGAAGAAGAGCCGGGTTTTGAAGCCGAACACCGCGTGCCGCAAACCAGCGCGACGGGACAGATAATCAAGAAACCCAAGAAGCCTAAGAAGCCCAAAATGCCGCAAGCTGCGCCGGGCGCTATGCAGGTGCTCAGCAAACAACCGCGCCCGCAAAGTGGCGAGAACAAACGCAAGCCTGCGGTGCAACGCGCTGTGGCTGCGGGTAAAGGCACAAGCGTGTCCCCGTCCCGTCCACGAATTCGACCTTCACGTGGGTAGCGAGGTGGTCGCGCTGGCGAAGGCGACCCAAGCCTCAATCGCGCGGGTTTGATAATCGGGGAATCGGGGAATCGGGAAGGAGTGAAACCGGCAGGGAGAGCGCGACAATCCCAGCTTGTAGCTCCTCCCGGCCTGCGGCCGCATGCTTGCGTCACATGGTTTGCTGAGATCGCAGCAGTGTGGCAACAGCAGGTTGCGCCGATTGCAGCAAGCAGGTGGGAGTCACGCTCACCACGCATGATATGTGTGCCGACCACGGATGAGGCTGCGTCGGCGCCACAGAAGCATTGGCGCTCCTCCGCACTGGCGGCACGCCATTGGTCGCGGATGGCATGGGGTTTGTGTAACGTTCTCAATACTCCATTCAGGCGTCGCGGGTCGCAAGTACGACACGCTGCCTGCCATACACCCTGCGTCCGTTCGCGGCACGACTCAACCGTTCACCGACATGTCTGAACAGAAAGCTTTTTATCCGGACCGCTTCAACAATGCGGCGCGGTACTACACGACAGGCCGGTCCAGCTATCCGGCGCTGCTTAGCCGGCGGGTGGCCGACCTGATCGGTCTCGACCGCAATGCCGACGTTCTCGATCTCGGCACCGGTCCAGGTTTCCTCGCGATCGATTTGGCGCCGTATGCGCGCGCGGTGACCGCGCTCGACCCGTCAGCGGAAATGCTCCGGGTCGCGGCCGAAAACGCCGCGCGCGCCGGCGTTGTCATTCAATTCGTTCGAGGCAGTTCCTACGACCTGGATCGTCGTCTTGGCCATTTCAGGCTCACGACGTTCGGCCGTTCGTTCCACTGGACTGATCGTGTCGAGACGCTCCGCGTGCTGGACGGGCTGATCGAGAGCGGGGGGGCGGTGGCCCTTTATCACACCAGCGTTCCGACAGTCCCTCAGAACGTCTGGTACCCGGTTTTCGAGCGCATTCTTGATCGCTATGGCAATGATGACCCTGCGCGGGCCGAACGAAAGTCGGCCGCTTCCGACGAAACGGTCTTGCTGGATTCGGCGTTCGATCACCTGGAGCGTATTGCGGTGATAGAGCAGCGAATCACGCCACTGGAGCATTTCGTCGATCGAGCGCTTTCGTTCGGGAAAGCCTGGCATGGCGGGATACAGGCGCAGCAGGAACTGGCCGCGGAGATTCGCGCGGAGCTGGCCAGGTACGCGCGTGAGGACGGCGCGATAGAGGAAATCGTCGAGGGACATGCCTTGATCGCGCGGCGTTCGCGGGAGGTGTCGGGACGGTCGGACAGTTCGGCGTAAGCGTCGCCACGCGTGGCGAACCTGCGCCGGCTCGAACGTAGCCGGCGCCGATAGCCACCAACCGACCAACACGCGAGCGCGAGCGGCACATGCGCGGCTTTCGCGACCCGAAACGCACGCAGAAATTTCTGTCGCGCTTCGGGCAGATCCGGTAACATTTTGCGCTCAAGCGGCATATGCTGCGCACTTCACTTTGTCACAAACAACTCGCCGCCATGGTTCGTTGCATAGCGTGAATTCGCCGAACTCGGCCAAAATCCATCGACCGTTTTCTGACCAGCAGTCGTATCTACCGCCGTGCCGTCTCACTCTCGGCAAGTTGACAAAGCCAGTCGCGCCTATTCCTTGCAACCCTCACGTGTGAGGCCCGAACCCGCGATGCATTCCATCGAACCTGTTCCATTACCGCATGACGGCCCGCCCGATGTTTCGTTGTGGCGGGTCGATTTCGCTTTTGACGCGTCGCTGGAGGATGCCGCCTTTGCAGCGCTCAGCGACGACGAACATGTGAGAGCGGGCAACTTTCGCCACCACGAAGATGCGCTTCGGTTCGCATCCGTGCGCGTGGCGCTGCGCGAGCAACTTGCGCGGTATCTCGGCATGGCGGCACACGCCGTCCGGTTCTCGTTAGATGCAAACCGTCGCCCGTATCTAGCCGATTCCAACATGCTTGACTTCAACGTATCGCATGCGGGTGCACATGGGCTCATCGCGATATCGCTCAGGCGGCGTGTCGGGGTCGATATCGAGCATCACAGCGATAGATTCGACTGGCGTTCGATCGCGGCATTGACGCTCGACGCACGCGAAGCGGCATGGATCGAGCGCCTCGATACCGCAGCGCAGAGCGCCGCGTTTTACGACGCGTGGGTCGCCAAGGAAGCGCTCGTCAAAACGACGGGCGTGGGCATCACACGCGGCTTACAGCATCTGGTGGTGCTACCGCGCGACAGCACGCTGGTGACGCTACGCAATGCGATTCCGGATGACATGCGCGAGATTGCTGCGCGCTGGATCGCCGCGCCAGAAGCTTATTCCGCATGCGTGGCGTGGTCGGCGAAAACCCTCGCATGATAGAAGGAAGGCGTGGCGCCCAGGCGTTCGGGTTACTCGTCGCCTGCGAGTAGATGTATCGGATAACTAATTAAATAGGGGTTATTGGTGTGCTGCCGAGAGTTGAGGGTCATTGGTAAAGGAGTCGTGGCGGCCGGTCAGCGGCGAATGTCGCGGCCGCTGCCAGACCCCGGACTATCGGGCGTCAGCGGCCTGTGCCTTGGTCCAGCGCGTAGTGGCACGACGCGCCCGGGGGAGCAGTTCGGCTCGGCGTGGAGCCGATATTTTCGCTCTTTCTATTCACGATGTGCCATCACCGTGAACGCGGATCTCGCGAAATTTCAGTCATTTCACTCGCGATGCACGCCCGAGTCTGATCACCTCGCGTGGACGCGCCCAATCCGCGTGGCCCGGCAATTCCCACGCAGCGCGCAGCAGGCGAAGAAATCCGGCTTCTCCCTCTGAGATATGCTTGTCCGCATGAATGGCTTCCTTGCATAGCCAGATGATTTCATGCCGCATTTTCCCGTCCTGCACGTCGGCCGCGAGCTGCGCGACGATGACGGGATCGAGCCTGCACGTGTCGCCCCAATTCAGGTAGGCGGCGCAAGTCAGGTCTTCGCACAGCGTCTGCACGACGGCCAGGAACTGACGCGGGCGCAACGACAATCGTTGTTCGATGCCGTGGCGATCGAGCGCTTCGATCTCGTCCGCGCCTACGTGTCCGTCTGACAGTAAGCAGGCCGCGACGATGCGTGCTGCGGCTTCAGGGCTGTCGCATTGATAGTGACGCATGTCTGTTCTCCTTGTCGGTTGATCGTTCACCGTTCGTTGTCGCGCGGCATGACGTTCGAATGCAGATTGAACGGATAGCCTCCGCGTTCGAGATGACGCATGCGGCGTTCGAGGTCCACGAGATCGGACGATGACCCCAGATACTTTTCGCACTTCTCGTAGTGAGAAGGCGCGAACAACGACCCCAGTTTTGCGGAAAGTGCAGAAAACATGATGCGCTCCTTGAGTGGCGCGACGCATGTCGGGCCGGCGGTCCGCATCGTCGCTTCAGTCCTATGCGTGCCAAACGCGTTTTTTCGCGTCTGACTGGCGGTTCGAACTTGAACCTGTGCATCGACGAACGAATCGTAGGCGCCATGAATTAGGAAAAAATGAGCTGCATGCTCAGCACTCCGAGAATGAATCACGTTGTAATCCACCGCCTGTTTCATACAACCGCCGTCGCACTTTCCCTGATCTCGGCTGTGCTGTCGCCGGTGACGGCTATTTCGTGGGCCTTCATCCGACCCGCTGACTCCCGTTCAAACGGTTGCTCATTCTTCGCTAATTCTTCTTCTTTAAAGTGAAGTCCATGGCAGAGAACACCTGACTCACCGAATGAGCAAAAAACACATCTGGAGGGAAATATCATGAAATCGCTGATCCGAACCGTTGCCGTTGCCGTTTCTCTTGCATTCCCGATTGCTTCGTTCGCCCAGTCGAATGAGCCGATGACTCGCGCGCAAGTGCAGGCTCAACTCGCGCCATTCGAACAGGCCAGCTACAACACCGCCGGCGACCATACGCATTGCACCGCGGGAATTCAGGCTGCCGAAACAGGCGCCGGCCAGCAAGACGACGCATCCGCCGGTTATGGCGGTGTCGCCGACGGCGCATCGCAAAGCGATACCGGGATTTATTTGTTGAACAACGTCGGCTTGAAGTCGATCTATATCAAGCACTGAGCGATTGCCAAACCAGGGCAGTTCTCTATCGCTCGTTGCAAACGGTGGGCGCGCAGCAAAGGCTGCGCGCCTTTGCCGTCGTTCGACGCCAGAAAGCGCCCGGTCGCGGGGGTAGAATCGCTTTTACAAAAAAAGCCCGTCTCTTGCACTGAGTGTCCCGGTGTCCATGCATCACCCGTTGTACGAAACACTTTTTCTGCGTCTCCATGATCAAGTCTCTAAGAAACCAGCTTGTCCTCGCACTTTGCGTGCTGGCTAGCATCGTCGGCGTGGTGCAGGGCGTCAGTTCGTATCAGTTGTCGAAAGCGGGCATGAGCGCGTTGCTCGACCTTCGGCTCGAACAGGTCGCCGTGCGCATGCGCAGTGGCTTCGCGGATTCGCTGCCGGCCATTCCGGCGCGCGGCTCGCAACCGGAAGGCGACATTTTCATAATGATCTGGAAGGGCGATCAGGCCACGCCTTACCGGTCGACCGAACCGTCCCTTGCGCTGCCGCGCGAGGCGCCGCCGGGTTTCGTGACCACAGCCGTTGGCGGCGAGGAGTGGCGCATCTACACGCTGCGTGATCCGTCGATGGTGATTCAGGTCGCACAACGCTCGGCTGTGCGGCGCGAGCTTGCCCAGGAACGTGCATTCAATACGCTCTGGCCGATGATCGTACTCGTGCCGCTGGTGTGGATTGCCGTGCTGCTTGTCGTGCGTCGCTCGTTGCGCAAGTTGAATCGTTTGGGTGCGCAAGTGCAGGAGATCGACGTCAGTCATTTTCAGCACTTGTCGACGTCGGGCGTGCCGATCGAAATACGTCCTTTCATCGACTCGATCAATCTGATGTTCGATCGGCTCGCACAATCGATCGAGTCGGAACGAAAGTTCATTTCCGACGCCGCGCATGAACTGCGCACACCGCTCACCGCGCTTCAATTGCAGGCGGACAATCTGCAGCCGCTTATCGTTGCCGATAACCGGGAGCGCTTTCGCGAGCTGCGCAGCGGCATCGCACGCAGTGGTGGTCTGATCGCGCAACTGCTCAGGCTTGCGCGTGCCGATGCGGTCCTGCAAGCCGATGCGCTGACGCGCGTGGACGTGGCCGCCGTGGTCGTCAACGCAGTGGCCGAAGTATTGCCAATCGCGATGAAGCGCGACATCGACATTGGCGCTGACGAAATGGACCATGCGTTTGTGTGCGCGGTCGAAGCCGATGTGGGCATCGCCGTGCGCAACCTGGTCGGCAATGCGGTCCGCTACACGCAGGATGGCGGCAAGGTCGATCTGAGCGTGCAGGTACGCGAGGACATGGTGTGGATCGAGGTGACCGACACAGGGCCCGGGATTGCGGAAGAACTGCTGCCACGGGTGTTCGACCGCTTCTTTCGAGCGAATACGCAAATCGAGGGCAGCGGCCTTGGACTGTCGATCGTCAAGGCGATCACGAATAAATATGGCGGCGCGGCGAGTCTTCGGAATCGCCATGACGGGCCGTCGGGAATCGTCGCGTCGATCGGATTTCCGTCAGCATCGTCGGCCTCGTGAACGACTTCATTCGCTTCTGATTTTCTTCTGCCTCGGCGACGATTCCCTCAATCTCGATCTCGACAGGCGCACGCTATGCTGCAATGGCGTGACGTCGATGCTATCGGCGTGGGAATTAGCGTTGATGCTGGCGTTTCTCGAGCGCCCCGCAATGATCCTGCCGGGCGATCAACTGGAAGACCGCTTATACGGCTGGGGTAAGGAAGTGGACCGCAATGCGGTCGACTAGTGGCGCGTCAGTACGCCCACCAGCCGGGACCCCACATGCTCCAGTTCCATGCCGCATTCTCATTCATCTCCGCGTTCATGCGCTCCTGGCTAATCAAGTTTTGCTGGAGCTGTTCCCGCTTGTAGCTATCCCACGCATTCTCGTCGCCAATATAAAGGCAGCCGCATGCATACGGGTCCGCGTAGAGAAAGATGACCTTTCCGTTCTTCGTCTTCTGGACGACGCGATTCGGTGGCAACGTCTCCAACTGCAAGCGTTGTTGATCGGTCGTCACGGGGACGATATGAAAGCCCGCCGCCGCGAGCAGGTCATTTTTCTCGTTGGCTCGTTCAACAGGCGTGGCGCATCCGGACATCAAAATGCTCGTGCTTATTGCGATCACCATAGTGGTCCATCTGAGTTTCATCGCTATCCCCTTTTTGGCAGGCAGAACATATCGAACGTTCAGGCATGGTGCGCAGAATGCCAGTCGAAAATTAGATGGAAATTACGGATACGCAATACGTTGATTATTTGACTCCCGATCAGAGCGTGAAGTCAACCTGACCGGCAAGCGATCACACGCGGCTGAGGCTGGCGCTTACTACGGGCCGAAGGGGCCCCCGTCTTTGGCGAAGATCGCAGCGCAAGCGCTGGACGCCGGGGCGGCGGTTCGATTATGCGACTGTTCGAACGAGCTTGCGAGTGTGAGCTGGGAGCTACCGTCAGGTTAGCCAGGCCTCATTCAGGCAGCATGGCCGGTGGTTATCCCGCCGCCGCGGAGTGCCTTGCGTGGCGGCTCACGATCTTTGGCAAAGGCCACAACGAGCCCATCGTCCCCGTCTGGCCGAAGCAGGACGGCGAGCTTGCTCGTACCCTCGGACGCGACTACTTCACGCGGCTCGGCGCGCTGCGGCGCACGACGTTCTGCAACGGTACCGACCAGTCGTGGATGCACCGGAAAATCCGTTTCATGCACTGCGAAACGTTTGAGCAGTTCCCAATATCCCCCTCGGATCACGAAGCCGCCGTTCTTCGTCGCGTAAGCATCGCGCCGAATCCGATACGCATGAGGCAGGTGATACCACGGCAGATGCGGCAGATCATGATGCACGAGGTGGTAGTTGTTGTTCAGATACAGGAGCCGCATCAGCAGTCCTGCTTCGTTGATGACCGTCCGGTGCTTGGGGTCGCGAACCGCACGATGCTCGTACAGCGATCGAATCATCGCCAGAGAGAGCGCAGGCCATGTCACCGCCAGCAGGTAGTACCACCACGCTATGCCAGCGAAGAGCTGCAACCACGCAAGCAACACGGTTACGAGCGCTGCGTGGATGATCCACGTAGAGGCATAACGCTGGTCGCCGCGTCGCCATTCATTAACAGCCCCCGCGAGCAATGTCACGACGCTCAGCGGCGGACCGGCAATCAGGCGGCCAGCGAAACTCTTGCGCATGCGCCATAACGCACGTTGCCATGCCGGTGCATTCATCCATTGTTCGGGGAGCACGTAGTTGCTCTCCGGATCAACGTTCGGCTCGGTGAGACTCTCATCGCGATGATGCGCGATGTGCGTGTCGCGATAGATCGCGTACGGATACCAGATCGCAAGCGGGATACTGCCGAGCAACTTGTTGACGAGGGCGGACCGCGTCGGATGACCGTGGAGCAGTTCGTGCTGAAGCGACATGTGCCACGTGCACAACACGATGAGTAACGGCGTCGCGGCCATCATCGACAGCAGCCCGCTATGCACGCACAGCACGGCCGCGAGCCACCCGCCATGAATCAGCACGATCAACAGCCACGTAGGCCATTCCGTACGCGCTGCGAAGGTTGCGTCCAGCGATGCGATTTCCCACGCATGCGCTTCGTCAAAGTATTCGGCCATTTTCTCGAACAGGGGCTGTTGATCACGGAGGCAATTTAGGCCGTCTCTATGAGCAGGGAATTAGGCCGGTCCTGTTGATGAGAAGATAATTCGACGCTAATTGTTGCGGGGGAAAATTCAGCATGTCGCCGCGCCGCTGACGCTGACGGCAGGTCATTACGCCGGTCGGCTGATCGATGCGATTTCAGATGGCAGCAGCGCTATAGGTAGCGAGCGGGTGTGCGCGGCATTGAGGAGTACGTCGGCACTGACACGCTCCTGTCATCAACAGCAGTCCTTTCGTTTCCGTCTTGATAGACTTACGCTTTCAAAAAAGAAACCGGGGGAAACGCGTGAGCCTCGAAGAATATTACAGGCGACTGGAACTACCGGACACTGCGTCGCCGACGGACATCACGCGTGCATACCGACGGCTGAGGGCAAAATACCATCCGGACCGTAACAAGGGGCACGAATCAATCGTTGAGCCGATGTTCAAGCGCGTTCAGGAGGCGTTCGAGGTTCTGATCGGCAAGCGTGAGCCGCGGGCATCCAGCCCGATGGCGGCGTCGGCCGGGAGCCGCGGCAAAGCCGCTCCGTCACGCGAATACCGCGGTCCGCCGGCGCGCGGCGCGAACTGTCTGGTCAGGCTCTTTGTGCCGCTCGAAGCGGCGATCCATGGGGGCGAAGTCGAAGTGAGCTACCCGGTAGACGGGCCGTGTCCCCAATGTCAGGAAAGAGTCTCGCAGTGCGCGCGCTGCGGCGGCAGCGGCCAGTCGGTCTCGGGAACGCGCTGCACCGCCTGTATGGGGACCGGGCGCCCGCTGGCGAGCGAAGGGTGTCCAACGTGTCTCGGCAGGGCTGCCACGACCTTCCGGAAGTCCGAGACAGTCAGGATTCCCTCGGGCGCGTGGGACGGTCAGCGTCTCGTCGTCGAAGGCGCGGGCCATCCCGGGCCCAATGGCGGTTCGCCGGGCGACGCTACCTTCTCGGTCGTGATTGCGTGCGGCTCGGCCTTTCGTCGCAACGGGCTGAATCTCGCTTGCGAGGTTCAGGTTGATTTCGTGACGGCCACGCTCGGCGGCAGCATCGAAGCGCAAATCCTGGGCCGCGCGCTGCGGCTGACGATTCCGCCGAACGCGCACCCGGGCAGCACGATCCGTCTGCTCAGGCATGGGCTCACGGACCGCAACGGCTCGCGTGGCGACCTGACACTGCAACTGGCGCTCACGATGCCGGCCGCGGTTTCACATCTGACCGACAACGAGCGGCAAAGGCTACGCGAGATCTTTGCGGACGCAGAGCGTCGGGCGACGCAAGCCATTCCGCCACGCGCGTAAGACAATCATCTTCTCGGGTCGCGAGTAGCGGATTGACACACGTTGGTGGAGTGGAAGGCCGTCCAAAAAAATGGATCTTGTTGTTTGCGCCCGGGCTGAATGGATGCATCAGCCCGCGAATAAACACAGCAAAACGACGGACCTAGTGCGCAGGCAACTGGAACACCCCCACCACATCGCTCATGCGCGTGGCCTGTTCCTCGAGCGAGACGGCTGCGGCCGCGGCCTGTTCGACAAGCGCTGCGTTGCGCTGCGTGACTTCATCCATCTGCGAGACGGCCTTGTTGACCTGCTCTATCCCGTCGCTCTGTTCTTCGGACGCGGCCGCAATCCCGGCCATGATGTCGGTCACCCGGCGCACCGCGTCGTTGATCTCCGTCATGGTCGTTCCCGCTCGACCGACCAGCTCGGTTCCGTTACCCACCCGGTTGACCGATTCGCTGATCAGCGTCTTGATTTCCTTGGCCGCCGAGGCACTGCGTTGGGCCAGCGTGCGCACTTCTGCCGCCACCACCGCAAAACCGCGGCCTTGTTCGCCCGCTCGCGCCGCTTCAACGGCCGCGTTCAACGCGAGGATATTTGTCTGGAACGCGATGCCCTCGATCACGCCGATGATGTCGGCAATTTGCCTCGAACTCGCGTTGATTTCGCCCATCGTCGTGACGACCTTCGAGACAACGTCGCTGCCTTCATGCGCAACGCCTGCTGCGACCCGCGCGAGCTCGCTCGCCTGACGCGCGTTGTCGGCGTTTTGGCGCACGGTCGACGTGAGCTCCGCCATGCTCGAGGCGGTTTCTTCGAGCGAAGCGGCTTGTTCTTCGGTTCGCTGCGACAGATCGGTGTTGCCTGCCGAGATCTGCGAGGTTGCGGTGGAAATGGATTGCGCGCCATCGCGCACGGCGACCATCGCGTCCCGAAGGCGGGACTGCATCATGCGCAGGTCTTCCATCATCTGGCCCATTTCGTCGCGCGAACGTACCTCGATATGCCGGCTGAGGTCGCCATCGGCAATGGCGCGGAAGTGGCGCGTGGCCTCATCCAGTGGGCCGGCAATCGACTTGCGCAGTGCATGCCACGCGAATGCGGCCATCGACAGCCCGATCAGAAGACCGAGTGCGGCGATGGCGAGAATCGTGTGGAAACGGTCCTGCGCTGTTTCATATCGGCTGCGCGCCTGATCCGCCTGCATCCTTTCGAGTTCCCCCGAACGGTCCGTGATCTCGTTGAATGGCGCCGTCATCTGGTTCGAGATCAGATCGGCGAGTTGCGTGGTGTCACGCCGGTCGATCGCGGCGAACACCGCGGCGACCGGTCCGTTCATCGCAAGCGCCCGCTTGGCTTCGACCGCTTCGGCCAGCTGCTCCTCTTGCGGTTCGGCGGACAGCGCACGGTAGCTCTGCCAAGCCTTGTCGCCGATCGCGAATTGCTCGCGTGCATGCCCTTCAAGGGTCGCAATGTCCGGGCGATCAGGCTGAGCCGCGACCCGGTCAAGCACCAGCCGACCGCGAGCATAGAAGAAATTGAACTTGCCGATCGCAATCGCCGACGCGAGTTCGTTGGAGTACAGCTCCTTCTGATCAGCATTGCTCAAGGCAATGCCAGCCACGCCGAGCACGGCGCCAATCGTCATGAGCAAGCCGAGGAAGCCCATCGCAAGGGCGAGGCGGGCGCGGATCGTGATGGTCGAGAACATAGATGCCTCAAAGGCACAACAAGTAGAACGGGAAAAATGTCGCACCAGGAAAGTACGCGCGGTCGATAGGGTTTACGGCAGTCGAGCGGAAATATGAAGGGGGAAATTTGAACTTGAGCCGTTAGACGGAGCGAGACAGCGTGGAGGCGTATTACAGGCCGTTGCAGGGCCCATTATTGGGCCTGCAACATTGGGCCTGCAACGGGTGGCCGGATTGCTTGGCACCGCACGACGCGGGATGGTCCTGCCGGCGCCTTCGGGTCAATGCTTGTTGGCCGTGTCGTTCAGCAACTGTGCCAGGTACGGCTTCCACACGTCAGGGTGAGCGAGGGTCTGATGCCCGTACGAGTGCGCAGTCTCCGGCATTTCGACGAAGCCTCCGTTGGGTACAGCCTTCATCTCCCGCTGCATCACACCGAGGTCCGCGGCGTTGATCAGGTCGTCGGCAAAATTGACGGCAAACAGCCGTGCGCGAATCTTTGACAACTCAGGCGCGGGGTTGTAGTCCCATGACGATTCGAACCAGTACAGCACGTCGTTGGCGTCGGTCTTCCCGGCGGTGCCGACCAGGTTTTCATACATCTGCGTGGCGGCGTCGCGATTGGGGGCCTCGCTTTGCATGCGTGCCGGGTTGTTGGTGATGATCGTGAAGACTGGCATCACGCGGGTCCACTGGGTCGGCGGCACGCTATAGTCGCCACCCTGCCAGCCCGGGTCGTTGCGAATAGCGCCGACGATCATCTGCCGCCAGAGCCAATTGCGGCCGGCCATCGCGATCGGTTGGCTGGCAATCGGCATCAACGCATCCGCCATCTCGGGGTACCGCTCGCCCCACATCCAGGTCTGCATGCCTCCCATCGACGTACCGAGCACCAGGCGCAGATGATGGATGTTCAAACCCTCGACGAGCAGACGATGGTTTGCCTCGACGACGTCGCCATAGCCGTAATGCGGGAATCTTGCGTGCATGCCGTCGCTCGGCTTGCTCGAACCGCCCCGGCCCAGGCCGTCGGGGATCACGATAAAGTACCGGCTCGTGTCGAGCGGCTCGCCCGGGGCGAAGAGTTCCCGGCGCATTGCCGGCGCGAGGAATGCCCGGCCGGTGCCGGTGGTGCCGTGCATCAGCAACACTGCATTATTGATCTCGCCGTGCGCGTTGCGCCGCGGCGTGCCCAAGGTTGCGTAGTGGATATGAATATCCGGCAACGTAGCGCCATCGGAGAAATGGAAGTCGTGCTCAGTGAAATCGGCTGCCTGCTCGGAAGCAGGTTCAGTTGTCGCAGCGCGGGCCGGCACGAGGCCGGTCAGTACGCACATTCCTGCTGTGGCCAGCAGGGATGCGAATCGGATCATGGCGGGGTCCTGTCGATTGTATGGAAAGAATATCGTAAGCATGCAAGGCAGCGACGACGAAGATAGCTCAACGGCGACGAGGCGCAATGGTACGCGGAAAGAAAACGCGGCGTTATTGGAACCCGGCGTGGAACGAGCGGTATTGATCAATCCGATGGGCCGTTCGGGGTTGGCATCAGTCAAATCAGTCAATCGTGATTGACGCTTCCATGAACAGCCGCGTCACTGCGGCGTATCCCGCCCCCAAGTCGGCCTGATCTTGTAGAATTCCCGCGGCAGCGCATCGCTCACGTTCACCACAACCTCCGACCACATACCCATGCGCACTCTCGTTGCATCGGCTTTCTTATGCTTGCCCCTTCTCGCACACGCGGACTGCAAAGAACGCTTTACTGAGTGGGCTCACACGCTGCAACCCGGTCGCGCTGTCGACGCCGACAATGCCGCTTGCAAGGTTTGGCCCGCAAATCCGGCACAAACGCTTGCCGTGTTGCCGTTGCCCCAGAAAGGCGGGACAACCGATGAGACGGTCTATGATCTCGAGGTGCTGGTGGCGGACAGCAAGACGGGAGCGGTCATCGCTCACAGTTACGAACCCGCCGCCATTACGTCCGACGCGATGGGCTTGCAAAGCATTGCTCTCGATACCGCGCCTTGGCGGCTTACGCCTCAGGAACTTGCCTTTGGCGTAAGGAAGAGCTTTCAAAACTCGTCGCGAGTAAATCCCTTCGAGGATACGACGCTCAGTCTTTATGTCATTGACGAGGGCAAGCTTAGGCGGGTGCTCACCAATCTAACGACGCGACAAAGCAAGGGAGATTGGGACGGCAACTGCGCCGGCCAGTTCTCCGATACGTCCCGCGCAATATCGGTCGGCCCAGCCGGCCAGGGCGGTTATGCAACGCTGCTTGTCAGCGAAAAGACAGTCGATACGACCAAGACGGTGGCCGGGGAACAATGTGCAAGCAAGGACAAGGCCGCCAGACGGGCCAGCTTTACAGTGGAATACGATGGTTCGCACTATGGCGTTCCGAGTGGTCTGAGCGACGATCAATAGTCCTGCCGTGCCGACATCGCCAACGCGTGTCAATAACCCGGAGGCGCACAACTTTGCCGGCCGCCGCATCACTCTATCCACCTTCGGCCGACCATTATGCTGCAGATGTCGCGCGTTGAGTGTCCACATTCCAGCCCTTACTGTTCAGTGCAGCGATGGGTCCATCGGCGCTTGATTGCCACTCGACAAACATTAATAGGTCGCTTCGCAAACCAGCGACACCAGGCCCGGCAGGGACGTTACTTAATGATCGTCAGCCTGTCCGTTGCCTGTTTGGCGCCATCGATCGCGGCGGCAGCAAGCTTTGACTGCGGCAACGCCAGAATCCGTTTCGAGAAAACGGTTTGCGCCGATCCGAAGCTATCGGCTCAAGACGAAGCGATGGCGCAGCGCTACGATGCGGCCCTGCCATTACTTTCCGACCCGGGAAAAATGATCCTGCGCACCGGGCAGCAACAGTGGCTCAAGGTCGCGAAAGTCCTGTGTCTTGATAACAAGAGGGATGAAAGCCCCACTTCCTGTCTGCGACGGCAATACGCTGACCGGCTCGATGACCTGCGCGGCGCCGCCATTTCCATTGGTCCCTTCGTGTTCAGCCGAATTGACCATTACACGTCAATCGGGAAACAAGAAGACACCGGCAAGCCTTTGGAACAGCACACGGGCCTGCCAAGAATCGATCATCCGATTTCCCCGATAGCAGAACAATGGAATGCTGCGATAGTCCGATCGGCGGCGACAGCGCGAGCAAATTGGTGTTTCGGAGACACCGAGACTTCCAGCGATCAGTTCGTGGGTTTCAGGGTTCAGTCGGCGACGCCGGATTTCATTAACGTCGAGATGTTCCACACTGAGCAATGCGCTGCGGGAGCGGCTTCCGTGACCATGAGCAACATTTCCTACTTGCTCAAGCCAGCCCTGCATCGCCTCAAGACGGAGGACTTGTTCACACCGGATAGCGGATGGGAGGCATTCTTACGTGATCGTGCCTCGCGGGAATTGAACGTCACCCCCTTCTTTGCTGACGGAATCAGCAAGGACGTGCGAGATCCGACGGCGTGGTCCTTCACCAAGGAGGGCCTTCTTATTTCGTTCAACCCAGGTGAGGCAGATGCAATGGCATCCGGCATTCTCGAAGTGACCGTGCCCTGGACCGATTTGCATCGGTTGCTTGCGCCAGGAGCGCCGATACCGCGATGATGCTCTAAGTGCGGCCGGCAGGATCTCGCTGGCCGATGCGCTCGCTCATGAACTTCACGAACGGTCTGGAATGACCCGATGCGGCATATCAAAGCAATTTCGACGGAAGTCCGTTGTCGGCCTCCGAGGGGGCTCTCGCGACATCTGCCCGAGTGACTCTACTTGGCCGATAGCGCCAGTTCAACCAAGGCGTCTAACGCCGACATTCGCGAAGGCCGCGACAAGCTCGCCAACGACCGCAAAGGCCGATGACCAGCCGAGCAAGCCGTACCTATCTCTACGAGTTTGGACGTCCCATGCTCGTCTTTCGCTTGAAGAGGGTGGGAGAGAGCACGGAAGTTAATTGGTTAACTTTCGGCCGAGATCTGCCGGCAATCGGAGCCTTGATGGCGTCAAAACGGAATCCCGTCTATAAGCGTCCAGCGGGTAATAATGCTCTTACCCGATTCCATCGCTACCCCCAGAACCCACCATCAAACAGGGCTAGAAACGGGGGTAGAACCGACGCCGATACATCCAGAATACGCGACTACACAATCAGATGCGGCGGGAACATTCCCGATGCCTCATGCCGTAACAGTCATCCGCACGTGTCAGGATCGCGGCTTGCTGACCCGTCGTCAGGTTGCATGAAGCGACCGGCGCGTCGCCGATGCCAACACCAGTGCGCGAAGCGTGGACCGCGCAGATCTGGCTGCGTGTCATCGGGAGTACGTCGTGACTTCAACTCCACCTTCCGCTTCGAAAACAGGCCGCGTGACGACCGAGCGAGACGAGCACGACTCGCAAGACCTCCACCGGAGCGCCACCGGCGAGCGACCGCAGTCCCCGCAACGCCGCGCGATGCTGCGCGCGGCTGCCGCGGGTGGCGCCGGCCTGCTCGCCGCCAGGGCCGTCGCGGCACAGACGACGGCATCTCCCGCAGGGCAGCCCGCGACACTCGGGCGACAACCGTCGTTTCAGCCGGGCAGCGACGCAACAACGGCCGACGTGATCGTCGAAACTTTGCTGGCATGGGATGTCGATCATGTCTTCGGCATGGTCGGCGACGGCATCAATCCGATTATCGAAGCGCTGCGCAAGCGCCAGGACAAAATCCGTTTTATCGGCGTGCGGCACGAAGAAGCTGCCGCGTTCATGGCATCGGGATGGGCCAAGTCAACGGGGCGTCTGGGCGTCTGCGTCGCGACGACCGGACCCGGCGCGGTACACCTGATGAACGGGCTCTACGACGCTCACTTCGACGGCGCGCCGGTTCTCGCCCTCACTGGCCTGACCTTCCACGACCTCCTCGGAACGCGCTTTCAGCAGAGCGTCGATACCTCTGCGCTGATGCAGGACGTCGCGCTCTATAACACCGTGGTGACCGGTCCCCGCCATGCCCTGACGGTGACCGACATCGCCTGCCGCACCGCGCTCGGCTCGCGTGGCGTCGCGCATCTGACGGTATCGAAAGACGTGCAGGACATGCATTTCTCCGAAGACAAGGCATCCACCGAAAATCACGGCCTACGGACCTCGACCGCATGGAGCCGCCCGACGCCCACGCCGTCGCGCCATGAGTTGCAGGCCGCAGCCGACCTGATCAACGCCGGCAGCCGTGTGGCGATCATGGCAGGCCAGGGTGCGCTTGGCGCAACTGCCGAACTGGAACAGGTCGCGAGCCGGCTCAACGCGCCCGTCGCCAAAGCGCTGCTCGGGCGAACCGCGCTGCCGGACGATTCACCGTTCTCCACAGGTGGCATCGGGCACCTCGGCACGGTGCCGTCGGAGGAAGCGATGCATGGGTGCGATACCGTGCTGATTATCGGCACGACGATGCCATGGGTGGATTCGTATCCGAAGCCGGGTGCCGCACGCGGTGTGCAACTGGACATCAAGGCCGAGCGCATAGGACTGCGTTTCCCGGTGGAAGTGGGTCTCGTCGGCGACACGAAGGAGACGCTGCGCGCGCTGCTTCCACTGCTGCGTCAGAAAGACGATGCCTTTCTACGCGAGACGCAAGGCCGCGTCGTGCAATGGAATGCTTTGCTGGATCGCGTGGCCGCCACTGAACGGACACCGCTGAGGCCGCAAAGCGTCGTTCGCGCCATCAGTGATGCCTTGGCGCCCGACGCAATCATCTGTCTGGATTGCGGGGCGAACACGCACTTCTCCGCGCGGTTCCTGACCTTGCGTCGCAATCAGCAACTTGTCGCGACCGGTATGCTCGCCACGATGGCGCCAGGGCTTCCGTTTGCGATCGCGGCTCAGCTTGCGAATCCCGCTCGCCAGGTGGTGGCGATTGTCGGCGACGGCGGATTTGCAATGCTCATGGCGGAAATGTCGACGGCCGTAAAGAACGGCCTGCCGGTCAAGGTGATCGTCCTGCGCAACGACATGCTGGCGGAGGTGGTGTTCGAACAAAAGGAACTGGGTAACGCTCCCTATGGATGTGAGCTCGGTGCTATCGACTACGCGCAGATTGCGAATGCCTGCGGCGCGGAAGGTACGCGCTGTACAAGCCCCGCCGGGCTGAGACCTGCGATCGATGCGATGCTGCGCTCGCCGCGCGCTGCGCTGCTCGAAGTCCATGTCGATCCTGCGGAACCTATTACCACGCCGAGCCATCTGGCGGTTTGACGCTGCGCGCGAAGCGCAGGCGTGCGTGGCCGGCATCCAACGTCCCTACCGCGAAGCAGGTAGCGCAGTGTAAAAAGTGGTCAGCCTCGAAGCCTCGAAGCCTGGAAGGAAAGGGTTGTATGAGACCCGATCGGAGGCGCGTGCCCCCTCGTCACATCGACGTGCTTGCGCCTTAACCTCCTGTCTTTGTCACGCGCCAGACGGTATTGCCCACATCGTCGGCAATGATCAACGCGCCGTCCTGGTCCTGGGCCAGCCCGACCGGTGCACCACGCAGTTCCTTTTCGTCGTCCGATGCGAAGCCGGTGACAACAGGCTTTGGCGTTCCTACAGGCTTGCCATTCTCGAACGCGACGTACGCGACCGCATAACCGCTCAGCGGCGAACGATCCCAACTGCCATGCTCGCCGATAAAGGCCCCGCCTTGATACTGCGCCGGCAGGTTGCTGCCGGTATAGAACAGCAGTCCGAGCGGAGCGACGTGGGAGCCAATTGCATAATCCGGCTTGATCGCTTTCGCGACCAGGTCGGGGCGTTGCGGCTGGACTCGCCGGTCGACATGCTGGCCGTAGTAGCTGTACGGCCAGCCATAAAATCCGTCATCCTTCACCGAGGTCAGATAATCGGGCACGAGATCCGCGCCGATTTCATCGCGCTCATTCGCAACCGCCCACAGTTGTCCCGTTTTCGGTTCCCATTGCAGCCCGGTCGGGTTGCGTATCCCCGCCGCATAGATGCGGCTCGCGCCCGTCGCCACATCGACTTCCAGTACATTTGCGCGCCGGTATTCGACATCGAGACCGTTCTCGCTGGCATTGCTGTTCGAGCCGACGCCGACATACAGCTTCTTGCCGTCGGGGCTCGCGAGCAACGCCTTGGTCCAGTGATGGTTGACCTTGTCCGGAAGGTCGGCGAGTTCGATGCCTTGAGCCGGCATGCTTGTCTCGCCGGATTTGTACGGATACTTCAGGATTGCGTCCGTGTCGGCGACATAGAGTGTGTCGCCAATCAGTTGCATGCCGAACGGCGAATGCAGGTGATCGATGAACACATATTTGTCCCATTCCCCGCTGCCGTCGGTACGCTTTCGCAGCAATGTAATGCGGTTGCCGCCTTTGCCTTTTTTACCCGAGCGACCCGTCACCATGCCGGCGATCAGTTGCTTGGGCGAGGTAACGGGTTCCGCATTCGGGCTATTCGATTCAGCCACCAGAATGTCACCATTCGGGAGGCAATAGACCTGGCGCGGATGTTCAAGTCCGGAGGCAATTCCCTGGATTGTCAGGCCTTGCGCCACCTTCGGCGTTTCGCCCTTCTGCCAGCCCACGTACTTCGGTACCTGCATCGGAGGCGTGAAGAAACTTTGCGCGCTTGGCAACGGCGGATTGGCTCCGGCCTGATCCGAGGGGTCATACCTGGCCCGCTCGCTGCATCCGGCAATCAGGGTCGCGCTAGTAATTACAACAACGCTACTCAAGATGGATTTATTCACGAGTCGTCTCCCTGAAACCGAACTTGTCGAACGCGAGCGCGATTTGTCCGACGCTAAGCAATGCCACGGTGATGACCGAGAGAATCACGTTCTCCGGAACAATTCCGTACGCATCGCGGCTATGGACGAACGCGTTGACTATTGCCGCGACTATGCCCAGCAGGTTCAACCAGAAGTCGAGTTTCTCGGCACGCGTTACCGTGTCACGCGACGCAAGCCATACATGGCCGAGATTGATCAGGCGCGGAATAATTGCAAAAAACAGTCCCGCCGTGACAAGCCACGCAGCCCCTTTTGCCCAGAAAACATTGGCGGTGATGACGTAGATGATGTCGAAGATCAATGTGCCGACGAAGAGGCCATAGGGGATCGGATTGAACAAATCGAAGACCGCCGTGGCCCATCTTGACCGATATATCGGGCTAGCTGGAGTCATGGAATAAGTCCCTTTCTAAAGGTAATGTTCGATAAACGGCGCATGGTAGCGGCCGGTCGGACCTGGACTCACGCGGCATGCAGTCCTGAACGATTCGATAAGCCCGCCGTGAAAGTATTTCGCAAGCCTCGGCATTCGAAGCACGAGCTAACTGCCCTACGCATAGGACATGCCCGATTCCGGGATGCGCCCCGCAGCGGCGTCGTAGGCCATACAGAACGAATGCCATTTGTGGCAGGGCCGTCATCGGAACGCCACCGGCTTGTCAGGTAGCGCGGACTATAGTGTGCTTGACGGTGTGTTTGACACAAGGTCCTTATAGCGTCCCGGGGTCGGACCGTTTTTTGCAACGTACGTCGTTCGCTGCCGGACGGTCTCGCGCCTGTTCGGCCTACAAGCATCGACACCGGGCCTCTAGTTCGAACGCAATGGAGTTGCTCGTGTTGCCTGCGTTGTTTGCCTGCTCCGGCACCGGTGCGTTGGTGTCGTGCATCGCCGGTCTGTTTGGATCGGCGGCGCAGAGATCGACTGGCTGGGCGTGGCTGCTGTTCGCCGGATGCGGCGTGCTGCAGGTCGCCCTCAGCTATCTGTTCTGTACCCCGCTCGAACGGCGCTGGCCGCTGCTGCGCTGGCCGGTCCGTCAACCGATGACGACCGACATCGTCTATACGTTCATCGTCCGGATCGTCCTGTTCCCGCTCGCCGCTTACTTCGAGTACGGGCTCGTGAAGGCGCTAGTTGATGGCTGGCTGCTCGCGCACCGGTGGCCGGTGCCGTCTTTGCTCACGCGCATCGCCGATGCCGCGGGAATGCCACTCGCCGGGTTCCTGGTCGGCTTCGTGATACTCGACTGTGCCGATTACTGGCGCCATCGGATCTCGCATCGTTTCGGCTGGTGGTACGGGTTGCACACTCTGCATCATGCCGAGTTGCAGATGACATTCTGGTCCGACGATCGCTCGCACCTGCTCGAGGACATCATCACGTACGTGTGGCTTTTCGTCGTCGCGATAGCGATCGGGATACCGGCGTTGCAGTTTCCGTTCGTGATTCTCGGCTTTCGTTTCGTTGGCAGCTTTGCGCACGCGAATACGCGCGCTCGCTACGGATGGCTGGGCGAGAGACTACTGATCTCGCCGCAATTCCACCGCGCGCATCACTGCCCGGAGATTGCCCGGCACAAGAGCTGCAATTTCGGCACGGTCTTCCCATGGTGGGACATGCTGTTCGGCACCGCGAATTTTACCCACGACGCCCGCGAGACCGGAGACCCGACTGCGGATCCGATCATCGCAACCGGCAACTGGTGGCAGCAGCATGCGGCCGGCGTGCATCGAATGATCCAGCTCGCGCGCAAGCGGCGTCGGCCAGCCCAATGAGCGCGCGGCCCGGCTGTGCGACGGTCCGGCAGCTGCCGACCTTCCGGCGCACGTCATGCGGACGTGCACGATCTTGCCAGCACACCTAACTTCGTCCGGAGCAAGCCTATGGCGATGTCACCCGCAGTTGAACAATCGAAAGCGGCGTCCACCCAGTGGACCGCACGCATCCTGAACATCGAAGCGTCGAATTCCGGCGCTCTGCCCGCGTGGTGGCGCGATGCGTATCACAGCTACCGCAAGACGCTCGAGCAGCCGGATTACCCGTGCTTCTTCGGCCAGGCGGCCGAGCGGCGCGGTGAGATGTTCTACGCGTTCGACGGCGAGCGTCCTGAGATTGCGCGCGCGACAATGCAGCGTTTTGTCGAACTCGGACACGATGCGGCGCTCACGCGGCATAGTCTCGCCATGTTCTGCGCGCCGGACCCCGCGCTCACGTCGCACGCCGAATTCCTGCGGCGCTTCTGGACCCTGCTGCAGCAGTTGCACGAGGCCGACGACGTGCCAATGCGGCCCACCGATCCGGATGATCCGTTGTGGGAGTTCTCGTTCGGTGGCCGCAAGATGTTCGTTGTCGGTACCGCTCCGACCTATCACCGGCGGCGCAGCCGTGTGGTCGGTAGCGGGATCGTGCTGCTGTTCCAGCCGCGCGAGCTGTTTACCGACTTGACGACCGGCAAGCCGATCGGCGCTGAAGTCCGCCGCCAGATCCATGCGCGGATGCTGGAGTACGACGCGATGCCGATACATCCGGACATCGGCTTTTACGGCGATCCACGTAATCGGGAGTGGAAGCAGTATTGTCTGCCCGACGACAACGCGCCAGTGACCGGACGTTGCCCATTCGCTGGCCGCTGACGCGGGCTGCAGTCGGCTCTTCACGGTAAAGCCGACGTTCGAGTGTCCGCGGGAGGTAAAGGCGTTTCACTCGGTCATATAGTCAGTCGGCCTAAACCGTCGACAATCGGAACAGAACCGTGTTCCGTAGGCGTCACCGCGGCCCCGAGCCCGTTGAGAAGACGACGGATCAGAGACTACGCGGCAAGCTGTTCTTTATGGCGCGCGACCAATTCGGCTTCGTCCCTCATTGCCTTCTGCACGGATGGGCGCGCACCGATTCGGGCAATGTACGCCATCAGATGTTTCAGATGATCAAGCTTCACGCCAGAGCGCTCGTTCCACATCGTTGCCCATACGTATGCGTCTGCAACAGTGAACTGTTCACCCGTGAGGTATGCGCGGCCGTCGGCCAGACGTGCGTCCAGGACGCCGTAGGCCGCGAGTAGTTTGTTGGTTGTAAACTCGATGCCTTCCGCCGTCATCAGTTTGCGCATTAGCGGAATATGCTTCTGCGCAATCTCGGTCGCGATAAAGGTCAGCAATTGGTCCATCTTGACGCGCTCCAGTGTGCCGTGAGCAGGAATCAGCCCTGACTCGGGATGCTGGTCGGCCAGATACGACGAGATGACCGTGGTTTCTGTCAGCTGGTCACGCTGCTCGTTGTCGAGCACAAGGACCGGGACGTAGAGAAGCGAGTTGACGTCCGAGAAGCGGGTGTCATCCGTCGTGGACTTGCCGAAAACGTCGAAGTGAACGAGTTCAGGTGATAGGCCCAACTCGTTGGCGACAGTTTGAACGGCCAGGGAGCAGGTTGCTTCAGCGATGTAGAGTTTCATTTGATAAGCCTTCCTTATAAAAAAGTGATCAGATAGAGCCGGATTGGCCGGTGCGTTTGTGATGCGCCGTTAGGACAAAGTATGTCGGGATTGCTGGCTGCAATAAACACCGGCTGGGTAGTCGCTCTGTCGCTTTCAAAGCGATAATCGTGGCTACGCCTATAGCCCCGGACAGCCATGTCGCGCATACGTTTAGCGGGGTCGTTCTGCGATATATCTTCGGCAAACCGCGCCGCGTTGGACCGGGCGAGGAGCATGTGGCATGGGGGTTTTCGCGCTTTCCGTGCTCGCGCCGGGTTGCTTACTGATCGCGAACCTGGACGACGAGCTTGCCGAACGTGCCATGCTTCAAGTGAGCACAGGCTTCCGGAACTTTGGCGAAGGAGTAGGGGCGTCGATGACCGGCTTGAGTACGCGCACGTCCGCCGCGTGTACCCAATCTTGCAGTGCGCGGCGTGGATCCACGGCAATTGCAACAGAACGCCGGCTACGGCGACCCAGGTATAGAAGGCCTCCACGGGCCGAACTGGAACGCTGACTTGCGACGCGGCATGACCAGCGATCGGCGCCGCGCAAACATCTCCAGGCCACATCGTGTGCCACAGCCCGCGTGATGCGAAACGAGGGCACCCGGCAGCATCCTCAAAACCTTTCTTGCGGTTGCCCGATCGTTTTCTTTCGAATAAGGGTTAACGCTTAAATTAGCAATGAGTCATTGTGTCATACACATTTAATAAATCACGTGATGCCCACTACACTTGTCTTCACGGCAGACACACGTCTGCGAAAAAATCTGGAGGTTTATTATGAAGTCGCTCATTCAAGCTGTTTGCGTCACCGCGGTATTCGCGTTCCCGGCTTTCTCATTCGCTCAGTCGAGCCAACCGGTCACTCGTGCAGACGTGAGCGGACAATTGGTGCAGTTCGAACAAGCGACCCCATCACACGCCGCGTTCCCCGATTCGAATGCGTCATATCCGGTCGCTACGCTAACCGCAGAGCAAAAAGTGTCTGCGCAAAACGGCGCCGCTTCTGCCGGCTTCGGTGGTGTTGCCGAGAGCACTTCAGGATCGGGGGCTGGGATTGCGCCGGTGTCGCCGGCCGCTTGGCGTTCGATGTATGACCATCCCTGATCTATCTGCTCGATATGCATGTTTTGAGGCGTGCAGCCGGGCTGTGCGTCTTGCATACAACAGCAGGCCGTTATACCCACCTGCCGGATTGAATCCGGCGGGTTAACAGTTCTGCACACCTACAACGGCTATCGGTTCGGGGCCGTTATCGTAGATCGCCGTAGGTCGCCATACGCACCGCGGGTTCCTTCTCCCAGCCGTTGTCGAGGCCCCTTGAGCGTGTGATCAAAGAACCGCCCGCGTGTTGCCGTGGCTTCTTGACCATAGAACGCACACCATTTTCCGTCGGAGTGCGTATAGAGCGATTTGAGCGCGGAATCCATACGGCGGAAGGCCTCGATCGACCCTTGTGTGTGCAGCGAATGATCAGAAAAACTGCCGCAAACAAGGATGGAAACTTCGATACGCGCCAGGTCAGCGACAGTCGACTTGTACCATCCATCGCGTTCCGGCGATTGGCAATTTCCTTGCGAAATTCGGTGTTGATCCGGACTCCTCCCTTCTTGAACCCGTTGTCCCAGATGATGGTGAAGCCGTCCTCGCGAACTCCGCCAGGGCGAGCGAAGTCGCGATACAGATCGCTGAACTCCTCCCGCCGACAGATAACCGCGAGATGCGGCGACGATACGCCAGGGTCACCAGTCCAACGCTTTGTCGCGCATCAGGCACAGTCGTGATGGTCACCGCTGTTGGAATGCTGGTGCATGAACCGGCTTCAAAGAATAATCCAGCTCGCACGCCCCCCATATTCGGAAGGTACGCAGGTTAGCGTGCCATAGGTTCGGATTCGCGTGGATCACGAGCGATCCGGAAGTAGCCGTTCCTTGCCTGCCAAGGCGTTCACAAACGAAGGTTATCGTAAGCCGGTGCTCGGGTAATATGCGTGCTTCGTTTAGCCAAGCCGTCAGTGACGCGCTTGGGGGTCATGCTGCCATTGCCCGATCCCGCGTGCCCAATGTTGTCGAACGCTGCCATTTGAAACCACGACTTTCAGCAATGGCTCGAACAGCCGCTATGGGTGAGCAGACGGCGGTCGGCTCGTCAGCATGAACGACCTGTGCACCTCGGAAGCGGAGTGCTTTTGCCGCCAACCGGCAGGTACTCAAAATTATCAAAATTACAAAGATCAAACATGAATAGAATGCTTGCGCTCGGCGCATTTCTGCTTTTATCGTCGGCCTCGGCGATTGCATCGAACTGGGTCCAGGTCTTCGCGAACTCGGGGGAGCTCGTTAGCGTCGACAAAGACTCTGTTGCTCGCAGTGGTGACACCGTCAACGCCTGGACTCAGACGGTCCTGGCGGTAGAGACGGACGTGCAACTCGGACGTCCCGCCAAGGCGATCAAGACGCAATACGTTGCGGACTGTCAGGCTAGAACACTCCTCGTGAACGCACTGATTTTTTACGATGCGCAAGGTAATGTCCTCGCTTCTCTGCCTCCGGAGCACGATGCTCCAGCGGTTGTCGTCCCGGGCACGGGCGGAGATTTCATATTGCGTGCGGTGTGCAGTAAGGGCTGAGGGTTCGATGACCCTAGGGTGCAACCGGCTAATGACCGTTCTACCCCGGTCAACGGTCAATTGGCTCTTACGAACTCGATAGCCGCCACCGTATTCACGTGTGAGCGTGGGCAATCCGTGTTCAGCTCGTTCCCGAGCGACCGCAAACGGGCGTGCATACGGCTGGTGGCTGCCGCTTCACAGCGGCACTCTTTGCCGACATACCGTTAGCACCAGTTGCCGGAGCCAGCGATGAACAGGGTCGACCTCTAAACGAGGATGCCACATCTGAGAAACCGTAATTTTTTCGGTCGTCACGGGAAGCTCGAAAGCGTAGATGCTGCCGGACAGGGCCGACTCTTGATGTTCAGGTTGATTGCCCAGAAAAGACCCAGGCACGAGAGCGATCAAATCCGAGGCTCGCGCCACCGCCAGCGCGGCGTGAAAGCTGGGAACCATGGCGACGATCGTTCTTTCCAACCCTAAAGCAGCCAACGCCTCATCGACCGGTCCACTGGCGCGCCCGTGGCGCGAAGCAACAACGTGGCCGAAGGAGGCATACCGTTCTGCTGTCACCTCACGCTCTAATTCGAGCGGATGGCCCTTTCTGACAACAGCGAGAAAGCGATCCCGGAATAGGGCCTGCACGCGGACTTCCGGCCCCATTTCGCCCAGGACACCGATCTCAAGGTCGGCTGAACCCTCTCGCAAATGCGCTGCCGTCTTCTCAGATTTGGGCGCGAAGCGCAAACGCACGAGCGGCGCGATTGCCGTGGCCGCAGCGATAAGCGGAGCGCCGAAGGCTTCCACAAAGCCATCGTTGGCGCGAATGGTAAAGGTTCGCTGCAACGTTGGGAAATCCGGCTCGGTCGTTGAAGGACTCAGTACGGAACGTGCCTCATGAACCGCGTTTTGTGTGCGTTGACGAAGTGCCTCTGCATGGGGCGTCAACACCATACCGCGCCCCGCGCGGACCAGTAATGGGTCACCGATCGCCTCGCGCAGCCGGGTCAACGTTCGACTCATTGCCGAGGCACTCAATCCCAGCCGACGCGCAGCGCCAACCACGCTGCCATCGGCAAGCAACACGTCGAGCGCAATGAGTAGATTCAAGTCGGGTTCGGGCATGCCCGATCGTAGCACGCACCGTTCAGGCATGGCGTTTGATGCAGGTCATATGTGCAATCGTTGCGTCTTCCGCCATGCCTCCCGCATCGATATATTCCCCGGACTGACTCACGTCCAAGGGTGTGGTTCGTCAATGCCACGCAATGTCACGTTCAGTCAGGTTTTACTTACAGGGAGCTATCAATGCAAGACTTATCACCGCAGAAAACCGTCCTCCTCATCGGTGCATCCCGTGGCCTCGGATTCGCAATGGTCGAGGAATACCTCACGCGCAGCTGGCGAGTAATAGCCACCGGAAGGCAGGGCTCCACAGAAAAACTTCGTCAAATCGCAAAAGCTTCGGACGGAGCACTCGAAGTTGAAACCGTCGACATCACGATTCCGGAGCAGGTCGCCGCGTTACGCGGTCGTCTTGAGGGGCGACGACTCGATGTGCTTTTCGTGAATGCCGGTGTCAAAAACGACGATCGTGAAACGATTGCAGATGTCTCGACAGAGGAATTTGTGCGCGTCATGGTGACCAACTCGTTGAGTCCGATGAGAGTGATCGAGGCGTTTCAGGACCTGGTGCAGCCGACCGGAACGATTGGCGTCATGTCGTCGGGGCAGGGCAGCCTCACAAACAACGACAACGGAAATTATGAGGTCTACCGGAGCAGCAAGGCCGCACTCAACATGTTGATGCGCAGCTTTGCCGCGCGCCACCGAAGCGACGCGAGAACCTTGTTACTGATGGCGCCCGGATGGGTACGAACGGACATGGGCGGTACTGAAGCGCGTCTTGGTATCGAAGAAAGCATCCCGAACTTGGTGAGCACGATCGAGGCTTACCAAGGGCGTTCCGGATTGCATTACCTGGACTACCTCGGAAGAGTCGTTCCCTGGTGAACGGCGGCGTATTTCCAAAGTCGCACACTCCCACGCCAATTTACCTGGGGCCTGGATGCTCGCAGCAATGCTGGAAAAATTTCGCTTGAGAAGAGCATTCCAGACGATCGCTATCCAGTCAGCCGATCACCCCTGAAATCATCTATGGACCACTGTTCGTGCGCCGACCGGGCGTTGCTGGTCCCGTCGTAGCACAAATCCGTGTCCGCGAAATGATGATCTTCAATATCGATCGTGATCTTGGAAACTGGTCTTACTTCGCAAAAATTGCGCACTTACGATCCTTCGCAATCCTGCTGATAGGACCTGGTTTTCACGTTGGTTTATTTATTTCACGACATCTTTGGGGTGGGGCGATGAAGAAACAAATCCTGGGAATTGCCGCATGCATGTCCGTGTACGGCGTTGCACACGCTCAAAGTTCGGTGACTCTCTATGGGCTCCTCGACAATGGCTTCGTGTTCAATTCGAATTCAAAAGGTAGCCGCCAGTATGAGTTGGGTTCCGGCAATCTGCAGGGCGATCGTTGGGGCTTGATCGGCTCGGAAGACCTGGGCGGCGGGTTGAAGGCGATCTTTCGCCTGGAAGGCGGCTTCAACGTGGATAACGGCACGCTGGGCCAGGGCGGTGCGGAGTTCGGCCGCAAGGCTTACGTGGGTTTGAAGGGTTCCATGGGCACGGTGACGCTTGGCCGCCAGTACGACCTGCTCGGCGACTATGTCGGCAGCTTCGAGTCGGGCAACGCCGAAAAGCTGGTGACACTCAAAGAGTGGGGCAGCATATACGGCGCGCATCCGGGCGACATGGACAACCTCGACAACACCAACCGGATCAATAACTCGGTCAAGTACGCCAGTCCCAGCTATAACGGCCTGACCTTCGGCGGCTTCTACAGCTTCGGCGGCAAGGCGGGCGAATTCACGCAGGACCAGATATATGCGTTGGGCGCGGGCTACGACAACGGCCCGCTGGCTCTCGGCGTGTCATACGAAAACGCGCGCGACCCGAACTTCTCGGTCTTTGGTTCGAATCCCAACGCGAACTCGCCGACGTCGACCTCAGCGACCAATATGTCCAGCCCGGTGTACAGCGGGTTTGCGTCGGCGCATACATGGCAGGTCGTCTCGGCGGGCGCTGCGTACAAGATCGGCAATGCGACCATTGGGGGCGTGTACAGCAATGTCCAGTTCAAGGACATCGGCGCAGAGGCAGGCGCCGGGCTCAACCCGCAGAAGCTGACGGGCACCGCGACCTTCAACCTCGGGGAAATCAACCTGGCCTATCTGGTGACACCGGCCTTGCAGTTGGGCGCCGCCTATACCTATACGCGCGGCAGCTCGATCAGCAGCATTTCCGGGGCCGCCTACAGCCAGGTCAATCTCGCGGCGAACTATGCGCTCTCCGTGCGTACGGATCTGTATCTGGTCGGCATCTACCAGCACGCGAGCGGCAAGGATTCGACCGGGAAAACGGCAGTCGCGGCAATCGCCAACCTGAGCAATTCGTCGAGCGACGTGCAGACGGCGTTGATCGTCGGTATCCGTCACAAGTTCTGATCGTGCGGTAAATGTGCGCGAAAATGTGCGCGATGCGCCGCACACGAGCCGGTCATGCGGCGAATTCCAGGTCTGGACCGGTTCGCGACATGATCGGCTCGATCATTGAGCAAGCTCGCCCTCGCGGTGCGACGGGCGGTGCATTTCCAGTGTAAAGTTGGGCACCGTCGACTTGAGTTTTGCCCATGTCCGAACCCACGCCCTATCAAGCCTGTCAGGAGACCGCTCGTCTCGTGCTTCGTATGGATGCAGCCATTTCGGCATTCAGGGCCGGGCAGAGGTCGGGGGTGCAAGCACTCGATGCGGAGAGCCAGATTGTCGCCCGTGTCTCGCCTTCTAGCGGCGGCATGCCAGCAAGTGGGACGCGTCCGGCAGAGCGTCGTGTGCCCCGCCGGCCGAACAAGGTGGAGCTCGCCATCCTCACCGCGCTTGCCGACACATACGGCGCCGAAATGCTGACCAATTCCTCCCTTGGCTATGTTTTGCGCCTCTTTGCGAGGTACGGCGGCGTCGCGCTCGTGCAGCGCCTGCTGTTCGGCGAGTCGGCATCCGATCAGCAACTTTCGATGATGCTCACAGCGGCCCGCGTCGCGCTTGCCCAAATCTCGACGATCTTCCCGGATGTGTTCTTCGAGGATGCCAACGCTGTGATCGTGGGGTTTCGACCGCGGCCGCCGACGGGATTTTCCGCGTAGGGCGGAAGTAAATGAGCGAGCGCATGGGTGTATGGCGACACGGTTGTACATCCCACACGTTTGCGCCATTGGCGAGCTGAATCACACAAACAGTGAAGCCGTTCAGCCGGCGCTAAAATAACCGCCTTCGAAATGCGTGGCCTCTCCAACGCTGAACCCTATGATTCGGTCGTTCATATTGCAGGACGGCCAAGGCGTGTCTCATTCTCACTGCGGTCATTCTCACGGCGGTCCAAATTAATCTCACCGACGGCGTTCTCGGCGCTAGCCTTCATGCGCTCAATATGCCCGAAATACTCGGGGTTGTTGTCGCGCTCTTGCTTGGCGGCATGGTCAAAGGGATCGTCAGTATCGGCGTGCCGCTTGTCGCAATGCCAATATTGAGTCAATTCTTGCCGATCAAGCAGGCAGTACTTCTTCTGTCGATGCCGATCATTCTCGGCAATATCCCGCAAGCGCTGGAAGGCGGCGAGATGCTACCAACGGTTCGCCGAATTGCGGCGCCGCTCATTGGCACGGTGCTGGGAAATATCGTTGGCGTGACGGTCCTGATTTCACTCGCACCGCATCGCGCGCAAGCCGCCGCCGGTAGTCTGCTGATGCTTGCCGCGCTGTTGCTGCTCGCGGCGCCGAAGCTCACGCTTTCGCCTGGGTTGGCCAGGCCCGCTGGTTTTGTGTTTGGGTTTGGCGCGGCCGTGATGGAAAGTATCGCGTCGGTGCCCGGCCCTTTGCTTGCGATGTATCTGATCGCGACAGGGGCAACAGGCAAGGCATTTACGAAACAGATCGCGATCATTCTCGTTGTGTCGATCCTTACCCTGATCCTCACTTTTAGCGGAGGCGCTCATACGAGCTTGACCGACATCGCTATTTCGACTGCGGCAAGTGTTCCTGTCATTATCGGCATCATGCTTGTGCGCCCGCTTCGAGACAAACTGCCGCCTGGCGCATTCCGGATGTTGGTGCTGCTTTTTGTACTTGCCGCTGCGTTTCAAATGATCTGGAAATCAGGCATTTTGTAAGGTCCGGGTCCGGAGACTGTCTACCCTGCGAAGCCAATGTCTCAGTGCCGGCCATTGCAGTCGTTCTGCCTGCCTGGAGATCGATCTGCCAAGCGCCGTCGGCGCGTTGGTCGCTCCCGATGATTCCTTGTATCGGTCGAGATGGTATTTTGACTTCTACAAATTTCTACTATCCTAACCTCAAGCTGGCAGCAAACGCGCGGTCGCACGATAGTAAGGCGTCTGGAGGCAAGCCACGGGGGAGTCTTGTGCGAAGACACGTGATGGCCTATACCGCTTGATTTAATCGTCGGCACCATGAACGGACAGTCCGCGAGCCTGGCCCATGACGCCCGCGTTCCGTTGACTTGCCGAATCGCACGCCCGCCATAGCGCTCCGCATGAACGGTACATTGTCTTCATCGATATTGATAGCCGGCTCGCAGCCTCCGATATGCCCACGCAGCCGGTCACTTGCGGGACGCCCTTGGTGGCATTTTGCCAATACTTATCATCGGAAAAACCAATGTTCCCTTATTCACGATCAATCCATAGAATCCAACGATGTATCTGGGATTTCGTTATGCCGATCATGCTCAGGTTCGGTTTGCATTGGAGTGGGTCATGTACGCATTCCGTCGCTAGTTTCCCCGGCTGAAGCGCACCGCGACGCCTCGCTGAATATTGGTTCTCTCAAAGGACTCTCGCAACGTGAATAACCTGCGCCGCGAGTTCGCCCCAATCTCCCGTGCCGCCTGGTCGCAGATCGAAGAGGAAGTGGCGCGCACCTTCAGGCCCGCAGGCGGCAGCGTAAGCCTTACGCCGTGATGCGGCGTAACCCCGAAGCAAGACAGCCTCCAGGTCTCCTGGGGCTGTTCATGGAGTCTCATATGACCACGCGACGCGAAGTTCCGGGAATCCGGCCGTATGACGGACCCGCCGGAGGCTGGGGAGCGCTCCGGGCGACGGCTCAAGCCGTACGGCTGCAAATGGAAAGCATAAAGGCGCCCATTACGCTGCTGCGGACCAATCAGCCTGACGGCTTCGATTGCCCGGGGTGCGCCTGGCCTGACAAGGAACACAAATCCACGTTCCAGTTCTGCGAAAACGGCGCCAAGGCCGTCACATGGGAAGCGACGACCAAGCGGGTGGGTCCGGAGTTTTTCGAAAACAACACGGTGTCGTCGCTGCTACAACGATCCGATTTCGAACTGGAGGATCTCGGCCGACTGACGCATCCTCTCGTCTACGACCGCACCACGGACAAGTTCCGGGCGGTCGCCTGGGACGACGCGTTCGCTCGCATCGGTGAAGTCCTTCGCGGGTTGTCCTCTCCCGACGAGGCCGAGTTCTATACGTCAGGCAGGGCGTCGAACGAGGCAGCCTACCTCTTTCAGTTGTTCGCGCGCGAATATGGGACGAACAATTTCCCCGACTGCTCGAACATGTGTCACGAGCCGACCAGCGTCGGATTGCCCCGGTCGATCGGGATCGGCAAAGGCACGGTATCGCTGGATGACTTCGACGCGACCGAACTGATCCTCTCGATCGGCCACAATCCCGGGACGAATCACCCGCGGATGATGGGAACACTCCACGAATGCTCGCGGCGCAACGTCCCGATCATCGTGTTCAATCCTCTGCGCGAGCGCGCGCTTGAGCGCTTCGCTGATCCACAGAGCATGATCGAAATGGCGACCTTCGGATCGACCCGGATTGCGTCGACCTATTTTCAGGTCGACGCCGGAGGAGATGCGGCCGCCCTCAAGGGCATCATGAAAGCGCTCCTGGCGATGGACGCAGAACAGGGCAACACTGTCCTGGACCACGAGTTTATCGCCACGCATACGCAAGGTTTCGAAGCGTTAGCTGCCGATCTGGAAGCGACGTCATGGGAGGATATTGAAAAGGCAAGCGGACTCAGCCGTGAAGATCTGGAGCAGGTTGCCATTGCCTATGCAAAATCGAATGCGACAATTGTCACCTACGGAATGGGCGTAACCCAGCATAACAAAGGGACCGCGACCGTCCGTCTGATTGCTGATCTGTTGTTATTGCGCGGCAACATCGGCAAACCCGGCGCAGGCATTTGTCCTTTGCGCGGACATTCCAACGTGCAGGGGAATCGCACGGTCGGGATCACGGAAAAACCGTCCGCCACCTTCCTCAAGCAGATTGAAGAGGTATTCGGGTTCGAGCCGCCCGCAGCGCACGGGCACGACGCCGTCCAGGCGATGCAGGCGATGATCGCCGGCACGGCCAAGGCCCTGATTTGCCTGGGCGGAAACTTCGCTGTCGCGTTACCCGATTCCGGGCAGTCCTTTCCCGCCATGGGCAAGCTCGATCTGAGCGTCCACCTCGGTACCAAGCTCAATCGTTCGCATCTGCTAGTGGCCAAAGAAACCTACGTGCTGCCTGTTCTGGGCCGCACGGAACTGGATATCCAGGCGAGCGGCCAGCAATCCATTACGGTCGAGGATTCCATGTCGATGGTCCACGCCTCTTCGGGCAAGCTGACGCCTGCGTCCGAACACTTGCGTTCCGAGCCGGCGATCGTCGCCGGCATTGCCACGGCCACGTTGCCGGACAGCAAGGTGGCATGGAAGGAATTGATCGCCGACTACGACAAGGTTCGGGACCTGATCGAACAAACCGTGCCGGGATTCGAGGCCTTCAATGAACGGATCAGAACGCCAGGGGGATTCCGTATGCCACTTCCTCCGACCGAACGCGTGTGGCCCACGCCGTCAGGAAAAGCGATATTCTCAGTGTACGGCGGAGTGCAGGAAGACGCCGACGTCCTCGGCGCTGAAAACGTGCTCCGTCTCATCACGCTGCGCAGCCATGACCAGTACAACACCACCATCTACGCTTTGGACGATCGTTACCGGGGCGTGTTCGGCCGGCGTGACGTGTTGTTCATGAACGAAGACGATCTTGCCGAGCAAGGACTCGAACACGGTGATCTGGTCGACATCGAAACGATTACGTCGTCGGGCAGACAGCTTCGCCTGGAGAACATCACCGCGATCGCCTACAACATCGCGAAGGGCTCGGTCGGCGCGTACTACCCGGAAGCCAACGTGCTGGTGCCACTCGACTACCTTGACAAAGAGAGTGGCACGCCTTCGTACAAGTCTGTGCCGGTGCATGTTTTGCGCTCAGCAGAAACGTGACTTTAGGCGCAGGATGCCGGGTGAATGTTGTCTTTGGACGTTGCCTTTGCCAGAGGCATCCGGCGGTAATGTCGCGCCCGGCATTGACGCACATCATTGACGCACATACTTGCGATTCCCGTTCAATCCATTTTCAGCAGACGTTAAGTGATCGCGTTGGGTGAACCGCGTAGTGAGCCTGCCGCCACAGGGCGCCCGTTTTACGCAAATACCGTTATCACCTGGAGCCCTTGATCAATCATGGAAATTTTCGATGCATTCCACCTTGCCAGGTTGCAGTTTGCGTTCACGGTCTCGTTTCATATTATTTTCCCCGCTATCAGCATCGGTTTGGCCAGTTTCCTGGCCGTGCTGGAATGGCGCTGGTTGCTGACCGGCGACACGGCCTACAAGGACATGTTTCTGTTCTGGTCGAAGATCTTCGCGGTCGGCTTCGGAATGGGGGTGGTCTCCGGTGTGGTGATGGCCTATGAGTTCGGCACCAACTGGAGCGGATTCTCCACGATAGCCGGCAACATCACCGGGCCGCTGCTGACCTATGAAGTGCTGACGGCGTTCTTTCTTGAGGCCGGGTTTCTCGGCGTCATGCTGTTCGGCTGGCAACGCGTCAGTCCCCGCGCGCACTTCTTCGCCACGCTGATGGTTGCGGTGGGTACGCTCATTTCCACTTTCTGGATTCTCGCGTCGAACAGCTTCATGCAGACGCCGCAAGGATTCGCCATCGAGAATGGTCGTATCGTACCGGTCGACTGGATGAAAGTTATTTTCAACCCGTCGTTTCCGTATCGACTCGCGCATATGACGATCGCCGCATTCATCGTCGCGGCCTTCATTGTCGCCGCTTGCGGTGCGTGGCATCTGTTGCATGGCCGGCGCGACAAACCCGTCAAGCGTAGTTTTTCGATGGCGCTGTGGATCCTGCTTTTGCTGACGCCCATACAGATTTTTGTTGGCGATGCACACGGACTCAACACGCGAAAATACCAGCCGGCCAAGATCGCGGCAATCGAAGGCCTGTGGGAAACCGAGCACGGCGGCACCGCACTCAATCTGGTCGGCCTGCCCGACATGAACGCGGAAGTGACGCGATACACGATCCAGATACCCCATCTGGGCAGCCTGATCCTGACCCACAGTTGGGATGGCGAGATTCGCGGCCTGAAAGAGTTTCCGCCGGGGGATCGCCCGTACTCGCCGATCGTGTTCTGGACGTTTCGCATCATGGCGGGTCTCGGCATGTTGATGCTATTGACTGCGCTGCTCGGGCTACTGCTCAGAGTGCGCGGCCGTCTCTACGAAACGCGGTGGTATCAGCGTTTCGTGCTGTGCATGGGGCCTTCTGGAATCGTGGCGCTATTGGCCGGGTGGATAACGACGGAAGTCGGCCGCCAGCCCTGGACGGTCTACGGCGTTCTGCGTACCGCGGACTCCCTCTCGCCAATCAGTGCCCAGCAAGCAGGCGTTTCATTGCTGATCTTCGTGCTGGTGTATTTCCTCGTGTTTGGCATGGGCGTCTACTACATGTTGAAGATGATGAAGCGCGGGCCGGAGGAGCATATTGACGGCCGCAAGGCCGGCAAGCATCCGATATTGCTCAATCGAGCGCTCGAAGCACTCGAAGGAGAGTAACGCCATGCAAATCGATCTTCCTGTCGTGTGGGCCGCGATCATCGGACTGGGCGTTTTCATCTATGTGATGCTCGACGGATTCGATCTCGGCATCGGCCTGCTGTTTCCGTTCTTCGAGGAGAAAGGCGATCGTCAAGTAATGCTTAATACCATCGCACCGGTCTGGGACGGTAACGAGACGTTCCTCGTGCTCGGCGGCGCCGGGCTTTACGGGGCGTTCCCGGTGGTCTATTCGACGCTCCTGCCGGCGAACTATCTCCCGCTCATCCTGATGGTCGTGGGCCTGATCTTCCGCGGCGCGGCCTTCGAGTTGCGTACCAAGGCCGTCAGGACCCAGCACGCGTGGGATCTCGCTTTCATGGGTGGTTCCGCGCTCGCGGCGCTCTGCCAGGGAATCGTGCTGGGCTCGCTGCTGCAAGGCATCAAGATTGTCGATAGCCGTTTCGCCGGCGGTCCGTTCGACTGGCTCTCGCCGTTCAGCCTGTTCTGCGGAATCGGCGTGCTCTTCACCTATGCGACGCTCGGCTGCGGCTGGCTCATCCTGAAGACGGACGGTGAACTGCAGCGCAAAATGCGGCAGGTCATGAGGCCGCTCGTGAGCGTGCTGCTCGGAGCGATTGTCATCGTGAGTCTCTGGACGGTGATCGGATTGCCTGCGGTTGCGCTTCGCTGGTTTGGAAGCGGCAATCTCGGCTGGTTCCTGCCGGTGCCAATCCTTGTCATAGCTTGTGTATGGGGCATCTTCCGCTCGCTTCGGTTGCAGCACGAAGCGACCCCGTTCATTCTCACCCTCGCGCTCTGTTTTCTCGGCTTCAGCGGCTTGCTCATCAGCATCTGGCCGAACATCGTTCCGCCATCCCTGACAATCTGGCAGGCGTCGTCGAGCCACTCGAGCCAGCTATTTACGCTGGTCGGCACTGTGATCGTGCTGCCGGTCATCCTTGTCTACAACGTCATGCAGTACCGCGTATTCCGGGGCAAGGTGAGGGAAGGGGACGCAGGTTATCACTGATGGTGACGGCGCAGTCAGCACACTACAAGAGCACATCATGATCGTGAGGCCAGGGGAAAATTGGTTCCGGTTGCTATTTGTCTGGAACGGTTCCGTATTGCAGTCGATCATTCCACAACTGGTGTTCATGGGGGCTGTCAGCAGCCTCGCCGTGCTGACGCAAGGCCGAATTTTCGGCGAGAAAATTCCGCTCAATACAGCACCCTTCACGCTATTCGGTCTTGCTCTCGCCATCTTCCTTGCGTTCCGGAATAACGCGAGCTACGAGCGCTTCAACGAGGCGCGGCATCTGTGGGGCAACCTGTTGATCTCCACGCGCGCGCTGACGTCGCAGATGCTGTGTTACGTCCCGTGCGGCGCTGACAAGCTTCAGATGGCCCATACGCTGATTGCGTGCGTCTATGCGTTGAAACATCAACTGCGCGGGACCGACCCGACTCCGGATCTCCTTCGCTTTGTCGGCCGCACGCGAACCCGGGCATTGCAGCACACTTGCTACAAGCCGATTGCGCTTCTCAATGACATCCGTCGCGACTTCGCCGATCTGCAGGATCAAGCATTGGCAACGGACACGAAGCTCTGGATGTTCGACGCGCAGATCAATGAATTGGGACGCGCGATTGGAAGCTGCGAACGGATTGCATCCACGCCTATTCCGTTTGCCTACAGTGTGTTGCTTCACCGCACCGTCTATGCCTATTGCGTGTTGCTGCCGTTCGGTCTCGTCGATTCGACGGAGTTCTTTACGCCGCTTCTCTGCGTTTTCATTTCTTATACGCTTATTGCGCTCGAAGCGATTGCCAGTGAAGTTGCCGAGCCGTTCACCGTCGCGCCTAATGCGCTGGCACTGGACGCAATGACTCGCACCATCGAACGATCGATTCTCGAGCTGTGTGGATGTGAAATTCCCGATGAGGTCGTACCGGTGCGCCCGTATCAACTGACGTAAGGTTTCTGCCTGGACGTATCCGGCGAGATCCGCCACAAAGCCGCCGCAGCGCTTACGGCGACAGGAACACACGAATGAAACTCACCATCAGGTATTTCGCCGGCGCTCGCGAACAATTCGGCGTCTCGCAGGAGATTGTGGACATCGATGCTTCGGAACTACGCATTGACTGCCTGCGCCGCAGGCTCGCGTCGAGAGACGAACGGATGGCCGAGTCACTGCGCGTAGACCGGCCGCTCCGTACAGCCGTCAACCATGAGATGGTCAACGAGACGTTTGTCGTGCGCGAGGACAGCGAAATCGCGTTCTTTCCGCCCGTCACGGGAGGCTGAGGTTGCCCTGAAGCACGCGTGTTCATACGGGTTCACACGTCCGCACGCTCGCACCGCTCAGGCAGCGGCGAGCGTGCCGCTAGCGGGCGCACATCGCCACGAGCTTGCCGACGGTAATCACCGCCTGCTCGATTTCGCTCGACCACGGGCTGCTGTAATTGAGGCGGATGAAATTCCGATAGGTCGTCTCCGAGACCGAGAACATGTATCCCGGTCCGATGGTGATGCCTTGCTCGAGCGCAAGCTTATAGAGCCGCATGGCGTCGACTTTAGGCGGCAATTCGACCCACAGCACGTATCCGCCCGCGGGGTTGGACATGCGCGTACCCTCGGGAAAGAAACGCGAAACGATCGCCTTCATGAGATTGGCCTGCAGCGCATACGCCTTGCGTACCCTTCGCAGGTGGTGCTCGAAACCATCGCGTTCGAGGAATTCCGCAATCGCCAACTGCGGAATCGACGGAGAGGTCAACGTGTTCAGGAACTTGAGTTTCTCGACCTGATCGCGATAACGCCCCGGCAACGCCCAGCCAATCCGGTAGGCTGACGTCAGGCTCTTTGAGAACGAAGCGCAGTGAAGTACCAGCCCCTTCGTGTCGAAGGACTTCAGCGTGCTCGGGTGTGTGCCGTCATAGTGCAGCTCATTGTAGACACCGTTCTCGATGACCGGAATGTCCCGCTTCGTCAAGAACTGGACCAGTTCGCGCTTGCGTTCGTCGGGCATCTTGAAGCCCAGCGGATTCTGGAAGTTCGGCATGACCATGCAGGCAGTGACAGTCTGCGACTCCACGATAGCCGCGAGCGCGTCAATATCGATGCCGTGCTCCGGATGAGTCGATACCTCGATGGCCCTCATGCCCATCCGTTCGATCGCATGGAGCATCGCGTAGAACGTTGGTGACTCGACAGCGATCACGTCGCCGGGCTTTGCGACTGCCTGAAGGCAGAGATTGATGGCCTCGGTCGCGCCGACGGTGATGATGATCTCGTTCGGATCAACCGCCATGCCGTTCTCCAGGTAGCGGCGCGCGATCTGGCGCACGAGCTTCGCATTGCCGGGCGGCAGCGCGTCCGTCACGCCCCACAGCGCCTTACCCCGGCCCGCGTCGTAGGCGTAGCGGTTGAGTTTTTCGAATGGAAACAGGCAGGGGTCGGGATAGGGAGAACCGAGCGGCACCGCATCGTCGACACCGATCGAGCGCAGCGTCGAGAGCACCAGGCGGCTGACGTCAACCGGCGACGAAATCGGGATCGGTTTCGACGGCCGGAGCTCGAGCGTCTTCCGCTCGCCCTCGTCGTTGCGGAAGTTGACGAAATAGCCGGATTGGGGCCGGCTCGTCACAAGGCCACGGCTTTCGAGCAGCAAATACGCGTGGATCGCTGTCGTGACGCTGATTCGATGCTGCTGGCTGGTCTGCCTGACCGACGGGAGGCGTTCGCCATGACGGTATACGCCTTGCCGGATCGATCTCTCGATGTCGTCTGCAAGCTTCTCATAGAGATTCATCGGACGATTCCCGTGGCGCTTCGCTTAGGTAAGTGTCGCTTAGGTAAGTGTCGCTTGGGCCAGTGTCGCTTGGGCCAGTGTACCGGCCGCCCGCCCGCCCGGTGCCGGGACCGTAGCAGAACTGTACTGACGCGAGCCGACCCGATCTGTGCACTCTGCGACCGATGCTCCGGTCTTACTCTTTCCTCCATGGAATGCACGGTGCCAAGTCCCAATGCAGGGATGTGGCGAAGCGCAATCATTGGAGCCAAAGCATGCAAGAGGCAAGACCGAAGGGAAGCGCAAGCGTGTACCAGCAGCCGCGTTCGGCGCTCGAATCAGGCGCGTTCGGCGCAAAGGCAGGTTGGGCGCGATGAATCTGCTAGAAGCCATGCGCATTTACGTCAGGGTGGTTGAGCGCGGCAGTATCTCCGGTGCGGCGAGAGACCTCAATATGGGGCAGCCTGCCGCGAGCGAACGCATTGAGCGACTCGAGAAGTACCTCGGCTGCCGGTTGTTGCTCCGTAGTGCACGCGCTTTCAATTGCACACCCGACGGCCTCACCTTCTACGAGCGTAGCAAGGGGATCCTGCACGCCGTGGAACAGGCGCTTGCCGAAGTGTCGAACGACGAGCAGGTCCTCAGGGGCACGATTCGTATCGCGGCGCCCCACTGCTTCGGCGAGACGGTCGTGCCGCAGGCGTTGACGCTTGTGCGCGCAGCCTATCCTCAACTGAATCTGGAACTGGTCCTGAACGACAGGATCGTCGATCTCGTGACGGAGGGTGTAGACGTTTCCTTTCGTCTTGGGCCGCTCGGAGAAGGAGCGTTCATCGCCCGTCAGCTCGGTCAGGTTGGACGTATCCTGGTTGCTGCGCCGGGCTGTCTGAGCCAGCACGGTCCCATCGCCGAGCCGTCCGACCTGGTAAAACACCCGTTCATTCGGGTCCAGGGCATGTTCGGCACGGACCAGTTGCCGCTCCGGCAAGTGGCAACCATCGTGGAGAACGTGCCGATCCATACCGCGGTCAAGACCAGTCATTGGCGGCCCATGTATGAAATGATCCTCTCGGGTGCGGGCATCGGCGTCCTGGAGGAGCCTGCTTGCGTCGACGCGCTCGCAGACGGTCGGTTGGTGCGCATACTGCCGCAATTCGAGGTGCTGCCCTTCGATCTGAATGTGCTGATCCAGGCGCAACGTCCGGTGCCGCCACGGGTACGGATGATCGTGGCGATGTTAAAAAAGTGCACTTCGGAAATCCTGGAGAGAGTGCGCGTCGACTGTGGCGGAGTGACAAGCCGCTTTGATGAAGTACTTCCCGACGATGATGTTTCCGTACTGCTGAAGCCATCGTTGCGGGCCTGAGCCCGTAACGATGGCCGTGGCGCCGGGAGCGTGTCAGGCTTTGTCTTCCCGGCCGTTGAGCCCGCGCTTGAGCAATTGGCCGGCCGCCTCGCGAGCGTCGAGGCCGAACGACGGCGCAACCGCCACTGCGATCGCGCCGGGTACGAGTCCGAACGCGAGCTGGGCAATCTCGTTTGCAATGCCCGTGGGGAAGAGCCAGGCCGTTACCAGGGCATCCGGCTGCTTTCCACTTATTCCGCTTGCGTTACTGACACCGACGCCTCGCTCGTCAGCATTAAAAATGTCAGTGTTTCGCATAGATAGAGGCGCACTACCGTGTCGGTATGGCTCGTGTAGCCTATTGACACGTCTTCGCCAAGATGCAACTCGAAGTCGCCGCCGCGCATGGACAGCACGCTGCCGCCTGCGAGTGCGGGCGCCCAGATGATCTCGCCGTTCACGATCCGCTTGATGTGCTCGATAACCGGATAACCCTGATCGCGTGCCTCCCCGAGCGCGGTGTATGCGTCGGCGCCGAGCAGCACGGAGTAGGGGCCGTCGACGCCGGCAAGCCGCAGCTGTTCGAGCGCGTTGCTGATCGTGTTGGGATAATCGCTGACGTCGGCCGGTAGCGCGAGCGCTGGATTTGACGAACCTTCGCGAATCCCGCCAATACCCGCAGCCTGATACCCGTCGAAGATCGCACGATCCTCTGCATAAGCGAGCTCCTTTGCTGCGTCCTTCGCGGGCTGCCAGTCGGCATCTTTTGCGCCGCGCACGACACTGTCGATCGCATCGCGCTGCAGCTCGAACGGCACGGTCAACTGAACGAGGGCCTTCACCTCGGACAGTTTCGCCACGACACCTTGCTGCGGCGCGCTGATCGCGATCTGATGCCCCGTGCCGACGCCGGAGAGTTCCGTGCCGCCGGGACCCTTGACGTCGACCACACGACGGCCGGCGACGCTGCGCCTGAAAGTGCGGGCCACTTCCTCTTCGATTTGCGACCAGGCGGCACGGGAAATTGGGGCAAGCTCGCGATGCAGGTTATTCATGTTGGGAGATTCCCTTGAGAGAGCCAATATTCAGTGAGCCGTCATGGCGCGGCTCGGCGGAGGAAGACGTATCGGGTTGCTGCTGTTCGGCAACGGCAACGGCAGCGGACTCTGGATCGCGTTCTGCCAGCGCCTCAAGCAGGGTAGCCGACGGGACGAAGAAAAGGCCACCGGTGACCGCGCGGCTATAGTCGAGCAGCCGGTCGTAGTTGCCCGGCGGCCGTCCGACAAACATGTTCTCGAGCATTTGCTCAATCGGCTCGGGCGAACGGGCATAACCGATGAAGTAGGTGCCGAACTCGCCCGCGCCGGGCCGGCCGAAGGGCATGTTGTCGCGAAGGATTTTCACTTCCTCGCCGTTCTCTACGATCGTGGTCAGCGAGCTGTGCGACGACGACGGTTTGACCGCGGCGTCGAGCTCGATATCGGATAATTTCGTGCGGCCGATAATGCGCTCCTGGGTCTCGACCGAAAGCGCGTTCCAGCCGGTCATGTCGTGCAGGTACTTCTGAACGAGGACATAACTGCCGCCCGTGAACCCCGGATCCTCGTCGCGAATCAGCGTGAAATCGACGGCCTCGCGGCCCGTCGGATTTTCGGTACCGTCGACGAAGCCCACCATGCTGCGCATGTCGAAGTAGCGAAAACCGTGCACTTCATCCACGACCGAGACCGCGTCGCCGAGCCGTCCTACCAACTGCGTGGCGAGCTCGAAGCAGAGATCCATCTGGTCTGCGCGGATGTGGAGCAGGATATCCCCGGGCGTACCCACGGCGCGGCGTTCGCCCTCGCCGAATTCGCGAAACGGGTGCAGCCCTGCGGGGCGCGGGGCGCCGAACAGCGTGTCCCAGGCGTCGGAGCCGAAGCCGCACACGCACGACAGGTTGCCGGAAGGGACACGCTTGCCGACCGAGCGCACGAGGGCGGCGATATCCGCGCACCACGCTCGCACTGTGTCTGCCGGGTCGTGGCCACCCGCGAATGTCGCGACGATGAAAATTGCACTACGGGTGACGGCATTACAAACGGTTTGTGGTTCTGGAATGTCTGCCGGAATGTCTGCTGGAATGTCTTTAGGCATCGGATTGAATATTGATAAGCCGTTACGGATTCCGGCAACAGCGGAACGAACCTCTTTCCGCCTCTGCGGTCCCGGCTTAACGCGGGCGCAAAGCTTTTATCCGAATAAATGAAGCCGGTGTGCTGCTGCGTTCACGGATGTTATACCGCGCAGTCACCTTATGGAAAGGGGCCGCCGCTAGAAACTCATCGAGCCTATAGAAGCATACATCCGGTTCGCGGGACAGGGCTGCTTTGGCAGTCAGTCGCCCCGACGACATGCTCGTGTCACGTTCGCGCCGGTCCACAACGTGTCAAACGACACCCTGCGAAAGGGTGAAAGGGTGCATTGCCAGAGCTCCGCCGATACTTTATATCGGGTTTGGCGGCTTTTTATTCTCGTGTCACATCGTTACCATCGGCTTACTCAGCGGGCTCCCTTGATTGGTCACCCTACGATTGGCGGGCTTTCTTTCGCGCGGCGGTGTACTCGGCGGCTCGTGGCATCCGGTCGACCCAAAAATTCTTCGAGCCTATTTATTGGAAGATGAAATGTTTTCAAGTAAATAATTCGCATGCCGAATTGATTTATGAAGGAAATCTGGTTCCCGAAAGAAGGATGATCCCCGACCGATTGCGTTCGCACATCGTTTAAGCTTGCTCTTGCCGCTACCAACACGCTGGTTCGTTTATTTCATGGCGCCCGGATCATGGCGCTCAAAAGGTGCTCAAGCTAGTGATGCATTGCTGCAGCGACCATAAGATGGAACGGGAGCACGAGTAGCGCTGTCCCGGCGAATCCAAGCAGCCACAATGCAACGAACCATAACAGGCCTTTGAAAAACGTTTTACCGGGCTCACTGCTTTTTGGCGACACGGCATCCCTCCTATAGGCTAGTGATACTGGCTCCGGCGTTGATTTTCTTCTTCTGATCGTTCGTCGACAAGCCGCGCGTGTCACCGGAGAAGCGTTTGGCGAAACATCTTGCCGCCATGATCGAGTACGACGTTCTCGACCTCAACCGGTGACGGTTCCCTGAGACAAAGAGTTCGTCTTTCGCCATGGGAGAGGGCGGTATCTCATGGTAGCTCAGTATCTTTCGGTATCCACCGGCATAGGCAGACGACGAACGCACGAGGATTGTCAACGAGTGCATGTCTGAGTCAACTGCCCTGCGAAGGGTGCTCGAGTGATCGACTTTGTCATTGCTCTTATTGTAGCCACAGGTCTTGGAACCGTCTCAGTTCAGCCATCTACCGACATGGGTCCACGCTTGCCAGCGGACATGGCAAGTATCATGCTGGCGTGATGGACCCAGTCACTTGTTCAATCCAGTGCTCGAATTCCTTTGGTGGCAGAGCCGGTGAGAATAGATAGCCTTGAGCAATGCCATATCCTTGCTCCGCCAGAATCCGGGACTGCTCCTCTGTTTCTACGCCTTCGGCTATCAAGGTCAGGTTAAGGCTTTGGCCGATTCCCATGATTGCGGCGCTCAATGCGCTGGCTGCCTTGTCGTGTGCCAGGTCCGCGACAAAACTGCGATCCAGCTTGAGTTCGCTGACGGGGAGACGGCGTAGGTAGCTGAGGCTGGAGTAGCCCGTGCCGAAATCATCCACGGACAACCGTACTCCCAAGGCAGTCACTTCCTTGATGGTTTTGAGCACCCCGGAATTGGCCTCAAGCAGCACGCCCTCGGTCACTTCCAAAGTGAGTTTCTCAGCGGGGAGAGCATGATCCTCGAGGGTTCGTGCAATTGTTTGTGGCAAATCCGGGTCGCGAAAACTGGTCGGGGAGAGGTTGATCGATACCGATGGTACCGTCAGCCCCCGAGATTGCCACTCGCCCAACTGCCGGCAAGCTTCATGCAAGACCCAGCGCCCCAGTTCCGCGGTCAGGCCGCATTCCTCCGCAAGCGGTATAAATTGAGAAGGTGGGATCATGCCCAGTTCGGGGTGAAACCATCGGGCAAGCGCCTCTACGCCGTAGAGGTGCCGATCTTCGAGGCTGACCTGCGGTTGATAGTGCAAGCACAGGCTTCCGGTCCGAATAGCGTCGCGCAGTGCCGCTTCAAGTGAAATTTTCTTCTGAGCAAGCAGACTCATTTGACCATTGAAAAAACCGTATTGACCTCTCCCGGCAGTCTTTGCCTGGTACATTGCCATTTCGGCACACTGAAGAAGAGTTTCCATATTGCGGCCATCGGCTGGGAAGACGGCAATTCCGATCGTGGCAGACGGCATCAGGCATGTCTCGGCCAGCCTGCACGGTTGCGATAGCGTTTCCTGCAATTGCGTTACCGCTGCCAGGAGTATCCCGTCACTGCACCTGGGTAGCACGGCCACGAATTCATCGCCCGAGAGCCTGCTGATGAGATCTGAAGCCGGAAACTGCGTTCGGATTCGATTCGCCATTTCCCGCAGGAGTTCGTCTCCTACAGCGCGTCCCATCGAATCATTGATCTGCTTGAAGCGATCCAGGTCAATGAAGAGGACAGCTAACTGATAAGATTTTCCGATCAGCGTGGTAATTTCGTGGTTGGCTCTTTCTAGCAACATCCGGCGATTGGGCAGGCCGGTCAGGCTGTCGTAAAAGGCCAGTTGCTGAATGCGCTGTCGCGCGCGCTCCCGCTCGAACGCCACCATGCACAGATGAACGCAAGCCGTAATGACTTGCTGCTGGAAGGAATCGGGCTCCACGGCCTTCCGATAGTAGAAAGCGAAGGTGCCCATGACCTGGCGATCGCTCGACAGGATAGGCGTTGACCAGCAGGCCGTGTAGCCCATTGGCAACACCATATGCCGCCACTCGTCCCATAGCGGATCGGTTGCAATGTCGGGGGTCCAGACCGGTTCTCCCCGGTATGCAGCGGTCCCGCAAGATCCCGCTTCGGGTCCTATTTTGCAGTTCTCGAACAGTTGCCAATATTCAGGCGGGAGACTGGGGCTGGCCAACGGCTGCAGATGGCCTTGGTCATCGAGCATCTGAATTGATGCTGTTACGTCCGGCAGAATGCGCTCGATTTCGAGGCACACCATGTTGAGCACCTGCTGCAATGGCTCTTCGCGGGCCATCGCCTCCAGGGCGCGCTGCTGTAATACTTCATACATCTTGACGTGAGTGATGTCGGTAAGAACTGAAATGGTCTTGCTCAGGTTCCCGTCCAGATCCAGGATCGGATTTACCACGACATTTACCCAGGATCGCTGGCCGTTCTTGCCCGTCAGGATCTCCTCGCGGCGTACCGTGGTTCCCGCCATCAGTTCTGCCCGGAATGGCTGGATAAACGCTTCGGAAAGGCGTGATCCCAGCAGAGCAGCCGGTGTACGGCCGGCGATTTCATCCGGGCCCCAGCCGAACATCCTGATGAACCCGGCATTGACGTAGTGGATGCTCCCGTCGTTGTCGACGATGACGACGCCTGAGTCAGTCGTATCGGCGGCCAGGGCGAGTTGCCGCGCATGCTCGTTCTGGCTAAGCCATTGCTGCTGGCGTTCAGTTATGTCGAGTGCGACCTTGACGATGCGATGCACGCGCTGCTGTGAATCGAATATGGGCGTAAATGTCGCGCCGAGCCAGCATGGGCTGCCGTCACGGCGCTGACGCTCGCAAATGGCGCCGATCAGCGGGTGACCGTTCACCAGAGATTGCCAGAATTCGGTGTATGCGTTCGAGGCAGCGTATGACGGGTCACAGAACGAGCGGTGAGTACGCCCGAGTATCGCGTCATCTTCGTATCCAAGGAGCGTCCGATAATTGCCGTTCGCTGCCACCAGGATACCGTCGGGAGAAAACTCGGCCACCGCCAGTGTGCGCGACAGGGCTTCCGTCAATTCCGGCATATTCGATGGTTGTGCTGACATCACTTTGCCCCTCGTTTTGAGTCCATGATCGCTATTGCTTCGCTCACAGATATGCCGGATTAACGCCAATATTATTGGCGATTAAATTGGGGCGCAGGTATGTAGTTGCTTTACATTTCTTGCGATTTGCCTGCATGGCCGGCAGGACGCCTGGACCGGTTCGTACGGGGTATGAAGATTCCTGAACTTTAGTTCAGCATATCGGCAGCAGAAACAAATTTAAATTTTTTAACCGCTGAAGAGCGGGCTTAATAGCAGCCATGAAGGAGACCGGTCAGTCTGTGACTCAGCCTGAGAGGGCCAAGACGAGTTCTCGCAATCGCACGATTGTCGAACGCTCGTTACCGGGAGTCGTCGGAGCGGCGTTCATCGCAGTCCATGCGAACGGCGGCGCTCAGGCAGGTATGACTGCCTCTTCACGACCCACTTTGGGTCCTCAATCCGGCACGACCGCAATCAAGGTACAACGGTCACAGGAACGAGCCAGCAGTGCGTTGCGCGCCGTAGCGTGGTGATCGCTGATGCCGACGCTCTTGCGCCGCCGTTGCGCGATATCTAGGTGGATCGGATACAAGTCGCCTTGAGCAACGCTTCGAGCCAATCGGCGAACACGTGGAAGCGCCGCGACAGATGCTGCCGATGAGGATAAAGCAGCGTCATCGGCATGGACGCCGCCCGATATAAAGGCAAGACCTCGACAAGTTCGCCGGCGCGCAGATGCGCTTGCACGTCATAGGCGGGAATCTGAATCAGGCCGATGCCCGAGAGACAGCACGCGATGTACGCCTCCACGTTATTCACGCCCACCCGTTTCTTGAGCGGCATCGTTTGCCGCGCGCCGTTTTCCATCCATTCCCATGGAGCAACCCGTGCGTTGGACGGCGACGTATAGCCGACCATCCAGTGATCATCAAGGTCGCCGGGGCTCTGCGGCACGCCATGGCGTGCGAGATATGCCGGGCTGGCCACGTTGATGAGAGGCAAATCCCCCACCGCCCGCGCAAACAACTCCGAGTCGCTTAGCGCACCCACGCGTAACGCGCAGTCGACACGCTCCTCGACAAGATCGACGGCCCGATCCGTCACGCCGATCTCGATATCTATCTGGGGATAGCGGTCCAGAAAATCGGGCAACGCGGGCGCGACGATCAAGCGACCGATGCGACCGGGCATGTCGACCCGTAGTTTGCCGCCAGGCGTACCGCTTGCAAGGCGAAAAAGGTTCTCGGTGTCCTCCATATCCGCGATCAGAGGCAAGCAGCGTTCGTAGAGTGCAGAGCCGTCATGCGTGGTCGAGACCTTCCGTGTCGTCCGATGTAGCAAGCGCGTGCCGAGCCGGCCCTCGAGTTCCTGGACCGCGGCTGACACCGAGGAGCGCGGCATGCCTAAGGTATCCGCGGCGCGCGTGAAGTTGGCGCACTCGACAACCCGCGCGAAGATTCGAAAGAGATCGATACGGTCCATGCTCGGAAAAGCCCAGGCGCTCATGCGCAATGATGCGCAACCGTCGCTCGTGAATTAGTCGGGAATTCTGTCTAGTGCTGTCAGGATAAGGTGCTTTATACGATTTTTCTGCACTGTACCATTAGCTGAAGACGCGGCTGCAATTCGCAACCGCGAGAACGGAGAAATGTCATGGCAGACCACAGCATTGCGGGCAAAACTGTTCTGATTGCGGGTGGGGCAAAGAATCTTGGCGGGTTGGTCGCGCGCGATCTGGCCAGGCACGGCGCAAGAGCGGTAGCAATTCACTACAACAGCGCAAACTCCAAGTCCGACGCGGACAACACGATCGCCGCGATCAAGGCAGCCGGCGCGGAAGGCGTCGCGTTCCAAGCGGATCTCACGCAGGCGAAGGCGATGGAGCAGTTGTTTTCTGAGGTCGTTGCCGCCGTGGGACGGCCGGATATCGCGATCAACACGGTGGGCAAGGTTCTGAAGAAGCCGTTCACGGAAATCAGCGAAGCCGAATACGATGCGATGAGTGCCGTAAATTCTAAAGCCGCGTTCTTTTTCCTGCGCGAGGCTGGCAAGCACGTCAACGACAACGGTAAGGTCGTGACGCTCGTAACCTCGCTGCTTGGCGCGTTCACGCCCTTCTATGCAGCGTACGCGGGCACCAAGGCGCCCGTCGAGCACTTCACTCGCGCAGCGGCAAAGGAGTTCGGCGAACGCGGCATATCGGTGACGGCCGTTGGGCCGGGTCCCATGGACACGCCTTTCTTTTATCCCGCGGAAGGTGCCGATGCCGTGGCGTATCACAGGACGGCCGCGGCGCTGTCGAAATTCTCTAAAACGGGTCTCACCGATATCGAAGACGTGGTGCCCTTCATTCGTCATCTGGTGAGCGATGGATGGTGGATCACTGGGCAGACCATCTTGGTCAACGGCGGCTATACGACGAAATGAACGCGCGGTAATTCCACCAGTGCGCGAGCCGGGCGCTGTCCCACGCCTCAAGCCGCTCAACTGTCTTTTTGTTTGCGGGCGTCCGCTCTGCACTAGTCCCGATAGTCATAAGTCGAGCGTTGCGAATGCGTCCGGATGTCCGCTGCAACTGGAGAATACGCCATTCAATTACGGTCATCGATGGCCCGGCGAATGACCGAGAGCCGCGGTTCCCAACGTTCGCCAAAAGCGCGCGCCTGGTCAAGCCGCGCATGTCGGTGAAGGGCAGCTTTCCGGCATCAGTGCCCGCAGGTAGCCGTCGGCCACTTTCCGCTGCTCATCCCCTAGTGATTGAACGTCCGCTCCTCCACGGTGACGAGTCGTTCGCTCGTTTCCTTAAACGACTGGAAGGACTAAGAGAGCCCCTTAGCGATGTATCAGCACGCCTCAACGAGAAGGGCGATCGTTCGCATGCTTTTTCTTTGTCGGTCGTTTGCGGCGTTCTTTGTGAAAGCACAACTCTCGGGGCCGGGTTGCCCCCCAAATCTGAAAACTCATTTGCGCCAACGGGTCTACCGAAGCGGCGGCTCCAGCCGTAAATTTCGGTCACTGCTTCGCGGCTTAAACAACACAGCGAAGCGAATCCAGTCACTTCACAGGAGCAGACCATGCTTGATCATACCGATGCGGCCACCCTGGCGGACGACACGAGCGTCACCGCCGATGCGCAATACTTTGAATACACGAAGGCAGCGAATCCGATTGGCGCGAAACTGATTTCGCGCGTCCCATTCAAAACATTTCCGGCTGAACTCTATTCGGACGGGCCGACGCGCGTCGTGCCTTTGGACCTCTCTGGCGAACTTGGTTGCCCGGCGCCCGCGACGGGCCCCGGACTTATCGCGAACTTTGTGCGAGTCCTCGCAGGGGACTGTCTTCGTCTTGACCCATTGGCCACCTCGCAAATCTTCTATGTTATTCGTGGGTCGGGTGCGGCTGTACAAGGCGAGCACAAGATTCCATTCACGAAAGGCGCCTTTTTTTCCTTGCCCGGTGGTCTCGAATCCGCCATTACCGCCAGCGAAGACGTGGCGATGTACTACGTGAGCGACGCACCGTTGATGACCTATTTGGGCGTTGACTCCGTTTCTCCGCGATTTGAACCGACTTTGTATCCCGCTGATCGCGCCGAGGCCGAGCTTCAAAAAATTGCGAATGAAGCTAATGCGGGCCTTCGCAGCCGGATATCCGTGCTGCTGGCCAATGCGCACTTTCCCCAAACCCGCACCGTGACGCACGTTCTTTGGGCCATGTTCGGTCTGCTGCCAGGGAATTCGATTCAAAAGCCACACCGCCATCAGTCAATTGCGCTCGATTTTATTATCGACTGCCCTAAGGGATGCTACTCGCTAGTCGGCACGGAGTTGGACGCCGAGGGCAACATCGCCGATGCCACGCGCGTTGACTGGGCTCCGGGCCTGGCCTTCGTTACGCCGCCCGGGTATTGGCACGCACACATCAACGAGTCCGGAGAGGACGCAAGACTGATTCCTATCCAGGATGCCGGCCTGCAAACCTATCTCCGTGCTCTTGACATCCGCTTCGCGAAGTAACGCGGCTCACAGCTGCATTGGCCCCTCGGTACTGGGGGGCATGAAGGCCCGTCCGCGCGCCCAAGCCGCGGCGGGCGGCAGTGCGCTGGCTTGCTGACCATTCCTGGTCATTCATCGCCATACAGCGACGAGCAACGCAATGAGCGATCGGGGGGGGCCCGCAGCGAGCTTTAGTCCTGGTAAGGGATACGGATATCATTGGGTCGCGTGCCCTCATCGGCAAGAAGGTTTCGCCGCAGTGAAGGCGTCGCTCGTCCCCCTATCCTTACCTTGGATTTCTTCAATGGATTATTTTGCAGCGGTTCGGACATTCGTGCGTGCGGCCGAGTTGGGCAGTCTTACCCGTGCTGCCCAGGAACTATCCATCAAGACATCAACCGCTTCACGACACCTTAGCGAACTTGAGGCGGATCTCCGAATTGCGCTGTTCAACAGATCGACCAGAGGTTTGTCTCTAACCGAAGGGGGCAAGGTCTTCTATGCGAAAATTTCAGAGGTGTTGACGCAATTGAAAGATGCGAGAGAGGCGACTTCGTCCCTCAATCTCAGCCCTTCTGGCGTATTGCGCGTGACAATGCCATTGTCTTTCGGTCGAAAGCATGTGATGCCTCACCTTGGCGAATTCATGGAGCGGTTTAGAGATATCGACGTGGATGCAATCCTCACCGACGATGTACTCAACCTCATCGAGTCGCAGATCGATCTCGGCATTCGGATAGGTGAACTGGAAGACTCGTCACTGATGGGTCGCCGCCTTGCCGCGCAGAGGCACGTGGCGTGTGCGGCGCCTGCATACATTAAAGCAAACGGAATGCCGACCGCTCCTGCTGCATTAAAGGCCCACACATGCCTACTGTTCTCGCGATCCGCGAGTCATTCCTGGTATGCCAGGCAGCGGGGCGGTCCGCCTGCGGATTGGCAAAAGACCTTGGTCACTGGACGCCTCACCCTCAACGATATTGATGCGCTGATGTCGGCAACAGAGAGCGGCCTTGGCGTCGCTGTCTTGCCCACATGGCTCGCGTATGAGCCACTCGATGAGGGTCGTCTCACGAACGTGTGCCCGGCTTGGGACGTTCAACCCACGCCGCAAGAAGCCTCCATATGGGCCGTCTATCCCAGGAAGAAGACCGTTTCGTCGAAAGTCCGGTTGTTCATAGATTTCTTTGCCGAGAAGTTCGGCGAACTGCCGTACTGGGATGCGCAGGGCGCCGTCTCTTCCGGGATTCCACGGACGTGAGTCGGGCGAACGCCTCGTGTATTCACGTCTCGAAGAAGGTGATTATTTCTCTTGATTCGGCACTTGTCCGTTGCTTGAGCGACCGTTGCATGCTCGGAGGCCGTCGTTAAAACGGACTTGGGCGATGGCTCTTCGGGGGCGGAGGACATTCGTTGAAGCGAGAACCGGACGTTCGCGGACGATGCGTGGTGAATGGCAGTTCAGCGGCGCATGGCGGCCACCCCAAAGGTCAATGAGCGACTGCCGGCTTAGGCCGAACTTGAGTCAGTCAGGGTGTTAGGTCATTCACCGCACGATCATCAACATGAGTTTCCATGTCCGCTCTCGCGCAGTCAGCGCACGTTTGCGCGACGCTCGCAGGCGTTGCCTCTCAAGCACATGCACCTTATTTTGCGCGGCCATGAGTGCCGGCAGCAGACCCACCGAACACACTCCAACACCCCATCGACCGGGACAACGCGAACCGCTCGTCAAGCTGCTGCGTTGCACAAAAGTTGACTCTCGACGCCCTACGGACTTACCCGAATGCAAATTAGTATCAGTTTTCGGTTTCAATTTCAGTGGTGAAATATCGGCGACAGGGCTAACTTGCACACATGGCGTGGCGCAATGCGGTTTATGCGAACGCTCCAAAAAAAAGTGGGTCAGGAGGAGGACAGATGGACACCATTCCGAGTGCCACGGAGTGCCGATGCGGAACATGCGACTATTGCCGCGCGGCGCGCACGGACGCCCGGCGCGCCAACATTGTCCAGCCGGACCTGGAACTGGTCGCCGTCCCGCGCGATGAGTCGTTCAAGGTCTGGTCGCACGGTTATCCGTATCGCACGGTGCGCTGGCACTTCCATCCCGAATACGAAATTCAGGTCATTACATCGACGACGGGTAAATACTTCGTAGGCGATTACATCGGCAATTTCGCGCCCGGCAATCTCGTGATGACAGGGACGAATCTGCCGCATAACTGGGTCAGCAATGTGTCGCCGGGCGAACGTGTAGATGAACGCTGTCTTATCCTCCAATTCGATGCCGAGGTCGTCGCTAACGCCATCAAGGTCTTCCCGGAACTCAAGTGCGTGGAGTCCTTACTCGATGCATCGCGTTGGGGCGTGCTGTTCACACCGAAAACGGGTGCAGCCGCCGAACCGATCATGCGCGAGATGCTGGGCGCGCAAGGCATGCGGCGCGTCACGTTGTTTCTTGAATTGCTCGACTTGCTCGTGCACAGCGCAGAACAAGTCAAGCTCGCGAGCGCCGCTTATCGTGCGGACCCGGCGCGCTATGCCGAGACGCGCATCAATCATGTGCTTTCTTATATTGGCAAGAACCTGTCGCAAGAGTTGCGCGAAACGGAGTTGGCCGAACTCGCGGGACAAAGCGCCAGCGCTTTTTCGCGATATTTCCGGCGCCATACCGGCGTTCCATTTGTGCAATACGTGAACCGGCTGCGCATTAACCTCGCATGCCAATTGCTGATGTCGGGCGAACTGACCATCACCGATATCTGCTATCAGGTCGGCTTTAATAATCTCTCTAATTTTAATCGTCAGTTCCTGTTGCTCAAGGACATGTCGCCGTCGCGATGGAGGGCATATCAACAGCTCAACGCTGCCAGCGCGACTGAATCGCCTGACGCTGAGCACGCCCTGGAAGCGTTCGGTTAGCGCGTGGTTTCGCCGGTGATCGCTGAAAGCGGCGCCAACGCAGCATCCCGCGACGCAAGCTCGTCTTTGTAGTTTGCCAAGGATTTAACAGGTTCTTCCATGACGTAGCCAACGTTTTTGCGCGGACTGAACGAATGTATTGTGTAGTACAAAGTATATGGATTGCCACGAAACGAGTGCCCTGTATCTGCGCTAAGGAAGTAGAAGCGCACGCGCACGCTCTGCACTTAGAAGCCTCACCCGAAGCCCAAGCACGGCAGCATCTGCGCCGGAATTTTTTAAAAAAACGGAGACATTCGATGACCAGACTTTCGAACCAACTGATCGGCGCCAGCGTGCTGAGCCTGAGCTTGAACTTAATAAGCAGCACGGCGGCGCTGGCCGCACCCAGTGGCACGGTCGCCTTTCTGATGCCTGACCAGGCATCGACGCGCTATGAACAGCACGACTTTCCCGGCTTCAAGGCCGAGATGGCCAAGCTCTGTCCCGACTGCAAGGTGCTCTACCAGAACGCTAATGCCGACGTCGCGACGCAGCAGCAGCAGTTCAACTCGGTGATCGCGCAAGGCGCGAAGGTGATCGTCCTCGATCCAGTGGACTCCACTGCTGCCGCGTCTTTGGTTCATATGGCGCAGGGCCAGGGTATCAAGGTGATCGCCTATGACCGGCCCGTGCCTTCGACGCCGGCCAACTACTACGTGTCGTTCGACAACGAAGGTATTGGCAAGTCCATCGCGCAGTCGCTTGTCCAGCATCTCAAAGACACGGGCGTACCGACAGCCAAGGGCGGTGTGCTCGAGGTCAACGGTTCGCCGACCGACGCGGCTGCGGGGCTGATCAAGAAGGGCATCCACGCCGGCTTGGCGGGCAGCGGCTACAAGACGCTGGCCGAGTACGACACGCCGGACTGGGCGCCGCCGAAGGCCCAGCAGTGGGTCAGCGGGCAGATCACGCGTTTCGGGTCGCAGATTGTGGGTGTCGTGGCCGCCAACGACGGCACGGGCGGCGGGGCCGTCGCGGCCTTCAAGGCAGCCGGCGTCAACCCGGTGCCGCCAGTGACCGGCAATGACGCGACGCTTGCGGGACTCCAGTTGATCATCGCGGGCGACGAGTACAACACGATCCTGAAGCCGAGCGAGATCGTCGCGGCCGCAGCGGCGAAGGTGGCTGTCGGCTTCCTGTCGGGCCAATCCCCGAAGGCTGAAACGACGCTCTTCAACACACCGTCGCAGCTCTTCAAGCCGGCGGTCATCACGGCGAAGAACCTCAAGGCGGAGGTCGTCGACAAGGGGTTCGCGAGCGCCAAGGAGCTGTGCACCGACCGCTATGCCGACGGGTGCAAGAAACTGGGCATCACGAACTGAACCGGCGCGAACTGGTCCGGCAGCGATGCTGGACGGGATCCGGCTCGTGCCGGGTCCATCCACTTTTAACGAGGTATCCGTCCCATGACTGACAACTCCACAACCCGGTCCACGCGCGGCGAACTGGTGCTCAGCCTGCGCAGCGTCTCGAAGCACTTCGGAGCGGTCTCGGCCCTGACGGACATCGAGCTCGACGTGCACGCCGGCGAAGTGGTCGCCCTGGTGGGCGACAACGGGGCCGGAAAATCAACGTTGGTGAAGGTGCTCGCCGGCGTCCATCAACCCAGCACCGGCACGATCACTTTCGGCGGCAAGGAGGTCACGCTGTCCAATCCGGCCGCGGCGCTCGATCTCGGCATCGCCACGGTGTTCCAGGACCTTGCTCTGTGCGAAAACCTCGATGTCGTCGCGAACATCTACCTCGGGCGCGAGCTGAATCCGCTGCGTCTCGACGAGGTCGCCATGGAGGTCAAGGCCTGGACGCTGCTGAACGAGCTGTCAGCCCGCATTCCGAGCGTGCGCGACGTGGTCGCCTCGCTGTCGGGCGGGCAGCGCCAGACCGTGGCGATCGCCCGCTCGCTGCTGCTCGACCCAAAGCTGATCATGCTCGATGAGCCGACGGCGGCGCTGGGCGTGGCCCAGACCGCCGAGGTGCTGAACCTGATCGAGCGGGTGCGCGACCGCGGTCACGCGGTGATCATGATCAGCCACAACATGGAGGACGTGCGCGCCGTGGCGGACCGGATCGTAGTGCTGCGGCTCGGCCGCAATAACGGCGTTTTCTATCCCGACTCCTCGAATCAAGAGCTGGTCGCGGCGATCACCGGCGCCACCGAGAACGCGGTGTCGCGCCGCGCCGGCCGCCGCCAGGCCGAACAGAGCGCCTAGACCCAAGGAACGATCATGAGCAATGAAATGCAAGGCGCCCCGCAACGCGAAACGCAAGACCCGCCGCCGTCCGCGCTGCTCGACCGGGGCGATGTCCGCGTCAAGCACGCCGCCGGAGTCGGCGGCGCCGTTTCCGCCTTCGTCGAACGGGTGCGCTCGGGCGACCTGGGATCTTTGCCGGTCATCGCGGGCCTGATCATCATCTGGACCGTGTTCACCAGCCTGAACCCGGTGTTCCTCTCGGCCAACAACCTGGTGAATTTGCTATTCGACTGCTCGACGGTCGGCGTGATCTCGCTGGGCATTGTCTGCGTGCTGATGGTCGGGCAGATCGACCTGTCAGTGGGTTCGATGAGCGGCTTCGCGTCGGCCCTGGTAGGTATGCTCTGGGTCAATCACGGCTGGCCGGTGTTGCTCGCCATTGTCGTTGCCATCGCGGTGGGCGCGCTGGTCGGCGCCCTATACGCGCTGCTGCTCAACCGGCTCGGCATGCCGAGCTTCGTCGCGACGCTGGCAGGGCTGCTCGCGATTCTAGGGATGCAGTTATACGTCCTGGGCGCCACCGGGTCGATCAACTTGCCCTACGACGCGACGCTGGTGAACCTCGGCCAACTCATCATCATCCCCGCCGCCGTTTCATATCTCCTCGCGCTGGCGCCGGGCGCCGTGATGATGCTGCTCGGGTTGCGCACGCGTGAGCGCCGCCGGGCGTCCAATCTCTCTGCGCCCTCGGTGGGTAGCTTGCTCGTGCGCAGCCTTGCCATCACCGTGCTTTTGGAGCTTGTAGTTGCCTACCTTAACCAGGGACGAGGCGTGCCTCTGATGTTCGGTGTATTCCTTGGCCTCGCGGTCGCGATGGACTATGCGCTCAAGAGGACGCGATGGGGCCGGTCGATGAACGCGGTCGGCGGCAACCACGAGGCCGCGAGGCGCGCAGGCATCAATGTCAGTGCCATCTACACCAGCGCCTTTGTGCTGTGCGCCAGTTTCGCCGCGCTCGGCGGCGTGCTGACTGCGGCACGCCTTGCCTCGGCCAGCCAGCAGGCCGGCAGCGGCGACGTGAACCTGAACGCCATTGCAGCGGCGGTGATCGGCGGGACCAGCCTCTTCGGCGGCCGCGGCAGCGCGTATTCGGCGGTGCTGGGGATTATCGTGATCCAGTCGATTGCCAGCGGCCTGACGCTGCTGAACCTGTCGTCGTCGCTGCGCTTCATGATTACCGGCGCGGTGCTGGCGATCGCGGTGATCGTCGACTCGCTCGCCCGCCAGTCTCGCGTCTCGCATGGCCGTGCGTAATTTACAGCAACTTAGGATTACAAAATGACTGACATGATGAAGGGAAAGGTCGCCGCCATCACGGGCGCAGCATCGGGTATCGGCCTTGAGTGCGCGCGCACACTGCTGGCGGAAGGTGCGAAGGTCGTTCTGATCGACCGCGCCGAGGACAGGCTCGCCCAACTCTGCGCGGAACTGGGGCCAAACGCCTCGCCACTGACCGTGGATCTGCTGCAGCCGGCGGAAGTTTCCGCACTGTTGCCAAAGATCCTGGACCTCGCCGGCGGCCTCGATATCTTCCATGCCAATGCCGGCGCGTACGTGGGCGGTGACGTGCTGGACGGAAATCCGGACGAGTGGGATCGCATGTTGAACCTCAACATCAACGCCGCGTTCCGATCGGTCCACGCCGTGCTGCCGCACATGGTCGCGCAGAAATCGGGCGACATTATTTTCACCAGTTCCATCGCGGGCATCGTCCCCGTCGTGTGGGAGCCGGTCTACACCGCCTCCAAATTCGCGGTGCAGGCCTTCGTCCACACGATCCGGCGCCAGCTCTCCAAACATGGCGTGCGGGTGGGCGCAGTGGCCCCAGGCCCGGTCGTAACAGCGCTGCTTGACGACTGGCCGAAGGCGAAGATGGACGAAGCGCTCGCCTCGGGCAGCCTGATGCAGCCCAAGGAGGTCGCCGACGCGGTACTCTTCATGCTGACGCGGCCGCGCAACGTGACCATCCGCGATCTCGTGATCCTTCCAAACAGCGTTGATCTCTGAAACGCGTGACAGGGGCGAGTCCGGTTTGTACCCGATGCAGTTCGCCTTCTATCAGAAACGCCTTCTATAACAGGCATTGAGCAGGCAGTGAGCCATGACCTTAGAAAACCCGACTTCCCTAGCGACAGACAGCACACGCGATGTGCGTTATGTCGTCGGCGTGGACGTGGGCACGGGCAGCGCCCGGGCCGGAATCTTCGATCTTGCCGGCCGCATGATGGCCTCGGCCAAGCGCGACATTACCCTGTTCCATGCAAGCGGCTCCATCGTCGAACAGTCGAGCAGCGAGATCTGGAACGCCGTCTGCCAATCCGTGAAGGACGCGCTGTCGCAGGCCGCGGTATCGCCCGATCAGGTCGCGGGTATCGGGTTCGACGCCACCTGCTCGCTCGTCGTGCTGGGTGAGGGCGGACGGCCGTTGCCCGTGGGGCCCTCCGACCAGGCCGAACGCGACATCATCGTCTGGATGGATCACCGCGCCGTGGCGCAGGCGGAGCGCATCAACGCCACGGGCCACGAGGTGCTGAAATTTGTCGGCGGCAAGATCTCGCCGGAAATGGAGACACCGAAACTGCTGTGGCTCCTTGAGAACAGGCCGAGCGTCTTCGCGGCGGCATGGCAGTTCTTCGATCTGACCGACTTCCTGACCTGGCGTGCGACCGGGGATCTGTCCCGCTCTACCTGCACGGTCACCTGCAAATGGACCTATCTGGCGCACGAACGGCGCTGGGACGAAAGTTACTTCCGCAGCGTCGGTCTCGGTGTGCTGGCGGACGAGGCGTTTGCGCGCATCGGCCAGTCTGTTGTCGACCCGGGAACGCCGTTGGGGAGCGGGCTAACAGCGCATGCGGCCGCCGAGCTCGGCCTGCGAGCCGGTACGCCGGTCGCAACAGGCGCGATCGATGCCCATGCCGGCGGAATAGGCACGGTTGGCGCCGATGGTGACCCCGAGTCCAACCTCGCGTACGTCTTCGGCACCTCATCGTGCACGATGACCACGACCCGGAGTCCGGTCTTCGTACCCGGCGTGTGGGGACCTTATTTTTCGGCGATGGTGCCGGATGCATGGCTCAACGAGGGTGGGCAATCGGTGGCGGGCGCCGCGATCGAACAACTCCTTTCGATGCATCCCGCGACGCCCGATGCCCGAGAACAAGCGGAGCAAGCGGGCCAATCCCTGGCCGTCATGCTCGCCGGTCTCGCGGTGGAGACGGCAGACAGTTTGTCGGGGGCCGTGTTGTTGGCCAAGGGCTTGCATATTGTTCCGGAGTTCCTGGGCAACCGTGCGCCGCTGGCCGACCCCCACGCACGAGCCGTGATTGCGGGCCTTGGAATGGAGAATGACCTGAATAGTCTGGTCGCGCTTTACGTTGCCGGCATCTGCAGTATCGGTTACGGCCTTCGCCAGATCATCGAAGCGCAGACCCTGGCCGGCGCCCCGATCGAGCGGGTGGTCATCAGCGGCGGCGCGGGGCGGCTCGATCTTGTTCGGCAACTGCTCGCCGACGCAACGGGAAAGCCCGTGCTTGCCACGCAGGCGGAAGAGCCCGTCCTGCTGGGCGCCGCGATGCTGGGTGGCGTGGCCGGCGGCCTGTTCGACAACGTGCGCTCGGCGATGACCACGATGTCGCACATCAGCAAGACCTACGAGCCGGACGCAGGCAACATAGCGGCACTGCACGAGGCGCGGTATCGCGCTTTCAAGCAGTTGCAGAGCGTGGCCAGGGAAATCCGATAGGCTCACGCGTTAGGCTCACGCGTTAGACCCACGATTCGTGCCGGCAATGCATAGCACCACCTCGCAGCTTCGCATCTGGGCCGCCGTGCATTGCCAATGCGGCGCCATTACCTCGCTCCAATCAATTTTCGGATTGCCCGGAAAACAATAGGCTCCGACGTTTCACCCCAGCTATCGCAAGCGCCCCGAATGCTCTTGCTCGGCTTCGCCGCCAGGCGCTTCAACAATGCCTTCGCTCGTTGATCCAGTCTCGGATCGCCTAGATCCAACGCTTCAAATTCCTCTTCTACCCTAGACCCCGACTTGTCGTTTACGTGTACCCGAAATTCGAGAGTAAATGCGAGTCCGTCATCGTTTACACAACCCCTGGCATCGCAATTCCTGCAACGTACCTGTCTTACGTGCTTCGGTACGAGTTTGCGACTTCTGTGTAACGAGATGGGTTGACAGGGGACCTCTCCAAAGACAAACTCGGCAAGCATTTTAAAGCGCTTATGCGGTTACAACGTGCATCGCACGAGCCGTTCTCATTTGTCCAGCAGGAGCGTCATTATGAAGTTCATTTCTATAAAAATCCTTAAGCAAGCCATTGTTGAAATCGCGTATACGATGGCGTTATCGAGTGCTTTCGCGGCTACCATTTTCAATGCAACCACTACGGTTCAAGTTAGCGGCAAGGTTCAGTCAGTCAACACAAATACGCGTACTGTTACCGTTATTAACGACGCGGGGATCAGGGAGTCGTTCCAGGTCGGCGCGAATGTGCAGGGCCTCGATAAACTGAAGGCCGGTACCAAAGTAGTCGGCAGTGCAAACCGATCGGTTCGTCTCACTGTACTGGATTCATCCCCGCCTGTTGTTCCGCCTTCGCCCAATGGCGACCAGACCATCGCGCGCGTAGCGCATGTCGATAACCAAAACGGCTTTATCACTTTGGTCGATACAACCGGCGCGTCGTTTATCGTACAGACAAATCCGCCTGAGGCGTCCGCTTCGGTCATTCCGGGCACACGCGTTTTGGTCGACCTGATCAGCGCTGCTCCGGCAGCTCAATAAGCAGGGCAATTGCATGAAACGTGGCGTGTGGGGTTCTTTTGCTGCGCAAGGGTTTCTGATTCCGCTCGCCGCTTGGGATTTGGAGCCAGGGTTCGTGATCTTTACGATGGTTCCGGAGAGCTCATTGCGTTATACGCAACTTTCACCTATTCATTGAGCAACGCGCCGGGAAGCCCATAACCAAAGGCGTTCCGTACAAAGGTCGGTCAGAAGCCAGGCTGAAGGTCTCCAAAACGAGCGTTCATAAGTCATTGATTATTCAAGACTCAGTTGACTTGTGTATAACGCAATGCGCTAAACCCTCCCGCGAGGATGCCAGTCGACGAGAGGTCGGAAAAAATCCTCGCAGTGCATATGTCTCATTTCGCGACAGGTACGGTCGCCGCCGCGCGATCAAGCGTCCGATTCTGCGACAGTGGTCGAATTCCCAAATCGGCCGGGGCTGCTACCAATCCACTCAATTCCTTTTGTCCGTCAGGCGCCAAGGGCCCGTTCTGAAGGAGTGCGTGTCATCGGCATGGAGATTGCATAAACGAAAGCGATAAAAACGCGTTGGAAGAACTGGCATGCCTGCCCGTACCATCCAAGGCCGGCAAGTTCCCATGCAAGCCACGATAAGGAGACGAAACGTGAAAGCTGCCGTGCTGCATCAGTACGATGAATCATTGAGCCGTGACGAGTTCGTGCGTTATGAGGAGGTCCCTGATCCGAAGATCGGGCGGCCCACCGACGTGATCGTGCGGATTGGCGGTGCGGGTGTCTGCCGCACGGACCTGCACGTTGTCGAAGGCATTTGGCGCAGCAAGGTCGACGTGGTCTTGCCGTACATCATGGGCCACGAAAACGCCGGCTGGGTCGAGGCGGTCGGCTCGGCCGTCGAGAGCGTCAAGGTGGGCGACGCGGTGATCTGCCATCCGCTCGTGACAAGCGGTTACTGCCTGGCGTGCCGGCGTGGCGACGACATGCATTCAACCGACAGCAGTTTCCCGGGCATCAATGCCAATGGCGGTTATGCCGAATACCTGCTGACCGGCGAACGGTCGCTGATCAAGCTGCCCAAGTCGCTGGCGCCCAAGGATGTCGCGCCCTATACCGATGCCGGATTAACCGCTTACCGTGCTGCCAAGAAGGCGTCGCGCCACTTGCTACCCGGCCAGTTCGCCGTCGTGATCGGCGCCGGCGGCCTGGGACATATCGGCATCCAGGTATTGAAGGCTCTTTGCGCTGCCGAAATCATCGTGGTCGACCGCTCGGAAACCGCGTTGCAACTGGCTAAGGAATGCGGTGCGGATCATACGGTCAAGGGCGGCGGCGACGAAGTGCAAAGCGTGCTCGAGTTGACCAGCGGTAATGGCGCGGAGGCAGTCATCGACTTTGTCGGCGAAGGCGACGCGGTCGCCAACGGCCTTGCCATGACGCGCAACGCGGGGTTCTATTACATCGTCGGTTATGGCGGGAAGATCGAGTTGCCGACTATCGACATGATCACCAGCGAGAAAACCATTGTCGGCAATCTGGTCGGCACCTATCCCGAGCTGGTCGAGTTGATGGCGCTGGCCGATCGTGGACTCGTTCATCTGGCGACGAAGGAATACCGTTTGAGCGAGGCGAACCAGGCGCTCAAGGACCTGCATCACGGCAAGGTAAGGGGCCGCGCGGTGCTGATTCCATAACGATGGATCCGACCAGGGAGAGCGCCGTGTCGCCGCAGCAAAATCCAATGCCGATTCCCGAACGCGTGCGCCTGGTCATTGCATTGACCGAGGTGAATTCCCGTTACCTGCGCGGCGAAAATCGCTGCGCGGGCGCCGAGATCGAGTTGGCATGCGCGCTGGCGTGCGAGAAGCGCGAAGGCGCCACGCCCGACCGGACGCGGGACATTGTGCAATTGCGGGCGCGGCTGGACGCATCGGAAAACGAGTTGCTGGCTATTGAAGCCGAGCGTGACTGGCTTGAGAACGAGCTGGCGAATTTCGACACAACCGAGTCCGGCAGGAAACCCGGAGATCTGCAATGAATCGAATTCCGGTCACTGTTCTTACCGGGTTTCTCGGCGCAGGCAAAACCACGCTGCTCAATCGCATACTGCGCGAGCAGCACGGCCGGCGTTACGCGGTGATCGTCAACGAATACGGCGAACTCGGTATCGACGGTGGCCTGGTGGTGGGCGCTGAAGACGAGGTAATCGAGCTCAATAACGGCTGCGTATGCTGCAAGGTGCGCGGCGACCTGATTCGCGTGGTCTCGGGACTAATCAAGCGCAAGGGCGGCTTCGACGGGATCCTGATCGAGATGTCGGGATTGGCGGACCCCGCACCGGTGGTTCAGACATTCTTTGTCGACGATCTCATCCGTCAGCGCACCCGGCTCGACAGCGTGATCTGCGTGGCCGATGCGTTGCATCTGAAAGCGTGTCTCGCCGACAGCCGTGAGGCCGCGGAGCAACTGGCACAGGCAGATATCGTACTGCTTAACAAGGCCGATCTTGTCGATGCAACGGGTCTGGCTTCGGCAGAGGCGGTCATATGCGGAATCAACCCGACAGCGGAGTTGGTGCGCAGTGTCCGCTGCGCGGTGCCGTTGGCTTCACTACTTGATCGAGGTGCGTTCGATCTCAAGCGCCTGCATCTCGCCAACTCAGTCGAGGATACAGATGAGCCGGCCCCTGATGAACGGCCCTTTCGCCATATATCCATTGGTCCCGGACGTCATAGCCATGGCATAGATTGCGTGTCGCTGCGCGTCGAGAAGCCCCTGGAACGCAGCCGCTTCCTTTCGTGGCTGCAGCAACTGGTGGTCGAGCAAGGCCAGGATCTGTTGAGAGCCAAGGGGATCGTTGACCTGGCGGGATCGGATCGCCGCTTCGTGTTCCAGGGGGTACATATGACCATGAATACGGATTTCGACCGGCCGTGGCGACTGGACGAAGTACGCGATAGCAGGCTGGTGTTTATCGGCCGCAATCTCGACAGGCGTGGATTGCGGGAGAGTATCGGGCACTGCAAGACCGACCCATGAATGCGCCGCCGTCTTTGATCGAATTGCTTGGGGCCCGTTGGGTGACGGAGGCTCCCGTTGTCGCGCTTGCTTGGGATGTTGCGGGACTCCAGGCGGGATTTGCGCTGGGTGACGGCACCGTGGCGCTCGCGACCGGTGAGTGGCCTGGCGGCCCGGCGCTCAAGCCACGGCAGAGTGGTGGCGTCGAGTTCGTGCAGGCGCGCGAACCCCCGGCGCCAGTGGCTCGCTTCAGTGTGCATGACGGCACCTGCCTGGCCCTTGCCGCCGATCCTGAAGGAGGTTTTCTCAGCGGTGGGGACGACGGCCGGCTGGTCCATCTGAAGGCGGACGGCACGAGCGATATCCTCGTCGATGTACACGGTGAGTGGATCGATCTCGTGGCAACGAGCGCGGGCGGTCGGGCCTATGCAACCGGCCGCCGGGTTCACTGGCTGGGAGCCAGGCCGGCGAGCCTCGCGTTAGCGGGTTCGGCAACCGCTCTTGCTTTCAACACCACCGGCGATCAGTTGGCGATCGCACATCACGGCGGAGTCACGCTATGGCCGGTGGACACGCATGTTCCCCGCTTGCTGGGATGGCCCGGCTATCACCGAAGCGTCGCATGGAGTCGCGACGGCCGCTATGTCGTGAGCGGCATGGAGGAGAACGCTCTGCACGGATGGCGGTTGCCGGACGGCGGCGACATAGAGATGGGCGGTTATCCCGGGCAACCCCGGTCGCTATCGTTTTCGGTGGACGGCCGGGTGTTGGTCACGAGCGGTGGTTTGCGGGCCGTTTGCTGGCGATTCGACCCGCCCGGCAGCGACGGCCAGCCGCGGGAATGCGGCATTGCGGGCAAGGCCCCGGTCACTCAGGTGGCTTGCCATCCCACCCATCCGTTGATTGCCGTTGGCTACCACAATGGCGCGGTACTGCTGTGCCAGTCGGGCGGCACTGATGTTCTATTCGTCAAAGGGGCTGACGGCAGTCCTGTCAGTGCCATTGCCTGGTCGCCCGATGGCGGACGGCTGGCAATGGGTACGGAGGCCGGTGAGATCGGCCTGGTGTCGTTGCCGGAGGCGCTGTTTCATTTTGGCAGTCCGCTGTGAAGGGGCGGGCAACACTCATTACATAAAGACGGAGACAACCATGACCAGTGAACACCTCTCAAAGGATCAGTTCTTCGAGCGGCTTGGAGCGATTGGCGACGAAATGATCGCAGCTTACGGCAAGGACTTTGCGATGGGGGCCCTGGTCTTAGCCGCGCGTTTCATCGCCGAAAGGAAGCCGAATGGTGATGACACGCAGAGCGTGATCTATAAGGGCGACAAGCGTGGAGGCCTGGGGTTGTAGGTGGTCGTGTATCGAGGCTCAAGGTTAGTCGATCTGGCGTCGATGCCGCTGCAGGTGAATGGCGAAGGCTGCAATCAAGACCGTCTTTTCTGTATTCATATAAATGATTTGGCATCCTGATTGATAGGAGGATTGCGCAGTGCTTCCGCTTCGTTGCCAGACATCTTTTGAACAGCAGCACGTGGCGGCCAGCAGCGTCCCAATATCGGACAGGTCCGCTGAATGCGAATGTCGCATAACAAAACAGAATTCGGCGCCGGCGTCCTGCGCAAACGACGCTGTATACCGCACAGCCTTATGAGGCGGTACATGAGCCTCGTTGGCACGCTAATCGCTCTACGAGTACAGATCAAGACCCAAGTGTCGATGATCCGAAGTACAAGAAAAAAGACAGGAGGCATGGATCGTGAAGACTAGACCGGAACATCAGTCTGTTCAGCATTCACGCACCAGTTTTTGTTCGCGACCGTGACCTCCGGCCCGTGTTGTTGATTGTTGACTCTGGCCGTGGCATCAATCGGCCCCTGCCCGTAACGCCGCCCTATGACGATGAAACACGACGTTGAAATACGACGGTGACTCGTGAAATGAAAAAGGAGAGCTCAATGTCTGACGGATTAACCCTCAACAAGATCACGTCTCAGCGCGGGATCAGCATCGGCGAGGCGGCACGCCGTGTCGCCGATCTCGGCTGGACGCCCAGTTACGTTCAGGAAGCGATGACCTTCCCGACGGACTACAAGATCAGCAAGGCGCCGCGCGACCCGATGAAACAGGTGCTGCGCTCCTACTTTCCGATGCAGGAGGAGAAGGATAACCGCGTCTACGGTGCGCTTGACGCGGCGTTGCGCGGCGACATGTTCCGCAACGTCCAGCCGCGTTGGGTCGAGTGGATGAAGCTGTTCCTCGCGATCATTCCGTTCCCGGAAATCTCGGCGGCGCGTTCGATGGCGATGCTCGGCCGCCTCGCCCCCGGTGAAGAACTGCGCACAGGCTTCACCATGCAGATGGTCGACGAGTTCCGCCACTCGACCATCCAGATGAACCTCAAGAAGTGGTACATGGAGAACTATATCGACCCGGCCGGGTTCGATATAACGGAGGCGGCATTCGGCAAGTGCTATGCGACCACGATCGGTCGTCAGTTTGCCGAAGGGTTCCTCACGGGTGACGCCGTCACCGCGGCGAACGTGTTCCTGCAAGTGGTCGCGGAAACGGCGTTCACCAACACGCTGTTTGTCGCCATGCCGTCGGAAGCCGCGCGCAACGGCGACTATGCGTTGCCGACCGTGTTCCTCTCGGTGCAGTCCGACGAAAGCCGGCATATCGGCAATGGCCATTCGCTGGTGATGTCGGTCATCAATGATCCGGACAATCATCTTTTGCTGGAGCGTGACCTTCGCTACGCCTTCTGGCAAAACCACGCCATTGTCGATGCGGCAATCGGTACATTCATTGAATACGGCACCACCGACCGGGACAAGAACAAGGAATCGTACGCCGAGTTGTGGCACCGGTGGATCTATGAGGATTACTACCGTACGTACATGCTGCCGCTGGAGAAATACGGCATCAAGATTCACCACGATGACGTTGCGGCTGCCTGGGACCGACTGGTCAAGAAGAATTACGTCCATAAGGTCGCACAGTTCTTCTCCGTGGGCTGGCCGGTCAACTTCTGGCGTATCGAGGCGCAGACCGAAAAGGACTTCGAGTGGTTCGAGCACAAGTACCCGGGCTGGTACGCCGAGTTCGGCGACTACTGGAAGTGGTACGCGAAGAAGAGCGTGCCTGGCGAGACCAACATGCTGTTCGACCAGGAGAACGGATATGTGTACCCGCACCGCTGCTGGAGCTGCCTGGTGCCGTGCCTGATCCGGGAAGACTTCGTGGTCGACGAAGTGGATGGGCAGCTGTACACCTATTGCTCGGAGTTGTGCCACTGGACCCACAAGGTAGCGTTCGCCTCGGAATACGAAGGGCGGCCGACGCCGGCCATGGGGCGCTTCAGCGGACGCCGCGAGTGGGAGGAGTGCTACCACGGCTGGGATCTGGCCGATTGCATCAAGGATCTCGGTTTTGTGCGCAGCGACGGCAAGACGCTGGTGCCGCAACCGCATCTGCGGTTCGACGACCGCAACATGTGGACGCTCGACCATGTTCGCGGCAACATCATCCAGAGCCCGATCGTTCTGCTGCGGGGAATGACGCCGGAGCAGCGCGAGAAGCACATCGCTGAGTATCGAGCTGGATTCAAGATCAATCCGGTGAACTGACGAAGCGATGTCGTCCGGGAGTCATTGAGTGAATAAAGCTCCCGGACGAATCAGGAGGGCACGATGAGCAGCACGACCGATACGCAATGGAAGAGGGATGCCATGCCGGAAACAATCGACTACCAGACGGTTCATATAGTGCGATTCGAGCCTGTCGGCGTCGAGATGGAGGTCGCGGAGGGTGAGACCGTGCTGGATGCCGCGTTCCGCCAGGGCATCTCGGTGATGCACGGATGCAAGGAAGGACAATGCAGCAGTTGCAAGTCCCTGTTGATCGAGGGCGACGTCGAGTTGAAGAAGTACTCAACCTTCGCGCTGCCCGACTATGAGCGTGAGACGAATCACATCTTGCTGTGCAGGACGCTCGCCTTCAGTGACCTGACAGTGGAACTGCTGAATTACGACGAAGACCTGATGCGCCGCTCAATTGCGGTGAAGGAATTCGGGGCAACGCTGACGAAGATCAGCGCGCTGACGCACGACATCAGGCTGCTCGAAGTGGAACTGGACCAGCCCCTGCGGTTCTGGGCCGGCCAGTACGTTGACTTGACTATTCCGGGGCTGGACATCACACGGTCGTTCTCCATGGCGAGCGTACCAAGCGAGCCAGGGGGCCAGACGAGCCTCGCGTTCATTATCAAGAAATACCCCACTGGTGCTTTCTCTTCTCAGCTCGACGACGGCCTCAAGCCCGGTGACCGGCTGGTGGCGAAGGGACCGTACGGCACCTGTTTCCGGCGAGAGGAGCAGCCGGGGCCCATGGTGCTGGTGGGCGGCGGTTCTGGAATGTCTCCCTTGTGGTCGATCCTCAACGATCTTGTCCAGAGCGGCGAGCAAAGGCCGGTACGTTTCTTCTACGGCGCCCGTACCCGTGGCGACTTGTTTTATCTCGACGACTTCGCCGAGCTCACGGAGAAACTGCACGACTTCCGCTTTATCCCGGCGCTTTCGCATGCTGAAGCCGGCGACGACTGGACCGGCGAGACCGGCTTTATTCACGAGGTGCTCGGACGGACCTTGCGCGAGGAAGCGCTTGCCGGCGAGATCGACGCTTATACGTGTGGTCCGACACCCATGATCGACGCGGTGATGCCCGTACTGCAAATGGCCGGCGTTTCACCCGAGCGGCTTTATTTCGACAAATTTACCCAGGCCGTCCGCTGACCGCCCGTCGCAGGGCTGCAGACCCGAAGTTCCGATAACTGAAAGACGAAGGAGGATCGACATGAGCACCACGATAGAGCAACCGGCACCGCTTGCATCAGGCGCGGCCGGCGCGGCCCAGTTTGCTGGCTGGGACAGTCGCAAGTACAACTACTTCGAGCCCAAGGGGCGCAAGGCATCCCACTACGAGGACATGACCGTCGATGTTCAGCCGGACCCGAAGCGTTACTTGCTGCAGGACTGGATCATCTCGTTCGCCGACGGCACGCCGACCTATTCGGAAACATGGACCGCAGCCAAATGCACGGACTGGCACAAGTTCCGCGCGGTCGATGAGGAATGGGAGCGCACTCACTACCAGCGCCAGTCGACTATCATCGGCATGATCAGCAGCGCTATCAGCAATGCCCGGCGCTCGGGCGCGGTGAAGCGTTTCGACAAGGCGTGGCTCAAGGTGCTGGAGCAGCATCTTGGCGCCTACAAGCATGCAGAGTTTGGTCTGGGTACCGCGACCATGCACGCGCAGCGCTACGGCGTGACGCAGATGATCAACAGCGCCATCCTCACGAATGCATCGTACAAGCTGCGCTTTGCGCAGGACCTGACGCTGTACCTGGGAGAAGTCGCACTGGACGCGCCGAATCTCGACCTCGACGCCGGCAAGTCACACTGGCTGAACGATCCGATCTGGCAGGAAACGCGCCGGGCAGTGGAGGCTATTGGCGGCGCAACTGACTTCCTCGAAAAGTACTTCGCGGTGAACGTGGTCTTCGAGCCGTTGGTGGCCGACCTGTTTCGCAGCGGTTTCATCATGCAGATGGCGGCGTCGCAAAACGACTTCCTGACGCCGACGGTAGTTTCCGCGGCCGAGGGCGACTATGAGCGCAACCTGGCTAACGCGGTCGAGCTATTTCACATGCTTGCCAACGACCCGAAGCATGGGGACGCCAATCGAAAATTGTTCGGCGAGTGGCTGGAAAAGCACGGCGCCCTTGCATCCGAAGCGGCGAAGCACTTGCAACCGATCTGGTCGATTCCGCATGTGAAGGTGGTGCAATTCAACGACAGCCTGAACAGTTCGATAGAGCGCGCCGAAATGATCGCTCGCGAGATTGGCATTCATTTTCCACTGTCGATCCGGGCCTGAATCATCCCTTGGTGATCCTTTGTCAATCCGTTTGTAATCCGAGCTAACCGGGAAGAGGAGTACACGATGTCAGTGCATACCGACAACATCTTCAAGTCGATGAAGGACGTTCGTTTCGAGCAGACCATTTCTCATCAGTGCGGCGTCACCATGAACGATAGTGTCGAGGCACGCGCTATTGCGGATTTAATGGCGCAAAAGCCCGGCATCAAGGTGACCTACCTGCCCGCGATGATCCGTATAGACGGGCAGGGGAAGATCGAGTTCAAGATGAGTGAGATCAGTGAATCGCTTGGCCGCGAAATGACCCCGCATCTGTTCGAGATTTCCACCTCGACCCATTACGGGCGGATGGTGATGGTCGATGACGACACCGTCGTGCTGTTCGGCAATATGGACGACGCCATGGCTTATGAGTGACCCCTGGCCCTACCGTACCGCCATTCGCGACCGGCATTGCATGACCTTTGCGTGACATGTTGCCGGTCGCTTTTCGCACAACCATGGAGACAATGTCATGTATCGAACCACGGACGGTGACGAGATTTTCATTATCGACGGGCACGTTCATCTTTGGGACGGCAGCAAGGCCAACCTGAAGAATGTGCACGGCCAGCAGTTCATCGACTGCTTCTATGCCTATCATTCAAACCTGAGTCCCAAAGAGTATTTGTGGCCCAAGGAGAAGTTCGACAAGTATGGCGAGGAAGCCATGTACAACGACCTGTTCGTCACAGGGTACGACGACATGGCGATCTGTCAGCCGACGTACCTGACGGACTTCTACAAGAACGGCTTCAACACCACCGAATCCAACTACGTGTTGAAGGGGAAATACCCGCATCGGTTTATCGTCAACGGCGCGTTCGACCCACGCGACGGCGAGGCCGGGCTCGATCGCCTGGACGAGTTGTCCGAGCGCTACAAGATCCAGGGCGTCAAGCTCTATACCGCTGAATGGCGCGGCGACAGCAAGGGTTACAAGCTTTCAGACCCGGGCGTACAGAGATACTTCGAACGCTGCGAAAAGCTGGGCATCAAGAACATCCACGTCCACAAGGGCCCGACAATCCTGCCGCTCAACCGCGACGCCTTCGATGTTGCTGACGTCGACGATGCAGCGACGAGCTTCCAGAACCTGAACTTCATTGTCGAGCACTGCGGCTTGCCGCGCCTGGACGATTTCTGCTGGATCGCGACCCAGGAAACCAACGTCTATGGCGGCCTCGCGGTGGTGTTGCCGTTCATTCATACACGCCCGGAATATTTCGCTCACGTGATTTCGGAGCTGCTTTTCTGGATCGGCGAAGACAAGATCCTGTACGGCAGCGACTACGGTATCTGGTCTCCGAAGTGGTTGATCGAGAAGTTCATGGCGTTCGAACTGCCTGAATCCGTCAGCAAGGAAACCGGCGTTCAACTGTCCCTGACAGCGAAGAAGAAAATCCTTGGGCTCAACGCGGCGCGGTTGTATGGAGTCGATATAGAAGCGCAGAAGAAGCTGCTGGCTGACACGCGTCAGACGGCCACGGTATGACCATCATGCGAGCCGAAGCGACGATTGAGCGGGCCGCGGAGGTGTGGGCGCGGCTCGGATCTGTTATCGACCCCGAGCTCGACGAATCGGTGACGGAACTGGGGTTCGTCACTAGCGTAGAGGTCGATAACGGCGGAGAGGTTCGCATCGATTTCAGATTGCCGACCTATTGGTGCGCCGCGAATTTCGCGTTCCTGATGGCTGACGACATGCGTATTGCCGTCGCGGCCTTGCCGTGGGTCAAGAAGGTCACGGTGGGGCTCGGCGAGCACATGTATGCCGACGAGATCAATCGCGGGGTCGCGGCCGGGCTGTCGTTCCAGGCTACTTTCGGCAGTGAAGCCAGCGGTGAACTGGAGGAAGTTCGCCGGACCTTCATGGTCAAGGCCTTCCAGCGAAGGCAGGAAGCGCTCCTGACGCATCTGCTGGATCACGGGCATGAGTCAGCGGTGCTGCTGCGCCTGAGCGTGGCGGAACTTGCCGCGCTGCCTTGCGATGCCGCGGGCCATCGCCTGGTCGTTCGCTATCTGGAACGACGCCCGGTCGTTGGATCGCATGCTGATGAACTGGCCTTCGTCGACCAGGATGGCGCATTGCTCGATGCCGGCCAGATCCACGCTTACCTGCGCGCCTTGCGACGGGTTGGCGTCAACGCCGAATTCAACAGTGCGCTGTGCCGCGGTTTGCTGGCGACCCGATACGGCGCGGAATGCGTACCTCAAGTGGAGGTCAAACCGGTGCATTTCGTTCGTTCCATCGATGTGGCCAGATCAACTTAAAATGGTTTGTTATCCGAACCAATCATAAAAGGAGACACGCAATCATGCCGAATATCATGTTGCACGACGATGAGGCCCGCATGGCGCTCGGCCGCGGAGTAGCCAAGCTCGCCAAGGCGGTACGTGGCACGCTCGGCCCGCGTGGGATGAATGCGATCATCGACCGGCCGATCGGCACGCCGATCATCTCCCGCGATGGCGTGAGCATCGCCAATGAGATCGAACTGGAGGACGTGTTCGAAAACATCGGCGCGCAGGTCGTCAGGGAGGTATCGAAGCAGACCAATGAAGTCGCCGGCGACGGCACCACGACGGCGACCGTCCTGGCCGATGCACTGGTGCAGGACGGCCTTGCCTGTCTCGCGGAAGGGGCCAACCCGGTCGAGCTGGTCCAGGGCCTGGAGGCCGCTGTGACAGAAGTAATCGCGGCGCTCAAACGCACAGCGACTCCGCTGCGCGGAAGCGAGGAGGTGCGTGCCGTTGCCATCGTGGCCGCCAACGACGAGGTCACGGGCGCAATGGTGGCCGAAGCGCTGGAGCGGGTCGGTCCTGATGGCATCGTCGACGTCGAATATGGAACGACGGTCGAAACGCGCCTGGAAGTGGTCGATGGCATGGCCTTCGATCGTGGCTACCTGTCTCATCACATGGTCACGGACCTCGAAAGAATGCAGGTGGTGCTCGATAACCCGCTCATTCTGATGACCGATCAGCGGCTGCAGTCGGTAGAAGAGGTGGCGGCCATCCAGGCGCTCATAGCCGACAGCAAGCGCCCGCTGTTGATCATTGCCGAAGAGGTTGCGCCCGCCTGTGTGGTGAGCCTGCTCGCCTGGCGAGACAACGGCGGGGTCCCCGTGGCGGCTATCCATCCGCCTGAATACGGGCATTGGCGCAAGGCGATGCTGGAGGATATCGCCATCGTTACGGGAGGCCGGGTGATCGCCCGCGACCTCGGCGGAAAACTCGAGACCGCGGAACTGCGGGATCTCGGCAGCGCCCGGCAAGTACGCATTTCCGCAAACCAGACCATCATTACGGCCGGTGGCGGCGATCCGGTCGGCGTCGTTGCGCGTCGCCAGCAGGTGGCACGCCAGTACGAGATGGCGCCGGAAAATGTTGAACGGGACAAGTTCCAGGTGCGCCTCGCCAAGCTATCCGGGGGTACCGCAATGATCCTCGCCGGCGGGGCCACACCGGTTGAACAGAAGCGCCGGCTTCATTTGATCGAGGATGCGATCAACGCGGCGCGCGCGGCTATTGCCGAGGGAGTCGTACCCGGAGGAGGAATGGCGTTGCTGCGGGTGTCGTCCGAACTTGAAGGGATCGTTTCACGAACCCAGGGAAGTGTCCAGCAGGGCGCGAGACTGCTGCAGCGGGCCCTGACGAAACCGCTGTTTCACATCGCGACGAACTGCGGCCTGAACGGCGAGGCGATCGTGGCTGAGGCCGTGCGATCAAGACTGGGCATGGGACTCGACGCACGCACGGGCGCCTTCGTGAACCTGATAGAGGCGGGCATTATCGATCCGGTGAAGGTCAGCTATAGCGCGGTGCGCAATGCCGCGTCGGTTGCAGGATTGATCCTGACCACCCAGACCTTGATTGCCAAGAAGCCGGAGACGATCGATCCCACGGCTGGCCCTGCGCTTGGCGGTGGCGCTGAATTGTTCGGCCGGAAATAATCGTGGTGTACCCGGTTGCCATGCGGATACCGGGTACAGAATGTAAAATAATTCGGAATCCGAATCAGATGGCGAAATTAACTTTAAAGAACTTGGCAAACGTGCATTGCTGGTTGGCCCGGTTTCCGGCTTGGACTAGCTTACAACGCATCAAGTCCGCTTTATGTGAGCGCGTGGCGGGACTGAGCACGCTTTGTAATAGCGGGCTATTACGTCGATGACCGTTGAGTCATTTCCGCCAAGAATAGCGCTGCAAGGTCTCGGTCTGTGCCTGCTATGCGTCTTGCAAAAGAATAGTTGGTCATGTTGGCCGGGCCGTGTTTTCCCGAGCGGACCTGATCAAAAGCTAGGCATATACTAGTCCGTGGTGTTGCTGCCAGCTTACAGAATTGAATAGCGAGAAGCGCCAGCCGCAATGCCAGAAAAGCGAGTCGCGACGAAGCCTGCCGTAGAAGGGTTTCGCGTTGACCAATCGCATCGGAGGAGACTTGTGGCGAGACACCAAATTGAGAATGCATCGAGTCCTGGCGATCAGTCTGTGATGCATGGACTGATGGCTCAGGCGCAGCGCGCCGACGTCCTCCACTCTGACCGCGACACCATGCGCGCATGGGAGCGTTTTCTGGCGGGCGAGTCATCAGTAGCGGTTCCCTCGGCTCTTATTGCATCCTGGCAACGTAGTCTCGCGTCCGGCGTTAATCCTTCTGCGAGCCTCGCGCCGTTCGCGGTACACGGCGACGCTGTCGACGCTTTGCGTTGGCGTCATCGGGAGTTGCTGGCGGCCGCCGATCGCCTTTTCGCCGCGACCGGGGATCTGTTCGCGGATTCACACTCCATACTGCTTCTGACCAACCAGGACGGTGTAATTCTCAAGGCGGCAGGTGACCTGCGCACATTGACGGCCGGGGAGAAGATTCACTTGACGACCGGCGGCGACTGGCGTGAAGCGATGGCGGGCACCAACGGCATCGGCACCGCGCTCGCTACCGGTGAGCCAACCTATATTCATGGTTCGGAACACTTCTGCGAAGGGATCAAGTCCTGGAGTTGCGCGGCGGCGCCGATTTGCGAACCCGGAACCGGTGCGATCATAGGTGTACTCGATATTTCCGGTCCGCCTTCGACTTATCAGATCAATAACCTGACATTGGCGATTACGGCGGCGCGGCAGATTGAAATGGTGCTGGCCGAGCAGTCCGCCCGTCAGCATATGCGCTTATTGGCCTTTTGCCTGCAACGGCTCTCATCGTCCGACGCAGCGGGGATGATTGCCATCGACCGGCGCGGCCGGCTCGTACACACTACCGGCCGCGTGCCGCTTCCCGTCGGCATAGGAGAGCGGTTCCCCGGCATGGACGAAAGTTCCGCGGTGGCAGACTGGGCCCGGCACCTGCCGCAAGGCTTGCGTGCCGAATGGTTCAACCCGGTTGTCGTTGAAGGCAGCACGATCGGCGCAATGCTCGTTGTTCCCGCGATCCGGTCGCGCTCCCCCGGCAAGCGGACAGCCGAGCGCATCAACGTGCCAGGAAGCGCAACGGCTGGCGGTGAGACGGGTAGTGAGGCCGGAAGCGAGGCGGACCCGCAACGCAATTGTTTCGCCCAGATACTCGGGCAGAGCGCTGTCATGCTCGCCGCCGTCAATCGAGGCCGCCAGCTTGCCCGCAGACGCGTACCGGTGTTGATCGAGGGCGAGACCGGAGTCGGCAAGGAACTGTTCGCGCGCGCAATCCACGGAGAGGAAGGTGGTGGCGGATCTTTCGTCGCGTACAACTGCGGGGCGGCGTCGAAGGAGCTGATTGGCAGCGAGTTATTTGGCCACGTGCATGGCGCATTTACGGGAGCGACTGCAGAGGGGCGACCCGGCCGGTTCGAACTGGCCCACGGCGGCACACTGTGTCTCGATGAAATCGGCGAGTTGCCGCTCGAACTGCAACCCATCTTGTTGCGCGCGCTTGAGGAGGGCGTTGTCTATCGATTAGGAGACACGCAGCCACGGCGTGTCGATGTGCGTCTGTTGGCGATGACCAATCGTAATCTGCATGACGAAGTAAAATCCGGCCGATTCCGCGGTGACCTCTACTACCGCATCAGCGTCACCCGCATACGAATCCCGCCGCTGCGCGAGCGGGATATCGACATTGATCTCCTGGTCGAACATTTCAACCGCCGACTGGCGCTCCGCCACGCGGTTCCGTTACGGCGGCTGAACCCCGAAGTCATGGCCGTGCTGCGCGCTTATTCCTGGCCGGGCAACGTCAGGGAGATGCGAAACATCATTGAAAACTTACTGTTGACGTCACGCGAAGAGGAGGTAGGGCTCGACGAATTGCCTGCGGAACTGCTTGCCGAAACGGTGACTGTCGGCACGGAGGAACCGGTGCCGCTTCAGTCAACCAGTCTGGAAGAAACAGAGCGCGCAGCCATTGCTCGTGCAGTGCATGGCGCTCATGGCAATCTCGCCCAGGCTGCCCGTTCGCTCGGCGTTTCCCGCAGCACGTTGTATAGAAAGCTGGAAATCTATCAATTGGAAAGCATTGTCAAACCAGCCATGGAATGACGGCTCCCGGGTTGCAAACGGACGGCTAACGAGTGGCAAACCGCTATCGGCGAGATTGAAAACTCCAATCGGGAGCCCCGATTCACCTGCTAGATTTAAATGGGACCGTGCAGCTTCGCGCGACTGCATGGCGAGTCATAGAGACGACCTATATTACAACCGCGCATCCCCAATACAGGCTTGCAAGGAGGCTCAGATGTCGCAACTGAAGGGTTCGAAGACTGAAGAAAATCTGAAGGCGGCGTTCGCCGGCGAATCTCAGGCGAATCGTCGTTATCTATATTTCGCGGGCAAGGCGGATGTCGAGGGTCAGAACGATGTGGCAGCGCTATTCCGCTCGACAGCGGAAGGTGAAACGGGTCATGCGCACGGCCACCTCGAATATCTGGAGGCGGTGGGAGATCCTGCCACCGGCTTGCCGTTCGGTTCGTCGCGTCTGAACCTGCAAGCGGCGGTTGCCGGCGAAACGCACGAATACACCGATATGTATCCGGGCATGGCGAAGACGGCGCGCGAAGAAGGTTTCGATGAAATCGCCAACTGGTTCGAAACGCTGGCCAAGGCGGAGCGTAGCCACGCAAATCGTTATACCAAAGCGCTCGATGCGCTAGTCGACTGACGAGAGGCGCGCTGGCGGCAGCGCCGGCGTTCCTGGTACCTATCGCGCTCGCGGGTGTGGCCAAGCATGCGATGTCGTTTCGCAGGTTGCCGCTCGCGCCTGCGCGATGCGTAGGGCATGGCGCCGCGGGTCTGCATCCCCGCGGCACCTCGCGGCACCTGTCCGGCGTCAATGCACAAAAGTAGAAAATCACAACAGGAGCATGATGTCATGCCCCATAAAGAAGGCAGTCTCGAAGCGCCCACGCGGCATCCGCTCGACTGGCTCTCGGACGGGTTCTACGACCAGGACGCGCTCGATCAGGAACTGGCGCGCGTCTTCGATATCTGTGCGGGGTGCCGGCGTTGTGTGTCGTTGTGCGGTGCGTTTCCCACGCTATTCGACCTGGTTGATGCAACCGATACAGGCGAAGCACACGAAGTCGACAAACACGAATTCGGCAAGGTGGTCGACCAGTGTTACCTGTGCGACCTGTGCTATATGACGAAGTGTCCCTACGTGCCTCCGCATCCGTGGAATGTCGATTTTCCGCATTTGATGCTGCGCGCCAAAGCGGTCGACTACAAACGCGGTGACGTGAAGCTACGCGACAAGTTTCTGTCGAATACCGATGCGCTAGGTCATTTCGCGGGCATTCCTGTCATTACGCAGACGGTGAATGCGGTCAATCACACTGCCGCAGCGCGCGGCCTGATGGAAAAGGCGCTTGGCGTAGACAAGGACGCATGGTTGCCTGATTTTGCGGCGCGTAAATTCCGCAGTGCAGCGAAAAAATCGAAGGTGTCACAGTCACAGGCGGTCACTGGAGAGCGTACGCCCGGTAAGGTCGCGATTTACGCCACGTGTTATGTGAATTTCAACGAACCGGGCATCGGTCACGATCTGCTTGCCGTGCTCGCTCACAATGAAGTGCCTTACGAACTCGTTGCCAGTGAAGCGTGTTGCGGCATGCCGCTGCTGGAGCAGGGCAACCTGCAGGGCGTCGCTGACAAGAAAGAAAAGAACCTGCCGGTGCTCGCGAAATATGCGCGCGAGGGTTATGCGATCATCGGCGCGATTCCGAGCTGCGTGCTGATGTATAAGCACGAACTGCCGCTGATGTTTCCTGACGATGCCGATGTGCGCGCCGTCAGCGCAGCCTTTTGGGACCCGTTCGAATACTTTGTGTCGCGTCATCGGGATGGACTCCTGAAGACTGACTTCAAGACCGGGTTGGGCCGGGTGTCGTATCACGTGCCGTGCCATGCGCGGGTGCAGAATATTGGCCGCAAGACGGCAGAAACCTTGGGGCTGGTGCCGGATACGCAGGTGAACGTAGTTGAGCGCTGTTCCGGGCATGCCGGCACGTTCGGCGTGAAAAAGGAGTTTCATCGCACGGCGATGCAGATTGGCACGCCGGTATTCAAGGCGATGGCGCAGTCGCAGCCCGACTACATTTCGTCGGATTGTGCGCTGGCCGGCCATCATATCGAACAGGGGCTCGATGAAAACGGCTTGCCGAAGGCGGAGCTTGCGCATCCGCTGACGCTGTTGCGCAAGGCCTATGGTCTCTGATATTTCGCACTGCAAGGACATCCGATGAGCATCACTCGCCATTCGCTGTTGTCGCTCGAGAACTATTCGAAGTCGCGCATTACGATGCGCAATCAGGTGATTGAGCATAAGAAAGAGCGCACTGTGCCGCTAGGCAATCATGTCACGTTCCTGTTCGAAGATGAGTTGACGATCCGCTATCAGATCCAGGAAATGCTTCACATTGAAAAGATCTTCGAAGAGGAGGGTATTCAGGCTGAACTGGATGCCTATCTGCCGCTTGTGCCGGACGGCAGCAATCTGAAAGCGACGATGCAGATTGAATATGCGAACGAAATCGAGCGGCATGCGGCGTTGGCGCGGTTGATTGGCATTGAGGACCATGTGTTTATTCAGGTTGTGGGTGAACCGCCGGTGTATGCAATTGCTGATGAGGACCTGGAACGCGAGAATGAAGAGAAGACCTCGGCGGTGCATTTTGTACGGTTTGAATTCACGCCCGCGATGAAGGCGCAGTTGCGGGACGGAGCCGCGTTGCGGATTGGATGCGATCATCCGAATTATATGGTGCCTACGCAGATGATAGAGTCGCGGGCGCGGGCTTCGGTGTTGAAGGATTTGACATGAAAGGGAGGGGGTGCGCGCGCTTGGGGGCGGGGTTGATGGTGGGGCGGTGGTAGTGGTCCGGGGTCTATGCTGGGGTGCCTGGTTCCGGGGTTAGCGGTCTGAGTCAATATCGGGTTGCTGCTTTCGGCGTTAGTGGTCTGCGAGAGTCGGATTTTCTCTTTATCACTATTAGCCACTGTGCGTGGCGGCACGTCATTTCTTTGTCCAAAGCGACAAAGAGACGAAGCAAAGAAAACGCTTTTAAACACGCTACCCTAAGTGTCCACAGCGTGCAGTTTTCATTCATGGGTGCCCCAAAAGCACGGTGCTCGCTAGAGCGGAGGATGTGTGAACCCCTCTTTCTCCGAACACGGATACCCACAAGCTTCGCCACCAGTGATTGAACCTGTCCAAGGGGCACCCCGCGCTATCCGCGGACGACCACCCACCAATTTGTACGCATGACGAACCATGTCGGTAACCCACCAAGAAACGGGGCCGCGCGGATGTATGAGGTCTTAGCCGGCGAAAAGAATTGTGCATGCTGCGCAATAGCCCACCAAACATGAAGCCGTAAGTATGCGTTCGGCCGTATAGCCCACCAAAAAAAACAGTGCACGCTTGGCCAACGCTCCAAGAAACGCGGCAGCGAATACGCGTGAGGCCGTGCGGGTTCCTCGGCAATTCGTGCTTGCCCGAGAGCGTACGGGGCGAAGCGTGTTCGTGTCAGGATTCGCGAGAAGGAGGGGTTCAAACATCTTTCGCTCTGGCGAGCACCGTGCTTTTGGGGCACCTATGAATCAAAACTGCACGCTGTGGACACTTAGGGTAGCGTGGTTTAAAAGCGCTTTCTTTGCTTCGTTTCTTTGTCGCTTTGGACAAAGAAATGACGTGCCGCCACGCACAGTGGCTAATAGTGATAAAGAGAAAATCCAACTCTCGCAGACCACTAACGCTGAAAGCAGCAACCCGGCATAGACCCAGAATCGCTAACCCCAGAACCTAGCAACCCGGCATAGACTCCGACCACCACCCCTGCAACCCACCCCCGACCAAGCGCAGCCCCCACCCCTGATCATATTCTTGACGGATTGTATGATAGACATATAATAAGTTAAAAACCCGAATCCAAAAAAGTAGGCTGCACCGCAGCAAACCCCAGGAGACAAACGTTGATGCTAGCCGAAGCCAGTATTGGATATCGTCTCGACCGATTGCCGCTCTCGCGCTTTCACTGGCGGCTGCTCGGCCTCGTCGCCGCAGGCATGTTCTTCGATTCGTTCGACATCTACATTGCCGGCTCGGTGCTCGCCGCGATGATCCACAGCGGCGAATCAACACTGCAGCTCAACGCGGGTTTTGTCTCCGCAACCTTCATCGGCATGATGGCAGGCGCCTGGCTGTCGGGCCTGCTCGGCGACCGTTTCGGACGGCGCTTCTCCTACCAGTTCAACCTCGGCGTGTACGGCTTTGCATCGATCGCCGCAGCTTTGTCGCCGAATATCTACTGGCTTATCTTCTTCAGACTGGTAATGGGCCTTGGCATGGGCGCGGAGATCGTGGTGGGCTACGGCACGCTCAGCGAATTCATCCCAGCGACATGGCGTGGACGCTTCGGCACTATTCTGAACCTGATCATCAATACGTCGCTGTTCTTCTCCACGTTCATCGGCTGGCTGATCATTCCCCATTACGGCTGGCGGTGGATGTTCGCCATTGCAGGCGTCGGCGCACTGATCGTCTGGTTCCTGCGCAAGTCGATGATGGAGTCGCCGCGCTGGCTGGCATCGCGTGGACGGACCACGGAAGCCGAGGAGATCGTGACACGGATCGAGACCGCTTGCGGGGTGAGCGCGGGCTCACCGGACTATCCGCACGTGTCCGTGGACCTTCTTTCGCGTGACACCGCACCCGAGACGCCGGCGCGCCTGGCCGATCTCTTTTCACGCCGGCTGATCAAACGCACAATCACCGGCATCACCGTGCTGATCGGACTGTTCACGGTCAATTACGCATTCGTCAGCTGGATTCCGACCTTCCTGGTGAAACAGGGACATAGCGTCTCCAACTCGCTGGGCCTGACCACATTGATGTTCGCGGGCGGCCCGTTGGGCTCGCTGATCGCCTTCGGACTCGCAGAACGTCTGGGCAGGAAGTGGGGCATTGTCGCGTTCTCCCTGATCGGAATCGCATTCGCCGTTGCGTATCCGTTCGCGCAAACGCAGACCATGATCACGGCCTGCGGCTTTGCAATAACCGCGTGCATCTACGTGCTGTCGTCATTCAGCGTGGCGAGCTATGTGCCCGAACTCTTTCCCACGGAAGTCCGCTTACGCGGCTCGGGGCTGTGCAACACGATCGGCCGCGGCTTCAACATCCTGGTTCCGTATCTCGTCGCCATGGCGTTTGCATCGTTCGGCATAGCCGGCGTGGTGTCCATGATTGCCGGCACCTTGCTGCTGCAAGCGGTGATCGTGGCGGCCATTGGCCCGGAAACCAAGAATCGTTCGCTCGAAGAGATTGCGGGGGCAGCGACAGTCGAAACCCCGCCCGAAGCGGACGCGAGCCCGGCCAGCGCGCTCAAATAGCCTCCGCTCGAAAGCCATCCGCAAAGAAAGGAATCCCAGCTCATGCCAACGCCTGAAAACTATCGCATCTTCGCCGTGAAGTACGCGCACCACGCGCGCCGTTCCACCGAGAACTTCATTGGCGGCGATCCGCACGATGTCCCCATGCCACTCGATTATTTCGTATGGGCGGTCGTTGGCGAGTCCCGCGCATTTATCGTGGATACGGGGTTCGACACCAGCATGGCGCAACAGCGCGGACGCACCATCACCAACCCGGTTGAAGCCGGTCTGAAACGGATCGGCATCAGGCCGGAATCGGTGGACGACGTCATCCTCACGCACATGCACTACGACCACGCGGGCAACCGTGCGCTCTTTCCGAAGGCGCGTTATCACGTGCAGGACAAGGAGATGGCTTATTGCACGGGTCGCTGCATGTGTCATCACGCACTGAGTCATCCATTCGAACCGGAAGACGTCAAGGCGATGGTCGGCCGGGTGTTCGATGGCCGCGTGGAGTTTCACGACGGCGATTCGCAACTCACGCCCGGCTTGAGCGTGCACTGGGTCGGCGGTCATTCAAATGGCCTGCAGGTGGTACGCGTTCACACGGAGCGCGGCTGGGTCGTGCTCGCCTCCGACGCCTCTCATTTCTACGCAAACATACGCGAGAACCGGCCGTACCCGATCGTCTATAACGTTGGCGACATGCTGGAGGGTTTCAAGACCGTCATGCACCTGGCGGACTCGCCCGATCATGTCGTGCCGGGTCACGATCCCGAAGTACTCAAGGTCTATGCACCGCATGACCGCGAAACCGAAGGCTGGATCGCACGCCTGGATGTGGCGCCGCGTTGAATAGCCCTCACTCTGATTCTTACCTGACGGAGAGCAAGACCATGATTGTAGAGATGCGCGTTTATCACTGCCTGCCGGGCCGTCTGCCGGCGCTTCAGGAACGGTTCAGCACCACGACGCTGGGCTTTTTCGAAAAATATGGCATCGAACAGATCGGTTTCTGGACCACGCTGATCGGGCCCAGCAATCATGCGCTTACCTACCTGCTGAAGTGGCAAAGCCTCGCCGAACGTGAGACCAAGTGGAACGCATTCCAGGCCGACGCGGACTGGATCGCCAAGCGCGCGGCGAGCGAGGCGGAGAAGATGATCGTCGAGCGAATCGAGAACGTGTTTCTCACGCCCACGGCTTTCTCGGCATTGAAGTGAGGCAGGGAAAACCCGGATGAATTGTCTATCGACTGATTGTCATACAATCGTATAGACTTATTTCATGGATGCGGCGGGTATTGCCGCTCGTCGGATTTGAGCTTTAGTCACGAAGGCAGGACAGATGATGCGACCGCAACGAATTGGTTTTATCGGACTGGGAATGATGGGCACGCCCATGGTGCAGTGTCTGGCGAAGGCCGGCTTTGAACTTTTTCTCGCCGATGCCGACGTGTCCCGTGCCGATGCGCTGGCGAAGGAAGTTGGCGCGGCGCGGCTGGATGCTGACAACGCCGCATCGCTCGATGCACTGATCACCATGCTGCCGAATTCGGCGATCGTGGAGAGCGTGCTGCTCGATGGCGACGCGAAGGCGTGGGCGCGTCTCCTGCCCAAAGGCGCGGTTGTAATCGACATGAGTTCATCGGAGCCGGAGCGCTCGCGCAAGCTGGGCGCGACGCTGGAGAAGATGGGACTCGACTATCTCGATGCGCCCGTTTCCGGCGGTGTGAAGAAGGCGAAGGAGGGCACGCTCGCGATCCTCGCCGGTGGCGACGCAGCCGTGCTGGACACTTGCCGGCCGGTGCTCGAGGCCATGGGCAAGAGCGTGCTGCATATCGGCACGGCAGGCTCGGGACACGCAGCTAAGGCGCTGAACAATTACGTCTCGGCGGCCGGATTGATGGCGACGGTGGAGGCGCTGCATATTGCGGAGCGTTTCGGGATTGACCCGGCTTCCATGACGGACGTCCTGAATGCATCGACGGGACGCAGCAATACCTCGGAAAACAAGGTCAAGCAGTTCATGTTGTCGGGCTCCTATGCATCCGGTTTTGCGTTGCAGTTGATGAACAAGGACCTGAAAATCGCACGCGCATTGTCCGAAGCAGTGGGCTATCCGATGAAGCTCGGCATGACATGCACGTCGGTTTGGGACGAGGTGTCGCAACGTTCGACGCCCGCTACGGACCACACCGAGATGTATCGGCTGCTGGTGAACGACGAATGAACCCGCAAACGGAGAGGACGAACATGTCTCGTGCGGCTCAGTTTTATATCGATGGACAATGGACCGATCCGGTCTCGCCGGCCTGGTTCGACCTGATCGATCCGGCAACTGAAAGCAGGATCGATCGGCTGGCGTTGGGCAATGCGGTCGATGTTGATCGTGCGGTCGCTGCGGCTCGTAAAGCATTTGCCGCTTACTCGGCAACGTCGGTGCAAGAGCGCATCGACTTGCTGCGGCGGATCGTTCAGGTCTATGAGCGGCGATACGATGAATTCGCCGAAGCAATGCGCATCGAGATGGGCTCACCGATCGCGTTTGCGCGCAAAGGTCAGGCAGCGCGCGGTCCCGCGCATCTGAATGCATTGATCGGCGTGCTGGAGAATTTTGAGTTCGAGGAACAGCGCGGGACCACGCGCGTGCGTCTCGAACCCATAGGTGTTTGCGGACTCATCACGCCCTGGAACTGGCCGATCAACCAGATCGTGGTGAAGATCGCGCCTGCACTGGCCGCGGGTTGCACGATGGTGCTCAAGCCGAGCGAATACTCGCCGCTGAGCGCGCTGTTGTTCGCCGAAGTCGCGCATGAAGCCGGGGTTCCTCCGGGCGTGCTGAACGTGGTGAATGGCGATGGACCGGGCGTGGGCGCGGCGATCGCGTCGCATCCGGATATCGACATGGTCTCGTTCACCGGCTCGACGCGCGCCGGCATTCTGGTCGCAAAGATGGCGGCGGAGACGGTCAAGCGCGTGGCGCAGGAACTCGGTGGCAAGTCCGCGAACATCCTGCTCGATGACGTGAACCTGGACGATGCCGTCACGCGCGGCGTGGCCGCGTGCTTCACCAATTCCGGACAATCCTGTTCGATTCCCACCCGCATGCTCGTGCCGCGTCACATGATGAACGACGCGGCACAGATCGCGAAAGCCGCGGCATCGGGCTATAGCGTGGGTGCAACGGACAGCGAGACCACGCAGCTCGGACCGCTTGTCAACCGCAACCAGTTCGAGCGCGTGCAGGTGCTGATCCAGAAGGGTATTGACGAAGGCGCGCGGCTCGTTACCGGAGGAACGGGGCGGCCGGACGGGTTATCGAAGGGGTACTACGTCAAACCGACAATCTTCGCGGATGTCACGCCCGACATGACCATTGCGCGCGAGGAGATCTTCGGACCGGTGTTGTCCATCATGGGTTATGACACCGAGGACGAAGCGGTCAGGATTGCTAATGGAACGGAGTACGGTTTGGCGGCGTATGTCCAGTCCGGCGATATTGAGCGCGCCCGGAAAATCGGCCGCCAGCTCCGCGCGGGCGGCGTTCACCTGAACTATCCCGCAGCCGACTTTAACGCGCCCTTCGGTGGCTACAAGCGCTCGGGAAATGGCCGCGAATGGGGCGAAGCGGGCCTGCGCGAATACCTTGAGATCAAGGCGATGGTCGGCTACGGTCACGCCTGACGCACCCGGAAATGACGTAACACCAGAGGATGACAAGCTATGGAAAATAACGCACTGTTTGACAAGGGTTTCGAGAACCGCAAGGAAGTGCTCGGCGCACCGCATGTCGAGAAGTCCTGGGCGAACGCGGACGACTTCAACCGGCCGATGCAGAAGCTCGTCACTGAATACGCATGGGGCGAGATCTGGGGCGATCCCACCTTGACGTTCAAGACCCGGAGCATGCTCAACATCGGCATGCTGACCGCCATGAGCCAGCATCACGAGTTGTCCGTGCACGTGAAAGGCGCGCTCAAGAACGGCGTCACGAAGGAGGAGATTCGCGCGGTGCTGATGCAGGCCGCCGTGTACTGCGGCGCCCCCCTCGCGCTCGCGGCCTTCCGGGTCGCGACCGATGCGATCAAGGCCTACGAAGCCGACGCCGCCAAGGGCTGAGGTTCAACGTTCCCGGGGTTCGACGTTCAATAAGCATCCGCGAGCGATGCAACACGACATCAATGGAGACGAGCATGGAAGCAGTCACGACACACGGCGCAGCAAGGGCGGCTACCGGGCAGTCCGTCGATGAGAAACGCAGGAACGCGATCAAGGGCGCGTTCTTCTCCGAATTCATCGACATGTTCGACATTTACCTGCCGGTCGTCGTGCTCGCCCCGGTGCTGTTCTTCTTCCAGCCGCCGCATCTCGCGCCCGGCATGGAGGCAATCCTCGCTTCCCTCGTTTTCATCACCACCTTGTTGGGCCGCCCGATTGGCGCGCTGCTGTTCGGCATGGTCGCGGACCGGGTAGGGCGTCGCCGGGCGTCGATTCTCTCGGTCTCCGGATTTGGCGTCGTCACATTGCTGATCGCCCTGCTGCCGGGCTATGAAACGCTGGGTATCGGCTCCTACTGGCTGCTCGTGATCCTGCGGTTTATCGACGGCATTTTCCTCGGCGGTGGCTACACGGGTGCGATGCCGCTTGCCATCGAATACTCGAAGAAGGAGCAGCGCGGCTTCGTCGGGGGACTGATCATTGCCGGTTTCCCCGCGGCCTACGTGACGATCAACCTGGTTGCCATGGTGATGTTCGCCGTGTTTCCACTCAACGGCCTGCATTCGCCGTATGTGCAGTGGGGCTGGCGCATTCCGTTCGTCATTGGCTCGGTCTTGGCGGGCGTTCTCGCGCTGTACTACGTTCATAAAGTCTCGGAGTCGGAGATCTGGGAGAGCGAGACCGGCGAAAAGAAGCCGGAGAAACTGCCGCTCTCCGATCTGCTTCGCGGCAAGAGCGGACGCAACCTGCTGCAGGTCCTGCTGATGATGTCGGGCTTCTGGCTCACGCAGAACATCATCACGATCTTCATGCCGACTGGCCTGCTTGTGCACACGCTGCACCTGTCCGGTTTCCAGATGTCGCTTACGTTGCTGCTGTCGTATTTCGTGCTGTTTTTTAGCTATATCGGCTCGGGCATGCTCGGTCAGAAAATCGGGCGGCGCACGTTTTTCGTGGTGGTGGGTCCGCTGATCGCGACTGTGGGCGCCGTCATTCTCTATGTGCTTTCCAACGTGGACGGCCTGTCTTTGCCGGTCATCATGCTGCTGGTCATGCTGCTCTCGGTGCTGGTCACTTCGCCATGGGGCGTGATCGTGACTTACATCAACGAGCGGTTCGTGACAGATGTCCGCGCCACTGGTTTTGGCGTGGGCTTCAGCCTCTCGGTGATCATCCCGTCGTTTTATGCGTTTTATATGAACTGGCTGGGTGCGTTCATGCCGTTGCGGCTCACGCCGGTGGTCCTGCTGTGCATCGGTGGCGTGATTGGTACGGTCGGCGCGCTGATGGGACCGGAAACGAAGCACGTCGACTTTTGAACTTACGGTAGAGACTCATGAATACACAACGCATTGGCTTCATCGGTTTGGGCAACATGGGCGGCCGCATGACTCGCCGTCTGGTCGGGGCGGGCATTGAAGTGCTGGGCTTCGATACCGCCCCCGAACGCGCGCCGGCAGTTGGCGCGCGGGCGGCGACGTCGATCGCTGAAGTGACCCGGTTCGCCGACGTCGTGCTGCTGTCGCTGCCGGATAGCAAAGTGGTTGAAGCGGTGGTGGAGGGACCGGACGGCATTCTCGCCTCGTGCCGCGAAGGACAGACCGTGGTCGACCTGAGCACGGCCGCTGCAAGCTCTACTATTCGACTTAACGCGCTGTTCAAGCAGCGTGGCGTGCAGTACATCGATGCCGGTATTTCCGGTGGCGCCGCTGCAGCGGAGAAGGGCACGCTCACGCTGATGGTTGGCGGCGACGCCGCCGCGATCGAAGCAATCCAGTGGGTCTTCAAGCCGATCGCCACCAAGACAATCACCATGGGCGAGAGCGGCGCGGGCCATACGACCAAGCTGCTCAACAACTTCCTGAACGCGGTGAGTTTGTCGGCGACCGCCGAGGTGATGGTCGCGGGCAAGAAGGCGGGGCTCGATCTCCATCGTTTGCTCGACGTCCTCAACAGCAGCAGCGGCGTGAACTTCGCCACGCAGAACCGCTTTCCGAAGATTGTCGATGGTGACTACCTGGAGGGCGGTTTGACCAGCAGGCTGATGACGAAGGACGTCGTGCTTTATATCGACCGCGTGCGCGAGCTGGGCGTGTCCTCGCTGAATTCGTCGGGTCCGCTGGCGAGTTTCGGGCTGGCCACCGCGCTGGGTTACGGCGACGTGATCAGCAACCGCGTAGTCGATGCGATCGGCGACGTGTCGGGCGGCGTACGTCTCAAGGATGGCAAAAATTCTTCAACAGGAGAACAGTAATGAAAGTGTTTCGCGGCAGGGCTGACGGTGCAGTATCGGAGCAACGCTCGGCTACGTTCAGCGGCGTCGTGTGGGCAGATTCGATCATGCCGACGACCGACAAAGTCACCATCGCGAACGTATTCTTCTCGCCGGGCGCGCGTACCTTCTGGCACACGCATGAGCAGGGGCAGATCCTGCAAGTGACATCGGGCAGCGGGTTCGTGTGCGTCGATGGCGGCGAGCCGCAGGCGATCCGCACAGGCGACGTGGTGTGGATCCCCGCTAATGAGCGTCATTGGCACGGCGCAGGACGCAACAGCTACATGGTTCATACGGCGACCTCGCTCGGGAAGACGATCTGGGAAGAAGAGGTTGCCGAAGCGGTGTACCAGAACGCGGTGGGCTGATGTCATGACTACTCCCCTGACACAGCGGCAGCAGCAAGCGAAGGATGCCTTCACGCATGTGCACGGCACATGGAGCGATGGCTGGGAGAGTTTGTTGCGCCTCGACGCCAGCTTCTTCGAGGCTTACGTGGCGTTCTCGGCGGTGCCGTCGAAGAAGAATCATCTCGAGGACAAGGTGAAAGCGTTTGTCGCGATCACCGCCTGCGCGGCCGCGACTCACCTTTACGCGCCGGGCGTGGCGCAGCATGTGCGCGCGGCACTTCGCGCGGGTGCAACGCGTGCGGAGTTGGTCGAAGTGATCCAGCTCGCGAGCACCGTGGGTATCCACGCTGCGAACGTGGGCGTCCCCGTGCTGATCGAAGTGCTCGAAGAAGAGGGAAAACGCCAGGGTCCGGCGCCGCTCGATGCCCGCCGTGCCGCGCTGAAGGAAAGCTTCATCGAGAATCGCGGGTATTGGCATCCATCGTGGGAAGGCTTTCTCGAACTCGATCCTGATCTGTTTGAAACCTACGTGGCATTTTCTTCCGTGCCGTGGCGTGAGGGCGTACTGGAACCCAAGGTCAAGGAGTTCATGTACTGCGCATTCGATGCCGCCGCGACACACCTCTACGTGCCGGGCCTGAAACTTCACATGCGCAACGCGCTTCGTTACGGCGCGACGGCCGAGGAGATCATGGAAGTGCTGGAAATTGTAAGCACCATCGGCATACACGGCGCCGTACTGGCCGCACCGATCCTTGAAGCTGCCTTGGATGAGTTCGAACACAACAACGCGTAGGTAACGTCCGACCGCGCAACGTCTTGCGTAATGGCGGTTTCAGTTGGGACTTCGAGTATCATGGCTCACTGGTAAATCGTCTGACGGGAATACAATCATGCCATCCGATATGGATTTGATACGACCGGAAACATTACGGCATCAGGTCGAGACTGTCCTTCGCCAGGCCATCATGTCCGGGCGTTTTGCACCGGGCGCGCGCCTGGTGGAACGCGAGTTGTGCGAGACGCTTGGTGTGAGCCGCACGTCGATTCGGGAAGCATTGCGCAGGCTCGAAGCCGAGAAGCTGGTCTGCAGCGTGCCGCACAAAGGACCTATGGTCGCGGTCATTTCGAAGAGCGAAGCGTCGGAGTTGTATGCCATACGCGGGCTTCTAGAGGGGTTTGCCGCGGGTGAGTTTGCGCGGATAGCGAGCGACGCCGCTATCGTGCAGTTTGGAGAAGCGGTGAAGGCGCTGAAGGTGAAGGCCATGACGGGCGACCAGGCCGGCGTGCTGGCAGCGAAGACGGATCTGTATGACGTGTTGCTCGACAATTGCGGCAACGCTCTGGTGAAAGAAATCCTAACCAGTCTTTATTCGCGGGTGAACCTGCTCCGCGCGACGTCGCTGATGCACCCCGACCGGCTGCCGTCGAGTCTCAAGGAAATCGACAAGCTGTTCAAGGCGCTGAAGGCGCGAGATGCGCAGGCGGCCGAGGCCGCCGCGCGCTTGCATGTGGCGAATGCAGAGAAGGCGGCCAGGCGGATGCTGGAGGAAACCGCGAGCGTCTAGGCGTTTGCCCGGGCGTTCGCGCCCGGGTTGTCGTCGCAAAGCTCAGGTGGGAAGGTTCTCATTTGATTAGGATTACTTTTTATGAAAGGAAAGTCCGCACTGGTCACCGGGTCGTCAAATGGGCTTGGACTTGCGATGGCCGAAGGTCTCGCCCGTTCGGGTTGTAATGTCGTTCTCCATGGACTTGAAGCGCCGGAGAGCGTATGTGATTCCATAGCCCGGATCGAGCAGGATTACGGCGTCAAGGCCGCCTATGTTCAAGCGGACCTGACCAACCCTCACGCTGTCTCGACCCTGATGGACACGGCGTGCGAACGTATGGGCGGTATCGATATATTGATCAATAACGCAGTTGTCCGGCACTTTGCGTCGATCGAGGATTTTCCTGCGGACCGATGGAACCAGGCGCTGGCAGTCAACCTGACGGCAGCGTTTCAAGCTATTCAGCTGGTCCTGCCCGGCATGCGTGCGCGTGGCTGGGGTCGAATTTTCAACATGACGTCGGTGTATGGGTCACGGGCCACGCCGAATCGCGTCGACTACGTGACGACCAAGACAGCGCTGCTCGGGTTGACGCGCGCGGTTGCAGTCGAGACGGTTCATCAGGGTATTACGTGCAATGCGATCTGCCCGGGCACGGTGAAAACGCCGAATATCGAAAGCCGGATTGCGCAGTTGATGGAGGAGAAAGGTCTTGGCCATAGTGACGCTGTGAAGCAGTTCCTCGCCGGCAAGCAACCCACCGGCGAATTCGTCAGCGCGTCACATGTAGCAGAACTGGTCGTGTTCCTTTGTTCAGACGCGGGCAGTCAGATAACAGGGGCCATGATGCCGATGGAAGGCGGCTGGCTCGCCGGCTGAACGCCCCGTCTCGGTACGGAGGGAGGAGACATTCATGAAAGACATCACGCGTACGCTGGCCTCGTTCGTCGCGCAGACGCAGTGGGAAGACATTCCGCCGAAGGTTCGTCACGAGGCGAAGCGCGCGCTGGTGAATTACTTCGCAGTGGCGCTTGCGGGGTGCTCGGACCCGGGCATCAGTAAAGCCGTGAACGTGTACGGCCGTTTCAGTTCGGGGCATGAAGCGGGGCTTGTCGGACGCGGGGAGAAGACCGACATCCTGAATGCGGCCGCGCTGAACGCGATGAGCGCGAACGTCTTCGATTTCGACGATACCCACTTGCCCACCATCATTCACCCTACTGCGCCGGTGGCCGCGCCGTTGTTCGCGCTCGCTCAGGAGTCACTGCTGAGCGGCCGGCAATGGTTGCTGGCGTTCGTACTCGGCGTGGAAATCGAGTGCCGGTTGGGCAATGCGGTGTCGCCGGGGCATTATCAGCGAGGCTGGCACATCACCTCCACCTGCGGTGTGTTCGGCGCGGCGGCGGCCATTGCGAAAGTCCTGAATCTGGACGCTGCGAAAATCGGCTGGGCCTTTGGCCATGCATCGGCGCAATCGTCCGGGCTGGTCGAAACGCTGGGCAGCATGTCGAAGAGCATCAGCGTGGGCAATGCCGCCCGTAACGGCCTGCTCTCGGCGCTGCTCGCGCAAGAAGGGTTGGCCGGACCCGAGCGGCCCATCGAAGGCGAGCGCGGCTTCCTGCGCGTGCTGAGCGAAGCCACCGACGCCAGCGTGGACGCAGCATTCGCCACAATCGGCCGCGAATGGGCGCTCTTATCGAATACGTACAAGCCTTACCCGTGCGGCGTCGTGCTTAATCCGGTGATTGAGGCGTGCCTGGGGTTATCGGCGACACCGGGCTTCTCTTTCGCCGATGTCGAGCGCGTAACGCTGAGAGGTCACCCGCTGCTGCGCGCACGAACCGACCGGCCGAACATCACGCTTGGCCGCGAAGCACAGGTCAGCGCGCAACACAGCGTGGCGGTCGCGCTTGCCCGAGGCCGCGCAGGTCTCGCTGAATTTACCGATGCCGCAGTGGCTGATCCACTGTTGCGGGCCTTCGCCAGCCGTCTGGATTTCGTCGATGGCCCCGCATATTCCGTCGAAGCTGCGCAGGTGACGCTCACGTTGCGCTCGGGCGAGACGATGTCGCGCCGTATCGATGCAGCGCGCGGCAGCCTGCAAGCGCCGCTCGCGGACACTGACCTGGAAAACAAGCTCAGGGAGCTAGCTGAATACGGCGGCTCTGGTTGCAAGCCGAACCCATTGATCGACGCGCTATGGGCGCTGGAAAGCGCGCCTGATGCGTCCTTGCCCATGCAGCTCGCCTGTTTGTAAGTCTATAAGCGCGCATATGGCAAGTACACCATTCATCACTGTCAAGGAAGCATCATGTCGGAGCATATGAAGTTGGGCTTTGTGGGTGTTGGCGTCATGGGGCGTCCCATGGCGCGTCGTTTGATCGAGCACGGTCATTCCCTGGTGATCTACGATCGCGACGCGCATGCCCTGGCGGAGTTATCGGCTATCGGCGCGCAGGTGGCAAGTAGCGCGCGCGAAGTGGCCGATAGCGCGCACGTCGTCTTCACGAGCCTGCCCACGCCCGCGATCTTCAAGGAAGTCGCATTGGGTGCAGACGGTTTGGTAGATGGCAAGACGATCAGGATCCTGGTCGACCTGTCCACCGTCGGCTCGCGCACGGAACAGGAAGTGGCGGCGGGACTGCTTGAAAAAGGCATCGAAACCGTCGATGCCCCCATCAGCGGCGGCGCGGCCGGCGCGCAAAAAGGCACGCTCGCCGTCATGGCCGCGGGCAAGCCGGAAGCGATTGCTCAGGTGCGCGAACTATTCGATATCTTCGGGAAGGTGTTCATCGTAGGAGAAAAGGCAGGTCAGGCACAATTGCTCAAGCTGCTGAACAACATGCTTTCGTCGACGGCGTTTGCGATTACCTCTGAAGCGTTCGTAGCCGGGGTGAAGGGCGGACTCGACCCGGACGTGATGATGTCGGTGTTCAACGCGGGCAGTGGCAAGAACGGCGCGACACTCGATAAATTTCCGAAGCAGGTGTTGCCGCGCACGTTCGATTTCGGCTTTCCGATCGGCAGCGTCTGCAAGGACATCGGACTCGCGGTGGAAGAGTGCCAGGCGCTTGGCGTGCCGATGTGGTTAGGTAACACCGCACGTCAGGTATGGAATTACGCGGCAATGCAGGACGGCAAGGCTCGCGACATGACTGAACTCGTCAAGTATGTTGAGAGCTGGTCGGATGGCAAGGGTATCGCTGGTTAGACGGTGCGGTAGATATCCTGGCGTTCATTGGGAGAGCCGTTTGCGCCTTCGCGACGCGGGGCTGTTGCTTGGTCGAGGACTGCGGGGAAGTTGAGTAAGTGGGGCAATGGGCCGATGATGCCCTGTATGCTCACTTAAAACAAATTTCCGAAGCGTGGCGTACTTTAACTTCCTTTTCGTCAAATTTCCCCTTCTTCAGCCATGGCCATCGCCTTCGAATCACCCGATCAGCCTGACGTAATCGCCCTCGTTGCCGAGCTGGACGCTTACCAGGACACCCTGTACCCGCCAGAGAGCCGGCATGCCCTGGACTTGGCATCGTTGAAGCAACCCGACGTCTTGTTTGCCGTTGCGAGGGATAGTACGGGCCAGGCAATCGGCTGTGGGGCGATTGTCCTCTGCCCTGAATTTGGCGAACTCAAACGCATGTATGTCAGTCCTCGCGGCCGGGGGCAAGGCGTCGCCAAAAACCTCCTGGCTCTGCTCGAGTCAGGGGCAACAGGCTCTGGCTGCAAGTTACTCAAGCTTGAAACCGGGCCGTACCAACATGAGGCGCTGGCTCTCTATGCCTCAGCCGGCTATGAGCGCCGGGGACCGTTTGGCGATTACACGAACGACCCACTGAGTGTGTTCATGCAGAAACACATCGCGGCCTGAGGCTTGGTTTCGTGAGTCAATTCGCCCTATCAACTTCATCTCGGCCGGAACTGTGCATCAAACTAAAATCGGCGGTGTAGTGTTCCTTGGCGGTTATACGATTGGGTGATCAGAATACAGAGTGCGGCGGCGCGATTGAAGCCGTGCATCGAGGAGACAGGAGATGGAAGCAAACGCAACACCAGGCGAAGCAGTCAGCGCGTTACGGGAAGCGCTCGGCGCACAGGTTGTGGCGTTGCCGAGTGAGTTTGGCGATCGCCGTGTCGAGGACTGGAGCGGACTGCCGAGCGCGGTGCCGCTGGCGCTCATCAGGCCGCGCGACACCCGCGAGGTCGTGGCTGCGCTCGAGATTTGTACTCGCTACTCGCAGCCGGTCGTCACGCAAGGCGGACTGACAGGATTGGTAGGCGGCGCCAATCTACGCGGCGACGAGGTCGCGCTAAGTCTTGATCGCATGAACCAGATCGTGGAGATCGACGCGGTGTCGGGCACCATGACGGTTCAGGCCGGCACGCCGCTGCAAGTGGTTCAGGACGCGGCCAGCGCGGCCGGCTTCTATTTCCCTCTTGACCTTGGCGCGCGCGGCAGTTGTTCCATTGGCGGCAACCTCGCCACCAACGCGGGCGGCAATCGGGTCATCAAGTACGGCATGATGCGCGACCAGGTGCTGGGCATCGAGGCCGTGCTGGCGAGCGGCGCGATCGTGGGCGGCCTCAACAAGATGATCAAGGACAACAGCGGTTACGATCTGCGCAACTTGCTGATCGGCAGCGAAGGCACGCTCGCGGTCATCACCCGCGCGGTGCTGCGTCTGCGTCCAAAGCCCACGGCAACGGCGACAGCATGGTGTGGATTGCCCAGTTTCGACGCCGTCACCACGCTGCTGCGGCGCGCTCAGGCAGGGCTGGCTCCAGGTGTATCGGCGTTCGAGGTCATGTGGGCGGGTTATCACGATACCGTGCTTGCCAACCTGGACAATTTGCGTGCCCCGCTTGACTCGCCGCATCCGTTCTATGTGTTGCTGGAAAGTGTTGGAACCGATCCCGTCCGGCACGGTGACGCGTTCGAAGAGTTCCTGGCCGCAATGCTGGAGGAGGGCGTAGTGACCGACGCCGCGCTGGCTTCGACCGAGGCGCATGCGCAGGCATTCTGGGCAATCCGCGATGCACCCGGCGAATATCAGCGCTTCATCCCGAATCACGCGGCTTACGACGTGAGCTTTTCCATTGCGCAAGTGGGCGAGGCCGCGTCACGCTGCGAGGCGCAACTGCGCGCCCAATGGCCGGACGCCACGATCATGATCTACGGCCATCTTGGCGATGGGAATATCCATATTGTGGTGGACGTGCCTCGCCTGCCGAAGCACGATCACGATGCAATCGACCAGGTCATCTACGACGTGACGAGAGACTTCCGGGGATCCATTTCCGCGGAGCATGGCATAGGAATCAAGAAGAAACACTTCCTGCACTTGACGCGTTCGGAGGCGGATGTAGCGTCAATGCGCGCGATCAAACAAGCACTGGACCCCGCACGCATCCTGAACCCCGGCAAGATTTTTTAGCGTGGCAATGCGAGCGCTTACAGCGTAAAACCGTCGAGCGGCACTGCCGGAGGGCGCCGTGCGATCAGATCTGCAATCGATCGGCCGCTTGCAAGCGCGAGTGTAAAACCAAGTGCACCTTGTCCGAGGTTGAGCCAGAGGTTTTCGTATTGCGTTGAATCGATGATCGGGGTGCTGTGCGGCGTGGCGGGCCGAAGGCCGCACCAGACGGTGGCTTCATCGAAATTACCGGCGCTCGGAAACGCCGCAGCCGATTCAGCGCGTAGCGTCGCGACGCGAGACGGATCGATATCCGCTTGACGACCGGTGACGTCTGCCATGCCGGCGATCCTCAGCCGGTCGCCGAGCCGGGCATAGACGATCTTGCGTTCAAAGTCGGTGATGCTGATGTGCGGCGCGTTGCCGTGCGGGTCGACCTGGGCGGTCAGGCTATAGCCCTTCAACGGATAAAGCGGAACCCGCAGACCTAGCGGCTTGAGCAGCGCGGCACTGGCGGCGCCGGCTGCCAGCACGATTTGATCAGCATCGATGGTCTTGTCGTCGGCCACTGCCTCGACCCGTTGGGCGCGAGCCTTCGCGCGACGCAAGGCCGTGACCGTCGTACCGAGCCGGAATTCCACGCCGCGTGCTCGCAGCAGACGGCTCATCTCGACACAAAACTGATAGCAGTCGCCACTGTCTTCGCTGGGCGTGAAGATGCCCCCTTGCAACTGCCCAGCGAGATGCGCCAGCGCTGGTTCTTTCTGCACACACTCACGGGTATCGAGCGCTTGCTGTTCGCAGCCGAGCGAGCGTTGATAATCGAGCAGACGCAACGCGGCGTCGAATGAAGCGCGCTTGCGGTGCACCACCAGCTTGCCGGCATTCGAATGGCTGAAGTACAAGCCTGGCTCGCTAGCCTGCAGTTGCCGCATCAAATCACGGCTCAGGAACGAGAGCGCCAACAATCTCCGGGTAGACAACTCGCTTTTACGCTGCGTGCAAGCACAGACAAACTGCGCAAGCCAACGCCACTGGTCCGGGTCGAGGCGCGGTCGAAAGCGGATCGGCGAGTCACGGCGCAACAGCCAGGACGGCAGCTTTGACAGTACCCCCGGACCGGCGAGCGGTGCGACATAGCTGTACGAAAGCTGTCCGCCGTTAGCAAAGCTGGATTCGAGTGCAACGTCCTCATTGCGTTCTACGACGGTGACGGTGTGGCCGTCCTCCCGCAGATACCAGGCCGTGGCCAGACCGGTGACTCCGGCTCCAAGTACGAGCACATGCATGGGATATAGGTCAGTGGTTGGTTGAGCTGGAGGACATTGTTCTGCAGCTCGCAAACGGCGTCCAATATCGACCAGCGCTCGCGCTATAGCCGCTGGTTATAGCGCTCGCAACGGCATCTAACTCCGCGACGACTCGCCGGTCGATGTCCTGGCCGATGTCCTGGTCGACGACCCGGGCGCATCGTCACGCAGGAACTGGATGAGCCGCTCCGCTGATTGCGGCGGCGGTCGCGAGTGTTCGGTCACTGCGTACACCTGCAGGGTTTCGTTAATCGCGAGCGGCCGGATCTGGATGTCCGGATGAAGCTGGGGATAATTCGCCGTGAACGAATCGACTATCGCGATGCCGATGCGCTGCTGCACCAGCGACTTCGCAAGCGGATAAGTCTGCACCGACAAATTGCTGACTGGGGGCTGGGCGGCCTCATCGAGCCACGCGGAGAGGATCGCCCCAAGGTAGTCGTCTGGATCGATGGTGATCAGCGGTTGCCCTGCCAGATCGTCTGCTGTCAGCGGCTGGTCGAGCAGGGTGTCCGCCCACCAGCCGGCCGGTGCAATGGCGCACAGCGTACTTTCGCACACGGGCGTGGCAACCAGGTTGGGATGGGAGACGGGCCGCATGGTCAACCCGAGTTCGATCTCGTCGAACAGCAGCGCGTGTTCGATCTCGCGGGTGTGCGCGACGCTCAGTTCGCACTTGGACTGCGGGAACGCGCGGCACCAGCGCGCCATGACCTGCGGCAACGCGTGGTGTGCAAGCGCCGGCGTAGCGGCTACCCGCAACGGTCGGTCAGCGCCGTGCGCCAAGCTCGTGACAAGACGCCGGATCCGCTTGAGTTGTTCATCGAACGGGCCGAGTTCTTCGCGCAGCCGCAGCGCCTCGGGGGTCGGTACAAGTTTGCCTTTGCTGCGCAGGAACAGCGCGAAACCGGCGGACTGCTCGGCGTGCTGCAGCATTTTGCTGACGGCGGGCTGCGAGATGTGCAGAAGCTGGGCCGCGCCGTTGGTCGAGCCGGTGAGCATGATCGCACTGAAGATTTCGATATGTCGCAAACGCACCTGAGTCTCCCTGGATTGACATCGCCATGCAGCTTACGACACACACCGATCGTTTGGAACAAGGCTCTCGGGCAGAGCCGCCTGCGAGTTATATAAGCCGCCCTTATCACCACGCATACTTGACCCCTGCGCGCACGACATACGCGTGATAGTTCTGCGCGCCCCATGCGCCACTCACGTTGCTCCAGGCGCTCCAGTCCTTGCCAAGATCGCCATTGAGCCCAAGCTTTACCTCATAGCGATTCTCTGGATAAAGACTACCTGCCGGTATCTGATTAAACGAGATCGAGCTATCGGTACTCGTGTGCCACCAGTTCGCCGTGGCGTAGAACTGCATTTTCTTGTTGGCGCTGCGCTGGAAGGTGCGTTGCAGCCGCAGTCCAAGCCGGGTAATCACACCGCTGGAATCGGCGCCATTCACATGCGTGCCATTGGGCTCGGTCAGTGAGTCTTCCTGATAGTCGACGTAGATCAACTGGCCTTGGGGTTCGAGCACCCAGTTATTGAGCGGCGTAAACGCATAACCCAACTCACCCGAGATCGCCCAGCCGCGCGCGTTGTAATTCACCGTGGGCAAGTCTTCGCCTGAAACGCTATTGTTAAACCAGCCGTATTGCAACGACGTATCAGCATAAACGCCAAGCCGACTTTCATCGTTCTGATACCAGGTCGCATAGGCGCCAACGCTATAGCCCGCGACGTTGCCGCGCGCAGTCGCCGGGTTGCCAGCGGCTTCTGCGTTGCTTTGGGCGGTCTCGTAAGTTGCCATCAGCCCGAGATGCAGCAGATCAGCGCCGGGTGTGAGCTTTTTCTGGGCGACTTCCGCACCGCCTTGCATCAGGAACGAATCGGTGTTTACGTGGAAGGTGCCATCACTGCTATCGCTGCCTTCGTTACGCCCCTCCATGTGCAGCCAGACTGAACCGGGACGACCTGCGCCATCGCCGTTCACTGCGCTTTGCGAGGTTCCGCTCGCGCGATCATCCAGACTATGCACGAACATTTCCCCGGCCACATGCTGGTTCGCCAGATAAGCGGCCACTTCGGGGCGGAAAAGCGGTTGCGGTGGGCTAGGGGGAGTGGGAGGCGTTGGTGGCGAAGGCGGCGTGGGAGCTTCAGAGCGCAGATACCAGTTGCCGTCCGCACTTTGCTCACCACCCTGAAAGAGCTGATATTCATACGGACCTGCCACTACCCGTCCACTCAGCATGAACGCGCCAGCGGCCGAGTGCGTGGGATCCTGAACCTGAACCACCATGATGCCGTTATCGACGCCCGCCGCTCCGGCACCGCCGATATTGTTCACCGTGAGTTGCGTGGCGCCCTTGGCACCGACGGCAGTGGCGCCAGCAATCAGTAAATCGGAGTTCGATGCGCCGCCGCCTTCGTTCAACACAGTATCGATCATGAGCTTGCCGCCGTTGGAGGTATACGTGCCGCCTACCGTCATGCGGTCGCCCGCTGTGCCATTAGCCATCGTCACGATGCCGTGATTGTCGAGGTTGCCGGCAACCGTAAAGCTCGCATCGGGGCCATTGGCGAAAGCGGGCAGCGCATTGCCTACGCCAATCAAACCATCATTAATCACCGACCCGGTGACCGTGCCATAGCCGCCCAACGCACCCGCTGCGCCGACCGTGACCAGGCCGCTGCCCGCTAAATTGGCGTTGGTGTGCGCAGCGTCGCCGATGGCGAGCGTGCCAGTATTGACGTTGGTATTGCCACTGTAAGTCTGGATGCCATTGAAGACCAGTTTGCCGGTGCCGTCCTGGGTGACTGATCCGGTGCCGCTGATGACGGAATCGAAAATTAAGCTATCCGAATGATTGAAGATCAAGGCGGCGTTATCGGTGATGTCGCCCGAGACTGAGCCGGTGGTGCCGCCGTTGCCCAGTTGCAGGGTACCGGCGCTGATAGTGGTGCCACCGGTGTAGGTGTTGGCGCCGGTCAGGATAGTCGTGCCATTGCCCGCTTGAGTCAGTGAACCGGTGCCGCTGACCGCTCCGGCATAGGTCGTAGCGTCACTGCGGTTAAACGTGAGTGCTGCGTTGTCCGTGATGTCACCAACATAGCTGCCCGTGGTTCCACCATTGCCAATCTGCAAGGTCCCGGCGCTGATCGTCGTGCCACCGGTAAAAGTATTGTCACCGGTGAGAATCAGCGTGCCACCGTTCGCATTCAATGCGCCACTGCTGCCGCTGATGGCGCCGCTGAAGACGCCGCCGTTGTTAATCGTCAGATTACCGGCATCGATGTTAAGCGTGCCTGCGCCACCGAGCGCGCCGATCGTCTGCGTCTTGCCATTGATATCAGCCGTCGTGCCCGCATTGAGGGCGAGTAAAGATGTGTTGCCCAGTGCGTTGTCGCTGCCAAGCACCAGCGTGCCGCCGCTAACAGTGGTGGTGCCGGTGTAGTCATTGGCGGCATTGATCAGAGTGATGCTGTTTGTGGCATCGATTGTGAGATTGCCGCTACCGGTGATCTGCGCCTTCATGTCGGCGCCCCCGGCGGGGTTGGGGGTGTCGCCTGCGAGCGTGAGGGTCTGGCCGGCTTGCAAAGCAAGCTGGCTAAGGCCGTAACCCGCATACAAGCCAGTGTTGGCGCCGGTACTGAGCGTAAAACTGTAAGTGCCGACAGCAACCGTGTTGCCGCCTTGGGTAATGTTCCCGGTCGAGGTGGCGAGCGGGTTGCCCGCCAGATCGGTGAGCGTGAACCCAGAAGTATTGCCGGTGACGCCGGTTGCGCTAATCAGTTGCGTGTTGGCGCCATCGTCTTGCGTGAGCAGGTTCCCGGTGGGGTCGACAGCACTGCCTGGATCGATGCGCACGGTGCCGCTATTTAAAGTGAGTGCGCCGGTGCGGATGGTGCCGGAGAGCAGGTTTGCGAAGGCGAGCGTATTACCGTTAAGCGCCAGGTTGCCAATGGTTTGCACGCCCGCGCCCACTGTCGTGGTGTTGCCAGTATTCAGTTGCAGGGTGGCGTTCGTGAGAGCGGCGGTGTTATTGGCAGAGAGATTAAAGGTGCTTTGATTGAGCGTGACATTGCCGGTAAAGGTGCTGCCCGCGCCAGTGCCGAAGTCGAACGTATTGGTGGCGCTGCCAAGCGACACGGCGAGCAAGCCAGTGCCGGTAAGCGCGTTATTGAACGCGTAGTTGCCACTGACGGGGGTTAAAGCGAGCATGCCGGCACTGGCGATATTGACTGCACCACTGCCGATAGCGCCGGTGCCGGTCAGTTGGAGCGTGCCCGCGTTGACGGTGGTGCCGCCGGTGTAGGTATTGTTGCCCGTGAGGGTGGTGGTGCCGGTGCCGGCTTGCGTGAGCGAACCGATGCCGCTGACTACGCCCGCATAAGTCACCGCATCCGAGCGGTTAAACGCTAACGCTGCGTTGTTGGTGATATTGCCGAGAATCGAACCGGCGGTGCCACCATTGCCCAGTTGCAAGGCGCCTGCGCTGATCGTAGTGCCACCGGTGTAGGTATTGTTGCCGGTGAGGGTTGTGGTGCCACTGCCATTTTGCTTCAGTGACCCTGTACCGCTGATGCTGCTACCAAAGCTCAATGCATCCGAGCGATCAAAGGCCAGAATGCCACTATTGCCGACACCGCCTGAAGGGGTGACGCTACCGCTGGTGCCGCCATTGCCTATTTGCAATGTACCTGAAGTTATTGCCAAAGAGCCTGAATAGGCGCTGTTGCCAGTCACGATAAGCGTGCCGGTACCGGATTGTATTAGCCGTCCTGTCCCGGAGATCGCTCCGCCGTAAACTAGCGTGTCTGAACGATTAAAGGTCAGGCTTTGACCTTGATTGCTCACGTCTCCAGTAATACTGCCGCTGGTACCACCATTGCCGATTTGCAGCGCCCCATTCAATGTGGTGACACCCGTATAGGTGTTGTTGCCAGTCAGGATCAATGTGCCAGATCCGGCTTGGGTAAGGCCGCCGGAACCACTGATAACGTTGCCATAAGTCAGGTTATCGGAACGGTTAAAACGCAATTGACCGCCGCTATCGACCAGCACATTGCCGCTGACACCACCCGTGGTGCCGCCGTTACCAATCTGTAACGTGCCGCCGCTTGAAATGCTCGACCCGGCTCCTGCCCCGGCATTCGTCACTTGACCCGTAATGACCAGCGTACCGTTTTGCACGTTTAACGCCGCTGCACTGGGGGCCGTTGTTCCCACGTTACCGCTCAATGTCCAGGTGCCACTGTTCAGGGCAGAGACGGTGGTAAAGCCGCTAAACGCGTTGCTCGCGGTACCATTGCCTTGTAACACGAGCGTGTTGCCCGCGCCTGTGCTGGTAACCGCGCCGTTCAACACGCTGCCGGTTTGCAAAATAACCTGGGTGTTACTACCACTAATACTGATGGCAGTGCCGCCTGTACCGGTAATCGTTCCGGAATTGGTCAGCGTTCCTCCTCCGCTGCTTTGCAGTGCGACGCCGCTGCTGCCGCCTGAAATGGTGCCGCTGTTCACCAGGGTCTCGACCCCTGTACCGCGTAACAGTGCACCATAGGCAGAGCCGCTGATAGCGCCGGCATTGTTAATGGTGATTGACCCGCTGTTATTCAAAATACCAACGCCGCTGGTGCTACTAATGGTCCCGGTGGCACTTTGCGTGACAGACCCGCCAGCAAGTACCAACCCACCTGAAGAGCCAGAAATAGCGCCATCGTTTACCACGTTGATCAATGCAGTGGCAGGGCCTCCACTGTAAGAGATGCCATAGAAGCCCGCAGAGCCAATATTCGCTCCGTTGTGGTTGGTAACCGTACCGCCATTCGGCAGAAAGATGCCAGCCGAGTTCGGACCGGCACCTTTGATGGTGCCGAAGTTATCTATCAGGGCTGCATTGACCGTAGCCGAGCTGAGCAAAATCCCCGCCGTATTGCCATTACCGTTTGCTGTAATCGAGCCGTTGTTGGTCAGTTGCCAGTCTTTCGAAGTATCACCGGAAATAGCGGTGCCGCTAACGGTGACCGTGGTTGTTACTGGTGCAACGAAGATAGCGGTGGTGGGGTCGAGCGTTTGTAAGACAACAGGATTGGTTGAACTATTGATGGTGGTGGCGTAGAGACTTCTTGAGGCAGTTGAGCTTAATACAAACGGAACTCCGATAAGCAGCGCTTTGATCGCCGCTTTTATCAATGGATAACGTAACCGAAGAACTAATATTTTTCTTGAGGAATTCGTTTTTTTCATTTCCGCCCCATGTAAAACCACTACACCTTCATAGATCAAAGCGGCCACTGTTCAGAATATTCCGGCACTACGAAGCAATCAGGGAAAGTAAGTATTTTTATATTTCAGCGCTTTTCCACGGAAACATATTTATTCGTTATGCGAAATAAAACCTACCTCGTGCCGCTGGTCATAGAGTGTTAAGTCAAGCGCAAACAGTCAGGCTGGCCTACCTTCAAGAAAAAATAGTTTTTCAAATGTACTGCATCATGACGAGAAAGGCGAGGCAATGAGCATTGCCGTTAGCTCGCATGAAACAGTTGCCAGTTTTTGCATAAATTTGTCAACGCCCTACTGAAATCTGGTTTAACAGTTTCAAAAACGAGCGATTTGATGGCATGCGTTACGTCACGCATGCCGAAATAAAGGCGGCGAGTTTTGACTATATTGAAGTCTTTTACGCTCCCGAAGGAAGTCCTCTTACGGGATAATCGAAAACGGCTGCATTTGACGCTTGGACTAAAGCTCACCAATCCAGTATCTCGACCGCCGGATCAGCGAACAAAATCAGGAGGAGCGGGTTGCATAAAATCCACTTCCTGGAAGACGAAATATCGAGGGAACTTCACCGCTCCTGTTTCCGGGGAGCGGTGAAGTTCGACATGGATACATATTTGGAGGGAGGTCTTACGCGGATAGCGCGGGGTGAACCTTCTGCAGGTTCAATCACTGGTGGCGAAGCGTGTGGGTATCCGTGTTCGGAGAAGGAGGGTTTCACACATCGGTGGCTCTGGCGAGCACCGTGCTTTTGGGGCACCTATGAATAGAAACTGCACGCTGTGGACACTTAGGGTAGCGCGTTTTGAAAGCGTTTTCTTTGCTTCGTTTCTTTGTCGCTTTGGACAAAGAAATGACGTGCCGCCACGCACAGTGGCTAATAGTGATAAAGAGAAAATCCGACTCTCGCAGACCACCACGGCCGAAAGCACCAACCCGGCATAGACCCCGACCACTACCCCAAAACCCTCCCACACCAACTTACTGCACCGCCCGCGCCGCAGCAATAATCGCCGCAGCAACCTCCGCTGGCTTTGACAGCATCGCGACATGGCTCGCATCAACCTTGACAACAGTCGCACCGATCTGCTGCGCCATTGCGGCCTGCAAAGCCGGCGGAATCATGCGGTCCTTTTCCGTCAATACGAACCACGATGGCTTGTTATGCCACGCAGCCTCCGACACCTTATCGTCGGTGCAGCCCGCGAACCAGGGACCTTGAGTCGCGGCTACGAGACGGGCTTGTGCAACAGGCAAATCCTGGGCGAAGTCGTGAATGATTGCATCGGTAGAAAGTGTCAGGTATCCGGCGGAATCTTTCTGCAGTGCGGACGCCCACGATGGCGCCGGTTTCCCCTTCAAGATGTCGTTGATCGACTGGTCCTTGTCGGGCGCAAAAGCGGCAACGTACACCAGCGCTTTCACCTTGTCGTCATTGCCGGCTTGCGTAATGACTGAACCGGCCCAGGAATGGCCGACCAGTATGACGGGGCCGTCCTGTTGTTCGATCACCCGCTTCGTCGCCGCTGCATCGTCATCGAGCGACCTGAGCGAATTTTGCACCGCCACCACGTGCAAGCCTTTTGCCTGAAGAATCGGGATAACCTTATCCCAGCTCGATCCATCGGCGAACGCGCCGTGCACCAGCACCACGTTTTTGCCCTTCAGGTCATCAGATGAAGACGCGGCGCTGGCTGGGGTGAACGCGGTAAGCGACAACAGCCCTCCAAGCAGCAGCGAAGCGGCCAGGCATTTTTTGAGCAGGGTGTTCATAATGTGAATCCTCTTGAATAAATCGGGTTAGGAAGGAAATCAGTGTGCGGATTGGAGAATGCGCTGATTGGGCGATCTCTTGTATCGGTCAAATGACCGAGCCTGTGCCGATCCAACGAGCGCACTAAGCGAAAAGAGAAAAGAGAAAAATGAGGCGAAACTGATGCAAGACGACTCTGCTATCCGGGTGCTGGACGCCATCAAGGCGCTTGCGTTTATCGGCGACCTCAGCATGGGGCAGCCAACCGATCATTCGATGCGTACCGGCTGGCTTGCGGGACGGCTCGCCGCCGACGCCGGCCACGACGAGACGCAGTGCGGTGTTGCCATGGAGGTGTCGCTGCTGCGGTGGTCGGGCTGCACGGCAAACGCAGCGGGTTTCTCGGAGTGGCTGGGAGACGACGTCGGCAGCAGGGCGGACATGCTTGCGATGCGGCCCGGATGGGCCGGCGACGAATCATCGGGACGGCTCGGTGCGGCCATTACGCCGCTGGCGCAGATTCACTGCGAAGTATCGGGCGAAGTCGCGCGCATGCTCGGGCTAGCGGGAGCAACCCAGGTGGCGCTGCGGCACATTTTCGAAAGTTGGGATGGCTGCGGTTTCCCGCATCAGACGCAGGGCGGCAACGTGCCCGACGCCGTGTTTCTCGTCGCGCTGGCTGGCGATATCGAGATTTTCAGCCGTATCTACGGGGTGGAGCAGGCAAAGGTGCTGATAACCCGGAAGGCCGGTCATCAGTATCCGCAAGCGCTTGCGCAACTGGCATTATCTCGCGCGCCAAAATGGCTGAACGAGCTTGACCAGTGGAGTACGTCGGCGCGCGATGAACCCTTGAACACTCAACCGATGCAGCAAACGAGCGCGCCGGAAATCATTGCTGACGTGATCGACCTGAAGCTGCCCTGGATGGCGGGCTATTCACGGCGCGTGGCGAACGCGTCAGCGGTTTGCTGCGCGCGCCTGGGCCTTGACGAGGAGACACAGCGCCGCGTGTATCTCGCCGGCTTGATTCACGGCATGGGACGCGCGGCGGTGCCGAACTCGGTATGGAACACACCGGGCCGTTTGCCCACGGGAGCCTGGGAGAAAGTGCGGCTGGTCCCCTACTGGACCGCACGCGCAGGCAAGCAGATCGGTGCCCTCGCTCGTGAATCGGAGATTGCTTCGCTTGCCTATGAGCGGCTGGACGGTTCAGGCTATTTCCGGGGCGCAGAAGGCGGTGGCATTGCGCGTGAAGGCCAGGTGCTCGGTGCGGCCGCCGCCTGGGTCGCGTTGCGCTCGAAGCGTCCCTGGCGGGAGGCATACTCCGCTGAAGATGCCGCAACCTTGCTCCGCGAGCAGGCGTTGGCAGGGCGATTCAATGCCGATATTGTCAGTGCGCTAATCTCGAATGAATATGACGCGTATGACGGCGGCGTAATTTGCAGTAAACCCCACTCGGCCCAGGCACCGCTTCTGTCGCCTCGGGAATCGGAGGTGCTTCGTCACATTAGCCTGGGCGCCAGTAACAAAGAGGTGGCAAAGGCGCTTGAGCTAAGTCCCAGCACGGTGCGCACGCACGTCGAAAGCGTGTTCCGCAAGCTCGATTGCTCGACGCGTGCGGCGGCTACCTTGAAGGCGTCGACGCTTAAATTGATTTGACGTAGGCGACTCATTCGACCGCGCTGACATCGGCACCGGTCAACGAGTATCGCCCCGGGAAGCAGCTGACTTGCAACCCGGGGGGCAACAGACATCAGGGACGCACTTCATCCGAAGTCAAATCACGGTTCAAGTCGCTGCTGCTTGCCACCTGCTTGATGAGCTCTTTAGACGGCTCTGCAACCGGGACTTGCTGGGTGTCAAACAGCGGCTTCTCAGGATGCACGAACAACCAGAGCACCGTGCCTAACGCGGCCGCCAGTGCGATGACTATCAAGGCGCTACCCCAGTTACCGGTGAGCTTCACCATGAAAGCGACGGTAACGGGTCCCGCGACGTTCGATGCGGCTCCCCACAGATTAGTCCAGCCAGACATCACGCCGGTAAAATCCCGCGCCAGGTCCTGGGCTGCCGACCAGACGACGACTTGCACAAAACCCACCGCAGCGAATGATAAGCACAGGAAACCAACGACGGCCGCAATATTCACGGCATATGAAGCCAGACAGAGGGCGATAGCGCTAACAAGAAATCCCACCATGGCGACCGGAGCGCGAGCGGCCCAGACCGATTGAGTACGCTTCAATATTTTGTCGCATACGATCCCCGCCACGAACACCGCCACGAACACGGCGATCCATGGAAGCGACGCCGCAAACCCCATGGACTTAAGCGAGAGTCCACGTGCGCGCATGAGATAGGTTGGTAGCCAGGTCGTGTAGAAACTCTGGATCAGGACCAACAAAAAGTACTGGATACCGAAAAGCCAGAACCGCGGATGCCGGAGACACTTCAGAAATAATCCTTTGGCGACAGCCTCCGGTTCCGACTGTCCCGCAGCAATATAGGTTGCCTCCTCAGCGGTAATCAGGGGATGCCGCGCCGGCACATCGCGATAACCGAAACACCACGCGATTCCCAGTACGAGGCCTATTGCACCGAACACATAAAAGACGGAGTGCCAGCCGAACTGCAAGATCATCCAGGCAGTAAGTGGCGCGGAAATGATGGGTCCAAGATAGAGCCCCGCCAGGAGAAAGGAGTTACCCTTCGCGCGTTCATTCTTGGGGAACCAGCGTTTCACCGCGAGCACACCGCTTGACCAGTCAGCGGATTGTGCACCTCCGAGCAGAGCGCGGCAGCCGACCAGCCAGTTAAAGCCCACGCCGAACGGCGTCACTATCATCATCAAGGACCAAAGTGCGCTCGTTCCAAACAGGACCTTCCTGGACCCATGACGCTCGGCCAGCCTTCCCGCAGGGATCTGTCCCAATGCGTACGTCCAGAAATAGATAGTCAGGATCACTGACATCTCGACAAGCGACAGCCCTAGCTCTTTCTGGATCGTGGGGGCGGCGATCGTCATCGCGGCGCGGTCCAGCGTCATGACGAAGGTGATGGGAGCGATTAGCAACGAAACAATCCCCCACCGCAAATTGCCGTTTCTTTTTGGCATTCTCACTGCTCCAAGGATAATTAACCACGCGCTGTTATGGAATCACTGCTACCGATGCGGTCTTGCCAATTGCTTTTCAATCGTTTCCTAATCGTTTCCTAATCGCCTTCCGGTCGTCATGCCTCAAGCGGAGGGGAGGGGCACGCTATTCATGCTGTCAACGCAGATGTCATGCGTGCACGTTGTTTGGGCCAACAAAGCCGCTGCCGAGACAAGCCCTTCGTCAGCGCCGTGAATACGAAATAGTCCGTCCCCGGGCTCGACGTGCTGACCCACTGCGGCAAGAAGATCTACGCCGGCACCCAGATCCGCCGGAGCGCCGGCTGTTCGCGCAATTCCCGCGATGGCCCAGCCATCAATGCTGGAGACGACGCCTCCCTGCTGCGCCACAACCGTTTGTGCAAACCTGGCCGGCAAAACCGGCGGTACTCGCCGGCCCTGGCTATCGACAATGCGTTCGAATGCACTTCGGGCCTGGCCGGAAGAAAGCAGCGACTCCGCGATCTGCCGGCCCTTTGAAACGGTGCCTACGGCCGGTGCCCAAGCAAGAATCTCTGCGGCGAAACGGAGGGCTTTTTCGCGCAGGTCGGCGGGTGCATCGGGGTCGTTGTCCAGCACCAGCTTGACGTCCCGTACCTCGAGCGCAGGTCCGATGCCACGCCCGATCGGGCTGCTGCCATCGGTGACCATGGCCTTGACGCGCAACCCCAGGCCCGCTGCGACATACTCGAAAAGCTCACCTAACGCGCGTGCTTCGAGTTCGTCCTTCAGCTTGGCGTGCGGACCGTAAGGAAGATCGATGATGACGTGCGTGGATCCTGCCGACCACTTCTTGGATAGAATCGATGCAACGGACCAGCGGTTTGAATCAAGGCCCAGTGGTCGGGTAAATGCATTGATCCGATCGTCAATCAACGAGTGATTCAACCGTCCGTTCCATGCAATACAAGCGCGCGCTTCACTGACGCAACGACGTACCTCTGCGCTGGTGAGATCGACACGTGTGACCGTTTCCATTGCGTCGGCAGTACCTGCGGCAGAGGTGATTGCTCTTGATGACGTCTTTGGCATTGCAAGCCCGAACGCCGCCACAATAGGGACTACGATCAAGGTGATCCGGCTACCTGGGACGCCTCCCATTGAATGCTTGTCAACGAGCATTGGCTCGTCCCAAACGATGCGCGGCGTCAGCTTGCAACGCACCTTTGCCAACGCGAGCACTTCGGCGTCAGACAGGTTTTGCGACGCGTGTAAAAGGAACGCGTTGATATCCCGGTCCGAATAACGCAGTGCAAGAATGTCGTCGAGCACAGCGCTATATTGAGCTTCGTTCAGTGCTTCGCCCGCGATCTTTGCCTTCAGGGCGCGCATGCTGGGCGGAGCAGGTTGCGTGGCACGGCCAAGCGCTGCGACGAAACGTTCTATCCCCTGCTCAAGCGTTCCGTCATTTAATACCTTCAATATCTCAACGTCAGCAGAGGTCGGTTCGACCTGACGCGCCACGCGTTTTAAAACCTCCTCTGGGGTTTCCCTGCCTCGCGCAAGAATTCTTGCGGCGAGCACGGAAGCGGGCGCGCTCACTTCGACTACCACCAGCCGCGGCACGCGAGTTGAAAGCACGTCGATCATTGCTCGTGACCCATTCGCGATGACGTGATGCCCCTGCGAAAGTGCATTGAGGAGATCACGACGCAACCCGTACCTCAGTCCGTGTGCCGACCAGGTAATAAGGAATTCTCCTTGGCAGTCGAGACGCGCGAACTCGGTTTCATTAAGCGCTTCGTGATCTTCACCCGGCGAGCCGTGAGGCCGGGTGACTACCCGACGCGCAAAGACGAAATCGCTGAGAACTTCACGCGCTCCGTCAATGAGAGAGTCTTTGCCGGCGCCACTCGGGCCGACCACAAAAAAGAAAATTCCGTCGGACATGAGGTTGTTACTCCGCCTCGTCCAGACCGATGTCAACGCACACCGAAGCCTGGTTTATCTTGCTCGTGGAGATATAGTCGACGCCCGTTTTCGATATTTCCCCGATGGTTGCGAGGCTGATACCGCCAGACGCTTCAAGCTTCGTACGGCCATTGACCAGCTTCACGGCCTTCGTCATTTCCTCGACGGACATGTTGTCGAGCATGATCACGTCAACGCCGGCTTCCAGCGCTTCCTCGACTTGCTCGATGCGGTCGCACTCCACTTCGAGCTTCGTCAACACCGGCAATTGGCGGCGCGCACGTTGCACAGCCTTCGTGATTCCGCCACAAACCGCAATGTGATTGTCTTTAATCATCACGCCGTTATCAAGTCCGAGGCGGTGGTTCAAGCCCCCGCCGCAGGTCACCGCATGCTTCTCCAGCATGCGCAAACCGGGTGTGGTCTTGCGTGTGTCGATCAATCGTGCGCGCGTTCCCGCGACTGCCTTGACATACTCCGCGGTGAGGTTGGCAATGCCCGACATGCGCTGCAGGATGTTAAGCGCCGTTCGCTCGGCGGTCAGTACGCTTCGCGCATTTCCCCGTACGTCAAGAAGCACAGCCCCTTTCTTTACGTGGTCACCGTCCTTGACGCGTACGACTACGTCGAGCGTTGAATCGTAGCGCTTGAACACCCGTGCTGCGACGTCGATACCCGCCACGATCAGATCCTCGCGTGCATTCATGAAGAATGCTCCCGTTTCGTTCGCTTCAATCATGACCTGTGCGGTGAGGTCACAATACCCAATGTCCTCGGTCAGCCACATGTCAATCAGGCGATCCGTTTGAAATACGTCGTACATGTCCATCTCCTAGTGTATGAAAAAACAATTGTTGCTGCTGTATCGGTCCGGGCGTCAGGACTCACGGCTTATTCTTTTTTGATCGACAAGGGCGTCGGAAGGGGTGCCCCTTAAATCGAGAACAAAAAATATCGGACTACGAAATAGATAAGATTTAACGCAAGCATGACAGCGTGGTAAGGCAGTCTTACTGGCGTTGATGTACCTGTCGTTTCCGCCTGCAATTACAACGTCCACGCTCAAAAGCTATGCCCGGCCCGGACACTGGGCAGGTTGAACAGACGGCGGCGGCCGTGACGAACTCAAAGCTTGCCTGATCCGGTGTCGCGTTTGTGTCGATAGCTATCAGTAAGGACCGGCGAGCAACGCGCCCGGCGCCAGGCGTTCGAGGTTCCATTCGCGCAGCATGGGCAGGCCGTAACAGCGGCGGAAGGATCTGCCCGATACGCAAGGTCTTTGTCATCTGGTCGACTCCTCCGAAGCGCGGCATCAGGTTGCGTTTGATTTCTGAAAGTCTAGTGTTCACATTATAATTTGGCAAGATATCTAAGTATATTTTTGTTGGTGCATGTGTGCTTTAGTTTGGTGAAAACCCTTATTAAATGCCTCATTTAAGGGAATACCCCATTTGAAGTCGCACGCATGGAAATGATCTTCTTCAGGAAAAATTCAATGTGTACACTCGATATGACTTTATTCAACCAACCTGGACAACAGACTGTTGGCGAGCGCAGGACATGGAGGGAGTGAAGCGCGCTCTGCAGCAAGGCGGGAATCTGAAAAACATCGAAGAACTCGGCGGGAACTATCAAGTATCCGGGTTTCGTGCCGTACAACGCTTAGTACACGACTCTATAAAGACCTCATGAAACGCCTTACATTTCAGCAACAGTTGTGGATTCCTTTGGCGCTCGCCCTGATTTGCCTGATCTCCGTGGCGGGTTTCGGGGCTTACCAGACTCGCGAGGTCCGTCTGGAAGAAAGACAGCATTCGTTGAAGGACGCCGGAGATATAGCAATGAGCATCACGCGCCGTTATGCGGCGCTGGCCGCTGACGGAACCTTGTCGACGCCTGAAGCGAAGAAGCAGGCACTCGCGCAATTGCGAGCGATCCGTTATGGCGCCGACGGGTACGTATCCATCGTCGATTCAGATTGTCATGCCGTCATGAACCCTTCCAAGCCGGAAACCGAGGGCAAGTACTTTGGCGACTATCAGGATTCCAACGGGAAGTACGTGTACCGCGCGATGGCTGCAATCGCGAAGGGGTCTGGCGATGGGTTCGTTGACTATGCTACGCCACGGCTCGGTTCGAAAGAACCCGTTCGAAAGCGCAGCCACATCGCCACCTTTAAGCCCTGGGATTGGTCGTTCGTGACGGGTGCTTACCTGGATGACATCGACGAGGCATTCAACGCATCGCTGCGCCAGTTGGTCGTGCTCGTCGCCATCATCGCGGCCATGCTGTCTGGTGTTGTGTACCTTGTGAACCGAAGGCTAAACCGTTCGCTAGGTGGCTCGCCGGAGTATGCAGCGCAGGTCGTGGGCGCTACAGCAGGGGGTAACCTCGCGCAGCACATAGACCTGCAAGCCGGCGATCGGGGCAGCCTTCTGTTCAAGCTTCAAGAGATGCAGGCGCAACTGCGTCAGGCGGTGGTCGCGATTATCGGCGCGGCGAATTCCATTGGAACGTCAACAGATGAGATATCGTCGGGCAACGCTGACCTGTCAAGAAGAACCGAGGGGCAGGCCGCGTCGTTGGAGGAAACTGCTGCAAGCATGGAGGAGCTTACGTCGGCGGTGAGACAGAATGCCGACAACGCGCGACAAGCTTCGGTGCTCGCCGGCGATGCCTTTTCCATCGCGAATCGAGGTAACGACGTCGTTTCGGAAGTCGTCGCGACCATGGATGAGATCACCAGCAGTACGAAACAGATTGGGGAGATCCTTGGGATGATCGAAGGGATCGCGTTCCAAACCAATATCCTCGCACTCAACGCGGCTGTCGAGGCCGCGCGGGCCGGTGAACATGGCAGGGGATTCGCGGTTGTTGCATCCGAAGTCCGGAATCTCGCGCAGCGTTCATCGACCGCCTCCAAAGACATCAAGAGATTGATCGAGCATTCGAATGGTCGCGTTCAGAGCGGCGCCACGCTCGTCGATAGCGCCGGCCAGTGCATGAAAGAGATACTGGTTTCGGTTCAACGAGTCACCGCGATCATGAAGGAGATCGCGTCGGCCTCCGAGGAGCAAAGCGACGGGATCGAACAAGTCAATCGGGCCGTTACCCAGATGGACGAAGTAACGCAACGAAACGCGGCGCTTGTGGAGCAGGCGGCAGCGGCTGCAGTGTCAATGCGCGAGCAAGCTCATGGACTTGTGGAGAGTGTGGCTGCTTTTCAGGTCGACTGAGTTTATCCGCACGCACGCGATAAACCAGCGATAAACAATGGCCCCATAAGCGCCCGGTTAAGCAGACTGGTGCATAATTGGGGAACGGCCAGCCAGTCTTCGCTTTGCGGCGGTTCACGCCCTGTGAATCGCCGGATCAGCTTCTTCGCCCTTCAAAAAATTACGTTGGATGGCCAGCTTCGTTTTTCGCTCCTTGTCACGCGGCAAGAGCCGGCGAATGGAATTCGACCGCACTTCGTCACAGGAGCAGCAGTGACAACTCGTGCTACAGCAGACGAAGCAACCACTCAATCTTTCACGGTGGTGGGAATTGGCGCTTCCGCAGGCGGACTCGAGGCCATCTCGGAGTTGCTCGGTGCCATCGCGCCGTCCTGCGGAATGGCCTTCCTGGTCGTCCAGCATCTCGCACCGTTTCGGCCCAGCCTGCTTCCGGAGATCCTGTCGAAACACACTTCAATGCCGGTCATTGAAGCGACCGACGGCATGGCCATTGAAACAGACCATGTCTACGTGATCCCGCCCAACAAGAGCATGTCGATCGCGCAGCACCGTATCAGGCTGCAACCGCGGGGAGAGACCCTGGGGCCGCCCATGCCGATCGACGACCTGTTCGATTCGCTCGCGAGCGACCTGGGCGTCAATGCGATCGGCGTGATTCTTTCCGGTAACGGCTCGGATGGCGCGCTCGGCCTACAGGCTATTCAAGGCGGGGGCGGCATTACGTTCGCACAGGACACGGCGTCGGCGCGCCACAGCAGCATGCCGCTCGCGGCCATGGGACTCGGTTGTGTCGACAGCGTGCTTGCACCGCGTGAGATCGCACGCGAAATCGCGCGCGTCGGGCGCTTTTCCAGCCGCGCACTGGACGAGCTCGAATCCATGGGGCCGGCAACGGACCCCGGGGACCAGAGCCTGCGCCCTCTGTTTCGCCTGTTGCGCAACGCCTGCAACATCGACTTCACCTACTACAAGCGCGGCACGGTCCAACGCAGGTTATCGCGCCGGATGGCATTGCGCGAAATGACCTCGGTCTCGGACTATGTTGCCCTGCTCGGGTCCGATGCCGCTGAAACGCTCGCACTGGGCCGTGACCTGCTGATTCGCGTGACCGAATTTTTCCGCGATCCGGCAACCTTCGACGACCTGCTCCGAACCGTCTTTCCGCGCCTGATCAGCGACCATGATGCACCGCCAGGCATCCGCATCTGGGTACCCGGTTGCGCGAGTGGAGAGGAGGCGTACTCGATCGCCATCTGCCTCGTGGAGTATCTGGGCGATCGTCTCGCCGATACCAAGATTCAGGTCTTCGGTTCCGATGTCAGCGTCGATGCGCTGGAAACCGCACGCGCGGGCCGCTATATCGAGAACATCGCACGCAATGTGTCTCCCGAGCGGCTTGAGCGGTTCTTTGTGCGCGATGGTGACCACTACTGTGTCAGCAAGTCGGTCAGGAGCCTCTGCACGTTCGCCCGCCACAACGTGGCGACCGATCCGCCGTTTTCGAGGATCGACCTGATCAGCTGCCGCAACCTGCTGATCTACCTGGATCCCGTGCTGCAGCGGACAGTCATGCCGCTGTTTCATTACGCGCTGGCGCCCGATGGCGTACTTATGCTGGGACCGTCGGAATCGGTGGGTGCGTCGTCTGAGCTATTCAGCGTGATTCCCAGCGTGTCGAGCAAGCTCTATAGCAAGAACCCCAGTCCCGGACGTCCGAGGATGGGCCTGCCTGCGTCGACGGTGATGCCGCAATCGTTTGTTTCCACCAGACCCTCGAACGGCGGTCGCGAGGTCCCGACGCGTGCCGAGTTGCTGCGTAACGAGGTCAATCGCATGACTTTGGAACGGTACACGCCGCCGAGCGTGCTATGCGACGACGAACTGAATGTTCTCGAGTTTCGCGGCGATACCTCGGCGTATCTGGCCAATCCGAACGGACCGCCCAGCAGCAGTCTCAAGCGGCTCGCACGGCCGGAAATTTTCCTCGCGATCGACGAGGCTGTCAGACGGGCGCGCCGCGAAGCCACCGTTATCCGCAAGGCGAGTCTGCGTTTAAACGCCGCTGCAAGCGTGACGCTCGAGGTGCATCCGGTACAGATCGCGGGCGTGCCGGGACGTTGGTATCTGATCTTCTTCGAAGCGCCTGCCGAAGGCGTAAGACTATCGCCCAAGCCGGGGCGCGCACCGCTGACAAACTTCGTGGCGCAGGCTTTTCGGCAAGTCAAGGGGCAGCCCGAGCGCGAAGCCCACAGCGAGAAGGACCTTGAAATCGCGAGGCTGGACGCCGAACTCGAGGGCAGCCACCGGCATTTACTGGCGATACTCGAGGAACATGAGCGAGCACGGGAGGACCTGCGGGCAAGCGAAGAGGAACTGCTGTCGAGCAATGAGGAATTCCAGAGCACCAACGAAGAACTCGAGACCGCCAAGGAAGAGCTGCAATCCGTTAACGAAGAGTTGACGACGACCAATGACGAGCTGCGGTATCGCAACCATGAGCTCAAGACCGCGAACGACGAGGTCGAACGCGCGCGCGACTTCTCGCAAGCAATTGTCGAGACCATGTCCGAACCGTTGCTCGTGCTCGAGGCGGACCTGAAGATCACTTTGGCGAACCGCGCGTTTTACCAGACCTTCCAGACATCACCCGACAAGACCATCGGCACGAAGCTGTATGACCTGGGTAATGAGCAGTGGAATATTCCCGCGCTGCGTGAGCTGCTCGAGGAACTCGTGCCGCAAAGGACCAGCGTTCGCGACTATCAGATCACGCACGAATTCCCGGGCATCGGGCTACGGACAATGCAACTCAGCGCCATGCGCATTGCATGGCCCGCGCAAGCGTTGATCCTGCTTACGATCTCCGATGTAACCCAGCAGCACCAGGCATTCGGCCGCTTGCAATCGGCGGATCAACAAAAAGACGAGTTCCTCGCCATGCTCGCGCATGAGTTGCGCAATCCGCTCGCAGCCATTCGCAACGGTCTGCAGGTTTGGGAGCGGGACAGCGCTGACAAGGAAATGCAGAAGATTGCCCGCTTGGGCGCACAGCGGCAACTCGACCACGAGATCCGTCTGGTCGAGGATCTGCTGGATGTGTCGCGAATCACGCGGGGCATCATCATTCTCAAGACCGAGCCGATTGACCTCGTCGAGACGGTGCGTCGAGCGATCGAGGCCATGCGTCCGGAATTCGAGGCTTATGCGCATGAAATCACATTGGCTTTTCCAACCGGTGTGCTACCCATCAACGGTGACGCGATGCGGGTCGAACAGGTCGTGACCAACCTGTTGGGCAACGCGATCAAATACACGCCGCACGGCGGTCATATCCGGATTTCGATTGAGCGCTATCTCGACGACGCGGTCCTGACCATGGTCGACAGCGGCATTGGCATGACGGCCGAACTCATTCCGACGATCTTCGATATCTTTGTGCAGGCCGAACGTTCGCTGGATCGCAAGGCCGCGGGTCTCGGTCTTGGCCTCGCGCTGGTGCATCGCCTGGTCGGATTGCATGGCGGCGACGTGCGCGCATACAGCGAAGGGCCCGACCGGGGCAGCAAGTTCGTGGTGCGCCTGCCCGCCATGCCGCGCGGCACGGTGGCTGAGGAGCCGGTGCATGTGGCGCTTCATTGCGCACCGTCGCTCGGCGCCATGCGCGTGCTTGTGGTGGACGACAACCTTGATGCGCTGGAGAGCAGCGCTGCTTTGCTAAGGATCGACGGACACGAGGTGCAAACCGCGCGCGACGGTCCATCCGCGCTTCTCTGTGTCGAACAATTCAAACCCGAGGTGGTGTTGCTCGATATCGGCCTGCCTGAAATGGATGGCTACGAGGTCGCTCGCCGGATACGTTCGATGCCGGGTCAACATGACACCTTGCTGATTGCCCATAGCGGGTACGGCGAGGAGGAGCATCTTCAGCGAGCCACGCAAGCGGGTTTCGACCACCACCTGATCAAGCCGGCCGACCTCAGCCAGTTGAGCGCCCTGGTCGCGTTGTGCCGCGATAGACGCAGTCGCTAGTAGCCGACGCCGCGCAGCTCCTGGCGCGCTAGTGGTGAGCGTGTTGAAGCAAGGGAAGGGACGTCATAATGGACTTGCCTGCGTTCAAGTAACGGCCAAGCGGCGAAAGAGCACAATCTTTGCGCTATCCAGAACGACGGCCAGCACGACAGCGGCGCCTAACACGGCTGCAATGAGCTGCAGCGGCAACGCCGTCATGAGCAGTCCATTTGACGCAAGCACCGTAATGATCGCCACGTCTGCGACCGAGGACGCGACCAGCCATCGTCCGGGCGCGGAGCTCCACATACGCTGCCGTTCCCGTGCGACGTAAAACACGGCCTGTCCGCTGAACACCAACGTGACGACGGCAACGGTTCGCAGTGCGTCTGTATCGAGACCCAGTACGAACTTGCCGGTCGCGAGCGTTCCTACGCAGAAGAGCAGATCGATCATGCCCATTGCAATGCCCGCCAGCGTCAGGTTGCGTATATGCCAGATGTTCGGGCGCGGCGAGGGCCGCACATTATCGGTGGATGACGACATGGCGAGAAAGTCGCCTGTCACCATCATGAGCACCATGAGTGCGGGCGTCAGTATCGCGTGACCGGTCATGAGCAGGCCGGCCGCGAGAAACAGGACCTGCACGATCTTGTGGATGATTGAGCGCAGCGTATAGGTCAGGATGCGCTGGAAGGTGGTGCGGCCTTCCTCGACCAGGGCGACGATGCCACCCAGACCCGCCTCGGTCAGCACGACGCCTGCCGCCGACTTTGCCACGTCCGTGGCGCTCAACACGGCGATACCCATTTGCGCCTGGCGCAGCGCCGGCGCGTCGTTCGCTCCGTCGCCGCACATCCCGACGATATGGCCGTGCTTCTGCAGCACTTTGACGAGCTGGTATTTGTCCTCTGGCAGGACACCTGTGTAGATCGAGTAGGACTCTGCATCGATGTCTTCGGGCAACGGTGTGGTGGCCCAGGTTTTCCCGGTAATGCCGACCAGGGCCGCGACGGTTTCGGCAGTCTTGCGAGCGTCGCCCGTCACCATGACCGTTCTCACACCGAGCCCGCCGAGCTGAGTGATCAGCGCGGCAGAGTCGTCGCGCGGCGGGTCGCTGAGGCCGATTATTCCAGCCATGACGAGGGCTCCGGGTGGGCCCGAGGCCACGGCCAATACCCGTAATCCCTTCGCCTCAAGTTTCTCCGCTTCCGTTGCAGCGGCCGCGCAAGAAGGTGTCAACGAAGAGATGGTCGCAAAGGCTCCTTTTACAACGTGCAACGGCGCGCCGTCCGGCGTGCGTAGCGTGGCCTCGGAGCGCTTCAAGGCCGGATCGAACGGCACGAACTTGACCAACGCCGGCGCGTCCGGGATCGGCTTGGCTGAGGACGCGCCGCGAATGGCGGCGTCGACCGCGTCCTGGCCACCGTCCGAGCTCGCAAGCGCGGCGAGCGCAAGCAGGTGAGCTTCGTCGAATGGAGGCATCGGGCTGATCGATATGACCGCAAGTTCGTTGCGCGTCAGGGTACCCGTTTTATCGGAGCAGAGAACGTCGATACCGGCTGCTTCGTCGACTGCCGAGAGGCGCGTCGACAGAACACCCCTGCTCGCGAGAGACCGGGCGCCGACAGCCGCGGCCAAGGTGAACATCGATGGCAACGCCACAGGAATTGAAGACAGGATCGCGACCAGAAGCAGAGGCACCATCTCACTGATCGGCATGGAGACGAAGAACGAATACACGCCCAGCAGAACAGTCACGGCTCCGTTGAACAGTACAAGGTTACGCACGACTCGCAATACGGTTTTCTGTTGCGAGCTCTCCGCCGTGGCGGTGCGAACGAGTTCCGCTGTCCGTCCAAACTTGGTGCGTTCGCCTGTTGCAACCACCTTTCCAAGGGCTTCGCCACGTCGCACGAGTGCGCCCGCGAACGCATGAGCACCCGCGCCCGATTCGATTGCCACCGACTCGCCGGTCAGCATCGACTGGTCCAGCAACACGGAGCCGTCGATCAGATCGACATCGGCTGGGACAACCGTCCCGAGCGAAAGCTTGACGATATCGTTAGTCACCAGGCCGGCAGCGGGCACGGTCTTCCATTTGCCGTCACGACGGACTGCGGCCAGCAACGCAAGACGCGAGCGGAGCGCGTCGACCGTCGCTTGAGCCTGACTCTCCTGAAAGAGGCCAAGACCCGCGTTGAAGAGCAAGAGCAACAGGACGATGCTCGCGCCAACATAGTCTTTCAGCGCCACTTGAAAAATAATGGCGACTTCAAGCATCCAGGGCACGGGCGCCCATAATTTCTTGGCCGCCATCCAGAGGGGACTCTGGCGAACATCGGCTATCGCATTCGCGCCTTCGGTCTTCAGACGACGCTCGGCCTCCTCAGTCGTGAGGCCGGATGGCACGGCGGCGGTGCCATGGTCCTCGGGGCCGGGCGGCGGGACCGGGCGGCGGTCGTCGACCACCGCGCTTGAGTCATGTCCCTCCGAAGGACCGGAATTGTCGCCGGCTTGCGAGTTGGTCGACGACTGAATCATCAGATGCTCCAAGCGTCCGCGAGCGAATGCGGACTATGTCAGGTCGGCGTGCCGATGCGGATCGCGTTACGCGGTCGAGTCAGATCAGAGGGCTGTTGTTGCCGGCGCTTCGTTGGCAGGTGCGGCCCCTTCGTGAAGGTCCAGCCGTGCCGGTTGATGCGTTTGCAGGATTGCACGGGCGCGCGCCATCTCTTCGGCCGGGCCGTTCGCCATGACAATAAATCCGTTTGCCTGGAGCGCGGTCTCGTAATGGATCACGTGATCCTTCGGAACGCCTGCGTTGAAGAGCGCGGCGCCCAGGGCGCTGACACCGCCTACCACCACCGCGCCTTCAAGAGCGGATACCACGATGGACGCAAGATAACCGACCACGACGACCGGTCCGATGATCGGCAATGTCAGGAAGACACCACCGAACAAGGCGCCCCATAGAGCTCCCCAGAACGCGCCGTATTTGCCCCATATCTTCATGCGGTCGCCGGTATTGTAGAAACCGACCACTTTTTCTTCAGTGTGATAGCCCTTGCCGACCACACTGAAATGTTTCATGTCGAAGCCGTTTTCAATGAGCTTTCGGACAGCCGCATCGGCTTCGGTGTGGTCATTGAACGTGGCGATCAGAACGTCGTTGCCGGTCATTTGCTTCTCCTTTAACGCATTGGATAGGGCGCAAAAAGGTTCGCGGGTGCAAACCCTTCTGCGCCAGTGTGTTTCGATGGTACCTACATAGTCCGTGCATGCGCAGGCTCGGAAACTACTCAGTGCGTGCCGTGCGCGGTACGGTGATAAACGCGTTGGCTGATCTCTATAGGTCGTGAAGGGCCTCGAACGCCTTGAACAGGACGCGCGGATCGAACTTGCCCTTGTAGACGGCCGGCGGCGTCCGCGCGATGTCAAGCAGGCGATAGACCGCTGCCTGCGCCGAGCGAATCGAATATTCGACGGTGAAGACAACGTCATCCGGCAATTCGCAAAACTGGCCGGTAAAAGCCAGATTCACCGATCCCTGCGGCACGACTTCCGGCCGGTCGCCGTGTTCGCGCGGCATGAACTGACTGGTAATGAAGGGCATCAGGCAGGGGATGCACACGGCGTGGTCGAGAACAGAAGCCGTGTTGCCAGCGCGCAGATGCCCTAGTACCTCGGTCATGATCTCGCGGCCAGTGCACTCGGCCATCGGTTTCTTCACGAAGTCGCCGGGGCGATCGATAGTGAGGCCGTATCCCCAGAACACCTGCACGTCGCTCGGCTGACCGATGAAATGCGGTTGATGCGGCAGGACGATCGACATGAGCCAGTTCGAATCCGCGAAGGTGATGAGCCCACCTTCTCCCGGGACATTGCCGGTGAAATCCCGGACCAGGTTGAAGAACGCAGGATCATGCAAGGTGGTCGTGAACGACAGCCACTTCGATTCATCGACGTGATCGGTGAACACGTTCGGGCGGCCGAAAGCGGGGCGGTTCAGCGCGATTCTGTTCCAGAGTGCCCAGGAACCGGTGGCGGCGCTGCTGCCGTCCAGCATGGCCGCGCGATCCATACCGCCGAGGGTCGAGCCTTCGGTCATTGAACCCAGTGTGACGATCACCGCATCGCGCGGCCCGACCGGGATTGAAACGCTACGCCCCTCCCGCTCGCAGACGATTCCCTCCACGCGCGTTTCACCATTGGCTTCGTTGAGCACCAGATTGCTCACACGCGTGCCGAACTGGAACTGGACGCCGCGCTCGTCGAGCCATTTGCTCAGCGGCCGGACCATCGAGTCGTATTGGTTGTAAACCGTGCGCATGATTCCGTGCAACTGGTTGAACCCCGACACCATGTGCACGAAGCGCAGCAGGTAGCGCTTGAATTCAACCGCGCTATGCCATGGCTGGAACGCGAAGGTCGTGCACCACATCAGCCAGAAGTGGGTCTTGAAGAAGGCCGGGGCGAAGTGGTCCGCTATGCGGCTGCGGCCCAGCATGCGCTCTGGTTCGATCGCGAGGCGTTCGAGCGTGAGGATGTCTCTTTCAGTGATCCCGAACTCGGGCTTGTCAATCCGATGACCGTCGCGTACCAGGCGAGATTTCGACGCCGTCTTCATCGTTTCATTCCAGTCCACGATTTCCTGCGTGACCGTCTTGCTTTCATCGAGCGTAGGGATCGATGAGAACAGGTCAAACGTACACACGTACTTGCTCTCGAACATGCGGCCGCCGCGCAGGACATAACCGTCCTGGGCCGAGCCTGCTGCGTCCAGACTTCCGCCTGCTACGCCAAGCGCTTCGAGTATCGTGATATTGCGGCCCGGAACATCGGCATCGCGAATCAGGAAGGCGGCCGCGGCCAGCGATGCAATGCCGCCTCCCACCAGATAAAACTTGCTGTCTTCGGAGGAGAACGGCATGGCAGGGTCCGTATCCGTATCTGCACGTTGCATGGGATCACCCGGGTTGGATTTGTTAAGCGATGGGCACGAAAGCACTGCTTTGCAAGGTAGCCTTCCCACTTAAACCGGGGTTGATACAGATCAACGAGCGGGGCCATGCAGTCCCTATGCTGAATCAGGTCAAACGTCGAAAAGCCTTGCAAGGGCGCACAGACGCAACACCGACGGCACACAAGCAGCAGGGAGAAAACGCCTCATGGACCAGACGCACAGCAGTTTGCCGCTCAAGCCCGTTTCCTCCGATGCGGTCGTTGGTCAATCCGCCATTCAGCCGGCCACTCAGCCCACCACCCAGCCCGGTAGCCGCAAGCTCAGCTTGCCGCTTCTCACGGGTGTTGTGATCGCCTCGATGATCGGCGGCGGCGCCTTCAATCTGCCGCAGAACATGGCCCAGGGCGCAGGACTGGCGGCAATCGTGATTGCATGGATGATCACGCTTGTCGGCATGTTCTTTCTGTCGAATACGTTCCGCACGCTAGCCGATAAACGCCCCGATCTGAAGGCGGGCATCTACTCGTATGCGAAAGAAGGCTTCGGCTCCTTAGCGGGCTTCGAGATGGCCTGGGGCTACTGGCTGTCCGCCGCTTTCGGCAACGTTGCATTCGCCGTGCTGATCATGAAGACGGTCGGCTACTTCTTTCCTGTGTTCGCGGCGGGCAACACCTGGCCGTCGATTGTCGGCGCGTCGCTGCTGATCTGGGTCATGCATTTTGTCGTGCTCTATGGCGTAAAGCGTGCAGCAGTCCTGAGCGTGATATCGAGTGTCTTGAATATTGGCACCATCACAGTGGCCCTGTGTGCGATGGCGGTGGCGGTCAAGGGCGGCATGTTCTCCTACGACTTCTGGGGCGCCCAGGAGCATTTAGGCAGCCTCCTCGCGCAAGTCAAGAGCACCATGCTGGTTACCTTGTGGGTGTTCATCGGCATTGAGGGTGCGGTGGTGGTGTCGGACCGCGCCAGCAAAACCTCGCAAGTGGGGATCGCGACTTTTCTGGGCCTGACGGTCTGCACGATCCTCTATTTCCTGTTGTCGGCGCTACCGTTCGGCGTGATGCATCAGGCGCAACTGGCGGGACTCGCTTCACCGTCGGCAGCTTATGTGCTGAAGGCGGCGGTGGGCGACTGGGGCGCGGTGTTTATCGTCGTCTCGCTGCTCGTGTCGCTTTTGAGCTGCTGGCTTGCCTGGACCATCCTTGTCGCAGAGTTGCCGTTCGAAGGCGCGAAAGACGGTGTATTCCCGAAGTTTCTCGCTGAAGAAAACCGTCACCATGCCGCCGCGCCGTCGCTATGGGTATCGAGTGCGGTCATGCAGCTCGTGATCTTCGTGGTGCTGTTCGCCAACGACGCCTGGATGTGGCTGATCTCGATCACCGGAATCATGATCCTGCCGCCGTATCTGGCGAGCACCGTTTTCCTGTGGCGCTTCGCGACGCAGTCTAAGTTCGCACCGACCACCGGCGAAACCTCGAAAGAATCGATCTGGACCGGCGTGCTTGCGACGGTCTATTCCCTCTGGCTCGTCTATGCCGCGGGACTGCAGTTCCTCCTGATGTCCACCATTCTCTTTGCACTCGGCTTTCCCGTTTTCTGGTGGGCACGGCGCGAACATGCGGCCGGCGAGCGGGTGTTCACGGGACGTGAGGCATCGGTCGCGGGCGTGCTCGTGGTGGTGGCCGGCGTGGCTATCGTCCTGTTCAGCCGGGGCATGGTGAAGATCAGTTGAGTCAGGAACGACCCAATACAAGGATCAAGATGCTGTACGACCAGATGTTCGGCTTCCTGTTTTGCTGTGCGTTGCCCTTGCCACCGGCGTTGCCGTCCTCACGCTTTCGGCGGCTCGTCGATGAACTCGAACGCCTGGGGTACGCCACCACGGTCACCGTTACGGTGGCGGAAGCGTCCTCCGCTATCCGCAGCGAGGCCGCAGTTGGCTGCGTGATCGTGGAATGGTCGCTGACCGAGTCGGAGACGGATGTTGAGGCTTTCGTGCGCTTTGTACGAGAGCGGGGTCTCGACGTACCCATCTTCATCCTGGTCGAGCGCCATCTCTTGGCGGAAATTCCGGTCACGGTGCTGGGGCATGTGACGGGTTATGTGTTCATCGAAGAAGATACGCCGGAGTTCGTCGCCCGCAATCTGGTGAGCCATTTGCGGACGTACGCGGACTCACTCAAGACGCCGTTCTTCGGCGCGATGGTCGACTATGCGGAGCAGGCGAACCAGATGTGGACCTGTCCGGGCCACAACGGCGGCGTGTTTTACCAGAAGAGTCCGATCGGCCGCGCGTTCGTCAAGCATCTGGGTGAAGCGGTCTTCCGTAACGACCTGGATAACTCGGTCGTCGAACTGGGGGACCTGCTGGTTCATGAAGGCCCCGCGCTCGCTGCGCAAAAAGCGGCGGCGCGGATCTTCGGCGCGGAGCGGACTTACTTCGTGTTGAACGGTACGTCCACGTCCAACAAGATCGCATTGACCGCGCTAGTAACGCCGGGTGACCTGGTGCTCTTCGATCGCAACAACCACAAGGCGGCGCATCACGGCGCGCTGCTGCTCGGCGGGGGCATCCCCGTCTATTTGCAGACACAACGCAATGCGCACGGGATGATCGGCCCAATCGATTTCGACGCACTCGACGAGGACCGCATCCGCGACGGCATTCGTTATAACAAGCTCGTCACCGACCCCAAGGCGTGGCAGCGCGAGCGGCCGTTTCGTGTTGCGGTGATCGAGCAATGCACCTACGACGGCACAATCTATAACGCGCAAATGCTGATCGAGAAGATCGGGCACCTGTGCGAATACATTCTCTTCGACGAAGCCTGGGCCGGCTTCATGAAGTTCCATCCGTTGTTCAAGGGACGTTTCGCGATGGGCATCGAAGGACTGGATGCCAACGCGCCCGGCATCCTTGCCACGCAGTCGACGCACAAGCAACTCGCTGGCTTCTCGCAGGCGTCGCAGATCCATGTGAAGGACGCGCACCTTGACGGCCAGCGCCGCCAGGTCAGTCACCGGCGTTTCAACGAGACCTTCATGCAGCACTCGTCCACGTCGCCGTTCTATCCGTTGTTCGCCTCGCTCGATGTAGGCGCGCAAATGATGAAGGGCCGCTCCGGCGAAGTGCTGTGGGACGACACGATCAAGCTCGGGATCGAGATGCGCAAGAAGATCCGCGCGCTGAAACACGACTACGAAGCAACGGAGACGGACCCCGCGCGCCGCTGGTTCTTCGATCCGTTCGTACCGGACAAGGTGGCGGCAACGAACGGCATGCAACGCTGGGAAGACCTGTCGACGGACGAACTCGCGAGCAACCCGCGTTACTGGGAGCTTGCGCCGGACGCGACATGGCATGGCTTCGGCCACCTTGCTCAGGGCTACGCGATGACGGACCCGAACAAGCTGACGCTCATCACGCCCGGGTTCGATCGAAGCACCGGTGAGTACGCGGAGCACGGCGTTCCGGCGGCGGTGCTCGCCGAGTTCCTGCGCGAACGGCGCATCGTGCCGGAGAAGAATGACCTCAACAGCATCCTGTTCCTGCTGACACCCGGGCTGGAGTCGAGCAAGGCGGGCACGCTGCTTTCGGCACTGGTGCGCTTCAAGCAATTGCACGACGAGAACGCGCTTCTCGACGATGTCATCCCTACCTTTGTCGCCGCGCATAGCGAGCGTTACGCGGGAATCGGCCTGCGTGATCTTTGCGTCGACATGCATGCGTTCTATCGTGAGCGCGATGCGAGCCGCCTGCAACGCGAGCAGTTCCGCGCAGCGCACTTTCCCGAGATGGCGATGACCCCGCAAGCCGCCATGCACGAACTCGTGCGCAACAACGTGGAGTTGTTGCCGATCGACCAGATCGAGGGACGAATTGCGGCAACGCTCGGCCTTGTCTATCCGCCGGGCATCGCGGTGGTCGTATCCGGCGAGCGCTACACCGAGCGCGCGATGCCGACGCTCGATTACTTCCGGATGTTCGAGGAAGGCGGGAACCGTTTCCCTGGTTTCGAGAATGAGATCCAGGGAATTTATCGAAAGAAGGAAGCCGACGGCAGCGTGCGGCTCTATACCTACGTCGTTAATTCATAAAGAGCGTGAAGACATGAGGGGAAATCACTGATGGCTCTGGGCGTTCATTCGGAAGCGGGCAAGCTGCGCACGGTGATGGTCTGCCGTCCTGGTCTTGCACACCGGCGGTTGACTCCCGCCAACGCGGCAGCCCTTTTGTTCGACGATGTCATCTGGGTCGACAAGGCGATCGAAGACCACGACGTTTTCACGGGAGTGATGCGCGAGCGGGGTATCGAAGTACTGGAGTTTCACGATCTGCTTGCAACAATATGCGGCGACCCGGTCGCGCGCGACTGGATTCTCGATCGACGTATTGTGGAAGAAGAAGTCGGCACCGGGATGCTGAAAGAATTGCGCGCGTGGCTCGAACAGATGCCGGCGCAACAACTGGCCGAGGTGCTGGTCGGTGGCGTGGCGAAAGCCGAGATGCCTTTCGACGCCCGCGGCCTTTTTGGCGGCTATCTGGAGCAATCGGACTTTGTGATCCAGCCGCTCGTGAACCTGATCTTCCAGCGCGACACCAGCGCGTGGATCTACGGCGGTGTCACGGTTCACCCCATGTACTGGCCGGCTCGCCGCAAGGAAGCATTGCTGGTTGCCGCCGTGTACCGCTTTCATCCGCGCTTCGCCGGCCAAGTGAATACGTGGTGGGGCGACCCGGATCGCAACTTCGGCGTGGAGACAATGGAAGGCGGTGACGTCATGTCCATTGGCAATGGCGTGGTGCTGATCGGCATGGGCGAGCGTTCGAGTCCGCAAGCGGTCACTCAGGTCGCGCGGCATCTGTTTGCGGGCGGTGGCGCCAAGCGGGTGATCGCGTGCGAGTTCCCGAAACGGCGCGCCTCGATGCATCTGGACACGGTGTTCTCGTTTCTCGATATCGACTTCGTCAGCATCTATCCCGAGGTCGCCGATGAGATCCGTTGCACCAGCCTGTATCCGGGTGATGCACCCGGCGAAATCCACTATGAGCGCCATGACGCCAGGTTCCTGACGGTCGTGAGCAATGCCCTCGGGGTGGGGTCACTGCGCATCCTGACAACCGGCGGCGACGCATACGAAACCCAGCGTGAACAATGGGACGACGGCAACAACGTGCTGGCGCTGGACCGGCGCGTGGTGGTTGCGTATGACCGTAACACTTATACCAATCGCAAGATGCGGCAGGCGGGCGTGGAGGTCATCGAGATTCCGGGTGGAGAACTCGGACGCGGGCGCGGCGGTACGCATTGCCTCAGTTGCCCGGTCGAGCGTGACGCGATCGACGCCTGAATCACTCACCTAATTCTCAACGGGATCTCATCGTGTTCAATGTACATAACCGTAGTTTCCTGACGCTGATCGAATACACGCCGCGTCAGATTCGCTACCTGCTCGATCTGTCGCGGGATCTTAAACGCGCCAAATATGCCGGCACGGAAATCGCGCGTCTGGTGGGCAAGAACATTGCGCTGATCTTCGAAAAGACCTCGACGCGCACGCGTTGCGCATTCGAAGTCGCGGCTCACGATCAGGGCGCTCATGTCACCTATATCGATCCGGGCGCGTCCCAGATCGGGCATAAAGAGTCGATGAAAGATACCGCCCGCGTACTTGGCCGCATGTACGACGCGATCGAATACCGGGGCTACGGGCAGGAGATTGTGGATGAACTCGCCAAGTACGCGGGAGTGCCGGTGTACAACGGGCTCACTGACGAGTTCCACCCGACGCAGATGCTCGCCGACGTGCTGACCATGCATGAATTCAGCGACAAGCCGATCCACGAAATCAGCTATTGCTATATAGGCGATGCCCATAACAACACGGGCAATTCGCTGATGATCGTGGGCACGAAACTCGGCATGGACGTACGCCTGTGTGCGCCGCGCCGGTTATGGCCGCACGACGACCTGATCGCGCAATGCCGCACGTTCGCGGCGGCTAGCGGAGGGCGTTTGACGCTGACGGAAACACCGGCGGAAGCGGTGAAGGGTGTCGATTTCATCTATACCGACGTCTGGGTATCGATGGGTGAGCCGTTCGAAAAGTGGGGCGAACGGATCGAGGAGTTACTGCCCTTCCAGGTGAATGCGGCCTTGCTTGCGGCCAGCGGCAATCCGCGCGTGAAGTTCATGCATTGCCTGCCCGCGCTTCACGACACCAAGACGGAGATCGGCAAGCAGATCGGCGATAAATACGGCTTGCTGAATGGGGTGGAAGTGACAGACGATGTATTCGAGTCGGACGCATCGATTGTTTTCGAGCAGGCAGAAAACCGCCTTCATACGATCAAGGCTGTTCTCGTCGCCACGCTGGCCGAGTGAGGAGAACGCAATGCTGATGGTAATCGCATTGGGCGGCAACGCGTTGCTCAAGCACGGTGAGGCGGTCAGCGCCGAAGCGCAGCGCAACAACGTGCGGATAGCAGCCACACAACTCGCGAAGGCCGCAGCCGGCAACGATCTCGTGATCGTGCATGGCAACGGACCGCAGGTTGGCATGCTCGCGCTGCAGGCGGGGAGCTTCCCGCTGGACGTGCTCGATGCGGAAACGGAAGGCATGATCGGTTACATGATCGAGCAGGAAATGCGCAACCTCCTGCCTGCGGGGCGGGCTTGCGTGACCTTGCTGACCATGGTCGAAGTGAGCGCGTCCGACTCAGCTTTCGAACACCCCGACAAACCGATCGGACCCAGGTACACGGTCGCCGACGCGGCGGTGGCATCGGAGGGAAAGGGCTGGACCGTGGCGGCGCAAGGCGACAAGTTGCAGCGTGTCGTACCGAGTCCAAAGCCGGTGCGCATGCTCGAGATAGAGCCTGTGCGCTGGTTGCTCGAACACAGTTGCGTGGTGATCTGCGCCGGGGGCGGCGGGATTCCGGTAGTCGCTGACGCAGAAGGACGGCATCAGGGCGTAGAGGCAGTAGTCGACAAGGACCGCAGCGCAGCGTTGCTTGCAGCGGAACTGAAGGCGGATCTGTTCGTGATCGCGACCGACGTGCAAGGGGTTTATCTCGACTGGGGCAAGCCGTCGTTACGCTTGGTCGCGCGGGCGAATCCTGGAGCGCTTGGCGAGCTGGCGTTCTCGGCTGGATCCATGGCGCCAAAGGTGGAGGCGGCTTGCGACTTCGCCAACCGCACGGGGAGCCGGGCGGTCATCGGTGCGTTGAGCGACATCGAAGCCATGATCGCCGGCAATGCCGGGACATCGATCGATGCAACGGCGACCGGCATTGAAGAAGCGTTAGCTACGCAGCCGTCTTGATGAGCGGCTTGACCTCGGCACCGGGCAGATCACGTCCGGCAATCGCAAGCGCGAGCGGCGGATTCAGGCTGTCGACCATCGAGGTAGGCATGAGGATGGTTGCCCCGCGCTCCTTGGTCGTTTCGTAGATGATATTCATCGCGCGCAACTGCAGCGCACCCGGTTGCGACTCGTACACCTTTGCCGCCTCGACGAACTTGGCCGCAATTTCCGCTTCTGCCGAACCCAGGATCACGCGGGCTTGTTTTTCGCGTTCGGCCTGCGCCTGGCGCGACATCGCATCCTGCAATGCCACCGGGATTGCCACATCGCGAATCTCGACGGAGCCCACCGTCACGCCCCATTCGGCCGTCTTGGCGCCGATCTCGTCGCGCAGTCGGGCATCCGCTGCTCGCCGGTCCGACAACAGTGCCGCGAGCATGGATGAACCGATCATCTCCCGTAGCGACGTTTGTGCTACCCGATCAATCGCCTGCCGATAGTCCGTGATAGCCAATGCCGCCTTTTGTGCGTCGTGGATGTGCCAGAAGATGATCGCGTCGACGTTCACGGGTACCGTGTCTTTCGTGAGCGCTTGCTCGGCATTGAACGAGGTGGTCTGGATCCGTTCATCGATGACCGCAACTACGTTGTCGATAACCGGGATGATCATGAAGAACCCGGGTCCCCTGACGCCCTGCAACTTGCCAACGCGTAGCACCACGAATTTTTCCCAGACGTTCGCGACCTTCACGGACAGGAACACCAGCACGGCTGCGATAAAGAACAGCGGAGCCAGCCACACGCTCACAAATTCACCGGTAGCCAGCCCGGCAAGTACCAGTACCAACGCAAGGAAAAGGGTGATGGGATTCATGATGGCACTTCCTGAAAGGCTGTCGGCCAGGTCTACTCGATCAGGCCGGATTGTCGATGGATTCTGCTGCGGCAGGCGCTGCGGCGGTGAGGGCTCCCGGATGGGGAGCTGGAACCAGCAGGACTGGACACGTCGCCATTCGGACGAAACGCTCTGCAACGCTCCCCAGCAAGAGCCGCTGGAAACCTCGGCGCCCATGGGTACCCATCACCACAAGATCGGCTTTCAGCTCGTCCGCTGCAACCAGCAGGCGTTGTGCAATGCCGTCGCCATACAGGTCGACTTCGGCGATCCGCGCGACGCCGCGGGTCTTTTGCAGATGCATTTTCGCGAGCGCCTCATTCGTTACCCGGGTTCCTTCTTTGATCAACGCATTGCGCAGGAGCGAAGGGTCGTAGCCGGGGGCGTCGTAAGCCATCAAAGGTGCGTCGATGATATAGACGGGCTGCAATTCGGCGCCGGCTTCACGCGCGATTGCCAGGGCTGCGTCGAGCGCCAGGACGGACGTCTCGCTTCCATCGATTGCGACCAGGATGCGCTTATACACGGTGTTCTCACTTGAGTAGTACACAAGCCGCGGTGTTCGATGAATGCGGACGTTGCGCTGATGTTTCCTTAGGCGAGGGTAGCGCTTTCATGCGCCGCAGCGCCAGCCTCGGAAACTACTCAGAAGACGCCTTTCGGAGCGGCGGCGGTGGCACTGGATTCGTTTAACGGGAATTCTCCTTTGAGGTCCAAAAACGCGACAGCGCTTAGATAGGCGAGTACGATTGTTAAATCGAATGCACACGCTGTTACGCGGATAAAACGCGCATAAATTCCCTGAATAAACCGTTCGGGCCTGATTCGTGCGCTAGCTAAAGGGAAACTAAAGGGAAACTCGTGGGGAACCCGATTAATTTCCCCATTGGCCTCATTATTCTTCGATCTTCATACTAAAGAACGCATTAACCGCTACTTACAAGCGAATCTGCTGCGGCGTGCCTCTGGGGCAACCGTCGAATGCCCTGCATCTACCCACTACGCCCGCTGACCGGCTTGCATTTGTAAGCCGGGAAGACTCGAGGAGCGCTGGCCGCTTCGATGCAATTCTCTCCGGATACACAAAATGCCTGCAAGTCTCGTCCGTCAGGCTGGCCTCTCTCGACCCAGGTCGAAGCGCAAGCCGCTTTCAGACGTTGATTCCGCCTCTCCAGGCGACGGCCTTTTTGTCGTTGGTGTCGGCGCATCGGCGGGCGGACTCGACGCATGCCGTAAGCTTGTCGAAGCGTTGCCGCCAACCACCGCCGCAGCATGGATCTTCGTCCAGCACCTCGATCCGGCTCACGAAAGCTTATTGGTGAGTTTGCTTGCCGGTCATACACGGATGACCGTCGTGCAAGCGGCAGACGGTATGTTGATCGAGCGGGAGCACCTTTATATTATTGCCCCGGGTACCTATTTATCCGTTGCCGGCGGAATGTTACGCAGTTCCATTCCACAAGCACGTCACGGCGCGAGGTTACCCTTTGACTTCCTGCTTCATTCACTCGCGAAAGAGTACGGCCCACAGGCAGCGTGCGTTGTCCTGTCCGGAACTGGCGCGGATGGCAGTCTCGGTCTGAAGGCGATCAAGGAGCAAGGCGGAATGATCATTGCCCAGGATCCGCACGAAGCGGGATCTGACGGAATGCCACTGAGCGCGATTGCCACTGGCGCAGTGGACCTGGTGCTGCCGCTAGCAAAAATTCCGGAAGCGCTCATTGAACACCGGCGACGAATTCCAGGCCGCGACGCGGTTGACAAGAGTTCGAACCAAGGCGCCGGGCCGGTCTGGCTAGCTGCGATTATTGAGTTGTTGCGCGCGAGAACCGATCACGATTTCACGCTTTACAAGCGCGGTACGCTGGAGCGTCGAATAGAGCGCCGCCGCGCAATGGCTGCAGTCGAGACGCACAACATGGCTGCCTACACTGAGGTTCTTGCTAACGACCCTGTCGAACTCGAACTTCTCGCTAAAGACATTCTCATTAACGTCACCCAATTTTTTCGCGATCCAAAGGTTTTTGATCTGCTCGCGAAAACCGTTGTGCCCGAGCTCGTCCGCCTCCATGCGCCGGGTCAGGATATCCGCATCTGGATCGCGGGGTGCAGCACAGGAGAGGAAACCTATTCGCTTGCCATGCTTTTTCGCGAGGAGATTGCAGCCTCGAGGCGCAGCATCAAGCTGCAGGTCTTTGCTTCGGATGCCGACCCGGATGCGCTTGCGAAGGCTCGCGAAGGTCTATATCCAGAAACCATCGAGGCAGATGTTTCGCCCATTCGACTTGGCAATTTTTTCCTCAAGGAAGGCAGCAACTATAGGGTGTCACCCGATCTGCGCTCGATGGTGGTGTTCACTGTCCATGATGTGCTTGTGGACCCGCCATTTTCCCGGCTTGACATGGTCTCGTGCCGCAACCTGCTTATTTATCTGAATCCCGAAGCACAGACAAAGGCCGTGTCCCTTTTCCACTTCGCATTACGCGACGGCGGAATTCTTCTGCTAGGCAGTGCCGAGACCGTTGGAAAACCCGACGGCCGCTTCGAGATTCTTTCGAAGCCAGAGCGCATTTATCGGCATACCGGTCACGGCAGGTCGCACGACGTCGGCTTTTCGATGAACTCGGCCAACGCTGTTCGCATTGCGTCCCGGCAAGAGCAGGGCCACGCCGTTTCGCGCCAATCCGCAATGGCGGAGTTATGCAGGCGGCTGGTCATACAGTCGCATGCGCCTGCCACCGTCCTGATCAGCAAGGATCTTGAGTGCATCTATTCCGTCGGACCCACCGACCGGTATCTGCATGTCGCGTCAGGTCCTCCCACTCAGGACATCCTCGCAATGGCCCCGCAGGATGTGCGCAGCAGGCTCAGGCTCGCCATTCAGCGTGCGAAGCAGGGAAATGCGCGTGTCGTGGTGGCGGGGGGGGCCACGACGGTTCAAAACGGCAGCGTGGTGGGTTTCAAGCTGGACGTCCAGCCTGTCTCGAACGATGGCGAGGAAATGTTCCTGGTTTCCTTTGTCGACGACCCGCATCAGGATCACCATGACAGGAAGGCCATTGCTATCGCGCCTGAGGACGTGCCTCGAGTTGCAGAGCTCGAGAGCGAGCTCGATGCGACGAAAGCGGAACTCGCCAATGCGATTCGAAGCCTCGAGATAATCAGCGAGGACCATAAGGTGGTCAACGAGGAGGCGTTGTCGGTTAACGAAGAATACCAATCGACTAACGAAGAGCTGCTGACGTCAAAAGAGGAATTGCAAGCGTTGAACGAGGAGCTGACGGCGCTCAACAGCCAGCTACAAGAGACGCTGGAACGGCAGCGCACGACGTCCAACGATCTTCAGAATGTCTTGTATAGCACCGAGGTAGCAACGCTTTTCCTGGATATGCAGCTCAATATCCGCTTCTTTACCCCGGCGACGAGATCGCTGTTCAATGTTCTCCCGGGCGACATAGGCCGTCCACTACGGGATCTCAGTTCGCTGGCCGCGGACGATGATCTTATTGCCGATACACGAACCGTACTGGCGACGTCTGTTCCGTCCGAACGTGAAATACAGGCGCAAACCGGTATCTGGTTTATTCGTCGGATCTTGCCGTACAGAACGGAGGACAACCGGGTGGAGGGAGTTGTCATTACGTTTACGGACATCACTGAGCGCAAGTTGGTAAAGACCTCGTTGAGGAAAGCCAAACAGCTTGCAGACCAGGCCAATAATGCGAAGTCACGATTCCTGGCTGCGGCTAGTCACGACTTGCGCCAGCCCCTGCAAGCGCTTGTGCTGCTGCAAGGTTCCCTCGCGAACGCAGTTGAAGGCGACGTCGCGAAGAAGATGGTCGAACGTCTCGAGCATATCCTGAGCTCAATGTCCGGCATGTTGAACGCATTGCTGGACATCAACCAGATCGAAGCCGGAACCGTTCATGCGGAGCTGGTCAGTTTTCCGATTGGCGAGCTCCTTGATCAAATGAGGGACGAGTTTAACGATCGTACGCTGCCGTCGGACCTCGCCTTCCGGGTTGCTCCCTGTCGTCTCTTGATTAGAAGCGATCCGCATTTGCTGATGCAGGTGATTCGTAACCTGCTGTCCAATGCCTTCAAGTACACCAAGCAGGGGCGCGTGTTGTTAGGTTGCCGCCGCAGAGGCGATAAACTGCGCATCGAAATCTGGGACACAGGCATTGGCATTCCGAACGATGAGCTAAAGGCCATATTCGACGAGTACCATCAGTTGAACAACGCGGCGCGTGAGCGCAGCCGGGGCCTGGGTCTTGGTCTGTCAATAGCGAATCGTCTGGCCGATCTTCTTGGCGATCAAATTACGGTACGTTCTCAGCCCGGCAAGGGCTCCGTGTTCTCGATAGAAGTCATGCTTGGACCGCTCGAAACGAGTGCGCCTCCGAAGCACGATGATGAGCGTATAACCGAAGTTTCAAGGCCCGAGCCGAACGCGCGCAACGGCTCGATACTCGTTATCGAGGACGACCCTGAGGTACGCGACCTGATCGGATTAATACTCAAGGCAGAGGGTTATAACGTGAGGACGGCATCGGACGGTGTCGAGGGATTGGAACTCGTGTTTCAGCACGTCATTCAACCCAACCTTATCCTGGCGGACTACAACCTGCCGGGCGGCATGAACGGCCTCCAGGTTGTTGCCAGCGTTCGAAAAATCGCTCGTTGGGAAGTCCCGGCGATCATCTTGACGGGTGACATATCGCTGGAGACACTGCGCGACGTTGCCCAGGGTAAATGCCTGCACCTGAACAAGCCGGTGAAGGTTAATGATCTCATCAAGGCGATCGAAGGTCTCATGGTCGCTCCGCTCCATTCAGTGGCGCCGCAGGCTTTAGTGCCCGCGGCGCGGCCGGCGGGACAGGCGTCGTCCGTCGTGTACATAGTCGATGACGACCCGCATATCCGCACGGAAATTCGGCAGACCCTTGAAGACGACGGCCGCACCGTTGAGGATTACGGATCCTGTGAGGCTTTTCTGGAAGCCTATAAATCGGGGAGAGAGGCATGCCTTCTGGTCGATGCCTATTTGCCCGGTATGAAAGGAGTCGATCTGCTCAAGCTATTGCATGGCAGGGGCGACCGGTTGCCGGCCATCATGATCACCGGCAATAGTGACGTTAGCGTGGCGGTACAGGCCATGAAGGAAGGCGCCTCGGATTTCATTGAAAAGCCGATAGGCACAGCCGAGTTGCTCGAAAGCGTGGGACGCGCGTTTGAACAGTCGGTGAACTCGCAAAAACTGCTTGCCTGGCGTGAGGCGGCGGCGAATCACATCTCGGGCCTGACGCCAAGACAACACCAGATAATGGATCTCGTGCTTGCGGGATGCCCTAGCAAAATCATTGCGGCGGACCTCGGCATTAGTCAGCGTACGGTCGAGAATCACCGGGCGTTGATCATGAAAAAAACAGGCTCGAGGTCATTGCCGGCGTTGACGCGCCTCGCGCTTGCGGCGCAACTGGCGCGAACCAATGGTGTCGATGAACCGCCTTCCACCGGATAGAAGGACTCGCCTCTGGCGCGAGCGAAAACCCGTCTGCCGGTCTTATTTCGGGCCGCTGCGCTTAAGCGCCACTCTCCGAGGTTCCAGCATTTTCTGCCCACGCAAAAAAAGTGCTGCAAAGAATAGCGCTGTCATGCCACCCAAAACGCCCCAGATTGGTAGTGCCATGGCAATACTCCTAGTGTTATGACTATAGGGTGACGCGTTCGTACGCTATGAGGCAGCACGTCCGTCGACGAAAGGGTCGAAAATTATCCGTGATGATCGGATCAGTCTCATTTGGTCAATGTACTCCGTAAAACATTGCCTGGCAGGATCGGAAACTACTCAGTTAGTGAAGACCAAATCGTGTGAAAACCACCCACCCACGCAAGGCGTTTTATTCACCCCTTCCTCCAAAGAATTATTCAGCAGTCAAATCTGCACTCGAAAACCGTTTATCCACGAGCGACTTGGAACATCTGCCTGAGTAGTTTCCGAGTCTGCCCTTGCCGTGTGCTCGGCGCTATTGTGAGCATGAGCGCGTAGAAGTTCGCGGGGGCGTGATTTCTCAGATTTACGCCGAGCGGCTGAGGCACAACATAGCGCGGCGTGTGGATCTCAGGAGGCTGTCATGGAAAAGCAAACTTTTACCGCGGAACAAATTCGTCAGGAGGTGCTTGGACGCTTGAATCAAAGAGCGCCCGTGCCCGGAGAGCATTCGGAGACGTCCGTTCCGTTGCCGATAGCCCATTTGCCCGATGCTGAGGAGCGGAACTGGGATATGAAGCACGAAGGTCAAGACCCGCGCACCGGCTACGTTCGTCGGGTAATTGATGAAGCACGACGCGATTTTTTGTTATCGGATTCCGCCGAGCGCGACGAGATACTGGGAGACTCTTTTGCTCATGGTTGAGGCAGGAATTTTACCGGTCACATCGAGAAGATCGAAGAGACCTGACGGCTTAAAAGCGGTGCGCTTAGCGCTATCCGCGCATTTTCAATGGCGTCGAGCGACGCTCCGGGGGGGCGCCTGCGCAGAATACGCGGTGTGGCTGACCTGAGCCGGAAATCAGGGTGCCTGGATTTAATCATTAGAATAACGTAGATGATTATCAAATCTCCCTGAGAACAATTGAAGCCGCTGGTGCTGGATTTCACGAGTCGTTAAGTGCTGCGCATTGCCAGCCTCAGGCTTTAAATAGCCGTCAAACATGCAACTAGGCCACGTTGCTCAAGGTCATGCAAACGGAGAGATCGATGCATGCAATGGTGCTGAACAAGATTGGTGGTGCGCTTGAATGGACCGAGCTCGCCGACCGCGAACCTGGTCCGAACCAGATTCGCGTGAAGGTCGGCGCGTGCGGTGTTTGCCGCACGGACCTTCATGTTGTCGACGGTGAGCTGGCGCATCCACAGGTTCCCATCATTCCCGGCCACGAGATTGTTGGCCGCATCGATGCTCTCGGGGTAGACGTCGAAGGTCTGCAACTGGGTGAGAGGGTTGGTATTCCGTGGTTGGGTCACACCTGTGGCGTTTGCTCGTTCTGCGCCGCGCACCGGGAGAACCTGTGCGATCAGCCGTTATTCACCGGGTACACGCGCGACGGCGGTTTTGCCACCGCGACGATTGCAGACTCGCGCTTTGCGTTTCCACTCGGCGAGTCCGGCACCGACGAGTCGATTGCCCCTTTGCTCTGTGCGGGACTCATTGGCTGGCGCTCGTTGACCATCGCGGGCGACGGCAAGAACCTGGGCCTTTACGGCTTCGGGGCGGCTGCGCACATTCTGGCCCAGGTCGCTAAATGGCAGGGCCGCTCGATTTTTGCTTTCACGCGTCCCGGAGACCTGGCGACACAAGACTTCGCCCGTAGCCTTGGCGCAATCTGGGCGGGTGGATCGGACGAAACGCCGCCACAAGCGCTCGACGCTGCCATCATCTTTGCACCCATAGGCGGCCTGGTGCCGTGCGCCTTGAAAGCCGTCCGCAAAGGCGGACGCGTGGTGTGCGCGGGCATTCATATGAGCGACATTCCCGCGTTCCCCTATAGCTTGCTATGGGAAGAGCGGCAGTTGCTATCGGTTGCCAACCTGACGCGCCAGGACGGGATCGATTTCCTGCGTCTGGCGCCACAGATCGGCATTGTCACCAAGACCACTCGATATCGATTGCAAGAGGCTAACCAGGCACTAGCCGATCTACGCGCAGGCCGCTTTGAAGGCGCCGCGGTTCTCGTCCCCTGAGCGGAGTGTCTCAAGACATTAAACGGCGGGTACTACTCAGCTCAATTTGACCCTTGAAACCGCCTTGGCTAATAAGGTCCTAAGCCTGCGAGAGCGCATTAGTCGAATAAATTAACCGCAAGTGACCTTGATCTGACGCAAGCCAAACGTGCGTGTTCGGAATATTGTTGTTAGCACGAACTGACATCAACCCGGGAACGCTGCCCGAGTGCGAGCGACCAGGGGCGAGCCGTCGTAATGATGAATTGCGGAGTGGAATATGAACAGGCTTTATGGAAATAGCCCCGTTCCGAAAGGGTTTTCAACCCAATCGATCGTGGGTGCCCCTGCACAAATCGCAGTCCACAAACGATCCTCCGGCGGTGGACCGATTTCACTCACCGCGGCCACGTTCGATCAATATGTTGATGCGTCCGACCTGCCTGTCGTCATTCATTTCTGGGCGCGATGGTGCAGCGTATCGAAGACGATGTCGCCCCATTTTTTCGCCGGCGCGCGTAAGCTCGCCGGGCGGGCATTGTTCGCGAGAGTGGAAACGGACCAGGAAACATCGCTCGCTCAACGCTACGGAATTGAATGCGTCCCCACGCTTGTGCTCCTCAGGAATGGAAGAGAGATAGAACGCCACTGCGGCGCGATGACCGCGGGACAGCTCGATCTTTGGCTGCAGCCGCATCTCCGGAAGACGACCTAGAAAAAGTGTCCTGCCGGCCCTGGAAGATTACTGTTGCCTGAAGATCATCGAGGCTCGGCGGTAGACGATCCACGAAGTGTCGGGGACGCGCGAAGCTTAGTCTGATCGTTTCGGCAACCTGGACCAGGCTTGTTGCCAGCTCTAAATATGGGGAGTATTGAACATGTTGAGAAGCATAGAAAGTCTTAAAGGTAGCGAGGTCGCTGCAAGCGATGGCGTGTTGGGTAGTGTCGATGAAGTCTATTTTGATGACGAGGCATGGGGTGTCCGATATCTCGTTGTCGATACGGGAACCTGGCTCAAGGGTCATCGCGTATTGATTTCACCCTATTCCGTCAAACATACCGACCCGGGCGCGGGCAGCGTGTCGGTGGATCTGACGCGCGAGCAGGTGAAGAACAGTCCGGGCATCAATACGCATCAACCCGTGTCTCGCCGGCATGAGCAGGACTATCTCCGCTACTACGGCTATCCGGAGTACTGGGGCGGGCGCGACTCGTGGGGCATGGGTGGTTTCCCGGTGCTCGGTCCAATGCAGATTGGCCCGGGTATCCAACCGGAGCCATTCGAGCCGGATGAACTTGAGGCCGACGCGCTATCGAAGGATGTGCATCTGCGAAGTACCGAGGCTGTGACGGGTTACCACATCGAGGCGCGTGACGGGAGCATAGGTCACGTGTCAGGTTTTATCTTCGATGACGAGTCATGGATCATTCGCTATCTGACAGTGGACACTCGAAACTGGTGGCCCGGAGGAAAGACCGTGCTTTTGGCGACTGAGTGGGTTGACTCTGTCGATTGGTTCGGATCCAGCATTGTCACCGACCTCACACGTGAAGCGATCAAGAAGTGCCCGGACTACGACGATCTGGTGCCGCTGAGCCGTACCTACGAAACAGCGCTGCACACGTTTCATAGCAAAGACGGATACTGGACCAAGGGCAACAGTGCTTCGCGGTGAGGTGACCCTTGACGCGACGCCTGACATGACTTCCTGCGAACGACGGATGAGACTCGATCTCGTGAAAATGTTGAGCGATCATTCGTTTCAGGGAGCAGGTTCGGTGAAATCGCTGGGACCGTCGGCGATTTGCGTCATCGGATCCGTATGATTTCCTATCCGGTCGTCACGCTGTCGCCGCGGGATTACGACGCCGTCCTGTTCGATCTGGATGGTGTACTGGCAAAGACAGCACACTTGCATGCTTGTGCGTGGAAGCAGGTGCTGGAGGACGTGCTTGCGCAGCAGGAGGTCCATGCGGGTGTGCCGTCCATTCCCTTTGACATTGATTCGGACTACGCGCGCTATGTGGAGGGCAAGTCACAAGAAGACGGCATTGCGGGGTTCCTTGAGGCGCACGAGATCCATTTGCCGATCGGCTCATCGGATGACGGACCCGAGGTCCAAAGCATGCGCTCATTGGGTCCGCTGGAAAGCCATTACTTCCGTCAGAATTTGAAAGCAGACGGCGTCGAGCTTTACGACGCCTCTATCGAGTTGGTGCGCAAACTGCGCGCGCTGAGTATCAGGACAGCCGTCGTATCCTTTGCCGGCAATTGCTCGGCAGTGCTGGAAGCGGCGGGTATTACTGAGCTTTTCGACGTGCAGGTGGACTGCCTGGAAGCTGATGGCGGCGCCCCGAATTCCACGCCGGAACCAGATCCCTGGCGAGATGCAGTGCGACGCCTCGGCGCAGACATTTCAAGAGTGGCCGTAGTCAGTCAGTGGATCGAAGGAATAAATGCTGGTCATGCTGCCCGGTTCGGGTGCGTCATCGGCGTTGATCGAGGTGGGCGCACGCAGGAGCTGCGCGACGCGGGTGCTGACGTCGTTGTCACTGACTCGTCCCAGGTTCAGGCAACGGCTGCGCCTCCTCCCGAATGGTCATTGGTATTCACGGGTTTCGAGCCCGCTCATGAAGGCGTCAGGGAAACCTTGTGTACCTTGGGCAACGGTTACTTCGCGACTCGTGCGGCCGCGCCATGGAGCATGGCCGACGACGTGCATTATCCCGGGACCTACCTCGCGTGCGGGTATAACCGTTTGCACACCGACATTGCCGGAAGAGTGGTTGAAAACGAAGACCTCGTTAATCTCCCCAACTGGCTGGAACTCAAGTTTCGCATTGGTGCAGAAGACTGGTTCGACATACGAGCTGTGACACTCTTGTCCTACCGTCAGGAGCTTGATCTTCGTCGCGGCATGCTCTTGCGATCGATATCATTCGAGGACGCCAAAGGGCGCAGGAGCACGCTTGACGAGCGTCGCTTTATCTCAATGCGGAATATGCATCTGGGAGCGCTGGAGCTCACGCTGACCGCCCACGATTGGTCGGCGCCGGTCACCGTGCGCTCGGCCATCGACGCACGCGTTGTCAACAGCGGTGCCAAGCTATACCGCAATTTCAGCAACAAGCATATCGAACCGCTAACGGCGGAAGTCGTCGGGATGGATGGCATCGCCATGACCATACGCACGAGTCAGTCGCATGTGAATGTGACTCAAGCGTCGCGTACTCGGGCGGTGCACCACGGCAAGGTGTTGGACCTGCCACGGCGAGTGATCGAAGAGCCGGGGTACATTGGCCAGGAATTTTGCATGGATCTGGCCCTGGGCGAGTCGCTTGTCGTCAATAAAATTGCCGCGCTCTATTCGTCGCGCGACCCGGCTATTTCGGAGTGCGGATTTGAAGCGCGCAAGGCGATTGCGAGAGCAGGATCTTTCGATGAACTCGCGGCCGGTCACGCGTTCACGTGGAAGCACCTGTGGCGGCGTTTCGACGTGCGCATTGAGCCGGCGGACCCAAGCTTCAAGTTGAACGTGTCCATGTTGTTGCGCTTGAACATGTTTCATCTTTTGCAGGCCGTGTCGCCGAATTCCATCGGCCTTGATATAGGCGTACCGGCGAGGGGTTGGACCGGAGAGGGGTACCAGGGGCATATCTTTTGGGACGAGTTATTCATTTTTCCGTTCTTCAACTATCGCTTGCCGGAAATCACGCGGTCGCTGTTGATGTATCGCTACCGACGCCTTGGGGAGGCTCGCGCGGCTGCCTCCGCGGCTGGCTATGCGGGCGCCATGTTCCCCTGGCAGAGCGGAAGCGATGGCAGCGAGGAAACCCAGGCTTTCAATCTCAACCCGCGCTCACAGCATTGGGTGCCTGACAACTCTTACTTGCAGCGTCATGTAGGCAGTGCAATTGCGTATAACGTCTGGCAATACTTTCAGGTGACGCACGACGTCGAATTCCTGTATGCATACGGTGCGGAATTGATCCTCGACATTGCCAGGTTCTGGTCGAGCATCGCGAAGTTCAACCCGGCGCGTGGGCGTTTCGAGATCCACGGCGTGCTTGGACCGGACGAGTTCCACGATGGTTATCCTGGGTCCACGGCGCCCGGCGTCAACAACAATGCCTACACGAACGTCATGGCGGTATGGGTGCTGCGCCGAGCCCGGGACGTGCTCGACCTGTTGCCCGAGATGCTGCGCGCCGAGCTGATGATCGACCTTGACTTGACGGCCAGCGAAATAGACCGCTGGGACGACATCAGCCGGAAAATGCTCATTCCATTTCATGATGAAGGGATCATCAGCCAGTTTGAGGGCTATGAAAAATTACGCGAACTCGACTGGGATGCCTACCGTGTTCGTTATTCGAATATTCAACGGCTCGACCTGATTCTTGAAGGCGAGGGTGACAGCGCCAATGGCTACAAGCTTTCGAAACAGCCTGATACGCTGATGCTGTTCTACCTGTTTTCCGCCGAAGAGCTCACTGAACTATTCCTGCGCCTTGGCTACCCGTTTCCGGGCACCACTATTCCGCGGAACGTCGACTACTATACGGACCGGTCATCGGATGGCTCTACGTTGAGCCGGGTCGTCAACGCGTGGGTGCTCGCGAGATCGGATCGGCCGCGATCCATGCAATTCTTCGCTCAGGCGCTGCAAAGCGACGTGGGTGACATCCAGGATGGCACCACCGCCGAGGGCGTTCACCTCGGGGCAATGGCTGGAACGGTCGATATCGTGCAACGCGTCTGGACCGGTATCGAGATCAAGGATGACCTCTTGCGGTTCAAACCGCAATTGCCGCTTGATATTGAGTACCTGGAGTTGCGCATTCGCTACCGGGGGCACTCGATCGATCTAAGGCTCGACCACGAGACGCTGACGCTGCATGTCCATACCAGCGTTGCTGCCCCTATCGCTCTGCTCGTTGGCGAAGAAAAGTATGAGCTGCAAAGCGGCACGACGCGGGAGTTTCCATTGACCGCAGCGGCAACGGACTGTGCAACGGAGGAGGCGGCCCATTGAGCTTCCAGATGGAAAAGCCCGCTCGCAGTTTCCGGCTCACGCAAACCCGGCCGGCGGAATCTCGTATCCGGTAAGGTGCTATACGCGTGACAGACCGAGACGGTTGACGATTCTAATCTGCTTGCCGTGGGTATCGACGAGACCTTGCTTTTTCAACTTCGAGAACATCCGGCTCACCGTTTCCAGTTTGATTCCCATGTAGTTGCCCATTTCTTCCCGCGTCATGCGGAGGTTAAAGTCGACCGGCGAGTACCCTCGCGCCTTCATCCGGTCCGACAGGTCGAGAAGAAACGCTGCTACGCGCTGTTCCGCGGACATTGTTCCAAGCATCATCATGTGAGCGGACTCCCGGACAATTTCGCCGCTCAGCACGCTGTAAAAGTGGTGCTGGATTGAACTGACCTGGTGACACAGCGAAGCCAGAAGCGCAAAACGGATGACCGATACTTCGCTGTCTTCGAGCGCAATTGCGTCGCAGTTGTGGCGCTCGGTGCAGAGGCCGTCAAGGCCAAGCACCTCCCCCATGAACTGAAATCCGGTTACCTGTTCCTTGCCGTCGCGGTGAGTGATAACAGTCTTGAAGCAACCGGTGCGCACCGTATAGATACTATCGAATGGATCATGCGTACGGTACAGTGCACTCCCGCGCTTGACCTTGCGCGTCGTGCATAGGATCGATTGCAAACGCGTGAGATCCAGCAGAGTAGCGCCTTTCGCTACCGGAGCCGCGTGGTCGATGCGGCTCGGCAGGTAGTGCGGAAAAGCGGCTGATTGGCTGCGGGACTGCTGGCCCGACGCGGCCGGTGCGGCCGGTATGGGATGTGTGGCGGGGTTGAGTTGAACGGCAAGCATGATCGGCTCCTGATCCCGGATAGAATATCCGCAAGAAATTTCTATACAGTTAGGAATACGATATATTTTTACACGATATTCCCGGTTCGCATGCAGCCGGCGACTTCTTCACAGTGCAATGGTCAGGTCATTCTCCACGGCGGATGCGCCGGGAGCGGACCAGGCGATTGCGACTGCCAGATCCCGGTCATGCGGTGTGCGCACGGTCCCGGTCAGTCGCACTGTTGCGCCGTTTGCCGTTACCGTAATGTTGCGTGCGTCGGACCACGAACGATTCAGCGCGTGCATGAGGTCGCCGCGCACCTGTAAGACGTTGATGGGGGCCCTGAGCGTAATCTGGTTCGTCACGCCGGTTACGCCGAGTAGCCGTCGAACATCCTGAACGGCAGCCTCTCTCTGGAAGTGCCAGTCCACTTTCCCGCTGAGCGTGATCCAGCCGTCCTCCACCTTCACCCCAACCGTGTCTCGCGGAACCGAGACATCCCATGCCAGCCGATTCACGATTGCCGCTGCTATGTCGTCGTCGCTGCGCTTTGCATCGAAGGCAAGCCGCACCTCGACATTATCCACCACCGCCTCGACTCCCTTGACACTTAGGGCAGCGGCCTCGGCAGCATGTTTTTCCGCGAATGTTTCTACATGTCCCATCAACGTCACGATGCCCGCGATCGCCGTGACACCAATATGTGCAGCGATCACGCTGGGTTCCCAGGCAAGCTCGGAAAGAACGGCCTGTTGCAATTCGCTGTCGTTATAAATGACTGCCATGATGTCTCCGGGATGAGCAAGCAATAGGTGCGCAAGGAGAACGGCAAGCGAGACGCGCGTCCTGCCGGCGGACACGCTCTTCCGGGCAGGCCCTTGCGCAACGATAGATGGTTTGATCTTGATGCTTCCGATGATAGGAGGTTGAAAGCGGGTCCGATAGACTCGGAAACTACTCAGCTTGATGTGCGCGATGTGCGTCTGTCGATGGCGGTGATTGCCCGGACGCACAGATTTTTTCCATCGCTATTTTTCCGAAGGCGATTGACTCGCTCTGAGTATTTTCCGAATCTGCCTTCGTTGGCGTTTACGTCGGATACTGGGACTTTTGAGCCGATCTTATGGAGCTTGGATATGCGTTCAACTCGGTATGTTAGTCACGATACGGTTGGCGCTGAAAACGCATCGGATTCCGCCACGTGCGCCTTCGGCATGGTTCGAGCATGACCCATACCACACAGCCGATCTCCGCCTCACCAAGGCCCCGGATTTTATCGGCGGGAATCTTTGACGTAGATGGGGTCCTGCTTGCCTCGCCTCATGAGCGCGCGTGGCGTGAAGCGCTGGGAGACCCGGCCGATGAAGCTCGCTTCACTACGGCAATGTACCAGTCCCAGGTCGCTGGCAAACCTCGCTTCGCCGGCGCTCTCGCGGCCTTGCAGGCGCTGGGGCGGCCCGATGCTGATCAGCAGGCCGCAGGCTACGCTGAGCGCAAGCAAAGACGACTGGAGGAACTGATACACGCCGGGGCAGTGAAGGCGTTCCCCGATGCATTGCGCTTCGTTCGGGCCGTCATGGCGTTAGGGTGGCCCATGTCCGTTGCGTCGTCGTCGAAGAACGCCAACGAGATGATGAAGCGCGTTCGACTGGACGCGGACCATAACCTCCTCGATGTCTTTGCATCGAATGTCTGCGGCCGGGATTTAAAGCAAGGCAAGCCAAACCCGGAAATCTTCCTCCTGGCCGCTGCGGATTTGCCGGCCGCACCTGGAAACTGCTTCGTGGTGGAGGATTCGCCAGCGGGTATCGAAGCCGCGTGCGCCGGTGGAATGACGGGGCTAGGCGTTGCCCGGCTTCATGATGCAGCCTCGCTCCGGGCTGCGGGGGCAAGCCTGGTTGTGACCAGCCTCGACGAGGTTTCCATTGAGGAACTTGCGCGTGGGCGGCTTTGCCGGCGCGCGCCATGACCGCCGCTGCAACCCTCGCGGGCGTGTTGACTTCAACGGACGACTGCGACTGGGTCAACTGGGTCATCCAGGAAGCCGGATACGATCCGCTGCGCGAAGGAGAGATCACGCTCAACGTCGCCCTTGATGTGCCGGACACGGGGCTTTTGCCCGAGCATATAATGCCTTCGAGCTAAGCTGTGTGCGGGCACTTTCGGTCGCAATGAATTCCAATAGTCGATGATCTTCCTGCCGCAAGACGGCAAACACCCGACAAAGTTGATACAGATCAACGCTCAGGTGCCAGTGCGTGATGCAATGAAAAGAGTGAGCGGTTTCTAATCGAACGGGATTTCGCGCCTCGCACTGGAATTGGAACCGAAAGAGAAATACGCCTCGTTCTAAAAAATGCGTGGCTGATTATTTTGAACTGCTTATTGAAATGCGGCCGTATCAACTCCTGCGACTCCTGGCTCGAACATAACAGCGCTAACCATGTTGCTGCCGGAGCCGCCGGCTTATCGGCAGACCATCGTCACCGGTGCCGGTTCCGTTCTTGAACTGGACTTGATCAGGACGAGTCGCTGTTTCAAGCGACCCGGCTCAACAGGCGTAAACCAATGAATGGATTCAGCGGTATCTGCTACGAAGATTTGAGACCTGGCGTTTAACGATTGGCTCGACAATGCCCGGGAAGACTATGAAACGAAGACTTTTATCGGTGATGGCAGTCGCGAGTCTCGAAGCTTGCACGATGAGCGGATCACCCATGGACAGTCATCGTTACGAGATTGCTTTAGATGAGGCTCGCGATGACGCATCAATAGACTGCGTGGGGCAGGCGGCATGCGACGCGATGTGGCAAAGGACGCTGGAATTCGTTACGCAGCACTCGGTGACGAACATTACTCGATCGAACAAAACCGTCATTGAAACAGCGGAGCCGCATGAATCAGGTGTTCTTTATTTATGGGCGTCGCGTACCCCGATAGGCGACGGCATCGGCAGCTCGACGATTCGCGTCAAAGGCCTGTGCCGGGGGATGTACACGACCAACGGGGATCCCGCATGGATGTATGTCCCATGCGCCGCTTTGATCATGAGCGCAGAAAGGGAGTTTCGACAATTTGCTGCTGGCGCTGCCCCAGGGAAGGGAACAGCCCCTGAGTAGTACCTGGAAGGCGAGAGCGTACTGCAATGGGTCGCGGATCGCGGGTTGACGTCTCACGTCGCGCACTGTTCGCTGGATCACTTGATCAAATCGTCCAGGCGCCGATCATCGATACCGGCGGGTTCCAGATGCGCAACCACATCTGCTGCCTGGAATATCGATCTCACGGCGTCCTCCGCGTGGTCGCCAATGCTGTGACCCTGTTCAACCGACATTGCGCCGTCCACTTCCACGTGGAATTCCACGAACACCCGGTCTCCGCCATTTCGGGTCCGGATGTCATGAACGCCCCGAACACCTTCGCAACCGAGCACAGCGGACCGGACCCGCTCCCGGTCAGACGTATCGAGTTCCCGATCGAGTAACTGGTTCAACGCTTGCAGGGCCATGTCCCGTGCATTCCATAGCATGTAGCAGGATATGGCCAGCGCGCCTACTGCGTCGGCCCGGTTCCACGCAAGGAACCGTTCAAGTGCCAGCGCGGCCAGCACTGCAATATTCACCGCGACGTCGGTGACGTAGTGCGCCCGGTCTGCAGCGATGGCCGTCGACCCCGTTCGTTTGACAACGTATGTTTGCAATGCGATGAGCCCGCTTGCAGCAACCAGGCTGGCAATGATCACCCACAAGCCGAAGCCCATGTCGGTGAGCGGTTGCGGGACAAACAGGCGCTCGACCGATTCAATCCCAAGTCCCACGGCCGCGCCCGTGAGCAACAACGCTTGCACGAGCGCGGCCACGGCTTCCGCTTTGCCATGTCCATAGCGATGCCCCCGGTCGACAGGGCGCCCCGCATACCGGACGCCCACAAAGGTGACGAGAGACGCGACGACATCAACCAGACCATCGGCTGCGGATGTGAGTAACGAGATTGAGCCCGTCGCAAGCCATGCCCAGGCCTTTACACCGACCAGGGCGAGGGCGACCGCGAGCGCCACGATCGAGGCGAACCGGCGCAGCTTTTGATTCGACAGGTTTTCGGACATGGGCACACGTCTCGCTTCGTAAGCCATCATGCTACGACAGTCGCATGCAAGCGTTAAAAATGCGCGGCTTGGTCAGTGTGCAGGTGAGGGAGCGTGTTTTAGCGTTTGATTGAGCCGCTTGAGTGGGTCACTTGACTGAGCCACTTGAGTCACTGGCCGGTCGGCTTGCTTGAATTCGGCGCAACGCCTGTGTTCAGGATTCTCAGATTGCGGATCCGCCTGAAGGTAGGGTTGTCATGCAGCAAGCGGGCAGTAATATGCGCCACTGCGGCTTCACCCAGAAGATAATCCGGCACGCCGGAGACCGTGTGGTGAGTCATGTGCTGGTTGTAAGTTTCCGGCGCTTCGGCCGAACTATAGAAAAAATCGACTTCGTACGTTGCCAACTTGAACTCCAATGGTGTGATCAATCGTTAAACAACCATTGACGGAATCAATTCTATCAAGAGCTTGCAACGAGCGCGCACAAGGGTTCAACAAGCGAAATTTCCATTTCTGGCCAGGAGAGCTCGCAGCGTCACTCAGGTTTGATACAGGCCCACATGTCTGGCGCACCGGGCAAAAAAGCGGGTCCGCGCAGACACTTGCCAAGAGCGCCTCTTGATCGGCTCATTCGCATTGTTTTTCGTTTTTTCGTACTTAAAGTGCCTCTGAAATGCGAAAACCGGCGCGTTTTGGCACTCCCATGACTAACACGTGACTAGCGCAAGAATAAAGTCCTTAAAAAGAATTGCCTTTGTTCGCCCGATTTGTGTTCCCCTAAAGAAGGCACCTACTGCGTCAGTATCAGTCGCGGGTGCCGGTCTTGCAGCGTCGCTGTATGACGGCCAAAGGAGAAGTCAGTAGAAATGAATCGCCAGATCGTTGAAGAGTTGCTAGCTGGGCACGGGGAAGGGAAATTGCTTTTAAGCCATCGCATACACGGCAATGACTTCGAAGTCATGGTCTCACTGTTGCAAGCATCGGGAAATACGTTTGTCCGGGATTATTGTGCTCGGGCGCCTATCCTCGCCGGTACAAACGGTCTGAGCGATGCTGTCGCGCAGACCTTTACGGCCGTGCACACCGCCATAAATGGCGACCTGCGAGCCAAACCTGCCGGAATGTCGTTGTTTAAGTTTGTCTCCGATCCAACCCGGCGGGACGTGTTCTTCCGTCCATTCGACTAAATAGCCGCCCCGTTTCATCGGGCTTCTGTTCATACAGGGGGAACCTGCTGGAGAACCCCTGCTTGGTCTCCGCCAGACCCCGTGGCGATGCGCGCCGTGCGCCGGTAAACACCGAGCGCACGGCGCGTCAGTTCGCCGTAGCTTTCTACGAACATTGCGTGCGAGCGATCGAACACGGTCCGACACAGGGCGCGCATGGGCTGCCGCTGATCGGCTGCGGCGACTGGATGACGGCATGAACCGCGTGGGGACGCAGGGCTGCGATGAAGGCGTGTGGCTTGGCTTCTTCCTCTACGACGCAATGCTCAGATTCGCCGAAACGGCACGGGCTCACAACGATACCGGCTTCGCAAGCCGTTGCCAGGACCACGAGGCCGTGCTGCGAACCGACCTTGAAGCGCATGGCTGGGATGGCGAATGGTATCGGCGTGCTTGGGCTGCACGTCAGGGGCGACCGCTTGAGCGTCACGCCGCTGCTGCCGGCCAGCTGGGAGTTGTTTGAGTTGAGCTACTGCTTCGGCAAGACGCTCGATCGCATATCGGTCAACCAGTCCGCGAGGGATGGCGTGCAGCGTGTCGTTCTCGATGACGTGTCGCAAGCCAACGCAGAGATACACCTGATCGACGATGGGCGCGAGCACAGCGTCGAGATCGAGATGCCACGGGTCGCGAGTGCGGTTTCGCTGACTCCCGCCTGATGATTCGAAGGAGGCTCTGGCCGCTCAAATACGTCAAGACCATCTCTCTCGGGATCAAAGAGTACATTACGTAATTTATGGAATGAGTCTGTTTTGCGTATCTGATACGTCGAACTTCCGGCCTGACGCAACGGGTGCAACCGCATCCGGTGCCAATGGCCTTTCGCCAGAACGGCACACCCGCCTGGCAACCCACAGAGAAAAATGATGGATCTTCGAACCGTTAAAGAAATCGCAAAATTGAAGGCTCAGGTCGGGCCGTTGCAAAGGCAGTTCGCCGAGCGGTTGAACGCAGCCGTCGTCCAGGCTAAAAGCACGGCGGTCACCGAATTCAAGAATCACTTTACGAAAAGCGGGTTCACGGCGGCGGGCGAGGCGAAACGATACACAGCGAGTTATGAAGGCGTGCAATTTTTGCTGGAGATTGCGGAGACACGGGGGACGCTTTCGCTTTGCGAGTTCCACCTGGTGCCCCCTGCGTTGCTCAACGAGGCAAAGCTGACGGTGCATATGATTCGTAAAGGTCCGCCTTCGTCTGGACGGCCCTTGGCTGCGGAAGAGGCCAGCTTGCTTCTCGACGCAGAGCGGAACCTGGCCGATGCCCGGTCAGCGCTGTCGTCAGCGGCGCCCGAGTTCTGCTTTATGGTCGTCGAAGAGGAAAATGCAGAATTGCCCACAGTCGACGTAGTGCTCGAAAACAGGCCGGTATTCGATACGTTTGGAGAGTTTCTCGTGAGCGTTTATCCGCAATAAATGGGTTGCCCGCTGCGGCCCGGGTTCACCAAAGCGAGAGATTGAAGATCACGGCCGCCGGCGTATTGGGAGGGGCAGGTTGCCCGAAAACATGCGGTCTCCTTATGATCAATCGTTCGTCGCGAACTTGACCTTCAGTCCCGCATGGCACGGGCCGGCCTGCAAGCGCTACCCGGCCGTGCCCATGCCCATGCCGCGTTTCAGATCCCCGCGACCCGATGCGGCACATACGGCGCTTCCAGCGCCGCAATCTCATCTGTCGTCAACGTCAGCGACAATGCCGCGACGGCGTCGGTCAGATGATTCGGTTTCGATGCACCAATGATCGGTGCCGTTATCGGGCTCTTCTGCGCGACCCATGCCAGCGCCACGACGGCACGCGATACCCCTCGCGCAGCTGCGACGCTTGCTACCGCGTCGATCACTTTACGATCGGCGTCGAGTGTCGCTTTATAGAGGGTTTCGCCGTAATTGTCCGTGTTTTGCCGCTCGGTGGTTTCGTTCCAGTCGCGCGTGAGTCGACCGCGCGCGAGCGGGCTCCACGGAATCACGGCCTTGCCCTGATCGGCGCATAGCGGCAACATCTCGCGCTCCTCCTCGCGGTACAGCAAGTTCACGTGATTCTGCATGCTGACGAACTCGACCCAGCCGTGCTCCCGCGACACATGAAGCGCCTTATAAAACTGCCATGCATGCATGGACGAGGCGCCGATATACCGCGCCTTCCCCATCTTGACGACGTCGTGCAGTGCTTCAAGCGTTTCCTCGATAGGCACGGTGTTATCCCATCTATGTATCTGATACAGGTCGACGTAATCGGTGCCCAGGCGCCGCAGGCTGTTGTCGATTTCAGCGAAGATCGCCTTGCGTGACAATCCCGCGCCGTTTGGCCCGGGACGCATGCGGTTGAAGACCTTGGTGGCGATCACGATCTCATCGCGGTGGGCGAATTCCTTGAGCGCACGGCCAACAATTTCCTCCGATGTTCCATCGGAATAGGCATTGGCGGTATCGAAGAAATTGATGCCGGCATCCAGCGCCTGCTTGATCAGCGGACGGCTTTTGTCCTCGTCGAGTGTCCAGGCGTGATTGCCGCGATCGGGCGTGCCATAGGTCATGCAGCCGAGACAGAGTGGCGAAACATCGAGGCCAGTTGAACCGAATTTTCGATAATTCATCGCAGATATCTTCCTATGAACGAGTGGGTCTTGCATGGCGAACGTAATTCTTTCGTTACTCCGCTGCAACCTTGCCAAGCATTGCGACGTGGTGAGTTTCTGTGAGATCGTCTGCCGGAAACATACATTCAATACGCAATTCCTGCGCGGCGACGGTCTGCGGGGTTCCAACAGTAGTGACCATGGAAAAATAACTCAGCACTTCGTCATCTTTGACGAAGCTGATGGGGATGACGGGCAGGGTGGGCGTAGAGGCGGATCCGCTCAGGGACCGAAGGGATTTCCACCCGGTCTGCACGTCGGGGTAGGCGAGCAGCGCAGCGAGTAATTCCTGGGTTTTTTCGTCGACAACGCGTCCAACGGATTCACGATAAACACGCTGGATCAGGCTTTTCGCAACGTCTTCCCAATTGGCAATAAACGGGCGCATGCCTGCAGGATCGAACATGAGATGCAGCATGTTACGAGGGCTCTTGCGCGCAGACAGGTTGATGAAGCAATTGAAGAACCGTGGCGCAGAGTCATTGGTCATGAGCACGTTCCAATAGCGGTCCATTACCACCGCGGGAAAAGGTTCATGCTGACGCAAAATGCGCCCTAGCGCACTGGTCACACTCTGCATTTCGAGCGCGTCCCACCCGCTTTCCTGATAGATGGGAGCGTAGCCGGCTGCCAGTAATAATGTATTGCGTTCACGAAGAGGAATGTCCAGCGCCTGGGCAATATCCATTAGCATCTGACGGCTCGGAACGCTGCGCCCGCTTTCGATAAAGCTGATGTGCCGTTGCGACACGCCCGCATCAAGAGATAACTCAAACTGACTTCTGCCGCGCATATCGCGCCATTGGCGCAGCAGCAAACCGAGTTCGTTGGCAGGCGGCCTGGTGTTGAGGCGCGCAGAATTCATTGGTCTCTCGTTCGCAACAGGGTTCAGGTGAAGAGTCGTGATCGACCGCGGGGGCATAAGGCTATCGCCAACGTTCGCGCTCTCTCGATCCAGCAGACAAGAATACTCTTAACTCGCCAAATCGACAGGCCGGCACCCGGTCGTGCCGGCGGTTGCGGCAATTACAGCAATCGCGCAGGGTTCGGTGCGAACCGAACCCTGCGCGATCGTTTCCGCTCAGTGACGGTCCTCTCGTCAGGCAGGTGTCCATGCCTGAGCCTTAAAGCGCTCTTCGACAGGCGTACCGGCCATGTTTGTCGTAGTGGCGGCCATGGTGGACACACCAATGCTGGTGATTACCTCGAAAATCTGAAGCGGCGAATATCCAGCGGAAGTAAACCTTTCGATATCTTCATCGGCCACATTTCCTCGCTTTTCGATCAGGGCTTTGGTCATGCGCGACAACGCCGCGTATTTCGGGTCGTCCGGCAGTCTTCCCTCGCGGATTGCCTTGACGTCGGACTCCCTCATGCCGTCCTCAAGGGCGAACGTGGAGTGAGCCGCAACGGTCCAGGGGCACTTGATCGTGACCGCGTTTGTGAGCAGCAGAACCTGCTTCTCGCACTCGTCGAGGCTTCCTCCGTGAAAGCTTCCGAAGCTGCCGGCGAACCCGTTGAGGAGAACGGGGTTCCCCGCCATGGTTGCCATCACGTTTGGCAAAAAGCCGAACTTCTGTTCCAGCGCATGCAATGTCGGTTTGGATTTTTCCGGCGCCGATTCGATCGTGTGAAGTGTAAAGCTATGCATTCCTAACTCCTTTCCATTGGTTGAACGAGACTCTGTGCGTATCTCCATGCGATGCTTTTTTTCAACGCTGATACCGCAAGCAGATGACTGCCATCTTAGCGATCGCACGAATATGTTCAATTACCTCGGATGTAATAAAGACGGCTCTACGTCCGCGGTTGGCCGGCAGCGCGGAGTTCCTTTCGAAGGGGGGAATGAAGCTTGAATGAAGCTTGAATGAAGCGGATAGAGTGAAGAAAACCGGGAACGGCGGTCACGTTCCCGGTTGGGCCCGGCTTGGCGCCTCGCTTGAGCTACTCCTTAGGTTACTCCAGCGACGACTTCAATTCCTTGGCGGCCTCTTCAATTCGCTTCGTCACAATCGCATACGCTTCGGTCTGAGCCTGCTGCGTTTTCTGAGCGATTTCCTGCATATCGGCGAGCGCCTGATGCAGCGCCTTTTGAACGACTTCGGTCGGATTCGACGATGCTTTGGCCGGAGAGGTGGCAAACTGCTGCGCGATACCCTGGAAGTCATTGAGGGCCCGGCGCAGGATCTCGATCTGTTTATCTCGAAGGGCTTCCATGCCGCCGAATGCAACGCGGTTCGCGGCCGCCAGGGCTTCGACGTCTTTTCTGCGCGCATCCAGAATTGCCTGTACGTCGAATCCCGGAAGTTTGTACTGCTGGAACATCGCGGAAAACTGACTGAACGGGTCGCTGTACTCGGGCTTCGTCATGTGCCTCTCCCTAAGATATGTTCACGTTCGCGGAAACGTCAGCGCTCCTCAGGCGTGGAGGGTGGCGCCCAACGCTCTTTCGATAGTACAGGCTAACGATCTTTACTGAATCCAAGGGAAAACGCGCACAGGACGACAGTCTCGGCTTATCTGACTGTCAGAAAGGATCATGCGGCAGGCACTATTCGGCACGGTCTTAGCCTATTGCAAGGTTCATGGCGTCATGCACCGCAAGCGCGGCGCCGTTTCGCGCAGTGCGTCGCGCCGCCCCGGGCGAAAGACCCATGATTCGCTTGAATGCCCGGCTGAAGGCGGCTTCGGAGTCGTATCCGAGGGCGTTTGCCAATTCTGCCAGCGATGAATCCGTCTCTCGCAGCCGCGTGAGCGCCGCCTGCATTTTCCATCGCGCGGCGTAATGCATGGCCGGTTCGCCGACGAGTTGCGTGAAGCGCGCGGAGAACGCCGAGCGTGACATGCCGACAGCGTTTGCCAGCGACGCCACCGTCCAGTTGCTCACGGGATCACGATGAATCATCGCGATAGCTCGCCCGATCTGCTTGTCGCGCATTGCGCCGAGCCATCCCGTCTGTGCCTGGCGGTCGTTGGCGATCCAGGACCGGATAGCCTGGATCACGAGAATGTCGGCGAGCCGCGTGATGATCGTTTCCCCTCCGGGGTTCTGGTGCTGCGCCTCCGCTGCGATGAATCGCAGCGTGCTCTGGATCCATTCCGTTTCCGGCGATTTCCACGTGTCGACGCAAATCAGCGGCGGCAACAGACGAATCAGTTGATGCGCCGCCGGGTGATCGAAACGGACGACGGCACAGATCATGGTCGTGGCCGCGCCGCCTTCTCCGTGGCGGAGAACTTCGTACCGGTTGCTGATTGCGTCGCGCGGCAGGTCGAAGAGTTTTCCCGCCGGGACGCCCGCGCCGCTCATCAGGCGATGCCCCGCACCGTGGGGAACAAGGGCGAGGTGCCCGGGACGCAGCAGGCGAGGTTCGATACCGTCCACTTCCAGCAGGCACTCTCCTGCCGTGACGACATGAAACATCAGGCATTGCTCGAACGCCGGCAGTTCCAGGGCCCAAGGCGCGGTGAACTCGGACCGGCAATAAAAGGTGCCGCTCATGCGCAGGAAGTGCAGCGCTTCGCCGAGCGGATCTTCGGGTGCGGGCAGGTCGATCATGGGATTAGTGTCATTCAGCGGGATATCGGCACGTCCATTCCAATGGACGAATGAGCATGAAACCGAGACGTAATGCCATTGTTCGTCGCACTTTATGACATTACTCTGGATTCACGGTTACCGCACGATGCGGCGTTTATCTGGAGGAGTGATCCATGAATACAGAACCTATCCTGGTGCTCGGAAGCACAGGCAAGACCGGTCGTCGGATAGCGGAGCGTCTTGCGGCTCGCAATCTGCCCGTGCGGCACGGTTCCCGGTCCGCCACGCGGCCCTTTGACTGGAATGATCCCTCAACGTGGGTGCCAGTCCTCGAGGGCGTCAAGGCCGTGTACGTTTGCTACTACCCCGATCTATCGGTCGCTGGCGCAACGAACGCGATCCAGTCATTCACCGACCTGGCGGTGTCAAGCGGCGTGCGGCGCCTTGTGCTGCTCTCCGGGCGGGGCGAGCCGGAAGCGCAACGCTGTGAAGACATCGTGCGCAGTTCCGGCGTCGAGTGGACGTTGCTGCGCGCGAGTTGGTTCGCGCAGAACTTCAGCGAGGCGCATTTTTTGGAGCCGATACGCGACGGCGAGTTCGCATTGCCCGTCGCGGATATTGGCGAGCCATTTGTCGATGTTGAGGATATAGCCGATGTTGCGATAGCCGCGCTGACGCAGGAGGGTCATGCAGGGCAACTTTACGAACTCACGGGTCCGCGCCTGGTGACGTTCGCTGAAGCGATCGCGCAGATTGCGCAAGCATCCGGGCGGCCGATCCGCTTCACGCGGGTGTCCATGACGGAGTACGCCGCTGCGCTTGAAGAAGCCCGGCTTCCGGCGCAAATTGTCGAGCTCATCTGCTATCTCTTCACGGATGTACTCGACGGCCGAAACGCCTCCGTGACGGACGGTATCATCCGCGCGCTCGGACGCGCTCCGCGCGATTTCAGCGACTACGTGCGAGAAACGGCGGCAACGGGAATCTGGGGTAATGGGTAAGGTTAATTGACTCGTCCCGTCCGCCGGTGCGAGCGAAAACCCGTTAGAACAATTCCCCAACACCTTCATGGGCGTGATGATGCCCGCGTCTACATCGTGTCTAACGCTCATCTAATGCCCAGGTGCTCTGGTTACATATAGCGACGTTTTCTCATCGACGGAAACGCAACTTAACTTTTGGTTTCACCTGTCGTGAATTCGCCCCGCTAGGATGGCAACAAGACGACAAATCCGGTGGATCAAATTGTTACCTGCCAGCGCGCACGCGCTTTGCTACAGGGCACGCGCGTTGCTATGGGTTCTCTCTTTTCGTCCATAACCGATCCAGATGATAAATGTCCGCCAATCGATGGTGAGTGTTGAAAGCCATCGAGACTAAACATGTAAAGAAGGGTCTACCAGAGAATCGCCTACGACATGGACAGCGCACATCGCACGCTTCTATATATTGGAGGTAAACCAAATGAATCACTTCTAAGGCGCCTCAGTGAGCGCGCGTGGCTTGTCGTACCGGCCATGGGTGCTAACACGGCGGCGAAGCTGGCGCGTGCGCCCATGGCCGGGCTGCTCGATTTAACAGACGGTGTCCACGAGGGCCGGATTGCAAGGGTCGAACAACTCTCGCGATCCGTACTGGTTGCATGGGTTGCGCTGGTGTCGCAAGAGACGCGAAAGTGGACGGCCGTTCGAGACGTCATTGCGGCACATTGCTTCGACTTTGTAACGCTGCCGACATCGCATGAGCGGATCGTGAATGTAGTTGGGCAGGCCATTGGTATGGAGGTTCTTCGTTCCGAGGTGGAACCGCCGGATCTTGACGATGCGACAAGCAGCGGCATGCTAGGTTCTTCCGAGGCCATGCTGGAACTTCATTGGGCCATTCGAAAGGTGGCCGCGACCGATGCAACAGTGTTCATTTCAGGCGAGTCAGGAACCGGCAAGGAGTTGACCGCGCAGATGATTCATGCGCGATCGGCACGCCGTGATATGCCCTTCGTGGCGGTAAACTGCGGCGCCGTTCCACCGGATCTCCTGCATTCGGAATTGTTCGGCTACGAACGCGGAGCGTTCACAGGTGCCACGCAGCGCAAGATAGGGCGAGTCGAGCAGGCGCATGGCGGAACGTTGTTCCTCGACGAAATCGGCGACCTGCCGCATGAGAGTCAGGCCGCGTTGTTGCGCTTTATCCAGGAACGCAGGATCGAACGCCTGGGTGGCCTTGAGTCTATCGACGTGAACGTACGGGTGATCACGGCAACGCACCAGGACATGCAAGCTGCCGTGGAGGAGGGCAGGTTCAGGGCAGACCTTTTCTTCCGGCTTTGCGTGCTTCAGGTGAGGGAGCCGCCTCTTCGCGTGAGAGGCAAAGACATCACCGCGCTTGCGACGCACGCACTTGAACGGTTTAAAGGTGAACGCGCGCGCAGGATACATGGCTTCGCTCCGGACGCAATTGCAGCGTTGCATAACTACGGCTGGCCCGGGAACGTCCGGGAACTGATCAATCGTGTCCGCCGCGCGATCGTTTTGTCCGAAGGCAAGTTCATCACCGCTCACGACCTTGAACTGGCGGAGCATGTCGCGCTCGCGCCGGACTCGCTTCGGGAAGCACGGGCGTCAGCGGACAGAAGGGCGATAGAGGTCGCGCTCTTCGTGCACAAAGGCCGGGTTGTCGACGCCGCCCGCAGCCTTGGCATTTCGCGTGTGCATCTGCACCGGTTGATGCAGGAGCTGGGAATACCCACGCGTGCAGCCATTGACGAAGCACACGATTCGACCGATCCGAGCGACTACGAGTAAAGCTTCCTGAGGCAGCCGATGAACCCTGAATGTAAGTGATGGAGAATCCTATGCGCGTGCTTGGATCAGTTGATCACATTGCATGGACCACCTGCGATCGATGCGGAAACACGTATTCCGGTAGTGGGCAACAATGCAGTCGATGCGGCAAAACGCCAACCATCATGCAGCGGCTGGCGAATTTTTCTTCCCCTTCGAACGCGAAGAAAGGTAGTTCGCGCGGCGTATCGCGTCGCACGCGTTCACGGGGCACGTATCCGGGGCTAGCGGAAACCGCACTTCTTTCCGATCGGGCAAGCAGGCGGCGCACGGCACGAATTGCGTTTGCGTGCGCGATGGGTGCCGGTGCGCTGATTGCTTATGCATTGACCGAACCCTATCTCGCGGGCTTCGGTTTTAACCCGCAAGCCGATGAGACACACTTGACGGCAACAGGGCCGCTCGTCCAAAGCGGACCGGTGACGACACAGGGCAATAGCGTTCTGCCGACGCAACCATCGCTATTGAATGGTCGCCAGCATGCCAGCGATGAAACCGCGCGAACACCGCAGTCCGATATCAGCGCGTTCTATCACGCGCTGCAGGGCGGGAATCTGGCGGCGGCGCGCCAGCGTCTCGCCGGGATATGGGTAAGCAGTGAAGACAGCAATCAGTTAGAACAGATGCGCACCGAACTCGCCAGCCGCGAACATGCACGCGATGCATTGCTGCACCACGCGTGGCATTGCCGTGCGCTTGGTGACTGGCAATGCGTTGCCGACAGTGCGACGCAAGCGTCCGCGATCGATGCATCGAGCTGGGAAGCAAAACATCTGGTTGCGCGGGCGGCGAAGGAAACCGGCAAGGCTCACGATGAATAGCGCTTGGCAGCGTTCAGCGGATGCGATAGATCAAGCGCCAAGCGTGTGGCTAACGAGCGCTTCGCATGATGTCGGCCAGAGCGTCTTTCACCTCGTCGATCAAGGCCGGCCAACCCGCCTGACGCTGGCGAAACAGATACATATCGTTGGGGTACCAGGGTGACCCGGTCCCCGTCCGGTGCCAGCGCCAGTCGACTCCTGTCTGTGGCAACATCAACCAGCACGCAACGCCCAACGCGCCGGCCACGTGAGCGATCGCTGTATCGACGCAGATGACAAGATTGAGTTGCGCGACAATGGCTGCGGTATCGCCGAAATCGCGAATCTCCCGTCCCAGGCAAAGAGCGGGTTGCGCCATTTTGCATTCGTCGGCCTGCGTTTCGGCATCGCCCACTTGCAGGCTGATAAAGCGAATTCCATTGACGGACCACAGCGGCGCCAGATTGGAAAAATGGCTCAACGACCGTTGTGCATCGTTGTCGTGCCCGGCATTACCTTTCCAAACCAGCCCCACGCGCAAGCCGTCGCCGGGTAAGCGTGCTCGCCACATCTCCAGACGGTTGGTGAATACACCGACATAGGGAATCTTCGCCGGGATCGACTCGACTGTCGTGCCCGTGCGCCAGGGCAGGCTCATCAGCGAAGCCCAGTAATCGTGAACGTGAAGCGCCTGAGGGTCCGTCACCAGTGCGTCGATACCTTCCACCGTGCGCAGAAGGGGCGCGAGTACCGGTTTGCAGATCACCGATATCTTTGCCGCGCCTCGCGCTTTAAGCAGCGGCACATAGCGAACGAACTGTATGGTGTCGCCGTATCCTTGCTCCGGCAAGAGCAGCAGTGTCTTGCCTTTCAGATCCTCGCCGTTCCATTGAGGGAAAGGCAACTGCCCGTGTTCTCCAAACACTTCCGATCGCGCTTCGTAGTATTGCCAGCCTTCCGTATAACGCCCGGCGGATAGAAGAAGCATCCCCAGATTGAAGCGGGCCTCGGCGAAATCCGGCTTCAGTTCGAGCGCCCGGCGATATTCGATCTCCGCCTGTTCATAGTGATGAAGTCTTTCGAGTGTACCGGCGCGGTTATTCCTGATCTCCGCGGAATCCGGCATCTGTTCGAGCGCGCGACCATAGTGCGCTTCGGCTTCGCTGAACCGCCCGCATTGCCGCAAGAGATTCGCCAGGTTGTTGTGAGCCAGGCCATTGCAATCATCCCTTTCGAGCACGCCGCGGTAAGCGTGTTCTGCCTTCGTCAGGTCGCCCTGTTGCCAGGCTCGCGATGCTGACTCGATAAGCTGATGGTCCGTGTGTTCGCGGTCGGCGAGGGTTTTGCGATTCATGGGGCTGTCTTGTTCGCAGCAGACGTTGGCAAGCGTTACGGCTCTTGTATCAGGCGGCGATTACAAAATACTAACCGTGCAGAGGGCGCGGGGCAACCAAGCACATCGGATAAAACGTAGCGCGTGCGTGCGAAGGGGCGAATTAAAAAATATTTCATTGCGACGGGAATAGAGGGATGGGTAGGTGTGTTCGTCCCATTGCAAACCACAAACTTCCCAGGAATTAAAAATGAAAATCCGTCGCGCTACGTTACTTTTGTCGATCATTGCCAGTGCGTTCATTTCAGTTGGCGCCATGGCTCAACAGACTCAATCCGCTAAAGGTCCTGTCAAGAACATCGTGCTGGTCCACGGTGCGTTTGTTGGTGGCTCGGGTTGGAGACCTGTCTACGATATCCTGACCAAGGATGGCTATAACGTGACGCTGGTCCAGGAACCGTTGACGTCGTTTGCGGAAGACGTGACCGCCACAAAACGTATTCTCGATCGTCAGGATGGACCGGCCATTTTAGTCGGCCATAGTTACGGCGGCGCGATCATCACGTCAGCCGGGAACGATCCCCATGTCGCCGGTCTGGTCTACATCGCGGCTCATGCGTTGGATACCGGTGAGACCGAGGTTGGCAACGGCAAGAAGTTTCCGAACTCTGCGCACCCGCTTGTGAAAACACCGGATGGTTTCCTATTCCTTGATCCGGCCAACTACCCGGGCGACTTCGCCGCGGACCTGCCGCTGAAGCAAGCCCAATTTGAAGCCCGGGCACAGATGCCGACGTCGGCCACGGTCTTCGCAACCCCTATGACCGATCCGGCATGGAAGGTGAAACCTAGCTGGTACATGGTCGCGAAATCCGACAAGATTATCAATCCCGACCTGGAACGGATGTATGCAGCCCGTGCCCATAGCCATACCGTCGAGATTGCCGGCGCGAGTCACTCGGTGTATGAGTCGCATCCCGACGAAGTGGCGGCCTTGATTGAACAAGCTGCCGAGCACGCGCAGGACTAAGCTTCATTTCTAAAGTGAAGGGCGGTGCAGGGCATGGATCGTGGGCTGGTTAGATTTTATATAGATAGTAATACTTATAAAATGATGTAGCCGTATTTTTCATCGGTCCATTCCCTGCTGGCTTTCGGTGTTTTTACCACGCACCGCTTAAGTACTGGCTTCTTGTTCCAACCACGAGCAGAAGGCGACCACAAGCGCGTCCGTTTCCTTAGCTTCCGGCACATAAGTACAGTAACTGCGTGCAGGAAGAAGGGGGCCGGCGAATGGCGCGACAAGACGGCCGCATGCCAGGTCATCTGCTATCAGGGCGGTTGGTCCCATTGCCACGCCTATGCCGTCGAGTGCGGCTTGCAGCGTGAGATAAAAATGATCGAGTGTCAGCGTCGTGGCGGGTTTGAGATCGGCGACGTCTGCTCGAGCGAGCCAGTCGCTCCATAACCTTGGCAGACTTGATGTATGCAGGAGCGTGTGATGGATCAGGTCACGCGGCGTTTTGAGCGGCCGTTGATCCAGCAACGCGGGACTGCAGACGGGCAGACGTTCCTCTGACAAGAAGGGGCGCATTGAATAACCGTAGAATGTATCGGGGCCGCCGCGAATGATAATGTCGTAAGCGTCTTGCAGGGCTTCCACCGGCTCATTCGACGTCTCCAGGCTCACCTCAACGCCGGGATGCTGCGACTGAAAACCCGCGAGCCTTGGAACTAGCCAACGCAACGCGAACGTGGCGGGTCCGTTCACTCGCAGCACGCGGGGCGATACGCCGCCTACGTAGCCATACCTTGCGGTCGCGGAAGCGACCTGTTCGAATGCGGGCCCGATTTCAGCGAGGTAGGCGCGGGCTGCCGTCGTCAGGACTACACGCCGGTTATGCCGCTCAAACAGGGGTGCGCCCAGCCACTCTTCCAGCAGACGAACATGCTGGCTCACGGCGCCGTGAGTCACATGTAATTCGGTTGCGGCTGCCTTGAAGCTACCCAGACGCGCGGCAGCTTCGAAGGCACGTAGCGCATTGAGCGGAGGTAAGGGATGCCGCATTCAGATCAGTTTTGCTAACATGAAGTGCGAGATTTTCCGGGTTGTCACTGGTTATCAAGAGAGATATATTCGCCGGAAAAGCTTCCTGACGCAATCGCTTTGTCCCGAGGCTCCCCACGCGTCCATATGGAGGGAGGTCTTACGCGGATAGCGCGGGGTG
>NZ_JAAVUQ010000138.1 GCF_018449515.1 Caballeronia sp. dw_19 | reverse complement strand
CAAGGAACCCGCGCGGCCTTACAGATATTTACGGCTGCGGTTTTTTGACAGGTTAGCTACCTGGTCTGTGCGACCGTATTCATTCGCCACAGCTTGATGCGTGTTTGTGTTTACTGCTTCAGTTTTTGTGAATTGGCTGCGCGTTCTGTACAGCTATCTTCGTCGGTTACGGCCACCCGCATCTTCGCGACCTCGTTTTCAGCAGGGTTGGCGACGTGGTTCGAGGCACGTACATATTCGGAGGGGGGGTTATCCGCGGATAGCGCGGGGTGCCCCTTGGGCAGGTTCAATCACTGGTGGCGAAGCGTGTGGGTATCGGTGTTCGGAGAAGGAGG
>NZ_JAAVUQ010000137.1 GCF_018449515.1 Caballeronia sp. dw_19 | reverse complement strand
GCGAATCCTGACACGAACACGCTTCGCCCCGTACGCTCTCGGGCAAGCACCATTGCTAAGGAACCCGCACCGCCTTACGGGTATTTATGGCCGCGGTTCTTCGCGGGTTAGCTACCTGGTCTGTGCGACCGTATTCATACGGCCACAGCTTCTTGCGTGTTTGTGTTTACTGCTTCAGTTTTTGTGAATTGGCTGCGCGTTCTGTACAGCTATTTTCGTCGGTTACGGCCGCCCGCATCTTCGCGGCTTCGTTTCTTGGCGGGTTGGCGACGAGGTTCGAGGCACGTACACATTTAGAGGGAGGTCGTCCGCGGATAGCGCGGGGTGCTCCTTGGGCA
>NZ_JAAVUQ010000136.1 GCF_018449515.1 Caballeronia sp. dw_19 | reverse complement strand
CATTGCTAAGGAACCCGCACGGCCCTACGGGTATTTATGGCCGCGGTTTTTTGACGGGTTAGCTACCTGGTCCGTGCGACCGTATTCATAGGCCACAGCTTCATGCGTGTTTGTGTTTACTGCCTCAGTTTTTGTGAATTGGCTGCGCGTTCTGTACAGCTATTTTCGTCGGTTACAGCCGCCCGCATCTTTGCGGCTTCGTTTCTTGGCGGGTTGGCGACGAGGTTCGAGGCGCATACATATTTGGAGGGAGGTTATCCGCGGATAGCGCGGGGTGAACCTTGGGCAGGTTCAATCACTGGTGGCGAAGCGTGTGGGTATCGGTGTTCGGAGAAGGAGGG
>NZ_JAAVUQ010000135.1 GCF_018449515.1 Caballeronia sp. dw_19 | reverse complement strand
GCTCGCCAGAGCCACGGATGTGTGAAACCCTCCTTCTCGCGAATCCTGACATGAACACGCTTCGCCCCGTACGCTCTCGGGCAAGCACCAGTTGCCAAGGAGCCCGTACGGCCTCACGCGTCTTTCCGGTTTCGTTTTTTGGTGCGTTGGTTACGTGGTCTGAACAGTTGTTTCCGCCGGCAACGGCATCTCGCGTATTGGTACTTCATTTCTTCGCGGGTTAACTGCGTGGACCACGCGCTTATTTTCGCCGACTACGGACTCACGCATTTTCGCGACCTCGTTTCCAGCAGGGTTGGCGACGTGGTTCGAGGCGCGTGCACATTTGGTGGTTGGTCGTCCGCGGG
>NZ_JAAVUQ010000134.1 GCF_018449515.1 Caballeronia sp. dw_19 | reverse complement strand
CCGAACACCGATACCCACACGCTTCGCCACCAGTGATTGAACCTGCCCAAGGAGCACTCCGCGCTATCCGCGGACGACCAACCACCAACTATGTGCGCAACTCGAACCACGTCGCTAACCCACCGAGAAACCAGGTCGCGAAAATGCGTGAGGCCGTAGCCGGCGAAAATAAGCGCGTGGTCCACGCAGTTAACCCGCCAAGAAATGAAGTACCAATACGGAAGTACCAATACGGAAGTACCAATACGCGAGATGCCATTGCCGGCGGAAACAACTGCTCAGACCACGTAGCCAACGTGCCAAAAAACGAAACCGAAAAGACTCGTTAGGCCGTGCTGGTTCATGGGCGCCTC
>NZ_JAAVUQ010000133.1 GCF_018449515.1 Caballeronia sp. dw_19 | reverse complement strand
CCGAACACCGATACCCACACGCTTCGCCACCAGTGATTGAACCTGCCCAAGGGACACCCCGCGCTATCCGCGGACGACCGCCTGCCAAATTTGTACGCATGACGGACCACGCAGCCAACCCGCGAAGAAATGGGGCCGCGAAGACGCGTAAGGCCATAGCCTATGAAAATAACCGCACTGAAATAACCGCACTGACCAAGCGGCTAACCCACGAAGAACCGCGGAAGCAAATACGCGTTAGGCCGTACCGGTTCCTGGTCAATTCGTGCTTGCCCGAGAGCACGGGTGGCGAAGCGTGTTCATTGGCAAGCGCGAGTCTACGAGTACGCGTTAGGCCGTACTGGCTCCTTGGCAAC
>NZ_JAAVUQ010000132.1 GCF_018449515.1 Caballeronia sp. dw_19 | reverse complement strand
AAACCCTGTTCGATGAGCTTGCGCTTTTGCTGTGACACCGCATAGCCCGCACTCCCGGCGATTGACTCGGGCACTGCCGACTGGCGGCCTGACTTGTTTTGCGCCACGTGAGGCGTGATGTTCATTTCCTGGCAAGCCTTGATGAACTCTGCGGCGTCATAGCCTTTGTCTGCCCCCAGCGTGATCTCGCGCGTTGGATCGCCAAGCGCCTGGCGGGCATCGTTGATCAGTACTTTGGCCGCTTCGCGCTCGGCATAGCCATCGGCCAGCGTCACCACGGCACTGGCGATCAGCCCATGGCGGTTGTCGCTCAACGTGTGGCCCATGTAGCGTAGCTCGCTTGCCGTTTTGCCCTT
>NZ_JAAVUQ010000131.1 GCF_018449515.1 Caballeronia sp. dw_19 | reverse complement strand
CTCCACCACGTTGTTCAGATACTTCGATTGTCGAATTTTGATCGGCACTTCGCGATCAGCATTGATCGCATTTAGCCCTGCAAGATTCGCTCCGCTCTTGTCGATCGTCACCGTCTCCGGTACGCCGTTTCCAGCGATCGCCTTTTCGAAATAGCGCCGGGCCGCGGCCTTGTCCCGCTTGGCGCGGAACAGGAAGTCAACCGTGTCGCCGGCCTTATCAACGGCCCGGTACAGGTACCTCCATTCGCCCTTGACCTTGATGTAGGTCTCATCCATTCGCCAACTTCGACCAACCTTTTTCTTGTACGGTCCGAATGCCTTACCGAGCGCAGGCAGCAATTTGATAGCCCACCGGTGCACCGTCGAAT
>NZ_JAAVUQ010000130.1 GCF_018449515.1 Caballeronia sp. dw_19 | reverse complement strand
GGGTGCCCCAAAAGCACGGTGCTCGCCAGAACGGAGGATGTTTGAACCCCTCCTTCTCGCGAATCCTGACATGAACACGCTTCGCCCCGTACGCTCTCGGGCAAGCACCATTGCTAAGGAACCCGCACGGCCTCACGGGTATTTACGGCTGCGGTTTTTTGACAGCTTAGCTACGTGGTCTGTGCGACCGTATTTGTAGGCCATAGCTTGATGCGTGTTTGTGTTTACTGCTTCAGTTTTTTGTGAATTGGCTGCGCGTTCTGTACAGCTATTTTCGCGGGTTACGGCCCCCCGCATCTTCGCGACCTCGTTTCCAGCAGGGTTGGCGACGTGGTTCCACGTGCGTACAAATTCGGTGGTTGGTCGTC
>NZ_JAAVUQ010000129.1 GCF_018449515.1 Caballeronia sp. dw_19 | reverse complement strand
CGCACGGCCTCACGCGTATTTGCTTCTGCGGTTCTTCGCGGGTTAGCTACCCGGTCTGTGCGACCGTATTCATAGGCCACAGCTTCTTGCGTGTTTGTGTTTACTGCTTCAGTTTTTGTGAATTGGCTGCGCATTCTGTACAGCTATTTTCGCGGGTTACGGCCCCCCGCATCTTCGCGACCTCGTTTCCAGCAGGGTTGGCGACGTGGTTCGAGGCGCGCACATATTTGGTGGATGGTCGTCCGCGGATAGCGCGGGGTGCTCCTTGGGCAGGTTCAATCACTGGTGGCGAAGCGTGTGGGTATCGGTGTTCGGAGAAGGAGGGGTTCACACATCGGTGGCTCTGGCGAGCACCGTGCTTTTGGGGCACCTATGAA
>NZ_JAAVUQ010000013.1 GCF_018449515.1 Caballeronia sp. dw_19 | reverse complement strand
ACTAACCCCAAAACCGACCACCCCACCACCAACTCCGACCGACCAACCTCTTAACGCCCCAACCCCGCTCCCAGCGGGCCCCGTCCTACCAACCATAAAATCTCCCCCACACGACCACCTCACCCTCCTCCGAGCGCGCGTAATAAACGGGAAACTGCGCCCCGGTAGCGCATGCATGATTCGGCAAAATCAACAGCCGCGTACCAACCGGCAGATGTACGGAAACATCCCCGCCACGATGATCCACGTTCGCAAGAATGCCATGCTCCTGGTTCGCGCCCGTGAGCATATATCCATCAAGCGGTGCGCCATCGAGCATGCGAGCCTGCCCGTAACCGTAGTCGTGCGTTTGCTTCGCCGTGCCGCGATCACGACTCATCGCCATCCAGCCGGCATCGACGATAGCCCAGCCCTTGTCAACCTGATGACCAATGACCGTCGTCAACACGCTGAGCGCCAGATCATCCGTCGCACAGACACCAACGTTGCGCATGACGAGATCGAAGAATACATACACGCCCGCCCGCACCTCCGTGACGCCTTCAAGATGCCGCGCCGCAAGCGCGGTCGGCGTGGAACCAACACTCACCACATCACACGGCAAACCCGCGTCGCGCAAGCGCCCGGCAGCACGCACGCAACCCGCCCGTTCCTGTTCCGCAAGCGCCGCCAGCGCGTCGGGCGTGTTGAGATCGTAGCTCGACCCCGCATGGGTCATCACGCCACCAAGACGCGCGCCATGAGGCTCACCATCGCCATGCAGCATCCGCCCGATATCGAGCAAGCGAGACTCATCAGGCTGGACGCCGGAACGATGACCGTCGGTATCTATTTCGATCCACACCTCAAAGGTTTCACCATAAGCGCGGCCGAACTCGGCAACAGCTTGCGCAGCCTCCAGGTTATCGACGATCAGTTTGAGATCGCATCCCGCGCGCCGTAACGCCAGCGCGCGAGGCAGTTTCGACGCAACGATACCCACCGCGTACAGGATGTCGCTGAAGCCTGCCGCGAAAAACTGCTCGGCTTCCTTGAGCGTCGACACCGTGATGCCACGGGCGCCCGCATCGCGCTGCGCCCGCGCGACTTCCACACACTTCGTCGTCTTCACATGCGGACGGAACGCAACACCGAGCGTGTCCATCCGGCTTTGCATACGGGCAATGTTGCGCTCCATGCGCGGCCGGTCGATCAACGCGGCAGGGGTTTCGATCTGATCCAGAGTCATGACGTGGACGCTCCCTTCGATAAGTTGAATCCGCGTAGCCAAGGTAGCAGCGCGTCAAGCGTAGGTGCTTCGATCTCGGGCGCCTGCGCGCCTGGCACGCGCTCCAGACCCACGCGGTTATGCCAGTACGTGCGCAAGCCGGTCACGGCCGTGCCGAACATGTCATAGCTTGAACCCGCGACGAACGCCGCATCTTTCGCATCGACCTTTAGCCGGTCGAGCGCCATCTGATACGGCCGCGGGTCAGGTTTGTAGAAGCCCGCGCTTTCGGCGGTCACGATCACGTCCCAGTCGATATCGAACAGACCCGCAGCCTGCTCGCCGAGACGCTTTGAGCAGTTGGTCACGATCGCCAGCCGGCAATGCGGCGCGAGCTTGCGCAGCACTTCTTTCGCGCCGCTCCAGGGCGCAAGTTGCAGCCATTGCGCTTCCAGCACGCGGGCGGCCGATTCACGCAAGCCGACCTGCAACGCGGCCTGGCGTACGAGTTCCTCATAGGGAACGTAGGCGCCGCAGCCGTAGGTCAGCGCCAAGTATTCCGCGCGCCACGCGCGGCCCGCGGTTTCACTGCCGGCTGCACGATTCCACAGGCTCCATGAATCGAGCAGGGCGGTCAGCAGGTCGAACAGCACCGCTTTCGGATAAGTTGGGGTAGATTGATTTGGCATGATGGAAGCAACTTTACTAATGAAACCCTAAGCTGTGTTTAAAATCAGCCACATCTATCCTTAAGCAAAATTGAACGATGGAACTCGCTGACCTCAGGCTCGTCACCATGCTCGCGCGCTCGGAATCCCTGAGCGCGGCGGCGCGCGTCCTGAACGTGACGCCATCGGCGCTCTCCATGCGGCTCAAGAAGCTGGAGAAAGCGCTGGGCGTGACGCTCGCTACCCGCGATGCACGGCATATGTCGCTGACTGCGGACGGCGCAAGGCTGGCGCGCGAAGCACAAGGGTTGCTGAGCGCTATCGAGGCACTGCCGGACACCTTCCGCGATCAGACCGCGCAACTCGCCGGGCATATTAGGATTGCCGCGCCGTTCGGTTTTGGACGCGTGCATATTGCGCCGCTGCTGGCTCGGTTCGCCCGCGCGAACCCGGGGATTCGCCTGCAACTCGACCTGCTCGAAACACCGTGGCCCCAAAGCCATGCCGCCGATATCGTGATCCAGATCGGCACTGTCCGCGACTCGTCCTGGAGCGCGCGGCCATTGCTCGCGAACGAACGCTGGTTGTGCGCGAGCCCGGGTTATATCGCGGCACGTGGTTATCCGCGCGAGCCGCGCGAGATTCTCGAACACGACTGCATCTGTATTCGCGAGAACGATGAGGACGTGACGCTTTGGCGTGTGCGCCGGCGCAAGTCGGACGCGAGCAGGAAGCCGTCATCACCCACCACGCTGCGCGTCACGCCGGCGTTCACCACGAACGATGGCAGCGTCGCTCGCCGTTGGGCGGAAGAGGGCCTTGGGCTCGTGCTGCGCTCGCAATGGGATGTGGCGGACGCGGTCGCGGCAGGCAAGCTGGTGAGGCTCCTGAGCGAATGGGATTTCGGCAGCGCGCCGGTCATCGCACTGGTGCCTACGCGCAAGGGGCGTTCGCTGCGCATCCAGGCGTTGTTGAGTTATCTCGCGGCGAACCTGGGCGCGGAGACTGCCGGTGAGAGAACGAAAGCCCGAAGGGGCGCTGACGCAGGCGCTTGACGTTTGCGTTCCGGCGGACTTTATAATTGATTCGATCGAATTGAAATCATCGCGTGCCGGATCATTCGGCACGCTTCAGGGAGTGAGCGCATGAAGTATTCGAACCTCGTCGAGCGCCTGCAAGGCAAGCGCACGGCTGCATGGGAAATCCACCACGCCGCGCAGCAGGCTTTGCAGAACGGCGAGGACGTCATCATCCTGAGCGTTGGTGATCCAGACTTCGCTACGCCCGAAGTGATCGTCGATCGTGCGGTGGCGGCGCTGCGCGCCGGCGACACGCATTACGCGGAAGTGATCGGGCGCGAGCCGCTGCGCTCGGCCATTGCGCGGGATCACGCGCGTCAGACCGGCACGAGCGTGGATGCGAGCAATGTGATCGTGGTCGCGGGCGCGCAGAACGGGCTCTTCGCTACGTCCTTGTGCCTGTGCGAAGCCGGCGACGAGATCATCGTGCCCGAGCCGATGTACCTGACCTACGAGGCCAGCGTCCGCGCATCGGGCGCCACGCTGGTACCCGTGGCCGTTGATCCTGCGAGAGCATTTCATCTGGACTGCGCGGCGCTTGAGGCAGCGATCACCCCTCGCACGAAAGCAATTTTCTTCGCCACGCCCTGCAATCCGACCGGCGTGGTGATGCCGCGTGAAGACCTTGAACGTATCGCCGAACTGGCTCAGAAGCATGATCTCTGGATCGTCTCCGACGAGGTCTATGCAGACCTGACTTTTGAGCGCGAGCACGTGAGTATTGCATCGCTTGCGGGGATGGCCGAGCGCACCGTGACGCTTGGCAGTTTGTCCAAGTCGCACGCCATGCCGGGTTGGCGCGTGGGCTGGGTGATCGGACCGAAGACGCTCATCGAACATCTCGGACGGCTTGCGCTCTGCATGCTCTACGGCCTGCCGGGTTTTATTCAGGAAGCGGCGTTGACCGCACTCGAGAACCGCGCGCAGATCGTGGCGGACATGCGCGAGATTTACCGGCGGCGGCGCGACGTCGTGTTCAATCGTCTTCGCGATGTGCCGGGCCTGCATTGTTTGTTGCCCGAGGCAGGCATGTTCATGATGGTGGACGTGACCGGCACGGGCCTGGATGCCTACGATTTCAGTTGGCAGTTATTCCGCGCGCAAGGCGTTTCGCTACTCGATGCCAGCGCATTCGGCGAGACGGCGAACGGTTACGTGAGGCTGGGTTTTGTCGTCGATGAAACCCGGCTCGCGCAGGCTTGCGATCGTATAGCGGCGTTCGTCGGGGGATTGAGGCGGGCTTGACGCGAACGGCAAAGGGTTGAACTACGCTCAAGCGTTGACGACCGGCGGAGTCGGCGAAGCAACGCTCAAGCCGATCCGCTGTCAGCCTCTTCCGGGTCGTCGATCTGAATCTTCGTCTCGAACTTCGAGCAGTTCATCGCGAAGTTGCTCTTGAAGTTGCGCACGTTGTTGTTCGACGAAAACAACCGCCGCGTGAACGCGTGATACCGCTCCATGGACGCCGAGTTCACGATCAGCAGAAAGTCGAACTCGCCCGACACTTCGTAGCAGGCCATCACATCGCCTTCCGCCAGCATGCGGCGCTCGAACGCGCGCAATAGCGAGTCGTTCTGCTTGTCCAGTTCCACCGATACAAACACGGTCAGCGGCCTGCCGACCCGCATGCGATCAACAATAGCGACCTCCTTCAGCAACACGCCGTCCGAGCGCAACTGCGCGATCCGGCGCTGACAGGTTGCGACCGATGCATTGGCCTCGGTGGCAAGCACGCGTAGCGGCGTAGCCGCGTTCTCTTGCAGCAGGTTGAGGATTCGAACGTCCAGCCGGTCGAGTGCCATGGGGTGTCCTGGGATGAACGCAGCGTTTGTCGAGTTTAAGGGCTGAAAATAGAACGGAATTATCGGTCATCGGCATCTAAATGAGATTTTTTCTCAGTCGACGGTTCCTATACTGGAGCACAGCAGGAATCGAGCGGACACGGAGAGAAACACCATGAAAACAAGCAGCGCGGCGTTGGACTTCGATCATCAATTGACGCAGTGGCGACACCACTTTCATCGCGCGCCCGAGACGGGTTTCGAGGAACACGAGACGAGCGCCTTCGCGGCGGAGGTACTTGAGGGCTTCGGGCTTGAGGTAACACGGGGGATCGGCGGAACGGGATTCGTCGCGAGCCTGTCCTGCGGCGACGGTCGTGGTGTGATTGGTCTACGTGCGGAGATGGATGCGCTCAACATCCATGAGCAAGCACCGGAGCGCAGTCATGCGTCCGCTCGCGCCGGCAAGTCCCACGCTTGCGGACACGATGGTCACATGAGCATGGTGCTCGGTGCAGCGAAGCTCTTATGCGAGCGGCGCGATTTCAACGGGACCGTGCGTTTCATCTTTCAGCCCGCCGAAGAACATGGCAAGGGCGCGAAGGCGATGATCGCCGACAAACTGTTCGAGCGCTTTCCTGTAGATGAAATCTATGGTGTTCACAACATTCCAGGCTTGCGGGCGGGCGCCATCGCAACGCGGGCCGGCGGCATCATGGCGAGTGAAGATAACTTCGTTATCCGTATCAACGGTCGCGGCGGCCATGCTGCGCGACCGCATATGACCATCGATCCAATTGTGATTGCCGCAGAGATTGTGCTGGCTTTGCAGACGGTTGTATCGAGGAGTGTCGATCCCGGTGTGCCTGCGGTGATCTCCTGCACGGAGTTGTTCACCGATGGCATTCGCAACGCGATTCCGGGACACGTGATCATCAAGGGCGATACACGCAGCTACACGCCTGACGTGCAGCGCTTGCTCGAGAGCCGGATGCGCAGCATCAGCGAGGGTATTTGCGCGGCGCACGGCGCCGAATGTTCGTTCGAATACACGCATGAGTTTGTTCCCACGGTGAATACGCCGGAATGCGTTCCGACAGCGATCACGGCCGCAACGGCGATCGTGGGCGCGGCGAATGTAGACGGCAACGTTGCCCCGATGATGATCTCGGAAGACTTCGGCGCGTTCCTTCAGGTGGTGCCTGGAAATTTTGCGTTCATCGGCAATGGCGCCGAGGGCGAGCCGGGTGCAACGCCGCTTCACAACGCCCGCTACGATTTCAACGACGCTGTCTTGCCCATTGGCGCGCGTTATCTGGCTGAGATCGTGCGCACGAAACTGCCGGTCGTCCCTGACCAGAACCCGAACCAGAGGAAAGTTTGATGCTGCAACATAACACCAGCGCGCGCCGTGGGCGTTACGACGAATCGCTTCGCGGCATCCTGAACATTCAAGCCGCCGACGAAAGCCGCGCGTGGTTATCGACATGGGATGGATTGAACGCCGGTCCGACACCGTTGTGGGCTCTGCCGGATCTTGCTGCCCGACTGGGGGTTGGATCGATCAGGGTGAAGGACGAAGGCCATCGTTCCCCGCTTGGCAGCTTCAAGGCGCTGGGTGCACCCATTGCGCTGATCCGTTTGATTCGACGCCTTTGGCCTGAGAAGGACTTCGTTCCGGCGAAGTTAACCGCTGGGCATTACAAGGCGTTGCTGCAGGACTTCACGGTCATCAGCGCGACCGATGGCAATCACGGCCGTGCATTGGCCGCGGCTGCGCGCAGTATTGGTTGCCGGTGCGTGATCGTGCTGCATCGCCACGTGAACGATGAACGGCGTATCGCCATAGAACAGTTGGGTGCGCAGATCGTGCAGATCGACGGCAACTATGACGAGTCGGTGAAGGAGGCCTCGCGCCTGGCAGAAGAGCACGGCTGGCACGTCGTTTCTGATACCTCATACGACGGATATGAAACTATCCCGCGCGATGTGATGCAGGGATACGGGACGATCGCCGCCGAGGCAATCGAGCAAGGTGGCGAAGATCCTTATACGCACGTGTTCATTCAGGGTGGCGTGGGCGGACTGGCGGCTGGCGTCGTCAGTTATTTCGCCGAACGCTTCGGCGAGCGGCGGCCGCTTTGCGTGATTGTCGAGCCGGGCCAGGCGGATTGCCTGTTTCAAAGCGCGGTCAGAGGACGGGCAGCGCTCGCTACCGGCTCTGTCGACTCGATCATGGCTGGCCTTGCTTGCGGAGAGGCATCGCCGCTTGCGTGGCGTTTCCTGGCCGTTCTCGCCGATTTCTTCATGACCATTTCCGACGATGCCGCCGTCGATGCCATGCGGATCTTCGCCCAGGGTGCTGAGCGCGATGTGCCTGTCGTGGCGGGGGAGTCGGGCGCGGCGGGTCTTGCCGGGCTTATCCAGGCGAGCAGCAGCGCGGAAGATCTCGCTGCGCTCGGGCTCGATGAACGGTCGAGCGTGCTGCTGCTGAACACAGAGGGCGCTACTGCGCCGGCGTTATATGAGCAGTTGACGGGATTGCGCGCCGATGAAGTGCTGAAGGCGCAGCGACGCCGGCTGCCAGCCTAAGCGACTACCGAGACCGCGGGATCGGCCGCGGCGAATGCTGCTTCGCGATCGGCAGCAGGCGGATAGATCCACTCGGTGCAAATCTGCCGCTTGAGCGCTTTCGCTTCCGGGCCGACGAGCTTGATCTGGCGATCCCAGCCTTCGGTATAAACCGCCCCCCACGATCCGAGATCGAGGCACGTCACATATACCGGCTGCCGATAAGGCAAAAGCTCCACGCCGACCAGATCAGCCGCCACATTGTGGCCCCCGAACCGGCCCATGTTCATCGCGTGCTGGCATGACATGAGCGCGTGATTTCCCGCGTCGTCGGTAGCGGCGAAGGCGACATCGCCGGCGGCGAAGATGTCTTCTGTTCCCAACACACGCAGATCCGCATCCACATGCAAGCGACCAAGCCGGTCGCGCTCGGCGTCAAGCTTTTTCGTGAGCGCGTTGGCCCGCATGCCCGCTGTCCAGATCACCGTCTTTGTATCGATGCGCTCGCCGGTCGATGTGACGATCCCATCGGTATCGATGGCGCTCACTGCTGTGCCCAGACGCAGCGTTATGCCGAGTTCAGTCAACGCCTGCTCAATCACAGGCCGGGGACCGAGGCCAAGATCCGGGCCTACTGCATCGGCTTGTTCTATCACGATCACATTCACGGACGCGGTGCTCCCCAGCACGGACCGCAAGCGCTCCGGAAGCTCAGTCGCTATCTCGATGCCCGTAAATCCGCCGCCCACCACGACCACCGTGTTGCGCGCGGGCGTATCAAATTGATCGGCGAGCTTGCCGAGATGTGCTTCGAGAAGCGCAGCGTCCCCGATCTGGTCGATGCTGAACGCGGCCGTAGCGAGGCCGGGCAGCGGAGGACGAAAGAGCGAACTTCCGCTAGCCAGCACAAGCTTGTCATACCGGACCGCGAATGTGTTTCCGTCCGCGCCGACCGCCGCGACTTCGTGGGCCGCCGCACGAATGTCGCTCACGCTGCCCTGGACAAAGCGAACCCCGGTTGCCTCGAAGAGCGGCAGCAAAGGCGCTTTCATGCCTAGTGGATTGGATTCGTGAAGACGCGGCCGGACGTGCAGCATTGGCTCGGGCGCAATCAAGACCACTTCGATTCGCTCTCCCGACTTGTTTGCGATGTCCAGTAGGCGAGCCGCACCCAGCGCGCTCCACATGCCGGCGAAACCGGCCCCGACTACCAATATTCTCTTGCCGCTATCAGTCATTTTTCAGTTCCATTCATTGATCAGGTCATTTCACTTCGATGCCATGCGTTGTGATTTTCAGGATCGAGATCTGAGGCCTGTTATTCGCATAACTACGACTATAGATGTCGTAGTTATGTTTGGCAAGCGCATACTTCGTCGATATTTTTTCAGATGATCGTGGTGCGACGGATTGGATATCCATGAATTATGCTTTAAACAGCGCATATAAGATAAATGTGACGAAGTGTCGAGATTGACGTTGCTCGTCACCGACTGATTGAATAGAATGTGGAAACTAGGATTTATCGAGTCGGAGATAAGATGAGCCATATCAGTTCGGGCGTCGAATATGCGCTGCACTGCCTTTTGTATTTGACCGACCCGCCCGCCGGCGTGGGCGAGGCGAGCGTACGTGACCTGGCCGAGCTGCAAGGGTTATCGGTTGATTACGTCGCCAAGCTTTTCACCAAGCTTCATAAGGCGGGTTTGACCGTCGCCACGGAGGGGGCGCGTGGAGGATTCACGCTCGCGCGGCCGGCTGAACGGATCACCGTGCTTGACGTTGTACAGGCTGTCGATGGTCCTAAGCCGCTTTTCGATTGCCGCGAAATTCGCGCACGCTGTGCAATCTTCGGAGATACCGCGCCCAAATGGGCGACAAGCGGCACGTGCTCTATTCACGCTGTGATGCTGGACGCCGAGAAGCGCATGAATGAAGTGCTTGAAGCGCAGACGCTGGCGAGTCTGGCGGTGCGCACGGTTGCAAAAGCGCCGCGCACTTACCACACCGATATCGTCAACTGGATCGACAATCGGGCGACCAGCCGTTAGCTCGCTGCGCAATGAGTGAGCGCGACGACCTTTCGGGCGTGGAAGCTAATCGGAGAAACCGTTTTCGAAGGTCTTGCGCAGATAGGAGACAAACGCGGTCACTGCACGCGGCACGTGCGACGCGTACGGCCGGACCACATAAAGCTGCTCTGCGAACCCCCCCTTGGGTTGCCATTCTGGCAGCACCTTGATCAACTGCCCGGCGCGCAGCGCGGCTTGCGCGCTGAAATCCGGTAGCAGCGCAATGCCGAGATCATCGAGTGCGGCGTCGCGCAGGGTCTCGCTATTGTTCGCGGAAAACGGCCCGTTGATGGGCACCGTCACGCGCTCGGCCGCCGTCTTGCGTCCCGTCGCGCGTTCGAATGTCCAGGCAGGCGCCTCTTGCGCGCGCGGATAGAACAGGCAGTCATGCGCGGCCAGATCTTGCGGCGAGGCGGGTGTGCCGCGCCGGCGCAGGTACGCGCGCGTTGCCACGATCACCGAGTGGGTTGCGCACAGAGTCCAGGCAACATGCGTTTCCGGCGCGGCGGCGCTATGGCGGATCGCGAGATCGAAACCCTCGCTGGCAAGCGAACTAATGCGGTCCGACACTTCGAGCTGCACGCGTACTTCCGGATTCGCTCGAAGAAAGGCTGACAGATGCGGCACGAGTTGCTGCCGCGCGAACGCCACCGGAGCGGTGATGCGCAGCTCGCCGCGAGCGATACCCGCCGAATCGCGCACGCCCGCGAAACTTTGCGCAATCCCCTCATATTGATCGCGGGTTTGATCGACCAGACGTTGCCCCGCCTCTGTCAGGCGCACGCTGCGCGTTGTGCGCTGCACCAGCGAAACGCCTGCCGCGCGTTCCAGCTCGGCAATCCGCTGGCTCATTGCCGCCTTGCTCACGCCCAGCCGCGTGGCGGCGCGCGTATAGCTGCCTTGCTGCGCGAGAATGGTCAGCCAATAGAGATGAGTCCAGAGCGCCTCGACGCGTTGCGTTTCCATATCTTCATTGTTCACCATAGAAAACAATCATTTCAATCATAGCGCCTTTGCAGACGCGTCTGACGTTCTTACACTCTGAAGACTCCCATCTCATTCAGGTGTCACATCATGCAGAGCTTCAGCGATCGCGCGGACGTCGGCCACTTTATCCAGGGCCGCCGTGTTCCCGGCACTGGCACGCGTACCCAGCCGATTTTCAATCCCGCGACGGGTAAGGAAGCACGCACGCTGCGTCTGGGCGATGTCGCCGATGTGGACGCCGCCGTCGCCGGCGCGAAGAAAGCGTTTGTGGCCTGGAGCGAGACGCCGCCCATCCGGCGCGCGCGCGTCATGCTGCGTTTTCTGGAACTGATGAACAAGCATCGCGACGAGCTCGCCGCGATCATCACCGCCGAGCACGGCAAGGTGTTCAGCGACGCGCAGGGCGAAGTGTCGCGGGGTATCGATGTAATCGAATTCGCTTGCGGCATTCCGCAGCTTTTGAAGGGCGACTATACCGAGCAGGTATCGACGGGTATCGACAACTGGACGACGCGTCAGGCGCTTGGCGTGGTGGCGGGCATTACGCCGTTCAACTTCCCGTGCATGGTGCCGTGCTGGATGTTCCCGGTCGCTATCGCTGCGGGTAATGCGTTCGTGCTGAAGCCGAGCGAGCGTGATCCTTCGGCGGCGTTGTTCATGGCGGGGTTGTTGCAGGAAGCTGGGCTGCCCGATGGCGTGTTCAGCGTGGTGCAAGGCGACAAGGTCGTGGTCGATGCGCTGCTCGTGCATCCCGATGTGAAGGCCATCAGCTTTGTGGGTTCAACGCCGATCGCGAATTACATTTATCAGACTGGCGCGCAGCATGGCAAGCGCGTGCAGGCGCTTGGCGGCGCGAAGAATCACATGGTCGTGATGCCGGATGCGGATATCGATCAGGCGATCGATGCACTGGTTGGCGCGGGTTATGGCTCGGCGGGCGAGCGTTGCATGGCGATTTCGGTGGCTGTGCTGGTGGGTGATGTGGCCGACAAACTGATTCCGCGGCTGGCGGAGCGGGCGCGTACGCTGATCGTCAAGAATGGCATGGAGGCCGATGCCGAAATGGGCCCGATCGTCACGCGTCAGGCATTGGAACGCATTGAAGGTTACATCGCGCTGGGCGTGGAAGAGGGTGCTTCGCTGGTCGTCGATGGACGTGGTTTGAAGGTGCCGGGGCATGAAGAAGGTTTCTTCACGGGCGGTACGTTGTTCGATCACGTGACGCCTGAGATGCGGATCTATAAGGAAGAGATTTTCGGGCCGGTGCTGGCGTGTGTGCGGGTGAAGGACTTTACCGAAGCGGTTGATTTGATCAACGCGCATGAGTTTGGTAATGGGGTTGCTTGTTATACGCGTGACGGGCACATTGCGCGTGAATTTGGGCGACGGATTGAAGTGGGGATGGTCGGGATCAATGTGCCTATTCCCGTGCCGATGGCATGGCACGGGTTCGGTGGCTGGAAGCGTAGCCTGTTCGGCGATATGCACGCGTACGGCGAAGAAGGCGTGCGGTTCTATACGCGGCAAAAGTCGATCATGCAGCGGTGGCCGGAAAGCACGGAGAAGGGGGCTGAGTTTGCGATGCCTACGGCGAAGTGAAGGGCGGCGTCGAAGATGGCGACCGCTTTGGCCGCTTAAATTGAGTGGTGGTCGTAGTTCCAGAGGTCCGGTCGATTAACCGGGCAGTCGTTTGTCCGACCGAAGGTTAATCGACGCGCGATCAGGCCGGACGCGCCCAGTCATCTCTTACGGGCGCGGCTCTGCTTGCCGGCTTGACCGGCGGCGTCGAGCTCGGGCTAACGGGTTGTGCCGCGCCGGGACTTGCCGTTTGCGGTGCGCGGTGCCGCGTGACAGCCTCGTCGCCGATACCAGCAACACTTAACGAGCTGTCTCGAACCTCGACCTTCACGGGATCGGTCTTCTTCCACTGTTTCTTCGGTAACACCAACTTCCATTTCACATCCCTTCCATCATCGCGGAAGAACGCAACGATGCCGACGTACTCTGCGTCGTCGCTCATCGGCTCACTGATGCTGGCGTTCGCGTTAGGCCGAAGCACGAGATCCGTCGATCCAAGCAGGTCAGCCTTCAGCGCATCCAGATCATTTGTCTGCAATTGCGCGTAGTCGAGTTGATCGAACGCTTGCGGTGTCTTCAACTGATAGATTCGCACTACAGTCGACAACGATTGCCCGGTGCCGTTTGTATTCGAGGACGACCGACTGACGAAGTCGAGGTTCATGGTTTTCACCTGCGTGGTGAACGCCCATTTTGCCGCGTCCACGGTTCCGGTTTTCACGGACTGGGCCACGCCGCATCCCGCGAAAGTAAGAATGGCGCACGCCGCAGCGGCGAGTTGCATCTGTCGGATCATCGTGGGATTCATGCTGCGTTCCATTGTTTTAATGTGTTGTACGTGTGTTCGCGGTTCGACCGTCCCACGTGCCGAGTTGCACACGCGTGATTGCACCCGTTTCGTAGGGTCGCTTGACCTGCTGCAGCTGGCTTGTGTAGCCAAGGCGAACCTGATCGGAAGCGATATCCGCTCTCGGCATCAAGTCCGGCGAGACGTGCATTTCCAGATGCGCGTTCGCTTCGTAGCCAAGATAAAAGCGCAGCAGCGCCATGATTTCAGCATGTACCTCATGTCCAGGCGTCAGGCCCAACACCGATTCGGTTGTCGTTGGTGCGATCACGACCCGCGCACAATTGCCTCGATCGTAGAAGCCACGCCCCAGCACGCAGTTCTCACCCAGCGCAGTTGGCTCAAACTGGTTTAACTGAATCCATACCGGATGAAACTCCGTAACCGTAATCGTCGCGTCGGGCACAGCGTGTTGCAACACGCCGGCAAGCCCCTCGGCCGTGCGAGTGCGCTGGCTGGCGAGTCCCAGCATTGAAAGCAGTTTGCGTGTGCCGACCGTCTGCTCGATCGCCGGATGTCCGATCCCCAATCCGACGAGACTGAGCAGGCAGCGCGAGACATCATCGTCACCACCTTTTTTAAACCCCGCTGGAAACCGATACTTGCGCCACGTCCGATAAAACTGCGTCGCAATCCTGTGATGAAACATGTCAAGAAACCCAGACAGCGATTCAGCGCCGTCACGGTTCTGCGCGACTTCATCGATGAAATACGACGGCATGCGCGCGTCGACGCCGTATAGCCCCAGAAACGTCGTACGGATCGCGGGTGGTTTCAACGCATCGTCGTAGTCGAATTCAACCGCATCGATTTCCCTGCCTGGAAACCCGAGTCGAGCACGCGAGCGAAAACGTACCGGCTCGTTTTTTAGCGAGTCTGTTGAGCCGAGCGACGGCAGATTCGGCGCGGCGAGTTCAATCAATTCGCAAAAGCGCATGAAGTTCATGCGCGTCGCGTCGTGCAGCAAAGCGGTCAGCAGCGCACGCTCCGCACGCTCGTCAAGCACCGGAAATTCTCGATGGGGCGCGTTCAAAACGGTGCGCCCTCGGCTTTGTTATCGGGCCACGTTATCCGGCGTCCACTCGGCAACGAAATGACCACCAGCTTCGTATAGATATTCATCGTCGCGTACAACGCGAGGAAGCGATTGAGCATTTCGCCGAACAACGCGAGATCGCCATCGCCCGCGAACTTGTCGCTGTTGAGCGTCACTTCGATTTCCACGCCGCGGAGCAAGCCGCCCTTGACGAGCTTTTGCAGGGGGCGATGCTTGACGTCGATAATTGCATCGATACGCCGCCGGTTCAGTTCGCCATCGGTCCAGTCGTAAAGCGCAAGACTGCCGCGCAGGATTTCTGCATCGAGTAGAGACAGATAGTTCGGGGCGAGATGCGAAAGCACGCGCCAATGAAAGCGGTCACCTGTCGGCGGATAAACTGGCAAGGTCGGCGCGGTGAGGTTTCTCACCGATGCCACGTTCGTAAAGCCGCCGCGCGTGCGGTTGATACTTGCTTCGCGCAGGCCCTTGCGTGGCAGCATGCCGTTGGTGCCGGTCACCGTCAGTGATAGTGTTTCCTCGGGCAGCGTGGTCTCGCCTTCCCACGCATGGCCGCCTAATACAACCCACGTGTCGAATCGTCCTGAGGGTCCCCGCCGTGAACGCGTATGGAAATATCGCTCGGGCATCTCATGGCGCAACATGCCGCCGCGATGGCGGAACGACGCAAATGGCGCGTACTCGAAACGCGTACCGTTGGACGTTTCGAAGCCGACGACGGAATCGACCGAATACGCCTCCACAAAATCACCTCGTGCCTTCACCGTATGCACTCGATACTCCGTTTCGAAATGCGAGACCGTGAGTGGGTCAGCCTGGATCGTGAACAGATTGATGATCGGCGTGCAGAAGAGCCGGACGTTTTCTGCTGTGAAGCGCATGTCATCCGGGTAGGGCTGGGCAAGAACGATTTCCACATCGAAGTACGGGGCGGCTTGGGGAATCGATTGCACGTCGAGCCCCACGAGATCCACGAACATGAACTTCTCGGGGAACGTGAAATATTCAAGCAGCAGTTGATAGCCACCGAACGCATTATCGGCTTTGGGCCACAGGCGTTCGTCAGCCTTGAATCCGGCCGCCTCCACGCGCAGCCCTTGCATGGTTTGCGGCAGTCCCGGCCGGTCCTCGGGATAACCCGGAATGCGAACATGAACCGCGAGCGGGGCTGCGGTCAATGCGGTGTAAAGGCTAAGTGCAACCGGTCGATCCGCATTCAGGTAAAGCCGCAGACGCGGTATGTGCATCTGCGCGCGCGGTATCTGCGGCTGCAATTGCAGTCTGAGCCTGATCACCGAGCGGCCGTCTTCGCGTGAGTAAGCGTTCGCTTCGGTGAGCTTGACGGGATACAAGTCGACCGCTTGCGTGGTGCGATAGACGCACTCGACGCGCTCGTCATCGACGGGAATCGGATCGGCCAGCACTTCAAGGCCTGCTGCGAGCACTTCATGGCTTTGCAGCGAACCTTCCGTGGGCGTGACTTCGAGTATCGACAGCGACGGAATCATCCGAAGATAATGCGGCCAGAGCATGCTGACGAGACCTTCTGTGAGCTCCGGCAGTTCGTCGTCGAGCTTCTGGCGCAGTCGGCCGACGAGAAACGCAAAGCCTTCGAACAGGCGTTCGACGTGCGGATCGCGGTCCCCGATCCGGTCAATGTTGAGCATCTTCGCGCGGTCAGGGAAGGCTTGCGCGAACTCCTTACCGGCCTCGCGCAGATAGCGCATTTCGGCTTCGTAGTAGCGCAGGACGTCGTTGTCGTTGGGACTGTTCGAGGGCTTGGTCACGGGGTGGGTTTTTGAAGGTCTTGTATGGGCTAGTCGAGTGCAACGGCGCGGGCAGCATCGATCACGGTCATCTCGCCGATCAACGTCTCGATGCGCTGAGCAAGTGCGGGTTTGTCGGCGTCCTTGCGCGTCATACGGACTTTGAGCAGCCGCATCAGGTGCTGCTTGGCTTCGAACGCGAGCGAGGGTTCCCATAGCGCCAACTCGAAGCGGCGCGCTGCGGTATCCACGCTCGATAAAAGGTGCAGCGCCGTGTCCGGACGTTCGGCTCGCTCGGCGACGCGCGCCATGACCAACTGCCTGACGAATCGATCACGATCGCCGTCCTGCGCGGGCAAACGTTGCAGCCACGAGAAAGCGGAATCGAGGCCTTCTTGTATGGCAAGCGAATTGGCTTTCGCTTCGGTTTCAGCCCAGTCCGTGCTGGCCGATTGCGCGGCGACAGGGATCACGATTTCACCGCGATCGATGTCCCGAACGGTCGCGTAGCGGGCGATCCATTCGAGTGTGGAGTCGTCGGCGAAAGGCGAACCATCGGAGAAAGACAGCAAGTGGAAACCGGGCAGGCGTTCGAGCATCAGCGCGCAGTCGGTTGCCGCCAGATCACGCACGGGCGCGTATTCGCCGCCCGCCTGTTCTTGTCCAACGAATGCGTAATATTGCAGGTCGAGCCAGAAGTGGTTCGCGCCTTCAGCGAACGCGAGTTCGACGCGATCGAGCAGTTCGAGCCATTGTTTTTGCATCAGCAAACGCTTGAGTTGCGCGCGAAGTTCGGCGCGTGGGGGAACCAGGCGCGTCTTGCTCGTGGGGTCGCACGGTGGCACTTCGGTGAGCGTGTCCCATCGGATGCAGCGCATCAGGCGATAGGCGGCGAGATACCCTTGTGGTTGTTCGCGCAGGAACGTTGCCATTTGACGGGCACGGTCGAGCAGGTCGCGCGTTGATGACACTTCAGTCGATGAGGGCGGTATCGCGGCTGTGCTTACCCCAAACGGAGAGGCTTTCGGCAAGTTGTCCGCAGCACTCGGCGATTCAATCCGCCCCTCAAAGCGCCGATACAACCCGCTGAGTTGCGGCCGCGCGTTGTCCGGCCACTCGGCGGTGCGCTCGGTGATGAGCGCCAGTGCCGACAACGCACGCTCCAGCAAATCCCCGGTGAGCCCCTGCACGCGATCAAGCCGGTCAGCGAAGGTTGCGCCCGCGAGCCATTCGAGCGCGGACTTGCGCGTTTCTGCTCGTGCCGGGAGCAAGTCCATATCGAAACGATCAATCAGCGCCGACAACAGTTCAAAGCCTTCGGCCACACCTTGGGCGTCATCGCGGCGCATGCGGCCATAGACGTAATAAACAGCCACGCGCGCGTCCTTCGCCGAATCCTTCAGAAGCCGTTCAGCGGTTTCGATAATGAGCGTGTCATTGACGTCCGACAATTTCGCCACTTGCTCCTTGATCGCGAGGAAACCGTCGTCATAACCGGGGTCTTCGCCGACGTGCGCGGCCTCGGTCGCGACATCGCCCGGGTGCAGCTCGATGATTGGCTGCAGCCACGCGTCCCATTGCGATTGCGAAGAGCGGGCGAGGTCGGACGGTGTACGTGTGCCGAAGAGCGCGTTGAGGAGCTTCGAGAAGGTGATCATGCGGTGCGGGCTCCTGGCGATAGGACGGTCGTGATGGCGGGAACAGCGGCCTGTGGCGATACGAAGGAATTCATAGGGCGGCGTCCCGAGCAAGGTCAGGCAGCGGCGTGACGGCGTGTTTGGCGGCCTCACGGGCGGCATTAGGCAACGGCGGCGGGCTGGCGGACGCACCGATGTTCGCCACGCGTGCCGGTTTGTCGATGAACATACGGTTCGGTAAAACAAATCCCTTCAATGCGAGCAGTTCGAGCGGTCCTTTACCAACATCCGTGCGCATCAGATAGCTCAGCGGGTAAGTCAGGTTGGCGGGTGCTGCGGTGAGCGGTTCCTGCGTGACGAGGCTATCGAGTACCGGGTGTTCGGTCGATGCGCTTTGCTCCTGCGCTGAACCGTTCCAGTCGTCAGCGGGGCGGTGTGTTGGCTTTTGCGCAGCCGGTGAAGTCGATGAAACCGCGCCCGGTGACGCGAGCGCGGCCACGCGCATCATTCGCGTGTCGGGCGCTGCCTGCCAGGTAAGCTGGAACGTCGCGCTGTCCATCGGCTCGACTTTCGCGCGTTCGAGCATCCGCACGAGTGCCCACCGGCCGCCGAACTCGAAGTTCTTGTTCGTGCCGGCCTGTTCGGTCTGCCATTGCAAACGCGTACCTTTGGTCTCGGGGTCGTTCGACGGCCAGACCAGACCTTGCCACGTCTCGCGCTGGTTGTAGTAGTGCAGCTTCTGCGCATCGATGGTCAAAACGGTGTCAGTAATGCCCGGCGTCGGAATCGGCTTGAACTCGAAGCGATACTGCGGCTCGCCTTGTGCGAGCAAATGCCCCGCGATGCGCTGCAGCGTATTCACCGCTTTGAGGAAAGCGGGATCGAATTGCAATGCGCCACCGCGCGTGTTGGTTTCCACCCACTGGTCGCCCTGCAATTCCAGCACACCTGCAAGTTGCAAGCTCAGGAACGCCGATATCAATCCGCCTTGCGGTCTGAGAAAGCGGGCCAGCTCTGGAATGGATGCGTCGTTGTCGGTGTTATCGAATGGATAACGACCCGCAAATGACCTGTTCCAGTTCGCGACGATCGATTGTCGCCATGCATCGTTCAGACTTGCCTGCGCCGGTTGCAACACGATCTGCGTGGCTTGCGCGACGGGGCGCACGAAGAGTGCGTCGCCCATGCCGGACCATTGCGCGCCGAGGCTCGCGGCGATGAGTTGCGCGTACGCTTGGGTATCGGCGAGTTCTGAGCCCTTGCCCTGGAAGAGCGCTTGCGCGAGTTGGCGGGCTTGGGCGTCGCCATCGGTGCCGTTGCTCAGTTGCTGGAGTTTCAGTCGAAGCGCGGTGACGCGTTCGAGGTAGCGCTGCAGGCTGACATCGCTTGGCGGTATGGCGCCTTTAGGTGTTGACGTTTCACTGATCTGTCCGATCAAGCGAAGCACGGGTCCGAACGACGCCGATAGCGGTCCCGCGTCGCTGGCGATTGCTGCTGCTTGCGGATCATCTTTCTTGCCAAAGATATTCTGCGCCTTGGCGACCAACGTGTCCGACAACGACGCCTGACGCATACCCGCCGTGCCTTGGTAGTCGAGTGACTTCATCAACGCGATAACCGGCGATTGACGCGCATCGGCGAGCAGTTTCATCTGTTCGATGGCAGCAGGGATATTCGGCGCGGATCGCCACTGCAGCGCGTTCATGAACGCCTGCCAGTGTTCGGCGTAATCGTTGAAATACTGCGTGGTGAGGGCGAGTTCGAGCGCATCGGTTGATGAGGCTTGCGCAGGGTCAACGGGGCTCGCGGATGGGTCATTGTTGGCGAGCACCCAATCGCGCGTGATATCGCGGCTCTTGGCGGCTTCAGTGATGGCCGCTGCGACGTAGCCCTCGTACGCTTGCCGCGTGTAGACGCCCGGAACGGTGACGCTCGTACGGATGAGTCCGCGCGTATCGGTGCCTGCCGTAAGTGATGCAAGCGTCTGGTCCGGGTACTTGTTGCCGACTCCTGCCAACACGCTCTGATAAACCGTGTCCTCGGAATTACGCGTGCCGATCACCGACAACAACGTCTGACGCGATGCGTTCACCAGTTCGGCACGCGGCTGGATGCGCCATGCGTCGTGGGCTTTCAGGTGTTGCGCATAGAACCCCGCCAGTCGTTCAGAGATATCCAGCTTCGCGCCGACGGAAACGTTTGCGTTCGTGCTCCAGTAATGCATGAGTTGCGGAGTGATGAACCCTGCGTCGACACGGCTTGGATCGGCGAGCATCAAGTACGTCTTGAGTGCTTTATGACCGTCCAAAGCGGCAGCGTTGGCGTGGTCGTCGAGTGAATCAGTTTGCATCTGGCTGAGGTCGACCAGCGTCGCTTCAAGGTTTTGCTGGATGGGTGTGATCAAGATCGATTGGCTCGCGGCGGCATAGGGCGCCCAGAGCGCGGCAACGACCGATGTGTCCTGATTTAGGCCGAAGCGACTCCACAACGGCGGCTGATGGGTCACACGCGGCTCATAGCGGCCGATCTGCTGTTGCAGCGCGAGCAACGCTTGCAAACGTGCAGCGGGATCGGGTGCGTTCTTGAACGTTTGGATCGTCTGCCGTGCTTCGATCAGGTCACGGCCATTCGTCATGCCTGACAGCACCATGCCCGCGATCCATAGGCCGATGACGGTCAGTGCGATGGTCGAGAACACAGTGATCGGATGCCAGCCCATACGTCGGCCACGTTGCTTGCGTACGATTGTCGCCAGGTGGTTCCATAGCGGCAGATCGGCGCTGGTGAGCGCGTTTGAATCGACGACCACGCCTGCATCAACGGCAACCGGAAAAGGTGCGAAGAACGCACCGCTCACGGATTGATGCCGCGCCTTGCGATTTGCCAATGACGCGATCAACGCGGCGAGCGGCGCGCTACGTGTATCGAGTCGTTGCGACAGTTGATTACTGTACCGGTCTTTAAAGCTCCGAATCAATTGCCCAACGCTCATATGCCCGATACGGCTACGCAACTCAAGCAAGCTCGATTCGATCGAACGCTCGTTGGCGTCAGGCGCGAATTCACACCCGAGTAAGGCTGTGCGACCGTTGTTGAAGGCATCCGTTTTAGCGACATCGAGCACGTACACCGGCGCAGACCAATGCAGCACGTTGGCGATGCGCGAAAGGGTCACGCTGTGCGCATTCGTGCTGCGCCGTTGCAGCGTCAGATCGGTACTGCCATCTAGAACAAGTACCACCGCATCAATCGGGCGATTGCGGCGAAGCTTATATAGCTCTCGAAGCCAATCGTCATCTGGTCGGCTATCGGGGCCAGTCTTGTTCCAAAGAAGCACTGCATCGTCCGTGATGAGCCATCTATGGGCGGTAGCGGCGGGCAGTATCCGTCCAATGGTTGGGTCATCGCCAGTCAACAGTAACCACGGGCGGCGATAGCGCCAACGCCAGCCCAATTCCGAACTGAGTTGCTCACGAAGCTCGTGCATCGTTCCATCGCCGCTGACCGTCGGCGACGCCGCTGTAACTCCGGTTTGCGCACCGAAAACGGCGCCGGCAGCGTAGAACGCGCCGGTACGCGAGCCAAATAGGGTGAGCAGGAAAAGCACTGAGGCAGTAGCAAGGATCCAAAGCGTGGCGACCTGCTTCTCTTCAAGACGAGAGATGTGTACCCAGTTGCTAGCGAACCAGACGACGCATAGTGCAAGACAGGCAAGCACGGCGACCACTAGCGCAATGCCCCAAACCCCAATTTTCGGCACGTCAGAAACGGGCTGATCGACTGGATCGGGATGCGACAGCTCTTTAATGTTCTTCAAGTTCGGCTCGATTTTCATGCTTAAGGGACGGATGCGCGTAGAGGATGGCCGATTGGACCGTCTGGGTTTGATCGAGAATAAGTTGCGGACCTTCAACCTCTGATTCGAGGGCTGCTGCGATGGCAAGCCAAGCAGCCCCTGAACTGATGTGACCAATGATCCGGTCCGGTTCATGTATGGCGGACGAGTCAGCAAGACCTGAAAACGATGCACCTTTAAGCGCGGCTGCAAGCGGTTGATCGTAGTTTGAATCAAGGCCGCTTACCCACGCGTGACGGACTTCCGGAGGAGGCGCGTGACCCCAAAGCGCAGCTGTCGCAAGCGCCTGAATTGCGCTGCTTTGGATATCGAGGTTCGTCATCACGGGCCGATGCATCGTGCCGACCGCAGTAAGAGAACCGATCGACGCATCCACCCCAAATAACATCGCGACACCGCCCTCTGTGCTTCCTGATGGTGGCGGAGTGTCGTACCACTCAGCTGCTATCACCAGCAGGGGCTGTTTTTCTCCTTCATCGAGCCAGTCATCGATGAGCGTCAATCCCTTGTTGGACGCTGCGACATCGCATTCGATCGATGGTAAACCGAGTTGAGACAGCGCTTTGCGAACATGGTCTAGGCGTATCGCTGCGGTGTTGGCATCGGCGGTAGCGAGACGTACGACGGGCGTGTACTTCTTCCCAAGTCGCGAAAGCGTGTAAAGCGTATCTACAAGAGGCGTAAGCACGTTCGTGACAACGTGGTGGAAGCCGTCCGGTTTCGCTTGTGCAACTGTCGGCGGACGGGCGGTATCGACCGCGCTATCCCCGTTGAAGGAGTCGTTTTCGTCGTCGGGGCCGGGTTCGGCGATCGGTTCGATATCTGTCAAGCGGGAGTGGAGAATATGTCCGGCCCCGTTCCGTGGCGACTGTGTTGTCATGACTGTTTTACCCGCGACGATCGTGGTCGCCAGAGTGCCATCGGCCAGCGGCAGATAATAAGCGTGCGCTAATACGTAGAGCGGCCTTTGCGCGTGAGCAATGCGCGCACGACGCCATTTTTGACGATGCTGATTGCGATAAAGCGCACGTAGATATGTAGTCTCGTACGTTGCCCGCGCACAGCCGAGGACCATCAGGAACGCTGCATTGGGCGCACCTATAACGCAAAACCAGAACCGGGCGCCTTGCGCCGGCATCGCAGTGGGCCACAAAAGAAGGGCAAGACCAGCACCAATCGAACAGAACAACGCCCAGATCACAATCCACCACACACGGCTCAGCCGGCGCTTAGGATATTGGCTGGGCGGACCGCCAGGAGTGAGGTCGACCGGCACGTTTAAGCGATGTTCACGTTGTGGAGGGATGAGAGCAGACGGCAACCGCACACGCATCGATGATGATGCAAGGCGATTGGTTTGCCTTTGTCGTTGAAAAACGAATGGCCTTCGGCGATGGTCGTCTCACCATGCTGGTCGCAAAGGGCTGAGTCGCCTTTGCGAGCGATACGGCGACCCGCGAAATCCATGTCCGGGGAACCGCTTGTCACGCGGCCGCCGTTTTCCAGTGCGTCACCGACGCGGATGGGGTTCTTCATTTATTTCCTTTAACTTCAAACAAAGCAGAACACGAATCATCGTCCGTTACAACGCGCTTGTTCTTTGCTATATCCCATACTCCAGGACTTCCGTACGGACCACAATTTATTTTCCCTGATGGAGCTACATACCTACCATCGGGTGAAATCACAGCAGAACCCGCGTCGCCAGAACTTCCGAATGAATATCTTTGCGATTCGGATAATTTTTTTCCGGAAATGTATGCTCCGTCCAAAGTAACCATATTACGTGAGCTGTTTAGGCGAGCAACCGTAGCTAAATATGTGAAAGGTTGCACACTTACAAAATCGACGGAAACATATAAACGTTTCCTCAAATTTATATCAGCGAGAACTCCAACACCCGACGGAATCAGCGAAACATGTACGGGGATGTCGGACGTACATCGATTCAATGCCGCTGTGGATACATACCCTCGATCGGAGACCATTACTGCTGATTTGTCGAAGCTTTCTACTGCAATACCAATTTTTCTGTCCAACAAGCACGTATGCAATTTTCCGTTGCTTGTTACATCCAAATGATTACCGCCGGCGCGGTAGTCAGTCTGCGATTCATGCGCCATCGCGGAACCGAAGAGCAGCAACGCAGCCAAAGAAATCAGTGAAATCCACGCTGCAATTTTTCTCAAATCATTCATCGGTGAAACGGAGCGTCCTGAGCATATTCATAAAAAGGTCGTAACTGAACCCATGTTTCAAGGTCAATTCACGCTTGCGTAGAAGACACACGCCATCTAGTTGCGCATTCATGCTGGTATTTCCAACCATGACATGGATGCAGCGATAACTGGACGTATATTCCTTAGCTGGTTTGCAACTGCCACGTGCTTTAGCGAACGTCTCCTCTGCGATCCAGCCGCGCCAGTTGGCGCCTTGAATAGGCATTACACGTGTTTTGGTTACCGGGTTGCCACAGTTTGATTTTTTGTATGCGAAGTCTGACGCTAGGGTCGGCACTTTATCGCCGGGCTTCAACTGAAACACGCTGTCCCCCCCAGCAGCTATTTTTTTATAGAGACCGATTTTTTCGACCACAAAGCTAATGTTACCGCCACCTCGGGTATCGAAATTCGGATCATATTGAAAATCCATTTCCATGACGGCGCGCTCACCGTTTTCAAAAGAGCCTGTACAACCAAATCCGATAATTTGATCAGAGATACTTTTCAAAACGGGAGTGCTTATCGACAAGCCACATTGCTCCTTCACTTTTGGACTAGCAACGTTCATTCCATAACCGCTGAGAGGAACAGCATCAACTGACGATTGCGCATGGGCAATCGCACTCGAGAGCAATGCAGTTAATACGATGACGTTACGAATCATTGCTTATTCTCCGTTTGACGCACCAGTCCACCCGTCGTGGGCATGCTTCGTTTGTTACACATATAAATATGTGTAACAAATATGCTGACGTGCGCCAGCCACAGGCGCCACTGACCGACCGAAAGACGGGCTCAACGTTCCGGCTATTTGAGTCACGCCGGTTTTATGGTGGATCGACTGATTAATTTATGGAAATAAGTAACGACGACAAGATGCTTAGCAAATTGTCACGCTCCGGCTATGTTCATCTGGCAGTGATGGCGCCTACGCTGGTTAAAATGCAAAAATCAATTTACCTTCCTGGGTAGCCGAGAAGAGCACAGTTTTGGTATGTTGTCTGCAAAGTAAGTGCTTCTCAAAGTCTTCGTTTTTTTATCAACTATTAAGTTAATAAATTGATCTCCGCATACGGGAAAATATTCAACAAAATTTTTCTTTTTGATCGAATACAGGAAAACTCTGTGAATTGTAGTAGTGCCCATTCCATCGTCAATATACCAGACCGAAATATTTTTTTTCCCGCTAAAATTGTAATCTTCAATTTCTAAATGAATTTTCTTTTCAGTTTCAAATACTATTTGATCAACAACTACGTGTTGTCCAACTATTCTGTAGGAGAGTGTATTTCCGTTAATCGACAGGAATACACGAATTTTCGGGTCCGGTGAGAATTCAAGTGTAGTTGCCAATGCCCATGAGTCGTGAAATAAAAATAGGATTAATATGATCCTTAAAGTACGACATATTTTCATCATTTCTCACTCGGGCGAATCGAAATTTACGCGGATGCGATTTTTAGGCGATGGCGGCGCAACCAGTGCGTCTAAAGTGCCATCGATGACGTCAGACAGTCTCATATGAATATACAAAGAATACGCTTGCCTCTCATAATATCCATTACCGCCACCATTGACCAGGCGGTTAATGAAGCCAATGTTAGAGGCAGAATATGGTCTGTCAGAAACCCTGCTGATATTAATTCCCTCTGAGAACGGTTTGGATACCCAATAAAATCCACCAGAATCACACGCTTTATCAATCTCTTCGCCGACCGAATCAGGATCGTACCGCGGAAACCACGGTACTAGATGCCCTCCGTCGCTAGGATTCGCAGTATAGTGACGTGACGTTGGCGTTATTCGCGGAGGCACGCCCGAGAGACGTTCGGTGTACGCGCCGGTATTGCTGGGTAGTGATCGGAATTCACCATATTGCTTATAATTTCCGGCCCAAGTCAATTGCATGATCCCGCGGCCGTAGAAGGGGCCGTAGTATTTGGTCGCAGGGTTAGCGGTCGAATACTGACCAAAGCCCCATTCGTGCATGAGTCTTTTTGCTCCGGTGAGATTTCTCCATTGAGCCGTTTCTAAAAGCACCTGAGCGAGGAAGATGGTGATTCGCTGCTTGCTGTTCCCCAAATATTTCCCAATACATTTATTTAGCGCGACCGCATGGGCGGCAATCCGGCCGCCTGCTTCTAGTTTTCCGATTGAGTACGTTGGGTTCGATTCAGTAATCGCAAGCCGAGGATTTCCCGTCTGTGTGTAAAACATGTGCCGGGGAAACGTCATTGCGTACTCGTCCAAACTCAACCACCCACATTTCCTGAAATGGCGAATGAACTCAAGCGGATGGAAGAACCACAGTTTTTCACCAGGTGGCAGCTTCGTGCTATCCCAGAATTGAAACTGATCCAACAGACGCATGAAGTCCGTATACCCGTCGGGATTGTTCCGGTAGAACTCACCGGGTTGCTTGAGCTTGGCGTACCGCGCCTCGTGGTTTGCGCCGTCCCATTCGCTCGGCGCTTCGCACACAAAGCCGCGCAATTGCGTGCGCGCATCGGCATGTGATGTCACGTAAGCGATAAGTTGTTCTTCTTTGACGCGCTCGTTGGCATTGGCCGTGCCCTCGACGCTCCCATCGGACACAACAGATTCCGCCTCGACGTCGCCTAGCAATGTTTTCAACGAATTGATATCGCACAAACCATCAGCATCGAAAGGCCCTTCACCTGCACTGAGTTTCTTCCATCCAGTAAAGAATGGAAAATCGGCATCGGACAGTTTCTGGATCGTTTCTTCAGCGATATTCACATAGCCCTGCGTACCCTCTTCGTCGAACACGACGGATATCCACGTTGTACGGCTGGCTGGATCCTGCAACTTGGCCGGCGTGCCGAGTATCCGGCCAAACCTGAGCATCTCGTAGCCGTCACTGGGACAGGTCGGATAAAGCGCAGTTGCTCGCTTGTAGAGATCGTATTCGTAGTCACTCGTCGAATCAGTCACAGGAGAGCCGGTCAGCCGGATGGGATGACCGTCACCCTTATCGAGCCACGAACGGGTACAGCGCTGACCAAGATGGAAGTAAGCCTCGACATACAGCGTGTGGTTTGCCGGCAAACTCCCATCAGTCAGCGGTGGGAACGCGATGCCGTGCAACTTGTTATTGCGATCCATGGCGTCGTTGACCGGCACGCGAAAAAAGGCGTGTGCGTCATTGATGACGTAATAGGTACTGCCCCAGCAGTCGGGTTTTGTGGGCGTGGTGAGTTGCGTTTTCCCCAACGGCGTCGCGTCAAAATAGGCATCGAAGTCATGCTTCGTCATAAAGATTTCGAAGTGCACATGGCGTTGACCATGACATTTTCCCGTTAGCCCGAGGACGTCCTTGCGATAGACCCTCTGGCCGGCCGTCCCTGATTGCGCCGGAGGCGCGACGGGCGGCTCCATATCTGGTCCAGGCGAGCAAACCTGCATGAATGCCGGCAGAATGCTCTGCGAGGTTCCGTAGTCCTTATACCGATCAAACTCCAGCAAATGCATATACAGCGAATAGAACGCCAGTACGCGGCCATCGCCCGTTTCTGTCGAGTGCTTGAGCAAAACGAAACCCGCGCTGCTGTCGGCTGAACCAGGACTGCCTTCGATGGCGTGCTGGCACACCCGGTAAGCGACGACGTCGCCATCGGCAATCGCGCGCACCTTTTCGTTGAGCAGGACCGGAGACAAATGCACGCCCATGTGCCGGCGACGATCCATTGCAAGTGGATAAATGCCGTGGGCGAGTTCGAGTTTGTCGGCTGCATCCATCATTGGATCAATCACAGTCGTACTCGGCGTGCTTGCGCCGCTTTCAGGCAGGAACGGAGGGCTGATGATCATGGTCTTAGCGCGAAGTGGTATATGACGTGGTTATCTTCAAGGTGCTGTCGGGCAACGTGGGCAGCGGAGCTTCGAAACTATCGGGTCCATCGAAGGTGAAGGACGCAGCCTTGATCCTGAAGTCACCCGGACAGGAGATCTCGACACTACCGTTCTCAATCTTGATGCTGGCGCCGCCGCTTGCCATGACGACCTTCTTGCATCCTGCTATCAACACGTCCTCGCTAACGCTCGCCACACATAAGTGCTTGTCTGCGAGGAGGTCCAAGGCGTCGCTCTGCGCTTGAATTTCGACTTTTCCCTTCGCCGCGAATAGCTTCATCCCAAGCTTATGTGCGCACATTGATATGGCTTCGCCAGCAGCCACCGTAAAACGCTTGACCACACCGATATCAGCGTTGCCACCGGCGGTCGCAATGAGATTGAGACTTGCAGACAACTGCAAATGTGTGCCCGACGCTAAGGCAATGCCATTTGGTGCGCTCACCAGGATTCCAGCATTTTTCAGCTCGTTCAGCGTTCCATTGAGAAGTGCCTTTTGCTCATTAAGGTTGGCCGCTAGCGCTTGCGCGGCACGCGTCGCTTCTGCAAGCCCTTGCATTTGCCTCAGCGCCTGCTCTAGCAGCCCTTTTGCAGCAGCCATTTCGAGCTGCTGGCCGTTGGCCGCAGGCTGATCATCTGCGGAGATGAACAAGCCCTTTCCGCCGCGGATCGCGCCCCAACCCGATGTCCTTAGCTCGTAACCTTCGCCGCGCTTCTGCCGTTGGCTATCGACCAGATGTCCAAGACTTAACTGGCTCTTTCCCGAATGCTCTGTCGAAAGCTTGACATGTTCCTCACCTTTCCAGTCCTCCATACGCAGCTTGTTATTGCTCTGCGTACGAATAACGTGGCGCGACATCCACCGATCCTGATTCGTGATCAGGTCGGTCTGCAGACTCGTGTGATGGAACTGCGAGATGAAGAGCTTATTCGGGTCGCCATCGCGGGCCATGATGACCGCTTCCGTGCCATCAAGCACAGGGAAGTGGAAGCCGGTCTGCAGCCCGCCCGCGAAGGGCTTTGCCAACCGCAGCGGCACGCTTTCACCACCCGGATTCCAGGCATCGAAATCGAGGTCGAGCCGAACCGTGTAATGACCGAACTTCGTGATGTACGGATACGGGTATTTGTTCGGCGACGTGACGCGTGCACTGAGCGCACCGCTGATCTTCGGCCACTTGCTTTCGTCTATTTTCATGCGAAAACGTCGGTCGGACGGGATCGCTTTATACGAATTGGTGTAAGCCTTGCCCCGGCCACCGGAATGCGTCACCTCGATAATCACCTGCCCACTGGGCGCATCGGGCAGGGGTTCATCGATGCGCAGAATGCGCCCCGGCCGCAACTCCAGCACATTGCTTTTGCCGTGGTAGACCACCTGCCACGCAATGGCCGCCTCGTGGCGCAACTGAGCTTCCCACTGCGCGCCAGCCTGATTCAGATGATTCGTGCCGTAGATATACGGTGTGCCGTAGGTCGTCGTATCGTTGATCGCGACGTTGGCTTCGTCCTTGAAGCGCTCCCATGCAATCAGCGGGTTGTAGTCGGCGACCATCACTGATTGCGGCACCACTTCAGCGTGCGTCTCCAGCGCGAACACCGCTTCAATCCCCGCCTCAAGCCCGGCGTTCTCCCGGTACGGCACCTTCAACTGAGGCGTATAGACGTAGTGATCGATATCGTCTCCGAACACGATCACGTCACCATGCTTTCCTTGTTCTGTATAGAAGAAAATTCCTTCTTGCTCGCAGATCAGGCGAATATAGTCAAGATCCGACATCTGGTACTGCAGCCGGAAATCATGGATGGGATAGTCACGGCGCAGCTTGAAGACAAACTGATGGTCCATGAACTTATCGCGCAGCAGAATTGATTCGATGACCTGCGGCCCGCTCTGGTGCTGAAACACGCGGCTTGCGTGCACGAGGCCCAAACGTGCGATCTGCGACTTAATGACGAAGGTGTAGTGAAACTCGTCCTTCGTCTTCTTGGTCCGTATCAAACTGACGAGGATGCCGGTGTATATGCGCGGCTGCGAGCCGTCTTCGGCGGTGATCGTGAAGTGCGCATCGCGGCCGAGGAAGTCAGCGCGCGTGAGCTGCTCGGGGTGCGTCACTTGGACCACGATCTCGTAGGGCTCACTCATGGCCTCGCGCAGATGATAGGACACCACGGACAGGTCCTTCGCGTTCGTCGCGCTCGGCACGTCAACGTGATACGCCTGCCGACCCGTTATGAGTGCGCCGGACGAGCGTTGCGATCCCGCTCCCTGATCAGTTTCTGCCATCTTTTTAAGGCCCTCGATTTGCTCTGCAAGGTCACCGTCTGCGTTGTTTTGCACGGCGTGTACCGATGCAAAACGCGAAACGTTCGACCTCATTGGTTCGCTGAACAGTCAAACTCGTGGATGATCGTTGAACCTGGGCAAAGAGGAAAGTGATTTTGGTAACGAATGGTCGCAAATCAAAAATCGGATTTGTCCTAGTAGGGTTTCGGTGGATTTTTATCCGAATCACGTGTTACCGTTTTTCGCGAGATTGGTTGTGCTAACCAAATAAAGACCAAAAAACGGAGAAGCAAAATGGCCGAAAGTTTTCAGAATGAAGTGCCTAAAGCACGCGTCAATATCAAGCTTGACCTTCACACGGGCGGGGCATCGAAGAAGGTTGAACTGCCGCTAAAACTGCTGGTGATGGGTGATTACAGCAACGGCCAAAACACGTTGGCACTCGGCGAGCGCGTCAAGGTTTCGGTCAATAAAAACAACTTCAATTCGGTTTTGGCCGACCTGAATCCAAAAGCCAAAATATCGGTGGTGAACACACTGGCCGGCGACGGCAGCGAACTGCCCGTCGACCTGGACTTCAAGTCGATGGAGGACTTTCGCCCTGAGCGAGTCGCCGCTCGCGTCCCCGAACTTCGTACTTTGATGTCGGCACGCAATCTCCTACGCGACCTGAAATCAAACCTGCTGGATAACGCCACGTTCCGCCGTGAACTCGAAAAAATCTTGTTAGACCCGACGATGTCCGCCAGCTTGCGCGCGGAGCTTCAAGGCATCGCTGAATCCGCGCCGTCGGCCGCGTAGTCAACTGCGTTGTCCGCTGCGTCGTCAGTCCAATAACCCGTTTTATCGAGAAGACACATCATGGCAAAAAACGAATCCCGCATCCACGAGGCTGCGGCGGAAACGCTCGTCCTGGATAAACCCGTTGCCGCTACGGCAATCGTTGAAGAGAACGTCTACGCGAATCTCTTTAACAAGATCAATTTGAATACGGTTGCCTCCGCTCGCTCGGTTGGCTCCTTTCACAACCCCGATTCCCTATCCGAATCGTCGGCTGACGAGCGCGTAACGCAAGCGCTGCGCGTGTTCCTCGATATGATCGCCGAATCGTCCCAGCACGTGGACCGTCTGGACAAGAGCCTGATCGACCATCACATGGCGAGCATCGATCGCAAGATTAGCGAGCAACTCGACGCGATCATGCACAACGAGACATTCCAGCAAATCGAATCTGCATGGCGCGGTCTCAAGTTTCTCGTCGACGGCACGGACTTCCGCAAGAACGTCAAGATTGAAGTGCTGGATGTATCGAAGGACGCGTTGCGCCAGGACTTCGAAGACACGCCGGAAATCATCCAAAGCGGCCTGTATCTTCACACGTACATCCAGGAATACGACACCCCGGGCGGCGAGCCGATTGGTTCTGTGATCTCGAACTATGAGTTCGACCGCAGCCCGCAGGATATTGCGTTACTGCGTAATATTTCAAAGGTCTCGGCTGCTGCTCACATGCCGTTTATCGGCTCTGTTGCGCCGAAGTTCTTCGGCAAGGAATCGATGGAAGAGGTCGCGAGCATTCGTGACATCGGCAATTACTTTGATCGTGCTGAATATCTGAAGTGGAAGAGCTTCCGCGAATCGGACGACGCGCGCTATATCGGCTTGACGCTGCCGCGCTTCCTCGTGCGTTTGCCCTACGGTCCAGATACGGTGCCCGTGCGCGCATTCAACTACACGGAAGCGGTCAAGGGACCGGATCACAACCGATATCTCTGGGCCAACGCTTCGTTCGCGTTCGCGGCGAACATGGTGAAGAGCTTTATCGATAACGGCTGGTGCGTGCAGATTCGCGGTCCGCAAGCGGGCGGTCTGGTTGGTGATTTGCCGATTCACCTGTATGACCTCGGAACGGGCAATCAGGCGAAGATCCCGACCGAAGTGTTGATTCCGGAAACGCGCGAATTCGAGTTCGCCAATCTCGGTTTCATTCCTCTGTCGTATTACAAGAACCACGATCACGCGTGTTTCTTCTCGGCGCACTCGGCACAGAAGCCGGCGATTTATGACACGAAGGATGCCACGGCGAATAGCCGCGTCAACGCGCGCCTGCCGTACATCTTCCTGCTCTCGCGCATTGCGCATTACCTGAAGCTGATTCAGCGCGAGAACATCGGCACGACCAAAGACCGGCGCGTGCTCGAACTCGAACTGAATACGTGGATCAAGACGCTCGTCACCGAGATGACCGATCCGGGCGATTCGCTGCAGGCATCGCATCCGCTGCGCGAGGCGAAGGTGACGGTAGAAGACATTGAAGACAACCCGGGATTTTTCCGCGTGAAGCTCTTCATCGTGCCGCACTTCCAGATTGAAGGCATGGATCTGAATTTATCGCTGGTTTCGCAGATGCCCAAGGCGAAAAGCTGAAGCGTTAAGCATTAGCTCGCGGTTTTAGAAAGCAACGCATCAATAGAGTCAGTCGCGCTGCACGGTTGCTACCGTGCAGCGCCTCTCTGCGCGCATAAAAGAAACACAAAAATAAAGAATGAAAATAACCAGACCGCTGTGGGCCAAGGGTGTGTTCATGACGCCCCAGCATTTCCAGCAACAGGCGATGTGGAATCAGTTCGCTGACGAGCGGGTTGCGAGAATGATCAGCGCCGATCCGTGGGGTTTAAGCCGCGTCGTATTCGACCAGCAAGCGCTGGGCGTCAACCGACTGCAACTCAACGCAATCGATGTGCGTTTGCCCGATGGTACGTTTATCGATTCGGAGACGGCGGATCGCTTGCCGGTTCCGCGTCAACTGAGCGACATATCGACCACGGTCGATGGCGTCGTGGTGTCGATCGGGCTGCCCCTGATCGATGCGCAAGGCGGAAATTGCATCGAGGAAGGCGAGCGTCACGCGCGGCCGCGCCGTTTCGTGCGCGAATATTTGAACGTCGCCGATATCAACGGCGAAGGTCATGAGGAGCTGAGCGTCGAGCGACACGCACTCGCATTGCTCTTTGACTTCGAAGCGCCGGATAGTTATGTCACGTGCCCGATCGGGCGTCTGCTGCGCAACACGCAGGGATTGTTCGAGTTCGATCCAGCGTTCGTGCCGCCGTGTTTGTTCCTGTCAGCGAACGAGCGCTTGATGGAACGCGTGAAGCGTTTGTCCGAGATCCTCAGCGCAAAAAGCGCGAGTCTCGCGGTGCGTCGCCGGGAGCGTTCGGATCAGATCGCCGACTACGCTGTGTCCGATGTATCGCTCTTCTGGCTGCTTCACAGCGTGAACAGCACCTGGCCGGACCTCGCGCGGCTGTGCGCGGCGCCCCGACAGCATCCAGAGCGGCTCTACGGTGTGCTGGCGCGCCTGGCCGGCTCTTTGCTGACGTTCTCCACCACCGAGACGCTGCAGGCCATTCCCGCCTACGATCACCACGCGCCCGAGCCGATGTTCGCGGAACTGGAATCGCTTATTCGCGTGCTGCTTGATACCGTCATTCCGTCCCGTGTCGTGCCGATTACGCTGGAACGTCCGAAACACACGATGTGGGCAGGCAAGATCAACGACGAGCGCCTGACCGATGGCGCCGACTATTACCTGTCGGTGCAGTCGTCACTGCCGGCGCACGTGTTGCTCGAACAGTTGCCGCGATTGTGCAAGGCGGGTGCGCCGGATGAGGTCGAGCAGATCGTGAATTCGGCGATGCCGGGCATTCCGTTGCGCGTCATGTCGCGCTTGCCGGCCGCGATCCCAATTCGCATCGAAAGCCAGTATTTTGCGCTCGACAGTGCTCACCCTGCGTTCAAACGGATGATCGCGGCGCGCGCGTGCCAGTTCTATGTGCCGTCGTCCATTCCCGATGTCGTCCTTGAACTCTACGCGGTGCTGCCGACATGAACGAGATAACTACTTCGCCCGACAAATACACAGCGCTATTACCGAACGCCTTTCGCGACACCGCGTTTACTGTCGCGAGCCTTGCCGATGACGCGTCATCTCTCACTTTCGTGTCGTTCAGGGCGAAATGCGTCGCGCAAGTCGATGCGCTCGGGCGCGAACTCAGGGCGGCAGGTCACCTTCCCGATGTCGTACGAGATGCAACTTACGCTCAATGCGCGCTGCTGGACGAAACGGCCCTTGCCCATTTGAAGGGAACGGAGCGCGACGCATGGGAGCGCGAACCGCTCCAGGTGCAGCAATTCAAAAGCAATGATGCAGGCTACGAACTCATCGACAAGATCCAGCAGCGGCTCGCGGAACCAAGACCTAAACTTGCCCTGTTGCACATGTTTAACACCGTGCTCGCACTTGGGTTCAAGGGCAAGTTCGCACTGAGCGGCGCCGATGCGCGCCTGGAACTCATGCGTGCGCTCGACCAGCGCATCGGTCAAGCCGGGAGTGTAGATACCTCGGGTACAGTGGTGCTCACGCAGGATGCCTCGCGCCGCTGGAGCACAAACGTCTCGCCGCTTGGCTGGGTGATAGGTGCTGTTCTCGTTGCTGGACTCGTGTATCTGGCGCTGGGGCAGTGGCTCACCGCGTCGATCGCGCGTATTCCGGTTTGACGGGACGTACCGTGACCCATTCGGCGATCCATTCACCCACCGGCTATCCGTATCGATCGATCTTTGCATGGATCGCAACGCTCGCCATTGTGTGGCTGGTGCTGTGTTCACCGTGGTCGATCGGCTGGAACGTATTCGCGGGCGTGCTCGTCGTGCTGAGTGTGACGGCGGCGATCGTTGTCGCGACGCGGCGCATGATTGCACGCGTGGGTGCGACGCAGCAAGTCCTGCGCAAGATCGACGGTGCGCTCAGTGGACTGCCCGCAGATATCAAGCGCAATACGCCGCTCGTGCTGGTGGTTGGGACAACCAGCACGCTTGTCGCCAGCGCGTTCGGTCGCGAGTTAGGTCAGGAAGCCATCCGCGTGACCGAGACGGCGATCTGGGTACGCGTAAGTGATCCGAGTCGCCTCGCGCACTTCGCCGATTCGCTCAAACGCTGGCGCGACGGTCAAGGACCCGACGCGCTTGCGTATCTGGTCGATGCAGACGCGGCCAATGATCAGGCAACGTTGATCGGCGGCCTTCGGCGCTGGCGCTCGGCAATCGATGAAGCCGGCCGCGCGGTCGGTTATCCGTTGCCGGTTTGTGTCGCGGTGTATGCGAACGAACTGCGTCCTACCGCCGACGAGTGCCCGTGGTTCGGAACGTCAGGCGGGCATGACGTGAACGTGGCCGCATTGCCTGAGCTGATCTCGGCACGTCTTACGCAATATGCGGGCATGGCGATTCCCGAGGTCCGCGAAGCCCGCGCGCGTCGTGCGGCTCGGCTGGATATCGTGACACGTTGGGCGACGGCCGCCCTGATGCCAGCGCTTTCTGACGATCAACGATCAACGCGCGCAGTCCACGTTCGCGCGTTTGGTGTGATCGCAGTCGAGGGTCAACCGGCGACGAATTCACTACTTGCGCGGTATGGCTTCGATCGAACCGGGCTCGTGTTGCCTACGAATACGGACGGGATAACCGACGCGAGCGCTCGTTATCCGCTGCCGGAACCGCTCGTCAGGGGCATTGCCGCACAACAAACGCATCGTGCGTTACCGCGCGCGCTCGCCCACGGGTTTGTTGCGCTCGTTGCGCTGTTTTGTGCGGCGGCCGCCGCCTCTGCATGGCAGAACCGCAACCTGGTCGAGCGTGTAAGCAACGACATGGCACGCTATCGGGCGATCCCGGCGAGCCGGGACGCAGCACGTGTCGATGGGCTCAATATCATCAAGCGCGACCGGGACCAACTCGCCGCGTATGCAAGCAATGGCGTGCCTCCAAGGCTCGGCCTGGGCTTCTATCGCGCGGCACCGCTGCTTCCCGTACTCAATACCTTGATTGCCGCTTATCAGCCGCCTGAACCACCGGCATCGATGATCGAACTCAGCAGCTTGTCGCTATTCAACAGTGGTAGCGCCGTGCTCAACCCCGGCTCGAACCGGGTACTGGTCGGCGCGCTTGAATTGATTAAAGCGCATCCGTCCAAGCGGGTATTGATTGCCGGTCATACCGATTCCGTGGGCGATCCGCGAAGCAATCAGTTGCTCTCCGAAGCGCGGGCCGGGTCGGTGCGCGACTGGCTGGCCGACGCATCCGGTATCTCCCCCACACGATTCGCGATTCAAGGCTATGGCGACACACGCGCTAAAGCCAGCAACGAAACAGAGGCGGGGCGCGCTGCGAACCGTCGCGTCGAAATTACGCTCGTTCCGGACTGTCGTGACGATCGTAAGAACGGGACACCTCCCGAGGGTCATGAAGGCAATGTGGCCTGCTCATTTAATTAGAAGAGGAAAGAAAATGGCAATTCCGTCATACATGTGGATCAAGGACGATGGCGGCGCGGACGTCAAGGGTTCCGTCACCGTTACCGGTCGCGAAGGCAGCGTTGAAGTGGTTGCGTTCGAGCACGGCATTCACATTCCGACCGATGGCAACACCGGCAAGTTGACCGGCACGCGTGTGCACAGCGCAGTCACGTTCACGAAGGAAACGGACGCATCGACGCCGTACCTTTACAAGGCTGTGACGAGCGGTCAGACGCTCAAATCGATCGAGATCAAGTGGTACAAGATCGATGACGCCGGCAAGGAAAAAGAGTACTTCAACACGAAGCTCGACAACGTGAAAGTGGTGAGCGTGAAGCCCAAGATGCACGACATCAAGGACCCGTCGTACGAGAAGCATAACCATCTGGAAAACATCGAACTTCGCTACGAGAAGATCACGTGGGCGTACAAGGACGGCAACATCATCCATGCCGATAGCTGGAACGAACGCTCGTAAGCGTTTGAGTTTTTGCGACTGGTAACGGATGGCAACCAATGTCTTCTCGAACCGGTTTGTTCGCACGAGCCTCTCTCGCAGGTTCGTGCGTTTAATCTTCTCTTCGATGACTCCCCCATGACCGCTCGCGACCTCTCTCCATTCCTGCGCCGCCTGAACGACCACTGCGCCCGTGCACTTGCTGATGCAGCGAGCCTGTGCGAGACCCGCGCGCATAGAGAGATCGAGATCGAGCACTGGCTGATCAAGTTACTGGAACTCGGCGACGGCGATCTGGTAGCCATCGCGCGGCGCTACGAGCTGGATATGGACGGCATCTGGAACGGCTTGCTAAAAAGCATCGACCGGTTGCCGCGTGAACTGCGGGGCAAGCCGGGGTTGTCGCATCGGCTTGGACAGATACTGGAAGCCGCCTGGTTGCGCGCTTCGTTTGAAGGCGATCAGCCTGCCATCCGCTCGGCTCACTTGCTGGCCGTGCTCGCTGATATGCCGCATCTGCTGCGTGCACCGGATGCCTGGCAGTTGTTGAGCGTGTCGGCGGTTCAGATAGAACGTTTGAAGCCCGAGTTAGATCGCGTGTCGATCGAAGGACAGACGGGAGCGTCGGCAGATAGAGTGGCGGGTTCCGATGCCATGCGCACGAACGCTGAAGAGCCTGCGACGATAGTACCGAAACAAGCGCCATCCGACGCGCTGCAGCGTTTCACCATCGACATTACGCAGAAAGCCCGCGACGGCAAGATCGATCCGGTGTTCGGGCGCGAAGTCGAAATCCGCCAGATGGTCGATATCCTCGCGCGACGCCGCAAGAACAATCCGATCCTCGTGGGTGAACCGGGAGTAGGCAAGACCGCGCTTGTTGAAGGGCTCGCGCTGAAGATTATCGAAGGCGATGTGCCGGCGGCCATCCGCAATGTCAGCGTGCTGACGCTTGACCTTGGTCTTCTGCAAGCAGGCGCGGGCGTGAAAGGCGAGTTCGAGCAGCGGCTGAAGAATGTGATCGAGGCCGTTCAGCAATCGTCCACGCCGATTTTGTTGTTCATCGATGAAGCGCATACGTTGATTGGCGCGGGCAACACAGCGGGTGGCGCGGATGCCGCGAACTTGCTGAAGCCCGCGCTTGCCCGAGGCGAGTTGCGCACGATTGCCGCCACCACCTGGTCCGAATACAAACGATACTTCGAACGTGACGCCGCGCTTGAACGCCGTTTCCAGATGGTCAAGGTCGATGAACCCGACGACGACAACGCGTGCCTGATGCTGCGCGGTTTGAAGGAGCGCTACGCGCAACATCATGGCGTGCATATCACCGACGCCGCGGTGAGCGCGGCAGTGCGTTTATCGCGTCGATATCTCACTGGCCGTCAGTTGCCGGACAAGGCCGTCGATCTGCTGGACACGGCGGCCGCGCGCGTGCGCATGAGTCTCGACGCAACCCCGATCGCCATCTCCACCCGGCGGGCAGAACACGCAGCGCTCGAAGTGGAACGCGCGGCATTGCTGCACGATGAAGGTGCGACGTCGGTGGAATATGCGCAGCGTCTTGCTTCCATCGATACACGGCTGGAAACTCTCACGCGCGAGTTGGTGCAACTGGAAGTTGAATTCGCGCAACAAAAGGACGCGATCCTGACGCTCTTCGCGTTACGCGCACGGTGGCATGCTGCAACCGACGAAACCCACCGGCGCGACTTGCAGCCGTCGATCAAACAGGCGCACGACCAACTCGCCCAACACGGCAACGGCGCGTTGATCTACGCAGAAGTCGATGAAGCCGCGATTGCACGGGTGATCGCGGATTGGACGGGCGTGCCGGTGGGTAGTTTGTTATCGGATGAACTCGCCACGCTTCTTGAACTGGAAGCGCGACTCGGGCAAGTGGTGGTTGGTCAGGACGATGCATTGCAAGCACTCGGCAAGAGCCTGCGTGCGGCCAAAGCGGGGCTCAAGTCCGAGGACGCACCGCTTGGCGTGTTTCTATTGGTCGGACCATCGGGCGTGGGAAAAACCGAGACGGCGCGAGCGCTTGCCGACTTGATGTTCGGCGGCGAACGCGCGCTTCTTACGATCAATCTCTCTGAGTATCAGGAAGCACATACGGTTTCTCAACTCAAAGGCTCGCCTCCGGGTTATGTCGGTTACGGGCAAGGCGGTGTGCTCACAGAAGCTGTGCGCCGGCGTCCCTACAGCGTGATTTTGCTCGATGAAGTGGAGAAAGCGCATCGCGATGTGTTGAACGTGTTCTATCAAGTATTCGATCGCGGTTTCATGCGCGACGGTGAAGGACGCGTGATCGACTTTCGCAATACGGTGATTGTGATGACATCGAATCTGGGCAGCGACCAGATCATGGCCGCGCAGGAAGCGGTGGTCGAAGCCGGCGGCGAGGTCACCACCGGCATGCTGATGGAGGCGATCAGGCCGACGCTTGTCGAGCACTTCCAGCCGGCGCTGCTCGGCCGCTTTCAGACGGTTGTGTACCGGCCGCTTTCTTCGGATGCGATGACCACGATCGTACGCATGAAGCTCGCGAAGGTGGCGCAGCGCATCGAGCGCAAGTTCAATGTGCCGCTTATTTGCGACGATGCGCTGATAGGCGAACTGGTGCGTGCGTGCCAGTTGCCGGATTCGGGGGCACGCAATATCGATAGTCTGCTGGATCAGCAGATTCTGCCTGTGCTTTCGCGGGAGTTGCTGATGCGCGTGTCGCAAGCGACCGCGATTGACGCGATCAGGCTTTCATATTCCGACGACAGCGGAATCAGCGTCGATTTCGATGAAGTCGCAGCGAGCACCAGCGGAACCATCGCATGACGCGCGGCGGTCCTGGGCTCTTCGAAGTGGTGACGGGCCATTTCGCTAACGGCGATCCTATCGGCTTGCACGATAGGAACACTCAAACGTTCCTGTCGGTGCGGGACAATATCCAGCGGATTCTGAATAGCCGTCGTAACGGCCTTTTACACTTGCCTGACTACGGGCTGGGTGATCTGTCGAAGATTTATCGGCACATGCCGGCCTCGGCACATACGCTTCGGCGCGAGATTGAGGACACATTGCTCAAGTACGAGCCACGTTTGAAATCGATCGATATAGCTTCCGCCGATCCGGAAGAGGGCATGCTGCTCAGTTTCACGATGACCTGCGAATTGCAACAAGGAGGACTTGTGCGCTATGGCACGTATTTCACGCCAGAGGGACAAGCCCGGCTGACGACGCGTGAGGACGTCGACCGGTAGCAGGCCTTTAGTGCGCCTCGCATGGGAGAAGCAAGGTACAACATCGCATTGAAAGCTAGCGCGAGCAGGATGGGCATCGAGGTAATAGAATATCCAAACTAGGCCGACCACTGCGCCCGGCAGGAGATTCCCCACCCCTCCACCGGTGCAACCAAACCCACCCCCATGACCCTTCCCGCCACCTCGCCCATCCAAACCTGGCATGCTCACGTCTACTTCGACGCCACCACTCGCGACACCGCCTGGCAATTCCGCGAGGAAATCGCGACGCATTTCGGCGATGCGCTGCAACTCGGCCGGTTCCACGAGAAGCCTGTCGGCCCGCATCCGAAATGGTCGTACCAGCTCGCTTTCGAGCGTGCGCAATTTGCCGATATTGTCGAATGGCTGACCCTGAACCACGGTGCGCTGGACGTTTTTCTCCATCCCAATACGGGAGATTCGTTGCGGGACCATCGCGACGCGGCAGTGTGGATCGGCCACTCGCACAAGCTGGTGCTCGACAACTTCATGGCGTAACGAAAGCGTAAAGCGCTCCGCCCGATCGTGATAGCGCTTCAACCACGCACCGGTCCCGTCGATGCCCTTTGAACCAGCACGGGTGGCGGCGCCACGCGCATGGGTGTCTCGCAGTGGCCGCCGCTTTCGATCAACGCCTCCAGCAACTCAACGGCCATGGCAGCGGCGGCATCGGTAGGGACCGCAACCGTCGATAACCCCGGTCGTGATTCGCGTGCCAGTTGAATGTCAGTAATCCCAATCACTGACAGGTCGTCGGGAATGCGCATGCCCCGATCAGCAGCGGCATGCATCGCGCCTAACGCAGGCAGGTCGTTGGTCGCGAAGATCGCGGTCAGGTCCTCATGCTCCGTCAGCAATTCGCACGCGGCCTCGTAGCCGCCCTGGACGGCGTCGCGAGTAAAACGCGCTTCTTGCGCCGGATGCGCCACGCCCGCAGCCTTCAGCGTGTGACAAAAGCCGGCGTATCGCGCTGCCTGAACACCATCCGGCTGACTCCCGATGATCGCGCCAATCCGTGTATGCCCGAGGTCCAGCAGATGCTGTGCGGCCAGTGCGCCGGCAGCGAAAAAATCGACGGCGACGCACGGCAATCCCGGCGATACCTCCGGACGTTCCCACATGCACAGCACGACCGGTGTGCCGCGTGCGCGCGTGGTGTGAAGATCGTCGAAAGCGATTCGCGAGTTCATCACGAGCACGCCTTCCGACAAGGTCCCCGCAATCTGATCCAGATACGCACGGCTGATCACGGGATCTTCGTTCGTATTGCATACGATCAGAAAACGTCCGTTCTTGCGCGCAGCCCGTTCTGCCGCCAGCGCGAACTCGGGATAAAACGGGTTCGCGATACTGGTCACCATCAACGCAAGAGTAGGTGCGCTCCCTTCAGCCAGCGCCCGTGCGGTCAGGTGCGGCCGGTACCCCAGCGCCTCCACCGCGTCGAGCACTCGCTGACGTGTCGCGGCGCCCACCTTGCCGCGCTTGCGCAGCACGTTGGACACGGTTGCCGGCGTGACACCGGCGCGTATAGCGACTTCGGCCAACGTAGTCATCGAAATCTCAGGGCAAGGGTTAACGGGAGCACAACATCGGCTAAGTTCGGTGAACTATCGGGCGCTTGGCCGCTTCGTCCAAATATCCATCTCGCTGTCCATATTTTGGGATGGCTTCCCGGCATTTGTGTAAATCGGCCGACGCCGCTAGATTTGAGACCCAATGCAGTTAAAAAACATAGACGGAGACAGCCGGTCAAAGCGATCCCAAACACGGATCGTTTTTTCACAGGCAGAAGGTTAAGCGCTTAACCTTCCGTTGTCTCCCCGGTAAAACACGGAGACGTCGGCATGGCGAGCATCTCGTTACGATCGGTTCAAAAAGCGTACGGCGATCACGCACTCGTGATTCGCGATGTCGATCTGGAGATCGGCGAGCACGAATTCTGCGTATTCCTCGGCCCTTCGGGATGTGGCAAATCCACCTTGCTGCGCATGATCGCGGGTCTGGAAGACATCACGGACGGTGACCTGTATATCGACGGGAAACTCGTCAACGAAGTGCCTGCTGCACAGCGCGGCGTGGCGATGGTCTTTCAGAGTTACGCACTCTTTCCGCACATGACCGTCTACCAGAACATGGCGTTCGGCTTGACGCTCGCGAAGACGCCGAAGGACGTGATCGACCAGAAAGTGAAGGAGGCCGCGCGCGTGCTGCAACTCGAAGCGTTGCTTGAACGCAGGCCGAAAGAGTTGTCCGGCGGCCAACGGCAACGCGTGGCGATTGGCCGGGCAATCGTTCGGAGTCCGAGTGTGTTTCTCTTCGACGAACCGCTCTCCAACCTCGACGCTACCTTGCGCGGTCAAACGCGGGTCGAGATTGCGCGCCTGCACAAACAGTTCAATACCGCCAGCGTTGTCTACGTCACTCACGATCAGATAGAAGCCATGACGCTCGCCGACAAGATCGTCCTGCTGCACGCAGGTGCGGACACGGCGAAGTACGGCAGCATCGCGCAGGTGGGTGCGCCGCTCGAGTTGTATCACCGGCCGAGAAGCCGCTTTGTCGCGGGGTTTATCGGCTCGCCGCGAATGAACTTCCTCCCCGCGCGAGTGGTATTGGGCGGCGCGGAAAGCGTATCGATTGTCCTCGACGAAACGAACGAGCGACTGCAGGTTCACGCCAACGGCGAGGCCTTGCGACCGGACCAAGCGGTCACGCTCGGCATTCGTCCCGAGCATCTCGAACCAGCCGCAAACGATGGTTCGATTCAACAAATCGCCCGCACCGTGTCGCTGGTCGAACAACTCGGCGAGCACAGCTATCTGCATCTCGATCAACCGGGCGGTGCGGTGCTGATCGCCAAAGCACCCGGCGACAAGACCCCACGGCAAGGCGAGAACGTCGTCTTTAACGTGCCGCCCGCGTCCTGTCATCTCTTCACCGAGGACGGCTTTGCCGTCACATCGGCTGCCATTGAACACTTTGCGTAGGAGCGCACCGTATGCATCTTGGAGTCTGCTATTACCCGGAACACTGGCCCGAATCGATGTGGAAAGACGATGCGGCGCGCATGAAAGCGCTGGGTATCGACCGCGTCAGGATTGCGGAGTTTGCATGGAGCCGTATCGAACCTGCGCCAGGTGAATACAACTGGGACTGGCTGGATCGCGCAATCGATGTGCTCGCCGACGCGGGCCTGAAGGTCGTCATGTGCACGCCGACCGCGACGCCGCCGAAGTGGCTGATCGATCGTCATCCGGACATCCTGCCCATTGGCGCCGATGGTCGTGCGCGCGCATTCGGCTCGCGTCGGCATTACGATTTTTCATCGCCGTCGTACTTCGAAGCGTCGCAGAAGATTTGCACGGCAGTGGCCGAGCGTTACGGCAAGCATCCCGCCGTGGCGTTCTGGCAAACCGACAATGAGTTCGGTTGCCATAACACCGTCGTGAGTTATTCGCCTGCCGCGTTGCAGCGTTTCAGAGGATGGCTGAAGCGTCGCTACGACACCATCGACGCGCTCAATGCGGCATGGGGCACGGTTTTCTGGAGCATGGAGTTCCGCAGCTTCGACGAAATCGATCTGCCCGTTGGGACTGTGACGGAAGCGCATCCGACACATCGGCTCGACTACCGGCGTTTCGCTTCGGACGAGGTCGTGCGCTACAACCGCATGCAGGCCGACATCATTCGCGCGCATTCACCCCAACGGCCAGTCGCGCACAACTTCATGCAGTTGTTCACCGAGTTCGATCACTACAAGGTGGCTGCGGACCTGGATATAGCAACGTGGGACAGTTATCCGCTCGGCGCGCTGGAGGAGCAGTGGTTCGATCGGTCGATCAAGGCGAAGTGGCTGCGCACAGGGCATCCCGACTTCGCATCGTTTAATCACGATGTGTATCGCGGCATGTCGAAGCTGCCGTTCTGGGTGATGGAGCAGCAACCGGGGCCGGTGAACTGGGCGCACTGGAACCCCGCGCCGCTGCCGGGCATGGTGCGTCTCTGGAGTTGGGAAGCATTCGCGCATGGAGCCGGTTGTGTATCGTATTTTCGCTGGCGGCAAGCGCCGTTCGCGCAGGAACAGATGCACGCGGGTCTGAACACGCCGGATAACCGGCCCGATATGGGCGGCGTGGAAGCGTCGGTAGTGGCGAAGGAAATCGAGCATGTGCTGGAGGCAGATGGTGAATCAAAGGTTTCCACCAAAGTTGCACTCGTTTGGGATTACGAAGCAAAATGGTTATTCGAAATTCATCCACAAGGTGCTGACTTTCACTATCCGCGCTTTGCGTTCGAGTACTACAGCGCGTTGCGTAGCCTTGGACTCGACGTTGATGTGATTCCGGTAGATGCACCACTGGACGGCTACAAGATGATCGTCGCGCCGCCGCTGCCGGTGGTGTCCGAGGAGTTTGCCGACAGGCTCGCGGCAAGCGGTGCGCAGGTGGTGCTTGGTCCTCGCACGGGATCGAAGACCGTCAATCTGACGATTCCCGCCGCGTTGCCGCCGGGTGAGGGCGTCGCGAAGCTCATCCCCATCCGAGTGTGGCGCGTTGAATCGATGCGGCCGAACGTAACCGAAAAAGTGGATCAACGCGGCGAGGCGCGTCACTGGCGTGACTTCATCGAGACGAACAATGGCGTGCAGATTGAAGCGACGTTCGCCGATGGGCACCCCGCTATCGTCCGTAACGGTTCGGTACTTTACCTTGCCAGTCTCTTCGATGAAACGCTTACGCAGGACATCTTCCTGAATGTGGCGAAAGCAGCCGGACTCGATGCCGCACCGCTGCCCGAGGGTATCCGGATCAGCCGGCGTGGTGGCTTGACCTACGTCTTCAACTACAACACGACGCCGTACAGGATTCCGGCCGCCGTGAATTTTATAGTCGGGCAGGAGGAAGTGGAACCGCAGGGCGTCGCGATTTATAGAGCATAGCTAAGCAAACAACACTCATCAATGAGGAGACACGCATGAGAACCTTGATTCGTCACGGACTGACCGGTGTGGCGCTGGCCGTCGCAATGGCTACGACCAGCATCGCGCAAGCGGGGACCTTGACTGCGAACATTGCGTTTAAAGGGGCAAGCCAGCGCGCGGTCTGGCAGCAGACCTTTGATGCTTTCAAGAAAGCGCATCCGGATATTGACGTGAAGGCGACCTTCGTCGATGAAGAAGCCTACAAGGTGCAACTGCCCGGCTGGCTCACAACCGTCGCCCCCGATATTGTCAACTGGCACAACGGCGAGCGCATGGCGTATTACGCGAAGCGTGGCCTGTTCGAAGACCTGACGCCTGACTGGAACAAGAACGGCTGGAACGCTATGTACGCGTCGACGAAAGAATCGTCCACGTACAACGGCAAGCAATATTCGGCGCCGACGGTGTATTACGCCTGGGGCATGTTCTACCGGAAGGACCTGTTCCAGAAGGTCGGCATTACAGCAGAGCCCAAGACGTGGCCCGAATTCCTCGACGCCTGCAAGAAGCTGAAAGCAGCGGGCATTGCACCGGTTGCGGTGGCGGGGCGCGATGCGTGGACACTCGCTGGATGGTTCGATTACCTCGACCTGCGCATCAACGGCAACGCGTTTCATCAGAAGCTGATGGCAGGCGATGTAGCCTACACGGACCCGCGCGTGAAGAAGGTTTACACCGCGTGGAAGGGCTTGATCGATGACAAGATATTCATCGACAACTCGCTGTCCTACGACCTTGACGCGGTGCAGCCGTTCCTGTTCCAGGGCAAGGCGGCCATGATGCTGATGGGCACGTTCATTACCGGCGGATTCCCGGAGAACATCAAGCCGCAGATGGGCTTCTTCCAGTTCCCGATTATCGACAGTAAGGTGCCGACCGCTGAAGATGGTCCGGTGGAGTCGCTGCATATTCCGTCGAAGGCGAAGAACAAGGCGGACGCGCATACGTTCCTGGCATTCGTGGAAACACCGGAAATTAGCGCGCAACTGGCGAAGGGACTGGGGTCGTTGCCGGCCAACAGCAAGTCGCCGGAACCGGATGATCCCATCTCGAAGATCGGCTTCCAGATCCTCTCGCAGACGAAGGGGGGTATCGCTCAGTTCTACGACCGCGACATGACCAAGGAGATGGCCGACGAAGGCATGAAGGGCATGCAGCAGTTCGTGTCTGACCCGACCCAACTTGACGCGATCCTGGCGCAGCTCGAAGCCACGCGTAAGCGTATCTACAAGAAGTAGGGTGAGACGGCGGCTCGCGATCATCACGAGCCGCCCAGGCGATCAGGAGAGAACCTCATGTCCGAAACCCTCAGCGTTCCAGGGATTAAAACAAAGCGCCGCAGAAGGATGTCGGCCGCGGCACGGCAGCAGCGGCTGGCCGCGTTCCTGTTCCTTGCGCCGGCCTGCATCATGGTCGCGATCTACGTGATCTGGCCGATTTTCTCCAGCCTTCGGCTCAGTTTTTACAACTGGGACGGGATGACGGAGAAGACCTTTGTCGGCTTCGATAACTACATCGAACTGTTCCACGCGCCCACGTTTTATACCGCGCTGAAGAACAATGTCTTGTGGCTGATCCTGTTCTTGCTGGCGCCGCCGATGGGTCTCGCCGTCGCGTTGTACCTGAACCAGGCCGTGCGTGGCATTCGCATGGTGAAGTCGCTGTTTTTCGCGCCGTTCGTGTTGTCAGGCGTGGTGGTCGGCTTGATGTTCAGCTGGTTCTACGACCCGACCTTCGGCCTGCTGAAGCTTATTCTCGGGCATGGCGTGCCGGTGCTCGGCGATCCGCATTACGTGACCTTCGGCATTATCTTCGCCGCACTTTGGCCGCAGACTGCCTACTGCATGATCCTGTACCTGACCGGACTGACATCGCTGAATTCCGAGCAGATAGAAGCCGCCCGCATGGAAGGCGCGAAGGGCTGGACCATGCTGTGGCACGTCGTCCTGCCGCAGCTCCGTCCAACGACCTTCATGGCGATCGTGGTCACGATTATCGGCGCCTTGCGCAGCTTCGACCTGATCGCCGTCATGAGCGGCGGCGGCCCGTTCGAAAGCTCCACCGTGCTGGCCTATTACATGTACGACCAGGCGATCAAGTATTACCGCATCGGCTATTCCGCCGCGATCGCCGTGGTGCTGTTCACGATCATGATGGTGTACATCGTTTATCACTTGCGCAGAATGTTGCGCACCGAGCAATAAGCCAGGAGCGCGCCATGTTTCCAATGCCCGTCGCCAAGTGGAAGCCCGTGAACCGGGCGCTTTACAAGTTATCGTTACCGGTCGCGCTGGTGATCTGGTTGTTGCCACTGATAGCAGTCATGGTGACGTCCATTCGTTCCTCCGATGAACTCGTCGAAGGCAATTATTGGGGCTGGCCGCGCCACTTCTCGCTGATCGCCAACTACAGCGACGCGCTGACGACGTCACCGATGCTCCACTATTTGTGGAACAGCGTGCTCATCACGGTGCCTGCTGTAATTGGCTCGATCGTGCTGGCTTCCATGGCCGGTTTTGCGTTGGCGATCTATTCGTTTCGCGGCAACACGACGTTATTCGCAGCGTTTGTCGCGGGGAATTTCGTGCCTATCCAGATCCTGATGATCCCGGTGCGGGACTTGTCCTTGCAGTTGGGCATCTTCAATACCGTCGGCGCGCTGATCCTGTTTCATGTCGCGTTTCAGACCGGTTTTTGCGCGTTGTTCCTGCGAAATTTCATCAAGCAATTGCCGTTCGAGCTGGTCGAAGCCGCGAGGATTGAAGGCGCGAATGAGTGGACGGTGTTCTTTCGTATCGTCCTGCCGTTGATTCGTCCGGCACTGGCCGCACTGGCAATCCTGGTCTTCACATTCGTGTGGAACGACTATTTCTGGGCGCTGTGCCTCACCACGGGAGATGAGGCGGCCCCCATTACCGTGGGCGTCGCCGCGCTCAAAGGCCAGTGGGTGACGGCGTGGAACCTGGTCTCGGCGGGATCCATATTAGCGGCGTTGCCGTCGGTCATGATGTTCTTCGCGATGCAGCGGCACTTTGTTGCCGGGCTGACGTTCGGGGCCACGAAGGGCTAGGGCGATGACCTGTTCGCGCAAGCCATTTCTATCCGGAGAACGACATAGTCTGTCCCCGGAGGCTATTCGTTAGTGGAAAAAAGCGCTTATAACCGAGCTAAATCCCGCTAATTGGGCCGCTTTGATTTATTCACCGATGACCCCTCCAGTCTTGCCTCCGGCCCGCCGATATACCTTCGATAGAAGGTACATGACGAGTCGGAGACAATCGGATGAAAATATCAAAAACGCCCACCGTATCCCATCTTTCGGGATATTCGCGCCTCTTTAGTCACATCAGCTTGCGTACCAGCATCACGCTTGTATTGACGGTTTTTGCCGCGCTGTTGATTGCGGTTAGCGCATTGGCTGGCGTCGCGCTTCAAACCAGTAATGCAGCCATTGAAAAGATGTACACGGAAGACACGCGCTCGCTTCTTCAAATCAAAAGCAGCTATGAACATGTAATGCATGCGCGTCTCGCGCTGGGCAGCTTTGCGGCGCTTTACGGACTAGGCGATGTTCAGCCGGCGCTGCTTGAGGGCGCGCATGGTGACCTGCGTCAATCGGACGAGGAGGTGCGGGCGTATCTCGCGACCGCATCGGCGGACGATACTGAAACGGCGCTGCGCACCCGCTTTGTCGCTGCACGTCAGAAGTACTTGCATGACGGTCTGGAAGCCTCTTTCGACGCGCTGGGTAAAAGCGATTTCTCGACCTACAAATCCCTGCAAGGCGCTGAAACAGAAGCGCTGGCCAACAACTTCGGCGCGCAAGTGGCCGCACTGGAAGGTGTTCTCACCGAGCGTCAGAAGGCGCGCTATACCAGCGCTCAAGACCGCTTCCACACGATGCTCTGGCTACTCGCAGCGGCGGCGTTCGCGTCCGTGATCATCGGTACATTTGCTCGTCATGCATTGCTTAACGCAATCGTCAAACCGGTGGGGCAAGCGATTCGCCAGTTTCAACGGATCGCTGCGGGCGACCTGACGAATCCCGTGGATACCGGCCGCGACAACGAGATGGGCGCGCTATTGCGTGCGCTCGAACAGATGCAGCAATCGCTGGTTGAGACGGTGACGACCGTGCGCGCCAGCACCGAATCGATCAACGTCGGCGCGACGGAGATCGCAAGCGGCAACAACGATCTTTCGGTTCGAACAGAGCAACAGGCGGCGTCGCTGGAAACCACGGCAAGCAGCATGGAGCAAATCACGGCGACGGCGAAAGCGAGCTTCGAGAGCGCCCGGCAAGCGAGAGAAATGGCGACACAAGCATCGGCAATGGCGGTCAAGGGGGGAGCCGTCGTCAGCAATGTAGTAACGACGATGCAAGGCATTGCCGCTCATTCGAAGAAAATCTCGGAGATCACGAGCGTGATCGATGGCATCGCTTTTCAGACGAACATCCTGGCGCTGAACGCGGCCGTCGAAGCGGCGCGTGCCGGCGAACAGGGTCGGGGTTTTGCTGTCGTGGCCGGTGAGGTACGCAGTCTCGCGCAGCGCAGTGCGGCGGCGGCCCAGGAGATCAAGATGCTCATTCAGGACTCGAGCGCGCATATCGACGCCGGATCGACGCTGGTGGAAAGCGCAGGGACGACTATCGGCAGCGTGGTGAGCGCGGTCGAACGCGTTTGCCAGATCGTGACGGAGATATCCGCGGCGGCGGGCGAACAAAGCAAGGGAATCGAGCAGGTCAATCTGGCGGTCGCGACCATGGACCAGAGCACGCAGCAAAACGCGGCGCTCGTCGAGGAAGCCGCCGCCGCGGCACAATCCCTGCAGAGTCAGGCGAGAACGTTAAGTGAGGCGGTCGAGGTGTTTCGGCTTTAAGGCGCGTTCGTTCGGCTGTTGAACCGCGTTATAAGAAAAATCCAGACGTTGCAGGAAATGAACCGGCGCGGTGAATCGAAGTTCGGGAACGTACGACGAATACGGAGTAGATGAGAGGAATATTTTCGGCGCGTGGCGGCCGGTTGCGGTGGGAATATTTCAGCGGGAAGCCGTCTGCGCCAGTAAGGAATTAGTCAGCATGACGGCGAGCGCCGCATGATGCAGCGCGACGAGTGAACGCTATGCACCAGGCCAGCCCTTTGCGCAGCGGCTGGCCTGGTGCGACAGGAAATCAGGCCTGTGTTCCGGCACTGTCCGCGTCATCCGGACTGGCTTCGTCCTCTTTCTTTTCTACCAGCGACTCCAGAGCGCCGGCGCCTTTAAAGCCGGCGACGGCCGCAATCCCTTTCGTCAGAATTGAAGCATCCGGATCGACCTTGTCCGTCGCTTCCACTGCCGCGATTGCACCCGCGACCTTACCTACCTCATCCAGAAAGCCCATATCAATCACCGTATATATTGAACATGAACGCGCACTATTTCACGTTCACGCATATTAAAGGACGTCGCGGTTGGAATCTTCAGCGGCATCTTCCACCGGCGACACTTCTTCCTCTTTCAGCCTCGTCGACGAACACGCCCATTTCGAGTGCACGACAACGAGGGTATATCTTACGTTGATGACGGGCGTCTAACCGCCATCGTCAATGACAATATCACCGCGCGAACTGCAACACTGTAAATTCTTGTCATGGGCCTTCGCGGTCGTTCTTCAACTCAGCTTAGCTACGCATCCGTTCGAGACTCGGCAGCCACACGCGCAGCAGCGAATAGAGCCGGTCCAGGTCGATCGGCTTGGCGAGATAGTCCGTCATCCCCGCTACACGAGTCTGTTCCTGATCGTCCTTCATCGCTTTCGCTGTGATCGCGATGATCGGCAGGGTGGCGAAGCGAGGGTCGGTGCGAATCCGGCGCGTGGCCTCAAGTCCGTCCATGCCGGGCATCATGACATCCATCAGCACAAGGTCGATGTCCGGCGTTTCGTTCAGCTTGGTGATCGCTTCGAACCCGTTGCGCGCGATCTCCACCGTCATGCCCTTATGTTCGAGCGCGCTGCTCAACGAGAAGATGTTGCGGATATCGTCGTCGACCAGCAGGATGCGCCGCCCCTCGAATGCACGATCCCGGCTACGCACCGCCTTCAACATGGTTTGTCGTTCATATGAAAGGTCCGCCTCGACCTTGTGCAGGAACAGGGTTACTTCATCCAGCAATCGTTCAGGCGAGCGCGCGCCCTTGATGATGATCGAGCGCGAATATTTCAGCAGGTCGGCTTCTTCCGCATGCGTCAGGTTGCGCCCGGTATAAACGATTACCGGCGGGAAAGAGCACATGCTTTCGCTCGACATCTTTCGCAGCAACTCGCCACCCTGCATGTCGGGCAGCTTCAGGTCGATGATCATGCAGTCGAAGATAGTCGTTCGCAGCAGCGCCAGTGCCTGTTCGCCAAACTCGACGGCGGTGATGTCGATATCGTCGTCTGCAATGAGTTGCACGATGCTTTCGCGCTGGCGTGCATCGTCTTCAACCAGCAGCACGCGCTTGACCTTCTGCGTGAACTTTTCCTCCAGCTTGTGGAAGATGTCCTTCAGTTGCTCACGCGTAGTCGGCTTGATTGCATAGCCGATTGCGCCGAGATGCAGTGCTGCCTCGCTGCGATCAACCGCCGACACTACGTGCACAGGAATGTGACGCGTGAGCGGGCCGTCTTTCAACTGCTGCAGCAGCGCGAGGCCCGACCGGTCCGGCAAGCCGATATCGAGAAGAATGGCATCAGGCAGGTACTGCGCGGCGAGTTGCAGCGCTTCAACGGCAGTCTGTGCGACTAGGCAGCCGTACTGCATTTCATGGGCAAGCTCGAACAGAATGGCTGCAAATGAAAGGTCGTCTTCGATCACCAGCACTGATCGGCGGCCAGGCGTCCAGTTCGCGCGATCGTCGTCATACGCTGCCACGTCTTGCGTCCCGGAGGCCGGCGGCTGAGCCGGTGCGACGACGACGGGCGCTGGAGCCGGTGCCGTAAATGCACGGACGCTTTCCATCGGCTCGCTGGCGCCTGTCCAGTGCGTGGGTAGCGTCAGCTCGAACGTGCTTCCTGCGCCGAGCGCGCTGTTGACGCGGATTGCGCCGCCTAGCAGCGTTGCGAGATCGCGCGAGATGGACAGGCCCAGGCCGGTGCCGCCATAGCGTCGGCTGGTGGTTCCATCGGCTTGACGGAACGCTTCGAAAATCGTCTGCTGGTGTTCCGGCGCAATGCCGATACCCGAGTCTGTTACGGTAAAGCGTACTCGATTGCCGCTGTCCAGACCCAAGGCGAGCTTGATGGTTCCGGCGTCGGTGAACTTCAACGCATTCGACAGCAGGTTCTTGAGAATCTGTTCCAGCCGCCGCGAGTCGGTGAATATGGACGGCGGCATATCTGCCGCTATATCGACGGCGAATTTCAATTGCTTTTGAGCTGCGAGCGGCTCGAAGGTGCGCTTCAACGATTCAACCAGACGGGGCATCGATACATCTTCCGGCGCGAGTTCGAGCTTGCCGGCCTCGACCTTGGAGATATCGAGGATGTCGTTGATGAGGTTGAGCAGATCGTTGCCGGCTGAATAGATCGTATTGGCAAACTTGACTTGCTCGGCGCTTAAATTTCCACCCGGGTTTTCCGACAGCAGTTTGGCGAGGATCAGCGAACTGTTGAGCGGCGTGCGCAACTCGTGCGACATGTTTGCCAGGAATTCTGACTTGTACTGGCTGGCACGCTGCAGGTCGTCCGCGCGCTGCTCCAGTTCTGCTTGAGCATGGCTGAGCTCCTCGTTCTTTTGATCGAGTGCAAGGGCCTGGAAGGTGAGCTGCTCGTTGATCGATTCGAGCTCCGTTTTCTGATTGCCCAAATTGGATTGCGATTCTTCGAGCGCGGCAGTTTGCTCTTCCAGTTCCTCGTTCGCGGTGCGCAGTTCTTCCTGCTGAAGCTGCATTTCCTCGTTGAGGCGTTGCGTTTCCTCTAGCGTGTCCTGCAGCCGTTCGCGATACATCGCCGCTTCAACCGACGCCCCCATGTTTCCTGCTATCAGCTTCAATAACTCGATGTCCCGCGCCGATACCGGCTTCATGAACCCGAGTTCCACGACGCCATTGACCATGCCGCCGTTCTCGATCGGCGCTATGACTACGCTCTTCGGTGCACTGGTTCCCAGTCCCGATGTGACCTTGAGATAGTTGTCAGGGACGTTGTCGACTTGGATCAGCCGTCCGTCCGTGGCAGCTTGGCCGACCAGCGTCTGCGTGCCCTCGAAGGCTTGCGGATGCTCTTCGTTTTCGCGGCTGAAACCGTAGGCGGCGGTCCGCCGCAACGTGCCGGTTTCATCGCGGACATAAAGTGCCGCTACCGCCACGCCGAGGTACCGGGCGAGAAATTCAAGCATTGCACGGCTGAGTTGCGGCAGCGCCTGTTGCCCGGCAGCGCTTTCCGCCAGCAGACTCTGGCCGGTGCGCATCCATGCCTGCTGTTGCAGGGTTTCGGTGTGTTCAGTCTGCGCCCGCAGTGCACGGTCGTAGGTGGTCGACAGGTTCGTTAGCTCGCGCCGTCCGAGCACGGCGAGTAGCAAGCTGAGCGAAAGGCTGATGCCGAGAAAAGCGGCCACGGCGGTGATGGTGACGCGCCTGACCGTCGCCGTACGTTCCCAGCGCAAGTTCAACTCGACATCCATGAAGGCGTTGAACTCACGGCGCATTTCATCGAACTCAAGCTTCCCTTTGCCGGTGCGCATGACGCCCTGGAAATCCTGGTTCGCACGACGCAGGGTAATGAGCTGTCCGGCAATCCCGTCCCACTGCGCCTCCAGCGCGCCGATACGTTTCAGACGTTCGATTTGCGGCGGGTTGTCGCTGACGAGATCGGTCAACGTGGCCAGCTTCGCGGCGAAACTGGCTCGACCGAGTTCATAAGGCGCGAGATAAGACTCGTCGCCGGTGATCAGGTAGCCCCGCATGCCGGACTCGCGATCGACGGCGATCTTGATCAGATCGTTGCTATCCGCGACCACGCGTTCTGAATGGTCGAGCCAGTCCATGGCCGACAGCAGATAGAACAGAAGGGCGACGAATACCGCGGCGGTGGTCAAGCCTGCGCCGATCGGCAACGCAATGTTGCGACGAATTATGCGGCGAAAGCCACGCTGGTCGACGGCAGTATGCTCGGGCATTTTTGTCCCTGTTATTTAATGCGCAAAAAGCGCGGTTCGACCGAATGATTAGCGTGAGCGGGATATGCCGGCACCACGTTCGGTGGTGTCCAGCGTGTCCAGCCAGCGGGAAATGCCGCGCCAATGCCACGTCAATGGCACGTCAATGCCACATCAACCGCTGGCGGGATAATACAGATTTCACGCCGAAAACGAATTACCGCGACCATGTCATGGCCTGGTAAACACATCTGGCAATAATGGAGTGCTTCGGGCCGGTCTGCTCTCTGCGCCGCCGTGGATGCCTTTCGCTGGCTTATCCTCTCAAGGACTGGAACACCAGACATGTCCAACAAGAACATTGACGATCTTCCGTCGGCCGAGCAGGGCGCGAGTGTTTCGCGGCGTGGTTTTCTCAAGCTTGCCGGTGCATCCGGACTGGCAACGGCTGCGGGCGGTCTGGCTTCAGCTAGCCGGGCCGCTGCGGCGAGCCCGGACGGCACGCCCGAGCAAATCCACCTGACGTGGGGCAAGGAGCCGTCGGCCGAGGTGGTGATCTCGTGGGCCTCGCTGGCTCCGGCGGTCAATCCGAGAGTACGCTTTGGCCGTGCCGGCGAGACGAGGATGACGGTGCATGGCATTCAGCGTACTTATACCGATGGACTCAACGGCGAGATTGTCTGCACGTATCACGCGCGCCTTCATGGACTGAAACCCGCGGTCAACTACGAGTACGAAGTCACCGCCGACAACGACAGCAACGCGGCTCACCCCTTCACGGCGAGTTTCCGGACTGCCCCGCACGGCCGTGCCCCGTTTCGCTGGACCAGCTATGGCGATCTCGCCACGCCGAATACCGGCTGGGTGCTCTCGTCGCCGCAGAGCCGCTTTGCCGTGCAGGCAGTGGAGCGGTTTCAGCCGCTGTTTCACTTGCTCAACGGCGACCTCTGTTATGCCAACCTGAACCCGGCGCATCAGCCCGAGGTATGGCGTGACTTCGGCAACAATGCGCAGGCTTCGGCTGCCAATCGCCCCTGGATGCCTTGCCCGGGCAACCATGAAGTGGAATTCAACAACGGCGAGCAAGGCCTCGAATCGTATCTGGCGCGTTATACGCTGCCGGAGAACGGCACGCGTTTTCCCGGTCGCTGGTACAGCTTTCGCGTGAGTTCCGTGCTGTTTGTCTCGCTCGATGCCGACGATGTGATCTATCAGGACGCGGCTGCTTTCGTCGCGGGTCCGAGCCCGCTGGTGCCGGCGGCAAGTACGGGCAAGCCGCCGATCGCCCCGGGGACATCGCTCTACATTCGTGGCTACAGCGGCGGCGAGCAGACGCGCTGGCTCGGGGAGACATTGCGCCGGGCGGCCGCGGATAAGGATATCGACTGGATCGTCGTCCAGATGCATCAGGACGCGCTGACTTCATCGAAGACTGGCAATGGCTCCGACAAGGGTATCCGGGAGGCGTGGCTGCCCTTGTTCGACCGCTATGGCGTCGATCTCGTTCTCTGCGGCCATGACCATGACTACGAACGCAGCTTCCCTGTGCGTGGATGTAATCACCATGCGGGCATGGACGCCTTGACGGGCGAACCGGTGGATACGTTGCAGCCTCGGCCGGTCGTTACGTCGAATCCTGCTGATGGCGCCTTCGATACGAGTCAGGGCACGATCCACCTGATCCTGGGTGGTGGCGGCACGAGTGCGCCGTTGGATGTCTATGGGCTGGACGCTGGAACGGGCAAAGTGCAGGCAAAGGTGTTTACCAAGCCTAACCGGCCAGTAGCGGGGACCGCGGCGAATACGTTCGTGCGTCAGCCCGCCGATGCGCTGGAGGACGCGATCTGGTCGGCGCAGCGTGATACCGGTACGGGTTACGGCATTGCCGTGTTTGATCATGATCCGGGGAAGCCGGGTGGCAAGACGTCCATTACGATGAACTACTATCACGCGCCCGGCGCCGACCAGACGCCGACTGCGACTTACGAGTTGTTCGAAACGATCACGTTTTCGAAGACACGGCCGAGGTGATTTCGTTCGCACTCGGGTTTGGGGTTTGTGCGGGTTCTTAGGGGCTAAGGGGTAGTGGTTGGGGTTTATGCTGGGGTGGTCGGGGGGCAGTGCCGGGGTGGTGGTTTCGGTGTTAGTGGTCGGGGTCTATGCCGGGTTGCTGCTTTCAGTGTTAGTGGTCTGCGAGAGTCGGATATTCTCTTTATCACTATTAGCCACTGTGCGTGGCGGCACGTCATTTCTTTGTCCAAAGCGACAAAGAAACGAAGCAAAGAAAACGCTTTCAAACACGCTACCCTAAGTGTCCACAGCGTGCAGTTTTCATTCATAGGTGCCCCAAAAGCACGGTGCTCGCCAGAGCGCCGGATGTGTGAACCCCTCCTTCTCGCGAATCCTGACACGAACACGCTTCGCCCCGTACGCTCTCGGGCAAGCACAATTGCTAAGGAACCCGCACGGCATTACGGGTATTTACGGCTGCGGTTCTTCGCGGCTTAGCTACCTGGTCTGTGCGACCGTATTCATAGGCCACAGCTTCTTGCGTGTTTGTGTTTACTGCTTCAGTTTTTGTGAATTGGCTGCGCGTTCTGTACAGCTATCTTCGTCGGTTACGGCCGCCCGCATCTTCGCGACCTCGTTTCCAGCAGGGTTGGCGACGAGGTCCGAGGCGCGTACAAATTTGGTGGTCGGTCGTCCGCGGATAGCGCGGGGTGCTCCTTGGGCAGGTTCAATCACTGGTGGCGAAGCGTGTGGGTATCGGTGTTCGGAGAAGGAGGGGTTCACACATCCGGAGCTCTGGCGAGCACCGTGCTTTTGGGGCACCTATGAATGAAAACTGCACGCTGTGGACACTTAGGGTAGCGTGTTTGAAAGCGCTTTCTTTGCTTCGTTTCTTTGTCGCTTTGGACAAAGAAATGACGTGCCGCCACGCACAGTGGCTAATAGTGATAAAGAGAAAATCCGACTCTCGCAGACCACCACGGCCGAAAGCACCAACCCGGCACTGACTCCGACCGCTAACCCCAGAACCGACCAACCCGGCATAGACCCCGACCACTAACCCAGAACCGACCACTAACCCAGAACCGACCACTAACCCAGAACCGACCACTAACCCAGAACCGACCACTAACCCAGAACCGACCACTAACCCAGAACCGACCACTAACCCAGAACCGACCACCCCGGCATAAACCCCGACCACTAACACCATTGGCGAGTGCGATCATCAGTCCAGTCCCGTGGTTCATCCCCTAAACCGTATAAGGCTCATGCCCGACCCGACCAACCGCCGCAAAACGAGCATGGCCGACATCGCCAAGGCCGCCGACGTCAGCGAGGCAACCGTGGACCGCGTGCTCAACGGCCGCGGCGGCGTCTCGCGCGAGAAGGAACGGCGCGTCCTCGAATGGGCGCGCAAGCTCAAGATCGATCGGGCGCTCGACGCGGTATCGGTGCGATGGCTGCGCATAGCAATCCTTTTGCAACAACCCGTTGCGCCGTATTACGTCTATCTCAAGCAGGGTTTCGAAATTGCCCAGAAGACCTTCGAAGCGCAGCGCGTGATCTGCGCAGTGACCTACTTCGATAACCTCGAACCGGCGCGCGTGGTCGAGACCATCAGCCGCGCGACGCAGAAGGCCGACGCGCTGATCATCGTCGCGTATGAGCATCCCGACATCACGGCGGCACTGCGTCTGGTCAGCCGCGCGATGCCGGTCGTCACGCTCGCCAGCGACCTGCCGGGAACGGGACGGCTTGCGTACGTGGGTATCGACAATCGCGGCGCCGGACGCGTCGCGGGCGAGTTGATGGGCCGCTTTCTCGGCGATGCGGGCGGCAAGGTGCTCGTGATGACGGGCATGCATGATTTCCTCGGCCACGAAGAACGCGAAAGCGGTTTCCGTTCGGTACTGCGGCGGCGTTTCCCTAACTGCGACATCGTGGAGACCGTCGAGAGCCGCGAGCAATCGGCGGTCACCGAAAGCCTCACTCGCGACGCCTTCCGGCGTTATCCCGACCTGCGCGGGATCTACAACATTTCAGTCGGCGATGAAGGCGTCGGCGCGGCGCTCCAGGCACTCGACCGGGTTCGCTCGACAGTGTTCGTCGGCCACGAACTCAACGACATTTCGCGGCGCTTGCTCATTGAAGGAACGCTTGACGCGGTGCTCGACCAGAACCCGGCCGCCGAAGCAATGCGTTCCATCGAAATCATCTTGCGGCACTATCATCGCGATCCCGGCGTGGCGTTGCCGCAGCAAATTCCGGTCACGGTGTTGTTACGCGAAAACCTTCCGCTCAGCGACTAAGCGCTAACTGTGCGGGTTTTTCCTGGCAGCTCAGGCCATTCCAGAGTTCCCGAATCCAGTCGCGCATCAACTGCGATTCGGCCCAGCGATCGGTCGTGTCGTTGCCATCGCGACCGATGATTGCGTAAGGCTTGGGTCCGAGTTCGCACGTGAAGACCAGGGTGTCGTCGGGACCGGCACGCCGTTGCCACGATGCAAAGCCATAACGCCACCAGTCAAGAAACAGATCTACCCAGATCCGGTGAGGCTCGAATGAGATCTCTATCTGCACCTGTTCACGGCTCGCGACACGGCCGTGAAATGCCCACGAGTGGTCGAGAATCCGGTGCATGTCCGCGTGGTTTTCATCGGACACGGGCAGCGCGAATTCACGTCCGACCAGATAGTGCGAGATGTCGCCGAGCAGTTTCAGATCCGGCCGGGCATCGAGCAGATCGAGCGTGAAATGCAGGTCAGTTGTCATGCGGTCCCGATGCGTTTCGATATACACCGGAAAATCCACCTGCTCGGCGAGTCGCGTCCATCCATCGATTAACTTGAGCGCGTCATCGAGGCGACGTGGGCGTACATCGGGCTGCAAGTCGATGTGATGCACACCGAACTCGGTGGCTATTTCAAGGATCGGTTGCAGGTCATCTACCGTACGCGGAAAACATTGTGCTTCTGCTTGCAGGCCGAGCGGTCTTAACAAACCGCTAAGCCGACGCACATCATCGCGCGATGCGTAAGAAGCGCTGACGCCGTTGAAACCCGCTTGCGCGATCATCGCTATGTTGTCTTCAAGTGAACGTTCATGACCATCGGTATGACGGCGCTCCATTGCCCATAGCGACTGATAGATGTCGAGCCGTTGCGTCATAGCGCCTCCACGGCAAGGAGAGGTTTGAGCTTTACGCTGCGATCCGAGAGCAAGGAAGGTTCAACGCACGCACGCCGCGCAATCAACTCCTGTGCTACGCGCACGTCACGCGCGATCTCGCTTGCCTGGCCCACGCCGCTCGCGCCGACCAGCACGCCATCGCGATCCAGTGCAAAGAAGACCCGCGATGCGGCGCTCGTCTCGCGTACGACGGTCGTCACGCCGAACGCGGGCATGCCCGCAATCTGGATGGTCATGTCGTATTGATCGGACCAGAACCACGGGACTTCGGAGTAAGTCTCGCCGCGGTCCAGCATGTTGCGCGCGACAATGCGCGCATGGTCTTCCGCGTTCTTCCAGCATTCGAGTCGCATGCGCCGGCGGAACAGCCGGTGCGGGAACGAGCAGACATCGCCGGCTGCGAAGATGTGTGGATCGTTGGTGCGCAGCGTGTCATCCACCGCGATGCCGTCTGCTACGTCGATACCCGCCGCTTCCGCCAGCTCGGTGCGCGGCTTTACGCCAATGCCGGCGATCACGCAATCGCACGCGATGGTCGTACCGTCCGAGAGCTTTACGCCCGTGACGCGTTTCATGTTTGATCCGATGATCCGGTCGACTTGCACGGCGAAGCGCACGTCCACGCCCATCTGCCTGTGTCGTTCCACCAGATACGCCGCGACAATCTCCGGCACGGCGCGCATGAGTGCACGCGCTGCCGCTTCGATTACGATCACCTCACAGCCTCTTGCAATCGCCGTCGCCGCGATCTCCAGCCCGATAAATCCTGCTCCCACGATCGCGATCTTCCGTCCCGGCAACAACTCGCCGGCTACGCTTGCGGCGTCTGCTGCCGTACGCAAGACATGTACGCCCTCAAGCGTTGCACCGGGCACGTTCAAGCGACGCGGCGCCGCGCCGGTCGCGATCAGCAGGCGCTGATAAGCGACGGTATGGCCGTCCTTCAAAACCACCTTGCGCGCTGCGCGGTCGATCTCTTGAACGCTTGCATCGACACGCAGGTCGATGCGTTGCTCGGAGTAAAACGTATCGTCATACAGCGCACACTGCGCGGTGGTTTTCTGACCGAGCAACACGGCCTTGGAGAGCGGTGGCCTGTCATAAGGCGCAACCCCTTCGTTACCGAGCAGCGTGATCTCGCCGTCCCAGCCGTTATCGCGCAACGCATGGGCGGCGCGCGCTCCGCTTTGCCCGGCGCCGATAATCACCATGGCGGCCCGGTTTTTCATGACGCGGCCGTCGCTTGCGGCGGTACGCCGAGCAGCACTTCGCCGCCTTCAATACGCACCGGGTAAGTCTTCAAATGCACGCAGACGGGCGGGCTTTTGGGCTTGCCTGTGGGAATATCGAAACGTCCCTGATGCAGAGGGCATTCGATCTCCCGATTGAGCACGAAGCCGTCGGCGAGGTGGGCGCGTTCGTGGGTGCACCAGCCATCCGATGCAAAAAACCCTTCAGCGATCCGATACACCGCGTAACTCGCGCCTGCGTGATCGAAACGGATTACGTCTTCTTCGGCGATCTCGCTGGCAGCGCAGGCGACGACCCATTCGATGTTATTCGTTTCAACGGCCACAAAAGCCTCCGGGTGGTTAAAGTTGTTCAGATGCCCGACTGGGTCGCAAATGTTCCGTGCGGACCGCTTTCAACCGGCACCTTGCGTTCGATCACATGGTCTGGCTCGGAGCGCTGTTTCCATAACGCGGGCACCATCTCGCGATACACCGCGTAAAGGCTCGGATAAGCGGGCGGAAGCTGATCCTTGATGACTTCATGCAAACGCGGCAGCGCGTGGAACGGCACCATCGGCAAGAGATGATGTTCGAGGTGGTAGTTCATGTTCAGATACAGAAAGCGGAAGACCGGATTGATGTACACCGTGCGTGTATTCAACCGATGGTCCTTCACGTTGACCGCGAGCCCCGCATGCTGCGTCAGGCCGAGCAACTGATGCAGCCAGCCGCCGTAAAAACGGGGCGTCCACACGAACATCAGCGGCAGGAAACTACGGAGTGCGATGGCAAGTCCGATCGTGCCGATGACCACAAGCAGATAGATGCGGCATGACCAGATCATCTTCGGCTTTTCGGTGGCGGGGAGGAACGCGTCGGTGGTGGCATCTACACGGCCGAACGCATGCCGGATGACCTTGCGGATCTCTAGCGAACTACCTAGCAGTCCGAAGAAATCGACAATGATCGGCAAGACCTGCGTCGGCCGTGCGACCTGGATTTCCGGGTCACGCTCCTGGAAGTACGTGTGCGTGTGATGCCGCGCGTGGCTCCAGCGCCACCAGTAGCCTTCGCGGATCGTCATGAACGAAGACAGGTGATAGAAGGCGTCGTTGAGCCAGCGGGTCTTGAACGGCGTGCCATGGGCGAGTTCGTGCCAACGGGCGTCGCTGGACGAATAGATCGTGCCGTAGACCAGGAAGGCCGGCACCGCCCACCACGTTCCCCAACAGAACGCCGCCACCCAACCCGACGCTACCAGCACCAACAGCCATGGCACGAAGTTGCGGAGGCCTTCGGCGTCGCTGCGTTTCATCAACTCTTTCAGAACGGCGCGGGGAATGCGCGGCTGATACCACTGCTGGCCGATACGCTCATCGAGCTTTGGGTCGGTGAGGCCGGGCTTGGCCGCATCGCCGCCGCTGACGCCGGGAGTCGAGGACATGGGTTGTCTCCTGCTTATTTAGTGTTTCAAGCAATGTTTCAAGCAATGTTTAAGCGATGTCTGAGCACTTCCCGTCAGGTCCAACCGCCGGACGGCCTTCTTGTTGAGACAACGATAGATGACCACCGCTTGCTGCTCACTCAAAAAAATGATGGATTTCCATCAAGTACGTCTGCGGGCCGCATCGGCTATGGTTTTCTAAAATAGAAATTAAATTCCACCGAATTAACGTGTGAAATTTTCGTTGCATTGGTGAAAGCGGTCTTCTATGCTTGTGTGCATTAGCAGCCGGAGTGCTGCGTGAACTCGTCCAGGGAGACTGCTGTGGACAGCATGGAAGCCGGCGCGGTGACGCCTGAAGGAGTCGTTGAAGCGCTGCTGCGAGGACCGGGCGCGGTGCGTATTCGTGGCGTGTTCAGCGCAGTGCAGGTGGCAGAAGCGCGCCGCGTGGTGATGGCGCATTCGCAGGACCGCGCGCAGACGGTCACGCATTTTCAGGGACAGGCGGCCGAAGATCAGCGGTTGCATTTACAGCGGCGCGTGTGGAATCTGCTTGCCAAAGGCGACGTGTTTTCGGAGATGGCCGAACAGCCCGCTATTGTCGCGGCCATGCGGCTCTTTCTCGGTGACGACTTCATCATGGGGTCGATCGCAGCGAACCGGATCTTGCCGGACGGTCCCGGACAGGAGCCGCATATCGATTACCCGTACTGGGATTTTCATGCGGCGACGACATTTCCCGTTGGCATCAACACGAGTTTTCCACTCAACGCGCAAGTGACCATTCCACTCGATCCGTTCACGGCGCAAACCGGTGCGACGGCTTTTGTGCCGCACACGCAGCATGAATTGCGTTATCCCGGCGAGGGCGATGCCTTCTTCGAGCGCTGCGAGCGCATGGAAGCGGAGCCCGGCGACGCGATTGTTTTCTTCGGTGCGACCTGGCATTGCGCGATGCCAAACCACAGCACGCAGGATCGCAGCGCGGTGCTGATTCAATACCTGCCGAAATTCGTCAAGCCGATGGAAGATTTGCGCGCGATGGTCGGCGAAACGTTCGTCAAGGACGCCAGCCCGACAATGCGGCAGTTGCTCGGTTTGAACTTCCCGTATCCGCAGAATCTCGATGCAATCGCCGTTGCGACGAACGCCGAGGGTCGAAAAAACGCCATGCGCTGATTCAGCCTTCGGAGAATTTCAGCGCATGCTCCAAAGCGCCCGCGCTGATCGGCTTGTGCAGATAACCGTCGAACGGTTCAAGGTCCTTGTCCCCAAGATCGGTCCTGCCGGTGACCGCGATTACACACGCGTCGCGGGACGCACCTTCGTTGCGTACGCGCCGGCATAGCTCCCGGCCATCGGCATCGGGTAATTCGATGTCGAAGAAAACGACATCGAAACTCTGCGCCTGGATCAACTCCATCGCGGTGTGGCCGTCGTACGCAACTTGAACTTTGTGCCCCAGGCCGGACGCTATCGCGCCAAACGCGTCGGCTGAATCCTTATGGTCGTCAATAAACAGGATGTGCACGATTCCCTCGGCATTAAGCGGATGTTGCTGCTCTGCAAGCAGATGAACCGAACGAGATCGCGCGTTCGTGGTTCGTATGTAACACCTTGCAACGAAGATGCCAGCTTGAGCCGACCCTAAAGTGTGGGAACGGCGATTGCAGAGAGCGGTTGCCCGGCGCAATGTCGTCGGCAATCCGTTCGACAATCGACTTCCCGTTCAGAGGGGACACCTATGCGACTCCTGACTACTCAAGATGGCTTGCCCCGTATCGCGTGGGGCGCGGTCATAGCCGGCGTGATCCTGTCGTTGATCGTTTATTTGATCATGAGCGTGCTGGGGACCGCGATAGGCGCGTCTCTTCTCGCGCCCATGTCGCAGCCAAATCCCGGGCGCGTCTTTGGATTCGGCTCGGGCGTGTGGGTGATTGTTACAACCGTTCTTGCCGTGTTTATCGGTTCGTACTTTGCGGGGCGTTGCGCGCCGGTGCTCGGATGGCTTCACGGTTTGCTTGCGTGGGCTGTGATGACCTTGCTGCTTCTCTATGGCATGACATCGATTATTGGCGGGGCGGTCAGCGTGGCGGGTAACGTCGCGGCGACGACTGCGACCGTCGGGGCGGCGGCGGGTAATCAACCGCCTGGATCGCTCGCCGATTCCGCCAGGCAGCAGGCGCAGGCAGCGGTGGAGGGAGCAGCGTCGGCGGCGGCCGGCGCCGATGCGCAGCAGGACGCGATGCAAACGGCGCAGACGGCCGCGCGTGGCATTGCCCGCGCGACGTGGTATTCGTTTGCGGCGCTGGTGGTCGGCGCCATCATCGCGGTGGTGTCCGGCAGCGCGGGTTTTCGCCATCAGCCGCCGTTTGAAGAAGGCGGCGGTTCAGCACGCGATGATGCAGTAGTGACCGATGCAATGGGACGGCGAAGGGTTTCCTGACCTGAACCTGCGCGGACTGCAGGCCGGTCGGGTTCGACTGGCCTGTTTCCGGGATCTGACCGCCGGCATGGCTGCCGCTATCAACTGGCGCTAATACGTTGCCCGGAGCGCTTACGGGCAGGTCTGGCATACATATAGTCCGGGAATTGGAGGAGGCGTGGGTAGCGATGTCCGGAATAGACTAGCGCGGGACATTCACGTGACCTCGACGGACGGTGTCAGGAGGGAATCGGCAAAGCAATGTCCGTGGCCATTTTCCAGCCGGATCCGGTTCGCACCCACTCGAGGATCATCAGGAACGGTTTCGGTACAGGGGTTTGTCCCGCATACGCCACGGTGATCTTGACCGGCACATAGGTTTGAACAACGTCCGCCGACAGCGCGACTTCTCTTTCGCCAGCATAGTCGGGGGCAATGTAGAACGGCCCTTTATAGATGTCTTGAAGATGCTGGAGGACCGTATCGTTACCCCAGAAACCCGCCCATCCCCCTTCGCCAGGCGTCGCAGTTTTCGCGACGAATACGGCTGTGGACGAGTTCCAGACGAACGGCCGGACGGCCTCTATGTCGTGGCGATTTTCCGCATCAATGAGACTGCGATACAGCGTCTTGATCGTGTGTTCGGTGGCGGCGTCGAGCGGTACGGCGTCGTCGCGCTGCTGGGCCGCCACCGAAGGCAGGGACGCAGGCAACGTGAGGCACAGCGCGCCGAGGACGGCGGCAGCGCGAGAGCGCAATGTCGTCGTGACGGCTGCTTGTGCGGCCTGAATCACATGATCCGTTTGAGAAGAGGAGAGGTTCATCGTTCGCTCGTCCTGTCGACAACGTCTGCCAGGCCGCCGGGGAACATCGCGTCCGCTGCGGCAAATACGTTGAGTGCTTCGCGCAGCAGGACGATCTTGCCGTTCGCGGCGGTGCAGTGCCCAAAGAAGCGTTGGTGGACCGTTTTGCCGGAAATGCCCGATTGGTGATGAATCGTGTATTCGCCAAAAGCCTGCTCGGGCGTGTCGATATAAATCTGTACATCAACGAAACGAAAACCCGGGTACATCCGTTCATGCAGAAAGGTTAGGAATGCATCAATGTTCGCTGGCCCTTCATAACGCGGCTCAACCCCCAGATCGGACAGATAGGGCAACTCGAGCGCGCCATTCTCGGCAAAGAGCGCAGCGGATTCGCGCGCGCTTCCATCGATGTACGCTAGCAGCAGTTCCTTTGCGGTTTTCATGATTCAAGCCTCCTCGGCGGGTTGAGCAATTGCCTGGGTCGCAGAAACGTGTTTGCCGGTCTCGCGATTCAGGCGTGTTATCGAACAAGAGTGGTCAATGAGCGGCTCATGCGAGCGGCATGGTTAAATTCCCGCCAGCACCTGATGCACCATGTGCACGACGATGGAACCTTCTCCCACCGCCGATGCAACGCGTTTCACGTTTCCCGCACGCGCGTCGCCCACGGCGAACACCCCTGGCAGACTGGTTTCGAGCATGTAGGGACGTCTCGTGAGCGTCCACGGCTGCGGCGGCGTGGCATTTTCCAGATCGCGGCCCGTCAGCACGAACCCTTGTCGGTCGAGCGACAGGCAGCCGGCAAGCCATCCGGTTTTTGGTGACGCGCCTGTCATGACGAAGACATGGCGGACCGGCTGCGTGGTCACTTCGCCAGTCGCCTTGTCGAGCCACGACACCTCTTCAAGGTGGTCATCGCCGCTCATGCCGGCGAGCTCGCTGTTGAAGTGCATGTGAATGAGCGGATTTTCTTCAATGCGCTGGATCAGATAGCGCGACATCGTGTCCGCCAGACCATGCGACCTGATCAGCATCTGTACGCCCGCAGTGTTCTGTGCGAGAAACACGGCGGCCTGCCCGGCGGAATTGCCGCCGATGACGACCACGGGCTCGTCCTTGCACAGTTGGGCTTCCATGAAGGTGGCGTTGTAGTAAATGCCGCGACCCGTAAAGCGATCGATGTTTGGCAGCGCCGGCTGGTTGTACGTGGCGCCGGTGGCAAGCACGATGGCGTGGGTGAGGATCTGTTGGCCGTCATCGAGTGAGAGCCGGTAGGGGCGTTCATTGCAGTTCAGGCGTGCGACGTTGCGTGCCACCATGATCTTTGCACCGAATTTTTCCGACTGGGCGATCGCGCTTGTCGCCAGTTCCTGACCGGACAGCCCGGTTGGAAAACCGAGGTAGTTTTCGATCCTCGAGCTGGAGCCAGCTTGTCCACCGGGCGCAGCACGCTCGATCACGAGCACGTCGAGCCCCTCTGATGCGGCATACACCGCGGCCGCTAGTCCTGCGGGACCGGCGCCTACGACCACGATGTCGCGCACTTGGGAATCGTCGATATTCCTGTTGAAACCCAGCGCTTCGGCGACTTCGCGCGGCGTTGGATTTCTCAGCACTTTTCCGTTGTTGCAGATCACGACAGGGACGTCGTCGCTGCATACGCCGAAGCGATCGAGCATTTCCTGAGCCGTGCGATCGGTGTCGAGATCGACGTAGGCGAAAGGATGGCCGTCTCGCGTCAGGAATTCTCTAAGCGCGAGCGTCCCGGGGGAATAACGTGAGCCCAGAATGAGCACGTTGCTATGACCATCGCTGGACAACTTGAGACGACGTGCGAGAAACGCCTTCATGAAGATGTCGCTTAGCTCGGCATCCTTGCCGATCAACGTGCGCAAATTTTCTGCGCTCAGTTCGAGCAGGCTCGATGACGTGACGGCCTGGCATCGGTAGATCGATCGCCTGCCGGCAATCATCAGCAATTCCCCGGAAAACTGGCCTGCTGAGTAGGTCGTCACCGTTTGCTCGATGCCACCCGCGAACGAGATGATCCGGATATTGCCGTCTATCACGACGTACACCGGCGGCGTGTCGTCGTCAGGGTCATAAAGCACTTCATCGGCTGCGGCCTGTCGCGGTTTCGTGAAGACGCGAACCCGTTCAAGCTGCGATTCGGTGAGTATCGGCGCGTAAGACATGACAGCCTCCTGTTCCGGCAGCGCGACCTTCAAAACCCGCGAGGAGCGTCCGGCTCGCACCGTCGCCCGCAATTTGATGATGGGTCGCTGCAGCGGAATTCGCGAATAAATCGATATAAATTGCTGCTAACGCAGGGTTGCGGGTGCGACACAACGGGAATGGAGCATATGCACGGATTTATCTATACTCGAACGATCGTGCTCAGGAAATCGATATGAAAGCTTTGCAGTGCAATTGCTCGACCCTTCGCAGCGCGGCGCGAGTACTCAGCGCCGCGTACGACGAAGCGCTCCGCCCCACAGGCTTGAAGATGACCCAGTTTTCCATTCTTGCGCGCCTCGCGGCCGTTGGTCCGATTACGCAAAATCAGTTTGCCAACGTGCTTGCTATGGACCGCTCTACCTTGGGACGAAATCTGCGGCCTCTCCAGCGCGATAAATTCGTGCGGCTCGATATTGGCGAAGACCGGCGTGAACGTGTCGTCGACCTCACCGCGGCCGGCCGGCGCATGCTGGCCAAAGCGATGCCGCTGTGGGAAGAGATCCATCAGCGCTTCGAAGACAGCTTTGGCGCAGCGGAGGCGGTTCGGCTTCGGCATGCGCTTAATGTCGTCATCAAGGTTGGCCGCGAGTTGTCCTCGCAGAACGAGGACGGCGTGGACCAAGCCTGATGAAATGGCGCGCTCATTATTCACATGCCGGCGGCGGGTGGCATGCATTGAAGGGCGTTAGCAACCTTTAGCAACGCTTTAGTTGCTGCTAGTGTTCCGGCTGCACGAGAATTGGCTCATCGTGACCTTGTGATGTGGCGTCCGTCACATTTCTGCCCAATGGGTCCCTGCCATTCCCGCTGAAGGAGCGCGTCATGATCAAGGTTAGCGTGATGTACCCGAACATGGCCGCAGCCCGGTTCGATCATGAGTATTACCGGGACCGCCATATGCCGATGGTCAAGGCCAAGCTGGCGGAAGCTTGCGCGTACTACACGATCGACAAAGGTCTCGCCGGCGGAGCGCCCGAAATGCCGGCGCCCTATGTCGCGATGTGCCACGTTTTCTGTGAATCGGTGGATGTGTTCCAGGGCGGCATGGCGCTTCATGGCAATGCGATTTTTGGTGACATCATCAATTTCACTGATCTCGTTCCGGTGGTTCAAGTGAGCGAAGTCGTGGTCGGGTAGCAATACGCGCCACGAAAGAGTAGTCATACTAAGAAAATCCATAGCTGTCATTGACCTGTTGCGCCGGAGTCGATCATTGCGACACGTTGCGTAGCGGGATACCCTCGACATCATCATTCAAGGAGCGCGCCATGAAAGCCCTTTTTGTTATTTCCAGTTTCGAGAACGGGGCCTGGTTGTCGGAAATCACCCATCCTTACTGGCACCTCATCGAACGTGATGTCGAGGTGGATTTTGCCAGTCCGAAGGGTGGCAAGGTCGGCTGGTCTCCCTATAGCGATCCCTATGCGGAGGGTACGACGGAACCTCACGACCTGGTCAGCAAGGGATTTCTGTCCGATCCCTCGCTGATGGCGAGGCTTGCGACGACCCTCGCCCTGCAGGATGTCGAACTGGATCAGTACGACGCCGTTCACGTGGCCGGCGGACAAGGCGCGACCTTCGACCTCTATCCGAACAAGGACCTCGCGAAAGTGCTGGAGCATTTCTGGATGCGTGAAAAGATCGTCGCCGCGATCTGTCACGGAGCGATCGCACTCGGCAATATTCCCGAACTGATTCGCGGCCGGCGCGTCACGGGGTATCCGGCTGCCGGCGATCGCGAACTGGAGCGTCTCTTCGGCGCGGGTTTCATTCCGCGCTATCCGCAGAAGGTGCTCGAAGAAACGGGAGCGCGCTATCAGGAGGCGGGCACCGATGCGCCGTGCGTTGTCATCGACGGTAAATTGCTGACCGGTCAGAACCAGCAATCCGCTTCGGAGTACGGCATCGTCCTGTATCACTTGATGTCGGGTCACTCCCCTGTAGTGAGTGCATAACGCTTCGGCATAGCATCAGATTGTTGGCGGGCTCGCTGTTGGAGGTGTCCATGTTATATCTCGTCCATATGCAGGTTGTCATTCCCGCAGGCACGAACCCGGCCGAGCTTGAGCGTTTGCAAGCGGCGGAAAAAACTTTCTCGCAGCGATTGCAGACAGAGGGCAAGTGGCGACACCTGTGGCGCGTGACCGGGGAGTTCGCGAATTACAGTGTGTTCGATGTCGAATCGCACGATGAACTGCACACGTTGCTCACCGCGTTGCCGCTCTACCGGTTCATGACTTCCGTCCACGTCACGCCGCTTGCGCAGCATCCGTCGGCGCTTGTGGTGAACTGAGCGTGATGGCTGGCGTCGCATGTCTGGACGCCTGCGCTGCCACTCTTCGGATGGCGTCGACTCACGGGCCCGCGAACTACGGCGCGCAGTTGTCGAGCAGCTGCAACGCAGCCTGATAGTCCGGCGTTGCAGACTTGTCGGGAAACCGTTCGAGCACAGACTCAAGCGAAGCTCGCGCCTCGTCGAACCTGAGTTGATCGCGCAGTATCCCGCCAAGCGTCGTCGCGCTGCGCAACTCCCAGGCGAGTGCGCCTTGTTTGCGCGCGATTGCAAGTGAGCGGGCCAGCATCTCGATCACGCTGCTGACAGCGGTCGTGTCGCGCTCGCGAAGTAGCTTGCAGGCTTCGAGGCGCAGGATTTCCGCCGAACACCAGATCGGGTTCGTGGACCAGGCGCGCTCAATCAACTGCGGCGATGCGAATCCTTCCGCGAGCACGCTGTATTCCTCGAAATGCCGATAGCCCCATTGCGTGTCATCGCAGCGCCGGCGCGAGATGGGCATGGCGAGCGCGGCAAACGTGGTGGTCAGAAAGCGTCGATAGGCCTCAGCAAACCGATGCCAGAACGACACGGCCAACGCGGCGGAATGCTCCTCCAGAAGCACCAGGTTGCGGCTGGCCATTGCCAGTTCACCTGCCCATAGCGCAACGGGACACGCCCCCATCGCCGTAGCAAAGCAAATGGACAGCGTGTGCTTGCTGGCTATCGCCACCGATACACTTTCGTCCGCCAATTCAACCGCACGTGTCGAATTGCCCTCCAGCCAGAACACGCGCGCGAGCATTGCGTGATGGATCACCTGCGGTACATACAGGAACTGTGTTCGCTGGCTGTCCGGCACTGAGGCCGAAGCCGACAATGCAGACGAAAGCCATTCCCTCGACGCCGGCAGATCGCCTTGATAAACGTGGGTAATGCCTCGCATCGTCATATAGATGCTTTGCCCCAGCGTGTCCGGATGCAGATTGGCGTACGTCTCGGCTTCGACCAGCGCCGCGTCGTGTTGCCCGAGACCCTGGTGATACCGCCAGGTGCCAAGAGCGGCCATGGTTCGCGTTTCCACGTCACCCAGCTGTTCTGCGATTTCGTCCACTCGACCATAGAGTATGGGCAATTCCGGCGCGCTGCCCTGGGTGTTGTAGAGCGCCTTGCCGATCGCAATGAGAATCTTGGCTTCGGCCCGTAGCGTCTGTTTCGACGGGGCACCGATGAAGGTGAGCGCTCGTCGGCCATACGACATGTATTCGTCGACCAGCGACAGATTGTCCCAAACGAACCACGACGCTGCGGTCAGCAGTAGTCCCAGGTTCCTGTCGCCACTTTCGCTAAAACACCATTCGAGCGCGATGCGGATCTCAGCGGCGACCTGCCGGAAACTGGTCAGCCAGTTCACGTCGTTCATGCTTTGCTCGAATGCCGGCTCGCTCACCCGTTCATAAAAGTGCCTCGCGTGCCGTTGACGAAGGAGGTTGGCCTCAGGGTCGTCATGCAGTTTCTCCAGCGCGTACGCACGCGTCATGTCGAGCAGGCGAAAACATACCCTGCCATTCGAAAACTGCAGCACGACCAGCGACTTTGCGACGAGATTGTTCAGCGATTCCTTGACCCTTTCTGCATCGAATATGTCATCTGGAAGGACCGCTACGACCGATTCGCGCGTGAATGTCGCCTTGAAAACGCCAAGCCGGCCGAATACGGCTTTCTCGGCATCGTTTAGCAATCCGAAACTCCAGTCGAGCGTCGCGCGTAACGTGCGGTGTCGCGGCTGCGCGGTTCGGCGGCCCTTGGTCAGGAGCGCCAAACTGTCGCTAAGTTCCTCGACGAGACCGGCGAGTCCGAACATGTCGATGCGCGCGGCTGCAAGCTCGATCGCGAGCGGAATACCTTCGAGCTTGCGGCACAGGTCCGCGAGCAGCGGGGCCTGCGCATCGGTGAGGGTGAAATCGCTTACGACCGCCGCCGCCCGCTCCACGAAGAGTTCGGCGGCGGAAAACCGGATCAGGGCTTCGGCGGTCATCGGCGTGTCAAGTTCGGGCGGCACCTCGAGCGCCGAAAGCTGACGGACGGATTCGCCTTCCGCACGCAGCGGTTCCCGACTGGTGGCCAGAACATGGACATCGGGCGCGGTCCGCAGCACCGCTTCGACCACTTCCGCCGCCCGGTCGATGACGTGCTCGCAGTTGTCGAAGACCAGCGCGACGTGGCGATGTTGAAGGTGATTGACGATCGCCGAGAGCGACGTCTCCGACGCAACCGGTACGCGCAACGCTTCGGCGACCACAGTCGACACCAGTTCGGGATCGCTCAGCATGGCAAGGTCGATGAAGAAACAGCCGTCCCTGTAGCAGCCCTTGAGTACGTTGGCGACTGCGAGCGCTACACTCGTCTTGCCGATACCGCCCGCGCCCACAATGGTCACGAACCGATTCCCGCTGACCAGTTTCTTGATCTCGTTGACGAAGGGATCGCGCCCGACCAGCCGCGTCAGTGGCAGAGGTAATTCAGCAGGAAGGGTGCGCTGATCGGGTACCGGCTTGTGGCGTTCGACCTGCGTTGCAAAGCGGTATCCTCGGCCTGGCACATTGAGGATGTATCGTCCCCGATTCTGGCTCTCGCCGAGAGCCTTGCGCAGCGACGTGATGTGGACGCGGAGATTGTTCTCATCGACGATCGTCGTCGGCCAGACGCGCGTCACGATCTCCGCATTACTGACAACCTCGCCGGCGCGCTCGACCAGTAACACCAGCACTTCGAACGCACGCTGCCCAAGGGAGACCCGCTGCCCATCGCGGACAAGCGAGCCTTCTGCGGGACTCAGCCGGAATGGGCCGAACGTGTAAGCAGTTTTATCCACGCAAGCTCTCGATGTCATTGTTCGATGCACAGTGCAGCGAGCGCGGCGGCGCGCGTTTGTTGCACGAAGACTGTCAGCAGCGCGGCGGTAATCGGAGCATGTGTATTCGTATGTCGAAAGCAGCTTTCGATCTGCCGTTATTTCCCGTGAGTGGGCCTAACAGCGGACAGGCAATCGTGCTGCATCGCGGACGATCGGACGCGCCGGTATACAAATTACGAACGGCTTTCGTTGCGTTCGGGGAATACGGGTACATACCCATAATAGTTCACCGAAAGCCGTGAAATCAATATTTTGCGCGTTTCAGTCTGAAGGGGTAGCGGTGATCGCTACCGTGCTGGCGCGCCAGCGGTGAGTTCGCGCTGCTTTGCGCTTAAAGATATTGGAGTTAATTGCTTGGTGCGGTCAATTACCTACAGAGGCTGGCGACGCCCGACGTGTCGGCGCAACTCCTTGGTTCACGCGCGCTTAGCCGCCTGCTGTTCGGGATACCATGACGTAAACTTCATCGCCGCGACAAGTGCCACTACCGTCGCGATGACTCCCGTCGAATGTGGCAGCGCGGGCACGTAAGCCATCACGATATCAGCCATCGCGAGCACGCCGAATGCAATGGCCCACACCGCGCTGATCACGTAGTTGATGCGCGCGAAATCCGGGCTGTCCCAGTGCTCGCGACCAACGGTCTCGCGTGCGTACTGCAGCGTGAACGGCTGCCGCAAAGCAATCGACGCCAGCACGATCAACATCAACCCCGCATCGACGCGCAGCCGAACCGCGGCGATCGACCATTGCACATTATTCGTGAGCGCATAAGCCGTAAGCGCGCCGAACAGCAAGACCGTACCGACCTCCAGCAGCTTGACGCGGCGGCCCGTCGCGAGATCGCGCACCAGCAAGACGGCGGCGATGATCGTGCCGGCCGCGAGTCCCGCCGGCACACCGGCCAGGCGCTCAATCACTGCGAAGGCGATAAAAGGGGCAAACGCCAAAAGAAGATTCATCTCGAGCTCCAGAGTGTCCAGTCATCCACGCGCCAGCGCAAGGTCGCGCGCCGCGATCCAGTTACCATGAAAACCGTTCGGCACGCGGTGAGGAATCTCGACCGTTGCGAGCGGCCCTGCCGAAACATGCCGCGCATCGAACACCAGCAGATCGCTGCGCATCTGCACACCACGAAACACCACCGCGAGAATCCAGCCGTCGCCTTCTTCCGACCCTGCCTCCCGCGGCACGAACACCGGCTCCGATGTCGCGTCGTCATCGTCCAGCACGTAGACGTCCTTCCGCGATTCGCGTTCGTGGTCGATATGCACGATCCGCGTAAAGAGACCGCCGCCTTGTTCGGCGTGCCCCGCAAGCCAGCCGTGACGATACTGCGCGCCGGCAAAGCGCTCGTCGACGCGGGGAAACTCGCCCGTCGCATCGGCGATCACCTCACTGGTTGCGATGCGCTCAGGGCGACGCAGATCGAACGTCCAGCGGCACAGACGCGCATGGCCGACATCCCCGATTGCGCGGCCATCCGGCCAGGGGAAATTCGGCGGCGCATCGAATTGCATCACGTCCATGTGAATGCAATCGTCACGCTCCCATGCGTTCATCACGTGAAAGACGAAGCACACAGGACCCTGCCACCATTCAATCTCGCCGCTTCCGTCGCGACGCATCAGACCGACGAACGTGCCGAACTCCGGTTCCCACGCATAGGCGGGACCGCCGGCCTTCACGCGCGCTGCGCTCGCGGTCAGCGGCGCCACCGGAAACAGCAGATGACGCGACGTGAACGCGAAATCGTGGACCATGCTTGCGTAAGGTGCATCGAACCGGCACACGCGCGTCACACGGCCATTCGCATCGATGCTGCCGGCGGTCATTTCCGCGCCGAGTCCGTCAGCTCCGCCGTAGCTGAAAAACAGCAACTCGCCGGTACGCGGATCGCACTTTGGATGCGCGGTGAACGCCCCCCGCAATACGCCGCCGAAGTCGACCTGACCGCGCGTACCCAGCGTCGCCACGTCGAGCTCAACCGGAGGATGTGCTTCTTCCAGCGCGAGCAGCCGGCCACCATGCATCAGCACATTCGTGTTGGCGACACCGTCGTCGAATGCCAGGCCTTGCGGGGCTGCGGCGCCCAGACCGCGGACGTCCGCGGCGGCGCCTGCCCGCTCCGCGCACCATCTCTGCGTGCGAACCCAGCGGTTCCGGTATGTAACATCGCCATTCGAGAATTCGAAACGGTGCACCATCCCGTGCCCCGCAAACCAGTGTTGCGCGGCATCCGGATGGTGCGGATTCGGGCCATTGCGCACCAGCGCGCCTTCCAGCCCGGCCGGTAACGCGCCGCGTATGAACAATGGTCCACAGTCCGCTTCGAAGTCGATCGGCGGATGATTCGAGCGGTATGAAAGCGGTTGGGCAAGCTGGTTCATGTCGTCGGCTCCGTATGTTTCCAGTGGAAAGATTTTGACTTCATCGTCCCGCGAGGTCAAGATATCTTTTCATTGTAAAAATCTATCGGAGCAGATTCATCGTTATGAGTGAAGCGTCAGCACACCGCAAGACGCCGGCGCGAACGCCGGCGGAAACACCGCCGATCAGCCCGGCGCGCGACAAGCCTTACCACCACGGCGCGCTGCCCGAAGCGCTGTTGCAGGCCGCGGAGTCGGTGTTGCGGCGAGACGGGCTGCGCGGTCTGACACTGAGGGCGATTGCGCGCGAGGCCGGGGTGTCACACACTGCGCCGCAACACCACTTCGGCGACATAGCGGGCGTGCTGAGCGAACTGGCTGCGACCGGTCACCGGCGGCTGGCCGCGACGATGGCCCAGCACGCAACGGGTATTGAACGCGGCAAGGCGCGACGCAAGGCGATCGCGCGCGGCTACGTGAGCTTCGCGGTGAACGACCCTGATCTGTTCCGGCTCATGTCGCGCAACGAACTGCTCGATCAGGCGCGGCCGTCGCTGATCGAGGGGCGGCAGGTTTCGATGCGTGGCCTTGCCGGCGTCTTCGGCGACGATCCGGAGCAAACGCAGGGCGAAGCAAAGGTGACGGTGCGGCCGGACGCGACGCAGGCTGTCGCAATGACCGCCGCATGGGCTTATGTCCACGGACTAGCGTTGTTGCTGATTGACGGACGCCTCTCGGGCCTCGCCAAGGCGGCTGAAGGCGTAAGTGACGCCGAACAACTCGTCGATGCCGCGATCGAGCACTTGCAGATTGTCCCTGATAGTGACGACCCGGCTCGCAACACACACGACTACGGCTGACTTGCGACCATCAATGCGCGCTCGAGTCAGCCGTCGCCAGAGCATAGGTGGGCACTGCGCTGACCGAGTTCGTCGATGCGCAGGTGTCACGACAATACCCCTCAGCCTTCCGATAGTTTTTTCAGCCGCGTGATCCACAATTCGTGGCCCCGGTGCAGCACGGCAGGGTCCGACTTGCGTCCGGCTACCGCTGCGGGTCCCTTGGTTGCCTCTTCCGTTACGACGTGGCAAGACCCGTGCGAGGGGGTGAGCAGCCACGTGTGGTATGCGGTGACGTCCGGGCCTTTACCGAACCACCCGAGGCGTGTTTCAGGAGAATATTCGGCAACCGTACTATCGATATGTACCCCGAATGTTTTCCAGCCGAATTGCGTACTGGCTCGCAGGACTGACCCGCCACCGGAGATTCGTACGTCATGAGAATTCGGATACCACTGCGGCCAACGTCGGGCACGGACGATGTGATTCCATACCGTCTGGCACGGCGCATCGATCATGATCTCGTTGTGCGAGAAAAGGTCAGCTTGTTCGGGGCCCAACGAAGTGGGCCAGTGGATTTTATTCGAGCGGCTGGCTAGGTCAGTATCAACCTGATCGGCGAACGCGGACTGGGATGTTGCCAGTGCCATGACGCCCAGGCACAGAAAAGCTGCCAGGATAACCGCGAGTATGCGAGGGCGGCGCCAGCCGTTGTAATTGTTCACGGAACCGCCTTCGCGACATGCTGAAAAATTTATTAAGGATTGCATTTTAATACTCCATATCCACCAGGAAGGTATCAAAACCGGCCCGTAGATAATTGACCATAGGCTGGCAAGTGTTTAACGCTTGGCTTGATCGTCAGGTGAATGAACATTTCATTCGAACCAAACGCTGGGCCGGGGGCGCAGTGCCCGGCAGTCAAAAGCGACTGAGGAGCTGCTTGGTTCTCACGCCGGGAAGTCCTGCGCAGATGCTTTGCCGCCACGATCCGCAGCATGAGAAATAGCTGTGATCTCGTCGTTACCCGGCCGCGTTCGAGGTCGAACAACTTGTATCGAGGAGGCAGACGGGCCTGTGTCGATCGCTACTTCCGAGCCGACAGGGTTTGCAGAGTGAGATCGGCCAGGGCAGCATCGGATGCCGGATTCTGTCCGGTGATCAGTTCCCGGTCTTGCACGACATTCGATTTCCATCCCGCCACCGTCGACACCTTGCCTCCCGCGGTTTCCAGTCCTTGCTGCGGCGTGAATAGAGGATCTGCATGAAAGACGTTCTTCGCCGCGATGGATTCTTCTTCGTCGCTGAAAACGGTCATCCTGTAACCTCGATACGGCCATTTTGCGGCCAGGCTGCGAGCTTGGCCGACATTGCCAGCCTGCAGCGCTGCCTGGTTCGAAGCAGGGTCGCGCGTCGCGGACAGCAGCGCGACCGGACCGTGGCAAAGGAGCACCGTCGTGCGGTGATGCGCATGAAAGTATCGGAGAATGGAACCCAGATCGTCGTTTGCCATGAGATCGATCATCGGGGCGGGACCGCCCGGGACGAAGATCGCTTTGTACTGGCTCAGGTCCTGATGAGCGACCTCGTTCAAGGTGAGCGGATGGGCGAGCCCGGTCAGCGTGCCCTGGAATCGCTGGGCCGATTCGAGCGCGTCCTTGCTTCCACCAAAGTAATCTGTGGTGACGGACGACTGGTCCACTGCCGGGACGTTACCTTTGGGATTGGCGAAGACAAGTTCGTATCCGGCCTCAGCGAACTTTTGAGCCGGTACGGTAAGTTCGTTGAGGTAATACCCGGTCTCGAACGTCTTGCCATCTTTCAGCGGCAGTACATGCTCGCTTGAAAGTACGATAAGAATCTTTCCCTTCGACTGCTGGGCGAGCAGCGGAGAGGACACGAATGAAGCTATCAGGGCTGCAAGGGCGGCACTAATCAAGCGTTTGCCAATTGTCATCTGAAATCCTTGTGTAAATCGATGTCGCCACACCCGCGCGAAAGGAACCGGGACGGAATCCGCATGGCGCAGCACGCGTGGTGTACAGGCATACGGCCGACGTTGCGTATCGTGTTCATGCGATGGACTTACTAATCATTCCGGCGAGCGCAGTTTCGAGCGAGGTGCCTCCGCGCGTGGTTTCGGTAGCAGGGCGTTCAAAGGCAATCCAGCCGGTGTTGAAACCATTTAGCATCTCGGCCATCGCGTCGGCCGATCGGGAAGTGAGTCCCCACGAGCGATAGGTCGAAAGCCATTGCGACTCGGGCTGTACCTGGGCTGTTACAGGTCTTCCAAGGACCGTCGCCAAAGCGGCAGCGATATCTTGAGGAGAGTATCGCCGAGGGCCCTCGAGTTCGACGATGCGTTGCCCGCTCCAGTCGGCCTGCAGAACGGCAGCGACAGTCATACCGATATCGGCGGTGGCAATCATCGGCACCTCGCGGTCGAGCGGGTTGAGCATGCTCGGCAGCACGCCGGTCTCCTGCACAGAGGTGATCAATCCAGCGTAGTTCTCCATGAACCATCCCGCCCGGATCGAGGTGACGGCGGGCAAGTCTGCGAAGGCGCGCTCCATGTGGTGCAGCTTTAAAATTGCGCCGGTGCCGTGGGAATGTTGAGCCCCAATTGAAGAAAGCAGCACGACCTTCGTGGGGGATACCGCACGCAGGGCTTCGTTCAATGCCTTCAGTGCAGCAGTGTTTTCTGCGAACATGTCTTCGGACTCGAACCAGGTCGGCGTCATGATGAAGATGCCGTCCACGCCGTCAAAAGCGGTTTTCAACGCATCACCGTCGTAGGGGTTTCCTACGACGACCTGCGCGCCTCGCGCGCGCCACGCTGCCGCCTTTTCCTCGCGGCGAACGATGGCTCGAACTTCGCTTCCATCGGCGAGCAGCTTGGTCGCTGCCGTTGTGCCGACATTCCCGGTCATTCCCATGATTGTGTAAACGGCCATGAATCCATCCTTTGTCGTTAACCTGCCGCCGCCGATGTGGCGGCGCTTGATGGATTGCATTTAATGACTTTGACGGCTTGAGATAAAGAGGGCTCTGGTTCAAGGACTATCCGCCCTCGCTTGATAATCGCTTAGGATTGGCCGTTCCAGAGTGTCGCTGCCGCGTCTCGCCGGGAGCAGCCGTTGAATGCGAGAGGGCCGGGTGCGCAATGTTGAAGGAACGAACCCGGCGACTATTGACGGTTAATTTAACTTCCAGACTGGGTAAAATGGCACTATGGATTAGGGCTTATCAAGCAGAGGTTGTTAATGGATCGTCTGACGGGTATGGAAGTCTTTGTGCGGGTCGTTGATAAGGGGGGATTTACCGCAGCGGCTGAAGCAAGTGGTATGTCGACGACGATGGTCAGCAACCACATCCAGGAACTGGAGCGACGGCTCGGCGCACGGCTGCTGAATCGCACGACACGGCGTCACAGCTTGACCGAGATAGGCAAGGCATTTTATGACCAATGCATAGATATCCTTACTAGAATCGATGGTGCGGAAACGGAAGCTCGTGAAATGCGCTCAGAGCCGCGAGGTCGCTTGCGGGTAAGCGCACCTGTGTCCCTGGGATCTCATCTGCTTTTGCCTTTGCTCGCGGACTACTTCAAGGCGTATCCACGGGTGGAAGTCGAACTGATGCTAAACGACAGGCTGGTCGATCTGGCGGATGAAGGATTCGATGCCGTGTTTCGCTTCGGCAAACTTGGCGATGTAGGGTTGGTTGCGCGGCCACTGCGGGGCCTCGGCCGGATCGTTTGCGCGTCCCCAGCCTATCTCGCGGAACAGGGCACGCCAAGCAGTCCCGAGGAATTAGCCTCGCACAATTGTCTCTGCTTCCACTACATTCAGCCAGAGCGTGAATGGCGCTTCGACAAGCCCAAGAGCTGCACTATCTCGGTGTCGGGGCAACTGACGGTAAATAACGGTCCGGCGCTCCTGATGGCCGCGCTGGGCGGCATTGGCATTGTCATGCTGCCGGACTTCCTGGTGGCGAACGACATAGCGTCAGGCCGACTAGTCCAACTGTTCCCGGAAGAGGACTTTTCGAGAGCGCCACTGCAACTGGTTTATCTTCCGGATCGTTACATGACACCCAAGCTGCGAAGCTTCGTCGACTTTGTCGTGGAACACCTTGCTTGAGTGGACCCGGGCTAGGTCGAGCCGAGCGCTGGGTCGGTAAGACGTCGATCATCGCGTCGATGCCAGTGACTTGGCTGGCCTCGGACACTGTCATGCCAGGGCTCGTCATGGCTAACTCCGATCCGTCCAGCGGAACGATGTGTCGGCTCTATGCTGGCGATCCAAGGTGCCTGGCGAGCGAGGTGTGTACTGATGCGACAACAGACGCTCCCGCTTCTGCACCCCAATTTGCTTACTTGCTCGCGCGCCGATACGACAGCCTGCGCCGCGGCCTCACTTCATCGCCGCGATCGCTTCGAACAAGGCGAGGTTCAGCAGTTTGACATCGTTATTGGCCGGTTCCGGTTGTGACGAGAACTTGGCGATCACCGTCTCCCGTGACGGGTCGACGTATAGCCACTGGCCATGGATGCCGATCGCGAAGCAGGCTCCGCTGGCGTTGCCGACCTGATGCCACTTGTTGCGGTACTTGCCGTTCGGCAGCCAGGCTGAGAAGGTTCCCCGTCGCCATGCCTCGGCGCTCCCGCCCGAGAGCGTATCTTTCATCCAGTCCGCGGGTATCAGCCTGCGCTTGCCGACGGTACCGCCGAGGCGTACCAACTCGCCGATTCTCGCCAGATCGCGCACCGTCATGCACAGGCCGCCGCCCGAGCGCGCGGTGCCGGCGAGGTCCACCGTCACGCAGCCGTCCTGCCGTAACCCCAGTGGCTGCCACAGACGCTTGGACGCGAAGTCCGCGTAGCGTTCGCCCGAGGCACGCTCGATCACAAGGCCGAGCACGTCCGAGTTGGGGGAGCAATAATGGAAAGGACCGCCGTGCTCCCCCGCACCTTTGGGCAGCGAAGCGAGGAAGCCGATCACGGTCTCCGGTTGCTCACCGTCTCGCCGTGGATCCAGCAGGCCTGCCCGGCGGTAGCGGGCATAAACGCCGGTTGGATCGAGATAGTCTTCGTTGAACGCGAGGCTGGTGCGCATATCCAGTACGTGCCTTACGCGGGCGTCGCCAAACGCTGAATGCGCGAGCTCCGGCACGTAATGCGCGACCGGGGCTTCAGGGTCCAGAAGACCGTCGCCGACGAGCACACCGGCGAGCAGGCCCGCGACTGACTTGCTAGCCGAAAACAGGATGTGGCGGCTCTGCAGGGTAAAGTGCGGCGCGTGAAAATCAGCGACGAAACGCCCGGCTCGCATTACCGTGATGGCATCGGTCGAGGTCTGCCGCAGAATCGCCGCTACCGTGCGGCGTTCGCCGTCGAGCACGAATTCATGTTCGGTCAGCGCGCCGGCATCGACCTTGGGTTCTTCGGGAAGACCGGGCGCGGCCGGGATTCGCGCCGTCGGGATCAACTCGTGGACATGGCGAAAGGCCCACACATTCCAGGGCGCCTCGCGCCAGTTGCCGTGCCGGACGCTGTCCCTGCGAAAGCCGTAGTCGCTTTCGAAATGTGAAGAGATCATCTTGGCTGCAGACTCCCATGGCGTGCGGTTGTGAAAAAGCGAGGGGATCAATGAACGTGCTGCAGGAACTCGCGGAAGCGTTCTCCCGGCGACGCCGACAGCATCTCGACGGGATTGCCGTCGTGCACCACGCGGCCGGCTTCCATGAAGAGCAGGCGGGAACCGACGCGTTGCGCAAAGCCCATTTCGTGAGTGACGACGACCATCGTCATGCCCTCGCTGGCGAGCGTCTGCATGACCTTGAGGACTTCCTGGCGCAATTCCGGATCGAGCGCCGAAGTCGGCTCGTCGAACAGCATCAGCTTGGGCTGGACGGCGAGTGCCCGCGCAATTGCGACGCGTTGCTGCTGACCGCCGGAAAGCTGCGACGGATAGTGATGCATCCGCTCGGACAGACCGACTTTCTGCAGAAGCGCGGTGGCGATCTCGCGCGCTTCCGCCCGCGTTTGGCCGCGCGCCCGGATCGGTCCGAACATGACGTTCTGCATCGCCGTCAGGTTCGGAAAGAGATTGAACTGCTGGAACACCATACCGGCTTCGAGCCTGATGCGCCTGACGTCGCGCGCGGAACCCAGCACACTGATGTCGTCGACGCGCAGGTCGCCGTCGCTGATTTTTTCGAGTCCGTTGATGCAACGTAGCATCGTCGACTTGCCAGACCCGGACGGCCCGACGATAACCGCGACTTCTCCCCGTTCAATCGCGAGGTCGAGCGGATGCAGAACGACGTGGGAGCCGAAGCGCTTCGAGGCTTGCTGAAATTCGATCATGCTCATGGCAGGCGTACTCTCCGTTCGAGCACTTGCAGACCCAGCGCGAGCATGCTGATCACGAGCAGGTAGATGACCGCGACCGCAGTCCAGATCTCGACCGCCCGAAAATTCTCGGCCATGATTTCCTGCCCTCGCCGGGTCAGTTCGCCGACGCCGATGACGAGAAAGATCGACGTGTCCTTGACCAGGTTGACGAACTGGTTGCCCATTGCCGGCAGTGCGCGCCGAAAGGCGATAGGGGTGATGACGTGAACCAGCACGCTGTGAAACGGAAGCCCCATCGCGAGACCGGCCTCGCGCAGTCCGGCCGGCACGCCGTCGAGCGCGCCGCGGATGATCTCCGCGTTGTACGCGCCCGCGTTGACGATCAGGGTGATGATGGCGGCGCTGGTCGCACTGATACGGATATCCATCATGATCGGCAGTGCGAAGTAGACGAACATCACCTGGACCACGATCGGCGTGCCGCGAATCAAGGCAACGTAGATCTGGGCCGGGACGACGGCTAGCCGGCCGCCGTAGGTCAGCGCCACGCCCGCGAGCATGCCGAGCACGACGCCCCCGGCCAGCCCGGCCAGCGCGATCAGGAGGGTGAGCCGAAGGCCTTGCAGCAGGTCCGGCAGCGCGGCAATGACCGCCGCCCAGTCAAAGCTCATGACGACGCCTCGCCGAACCATTTCCGGTTGAGCGCCTGGAGCCGTCCGTCGGCCTTCATGGCGGCGAGCTGAAGGTTGGCCGCGGCGACCAGCGGGCTGCCTTTCTGGAAGCCGATGCCGACGTCGAGGCCCTCCAGAGCCGGCAGCACGACCCTTACCTTGTTCTTGCCGGCGTTGTTGGCGTAGTAGAGCAACAGGGGTTTGTCGTAGATGACTGCATCGGTGCGGCCGGCCTCCAGCGCAAGCAGCGCGTTGTTGATGCTGGGCAACTGCTCGAGCGTCGCGTCCTTGATGTGCTCCTTGACGTAGCCGACCGCGAGCGTGCCCGTTTCGGTGCCGATGTGTTTGCCGGCAAGATCGGCCGGCGTGTGGATGGTGTCATTGTCGATGCGGGTCAGCGCGATCAGGCCGCTTTTATAGTACGGATCGGAAAAATCGATAACTTGCTGGCGCTCCGGCTTGATGAATAGCTGAGACACGATTACGTCGATGTTGCGAGTCTGAAGCGCCGGGATCAGCGCGCCGAACTCCATCGGTTGCAGGCGCCATCGGCGGTTCAGCCCCTTCGCGATCTCGTTCCAGACTTCGACGTCGAAGCCGGTATAGGTGTCGCCCTGCTTGAACGCGAACGGCGGCGCGCCTACGTTGGAGCCGACGACCAGTTCGGCGTCGGCAGCCCGGACGGAACGGGACAGCAGGATGGCAGGCGCGGCTGCCAGGCTGAGTTGCAGCAGTTGACGGCGATTCATGGTTCTTCCTCCACGGTAAGGGAATCGTGCCGGGCCTGGCGTTTCCACGGCGGTCCGGTGTTTGTTATGGCCTGGCGTTTCGTTATGACCGGCGTTGATGCGGATGCCGGAGCGTTCCCGCGTCACCTGGACCAGACACAGGCGTCAACGCGACAGTGAGTTCGATTTCGAGCAAGCCGTTGCCCGGCAGGCTGGCAACGCCGAGTGCCGATCTCGCATGCCGGCCGTTTTCGCCGAAGATTTCGTGGAGCAGGGTCGAGGCTTCATCCATGACCTGGCTGTGGTTCACGAAGCCGGGCACGGCATTGACGAAGCCGCGCAGGAACAGGATGCGGTCGGCCGCCGCCGTGACCGGCAGCGTCGCGACGAGCACGCTCAGGGCGCGCAGCACGCAGACCCGTGCCGCGCGCCGGATGAGCTCGGGCGGCGTATCGCGATCGACCGGTCCGGCGATAACCTCCTCGCCGACACGGCTGACCTGGCCGCTGATGTAAGCGATGCCATCGTGGATCACCGCACCGACGTAGGCGCCTCGCGGCGACGGCGCAGGCGGCAGCGTCATGCCCAGTTGCGCCAGCCGGCTGGCGATATCGATCGTCATGATGGGGCTCCGCCGTGCGCTTCGAAGCGAACCGGACCGCCCAGCCAGCAGCCATCCGGGCGGCCGTGGTCGAGACTGAAGCGTATCGAGATCTGCGACGGGCGTTTCATCGCGCGTCCCTGGCGGATCGTGATGGTCCGCGCGGACGCTTCCACCATGCCATTGGCGAGGAGACCGAAAGACAGCGCGGAGGCCGCGATCCCGGTGGCCGCGTCTTCCGGATAACCCGAGGCGCGCGGAAACTGCCGGGCGTCGAAGATTTGCCGGCCCGCGTCGAAGGTGGCATAGGGATAGAGGCCAGTCGAGCCGATCCGCTCGCACAGTGCCTCGATTTTCTCGAAGCGCGGCTGAAGGGCGTCGAGATCGGTGGTGCTGGCGAGCGGAATCAGCGTCTTGACCCGGCTTGTGCAGGCGTTCTGGATCGGCAGGGGCGCCAGTTGCGCGCCGCTGAGGCCGAGCACGTCGAGGATTTCGTCCCGGCCGAGTTGCGCCTCCTCCAATGGCTCGATACGGCCCACGGGCTGGGAAATCTCGACCGCGGCGCCCTCGGCCGTGTGTCCGGTGATGCGGATCCCGACCTGGCCGCTGAGGGTGTGGATGGTCAGCCGGTCGCGCTGCAATCGCCCACTTTGATGGAGCAGCCAGACCGCGCCGACCGTGGCGTGTCCGCACATCGACATCTCGTGGTTAGGAACCCAGAAACGAAACTCGAAATCGCACTCGGAGCCGGGCGGCGCCGGGAAGACGAAGCCGCTTTCGTGGCCGTAGTGCCGGGCCACCTCCTGCATTTGCGCGTCGGACATGCCGGCGGCATCGACCACGATGGGCGCCGGGTTTCCGCCTCCGGGACCGGCGGCGAACACGCTGACGAGTTCGACTGTGTGGCGCTGGGGCATGACGGTATGAGCCCCGCCGACCGGGGAGTGTGTTTCCATCCGGTCAGATTACGGGGATCGGCGGCGCGCCGCGCGCTCGAGCGGGCCCTAGCTTTTGACCGAACGGGCCATTCTCGTGCGCAGGTCAGAGGGCGAATGGCCGCCGATGCGGCGCATTGCGCGCGCCAGGGCCGCACCGCTTTCGAAGCCGACTCGGAACGCCACCTCGCCGACCGGCAGGTCCGTTTCGGCGAGCAGCCGGCAGGCATTCTCGTAACGCATGCGCTGCTGGAACTCGCCGATCGAGAGGCCGGTGCCTTCGCGAAACAGACGCGTAATGTGACGGCGGGAGATGCCGAAGCGTTCTTCCAGGGCGTCGAGCGGAATGTCCTGATCGGCATGGCGGGTCACGAAGGCTTCGAGGTCGGCAACCAGCGCCATGCCGTGCTCTCCCGGCGAAGCCCCCGGCACCGTCTTGCCGGCAATGACCTCGCCGATGCACTGCATCAGCAAGGCCGACGACAGTGCCTGGCGCATGGTTGGGCCGCCATAGGTCCCCATGTCGTTGCGCAGCGATAGTTCCTGTAGCGCACGGATCGAGGAGGTTCGGCGCATGAGGAGAGGGATGCGCGTGCGACGGCGGAATTCACCGAGTGAGCCGACCCCGGCATCGAGCTTACGCAGCGCGTCCTCGGTCACGTAGACAGCGACGTGCGTGTGTGTCGCGCATCCCGCCCGGGTCTGATGCGCCCGCCCCGGGGGCACGACTGCGAAGCGATCCTGCGACAGCCAGGTGCCCGCGCGCTGGTCTTCATGCCGAAGCTCGACGGCGCCGTGACTCGGCAGGATGAACATCAGACAATCGTGCCAGTGCCACGGCATCGAGTAGGTGCCGCCGCCGGTGAGCGTCGCGTGCCCGCCGTCGGCCGCGACCAGCAGGTCCTTGTCGGCCGGCTGACAGAGTTGGTCGAACGATCGCAGCATGGCGGTACTCCCACGAGATATGAAACGGGTGTCATACCTCTCGCCGGCTTTGAGATTGATGCGCGTCGTGGAACGCGGTCGGGAAGGCGCCGGCCCGGCATGAAGAGGATGCGGCGAAGGATAGCAGCGCAAAATACTGCGGGGTATTGCCGTTTGTCATCTTCCGGATTCGAACCCGGCGGCCGGCACCGCGAACCTCGCTTGGCAGCTTCGTGACGAAGCACGCTCTGGCGCGCGGCAAGCGGCTGGGGACAAACCTGCGCAACTACCGAATGTCGATGTCGCGGCACCGCGCTGGACGTGTCATGAACCGGCACGATCGATTTATTCCAGACAAGGTGAGCCCGCCACACCAGCCAAGTACGATCATTTTGAGCGCAAAGCGCGTTGGCGCCTGAGCCAGACAAGACCGAACAATACGACACTGATCGTGGTAAGGATAGCGCCCGCAACCATGCAAATGGGCGTGAGCGCGGGGAAGAAGTCTCCGCTTTTGTCACGCGTGAAAGCCCAGGCACCGGCATCAAGCATCAACCCGCAAAAGCCGGTGGCGACCGCCGGTTCGATGCCGTTAGACCCGGTCGGCAGTTTTCGGGGTAAATCAGGCACCGGCTCGCGTTTAAATGGGGTCGCGTTCTTGTGCTGCTCGTCAGTTGGTTGTTCTGCAGACATGGCGTTGGCGGCATTGAAAGGGTGTCAGTGTATAGCGGGAGTGTCATCTTCGAGCGTTTCGAGGCTGACACCAGCGACTTCTGCCGGCAAAGCTCGTCGTTCCGAGGCGATTGGAGCCGCGCTCGAATAGCCGTTTCGACGGTGGCCCAGATGGACGTCTTGACCGCTGTTTCGGCGAGGATTTATCTCTTGCAGGCAATGCACTGCTCGTCAGTTTGCAGAAGGAGCGGGGCATGGCGCTTGTACTGATTTCGCACGACCTCGCCGTCGTGTCGGAAGTCGCTCGACGTGTCGCGGTGATGTATGCGGGCAAGGTCATTGAAACCAATCGCGTGCCCGATATCTTCGCTGCGCCACATCATCCGTACACCGAAGCGTTGCTAGCGGAAATTCCCGAGCACAACGCAGGCGCGGCCGTCAGGCTGCGCGTTTCATCAGCGCTGTCCGTATGCCATCGGCCGCTGCCGAGCCGAAGAACCAAAGCTGCGGGTGGTGGATGGCCGCGAGCTCTCGTGTCATCGCGCTGAGGATATCAAATGAATTCAGACATCAGCTTCAGTCGGGAGCCAGACCATGAGTAGCATTCTGTTTCGAAACGGATGCTCGCTGGTCCCCAGATCGAGTTCGAGCCGTGGTTCGCCTGGACCGGCCACGGCATCAGAACATGGCGATGCTTCTGCAGCACTGATGCCTTGTTCATTTCCCTCCATTAACATTAACAAAGCCGCCTGTCACGAACGACGCTTTGTCACTTAACAACCAGACGATGGCCTCAGCCACTTCCTCCGGCTGGCCGCCGCGACCCATCGGGATGGTGCTCTTCAGGCGATCGACCCGCCCCGGCTCGCCGCCGCTGGCATGTATGTCGGTGTAGATATGGCCGGGACGCACGCCATTCACACGAATGCCGTCGCGCGCGACCTCCTTTGACAAGCCGATCGTCATTGTTTCCAGTGCGCCCTTGGTCGCGGCGTAATCGACGTATTCGTTGGGGGAGCCCATCTGGGCTGAGGAGGAAGATACATTGACGATGGCGCCGCCCGCCCCTCCGTGGCTCGTTGCCATCCGGCGAACCGCCTCTCGCGAACACAGGAATGGACCTATTGCATTCACCGCGAATATGCGTTGTAACCGGGCGTGTGAGTAATCCTCTACCCGGCTGTGGCGCTCGTTCATGGCCGCATTGTTGACCAGCCCAACGATAGGGCCTAAGTTGCGCTCCGCTGTTTCGAAGAGTGCGATCACGTCCTCCTCATTTGCGACATCCACGTGGACGGCGATCGCGCTGCCCCCCGCAGCCTTGATGTCGGCTACCACGCGCTCAGCAGCCTCCACGTCGGCTCGATAACCGACGCACACCGCAAAGCCGTGCCTGGCTGCAAGCTTCGCGGTCGCTGCGCCGATCCCGCGGCTCGCTCCGGTGATAACCAATGTATTTGCCATGGGTGGAGTATTTCCTTGTTGAATGGTTGTCATGCTGAGGATGTACCTGATAATTATCGCGGCCTGTGCTCACGGTCTTTCCTCGGGTGCCAGATGCGAGCGCAGTGCGATCGCCAGCGGAAAGATCGCCAACGCGGTCAGAGCCGTGGCAAAAGTAGCGCCGTGTACGCCGATCCGGTCGCCAAGAAAGCCATAGATGACCGGTGAGATCGCACCCGACGCTATCGTCCCCGTGTAAAACAACGCGAATGCGCGCTCAGTACGCTCGGGGGCCGCCATTTCCGGAACTGTTCCATAAAGCACGGAGGAGGTGCCGTTGAGCATCATGCCCAGGAGCGGCAGCAGCACCATGGTGAGCGCCAGTGGCAGAAACATCACGGCGACGATGCAGGCCGCCGTGCCGCCCTCGGTGACCAGCACCGTGCCTATCACTCCCATGCGTGCGCCAAGCCAGCCGCAAGCGAACTTGCCGGCCGCACCACCGATAAAGACCAGCGCCAGCGCGGTCCCCACCATCGGCAGCGAGACGCCTTTTGTCTTGAGCAAGAACGGCAAGAAGGTGAGCAGCCCCATACGCACGGCTGTGTCGAGCACGCCAATCGCGAACAGAAGGGAAAAACCTGTTCCCACGGTGCTGCGACCGTGGCCAGGCGCATTTACGTCCACCGGTGCGTCGCGCGGTATTGACGGGAAAAATAGCGCGATGACCGCGGCAATTACGCAGCCCAATGCAGACACAATCCACAACGCATGACGCCACGGCATCATGGTCACGAGCAGCGAAATGGCAGCTGGCAGTGCGGATTTACCGAGGTCTCCGGAAAAATTGTAGATGCTTAGAGGTCCTCTGGCATTGCGCCCGTAGATACGAGAGACGGCGCCCGAGGCGATGGGGTGTTGCGTGCTCGAACCGCTGCCCGAAATAGCCAAGGCCACGCACAGGCCGAGCAGGCCGCCTGACATCCCCGCAACCGCATAGCCGAGCGCAGCCAACAGGGTGCCGAGGGCCAGCGTGGCCCGACTGCCCAGCCATTGCGCCAGGCGCCCGGCAGGCAGTTGGAGCGTGGCCATCGTGCCGGCATAGATACCGCGCAGGATAGCCAGGGCGGCAAAATCAAGACCGAAGTCGGCCTGCCAAACGGGTAACAACGCATAGATCATGTCTGTGTAGCCATCGTGCATCGCGTGCGCGACGCATGAAAGCCAGAGCACGCGAGAGCGTGACGGGGCGACCGGCAGGCCGGCGGAATCGACCTGCTGTGCGGGCAATAGGGAAAGAAGTGGCAAGGGCATATAAATTCTCTTCTCACGAGGCAACCCGGAAAGGCAAGTCGCCGTGGCGCGTTCAGGCTCCATGTGGCAATTTTATGACCGGACGACGATGCAGTTCAATTGAGCTAATATCGCGTCAACGGAGAAAAAAAGTCACGCCATGAATAGAGACAAAGGCACTGAAAAGGATCGCGACAAGCTGCCGCCACTTAACGCGTTGCGCAATTTCGAAGCGGTAGCCCGTCACGGCAGCTTCGCCGGCGCCGCAACCGATTTGCATGTCACCCACTGGGCCGTCGGAAAGCAGATCAGGTTGCTGGAAGACTGGTTCGGCTTGCCGTTGTTCGAGCGCCGCCCGCGCGGCGTTGTGCTTACCGATGAAGGCGCTGCGCTGCTGAACGATGTGAGCAACGCGTTCGAGCGCCTGGGCGCCGCGGCGGCGCGGCTGCGCCACGATGAATTTACGCGCCGGGTATCGGGCATCGTGCGTGTGAATGTGCCGGCGAGTTTCGCGCTGTGCTGGCTACTGCCGCGTCTGGCCGACTTTCAGACGCGTTACCCCGACATCGACGTGCGGGTGTCGACCACATCGCGCAAGTTGCGCTATATCGGCGACGCCTTCGACATCGGGGTTCGCTCCGGACCCGAACAAGGCGCTGGCGTCGTGTCGCGCACGCTGATGGCCGACTTGCGTCTGCCCGCCTGCAGCCCTGCACTGCTGCGCCAGCATCCGATACAGGAAGTGACAGATCTTCGCCATCACACCCTGCTGCATTCCGCCAGTACGCGCACAGCCTGGGCGCACTGGCTTCAGGAAGCCGGTGCGCCCGACCTGCGGGCTGCCCGTCATGCCGAGTTCGACCACGTGAACCTCCAGCTTGCCGCAGCCGTGGAGGGTCTGGGTGTAACACTGGCATCGCTGCCGCTGATAGGGCGCGACCTTGCCGCGGGGCGCCTCGTGTGTCCGATTGCAGCGCCAACATGGCGCGCCGCCGACTACGCGCTAGTGATCAATGCCGATCGCGCCGGCGATGACGCCGTCATGGCATTTGAGCAATGGATCACGATGATGGCCAGCCGGGAGGCCGTACCGTTCGAGCCTGCCCAGGGCTAAGCTGAAGAAGCCATGGGTTTCGCTCGTTCAAGCGTACTTGGGATTGCGGTTGAGCAAAAAGCAGGGGCATAAACGCACTGTCCGGGACACGAAAACCTTCGTGCCCCGGACAGATTCAAGCGCTATAAAAAGCTAGAGCTTATTTGAAGCGGTATGTAGCGCCGATCTGGAACGTGCGGCCAATTGCGCTGTACAGCGACGAGTCATAACCGCTCTGGTTCTGGCCTTCCGTCCATACGACGTCGAACGGCGGACGCTTGTCGAACACGTTGTTGATGCCGCCATAAACGGTCCAGTTCTTGAAGCCGCGATAGCTTGTGTACAAGTTGAACTGACTATACGAACCCACGCCGTACGAACCGCGGTCGTCGTTGGACGACGCAATCGTGTTCGCGTACGGACCCGTGTACTGCCACGAGAGCGTCGTGAGGAAGCGGCGATAGTCCCACGACAAGCTCGTGTTGCCCTTCCAGCGCGGATTCGATGCGCCGAACGGCTGGTTCAGAGCCAGGTTGTTGCCCGCGAGATCTTGCGTGTCGGCACCCGGCGAGCGCAGCTTGTAGTGCCACACGTATTGCCAGTCGCCGGCCAGCGTGAAGTTGCCGAACGCGGTGCCGAGCGTCTTGCGCCAGTTGAAGTCGAAGCCATCGGTATCGAGCGAGCCGAGGTTCACGAAAGGCATCTTGATATAGCCCAGCGACCCGTCCGGATTGCGCACCACGCTGGCCGGATTGTTCGCGTTGAGCAGCGCTTGCGGATCTGACGTGCCGATCACGCCGTCGATGGTGATCTTGTAGAAGCCGCCGCCGATATCCGTCGTGCTGTCCGGCGACAACGCGAAGCCAAGGTTGAAGTTCTTCGTGCGTTCCGGTTGCAGGTTCGGATTGCCGTTCGACAATTCGGTGGCCGCGATGTTAGCCGGACCACCCGGTGCGAACGGATCGTTCAGCGTCTGACGACCGATATACGACGCTTGCGAGTTTTCAACCAGCGTCGGCGCGCGGAAACCGCGGCTGTACGAAGCGAATCCGGTCAGTGCCTGAACCGGCTGGTATCGCAGCGCGAAGCTTGGGGAGAACGCGCCGCCGAAGTCGCTGTAGTGGTCGTAGCGTCCCGATTGCGTGAACGTCAGCGCGCGAAAGATCGGAATATCAACCTGATAGAACACGGCTGCCACGTTGCGCGAGCCGTCGACCGATTGGATGTTGGCCGGCGCCACAATGCCCAGGCTCGAATACGTGCGGGGATTGATCACCGAACTTTCGTGGCGGAACTCCGTACCCAGACCAAGACCTACGTTGCCTGCGGGCAGCGTGAACAGATTGCCCGTGGAAGCTTGTGCCGACACAGCATCGAGCTTCGAAATGGACAACTGGTAGTCGTTCTGGAACAGGCCGTTCAAACCGTTCGGCGTAGCAGACGGGTTGGCGAAGTTATACGTGCCGTTGTTCAGCACGTTCTGGATGCCTGCTACGTTGAGCGAGTTGAAGTACGTGCTGCTGACCGTGCTTTGCGAGTGGCCTGCATCGAGTTTCCAGTCCCAGTCGCCGAACTTCGGCGTGGTGAACGAGCCCTTCACGCCTGTCGATGCCTTCCAGTACGTCGATACCGCATCCACGCCGACCATTGAGGTCGGGAAGATGTAGCTGAGCGGGGTCGCAACGCCGAACGGGTTGTACGGGTTGGAAGCCGGCACGGTGCGGTTCAGTGGCAGGATCGAATTGGTCGTCGGATCCCATACGTTCGACGACGAGGTCATCCCGGTATAGCCGAGCGCCTGGACCGTTTCATTGCGGCTTGCCCACAAGTCGGCATAGGCCTGGATGTCGTCGGTGACCTGAACCGTGCCGCGCAGCTTGGCGTTAAGGCGTGTGGTGGCCGGCATGAGCGACAAGGCGTTAGCGGTGCTGATCACACAAGTGTTGCCCGTACGGTCAGTGGTTTGTCCCGGCAGGCAAGGAGTCAGGGGAACTTTGCCGCCCGGCGTGGTCCAGAACGATTGCTGGTTGGTCAGCGGCGCGGTCGGGCCGCCATCGCGGCCGGCGAAGGACTGATCGCTCGTGGCGTCGCGGTCGCCGAATTTCGAACCCGTGTCGCGGTACCAGCTCACCGCGCCCGTAATGTTGTAGCGGTCGGTGCCGAGATTGCCGAAGCCGCCGAGCACGCTGAAGTTGCCTTGTCCGTCGCCCGGGTGTTGCGCCTTGCCGAGCTGTCCGTCGATCTGAAGACCTTGATACGTCTTCTTCGTAATGATGTTGACCACGCCCGCAATGGCGTCGGAGCCGTATTGCGACACGGCGCCCGACTTCACGACTTCAACGCGGTCGATGATGTTCAGCGGGATCGAGTTGACGTCGAAGAAGGTGTCGGTGAAGTTCACCGCGTTCGCGTAGTTGGCCACGCGCTGGCCGTCGACCAGCACCAGCGTGTATTTTTCGCTGAGGCCGCGCAGCGCGATGCCTGCACCGCCAGGCGCGGTCGTGTTGGTGGTCGATTGTGACCAGCTGCTGCCTGAGTTGGCGGAAATGCCGCGCAGGAAATCGGCCACGGTCGTGTAGCCACTTTGTTCGATATCCTTAGTAGTTATCGTCTGGACTTCAGCCGTGCCGACCTTGTCCGAGGTGCGGATCAACGAGCCCGTGACTTCGACTTTCTCCAGCTTGGTCGCAGCGGCAGGCGCTCCGACCGTAGTGGTGCCCGTAGTACCTGCTGCTGTGCTCTGGTCGCTGCTTTGTGCGTACGCCATCGGAATAAACGCGGCGCTCAGCACGAGTTCGGCGCCAATAATGCCCTTGATCGCCGTTACCAATCTCTTCTGTTTCACGTGCTCTCCCTCTTGTCAGTGAGCATATTTGATCGAATGAACCATGTCGTTCCCGGCGGATTGCCCGAACGGTCACGCGATATCGCCGGCGTGTTGCTTCGCACTTCGTTTGAGGTCCGTCGCTGGTGCACGCCGGTGAGCATCGGCAGTCAAGGCGCAATCTAAATAGGTGTTGAATAACGCCGTTGATGAAGCGGCAGCATCAAGAGCACGAGTTGTGCCAATTTGCGCAAGAGATAATCGATGAAGGCAGGATTTTGCTATTTAATTCTGCTGTAAGAAATTGAAATGATGCACTTTTTTGTTATTTTAAAAATTGTGCCAAATCATTATCAAGTTATGAACATTTCAATTTTATTACCACAAAATTACTGTTTCGTGTTGATGTATTGAAGATATTTTTATTATCGAGATTTATACTAATGGTGCATTAAATGCACCTAGAAAGGGAAAAGTAAGAATGTGTAGTGCATTGGGACGTGATGCGGAATAAATCGGCTAAATCTTGTTGCCGGTGCAGAGTATAAGCATAACCTATACGCTTATGTGATAGTGCCGTAGAAGGCCCACCCCTAAAGGGATAAGCGTCTACGGGCCGAGCGCGGAAATTGAATGGTATTTCTGGTGATCAGAATAAGCATATATGCAATAATATAATATTACAAATTGCTTTCGTTCGCCCAAAATTGGGGAGTTGTTTGCACGAATAACGTGATCCCGTCTTTGGGAGCAGCTAAAAAAACCGTGATTGCAGTCGTGTGGCTTTGTGTTATTAAGAGCGGCGAATGGCACGCTCTATTTTCAGCTGCATGGGTGCGATTCGATGATTTCTTAATGCGCCGTAAAATCAAGGCGTTATTGCAATCCTAAGATCAGGTTGGACAAAAATTCAGTTTCGGTTGGCATGGCGGTTGCTTAGTGCCTTGCGCTTTTCGCCAACGTTCAATGTCGGCGGCGGTAAAGAGAAAACACCGTTATTCCCAAACTGATTAGCATTTTTTTGTCCTCAACCGGAGACCGCAGTGCTGCAAACCCTGATCAACTATTCCGTCCAGTCGATGGGCCTTATCCCTCTTCTGGGAGTCATCTTCTTGCTCGGCATGGCCGTCATCATTGAGCGTCTGGTGTTCTTCACGAAAGCCGTGCGCGCCGGCAAGACCATCGAGCACGATCTCAAGCTGCTCAAGGCGAATCATCCTGAGGACGCAGCGAAGGTCGTGAAGCACTACGAAACCACGGTGCAGGCTGAACTTGTGCGCAGCGCGATGAAGGTCAATGGCCGCGCCGAAGCCGTGGTCGAACGCGAGATCGAAGAAACGATCATGTTCCAGATGCCGCGCCTCGACCGCAACCTGTGGGTCCTCGACACGGCCGTGACGCTCGGGCCGCTGCTCGGTCTGCTCGGCACGATCATCGGCATGGTGGAGTCGTTCAATGTGCTGGGCGAAAGCGGTGCGTCCAACCCGAACGGCGTGACCGGCGGTATCGGCCATGCACTGACGGCAACGGCCTGCGGTCTGGTGATCGCGATTATTTGCGTGATCTTCCTCAACTACTTCAACAAGCGCATTCGCATGACGGTGAATCAGTTCGATCTGATCAAGTCGCTGCTGGTGTCGCGTTTTTCCGCGCCGGTTAGCCGCACGGCTGACATCCGTCCTGAGATCGCTGCGTAAGCGTTGCCTGCGCTGCCGGCTGTGTGCCGCTGTATCGAATTAGAAGAGGTTTGAGATGAGTAGAAATCACCGCAGTCATTACCTGGGCGCGGAAGAGAAGGCACGCATCGAGATCATTCCGATGATCGACATCATGATGTTCCTGCTGGTTTTCTTCATGCTCGCCACGCTCAAGATGATTCAGGGCGCGGGCATCAAGCTGGACTTGCCGCAATCGAGCACCGCCGAGCAGTTGCAGCAGACCATCAAGGTCACGATCGGCATCACCAAGACGGACGAGCTTTACCTCGACGCCAGGCAGGTCACCGAGGACGAACTCACGGCGCATTTGAAGGGCTTGCTGGGCGACTCCACGAAGGTCGATGTGGCAATTTCCGGCGATGAAGGCACGAGCTACAAGAACATCATTCATGTCATGGACCTGGTGCGCGCAGCCGGCATCAGCTCTGTGGCACTGGCGACGAATCCAGCAGCATGAACGCGCCAGTCCACCTGATAAACACGCCGCGCGAGCCGTTGAGCGGAGCGCTGTGGGCGTCGAAGAGCGTCGCGCGCGAGCATCACATTCCGATGAAGCTGGCCGTCGGCGCGGCGCTCGTCGTCGAGTTGCTGATGATCGCGGGCATCTCGCACGTGAACTTCACACCCGACGCGCCGCCGCCGCCGAAGGAGATGCGCGTGCGCATGGCTCCGCCGCCACCACCGCCACCGCCGCCGCCCGAGGTTAAGAAGATCGAACCGCCGCCCGCGCCGAAACCTGTCGAGAAGCCGCAGCCCACGCCCAGGCCGCAGCCTGTGCCCAAGCCACCGCCCGCGAAGCCTGCAGCGACGCCGAAGGAAGCCGAGATTCCCGCAGCGGCCGATCCGTCAGCGAATGCGCCCGCATTGGCGACCGGACCGGCGAACGCCACGCCATCCACACCGACTGCTGCAACCGGTGCTGCGCCCGCGCCGGCTCCCGGCTTGCATGGCGTAGTCGATGGCCGGGGCCATTGCCAGTCGGTGCAGCCACAGATTCCGCGTCGGGCGCTGGAGCAGGGTATTTCGGCCAGCGTGATCGCGCGCCTATCCATAGGAACCGATGGCCAGGTGAGCGGCGTGCAGATCGTTCGCGTGACACCGCCTACGACTGTTTTCAACGAAGCGGTCATGACCGCGGGAAAACAATATAAATGTGAGAAAAACCCGCAGCCCTACGTGGGTGAAGTGGAGTTCTCGTTCAAGACCCAAGCGAGCGACGATGACTGACGCAGGACCGCTGTTCCGTTTGATGTTGCTGGCCGGACTTGTGCTCGCGAGTCCGGCGTTCGGAAAGGCATCGATCGCGCAGTACGACGCGCCTAAATACCCGGAGAATTTCACGCATTTCGACTATGCCGATCCCGGTGCGCCGAATGACGGGGACATGATTTTTCAGAACTACGATGCAGCGCAAAGCTACGATTCGATGAACCCGTTTCTCATCCGCGGCGCCCCTGCGCCCGACCTGAAGAACCTGATGTTCGACACGCTGATGCAGCGGAGCTGGGACGAGCTGGCCTCGCAATATGCATTGATTGCCGACGACGTTGAAGTGGCCGCCGATGGCAAGTCCGCGACGTTCCATATCAATCCCGGCGCGCGCTTTTCCAACGGCGATCCGATTACCGCCGCTGACGTCAAGTATTCGCTGGACACGCTGCTAAGCCCGAAGGTTTCGCCAATCTTCAACTCGCAGTTCGCAAATATTTCGAGCGCTACCGTGGTTGATAAACTGAGCGTGCGCTTCGACTTCAAGGAAGCGCGCCGCGATGCCCCGTTGATCGCGGGCGACCTGCCCGTTTTCTCGCCGAAGTGGGGCATGAAAGCGGACGGCACGCGCCCGCCGTTCGATCAGATTGCGAACGTGCCGCCGATCGCCAGCGGCCCGTATCTGATCGAACAGCGCAAGAACGACAAGCAGATTACCTACACGCGCAATCCGGATTATTGGGCGGCGGACCTGCCTTCGCGGCGCGGCATGTATCGTTTCAAGCGCATTACGTTTCGCTTGTTCGCAGACGCGTATTCGTCTCGCGAAGACTTCAAGGCGGGCCGCGTGGATATGCGCGTGGAGTATTCGTCGTCCTCGTGGGCGCGCAAATATGTCGGCAAGAATTTCAATAACGGGACGCTCAGGAAAGAAGCTTTTCCGAATGGTCCGGCGCGAATGCAAGGCCTGATTTTCAACATGCGCAAGCCGCAGTTCGCGGACCGTCGCGTGCGTCAGGCGCTGACCATGGCGTTCGATTACGACTGGCTGAACCGCCTCTACTTCTACAATCAATACCGTCGTACGGGCAGCTATTTCCAGGACAGTCCTTTTGGCGCGACCGGTCTGCCCGACGCGAAGCAACTCGCGCTTCTCGAACCGTATAGATCGAGCCTCCCGCCCGCTGTATTCGGTCCAATGATCCAGCCACCCAACACGTTGCCGCCGAACTCGCTGCGCGGCAATTTGCGCGCAGCTCAAGCGTTGCTGAATAAGGCAGGTTGGCATTATCGCGACGGGGCGTTGCGCAATGCAGCGGGCACGCCCATGACCATAGAAATTATCGACAACCAGCCGGGCATGGACGGGATCATCATGCCGTACGTGCGGCAGTTGCAAACGCTCGGCATTCAGGCGCGCATGCGGGAACTCGACAGCGCGCTCTTTGAAAAGCGCGTGAGCACGTTCGACTACGACATGATCACCCATATATATGATCCGGTCACGATTCCCGGCAATGAACTGACGCGGCGTTTTGGCAGTGCAGCGGCATCGGAGACCGGCTCGGAGAATTATCCCGGTGCGAAGTCGAAAGCCGTCGACGCCATGATCGATGCGGCGCTCAAGGCTCAAACGCTGGGCGAACTCGAAACGGCAACCCGCGCACTTGACCGGGTAATGATCAACGATTACTACCTCGTGCCGGAGTATTACGCGCCAAATTCGCGTGTCGGCTACCGGTCGCGCATGGGACATCCGGAGGTCATTCCGCGCTCGTACGGTACCGAGGACTGGTTGATCAGTTACTGGTTCGTGAAGCCAAACTCTGCTCAGTTCACATCGACCCAAGCACCATGACAACCTATATTCTCAGACGTTTATTGTTGATGATCCCCACGCTGATCGGCGTGCTCACGCTTACGTTTGTTGTCACGCAGTTCGTGCCGGGCGGACCGGTTGAACAGGTGATGGTGCAAATGCGCCACGGCGGAAATCAAGGCGGCGAAGCCGGCGGAGGGGGTGGGTATCACGGCAGCCAGGGCGTAGACCCGCAGCAAGTCGAGCAATTGAAGAAAGAGTTCGGCTTTGATAAACCGCCGCTAGTCCGCTATTTCCTCATGCTGAGAAACTATGCGAGCTTCAACCTGGGGCAGTCTTATTACCAGCATCAAAGCGTATGGGACGTGATCCGGTCGAAGCTGCCGGTGTCCATCACGCTCGGCCTCTGGACCGTGCTGCTGACCTACCTCATTGCAGTGCCGCTGGGGATCTCGAAGGCCGTGCGCAACGGTTCACGCTTCGATACCGTCACGACCATTCTGGTGCTGACCGGCTACGCCATACCCGGTTTCGTGCTCGGCGTGCTGCTGCTGATGTTGTTTGGCGGAGGCACCTTGTGGCAAGTCTTTCCCATGCGCGGCCTCACCTCCGATGACTTCGACCAACTCAGTATCGCGGGCAAGGTACTCGACTACTTGTGGCATATCGCGATGCCGGTCACGGCGGCCGTGGTCGGCCATTTTGCGATCGTCACCTTCCTCACGAAGAACACGTTCCTTGAGGAAATCAGCCGGCAGTACGTGCTGACCGCGCGCGCAAAAGGCGCGCCGCAACGCGACGTACTGTGGAAACACGTGCTGCGCAACGCAATGATCCCGCTGCTGACTGGCTTGCCCGCTGCGTTTATCGGCGCGTTCCTGAACGGCAATCTGCTGATCGAGACGCTGTTCTCGCTCGACGGCATGGGCCAGCTTTCCTACGACTCGGTGATCCGCCGCGACTACCCCGTCGTGCTGGGTTCGCTCTATTTATTCACCCTGATTGGTCTCGTGACCAAGCTAATTACGGACGTCTGCTATGTCCTCGTCGACCCCCGTATCCAGTTCGACCGCCTGGACCGCTGAGACAGCCGGCGGGCTCGCCTCGCAAGCCCAGCCGCCGTCGATTTCCCCCGGCAAGCGCATATGGTTGCGCTTCAAGGCTCAACGCCTGGGCTACTGGAGCACGATCCTGTTCGCGTCCCTGTTCCTGATCAGCTTGCTCGGCGAGGTGATTGCGAACGACAAGCCCCTCGTGATCCAGTACGAGGGTCAATATTATTTTCCCATTTTCAAGAACTATTCGGAGAAGACCTTCGGCGGAGATTTTCCCGCGCGCGCAAACTATCTCGATCCCTACATACGCGAGCGCCTTGAATCGAACGGCAATTTCGCAATCTTTCCACCGGTCCGTTTTCACTACGACACGGTCGATTATTTCGCCAATTCTCCGAATCCGGCGAGGCCTTCAGCGGCGAACTGGCTAGGCACCGATCAATTCGGCCGCGACGTCCTTTCGCGCTTGCTGTACGGCTTCCGGCTCTCTGTGCTCATGGCGCTCGCACTCACCGTCTCGGGCGTCTTGCTGGGCGTCCTGACGGGCGCAGTGCAGGGTTTCTACGGCGGACGGACCGATCTGATCGGGCAGCGGCTGATCGAAATATGGAGCTCCATGCCGGATCTTTATTTGCTGATCATTTTCGCCTCGATATTCGAACCTACGCTCTGGCTGTTATTTATCCTCCTTTCAATGTTCGGATGGCTCACGCTGTCGGACTACGTACGCGCCGAATTCCTGCGTAACCGGTCGCTCGATTATGTGAAGGCGGCTCGCACAATGGGTTTGTCGAATGCGCAGATCATGTGGCGTCACGTGTTGCCGAACAGTCTTACGCCGGTGATCACCTTCCTGCCGTTTCGCATGAGCGCGGCCATTCTTGCGCTGACCAGCCTCGATTTTCTGGGGCTGGGTGTGCCCGCGCCCACGCCGAGCCTGGGCGAACTGCTTGCACAGGGCAAGAACAATCTGGACGCGTGGTGGATATCCGGCGCGGCGTTCGGGACGCTCGTGGTGACGTTGTTATTGCTGACCTTCATGGGCGATGCGTTACGCAATGCGCTCGATACCCGCAAGCGCGGTTCTGCATTCGGAGGCGCGCAAAAGTGACTCAGGCCCTACTGCAACTAGACCACCTCTCCATCCGCTTCGGCGATAAAACCGTCGTCCAGGATTTGAATCTTTCTATTGCACGCGGTGAGCGTGTTGCACTGGTCGGTGAGTCCGGATCGGGCAAGAGCGTGACGGCTTTGTCGATTCTCGGACTGGTCGAAGACGCACGGCAGAGCGGCCGGATCCTGCTCGACGGCGACGACCTGCTGCGTAAAAGCGAGCAGCAATGGCGCGGCATTCGCGGCCGCGACGTCGCCATGGTCTTCCAGGAGCCGATGACCGCGCTCAATCCGCTATTTACCATCGGCAAGCAGATTGCCGAAAGCTTGCGGCTGCATGAGGGCATGCGGCCGAACGCGGCGCGCGAGCGAGGTATCGAGCTCTTGCGCCGTACCGGAATTCCCGAACCGGAACGACGTATCGACAGTTTTCCGCATCAGCTTTCCGGCGGCCAGCGGCAACGCGCGATGATCGCCATGGCGCTTGCATGCCGTCCGCGTTTGCTGCTCGCCGACGAAGCCACGACCGCGCTCGACGTCACCGTGCGGCAGCAAATTGTGGATTTGCTGATTGAGTTGCAGGAGCAGGAAGCGGCGGACAGAGGCATGGCGGTACTGCTGATCACGCACGACTTGAACCTCGTGAAGCGCTTCGCGCAGCGCGTGGCGGTGATGGAGAAGGGCGTGCTGGTGGAAACCAATTCGACCGCTGAACTGTTCGCGAATCCGCAGCATCCTTATACGCAACGCTTGCTCGATAGCGAGCCTGCGCGCGATGTCGAGCCGGTTGCATCGAATGCGCGACGCCTGCTCGAAGTGCAGGGGCTTGCGGTCGATTACCGGATGCCGTCGAAGGGCTGGAAGTCGACGTTCACGCGGTCGTCGTTTCGCGCGCTGAAAAATATCGACATTACGTTAAAGCGCGGCGAAACGCTTGGCATCGTGGGCGAATCGGGTTCCGGAAAATCGACACTCGCCGCCACTATTCTCGGCTTGCAACAGCCGGCCGAAGGGTTTATTCATATCGACGGGCAGCCGCTTTCCACACTGAAAAGCACAAGCTCGCGGCGCATGGCATCGAAGCGCTTGCAAGTTGTCTTTCAGGACCCGTTCGGCTCGCTCTCGCCGCGAATGACGATTGAACAAGTGGTGGGCGAAGGGATCGCTTTGCATCGTCCGGAAGTGACGCCCGCCGAGCGGCGGCAGCGCGTGGCTGCGTTGCTGGAAGAGGTAGGCATGCCCGCCGACGTCATGCCGCGTTATCCGCACGAATTCTCCGGCGGGCAGCGTCAACGGATTGCAATTGCACGGGCGCTGGCGGTCGAACCGGAATTGCTGGTCCTCGACGAACCCACCAGCGCGCTCGATGTATCGATCCAGCAGCAAGTCCTCGCGTTGCTCACGCGGCTGCAAAAGAAGTACACGCTGAGCTATTTATTCATTACGCACGATCTCGCCGTGATGCGCGCAATGGCTCATCGGGTGGTGGTCATGAAGTCAGGGGAAATAGTGGAAAGCGGCGACACGCTGCAAGTGTTGCAAGCGCCTGCGCATGGTTATACGCAGGCGCTTTTAGCGGCTTCGACAGTGACCTGAGCCGCCTGGGACCGGAAGGAATCAAGGAAGCTAAAACAGGGTGCGAAGAAGCATACGTCGCACCGTTTTTTCGAGCCCGGTATCTCTCCGGGCCAGATTATTTGCCCGAAAAGCCGAGGACAGGTTTCTTTGCACCGGCCCAGATTTCATTTGCGAAGAACTATCCGCTTATTGGTGTAATCCCCTACGGATGTTCTTGAATGATAGCGCTACCATTCGCTCATGCAAAAGCGTTTGGTAACGCTACCAAGGAGAATAAGCGTGTCGTCGAACCCCACGGTCCCCCGCAAGACCCCTGAGCAATTACGCAGCTTCCGCTGGTATGGCGTGAACGACCTGCGCTCGTTCGGACATCGTTCGCGCACCGCGCAAATGGGCTATCACCCATCCGATTACATGGGCAAGCCGGTGATTGCCATCGTCAACACGTGGAGCGAGCTCAACTCGTGCCATACGCACTTCAAGCAGCGCGTTGAAGAGGTCAAGCGCGGCGTGTGGCAGGCTGGCGGCTTCCCGGTCGAGATGCCGGTGATGACGCTCGCCGAGCCGTTCCAGAAGCCCACCACCATGCTCTACCGAAACTTCCTCGCGATGGAAACCGAGGAGTTGCTGAAGTCATATCAGTTCGACGGCTGCGTGCTCATGGGCGGCTGCGACAAGACCACACCCGGCCTGCTGATGGGCGCAATTAGCATGAATTTACCCACCATCTTTCTGCCGGCTGGTCCGATGCTGCGCGGCAACTGGAACGGCCGCACGCTCGGCAGCGGCTCGGACACGTGGAAATACTGGGCCGAACTGCGTGCGGGCAAGATCACGGAAGAGGAGTGGAAGGGCATCGAAAGCGGGATTGCGCGCTCGCCCGGTCACTGCATGACCATGGGCACCGCATCGACCATGACCACGGCCACTGAATCGCTCGGCCTGATTCTGCCCGGCTTTTCATCGATACCCGCAGTCGATTCGCGCCACGCGCAGTTTGCATCGCTGACCGGACAGCGGATTGTGGAGATGGTCTGGACCGACCAGAAACCGTCGGACATCCTGAGCGCGAAATCCTTCGATAACGCCATCACCACCGTGCTCGCCATGTCCGGTTCCACGAACGCGATCGTGCATCTGGTGGCGGTGGCACGCCGGGCGGGTATCGACCTGACAACCGCGCGCTTCGATGAACTCGCGCGCATCACGCCGGTGCTCGCCAACCTGCGCCCGGCCGGCAAATACCTGATGGAAGACTTCTTCTACGCAGGCGGTTTGCGCGCATTGCTCGTGGAACTGGGCGGCCTGATCGACGGCACGCAGATGACGGTGAGCGGGACGACGCTCGGCGAGAACATCGCGGGCGCGGAGATCTTCGACGAAGACGTGATCCGCAAGCGCGCCAATCCGCTGGTGGAACGCGATGGCCTCGCGGTGCTGACCGGCAATCTCGCACCGGATGGCGCGGTCATCAAGCCGGCCGCGATGGAGCAACATCTGCTGAAGGCGCGCGGACCGGCCGTCGTATTCAAGGATTACGCGGATATGGCGGCGCGCATCGACAGTGACGAACTCGATATCACCGCCGAGTCCGTGATCGTGCTGCAACACGCAGGTCCGGTGGGCGCGCCCGGCATGCCGGAGTGGGGCCAGTTGCCGATTCCGCAGAAGCTGCTGAAGCAGGGGGTGAGAGACATGGTGCGGATCTCGGACGCTCGCATGAGCGGCACGAGCTACGGCGCGTGCGTGTTGCATGTGGCGCCGGAATCGTTCGTTGGTGGTCCGCTTGCGCTGGTGAAGGACGGCGACATGATCGAACTCGATGTGCCGAACCGACGCCTGCATCTCGATGTCAGCGATGAAGAACTCGCCACCCGCAAGGCGTCGTGGAAGGCCCCGAAGCGCCCGTTCGAACGCGGTTTTGGCGTGATGCATCAGCTTCACGTCACGCAGGCGAACAAGGGCTGCGACTTCGATTTCCTGGAAGAGCCGGTAGCTGCATCGTCAGAGACCGTGGCCGCAACGACGGGCGCGCATCGCGACGAACCCGAGATCCACTAACCTTATTCAGAGCACGCCTTATGAACCCATCCGATACCCCCGTCAGCGCCGCCGCGCTGGAACTGTTGCGCCACGTCAGCACGGCTACGCTCACCACACAGTTGTTCAAACGCGGCTTGCGCAACGTATTTTTGCAAGGCGTCGCGCCGCTCGTCAAACCTGCGCCGGGCGCACCGAACCTGGTTGGACCGGCATTCACGCTGCGCAATATTCCGGCGCGTGAAGACCTCGATCACGTGGGTGTGTTCCAGGACCCCGACCATCCGCAGCGCAAGGCGGTGGAGAGTGCGCCGCCAGGCAGCGTGCTGGTTCAGGATTGTCGCGGGGACCGCACGGTGGCATCGGTGGGATCGATTCTCGCGCTGCGGCTGGCGAAGCGCGGCGTGGCGGGCATGGTTTCCGATGGACCGGTGCGTGATAGCGGCACGATTTCGGAACTGGGCTTGCCGCTGTGGTGTGCGGGTGCGAGCGCGCCGCTGAATCTGGCGAAACATCACGCGGTGGATATGAACGTGCCGATCGCGTGCGGCGGCGTGGCGGTGTATCCGGGCGATATTGTTGTCGCTGATGTGGACGGTGTCGTGATCGTGCCGCGCGAAATGGCGGAAGACGTGGCGCGCGATGCGAGCGAACAGGAGCAACTGGAAATCTTCATCTCGCAACGTATCGATGAAGGCAGGCCGCTGCGCGGGACCTATCCGCCGAATGAGGAAACGCTGGCGGCCTACGCGCAATGGCGGGCAAAAAAATAACAACGTATCGACGTCGGACCTATAACGGCTCGCCGGCACGCAGCGAGCGCAGGAGACACGGTGAGTACTGTTCCGCATGCGGTAGATGAAATGCCATTGATCAACCGGCTGGCATTCAGGCTGATGCCGCTGCTTGGCCTGCTCTATCTGATCGCGTATATCGACCGTTCGAATATCAGTTTTGCCAAGCTGCAGATGCTGGGCACTCTCGGTTTGAGCGAAGTGGCGTATGGGCTTGGCGCGTCCTTGTTTTTCATCGGCTATCTGATCTTCGAAGTGCCGAGCAACGTGCTGCTGCACAAGTACGGCGCGCCCCGCTGGATCGCGCGGATCATGCTGACGTGGGGCATTGTCACCGTACTCCTCGCATTCACGAAAAACGCCACCACGTTCTACGTGCTGCGTTTCCTGCTCGGTGCTTCCGAAGCCGGGCTTTATCCTGGCGTGATTTATTACCTGACCTTGTGGTTTCCATCGCGGCATCGGGTGCGGATGCTGGGGTATTTCACAGTGGGCAGCAGTCTGGGGAACATGGTGGGCGCGCCTATTTGCGGCTGGCTGTTGGACAAGGGTGGACTCCTTGGTCTGCAAGGCTGGCAGCTTGTGTTCATTGTCACGGGCATACCCTCTCTTCTTCTGACCGCTGTCGTGCTGTTGTATTTGCCTGCGTCTCCGCTCAAAGCGAAATTCATTTCGGATGCCGAAAAGAAATGGCTGGCCGATACCCTCGATAACGAACGCGCCCTCGCGGCACAAACCGAAGCGGGCAAGACAAGGTTTCTGAGCGTGTTGACGGAACCACGCGTGATTGGCATGGCGCTGTATTACATGATGCTGTCCATGTCGGTGTATGGTGTGAGCTACTGGTTGCCGACACTGGTCAAGGGGTTCGGTGTGAGCAATACCGTCAACGGCCTGATCAATATCGTGCCGTGGCTGCTCGCGACTATCGTGCTCGCGTGGTTGCCGTCGAAGTTGCGCGCTGCCGACCGCACGATGATCGCGATGCTTTGTGCGTCGGTACTCGGCGTGGTGTTCTTTCTCGGTAGCGTGTTCCTGCCGACCAACACGTTGCGTTTCATTGCGTTGAGTCTTGGCGCGCCCTGCATGTATTTGCTCCTGCCGTGTTTCTGGACGCTGCCGTCGAAGTTCCTGACCGGTGCGCGTGCGGCAGCCGGGATCGCGGCGATCAATTCGCTTGGTAATGTGGGCGGTTTTATCGCGCAGAATCTGGTGCCATGGGTCCGGCAGGTGAGCGGCAGCACGAAGACGCCCATGCTGATTCCCGCTGCGTGTCTCTTTACGTTCGGCGTCGTCACGCTGGTTTTGATTCGGCGCGATCGCCATGACGGTATGCAGGGGGTGGCCAATGGGCGGAGGGCGGAAGCGGCGTAGGGCTCAGCGGTATCGTTCTTATGACAAGGCTCGATCGGCGTTGACTACGATACCGGTGTCAGGCCCTACTGCAACCAAGCGAACCATGCCGGACGACAAGCCGACAGCTTATTCCATCGATGCTCAGGACGAAGCGCCGGCCGTGCCCGTCAAGCGGTCGCGCGGCGGTCCGAAAGGGCTGCGCATCACCGACGTCGCGGCCGCCGCTGGCGTCTCGCCCATTACGGTTTCGCGTGTTTTCAACAATCCGGAATCAGTCGCGCCGGAAACGCTCGAGCGCGTACGTCAGGTTGTGCAGAAGCTTGGTTACGTGCCTAACCGGCTGGCGGGCGGGTTGTCATCGTCGAAGTCGCGGTTGATTGCGGCGATTGTCCCGACCATCGCGCACTCGTTGTTCTCCCAGACCATTCAGGTGTTCAGCGAGACCATGTCGAAGGCCGGTTATCAGGTGCTGCTTGCGTTGAGCGGTTACAGCGATTCTAGTGAGGAAACGCTGCTTGATGCCGTTTTGAGCCGGCGTCCTGAAGGGGTGTTGTTGACGGGCGTGGCGCATACGGATTCGTTGCGTGAACGGTTGCGCAATGTTGGCATTCCGATTGTGGAAACGTGGGACATGACGGAAACGCCGATTGATATGCTTGTCGGTTTCTCGCATTACCAGGTGGGCGTTGCGGTTGCGGAGCGGTTCCTCGCGCGAGGGGTTTTGCATCCGGGCCTGGTGTCGGCCAATGATGATCGCGCGATCGCACGTATCACCGGTTTTCGCGAGCGGCTGGCGCGCGCGGGAATTCACGATATAGCGGATGTGATTGTCGCGCCGCCCAGTTCTGTATTGATCGGCAAGGCCGCATTGCCGAAGCTTCTTGAGCGGGTGCCCGCGCTCGATGCGGTTTTCTGCGGCTCGGATCTGCTTGCTATCGGCGTGCTTGGCGAGGCAAAACGCAGGGGTATCGAGGTGCCGTCGCAACTGGCCATCTGCGGTTTCGGCGATCTGGAGTTTGCGTCGGAAACGAGTCCGCAGTTGACGACCGTGGGCGTGGACGGCACGCACATTGGCGTGAGCGCGGCGCACTGTTTGTTAGCGCGGTTGAAAGGCGAGAAGGAAGCGAACGTGGTCGATGTTGGGTTTCATATTGTTGAGCGGCAGACGGGGTGAATTTGGAAGTTGGCTTTCGTTCGCACTGGGGAGGGGCTGATGGTGTTTGGGAGCGGGGGTTAGTGGGCAGGGTTGATGCCGGGGATGGTCGGTTCTGGGTTAGCGGTCGGGGTCAATGCCGGGTTGGTGCTTTCGGCGTTAGTGGTCTGCGAGAGTCGGATTTTCTCTTTATCACTATTAGCCACTGTGCGTGGCGGCACGTCATTTCTTTGTCCAAAGCGACAAAGAAACGAAGCAAAGAAAGCGCTTTCAACCACGCTACCCTAAGTGTCCACAGCGTGCAGTTTCTATTCATAGGTGCCCCAAAAGCACGGTGCTCGCCAGAGCGCCGGATGTGTGAACCCCTCCTTCTCCGAACACCGATACCCACACGCTTCGCCACCAGTGATTGAACCTGCCCAAGGGACACCCCGCGCTATCCGCGGACGACCTCCCTCCAAATGTGTACGCGCCTCGAACCACGCCGCCAACCCGCCAGGAAACGAGGCCGCGAAGATGCGGGCGGCCGTAACCGACGAAGATAGCTGTACAGAATGCACAGCCAATTTACAAAAACTGAAGCAGTAAACACAAACACGCATAAAGCTGTGGCCTATGAATACGGTCGCACGGACCAGGTAGCTAACCTGTCAAAAAACCGCAGCCGTAAATACCCGTAAGGCCGTGCGGGTTCCTTGGCAATGGTGCTTGCCCGAGAGCGTTGGGGGCGAAGCGTGTTCGTGTCAGGATTCGCGAGAAGGAGGGGTTCAAACATCCTTCGCTCTGGCGAGCACCGTGCTTTTGGGGCACCTATGAATAGAAACTGCACGCTGTGGACACTTAGGGTAGAGCGGTTAAAGCGCTTTCTTTGCTTCGTTTCTTTGTCGCTTTGGACAAAGAAATGACGTGCCGCCACGCACAGTGGCTAATAGTGATAAAGAGAAAATCCGACTCTCGCAGACCACCACGGCCGAAAGCACCAACCCGGCATTGACCCCGACCACTACCGCTGAAAGCACCACCCCGGCACTGACCCCGACCACTACCGCCGAAACCACCGCCCCAGCACTGACCCCGACCACTCGTAATGAACGGCCCGTCCATAGTTTGCACAACAAATCCGCTGCGCGTCACTGTTCCGTTTCAACACGAATCCCGACGCAGGTGTTCCAAAACGGAACGCCCGGTCATCCTCGTGCACAAGCGGAAAACCCGCACCGCCCGTGCCCACGTGCAAGACAGCCATTGGCACGCATCTCGCAAGCATGGTCCCACCGGTCGCGGCAATCATGGTCGCGGCGGTCATTCTCACCGACATGCGAGGAGCACGCACATGAATCACGCCGAGATGCAATTTTTGAACACCGACTTCCCGTATAAAAAACAGTATGGCAACTTCATCGGTGGTCAATGGGTCAAGCCGGTAGGTGGTGAGTATTTCGATAATATTTCGCCAATCACGGGCGAAGCGTTCACATCCATCCCGCGCTCGCGCGAAGCCGATATCGAACTCGCGCTCGATGCAGCGCACAAAGCCAAGACCGCCTGGGGCAAGACCTCGCCCGCCGAGCGAGCGAACATCCTGAACAAAATCGCCGACCGGATGGAAGCGAACCTGACGCGCATCGCGGTGGCGGAAACCATCGACAACGGCAAGCCGCTACGCGAAACAATGGCCGCCGACATTCCGTTGGCCATCGACCATTTCCGCTATTTCGCCGGTTGCGTGCGTGCCCAGGAAGGCTCGATTTCGCAAATCGATGAGGACACGGTCGCATACCACTTCCACGAGCCGCTAGGCGTGGTGGGACAGATCATTCCGTGGAATTTCCCGATCCTGATGGCGGTATGGAAACTGGCGCCCGCGCTGGCTGCCGGCAATTGCGTCGTGCTGAAGCCCGCCGAACAAACGCCCGCTTCGCTGCTGGTGGTGATCGAGTTGATCGAGGATCTATTGCCGGCCGGCGTGCTGAACGTGGTCAACGGCTTTGGGCTGGAGGCGGGCAAACCGCTGGCATCGAACAAGCGGATTGCCAAGATCGCGTTCACCGGCGAGACCACGACTGGCCGCCTGATCATGCAGTACGCCAGCCAGAACCTGATTCCGGTGACGCTCGAACTCGGCGGAAAGAGCCCGAACATTTTCTTCGCCGATGTCATGAACGCGGACGACAGCTATTTCGACAAGGCGCTCGAAGGGTTCGCCATGTTTGCGCTGAATCAGGGCGAGGTCTGCACGTGCCCGTCGCGCGTGCTGATTGAAGAGTCGATCTACGATCGCTTCATGGAACGCGCGCTCAAGCGCGTAGCGGCAATCAGCCAGGGACATCCGCTCGACTCGAAGACGATGATCGGCGCGCAAGCCTCGCAGGAGCAGCTTGAAAAGATCCTGTCGTATATCGATCTCGGCAAGCAGGAAGGCGCGGAATGCCTGATCGGCGGAGAACGCAACGCGCTCGATGGTGAGTTGAAGAACGGCTACTACGTTAAGCCGACCGTCTTCCGCGGTCACAACAAGATGCGCATCTTCCAGGAGGAAATCTTCGGGCCGGTGGTGTCGGTAACGACGTTCAAGGACGAAGCGCAGGCGCTGGAAATCGCCAATGACACGCTTTATGGCCTCGGTGCGGGCGTGTGGACGCGCGATGGTACGCGAGCCTACCGTTTCGGCCGCGACATCCAGGCCGGACGTGTGTGGACGAACTGCTATCACGCCTATCCGGCGCATGCGGCGTTCGGTGGTTACAAGCAATCGGGTATTGGCCGGGAGAATCACAAGATGATGCTCGACCACTATCAGCAGACGAAAAACCTGTTGGTGAGTTATAGCGAAAAGCCGCTCGGTTTCTTCTGATCAAAGCGGTTGTTGCGTGATCTGAATGGCGGGCCGCGCTGCGGCTCGCCATAGTGTGTGTTCAGTGGAAACCCTTATGACCGAAGAAGAAGTTTCGCGCGTGGTCGCCACGCCGGCGGCGATCGAATTGATCGATAAGCTGAAGGCCGAACACGGGCAGGTGTTGTTCCATCAATCGGGCGGTTGTTGCGACGGCAGTGCCCCCATGTGTTTCCCGGTCGCCGAATTCATGGTCGGTTCGTCGGACGTCAAGCTCGGCGAGCTAGCCGGCGTGCCGTTCTACATGAGCGAATCGCAATTCGAATACTGGCAGCACACGCAGTTGATCATCGATTGCGTGCCGGGGAATGGCGGCATGTTTTCGCTGGAACGCCCCAGCGGGTTGCGTTTTCTCACACGGTCGCGCCTTTTCGACGACACCGAATCTGCCTGGCTCGAGCATCATCCGGTCGAGCGCGTGACGGGTTAAACGCGGGATTGAACGCTGTAGCAGTGGTACATTGTCTCGATCGACCACGCGACGGGCGGAGCTGACGACCGACTCCTTCCGCGAATGCTGGCGGAGGAGACAATGGTTATGAACCCGGTTTCTATCGACCGTTCAAGCGGATCAAGCCGATCCGCGCTGCTGGCCGGCAATCATGCCGGCCGTATGGAAGGGCTGGATATCATCAGGCAATCGCACGAACGTTCCCGCAGCTTCGGCCTGTCGGACACCATGCGGCCCGACTACGGCGTGCTCGGCGAAGCGGAGCTCCGGCTCAAGCGCGAGCAGAATCGCGCGCTCTCCACGCATGCGCTGCCCGTCATAGAAACGCTCTACGGGCAGATCGCCAATACGCACAGCATGGTCGTACTGACCGACTCCGAAGGGCTGATCCTGCATTCGCTCGGCGACGACGATTTCCTCGCTCGTGCCGATCGCGTCGCGTTGCGTCCGGGCGCCCTATGGAGCGAACAGCAGCAGGGCACCAACGCAATTGGCACAGCCATTGCCGCAGGCGACGCCACCATGGTGCTCGGCGACCAGCATTACCTGCGCGCGAACCGGTTTCTTGCGTGCTCCAGCGTGCCGATTCTTGATCCATTCGGAGAGTTGCTAGGTGTTCTCGACGTTACCGGCGATTGCCGCGGCCACAGCCGTCATACCATGGCGCTTGCCAAGATGTCCGCGCAGATGATCGAGAACCATTTGTTCACCAGCGCCTTTCCTGAAGCATTGCGAATCCATTTTCACGGGCGGCCCGAGTTTATCGGCACGTTGATGGAAGGCATTGCTGCGTTCAGGGCCGATGGGCGCTTTCTATCGGCTAATCGCAGCGCACAATTTCAGTTTGGCTTGCCGCTGGCCTCGTTGCGCGCGCATACCTTGTCATCGTTGTTCAACGTCTCGTGCGGCGAGTTGTTCGACCGGATGCGCAGCGGTGTGGGCACGCCCGTCGAGCGCACGATTTCGCTCTGCCTGCACAGCGGCGTCAACGTATTTGCCAGCGCGGATCTGCGGCGCTCGACCGCCGTTTCGCTCTCGACAGATAGCCGCGATGTCACCGACGTCGTCCCTCGCAAACGCGTCCCCGAACCCCAACCCAAACTCTCCGACCTGCGTTACCTGATGACCGGCGATGCTCAGGTTGCGGCGCTCGTTGAACGGGTGCGCAAGGTGATTGGTAAAAATATTCCGATCCTGATTGGCGGCGAGACGGGTACTGGCAAAGACGTCCTGGCGAGCGCGGTGCATCGTGACTCGCCGCGTTGCGACGGGCCATTCGTTGCGTTGAATTGTGCGTCGATCCCGGACACGCTGATAGAAGCGGAGTTGTTCGGTTATGAGGAAGGGGCGTTCACGGGCGCATCGAAGCGTGGTGCGTGCGGCAAGATTTTGCAAGCCGATGGCGGCACCTTGTTCCTCGATGAAATCGGCGATATGCCGTTCTCATTGCAAAGTCGTTTGCTCCGTGTGCTGCAGGAGCGCACGGTGACGCCGCTCGGCAGCACGCGCGCAGTGCCCGTGGATTTCGCGTTGATCTGCGCGACCAATCGCAATCTGCGCGAGCGCGTCAGTGCTGGCGAATTCCGCGAGGATCTCTATTACCGGATCAACGGTCTGCTTGTGACGTTGCCGCCGTTGCGCCAGCGTACCGATCTCGCCGTGACCGTTGAAAAGATCCTTCGTGCCGAGCGTCCGAGCGGCACGCCCATCAGGGTTTCACCCGAGGTGCTGGCCGCGTTCACCCGCCACTCGTGGCCAGGAAACTTTCGGCAACTGGCGAACGTGCTGAGGACCGCGTGTGCGATGCTCGATGACCATGAAACGTGCATCGGCCTTGATCATCTGCCGCAAGATTTCTTCGATGACGAACGCGACACCAGGACATTGTCGAGGCCGGTGAAGGACAGCGCGCGCCTGGACGATCTCGCGTTGTCGGCCGTCGCGGCAGCGCTTGAGACACACGCCGGTAACGTCTCGGCGGCGGCGCGAATGCTTGGCGTATCGCGTAACACGCTCTACCGGAAGATGGCTGCGCTCGACGAAACGCGACGTCGATAACGTCGCCGTCGATTGAGACAAATGTCTCATCAACCTCGATGGTGCACTGCGGTGTGATCTCCCCGAATACGCATGCTAAAACGTCATCATGCGTTTAAGTTTTCGGGTTGCAGCGTGTCGTGAATGACGCGAGCGCACCGAATCCGCCGGAGGCTCTTCATGCCGTATGTTTCGCAGACCAGACACATCGATCGCGTGCGCAACGTGATAGAAGGCCGCATGATCAGCCCGGGTGCCGATGCGTCGCGGCTGGCGTCATCGTACCGGCGATCGCTGGAGCAATATCATCTCGATCCGGGGGCGACTGTTGGTCCGCGCATCCTGACCGTTCCCGAATTGCGCGACATTCAACAACGTGAAGAAACCGTGCTGCGGGCATCGGGCCAATGTCTTTCGCGACTGCATGAAACGGTGCGCGAAGCCGACTACTGCGTGATGCTGACCGATGCAGCGGGCGTGACCATCGACTACCGGGTGGATCGTGATCGCCGCCACGAATTCAAGCGCGCGGGTCTGTATCCCGGTTCGTGCTGGTCCGAGCGTGAAGAGGGGACATGCGGCGTTGCGTCGGTGTTGCTCGACGCCGAGGCGATCACCGTCCACAAGACCGACCATTTTCGCGCGGCGTTCACCACGCTGACCTGTAGCGCATCGCCTATCTTCGGCGTGCAAGGCGAGTTGATCGGCGTGCTGGATGCGTCGGCGGTGCGCTCGCCCGAAGAGCGCGAGAGTCAGCGGCTGGTCAACCATATCGTGCGGCAAAGTGCGCTGTTGATCGAGGACGGTTTCTTCCTTAACGCGACCACGCATTGCTGGGTGTTGCTCGCGCACCGCAGCCGGCATTACGTTGAGGCGCAGCCGGAAATACTCATCGCCTTCGATGTACGCGGCTACGCGATCGCCGCTAACCGGCGCGCGAAGGAATGTGTGCCGGCGCTGGATCAGTTGCCGCGCCACGTCTCCGAACTCTTCGATATCCGCGCCGAACGCCTGCTCGATGCACGCCCCGGACGCGATCTCATCTCGTTCAGGTTGGCGGGCTCGGGATCACCGCTGCATGCGCGTGTGAGGCCGCCTGTTCTACGCGCTTCCAGAAGCCCGGTGCCTACACCCCGCGAAGCCGCTAAACCGGTAACGCAACCCGCGTTGTCTGAAAGCGAAACACTGGAACGCGCCCGCATACTTGCTGCGATGACCGATGCAAAGTGGCGGCCCGTCATGGCGGCGCAGGCGCTGGGTTTATCGCGGGCGACGTTGTATCGGCGGATAGCGAAGTTTGGAATAGTGGCGCCGCACAGGCGTTAGCAGTAGATAAGCGCTTTCATTTTAGCGGGCACAGACCCGTCTTTCTTAACCGATACTTAGTGATCCGTATCTCATGGAGGAGCGACCATGTCTGAACAGAATCCGAATCAAACCATCAGCAACATCCTGGAGACATTCGAAGCCGCGTTAAAAAGCGGCGACACCGCGGCGGCCATTGCGCTATTCCAGCCCGATGGTTATTGGCGCGACCTTGTCGCGTTCACCTGGAACATCAAGACGATGGAAGGCCGCGAGCAGATTGCCGCGATGCTCGATTCGCAGTTGAACACGGTCAAGCCATCAAAGCTGAAGATTGCCGATAACGAAACGGCGACCGAAGCGGACGGCGTGACGCAAGCGTGGATCACGTTCGAGACGGGAGTCGCGCGCGGCACGGGTTTTATCCGCGTGAAGGACGGGCAGATCTGGACGTTGCTCACGACCATGACTGAACTCAAAGGCCACGAAGAACCGAAAGGGTTCAGGCGGTCGATGGGCGCTGAACACGGCGCGCGTACGGACCGCACCAGCTGGAAGGAGAATCGCGAGGCTGAACTGGAGACGCTGGGTTATGAGAAGCAGCCGTATTGCCTGATCGTCGGCGGCGGGCAGGGTGGCATTGCGTTGGGAGCGCGGCTGCGGCAACTGGGTGTGCCGGCGATCATTATCGATAAGAACGAGCGCCCCGGGGACGCCTGGCGTGCTCGTTATAAAACGCTGTGCCTGCATGATCCGGTCTGGTACGACCATATGCCGTATCTGCCTTTCCCGGACAACTGGCCGGTGTTTTCGCCGAAGGACAAGATAGGCGACTGGCTGGAGATGTACACAAAGGTGATGGAGCTGAACTACTGGGGATCGACGACCTGTACATCTGCCCGATACGACGAAGCCGCCGGCGAATGGATCGTGGAAGTCGAGCGCGACGGCGAAAAACTGACGCTGCGGCCGAAGCAACTCGTGCTCGCCACCGGCATGTCGGGCAAACCGAATCTGCCGAAGTTCAAGGGCATGGATGTGTTCAAGGGCGAGCAGCATCATTCGTCGAAACATCCGGGACCGGATGCTTACAAGGGCAAGAAGGTCGTGGTGATTGGCGCGAATAATTCTTCGCACGATATTTGCGGGGCGCTGTGGGAAGCGGGCGTGGATGTGACCATGGTTCAGCGTTCGTCCACGCACATAGTCAAGTCGAACACGCTGATGGACCTGGCGCTGGGCGATCTTTACTCCGAGCGCGCAGTGGCGGCGGGCATGACCACGATGAAGGCCGACCTGACGTTTGCATCGATTCCATACAAGATCCTGCACGAGTTCCAGATCCCGGTGTACAACGCGATCAAGGAGCGTGATGCCGAGTTTTATGACCGGCTGGAGAAACGCGGTTTCATGCTTGATTTCGGCGATGACGGCTCAGGCCTCTTCATGAAATATCTGCGGCGCGGATCGGGCTATTACATTGATGTGGGCGCGGCGGACCTCGTCGCGGACGGCAAGATCAAGCTGAAGAGCGGCGTGGATGTAGTCGAGTTGAAAGAGCATTCGGTCGTGCTCAGCGACGGCAGCGAACTGGAAGCGGATCTGGTCGTGTACGCGACCGGTTATGGGTCGATGAACGGCTGGGCCGCGGATCTTATATCGCGTGAGGTGGCGGACAAGGTGGGCAAGGTGTGGGGACTGGGATCGAATACGACCAAGGACCCGGGGCCGTGGGAAGGCGAGCAGCGCAACATGTGGAAACCTACGCAGCAGCAGGCGTTGTGGTTCCATGGCGGTAACCTGCATCAATCGCGCCACTACTCGCAGTATTTATCGCTGCAACTCAAGGCGCGGATGGAGGGGATTCCAACGCCGGTATTCGGCTTGCAAGAGGTGCATCATTTGTCGTGATGGCAGGTTGTAACTGACGCTTTGCAACGGAACGTCAGGCGTGCCCGGCGGGGGGCGATTCTTTATCGATTGTTGCCGGGCACGTGTGTTTCATGCGTCGGCTATGCTGCTCGCAGCAGCCGTATGATGGGTAGGCCTCTCCGTGAGAGCCGGCCATACCAACGCCTCAAATTGATCAGGTGGAACGGGCTCGGAATATAAAAAACCTTGGGCAAAATCACAACCCACGGCGAAGAGGAAATCCCGTTGCTCTGTCGTCTCCACCCCTTCCGCAATGACTTTCAATCCCAGTTTGTGAGCGAGTACGACCATCGCCTCGCAAAGCGCCTGATTGTCTCCATCAAACGCGAGGTTCTGCACGAATGAACGATCGATCTTGAGGTAATCGATATCGAAGCGCCTGAGATATGCCAGCGACGAGTAACCCGTCCCGAAGTCGTCGATCGAGATCCGGATCCCCGCATCGCGGAAGGTCAGCAGCTTCTCGTCGATCTTCGATTCGGCATGCAGTAACAGCCCCTCGGTTATTTCAATCGCAACACTCTGCCCCGGCATCCCTTCCTGATTCAGATAGTCGGGCCATTGGGTACACAGGAGGCTGTCTTGACGAATCTGCACCGGTGACACGTTGACGCTGATCTGGAAAGACGGATGGAATCGGCTGCGCCATTGCCGGGCCTGCTGCACAGCCTGTTTAAACATCCAGTCTCCGACCGGAACGATGAGTCCGGTGTCTTCGGCCAATGGAATGAAATCCAGCGGGCTGATCGTGCCGCGTTCAGGGTGCAGCCAGCGGATCAGTGCCTCGGCTTTGTAGACTTCCCCAGTCGCCAGATCGACGATGGGCTGGTAATAGATCTGGAACTGCTCGCCGGGCAGGGCGGCGCGTAGATCACTCATGAGACGCCGGCGCTTTTCTGCCGCCACTTGCAAGTCGGGCGTGAAGTAGCTGAAACGATTGCGCCCGGCGTTTTTGGCCGCATACATGGCCTGGTCAGCATTCTTGAAAAGGACATCGAGTTCGCTGGTGTCGTCGGGGTAAAGCGTGATGCCGACGCTGGCCGATATGAAAGCCTCGTCCGGGCCGAGCTTGAAGGGTTCGGCCAGCTTGTCGATGATAGTCTTTGCGATCCGGTCAATGCTTTCGATGTCGTCCAGGTTGGGCAGGATGACAGTAAATTCGTCACCGCCGAGACGAGCAACAGTGTCCGATTCGCGCACGCTCGACGTGATGCGTCTGGCCGCCTCGATCAGCAGGATGTCCCCGGTGTCGTGTCCCAGGGAGTCATTGACCTCTTTGAATCGATCCAGGTCGATCAGCATCAAGGCCATACGTTTTCCGGAGCGACGCGCCATTCTGGCTTCATGGTCGAGACGGTCATGAAACATCTGACGGTTCGGAAGGTGGGTCAGCGCATCAAAATTGGCCTGTTTCCAGATCGTTGCCTCGAATGCCATCCGGTCCGATAAATCGCGACCAACGGCCAGCACGGAACTCACCTTGCCTGACCGGTCAATCTCCGGAGTCAGGCGGATATGGGTGCACTGTTCCTGTCCGTCGCGACTGACCCATTTCAGTTCGAACTGCGAACTTTCCCCGCTTGAAATGACGTCTAGAATCTTCATCTCGTAGATCAGCGCATTAGCGCCGCCGGGGTTTTCTGAAGGGCGCTTGCCGAGCGCTTCGCCGAGGCTGCACCCCGCCGAGGTACAGAACGCGGGATTGGCATAAATGCGGTGGAGGTCCCGGTCGTAGCGGGTAATCGTGTCAGGCGAATTCTCGATCAACGTGCGCGACTCGTGCTCCTTGGTAACGAGTTCCGCCGTTCGCTCGATGACGGTCTGTTCAAGGGAGGAGTTGATCTCGTTGATCTTCTGGATCTTCTGCTTGATTGCCTCGCGCATTCTTTCAAACCGCTGCGCCAGTCTGCCTAACTCATCTTGACTGTCGGCATCGGTGAGCGCCTGTGCGTCTTCTTCAGCCTGGGCTCCCGCATCGTTGCCTGTATCGTGCATCTTTCGCACCAGTTCCTTAAGCGGTGCCGAAATGCTGTGGGAGATAAAGTAGGCGAGGAAGATCGAAAGCAAGAAGCCCGAGATGCCGACCAGCACGATCTGGTCGCGCACCGACTGTGCCTGTGCCGTCAGCTTTGTTTCGGGAATTGTGCTGACCACAAACCAGGTCGTGCCGGGAATCCTTGAGTACGCGGCAAAGTAGCGCGCGCGGCGCTTGCCCTCGAAGGCGACGAAACCACTCGGCTGGCCATAGGGTTCGTTATGCGCGATTTGATCGATCAGGCCAGGTTCAGCCGTCTCACTGGTAGTCGCGGATGTGTCGTCGGCACGGACAATCAGCTTGTTGCTGCTGGCATCGAGAACGTAGATTTCCGTTCCACTCCCCAAGGCGACGTCATTAAAAATTGTCGAGAAATATTCGGGGCGAACGACCAGAACCAGATTGCCGATCTGCCGATTGTTGCTCTTGCCAATGATAGCCCGCACCATCCCCAGGTTTTGTTGCCCAACACCGTTGTCGTAACTGCCCCAATAGGGGTGTCCATTATGATCGGGCGCCTGCTTGACCAAATGCGTCACACCCTGGGTCAGTTGCGCGAACGCCTGGGTGTCCATGATGCGGTTGTTCTTGTCGAGCAGGTATTTCTGGTTGATGAAATCAATCGATCCGTAGTGCTCCAGGAGTAGCCGGGTCATATCCCGGCGAGCCTCGCTCTGCTCTTTTGCGCTGCCGTTTGCGACCCTTGTCAACGCACCTTGAACCCGATCGGAGAGCACAAGGAAGCTGCTTTCCGTCTCGATCTGCTCCATCCGCAACAAGACGTTCTTGGATAGCTGCCTGACCACCTCTTTCGAAAATATCTCTGCCTTCTCCCTAATCGCCGCACTCGACTCGACATACGATAAGTATCCCGAAAGAAGTATGGGCAGCAGCGAGAGCAAAATGAATGCGGTGATTAGCCGGTAGCGAATTTCGACCCGGCGCAGCAGATCCAGGGAGAGGTATTCGAAAACGCTTCGCAGCGAACCGATGATTGAGCTCATTTGTAGTGCATCTTTGCTTCGTTCTTGACAGATTCGTCCAGGAGTTTTGCCGCCTGCCTGGGCGTGATCTTCTTGAACAACACATCCTGCATCAACTGATGCAACCGCTCGATCGAGTTGGAGGGTAGGACAGAATAGTACGGGCTGGCGGTCACGGAAAAATGGCTGACCCTATTCGTGTAGTCGGCAATCTTTGGATTGCTCACCATTGTTTCGTCGACTTGCTTGAATGGCGGAATGTTCTGACGTTTTCTTTGGAGAATGGAGAATCCCTTCCCGGTGATGAATTCCAGAAAGCGAGTGGCGGCGACTTTGTTGGGCGTCTCACACACCGCAAACCCGGTTTCACTGCCAATCACAGGCACCACCCGCTTGCCAGGCGCGTTCCAGGGGGGAATAAACACGCCAACCTCGAAGGGGTTGCCGCGCAACAAAAGGCCGGCTGCCCAACTGCCGTGGAAAGCCATCGCAACCTTGCCTTCCTTGAACAGACGTATGCCTTCATCGTAGTCCGTCGCCATGAACCCCTCTTGTACGTATCCGCGGTCTGCAATCAGCAGAATCTTCGCAAAGATATCGGCTACCTGAGGCGTGTTCAAATCGAGCGTGCCGTCAGAGATTTTCATCTTCCAATCCGGGTCGCGTGCCACCACATTGTTGGCAAAGCCGAAACTGAAGGGACCGTTGCCGAGCATGTTCGGGAAGCCGCCGTTCCACATGATAGGTGTAAAACCCGCACGTTTGAGCTTATCGCAAACCATCAGGAATTCGCGGAAATTGGTCGGCAGTTCCGTGATCCCGGCCTTCGCGAACATGTCCTGGTTGTAATAAATCAGCGTCGTCGCCACTCCGCCGGAGATTCCAAACTTTCTGGATTGGCGACTCGTCCAGTCTCCCTTGAGAGGGTCGAGCATGTTGTTCCATGCTGACGTTTCGCCGACGTCCGCCAGGATGCCTTGATCGGCCAATTCAGCCGCATAGGCGTTAGGGTTGACACTGACCAGATCCGGCAAGTTACCGGAGGCGATCCGGGGCTTGATATTTTCTTCGACTGAATTGCCAATCATGAACTGCACATTCACGCGTATGTCCGGATTGAGCTTGCTGAACTCGGCGGCAATCTGAAGCATTTCTTCTGGCCAATCTGGAGCCCATATCAGCGCAGTGATGGTGGTCCGGGGCGGCACGGTCGGGTTCGAAGAGGTGTGGTCTTGCTGGTGACAACCATACAACGACATGAGAATGACGCTGAGCAGGACAGATAGAAGGGAGGCAAGCTCAATTCGTCGCACTTGAGGTTTACTTTTTGGTTGCGGGATGGAACGACCCGGCGTCAATGGGCACTTTGGACGCACCTGAAAGCTAACCGTTGGAACCTGCATCGCGAAAGAGCCAATGGCATAACCATGGTGGCGGCTCTGAAGCGGAAAGTCGCAAAGACAAGGCGAATTGAACGGGGGCAGTGCTTAGATTGAATATCGGCAACGGGAGTCAATACTTTAACTAACGCTAACCCGGATTTCCCCGGCATGACGGGGAGTCGCCGACGCGAATACGTGTCTGTCGATCCGCGGTAAATCTTTGTATGCGAAGGCCTGGCACGTGATGGCCCTGACCGTCTGCAACTCCTGACGGTCCCGGCCATCAGGGTTTACAGTTAAACTATTTGCCATGAACGAGTGCCGTTACTGCAGAAAAATGCGTGACGAATGGGATTGCCACGGGCAGGAGTGCCGCACGGCCATAGCCCGGGCTCTGCGAAGGCAGCGGCTTGGCCTGCCGATGGTGCCGAATCTCATCCGCAACGAAATCCCCGCTGGCGCGACCACGGGGGAGGTCATTACCGTCCTGTGGCGCCAGCGCGTGCGCGCTCGCCGTGCCAACGAAGAGCGCCGGAATCGTAAGGCGGCCGATGATTTCGAAGGCGACTAGCCGCCAAACCGGGCATCAGTCGATCGTTCGTTTCCAGCGACCGAAACCGCGCCCTGCCGGCCTTACGCATGCACCAAATCCCAACCCCGTATGGCCCTTCATGCGGCGCGTCGCAATGGCGACAATAGACGGCCACCATTCGCATATTGAACGGCTCTCGGCCACATCAAGGCAAAATACGGGTTTTAGCCCCCATCGGGCTGACGAATTAAATGCCGGCGTTCGCCCTTCAAGGCTTTCAATACGCCTTGTCCAGCGGCCGGCAGGATAGCTCGTTGTTCAAGCGAGCCTACAGGAGCAATTTTGTATGACCGAATCAAACCTGTCTTTCTTCGGCAGACTTTCCCTAGCCGTCGGAACATTTTTCGCTGTCCTGGGTGACCGCGAATTCGCAGCCCAAGTGCGTCGGCTGCGCGACGGGGCAGTAGTGGCGGCGCCAGTCACCGCGCCCCAACCCGCAGCAGCGGCCGCTCCCACGATCAAGGCGGCAAGCCCGGACGCAGCGCTTCAGCTTCTCGGACTTCTCCAGCGCGGCGCGCGCTTTGTTGACTTTGTCGAAGAGGACATTGCAGGTTATTCCGATGCGGACATCGGCGCCGCCGCGAGGCTTGTGCACGACGGTTGCCGCGCGACGCTGCGCGAGCATTTCACGATTCGTCCGGTGCGCGAAGAGGCCGAAGGCAGCCGCGTGACGCTCGCCGATGGCTTCGACGCAACTGCAATCAGGCTGACAGGCAACGTGGTCGGCAAGCCGCCGTTCAGCGGCAACCTCAGTCACCGCGGCTGGCGAGTAGAAGATGTCCGGCTCCCGATGTTGACAAAGACCCACGACGCAACCGTGATCGCACAGGCCGAGGTGGAACTATGACGGAGGCGCGCTATTCGATCGGCATCGATCTGGGCACTACCCATTGTGCCCTCTCGTATGTCGACCTCTCCGCCAGTGACGGCGAGAGAACCAGTCAGGGCGTGCTGCCGATCACGCAGCTCACCGCACCGGGGGCCATCGAATCACCGGACCTGCTGCCCTCGTTTCTCTACCTGCCGCATCCGAGCGAACTGGCGCCGGGTGACCTGGCCTTGCCGTGGACCGCCGAACGCGACTTCGCAGTCGGTGAAATGGCACGCAGCCGAGGCGCAGGGACGCCGATTCGTTTGGTGTCGAGCGCCAAGAGCTGGCTCGGTCATTCGGGCGTGGACCGTCGCGCGGCGATCCTGCCAAGCGACGCGCCGCCTGAAGTCACGCGTGTCTCACCGCTTGAAAGCTCGGTTCGCTATCTCACGCATTTGCGTGAAGCATGGGACTACGCGCATCCCGATGCACCGTTCAGCGAACAGGAAATCACGGTCACCATTCCCGCTTCCTTCGATCCGGCCGCGAGGGAATTGACCGCCGAGGCAGCGCAAGCGGCTGGCTACGCCCGCATGACGCTGCTGGAAGAACCGCAAGCAGCGCTCTATAGCTGGATCCAGAAAAGCGACGGCGCCTGGCGCAAGCAAGTGAAGGTCGGCGACATCATCCTGGTCGTGGACGTGGGCGGCGGCACGACCGACCTGTCGTTGATCGCGGTTATCGAACGTGAGGGCAATCTTGAGTTGCATCGTGTCGCGGTTGGCGAACACATCCTGCTGGGCGGCGACAACATGGATCTGGCGCTGGCGCATGGGGTTGCGCGCAAGCTGGCTGCCCAGGGAACGCAGGCCGATCCGTGGCAGTTGCGCGCGCTCACCTATGCGTGCCGGGCAGCCAAGGAAACGCTGTTAACCGACCGCAGTACAGATACCGTGCCGCTGATCGTGCCGAGCCGTGGATCGAAACTCATTGGCGGCTCGATCCGCACCGAACTGACCCGAGCCGAGCTCACGCAGACGATTCTCGATGGCTTCTTCCCACAAGTCGATGCATCGGCGCGGCCGGTGACCCGAGCACGAGGCGGCCTGACGCAGCTCGGCCTCCCGTATGCGCAGGATGCGGGCATTACGCGGCATCTCGCTGCATTCCTCGGCCGACAGGTCGCAGCGCTCGCCGATCTCGACGGACTGCAGCACGTGCCGGTCGAGAACGCGAGCTTCCTGCATCCCACGGCGGTCTTGTTCAACGGCGGCGTGTTCAAGTCGACGCTGCTCGTCGAACGCATTCTCGATGGCCTTAACGGCTGGCTCGCAGCCGAAGGCGCGGCGCCAGCACGCCTTTTGGGCGGCGCCGATCTCGACCTCGCGGTCGCGCGCGGCGCGGCGTACTACGGCTACGTGAAACGCGGCAAGGGCGTGCGCATTCGTGGCGGCACGGCGCGCGCTTACTATATTGCGATCGAGTCAGCCATGCCGGCCGTGCCCGGTATGGAGCCACCTGTCCAGGCATTGTGCCTCGCGCCCTTCGGTATGGAAGAAGGCACGGACGCGGCCTTGCCGGCTCAGGAATTCGGCCTCGTGGTCGGGGAGCCCGTGCACTTCCGCTTCTTCGGTTCGTCGGTACGCCGGCAAGATCAGGTCGGCACGATGCTCGACTACTGGTCGCCCGACGAGTTGCAGGAGCTGGAGGAAATCCACGCTACGCTGCCGCCCGAAGGACGTACGCCCGGCGAAGTCGTGCCGGTGAAGCTGCATGCACGGATCACTGAAGCCGGCACACTGGAACTCGAAGCCGTGCCGCGCGGCACGAACGAGCGCTGGAAAGTCGAATTCGATGTGCGCGGCAGCGCGAACGCCTGAGCGCGATGAAGCGAACCATCGTCGGCATCGATCTCGGCACGAGCAATACGGTCGTTGCGTACGTCGAGGCGGGGTCTGACGAAATCAGCATCTTCGATATCGATCAGCTTGTGGGTCTTGGCGAGGTCGGCGCGCGCGAGCTGTTGCCGTCCGTGCGCTATCACCCGGCGCCGGGCGAGCTTGCGCCTGGCGATCTGCAATTACCGTGGAGCGGAGCCAACAAGCACGATACGCAGCCGGCCGTGATTGGACATCTGGCTCGCACGCTCGGCGCGCAGGTGCCGGGACGCCTCGTGACCAGCGCGAAAAGTTGGCTCTCGCATGCGTCGGTCGACCGTCTTGCACCGATTCTGCCGTGGGGCGCGGACGATGAAGCCGGCAAGGTCTCGCCGGTGACCGCGAGCGCCAGCTATCTGGCTCACGTGCGTGCCGCGTGGAACCGCCGTTTTCCGCACGCGTTGCTCGAAGATCAGGACGTAGTGCTAACCGTTCCCGCATCGTTCGATGACGGCGCGCGCGCGCTCACGCTTGAGGCCGCGCGTATTGCGAAACTGCCCGCTCTGCGCCTGCTCGAAGAGCCTCAGGCTGCTTTTTACGACTGGCTGTTTCATCATCGCGCGACGCTTGGCGCCGAACTCGCGCAGACGCGCCTCGTGCTGGTCTGCGATGTGGGCGGCGGCACGACAGACCTCACGCTCATCAAGGTGCATTTTGAGGACGGCGAGCCGCAACTGACTCGCATTGGCGTCGGCAATCATTTGATGCTCGGCGGCGACAACATGGATCTTGCGCTCGCGCATCTGGTCGAGACGCGTTTGGCCAAGGAGCAAACGCGGCTGTCGGCGGCGAGCCTGTCCCAGCTCGTCGAACGATGCCGCGCCGCGAAGGAGCAATTGCTTGGCGCACAGCCGCCCGACTCCGTCGCAATCACGCTGCTTAGTGCGGGGGCCCGGCTTGTCGGCGGCGCACGCACGACGGAGCTGAGCCGGCAGGAAGTCGAGCAGATCATCGTGGAAGGGTTCTTTCCGATGGGCAGCCTGGACGAACTGCCCCGCCGGTCGCGGGCCGCGCTCGTCGAGTTCGGCTTGCCCTACGCGGCCGATGCGGCGATCACGCGGCACATCGCAGCGTTTCTGAAAAGACTCGACGCGCAGTCGCGCGATGCATTGGGTGCATCGGATACTGTGCAAACGTCGATGCCCGATACCTTGCTGCTCAATGGTGGCGTCTTCCGGGCTGAAGCGCTCTCCGGGCGTCTGGCGAGCGCGCTGGGTACGTGGCGCGGGCAGCCTCTGCATGTGTTGCAAAACGACCATCCCGACGTTGCTGTCGCGCGTGGCGCGGTCGCTTACGGCCTGGCCCGCGCGGGACACGCGCCGCGTATTGGCGGCGGCTCGCCACGCAGCTACTTCCTCGTCCTTGATAACGACGCGCAGGACAACGCGCAGGCATTGCGAGGCGTGTGCCTGTTGTCACGCGGAACCGAAGAAGGCCACGAGGTCCATCTCGAGGATCGTGTGTTTGCACTGCGGCTTGGGGCACCGGTGCGCTTCCATCTGGTTTCCACCGTCGCCGACACGGCTTGGAAGCCAGGCGACCTTGTCGACCTCACGACGGGCGACTTCGTCCGCTTGCCGCCGGTCGCAACGGTGGTGCAGCAGCAGGACGCAAGCGGACCTCGCGAGCGACGGGTCAGACTCACGACGTCGCTGACGGAACTCGGCCGGCTGGAGATGCACTGCATCGCAACCGATGACGCTTCGCAACGATGGCTGCTCGAGTTCCAGTTGCGCCGTGACGATGCTGAACACGACATCTCCGCGGCTAGTCGAAATCCGTCACTCGACAAAGCGATTGAACTCATCGACCGCACGTTCGGCGCTCGCTCGGCGAATGTCGATCCCAAGGAAGTGAAGCGTCTGCGTGCAGGACTAGAACAGCTACTGGGGCCGCGTCAGAGTTGGGATAGCGCACTGCTTCGCGAACTGTTCGGGGCGCTCTGGGAGCGCGCTAGCCGGCGGCGTCGTTCCGCAGATCATGAGCGCCTATGGTTGAATCTGGCGGGATACTGCGTGCGGCCGGGATTTGGCTATCCGCTCGATGAATGGCGCATCGAACAGCTTTGGTCGCTGTTCGATGACGGCATCCAGTACGTCAACGAGGGCCAGGTGTGGTCCGAATGGTGGACGTTATGGCGTCGCGCGGCAGGTGGCCTGCGTGAGGATGCACAGCTTCAGGTGCTCGATGCAATGGCCTGGCTTCAGGCTGCTGCGGGCACGAAGCGGCACAAGCTGCCCTTCGATCCTGCGAAGGTCGGCCATGCGGACATGCTTCGTCTTTCCGCGTCGCTTGAACGCATCCCCGTTGATCGCAAGATTGAAATTGCGGAAGAGCTTCTGGTCCGGCTTCAGCGGCCCTCGGAAAATCACCAGGGCTGGTGGGCAATTGGACGCATCGGTGCACGCCGGCCGTTCTATGGCAGCGCGCATGGTGTCGTGCCGGCGGACGTGGTGACCCGATGGCTGGACGCAATCCTCGCGCTGGACTGGAGAAAGGTTGAGCCCGCCGTGTTTGCCGCCGCGCAAATCGCGCGTATGACGGGCGACCGTTCAAGGGATCTGGCGGAGCCGGTCCGCGAGACTGTCGTGCGGCGACTCGAAGCCGCGAACGCACCGCCGGCGTGGGTCAATATGGTTCGCGAAGTCGTGATGCTCGATAACGCGGACACCGGGCGCGTGTTCGGAGAGTCACTGCCTGTCGGATTAAAACTGATTGTCGACTGACCCGTCTTTCGGGGGACCTTGATGCAAGCCGGCGGTCTTGTCGACATGTGTTTCATATATTGAGTTGCATCGCGACCGCGCAGACAACCTCATAAAGATTCGGGCGCACGACGCAAGTCCGTGCGCTAACAGCGCATTTTAACGGCGACCGGAAACAGTAGCTTTGAGATCAATGTCAATTGGTGCTGCGATGCGTCAGATGCCTATGGGTGATTCCATGGCTGCAGGACGAAACGGTATTCAAGAGCGTTCCAGTAAAAGTCAATCGGATGTTGTGAACGGGAGACACAACATTCGAAAACAGATCCCGATTTAATTTGAAGGAAATATTATCGCGCTTGCGATCAAAAATCGCGCATGAACTGCTGGCGTCACATATACCGTCAGTTGGCCCAACAAATCAATAGGGGAGACACTCTGTGAAGAAAACTACCAGCGCAATCGGTGCAATCGGCGGCGCGCTGCTCGCCATCGCTGCTCAGTCCGCTTTCGCGCAAAGCTCGGTCACGCTATATGGCATCGTCGACACAAGCGTCCGCTATCTCACCAACGCCGATGCAAACAACAACAGCCAGGTAGCGATGGGCGTCGGCCCGATCACCGGCAGTCGTTGGGGCTTGAAGGGATCTGAGGATCTGGGCGGTGGTTTGTCCGCGGTATTCCGGCTGGAGGACGGCTTCAACCTCTGGAACGGCCAGTTTGCGAGCGCGAATACGCTCTTCAACCGGATGGCTTATGTCGGGCTATCGAGTAACCAGTATGGCACCGTCACCGTGGGTCGCCAGAACACGCCGCTGTTCGATCAGTTAGGGAACGTCTACGACCCGTTGACCGTGGGTAACTACGATCAGGACGGCTGGTTGCCCGGCGCACTCGGCTACGGCCTGCGCCAGAACAACTCCGTCAAGTACAACGGCCAGTTCGGCGGCCTGAATGTTGAAGCCATGTACGGCTTCGGCAACGTGGCCGGCAGCACTGGCGCGAGCAACATGTACGGCGTGACTGCTTCGTACACCTACAGCGGCTTGTCGCTGGATGCGGGCTTCCAGCAGAACAGCGACATACACAACAACAAGTTCAATGTTGTCAACGTGAGCGCGGTCTATGCATTCAGCACGGTCAAGACCTTTGCGGGCTGGCTGCATTCGCAGGACAACACCGGCATGGTCGACATCTTCATGTCGGCTGCAAACTCGCCGGCGGCCAACTTCGCGGCGCCCGTGACGAATACCAACCGCATTGACGATGGCTTCTACACAGGCGCCACGTGGCAGGTCACCCCGCCGTTGCTGCTGACCGCGGCGGCCTACTACGACCACTCACGCAATGCGCTGGACGCGGACGGAACCACGCTTAGCCGCGGCGTGCGCTACTCAGGCGTGCTGCTTGCCGAATACTCGCTGTCCAAGCGGACAGAAGTGTATGGCACGGTCGACTTCATCCGTGGCACCGGCGCGGCGCAAGCAGACTTTCCGGGACGCAACAACCAGACCGGCGTTGCAATCGGTCTTCGCAACATATTCTGATGTGAGCTGCCCGGTTTGCCGCCGGGCATGACACGTCCGAACCAACGGCGCGCACTTAACGGTGCGCGCCGTTTTTTGCGTGACGTTGGTTGCGTCTGCGAATGGCCGGCCGAAGCGGACAGTCGACCTGCAAACCATTCGCAAATTGCCGGCACGCCATCAGATCAACAGTTCGACTGACTGCAGCACGTGGCGTGTTTCCGGCAAACTCGATTCGCATCCCTCGCGAATCGTTTCGATCATGCATTCTATAAAGCACTCGGCTGCGGCGCTCGCGGGATGACCGCTGCGCGAGATGACGCTGACCATTGCGTCGTCCAGTTGCTCGCGCAACGGAATGGCGCACAGGCCTTCCTTGGCCGCGCTGACCTCGACGAGCGGCCACGGAAATACGCTGACCATGTCGGTCTTTTTGAGCAACGCAATGGCAATCGAAAGAGAATGCGTCAGATGAATCTTTCGCGGCACGGGTACGTTGTATCGGGTGAACATGTTATCGACAAGCGCATTTTCGCTCAACGGATCCCACGTCAACACCCAGTCCAGATCGCTGAGATCCGCCAATGAATGGCAATTCGCTCGCGGATGTCCCTCGCGAGCGACGAGCGCGCAAGTCGACGAAAACAGTGGCCGATACTGAAATTCAACACCGAACGCCCCAGGCTCCGGCCGGCCGATAAAGAAGTCGAGGCTGCCGTCGCGCAGGCGCGGATTGGCGATCGACAACAATCCCTCGAAGAATTCCAGGCGGATATCGGGCATGCGCTCGCAAAAGCGCGTGACCGTGTCCGCCAGGAACGTCATGGCGATCCACGGGGTGACCGCTACGGTGAGCTTGCCCTGCGTGGCGCCCCGCAGGGCGTTCATGGCTTCCTGGGCGCGGGTCATCTGTCCGTAGATCAATCGGGCGTGAACGAGGAGCGCCTGGCCGCTCTCCGTGAGCGTGACGCCTGACGACGTGCGCACCACCAGCGACATCTGCACCGTTTCCTCAAGTTGGCGCAGGCTCTTGGTGATAGCCGCCGGGGAGGCTTTCAAAACGCGCGCCGCACCGCGCACCCCGCCTGCTTCGGCAATGGCGATAAGCGTGCGGATTTGATGAAGTTTCATACGGCCTCAATGATAAAAGACGGGTTTGCGCGGGGTGTTCACCTCTGGTTGCCATGTTCACGATTCTAGCTCTCCCGTCCCGTTTTCTGTCGCGCTACGGTAGCGTCACCCGATCAAGTTCCAACGCTCATCACGGACTTACGAGAATGACTGCTTCCATCGACATGCTCGCCAGCCGCGCCGAACTGATCCAGTCGCGTCATCGCCCCCACGGGTATCCGGTGTTGGCGAAGCATCCGTGTGGCACATTCGTGTTCGCGCTGCGGGGGATGATCGTCTCGCGCAACGCTGCACCGCTCGACATCGCATAGAACGCAAGCCGGATCACCGACCGCTCAAATTGATTCAACACCGACGGGGAACTCCATGAAACACGTAACGCTTTCAGCCTTTTGCGCACTGGCGATGTTGCCCCTTGCTGTTCTCGCACAGGATAAAGAGGCTATTCGCTTCGGCGTTGATCCCAGCTATCCGCCGTTCGAGTCGAAGGCGCCCGATGGAACGTTCACGGGTTTCGATATCGACCTGGGCAACGCGATCTGCGCGCAGCTCCATCAGAAATGCGTGTGGGTCGAGCAGAACTTCGACGGCATGATCCCGGCGCTCAAGGCGCGCAAGTTCGACGCCATACTCTCCGCGATGTCGGCTACGCCGGCGCGGCGTCAGCAGATTGACTTCAGCCACCGTCTTTACAGCAGCAGCTCGGCATTGATTGCGCGCGCGGGCTCGAATCTTCAACCTACCGCGCAGGCGTTGCAGGGCAAACGCGTGGGAGTTGTGCAGGGCTCGACACAGGAGAGCTATGCGAATGCGGAGTGGGCGCCGAAGAATGTGACGGTGGTGTCGTATCAGACGCAGGATCTGATCTATCAGGACCTCGTGACGAATCGTCTCGATGCAGCATTTCAGGCCGCCGTGCAAGCCGACTTTGGCTTTCTGAAGACGCCGCAAGGCAAGGGCTTCGCGCTGGTGGGCAAGCCGGTGGGGGACAGCCGCGTAGCGGGCGATGTTGCCATTGGCATACGAAAGGGCGACACGCCGATGGAAACGCAGATCAACCAGGCCATTGCCGCGATACGTCAGGACGGTGTGTATCAAAAGGTGGCTGCAAAGTACTTCAATTTCGATATTTACGGCGATTGAGCGTCAGGACTCAGCCCATTTTTTCTCGTAGGGAGTCAGACATGTTGGAGACCGTAACCGCCCGTCTTGAGCGGGCCGTCACGCCGCAATTGGTGGAAGACTTTCACCGCGATGGCGCGGTTTGTATCCGCCAGATATTCACGCAGGAAGAAGTCGCCTTGCTGCGTGGCGGTATCGATAGCAATCTGCAAGCGCCTAGTCCGCGTGCGAAGGTTGCCAGCCGTCCCGACGATCCGGGCTGGTTCTTCGAAGACTTCTGCAATTGGCAGGAGAACGATGCGTATCGCCAGTTTATTTTTCATTCGGCGGCACCCGCGGTTGCCGCGGCGCTGTTGGGGAGCGAGACGATACGGCTTTACCACGATCATCTGCTGGTGAAGGAGCCGAATACCCGGCAGCGTACGCCTTGGCATCAGGACCAGCCTTACTACAACATCACCGGCCGCGATAACGTCAGCATGTGGATTCCAGTCGATCCTGTCTCGCAGGAATCGAGGCTGGAGTTTGTTGCGGGGTCGCATCTTGGGCCGTGGCTGATGCCGCGTACGTTCATGGACAATCAGGCGAAGTGGTTTCCAGAGGGCAGTCTGGCAGACCTGCCGGATATTGAAGCTGACCGGGGGGCGTATCCGATCATTGGGTGGGCGCTGGAACCGGGGGATATGGTGTGTTTCAACATGCTGACGCTGCATGCGTCTGGCGGTGTGAGTGGGCAGACACGGCGGCGCGCGTTCTCGATTCGCTTTATTGGAGACGATGTTCGGCATGCGCCGCGACGTTGGCGTACTTCGCCGGAATTTCCGGGTCTCGCGCAGACGCTGCCAGAAGGCGCGACGATGGAGCACCCGCTTTTCCCTGTTGTCTGGCCTGTAGCGTAGTAGGGTGATAGCGCTGGTGCGCGGTGAAGTGGCAGCCGCAAACCGGCTACTCCAAAGAAGTGTCTGGTGGCAATATGCGCGCAAGCGCACAGAGTCATTTGGCTTGGAGGCCATACTCTGTTCGATACCGCACAAAGTCTTCACCTGATTTCCACGAGCAGTATTTCTGCAGGTCCTTCATAAGCCCCAACTTTACGAGCAGCCGGGGGAATGATCCCCCGCCATACCGGGTCGACATGGGGGAGCCACGCTTCCTCGCGCAAAGCAGCGCATAGGTACGTTCAAGCACGTTCAAGCAATCAGGTGCCACCGATGCGTCTCCAAGCCATCAAATATGCCTTGATTCTTGCCTGCGGGTGCATGGCCGTCACCGATGCACTTGCCGCCGATGCTGCCGGCGTCGTCAAGACCCTCAAGGGCACGGTGCAGATCGAGCGGGCGGGAGCAAGTTCGGGCGCGGCCATCGGCAGCGAGGTTTACGGTAGCGATCGGATAGTGACCGGCCCGGAATCCTCCGTGGGTATCACGCTGCGTGACGATACCCAGCTCTCGGCCGGCGCCAATTCCATCCTCGACCTCAACAAATTCGCCTTCAATACCACGACCCATGACGGGGTGCTCGACGCCACGATCAAACGCGGCTCCCTGTCAGTGATTTCCGGAAAGCTGGCAAAGGCGAATCCGGATGCCGTCCGTTTCAGCACGCCGACTACCACGCTGGGCGTACGCGGCACCGCATTTATCATCGAGGTTGGCGGGAACGGGGAGCGTGCCCGGTGAAGGCCGTCATCCGGCGTCACGGCCAGGCAGTTGCAGCGGCATTCGTCACGCTGGCTTTCCTGTCCGGGTGCAGCACGCCGCCGGACAAGATTATTTTATTGCCAGATCCGGAGGGCAAGGTCGGAGCCGTCATCGTCCACAGCGCCACGGGAGAGCAAACAATCAACAAGGCTTACGCCGGGGTCGATGTCACCCAGGGCGGTGCCATCGAAAAAACGATGGATAGCCAATCCGTGGTGGAGACACGATATGCCGAGCTACTGGCGGCCCGGCCTCCGCGGCCCATGACATTTACGATTTTCTTTCTCTTCGACTCTGCCACCGACCTGGCTCCGGAGTCGTTCGCCACGGTTAAACAGCTAAAAGCGGTCCTGGCTACCTGGCCTGCGCCACAGCTCGTGGTAGTCGGTCACACAGATCTGGCGGGCTCGCAGGAATTCGACGACAACCTGTCCAGGCGGCGAGCGCAGACTGTTGCGGCGTTCCTGATCAAGCAAGGCATTCCCGCCCAACAGATAGAGACCGCTGCCCGGGGCAAGCGCGAGCCACTGGTCCACACCGCAGATGGCGTTCCCAACCACATGAACCGGCGCGTCGTCATTACCATCCAATGATCCGCGTCAGTCATCGACGGTGAACGGCCTTTCCCCTGATGAAACGCTACTACGACCTATGGCTAGCCAGGATCAGGAATCTGCTTAAGGCGGCCCAGGGGCGTCCGGTTGCACTGGCGATGTTGTTCGGCCTGAGCCTCGTCAACCTGTCCAGCGAATGGCCTGGCGACATAGCACGTCCGGCCTTCGTGCCCGCGCTTGACGAGGCGCTTCCTGATTCCTTTAAAACGGCCCGGCAACTTCTGTTCGACCAGTATCAACGTCGGTTCCCGCGAATTCCGGCTGCCCAGCCCGTGACCATTGTCGAGATTGACGATGAGACGCTTGCAACCGTCGGTCAATGGCCCTGGCCGCGGAACAGGCTCGCGAGCCTGATCGATGCCATTGCGGCACTGAAACCACTGGCTATCGGTCTCGACATCTACATGCCGGAGCCGGATCAGACCTCTCCCGACAAGGTGGCCGGCAATCTGCCGAAAACGGCTGCGGCTCTCGCCGCCGGCTTGCGGGCGCTTCCCAGTCACGAAGCCATTCTCGCCCGTTCGTTGCGCGCGGCGCCGACCATACTGGGTGCTGCGGCACTCGATCATCCCACCTTCGCCGCCAGCACCGATCTGCGAAGCGCTCCGATCCTCGTGCATGGCGCCGACCCGCTAGGCCGCGTGCAACGGTTCGACTATGTGCTCGCCAGCCTGCCGGAATTGCAGGCGGCGGCTCACGGGCAGGCGATGCTGAGCGTGGCGCTGGAACAAGGCGTCGTCCGGCATATTCCGCTCATCATGGGCTTGGGGGAGAAACTGGTCCCCAGTCTGCCGATGGAAATGCTCCGCCTCGCCACGGGTTCATCGGCAATCGACGTCTATGCCGACACGTCGGGCGTGCAGGCGGTGGGTGTCGCGGATGTGCAGGTGCCTACGCAGCCGGGCGGTGACATCTGGTTGCATTTCGCGTCCATCCGGTCGACGCTGAATCGCTATGTGTCGGCACGCGACGTCCTGCAGGGGACAGTCGATCCGGAACGGTTCCGGAACAAACTGGTGCTGGTCGGGCTGACCGGCACCGGCGTGACTGACATGCGCACGACCGCGTTGGGGGAACTGGTGCCGGGTATCGAAATTCAAGCGCAGGTGATAGAGACTATTGTCGAGGGACGTTTCCTGCGCCGGCCCGCCTGGCTGAAATGGGCAGAGAGCGCTTTCATCATGGCGTTCGGTCTACTGATCATCTGGTACGCGCCCCGCACGCAATCGCGGTTTGCGGTGTTCATAAGAACGGTCCCCAAGGGTTCCGCCATTCTGGGCGTCTTGCTGCATCTGCTGAATCTTTTATGCTGCTTCTTTATTTTTATTCGTTTCGGACTGCTGGTTGATGCAGCCTCGATTTTCATTATCCTGTCCGCAGTCGTGGGCTGCTTCTTTGCACCCGCGTTGCTCCACGTCGGCGAACGAACCGGGGCTGAAACGCCGCCCGCCACGGGGCGCGAAGGCGATAGCGGGCACACCGGTAAGGCGCCCGGAGCTTGAGGTAGCGGTCGAGCGAATGCTCGTGCAACTTGAAAGTTGCCGTTGTCTTCGTGCCGCATCGAAGGTCCGACACGGATCGGCAAGACTCATTCGATTTTCTCGTCAACCGACATTCGCAGCGGTGCAGATTGTCGGGAAACGGAATTACTTAGACTGGCGCGGAGTTAGTTAGACTCGAAAGTACGGAATTGATTGGATTTCCCGGAATCGGCGGCAACAAGCTAGTTCACGGCGAACACACGCCATATTCTCGGCGAAGTATCGAGGCAGCTAAGCAGGCAGCTTCGGCCAGCGATTGTGATGCCGCCCACGGGGCAAAATTACGCACGTGGAAGTGGATATGAAACCGTCGCTTACAGCAGATCATGGGAGAATGCCCAGCGTAGGTGCATATAGACACCACCAAACGCGGCGGTTGCATGAAAAAACATCTATTCCGAACCTATCACTCGCAGGGCAAAGCACCTGGTTGGCCGTGTACTCGTATGGAATGCGGTGGCTCACTGGACGCTGTGGAGGGCAGCTTGAGGCACGAAGGCGCCTACGATTCTGTGCAGGCAATGGACTATCAGTCGTATCACCCCGAAATGGAGTACGGCCGCTATGTGATGGCCCTGCGGTGCACCCGATGTGATGATCGGGTAGTTGTTGCCGGAGCGTACGGTAACGAAGAGGTGGAACTGCCGGACAGATTTGAACACGAGGAAATGCTGTACCCAAAGTTCTTCTTCCCCGCCCTTCCCATAATCGAGGTTCCGTCTACGTGCCCCCCAGGCGTTCGCAATGCGCTCACTCAAGCGTTTTCCGCCTACTGGTCGTCACCGGGAAATGCGGCAAACTCCATGCGCATTGCGTTAGAGCGTTTGATGGATGAGCAAGACATCGCTCCAGGGAAACTTCACCACCGCATTGGAATCTTTGATAGGTCGCATCCCGAGACAGGCGAATTCCTAGAGGCTGCAAAATGGGTTGGCAATGTTGGTAGCCACGAAGGCGAAGTTACGCATGAACGTGTTTTGGATGTCTTGGAGCTGGTGGAGCATGCGTTGGAAGTGCTATATCCCAAAGACACAACGAGGTTGAGAGACACAGCTAGGGCCATCATCGCCGCGAAGGGCAAATAACACTGATAACGCGCAAATCACTTGGCGGCGACCGGCGCGAGCGTCTGCGAGCTATGATCAACAGAATTTAACTCGCACACGACGCTGATGGACGATGCCCAGCAAGAGATCGAAGGATTGAAGAACATGGTTGACACCGCTCGACAGGAGATCGAACTGGCGGTCATGTTCCATGAGACTTGGCGTCCCACTGCATATGATATCGGCCTTCATGCACGTATCGGCACTTCCTATGCGGCACATGCCTTTCAGATCATTCGGTTGTCGCTGCGTCGTGAGTTATTACTGGCGTTGACCCGGGTATGGGATACCAACAAACAAGCTGTGAGGATGAGCCTGATAGCGGATCGTCTACGGGACAAGAAATTCTTCGAAGCACTAATTCAATACAGGGCGGGACGCACAGGCCTTTGCTCCAAGTTCGCGCCCGACGCCATGAGGGAAGCACTCACGCCAAAGCGTGATCAGATACTGGAATTGATCGGCAAGTACAGCGTGAACGGCCCAGCCTTTGCTGTTCTGGAGAAGCTAAAGACGATGCGTCATCAACATCTGGCGCACCGGCAGTTGCCAAAAGCACCGGTGACGCCGGAGGGCGCGGATACCCCGGAGCAACAAAGCGAGGAAGGCGAGCCGCCTGTGTGGGCGACCGATGACGAGATTGAGACGTTCTATCAAGATAATCTCGAAATCATGCGCCTACTGTTGAGTCTGGTTCAAGGTTTGGCATTCGACCTATCAGAAGCCACCGACGTTTACAAGCATCACGCGAAATACTTCTGGGCTTCAGCGCGTGGTGAGCGCACCGAGGGGCACCCCGACTATCTTCCGCCCCCGTCCCCACTTTAAAGTGCATCTGGTCGATAGATGCCCCGGAAGAATGGAATGGCCGAATCAGAAAAAGAGACTCTAAAGCGACAGCGGCGCGCGCCGAAGCCGGTTTCTCCCGAGGCTTACGCCGACGCCTATGCGCTCGCACAACAAGTCTTGCAGGGCTCGCTAAGCCAGGCGGAAGCTGAGAAGGCTCTGACCGCACGCTATGACCTTGGCGACCGTGTTGCCCTCGGCTACATTGGCAACTACCTTTCGATGAAACGCGGCGCACCGAAGGTAAGATCGACGATTGCAGCGGACGGTTGGCGTTTCTTGCTTGATCAATTTGAGAAGGAAGGAATGTTAGCGTTGCAACGTGCGCTGTCTGTGCTCTGGGAACACATTGAATATCTGCCTGGACCTGAGCCGAAGCTCCGCAAGGTTCACGCTGACTATATCGGCAAGGTTGCGCAGCATATCGAAGGCGATCCAGCGGCGACACTTGCGGAACAGATTGCGGCGTCCTTGAGAGACGGCGATGAGGCGCGCAGGCGCAGACTCGATGTAGCGCCTGTCTATCCGGAAGCCGTACTGGTCGCCACGCGTGCCTTTAGACGAAACGCCGATGTGATTGCAGAAGTGCTCGTCCAGGCGGCGGGCGTCTGTCAGGAATGCGGTCGCGAAGCGCCGTTCAGGCGTCTGGACGGGACGCCATATCTGGAAGTGCATCACCTGACGCCGCTTGCACAAGGCGGAACGGATACTGTTGCGAATGCGATTGCCTTGTGTCCGAACTGCCATCGAGAGCGGCACTACGGTTCAATCTTTTCTGGATGAACGGCTGGACTCGAACGCACGAAATTAGTTGGACTGCCGCGCCGGTCCGTACATACTTACCCGCACGAGTTGACCATTGATGCCATACGATTCGATCCATCCGGGGCGCTTCGGGTCTTCTTCCAGAGGGGCCGGTAACGAAGGTTCGCGGACACCCGCAGCCTTCTAGCTCCGGCAGTCCGCGTCCCGTTCGGCAAGGTCATAGCTATACACGGGACGCGAGCAGGACTTCATCAACCGAAAATTCTAGACAACACGAAGAGGACGAACACCGCCGCCGCGCCGAATTTGAGTGCGAATCTAACTTGGTCGCGCGTCTCAGGACGGTTCCGGTACTCCTCTGCGGCGTGGCTCTTTAACGTCTCGATCAGCGGCCTTCCTCTCGTCTCAGCCCGCTGTATTGCCGCGAGGCACCCCCCGATCATCGCAGGACCCCATTCTTTCGGCATCTTGCGATGGTCCTTAGATAGCATATGGAAATTCTGGCGAAACGCACGAATGTTCTCATAGACGTAAGCAACGTCCCTCGCTGATTGCGGACCCAATAGACCGATCTTCGCGGCGTTCTCGTCAAACAGTGGACTTGGCGGAATCGGCCATTCGGTCAGGTCCAGCCCCTTATCGGCCGCGACCGGAATCATGTTCTCAAGGCCGCGCTTTATAAAATCGAACGCCTCAGCATGCGATTCGAGTTCGCCAGCGAGCGCGCCGGCGAGCGCTTGACCGTCGCGAAAGCGCCTGTAGTCCTCAGCGAGGAAGTTATTGACGTATCCGCCCGCCATTAGTCCGAGAAGGCCGATAAGAGCCGCATTGAGGTCAGCCATGTTTATCCTTATTCGAAGAGCCGATTGGGTGGCAGAATGGTCGCACGAGAATCATAAAATGAAGAGCAGTCCGACGCGTGCGGCCGGGCGTTGATTTACATGCGGTTCCTACGGGACTATCAACCCATCAAATGTCGCTTCACGGCCGCCGCAGCCTTTCGCAACCGGTGCAATCTCGCCTTCCGACTAATCCAACGAATTTGCGTCACAAATCCGGCAAGTCCAATTTATTCGGTACCGCGTCATCTGGCGCGTGACCAAATAAATTGGCAAGTCATTGATTATTAGAGAGGCGCAGTCCAATGAATTCGGTATCCCCGCAAGATTCGGGCACGTGAACGGTGGCAAAGGCCGATGACCCGCCGATAGTCGATGTGAAGTAAAGGCCGGTTCGTCAAGCTAAGCAGGCAGCGAATGGAATCGCGTTAGTCGCCGGACTGCCAATCAGTGACTGACCTCGCCGGGCACGTCATCGTATTGACCACGGCGCAGTAGCTTCACGCGCTGCAAGATGCGATCGTGGGCTATATTGTCGGCAATTTAGGGGCGCTGTCGAAGGCCGCAACTGGCCGGTCGTCGACCCTTGCCTGCAATCACAGGCTCGCGAAGGCGGAGGGGTGGGAAGCGCCTCGGCTCGACACCCCAGCCTGCGGCCGGGAATAAACCATGCGTGATAAGCGTTGCTTCATTGGAGGGAAACGCAAAATGACGAACGCAAACAGGGCTTGGCCGATGCTTCCCGCGTTGGTGCTCCTGCTCGCTGCATGTGCCACAGGGGGCATGCAGGCAGGCACGGGGACACACCTTAGCGCCACGGAATGCCGCGATCTGACCGAGATCAAGAACAGGGCGCCCGTTACGCACGAGCGCAATATGAGTGAGCTGGCGGCCTTGGAAAAAGCGGGCTACCATCCGGGATGGTTTTTTGATCCTTACTACCCAGCCGATCTTGAGGCCGCGCAGCATCAGGTCGATATCTGGTACGAGAACGAGTGCCCGCAAACATAGCCAGGTTGCGTAAGTACTGGTACTGGCCCCACGGCGTGTGCGCCCACGCGGCGCCGCATTCGACGGCCGCTCTTCGAGTTAGTCCCGCCATTCAGTAGCGGACAGGTAGACACGATAGATCAGATACCACCGGGATCTATCCGGCCCCGGCCAACGGCTCGCCAGGGCCGAACACAAGTCAAGACTCAGGCCAGATCAAAGCGATCCAGATTCATCACCTTTGTCCAGGCCGCGACGAAATCCTCGACGAACTTCTGCTTCGCATCGCTGCTCGCATAGACCTCGGCCAGCGCGCGCAGCACGGCGTTGGAGCCGAACACCAGGTCGACGCGGGTACCGGTGTATTTCACTTCGCCACTCTTGCGGTCACGTCCCTCGAACAACTCGGCGGCGGCATCGACAGCCTTCCATGCGGTACCCATGTCCAGCAGGTTGACGAAGAAGTCGTTGCTGAGCGCGCCGACGCGCTCGGTGAACACGCCGTGACGGCTGCCGTCGAAGTTGGCTCCAAGCACACGCAGTCCACCGACCAACACGGTCAGTTCCGGCGCGGTCAGCGTCAACTGCTGGGCCTTGTCGATCAACAGCGTCTCGGTCGTGGGACCGCCCTGCAAGCGGCGGTAGTTGCGCAAGCCATCGGCGATCGGTTCGAGCACGGCCACCGATTCCACATCGGTCTGCTCCTGGCGCGCATCGACCCGGCCCGCCGCGAACGGCACGTCGATCTTGACGCCCGCCGCAGCGACTGCCTGCTCGACGCCGACTACGCCCGCCAGCACGATCACGTCGGCCAGCGACGCCTTGCCGGATGCCTGCTGGATGGCCTGCAGCTTCGGCAGCACGCCGGCGGCGATCTTGTTGACCTCCCAGTCCTTCTGTGGCGCCAGCGCGAGCCGCGCTCCGTTGGCCCCTCCGCGCTTGTCGCCGCCGCGGAAGGTCGAAGCCGAGGCCCACGCGACCGAGACCAGCTCGCTGACCGACAGGCCAGACTCGGCGAGCTTTGCCTTCAGGCCGGCGATGTCGGCGGCGCTCGGGTTGTGAACGGGTGCCGGCAGCGGGTCTTGCCAGATCAGGTCTTCTTTCGGCACTTCCGGGCCGAGGTAGCGCGCCTTCGGACCCATGTCGCGGTGGGTCAGCTTGAACCACGCGCGCGCGAACGCTTCATTGAAGGCTTGCGGATCGTTGAGGAAGCGGCGCGAAATCTTCTCGAATTCCGGGTCGTAGCGCAGCGTCAGGTCGGTGACCAGCATCGTCGGCTTGCGCTTTTTCGACGGGTCGAACGGATCGGGGATGATGTCCGGCGCGTCCTTGGCCTCGAACTGGATAGCGCCGGCGGGGCTGTGCGTCTGCACCCATTCGTACTTGAACAGGTTCTCGAAAAAGTGGTTGCTCCACTGGGTCGGCGTCTGGGTCCAGATCACTTCGAGGCCCGACGTGATCGCATCCGCGCCGGCACCCTTGCCGTAACTGCTGGCCCAGCCGAGACCTTGTGCTTCGAGCGACGCGGCTTCCGGGTTGTCGCCCACCTGCTCAGCCGAACCGGCGCCGTGGGTTTTGCCAAGTGTGTGGCCGCCGGCGATCAGCGCGACGATTTCCTCATCGTTCATCGCCATGTTGCCGAACGTTGCACGGATGGCGGGCGCAGCCGTCACCGGATCGCCACTGGCGTTCGGGCCTTCGGGATTGACGTAGATCAGGCCCATCTCGGTGGCGGACAGCGGGTTCTGCGCCAGGGTTTCGGGGTTACGGTGGACCAGCCAGGTCTTTTCATCGCCCCAGTTCACGTCGAGGTCCGGTTCCCACACGTCCTCGCGGCCGGCGCCGAAACCGAATGTGCGGAAGCTCGCGTTCTCCAGCGCCACGTTGCCGGCCAGCACGATCAGATCGGCCCAGGATATCTTCTGCCCATACTTTTGCTTGATCGGCCACAGCAGGCGGCGCGCCTTGTCGAGGCTGACGTTGTCCGGCCAGGAGTTGAGCGGAGCGAAGCGTTGCTGCCCGCGACCCGCACCGCCACGGCCATCGACCATCCGATAGGTGCCGGCGCTATGCCAGGCCATGCGGATGAACAGGCCCGCGTAGCTGCCCCAGTCGGCCGGCCACCATTCCTGCGAATCTTTCAGCACCGTCTTGAGGTCGGCCTTGAGTGCGGTGTAGTCGAGTTTCTTGAACTCTTCGCGATAGTTGAAGCGTTCGCCCAGGGGGGTGGAGCGGTTGGAATGCTGATTCAGCAGATCCACGCGCAGCTGGGTGGGCCACCAGTCGCGGTTTCCGGTGCCGCCGCCGGCGGCCTGCTTCGGGGCGCCGTGGAACGGGCATTTGGCGGCTTCAGGTGTGGGGGTGTCGATTGGCGTGCTCATACGGACTCCGTTCGTCTTTTTGGCGGATAGTTACGATACCAGTTTGCAATGACAACTCTCAATCGAATGTACCAATATGTCCGATAGCGTCGGTGAGGACCGAGCGCGACCGCTACGACAGGTCATGGCGACAGGCGGTGGCGTTGCTGGAATTGGCGGCGGCGCGCATGCCGAGCGTGCTGAGCGAGCCGAAGCCGTTCGTGCTGCATACCCCCGCATACCGCGCTGTCGGATTTCTACGAGGAATACCAGCTCAACGTGACCACCGCGCATCCGCCGGTCTACATGCCATGGAAGAGGTGCGTTTGCGCGATCGTTCGAATCAAATCAACCCCTTCAACCCGCCGCTTCAAAAATCTCCCGGACCCATTGCGCAAACACCCGGACTCTCGCCGATAACTGCCGGTTCTGCGGATACAAAACCGAAACCGGCATAGGGGGCGGCGGAAACGCATCAAGCACGACCTTCAGCGTCCCCGCCGATAATTCCCCTATCACCCGATACCGCGGCACTTGGACCAGTCCCAATCCCGCGACTGCTGACCCCGTGTATAAATCCGCGCCAGTGACCGACACCACCGCGGCGAGCTGAATCTCGATCACGTGGCCATCGACGGAAAATTCCATGGGCAACACCCGCCCCGATCCACTCGACAGATAGTTAACCGCCCGATGCGCGCCCAGCGCCTCAAGCGTCTCCGGCTCCCCGAACTGCTGGAGATAAGCGGGACTCGCCACCGTCACCTGCTCCATCAGCGCGACGCGGCGTCCGACCATCGACGAATCCTGGAGCGTTCCGGCGCGCAACACGCAGTCGATACCCTCGCGCACCAGATCCACCAACCGGTCGTCCTCGCCAATCTGCAATTCGATGTCCGGATACTGCGCGACGAAATCAGGCAGCGCCGGCACCACGAAATGCCGCGCAAGCGTTCCCTGCAAATTCACGCGCAGCAGACCCTTCGGCGCGACATTGCGGAACGATCCCTCCGCTTCCTCCATGTCCGCGACCAGTCGCACGCAGCGCCGGTAGAACGCCTCGCCGTCGTGCGTGAGGCGCACCGTGCGCGTCGTGCGCTCAAGCAGCCGCGTCCCAAGCCGCTCCTCCATGCGCTTGAGCAGGTTGGTGACAGTGGCGCGCGGTATCTGCAGGTCGTCGGCGGCGTGCGTAAAGCTGCTCCGCTCCGCGATACGAATAAACACCTGCATTTCCTGAAACCGGTCCATGGGCGACTCGCGAGCAGTGATTGTTAAAGTAAATGGAACGATATTACCAAATTCAAAGTAATTATCAATCAATGTGAATGATCGATACTTCATTCCACGCACTCACCACCCAAAGGAGCGAATCATGAACACGGTCAAGAACAGCCAGGTAGCCATTGTCACGGGCGCATCGCGCGGCATTGGCGCAGCAGTGGCGCGGCGTCTCGCCAACGACGGTTTTGCAGTAGTCATCAACTACGCATCGAGTTCGAAAGAAGCCGACGCGCTTGTCGCGGAGCTCGCCACGCAGGGCACGAAAGCGATCGCGGTCAAGGCCGACGTAGCGAACGCCGACGAAGTCCGCGCCATGTTCGAGGCGACCGAGCAGCAACTCGGCAAGGTCGATGTACTGGTGAACAACGCCGGCGTGCTGAAGACGGTCCCGCTGGCCGAAACCTCCGACGCGCTTTACGAGCAGACCTTCGGCATCAACGTTCGCGGCACCTTCAACACGCTGCGCGAAGCGGCGGCGCGGATGAACGACGGCGGCCGCATCATCAATTTTTCGAGCACGACGCTCGCCCTGAACATGCCCGGCTACGCCGTCTACAACGCGACGAAAGCAGCCGTTGAAGCGTTCACGCATGTGTTCGCGAAGGAACTGCGCGGCCGCAATATCACGGTGAACGCGGTTGCTCCCGGCCCGATCGCAACCTCGCTTTTCCTCGATGGCAAGACCGAAGAACAGATCCAGACCTTCGCGAAAATGCCGCCGCTGCAACGCCTCGGTCAGCCCGAAGACATTGCTTCAGTCGTGTCGTTCCTCGCCGGTCCGGATGCGGGCTGGGTCAACGGCCAGATCCTGCGCGCCAATGGCGGTATTGCTTAATAAATTGAGAACATCAGCTTAGCTAAACGTTTTGGAGAATCACCATGAAATCAGTCATTTTGGTAACGGGCGCAGGCACGGGCATTGGCAAGTTGAGCGCGTTGGCGCTGGCCGAAGCGGGGCACATTGTGTACGCGACCATGCGCGATGTGGAGGGCCGCAATCGCGGTCGTGCCGATGAACTGCGCGCCGTATCGGCGGAAAAGGGGATCACGTTGATCCCGCTGGAACTCGATGTCCTCTCGCAGGATTCCGCCGATGCCGCCGCCGCGACTATCATCCGCGAGCAAGGCAGGATTGACGTGGTGATGCAGAACGCGGGGCATCTGGTGGTCGGTCCGACGGAAGCATTCACGCCGGAAGAAATGATGAAGGTGTTCGACACCAATCTGTTCGGCGCGCAGCGCGTCAACCGTGCGGTGCTGCCTTATATGCGCAAGCAGGAATCCGGGCTGGTGCTGTGGATCAGCAGCACCACGACCAAGGGTGGTTTCCCGCCGTTCATGGGCCCTTATGGCGCGGCGAAGGCGGCCATGGATTCGCTCGCTGTCACGCTTGCTTATGAACTTGCACGCTTTGGCGTGGAGACATCGATTGTCGTGCCGGGCGCATTCACCAGCGGCACCGACCACTTCCCGAGCGCAGGCAAACCAGCGGACACTGCCACGGCCGTAGCCTATGCCCGATACGACGGCGTGATGGACCAGATCGGCGAGCGCTTGACGTCTTTGACACCGCCTGACGCTGATCCCTGTGCGGTCGCGGATGAAGTCGTGCGCATTGTCGGGCTTGCGAAAGGCACACGGCCGATGCGCTCAGTGATCGATTTTGTCGGCGATGGCGCGGCGCAGGTGCTGGAGGTGTCCGAGCGGGTGCGGATTGAATTCGCGAAGCGCATCGGCATGGGCGATCTGCTTGAGGCGAAGGTGTCACGATGATAAGCGTGACAAGGGCCGGGCGTATTGTTCGCGGCGCCTGGCTTGGGCTTCTTATGCTGACCGCTGCGTGCGGTCAGCAGGGCCACGCGGAACCGGAGGGCAAGACCATGAAAGCATCGACGACGTATTTGTATCTGCTCAGGAAGACGCCGTTTTTTACGGGGCTCAATACTGAACAGTTGCGCTGGACCATCGATCACTCGCGCGAGTGGGAAGCGGAGGCGGGCACGGTGGTCGCGGATTGTTCAGTGGCGGATAAGAGCGATGACTTCTGGATCCTGCTCGATGGCCGCTGGCAAGTGGAACGTGACAGCCACACCTACCCGGCGGGTCATGCTGATGCGGGCAAGTGGTTCAGCGCATCGGAGGCGTCGGGGAGTTGCCGGTTGGTCACGACTGAGCACAGTTATGTGATGAAAATCACCCGCGCCGATATGAACGACATGTTGAGCCGCGGATTCGCTTTTGAATCGCACCTGGCGCAAGGGCGTGCTTATTACCGCACGGTGTTTGCGGTGGCTGCGGTAGCAGGTGAAAGCCCTTAAACCCGAAACACCGCCACCGCGACATCCAGCTTTTCCGCCTGCTGCTCAAGCGACGCCGCAGCCGCAGCCGCTTCTTCCACCAGCGCCGCATTTTGCTGTGTCACCTCGTCCATCTGCGCGACCGCGCGGTTGATCTGTTCAATGCCGCCGGTCTGCTCATTCGATGCCGCGCTGATCTCGCTAATGATGTCCGACACCCGCTTCACCGCCGCGACCACTTCGCTCATGGTCTGGCCCGCTTGTCCCGCCAGCACGTTGCCGGCCTGCACCTTGTCCGCCGATGCATTGATCAACTCCTTGATCTCTTTCGCGGCTCCGGCGCTGCGTTGCGCGAGGTTGCGCACTTCGGCCGCGACCACCGCAAAACCCCGCCCTTGTTCACCCGCACGCGCGGCTTCCACCGCCGCGTTGAGCGCGAGAATATTCGTCTGGAACGCAATCCCTTCGATCACCCCGATGATGTCCGCAATCCTCGTCGAACTCGTCGCGATGTCGTCCATCGTATGAACGACTTTGCCCACGACGGTGCCGCCACGCACAGCTGTCGCCGATGCATCGACGGCCAGTTCGCTCGCCTGCCGCGCGTTATCGGCGTTCTGGCGGACGGTGGCTGTTAACTGCTCCATGCTCGATGCCGTTTGCTGCAACGATGCCGCCTGTTCTTCCGTGCGTTGCGACAAATCGATATTGCCCGCCGCAATCTCACGCGCGCCGTGCGAGATCGCGCCCGTGCCGCCGCGCACCTGTTGCACCGTCCCTACAAGCCCCTGCTGCATCTTGCCGAGTGCCGCAAACAAGCGGCCCATTTCGTTGTCGCGCGAGGCATCGATACTCGCTGTCAGATCGCCCGCGGCGATCTGTTCGAAGTGGTGAATTGCCGACTCAATCGGCTTCATCACCGCTGCGCTCAACGCAGCTCGTGCGATGAACCCCAGCACCAGCGCCAACGCCGCGACAATTACGGCTGCTGTCGCCATCATGTGGAACTGAGCCTGTGCCTGCGCATAACGGTCTTGCTGATGCGCGATCTGGAACGCTTCCAGCGCGGACATCGCGTGATCGTAGGTGGCGTATAAACCGTCCGCCGTCTGAACCTGGAGCGTGCGGAACGTCGTGAAGTCGTTCTGCGCGAGGGCATCGAATTCAAGGTTGAGCGCCTTGGCGATCAACGCATCGCGCGCGGTCCTGGCGGCTTGCACCAGCGGCTCTTCCTGGCGGTCGCGCGGCTTGGCGAGGTATGCATCGAACTCGGTATCGCTTGCTTTCAGCGTCTTGCGCGCGTTGGGCAGCAAGTCGTCGCCAGCCTTGCCGAGCATGAACAGCGTCTCGAAGCTGCCGAGCGCAAGGCGCACTTGCAGCAGCCGTTGCGAACTCGTCTTGAGATGCGTGATGGCGACGGTATCGGTGGCGACCATCTGTTCCAGCGCCTGGTTGCTCTGGCGCAGGCACGCAGCGGCTGCAAGCAGCACCGCCACGAGCGCGAGCGTGTAACCGGCGATGGTAATCGTGAGTCCGCGGCGAATCGTAAAGTTCTTGAGCATGGTCTGGGTCGCGGCGAACACGGCACGCGTGGGTTTCCTCGGTTGGGTCTTTGGCCGGTATCGTTTAGTTTTCTTGAATAAACAGCGGACGATGCCGGTTTTTACTCAGGCGAGCCAAGCTGATCGCCAGAACGGGCAGGCTAGTCGATAGCGCTCGTTACGCGATTCTCATGCAGGGCACGCGACAAGCGCCATCGGGAAATGTGCGCCTTCAGATTCTGCGTGTTCCTGCCGATAAGCGGGGGGATGCCGCGCGCGAAGTGCGGGGGTGTTGGGACCGACACGATCCTGCTCAGCTCACCCGTGTCGCGAACGCGTAGCCGTTCTTGCCGTTGCGCTTTACCTGGTACATGGTTGCGTCGGCGGCGGCAACAAGCTGATGGTAGTCCCTGACCGGATTCGGGAAGCTCGCTATGCCGACGCTGGCGCGGACAAATCCAATGCCCATCTGCTCGTCCGTCTGAAGCACGCAGTCGATCAGGCGCTGTGCAATCGCTTCTAATTCGGCATTGGTCGAAAACTCGCGGACCAGCACAACGAACTCGTCGCCGCCAAAGCGGGCGACCACATCAACCAGACGCACAGTCTTGCGAAAGCGCTTTGAAACGGCAATCAGGAATTCGTCGCCGACGCGATGGCCGAGCGAGTCGTTGACCTGCTTGAACCCGTCCAGGTCGATATAAATCACGGCAATTTTGGGGAGCGTCGGATTGCCCGCTGAGCTCGATAAGCCCGCTGCTGTTTCCGCCAGCGTGGCGAACAATTTCCGCCGGTTGGGCAGGCCGGTCATTGCGTCGTGCAGCGCTGCATGCTCGAACTTGTGCGACTCGCCCGCCAGTTGGCGCGTGCGCTTTGCATACATACCCAAAGCGGTGATCAGCGCGCCGAATACACATGCCGACAACACGATCAACGTACTCGCCACGCGCGTTATGCGGGTGCGTGCGTCGGCGCTGTCGTTGTTGCGCTGCGCTCGCCAGTACACGGATTCCACGGCGAGCAGCGCGTCGGTATCGTCGAGATTGGCGTCGGGCAACAGGGCGGATTGAGGGACGCGCGGTGCCGCCGACGGGCTCGCGTTCACCAGCGCCGCGAGCGACGCGATGCGGGCGGCGAGATCAATTCGCGCACGCCGGTAGTCGTCGGGTTGTTCCGGGTGTCCCGGGTGTTTCGATTGTCCCGATCTCGCGATGCTGTCGTCGGCTTGTTGTTGCCAGACGCGGACCAGGTTGCGGGCGCTTTCCGCCCGTTCGATGCCTTCGAGAACGAGCCCGCTGTATTCCTGCTTCAGCTGGTCCGAGAAGATCGTGCGGATTTGTAAGGCAAGGAACAGCAGACCTATCAGCAGGCAGAGGAAGGAAACGCAGGCGATCGTAGCCGGACCTGGCCTGAAACGCATCGGTTGGACAGGTTTGTAAGCCCGCTGCCGCTCACGGATGGGCGTAGATATCTCGCTGGCTTTCGGTGCCATGCTGCCGGTAGCTTACGCGATGAAAAAATGAACTCATGCGGGTGAACAGGTTGCCGTTGGACTTGGCGCGCGACATCGCACGGCGGTGTTCCACGTTTGCAGAGCAACTCGCTCGAAGAGGGCGGGTGACAGCGAGCTTGGGCGCGGCCGAGTCGGAAGGCACTGTGCGGCGATTGAACTGAGTGGCGGACACGGGCGCGATCAGATCGGCGCTGGCGACGGTGACCGGACGAGAAGGAGCCAGGGGCGACGCGACGAAACCGGATGAGGCCGTTGGTTGCACCAACGGAGTCGCTTCTGGCGCCGGTTCCACGATCCAGAGCGTCTGCCGCGCGTGTTCCATGGCTTCGGCGTAGGCGTGCTGATCCTGATTGAACCAGACACCATACGCGACCGTACCCATGATTCCGATTGCCAGCGCGCTTGCCGAGGCAATCCAGAGCGCAAGCCGTCCGAATCTTACGGGCGGTTGTGCAAACGCCGGGTCGGCGTCAAGGCTGAAGTCTGTATCGGTTCTGTCGGTCTCCGATGGCAACTCGGTATGCTTGGACATCACAATACTCTCCGGTCATTTCGTCTGATTTTTTGACGAAATTAGTTCGTACGATTGCGCAGAATTTTGAGGGTAAAGCAGCTTAAAGAATGTACCTCCGTTGGGCGGCGGCAAGCCGACAGAGCAGCAGTTAATGTGCCCGTACCGTGCGAGCGGGATCTTACTGACGCACCTTTCTATTGGAGCGCGAAGATCGCATGTGGATGATCGACGCGGGTCGAATGTCTGGAGGATTGGGGAAGTCGTGCACGGCGAGACGTGTTTTTGAACGAGCGTCAGGCGGATTGGTACTGAAATAGTAGGAATCCTTTCTAATAATCCGACCTTCTTAAAATGTTACGCCCGGCACGCATGATGACGACGCTGGACGAGATTGCAGATGGCTCTGGCGCCATACGCGCCGAGACGCGACGCAACGTGGGAGTGGCGAAATCGCCGCGAATGCGCAGCGCCGGCGAAGTCCATGCGAGCATCGCCTTGCTATGGGGCGCCACGCACACCAGCGGCATGGTCATTACTCAGGTGTTGGCGCGGCGCATTAAGCAGGTTTTGCCTGGCCAGCGGCTCCCGGTGATCCGGGTCGGGTGGCCGCATCTATCTCTTGGTTGGTGGTCTGCGCTTCACGCCGGCCTCACGTGCGTCACGGTTGAAACCCGGTCGTAAATACGGTGCGCGCCTGGTTTTCGTTGGCCCAGTGATCCTCGACCTGAGACAAGGGCACCGCGTTCGTCGCGATCTTGAAACCGCCGGGGACCGTGGCGTTCAACAAGTGCTGGATCGAACCAAGGAGGCGCGGCATTGGAATGCTGCCAATACCGCTGCCCATGAGTTCGATGGCCGATGATCGAAGCGCTGCGCCAGGCAGCGTGATGGTTGCCGCGCTCATGGCTCCGATCTGAACAAACCGGAGCGGCATCGCCTCCGGCAAAGCTTTGGCGCCGGCCGCCAGCAACAGCTCCGCGCTTTGTCCCCAAAGATAGTCGAGCACGACGCCAACGCCCTGCTGAAACTGCTGCTGGAACGCGCTTTCGAGTGCATCGTTATCCTGCATGAGACTGATCGTCTCATCAGCGCCGAGCGCTTTCAGAGACTGAAGGGTTGCCGCGTTCCGCCCGGTCGCGATGACCTTGCCTGCGCCCAGATACTTGGCGACCTGCACGGCGAGCAGCCCCGATACGCCTGTTGCACCATTGATCAGTACGGTCTCTCCCTTCACCAGCTTTGCACGTTCAGCCAACGCCGCCCATGACGACATGCCCGGAATGGCGATTGCCGCCGCAGTCACATCATCAAGCGCCGCCGGCAAGGGAATACAACGCGCCTTTTCGACGATGCAATAGTCGGCCATGCCGCCGAAGGGGGCTTCGGGGAGCACGAAATAGACACGCGTGCCGTCTTCTAGAACACCGGTGCCGTCGACCCCAGGCACGAAAGGGAACGTCGCGGAGGCGCTATAGTGCTTGCCCGAGGCCCGGCTCTTGGTGACATGACTCAGCGCGGATGCTACAACCGCGACACGGGCCATGCCTTCGGTGACAGCCGGCTCGGTGAAGTCGGCATAAACCGGCGTCGCGCCGAGTTCTTTAACGAGTGCTGCTTTCATATCTGCTCTCCTTTTCCAAGTATCCGAGCGTACGCTTTATCTGGGATTGGATCATCCAATATATGTGTATTATACACATATAAAGACATTGACAAGGAATCGAATCGCGATGGGGAAAGAGATACGCGAGTTGCGGGAAGCACTATTGGACCTGACGGGCGTGCTTAATCGGCCGCAACCGGACGCTGCCCTTATTGAAGCGGCAGGGATCGATCTGGATCGTGCACTTTTCCCTCTGCTTGCAAGGATCGAGCGGCGGGGGCCGCTTGGTATTGTCGAGTTGGCGGAACTCGCGGGGCGCGATTACAGCACGGTCAGCAGGCAGATCACGAAGCTGGAAAGCCTCGGACTTGTTTCGCGGTGTGCAAGCCCGAATGACGGCCGGGTTCGCGCGGCTGTCATTACGGATCAGGGGCGGGTCATGACGGACGCACTGGACGCGGCGCGTCAGAAGATCATCGAAGAATTGCTTGCCGGCTGGGAAGAAAAAGACGTCGGCGAGCTTGTCCGACTGCTTCGAAAGTTCGCGGATGATGCGCTTGGCTGGGTCAAGACCTTATGAATAGTGCAGTAGTCAGGGTCTTATGGAATCAGTAGGAAACCGAATCAATACGTCAAAAACGCGTTCTGAAGTTTTCGTGTGCATTGTTCTCCGGTGAGCGCCAGCATCATCAGGATGCGCGCCTTGTGCGGAACCTGATCGTCCGTTACCAGCCAGTCGTAGCGGTCATCGGGCTGCGCGGCATTACGGATGACCACGCCGCTTCCCGTGCGCGAACCCCGGACGATGTGAATGCCGCGTAATCTCGCGTCGACCAGCGAGGCTACTACCGAGGTCGCCACATTGCCGTTGCCGGTCGCCGCATAGATGATCGCCTTAACACCAGAGTCGAGCATGGCGCGGACCATTGCGACGTTCATGCCGCCGTGTGCATAGAGGATACCGACCTCCGGCAACTCGTCGATCTCGTCGATCGACCATTCGCTTTGCACCGTATGCCGACGCGCCGGCAATCGATAAAAGACCGGCTTGCCGTCGACGATATATCCCAAGGGACCATAGGGGGATCTGAACGCTTCTTGCTTGAACGTATTGGTCTTCGCAACATCACGCGCCGTGTGAATCTCATCGTTTGCAACAACCAGCGTGCCTTTGCCGTGGGCTGACGGACTCGCCGCCACGACTATCGCGTTATAGAGGTTAAGCGGTCCGTCCGAACTGAGCGCGGAGGGGGGACGCATCGCGCCCACCACGACTACCGGCTTCGCGCTTTTGAGCGTCAGATGCAGGAAATAAGCGGTTTCATCGATTGTATCGGTGCCGTGCGTGACGACAACGCCATCCACGTCATCCCGTTTCAGCAACGCCGAAATCCGCTTGCCCAGCTGCAGCAGTTGCCCGCTGCCGAAATTCTCCGAGCCGCACTGAAATAGCTGTTCGGTGCGGATGTCGGCAACTGATGCCGCGTCAGGAAGACCGCCAATAATCTGGTCGATGGACAGCACGGAGCAGTCGTACGCCGACGTGTTGACTGGCGATGCACCGCGGCCTGCGATCGTGCCGCCGGTGCCAATCAGTACAATCCGCGCTTTCGGCGGGGCGGTCAGGGCGACTACGCCCGCACCTGGAACAGGGACGTCCACGAGCACTACATCTTCACGACGGTGAGCAGCGTTTGCTTGCCGCGTTTGTAGTCATACAGCGAGATCGCACCCTGCTTCAGATCGCCGTGCGCGTCGAACTGCGTGCGGCCCAGTACGCCGACGAAATCTGCGCTCGGCATCGCTGCAAGAATGTCCGGGGCTTTGGTCGAGTTGGCGCGCTTCATTGCGTCGACGATGATGTACACCGCGTCGTAGGCGAACGGGGCATTGAGCTGCACGTGCTGATGAAAGCGTGCTTCGTAGCGTTGCTCAAAAGCGGGCCCGTTTGGCATTTCCTGAAGCGGCATGCCGGCGATCGAACACACGACGTTGTCTGCTGCCCCGCCGGCCAGTTTCGCGAGCGAATCGGCGCACAGGCCGTCACCACCCAGCACGCGTGCTGCAATGGCGAGCTGTTGCGCCTGCTTCGCGAACGGACCGCCCGTGGCGTCCATTCCCCCGTACATGATGATGTCCGGATGCTCGCCTTTGATCTTGGTGAGAATCGAACGGAAGTCGACCGCCTTGTCGTTGGTTGCATCGTGTGAGAGCACGGTCAATCCGTCCGCCTTCGCCTGCTTCTCGAACTCATTGGCCAGCCCCTGGCCGTAGGCCGTCGCGTCGTCCACGATTGCCACCGACTTCGCCCCGAGCGTTTTCTTCGCATAGTCGGCCAGCGCCGGACCCTGCTGGGCGTCGGTTGCGACAACCCGGTAGGCGGTCTTGAAGCCTTGTTGCGTATAAACCGGATTGGTCGCTGAAGGGGAGACCTCGACGATCCCCGCATCGCTGTAGATCTTCGACGCGGGGATCGTGGTCCCCGAATTCATGTGGCCCACCACGGCAACGACGTGGTCGTCGACGAGCTTCTGCGCCACCTGCGTGCCCTGGCGCGGGTCCGACGCGTCATCTTGTGCATCCAGCTCAAGCGTTACCTTCTGGCCGCCGATCACGAGGCCCTTCGCGTTGATTTCCTCCACCGCCAGGCGGGCGCCGTTCTCGGTGTCTTTTCCCCACTCGGCATTTGCGCCGGTCAACGGCGCCGCATGTCCAATTTTGACAACTTCGTCTGCGAACGCGCTGGCCGAGCCGAGCATGACCAGACCTACTCCGATATTGGCATATAGCGCGCCGTGAAATCTAGCCGACATGAGACTCTCCTCGTTATGCAGCTTGCTGGACGATGGTGCACTGACGCTTGCCAGTGATCGATCGGGGACAGGTGACAGGAGCGACTTTAGGGAGGAAAAAATGGCTGGCATTGCACCGACTCGCAAAAAAATAGAAGAAATGCGACATGGCGGGCAAGGCTATTTTTTGACTTATATACTCGGGCTCACCAACGCCTTGCGGGAACGTCATGGCACGCGAAAAAACACTGCCCGATGGCCGGGAGCCGTCGCTTGGCCGGGATCTCGTCGATCGGCTCGATCGCGCCAGCGTCAAACGAGAGGCCAACGCGTCGCGCTCGGGTGCCGAGCTCAACATCGGATTTCTTCTCTGGCCCACCTTCCCCCTGCTCTCGCTGGCGGGCTTCTGCGATGCGTTGCGCCATGCAGCCGATCTCGGCGACCAGAGCCGTCCGCTGCGTTGCGCATGGATGCTGCTCGGCATGGCCGATGAAACCGTGGAAGCGAGTTGCGGAGTAGCCGTGCCGGTGCATGCCGTACAGGGCTCGCCGCGGCAATTCGATTACCTCGTGGTGATTGGTGGCCTCCTGCCGAAACTTGAACAGGTCGACCGGCGCTACTGGGATTATTTGCGCCAGGCTGACGCCGAAGGCGTGCCGCTGATCGGTATGTGCACCGGCAGTTTCGTGCTGGCGAAAGCTGGCTTGATGCGGGACCGTGTTGCTTGCGTCCACACGTTCCATCTGGAGGACTACAAGACGATGTTCCCGGACTTGCGGGTCATCGCCAATTCAGACTACCTGATCGACGGCAACCGTATTACGTGCGCCGGCGGCGTGTCCGTCATTGAGTTGGCAACGCGTTTGATCAGCTTGCACTGCGGCTCGGACAGAGCCTCCAAGGTGATTCATCAAATGACAGTGAGCCGTCACGGCGGTACGTCGTTTGTGGAGCGCCGCAAGGCACTGGGCTATCTGGCAGTCGGTGATCTGCTGGTACGGCACGCTATTGTGCTGATGGAGGAAAACCTGGAGGCGCCGCTCAACGTCACAGTGATCGCGAAGATGACGGGTACAAGCGTCAGGCAACTCGAACGTAATTTCCTGACTGAAATGGGGGTGTCCCCCAAGGAGTTTTACCGGACGATGCGGCTTCGATACGCGCGCTGGCTACTGCTCAATACGGAAAAACGCATCACGGTAATTGCCTATGAATGCGGTTTTGCCGACTCCGCGCATTTCATCCGTGGCTTCAAGGAAGTCTACGGCGTGACGCCCGGCAGACTCAGGGTCTCACTGGAAGAACGTCTGTCCTGACCGACGGAGCATGCACGGCATGGACATGCGGCGAACATGTCTGCGATATGACAGATCCTTCACTGACCGGAAAGATCGAAATACTTTCTGAGTACCAGCAGTGAAATAAGCTTTTCCCGTCGTGTGTCAAGAAACTGCATGGCGTACCGATTGGCGTTTTTGATTATCGCCATGGCCTTGTCTGTATGCTTGGTGTAATAATTTATTTTGTCTTCCAGGTCGGAAAATTCATCGTCCAGAAGTACATAGTGGTGGTCGGGGATCAGGGAACCTTCCATAAACCAGCTTTCCACCCGCGGCCTGCGCATAAAGCAGACGGAATTTGAAAGCATGATCCATTTCAAGTTGGTTGCGACGTCATTACCTTCCAGACTGATCACGAACTTGTACTTCAACTGGTCAGAAATACTCATATAAGGTCGATGACCGTGTTGACCTTTTCTGGAGTCGTCAGTGTCGCCAATGTCGGCCATTGGTAAATCGTGATACTTGGCGACAAATGATTTTCGGTGCTCCTGGTAGCACGCACCTCGAAAAACGGCCATGTCGATTTTGCTTTCGAATGATCGCGTGTCTTCAATAAAATTGAAGTGCCTCATTTTGTCCAGCTTCAATATGACGGAATTTTCATTGGCTTCAGTGAGTGGCCTGGTTTTAAGAAGCGTCGGTTCATCTACTGCTTCTTTAATGTCCGTGAAAACATAGTTAAATTTTAAGGAGCGCGCGAAGTACCGGGATATCTCTTTGAAATCATAGTAGTAGGCGCTTGGATTGCCGCGCAAAGGCAACGCGCTGCTGCGACTCGCCGTTTCATTCAGGACAAATTGCTGCTCAAGCTTATTATAATAATTGGCGCGTGAGCGGATGTAAGTCCATTGCTGTTCGTCCAGATTCCTGAACATGCGGTCATATCTTTTTTCAAAAATCAATGATGGAAAAAGATCGAAAATAACATTTTTTGCGTAAAATTTAAATTTTCTGGCATGCATAAATCTGGCTCAGTCTTTTAATGGATGCTAAATCTTTACGAAAAAATAATTTGAAGCAGTTGCGGGGCAAGGCGACCGTCATTCATCACAAAACCCATCACTTTTGGGTCACACCGAAATGCTCTGCAGCAGTTGCTTTGCAGTCGCTTTGCAGTCATTTCGTTGCAGCAGTTACGTGCAAAAGCGATTGCCAGACAGTACTACATTGAACGGACGGAACAGGTGTTGCATGGCGCGGAATACACGGGCAGCGCTAGTGTACCTGCTACCATTCTTGCGACAATATAGTCAATCGTTTTTGAGCGTTGAAGGTCGAGTTATTGCCGTGGCGACTACTGAAGATGTATACCGGCCCACTGCGTACGTCGTGCTCCACAACAGCTAACGTTTGCGGATCTCGGTAAGTGATCAGCCATGCTAATTATTTTGAATAAATTGCCCCTTACATCGCCAATGTCACTAACGTCACTAACTTCAACACGGAGAGTTCAACCATGTCGCTTCTATCTGCTGAACGTCGTAGCGCCTTCCGCTCGCTGGTCGAAAGCCGGCACGCGTTGCTCGTGCCCGGTGCGTTCAACGCGCTGAGCGCGCGCGTTGCTGCCGATACCGGTTTCGGCGCGTTGTATATCACCGGCGCCGGTGTGACCAACATGTTTCTTGGACTTCCGGATCTGGGGTTTGTCGGCCTGCACGAAATGGCTGACCATACCGCGCGTATCCGCGACGCGGTGGACCTGCCGCTTATCGTCGATGCCGATACCGGCTACGGCAACGCGCTCAACGTGCGTCATGCAGTTCGTACCCTGGAACGCGCGGGCGCCGACGCCATCCAGTTAGAAGACCAGGTGAGCCCCAAGAAGTGCGGGCACTTCGCCGGCAAGGCGGTTATATCGACGAGCGAGATGGTCGGCAAACTGCACGCTGCGGTTGATGCTCGCGAGGACCCCAATCTGCTGATCGTTGCCCGTACCGATGCCTGCGCGACCCATGGATTCGATGCCGCCATCGAACGCGGGCACCGTTTCGCCGAAGCGGGTGCAGATGTTCTTTTCATTGAGGCGGTTGAAACGATCGAGGAGATCCAACGCCTGCCCGCGATGTTCGACGCGCCTCAGCTTATCAACATCGTGATTGGCGGCAAGACGCCGACCTTGCCGCAATCCAGACTGGCGGAACTTGGCTTCGGGATAGCGCTCTACGCGAACGCACCGCTACAGAGCGCCGTACGCGGCATGCAGCGGGCTTTGAACGTGCTCAAGGATCAAGGAAGGCTCGACGAAGATCCGGACCTCGTGGTGCCGTTCAGCGAGCGCCAGCGGCTGGTCGACAAACCGTTCTACGACCAGCTCGACAAAAAATACGCCGCGCATGATGACTAAGCCGGCCGCGCCGTAAAGACGCAAAGACAGCGGACACGCGAGCTTCACCGCATAACAAACAAAAGGAGACTGACTATGAGCGCCCCTCGAATGGAAGGAGCTTCGGCTCGGCCCGCGCTGTTGAGATCCATTGCAGGGGGCCTGGCCGGTAACCTGATCGAGTGGTACGACTTTCTCGCGTACAGCATCTTTTCCATCTACTTCGCCAAGGCGTTTTTTCCCAGCGACAACGCCACGGTCCAGTTGATGAACGCCGCGGCAATCGCGGCAGTAGGGTATGTGGCCCGTCCGGTCGGCAGTTGGTTGATCGGGTTGTATGCGGATCGCCGTGGCCGTAAGTCGGCGTTGACCTGGTCGGTATCGGTGATGTGCATTGGATCGCTGATCATTGCTGTTACGCCGGGCTACGCGACTATCGGGGCTTTCGCTCCCGCCATCCTGATCCTTGCGCGGCTGTTGCAAGGTTTGAGCATGGGTGGCGAATACGGCACGAGCGCCACCTATCTCAGTGAGATCGCGCCGGCGAACCGTCGGGGCTTTTACCTTGGATTCCTGCAGGTCAGCGTGGTGGCGGGTCAGTTGCTGGCGCTCGGTCTGCTGCTGGTCATGCAGCACTTGCTGTTCACCGTCGGGCAGATCGACCGGTGGGCGTGGAGAATCCCGTTTGTGATTGGCGGCGTACTTGCATTGTTTGCGCTCTACATGCGACGCAACGTGGTGGAGAGCGAGGCGTTCCAACACAGCGGAACACGGCACGGTCCACCCATCAGCCGCGAAATGCTGCTTCACTGGCGGCAACTTTTATTGGCTGTCGGAATTACGGTGGGCGGGACGGTGGGTTTCTACACCTACACCGTGTATATGCAGAAGTTCCTTGTTAATACCGTCGGGCTCGGCAGGGAAACGGCCACGCTCGTCTCAGCCGCGGCGCTGCTGCTGTATATGCCGTTGCAGCCGCTTTTTGGCCTCGCCTCCGACATTCTCGGACGCCGGCCCGTTCTGATCTTTTTCGGGCTGAGTTGTACGCTATTTTCCGTGCCCATTTTCAGCACGCTTGCAACCACGCACGATCCGCTGGTTGCGTTTGTCTTGTCTTTTTGCGGGCTCTTCATGCTGAGCGGCTTTACGTCGGTCCACATGCTGGCTAAAACCGAACTGTTTCCCGTGCGCATTCGAGCGCTGGCTGTGGGCCTGCCTTATGCCTTGACCACGGCCATCCTCGGCGGCACCACGGAATTTGTCGCGCTGAAGTTCAAGTCGATCGGGCACGAGCACTATTTTTACTGGTACGTCACGGCATGGTCTGCCATCTCCTTGCTCGTCTATCTGAAGATGCCGGAAACACATACGCGCAGCGCCAGGCTTGAACTTCAACAGACGATTGAATAATGAGGGCGGGTGGGAAATGCACGATGCTGTTGAACCGCGCTATCGAGCCCCTTTTCCGGGTCCGCGATTCTCAGGTGCGCTGCCCCGGCGCTCGCTTGTACATTCGCTTGAACCATGTCAATCTATTTCCCATTCGCCGTGCGGTGCCTGCATTGAAAGAATCGATCAATAGCGATTCCCTGTCGAAGCCCGCAACGCGGTGAGCCGTGTCACGCGAGCCGTTCGTCCCCAGGGTCTATACAAGAAGAAAAAGCGCTATCGGACGCGGTCGCCGTTTCATTAAGGTACTTCATTAATAGACGGAGTCAGCCATGTCTATTGTTGCTATTGATGGTGTTCGTTGGACCAATGATCGCGTTACCCACGTACGTTGGGGCAACATCGATGAATTGACGGCCAACTGGACCTCGGCGCCCAAAGTCGTGGATGTGGACCGCGTGGTGAAGGTCCTGGAGAAAGGCGAGCTGGTGCGCACGGTGTTCAAGCTCGGGGGGCGAAGCTATCTGGGTCCGCAGGTTAGCTCCATCCCTTACGCTAACGGGCACATTGGCATTGAAACCTCTTTTGAAGAGGGCCGGATTGAAAAAACGTTGGAAGATCTGCCAACCGTTTAATCGATTCAACGGACTTCGTTTTTTTCTCTCCGCGATAATGGCGCCCGCTTGGGCGAAGGGCATTTGCGCTTCGCCCAAGCGGACGCGTTGCAATCATTCGTCGAGGAATGATTGCTCCAGTTCGTCGGAATAAACCTCCGCAAGCAGCGCGCGCAGCTTCGACGCCCTGGCTGCGCCATAGGCGTTTTCGAAGCGCATTTGCGCTTCATTCCAAAGCGCTTTGGACTCGGCCAGTTTCTTTTTTCCTGCGGGGGTCAAGGCAACGCAACGACCGCGTTTATCGGTTTCATCGGCAAGTGATTCGATAAAACCGTCGCGCTCGAGCGGCTTGAGATTGTGTGAAAGCGCGGAGCGGTCAAGCACCATGTCTCTGGCTAGATCGCTCATGTTCGGCGCGCCTGCGCGATCGATATGCGCCAGTGTGGAATGTTGCGACAGCTTGAGGCCGCAAGGCGCAAGCACGCTGTCGTAGAGTTGCGAGAGCCTGCGCGTGGCCTTGCGCAACGCGGCGCCGTTGCATAACGAAACGGCGGCAGACGAGTGCTGTTTATTCGAAGTGTTCATGGCTCGCGTGAAAATAACGGTTCAAAGATCGTCAGGCTATCTTAGTCTATTGACACATCCAGGCGCATAGCCGACTGCCGATCCTGATGAGGCGCAGTTTCATCGGCGCGAATCAACAGCCAGCACAACGCGCTCGCCACGAATGCAACAGCGGACGCCGCGAACAGCACACCCTCGTATCCGTAGCCAAGGCTGGCTCTTGCGATCGATCCAAGGCCCTGATGCGCTGAAATCAGCGACGCAGCGGAAGCCAGGTTCCCATTCGCGATAGAGCGCGTAATCTCCAGCTTGTCGTGACCGCCAAGTGCCGGCAACTCTCTCTCAATGCTCGCCTGGATTCGATAAAACAATAATGCGCCGAGCGCCGCGAACCCCACCACAATGCCGCTGAACCGCATGGTCCCCGATACACCGGACGCCATGCCCGCCCGTTCCACGGGGATTACCGTCATGCTGACCTTGGCGATCTGACCGTTGAGAATCCCGGCGCCCGTGGAGGCGACCAGCATGGGGAGGAAGATCGCGCTAAAGCTGAACGCCTGGATCTGCAGCGCGGTTCCGAACAAGCCGGCCGCGACCAGCAACAAGCCGCAAACAAGCAGCATGCGTCCCGACATCCGATGATCGAGATACACGGACACAATGCGCGGCACACCGAACAAGGGCACAGCGAGCGGCAGCATCAGCAGGCCGGCGTTGAGCGGCGAATAGCCGAGCGCGCTCTGGAAAAAGAAGGGCAGATAGGTCAGCATGGTCAGGAACGCGACCGCATACGACACACCGGCGAGATTCGCGCCGAGATAGGTCCGCTTGATGAAATAGCCAAGCTCGACCATGGGCCGCGCCTGCTTAAGTTCGACGATCACGAACGCTATAAGGAACATGACTGAGCCCACCAGCCGCGCCCTGACGGAAGTACTAAGCCATCCCTCGCGATTGCCTGAAATCAGCGCCCAGGTCAGCAGTCCTAGAAACGCGCTGAACGTTACCACGCCCCAAACGTCGATGGCGATTGCGTGCGGGTCTTTGGATTCATCGACTACGAAATACGTCAGGGCAATCATGATTGCGCCAACGGGCAGGTTGACATAGAAAGCCCACTGCCAGCCCAGTGACTGCGTGATCAATCCGCCTGCCACGGGCCCGAGCATGATGGCCACGCCGATCACCGAGCCCCAGAATGCGAACGCCTTGGCGCGCTCCTTCCCTTGGAATCCATGCGCGAGGACCGCGAGCGCCGCGCTGAGCTGCAATGCGGCACCGACGCCTTGCAACGCGCGTGCGCTGTTCAACACCACCGTTGATGTAGCGGCGCCGCAGATGAAAGACGCGGTGGTAAAGACGAACAAGCCGATGATCAACAGGCGCTTTCTGCCGAAGCGGTCGGCGAGCGCGCCAGCGGGCATCACCAACGTGGCAAACGCCAGCGTGTAAGCCGAGATCACCCATTCAATGGCGGCGAAATCCGCATGGAGCGAACGCGCAATCGACGACAGCGACACCGCCACAATATTGGCGTCCAGGTTGATCATGAATGACGGTACCGACACGCACAACAACAAGAGAAATCTTTTCTGCATATCTTTGCCTTGATAGGATAACGGCGGCCGGGCTGGGCGAATCGACCCGTTGCAAGTACATTGAATGTAGTTGCATATGCCAATATATTATCGCGTGCAGCAATTTAGGCAAGCAAATTCTGTTGCGTGCCTATACGTGATAAGACCCCGTCTTAGCGGAAATGAAGACGCACGGATACCCGTGCGTTTGTGTTCAGGAGGAGTGCGGAAGGCGCGTGGGTGTTTCAGGCGGCGGGGCTGCCGGAGGCTCTACAAGCTGAGCTTGTAACCCTCGTGGCTTGCCTTGAAGCCGAGCTTTTCATAGAAGCGGTGGGCGTCGGTGCGGCTCTTGTCGGTCGTGAGCTGGACCAGGCTGCAACCTCGCGACCTGCATTCGGAGATCGCCCAGTCGAACATCTTCTGGCCCAGCCCGGAATCACGGCGATGCGCGGCGATTCGAACCGCTTCGATTTGTCCTCTCCACGACCCCATGCGTGCAATGCCGGGGATAAATGAAATTTGCAACGTGCCTATTGTCTCGTCGCCGTCGGCAACCACGACCAGTCGCTGGTTCACATCGGCTTCTATAGCCTGGAATGCGTCGACATATCTTTGGTCGAGCGGCGTGCCAGTGATTTCTCTCTGGCTACCCAGTTCATCGTCAGCTAACAAGGCGACGATTGCAGGGATATCGACCAAGAGAGCGGTCCGGAAAATGATGTGTTCCACGTTAGAACCTCATAAGCTCAGGAGTTGAAGAATACGAACCCGGGGCGCCGCGATCGACGAACCGCAACGTTCGACGGGCCATGTCATTCCTCGTCACCCAGAAGCGTGCGCAGCATGCGTTCGGGGTTGGCCAGGAACGACCGCATGACCTGGAAGTGTTCTGTTTCTTCGTAGCTGACGCGCGTTACGCCTTCCGTAGTGAATTCATAGATCCACGCGTCCGGATACGCCATCAGAATGGGCGAGTGAGTTGCAATGATGAACTGCGATTCGTCGCGGGCCAGGTCGTGAAGCCTGGCAAGTGCAGTGAGTTGCCGTTGTGGAGACAACGCGGCTTCAGGCTCGTCGAGGAGGTAAAGACCTTTGCCGCAGAAGCGGTTCATCAGCAGCGCCAAAAAAGACTCGCCGTGCGAGCGCTCGTGCAAGGAATTCCCGCCGTAGGAATTGATGACCGGAGGACCGAACGACGGTTCAGCATCGAGGTTTTCGATCTCGGTGGCCACGTTGAAGAAGCTTTCCGCTCGCAGAAAGAACCCGTCCTTCGGCCGTCTCACTCCTTTGGCAATGCGCAGGTATTCGTCAAGCACCGAGTGCGATGCCCGGGTACCAAAGTTAAAGTTCTTCGTGCCGCCTTCCGGGTTGAATCCCATCGATACAGCGATGGCTTCGAGGAGCGTTGATTTGCCGGAGCCGTTTTCGCCGACGAAGAAAGTCATCTTTGGATGCAGCTCAAGCGTTTCCAGCGACCGGACCGCCGGCAGCGAGAACGGGTAGCGATCGAATGACTCGACCTTGTCGCGCTGCAAGCTGATCCGGCTGATGTACTGGGTAGAGATCATGATGTAAGCGTTACGCTTTCACGAAGGCCGCAAGTGACGCGATATTTTGGAATGCATTGCATGGATACCGTAGAAAGCCGCACCTGTCGCCGCTTGGACGAAGCGCTATCTTAACCCGATGGGCCACCATGTAATGAAGCGCGCGGGTACCGACATGACGCCCGTCATTTACAATACTCGAAATTTTTCGTGCCGCCCGACCGCAATCCCGGCGTCCCCACAAGCGAGGTCTTCATGATCGTCAAACCACGCGTGCGCGGTTTCATCTGCGTGACTACTCATCCCGTCGGCTGCGAAGCGAACGTCGAAAAACAGATCGACTATGTGGCGGCACAAGGTCCTATTTCGGGGGGACCCCGGAAAGTCTTGGTGATCGGTGCATCGACGGGATACGGTCTTGCCGCCCGGATCACGGCGGCGTTTGGTTGCGGCGCCGATACCCTCGGTGTCTTCTTCGAACGTCCCGGTGAAGACAGTAAGCCGGGCACGCCCGGCTGGTACAACACCGCAGCTTTCACTCGATTCGCGGCGGCGAAGGGGCTGTACGCAAAGAGCATCAATGGCGACGCTTTTTCCGATGAGATCAAGCAGAAGACAATCGATGCCATCAAGCGAGATCTCGGGCAGGTTGACCTGGTCGTGTATAGCCTCGCGTCACCGCGGCGGACGCACCCTAAGACCGGGGAGGTCTTCAGCTCGACGCTGAAACCTGTCGGTAAGGCCATTACGCTGCGCGGCCTCGATACCGATAAGGAAGTTGTCAAGGAAAGCAGCCTGGAACCGGCGACGCAAAGCGAGATCGACAACACCGTGGCCGTGATGGGCGGTGAAGACTGGCAGATGTGGATTGATGCACTGCGTGCAGCGGGCGTTCTGGCAAAGGGAGCGAAGACCACTGCGTTCACATACCTGGGCGAGAAGATAACTCATGACATCTATTGGAACGGTTCCATAGGCGCTGCCAAGAAAGACCTGGATCAAAAGGTCCTGGCTATCCGCGACAGCCTCTCGAATCATGGTGGCGATGCGCGCGTCTCGGTATTGAAAGCGGTTGTCACGCAGGCAAGCTCAGCCATCCCCATGATGCCGTTGTACTTGTCCTTGCTGTTCAAGGTCATGAAAGAAGAGGGGACGCACGAGGGTTGCATCGAACAGGTCTATAGCCTCTACAAAGACAGCTTGTATGGCGACTCGCCGTGCATGGATCAGGAGGGCCGGTTGCGGGCGGATTACAAGGAACTCAGTCCGGCAGTCCAGGCTCGCGTAGAGGAACTCTGGGATCAGGTCTCCAGCGACAACCTTTACGAACTCACCGATTTCGCCGGCTATAAGCGCGAATTTCTGCGGCTGTTCGGATTCGAGATCGAGGGGGTCAACTATGAAGCCGATGTCAATCTCAAGGTGGACATTCCCGGCATCGTCCAGGATTAGGTCCGCGCAGCGCCGGCCCGATTCTATCGAGGCCGGCGCGCCAAAGCCGCGTAAGGGAGAGGCGGTGTTCTCAACGCGCTCGCGTCACCCCTGTACGCGCCAGCCGAGTCCCAGGCTCTTCTGCAAAGAGACAAAATCCTTCAGCAATTCAGCTTGTCCAGAGACTACATTCTGCTGCGCGCTGAACTGCGTGCGTTGGGTATCGAGCAGGTCGATCAGGCTCGATGCACCCGCCCTATAACGTTGACGCATCAACGTAGCCGAGCGGTCCGCCGACGCCTGCACTTGCTGCAGCGTTGCCAGATGTTCGCGCTGATGCCCATAACGCGACAATGAAGTATTCGCGTCCTGCAACGCGGCTAGCACGGCATGCGTGTATTTCGCATCGGCCTCGTCGCGCGACGCTTCGGCGCTGTGGACGCTCGAGAGCGTGCGGCCGAAGTCCAGTATGTTCCACTGCAGATAAGGCGCGCCAATCCAGCTGAAGTTGTTCTTGCGGACAAGGTGGCCGGGATCGGCGGCGGTATAGCCGATGTCGCCGAACAACGTTACCTTCGGGAAGAAGTCAGCCTTGTGCTCGCCGATCTGAGCGTTACTGGAAGCGAGCCGCCGTTCCGCGGCGCGAATATCGGGCCGTTGCTGCAACATTGAAGCAGGGTCGCCGATAGCCACGGACGCCGGCAAAGCCGGCAACGGGCGTAGCGCAGACAACTCCTGATCGAGCGCCCCTGGAGCCTGGCCCGTCAAGACGGCAAGCTGATCGAGCGACTCGGCGACTTGCGCGTCCAACGGCGTCAGTGTTGCCCGGGTGTTCTCGACCTGCGTGGTCAGGCGTTCCACATCGACGTCGGCCGCCGTGCCATGCTCGCGGCGCTGCTGCGTCAGCGTGAGCATCTGCTGCTCGAGTTCAGCCGAGCGTTGTGCAAGCGTCAGGCGCTGCTGCTCATCGCGCAGATCCACATAGGCCTGCGCGACTTCCGCGGCAAGCGACACTTGCGTGTCGGCGAGGTCGGCGTCCACCGCGTCCGCTTCCGCCGTAGCCGCTTCCACCGCGCGGCGCGTGCCGCCGAACAGATCAATTTCCCACGTCGCATCGAAGCCCGCTGTATAGAGCTGTAGCGGTCCTCCTCCGGACGAAGATGAACTGCCCGAGCTGCCCTGAGACGATGACAGCGAACTCAGGTTAGGCTCACGCATACGCAACGCGGCGGCGTCGAAAGACGCGTTGGGCATACCGTTCGCCTTTTGGTGCTGCAACTGCGCGCGGGCTTCGCGCAGACGCGCTTGCGCCGCGTGAACGTCCGGGTTATGGGCGAGCGCGGCGTCGATCAATGCGTTCAATTGCGGGTCGTTGAGCGACAGCCACCACTGACTGGGTGCGCGTGTCGAAACAATGCCGACCGTGGGCGTACGCACGAAGTTGGAGGCATGCGCCGCGTCGGGCGCGACCTGGGGTGCACCGGCGTAGTCGGGGCCGACGGTGCAGGCCGAGAGGGCGCAGACGGACGCAAGCAGCGTAAGCGGCAACGTAAGAAACAGAGGAGCGGTAGGGCGAGGGAACATCGTGGATAGTGTCTTTGCCGTCAATGGCCGGCGGACGTCGAAACGGGGCCGCGTGGAGTCTTCAGGAGGAGCGCGAGCGGCACGCAGGCAAGCAGCGCGAGACCGAGCAGATAGAACGTTTCGGAGTACGTGATGACGGTAGCCTGCATATGGATCTGCGCAGCTATCTGGCCGAGCGCGCGCATTTTGGAGTAGGCCATGTCGCCGGTTTGTGCGAACCAGCTCGCAGCGCTCGACGCCAAGCGCTCCTGGCCGACCAGCGAGTTGGCCGTGAGCGATTCGCGGATCATCGCGGTATGGAAGGTGGTGCGCCGGTCGATCACGGTCCCGATGATTGCGAGCCCAACCGAGCCGCCAAGATTGCGGGCCATGTTGTAGAGACCGGCGGCATCACCTGAATCCTCGCGCGACACCGCTGCCATCGACGCTTGATTCAACGGCATCAGCGCCAGGATTTGCGCAAAGCCGCGGATCAACTGGGACCAGAAGAAGTCGTGGCCGACGCTCTGGGCGGTCAGGTCGATATCGAGCATGCAGCTCAACGCAAACAACAACAGTCCGGCGATCACCAGCATGCGGAAGTCGAGCTTGCCAAGAATGCGCGGCAGGACGGGCATGATCAGAAAGGCGGGCACGCCCGATATCAGCATGATGGCGCCCGATTGCTGCGCGTTGTATCCGGACACTATGCCAAGGAACTGCGGCAGCAGATACGACACGCCATACAACCCCGCGCCGACCGCAAACACAATGACAATCACGCTTGCATAACGCGGGTTGCGCATCAGGTTCAGACGCATGATCGGCCGCTGCGCGGTGAGTTGCGAAATGGCGATCAGCACCATGCCGGCCAGCGACACGCAGGTCAGCGAGACAATCAAGCTGGATTCGAACCAGCGTTCGCGTTGACCTTCTTCGAGCACGACGGTCAACGAGCTCAGGCCGATCGTGAGGCCGATAATGCCGACCCAATCCGCCTTGAAAAAAGTGCTCCAGTGCGGCCGGTCCGACGGCAGCCCGACAATCAGCAACGTGATCAGCGCAATGCATACAGGCAGGTTGATAAAGAAGCACCAGCTCCAGCTGATGTTCTCCGCCAGCCATCCACCGAGCACCGGTCCCAGCAGGGGACCGAGCAACACGATCAGGCCGAACATCGTCATGCCGACGGGCATCTGTGAGCGCGGTAACCGGGTGCGAATGATGGTCTGCGCCGTCGGGATCATCGCGCCGCCCGCGAAGCCCTGGCCAATGCGGCCGGCGATCATCATGGGCAAGCTGTGCGACCATCCGCACATCATGGAGAACGCGATGAACAGCGTGGCATTGACGAGCAGGAAGTTACGCAAGCCGAACACACGCGTGAGCCATGCGGCAAGCGGGATCATCACGATCTCGGACATCAAGTAGCCGGTCGAGATCCACGTACCTTCGGTGCCGGTTGCGCCAATCTCGCCCTGGATCTGCGGCAAGGCCGAGTTGGTGATAGAGATATCCAGCGTGGCCATCAGCGCGCCCAGCGAGCCGGCCGCAACCGCGAGCCAGTCCGCCGCGCTCGCGCGCTCCGCTTCCGGCGCGGGCGCCGCGGGCGAGGAAGCGGCTGCCGTGGTCACATCAGCCATGATCGTTCTCGGCTTTGATGCGCTTGTCGCCCTCTTGGGAGGAGCGCGTATCGACATCGGCGGTAACCGACAGGCCGGGTAGCAGCACGCTGCGTGTCTCCGGCCCAGTTTCAATGCGAATGCGCACGGGAATTCGCTGGACGATCTTGGTGAAATTGCCCGTGGCGTTTTCAGGCGGCAGCAGCGCGAACTGCGCACCCGTGCCGGGCGCAAAGCTGTCCACCACGCCGTGCAGATCGGTGCCCGGCAGCGCATCCACGTGCAGGGTCACGGGCTGGCCGACGCGCATGTGGCCGACCTGCGTTTCCTTGAAGTTGGCCGTCAGATAGGTGCTTTGCACCGGAACCACCGACAGCATCCGCGTGCCCGGCTGCACGTACTGACCGACTCGAACCGAGCGGTCGCCAACCTTGCCGGCCAGTACGCTGCGCACGACAGTGTCCTGCAGGTCGAGGTGCGCTTGCCGCGCGCTTGCCTCTGCTGCGTCAAGCTGGGCACGCGCCTGGGCGATCTGCGCGGTGGTGGCGGCGATCTGTGTCTCGGCGGCGTCGACCGCGGCCTTATTGGCTGCCAGCGTTGCCAGTGCCTGATCGCGTGTGCTGGTCAACTCGGACAGCCGTTCGCTGGTTTCAGCGCCGGTGGCTGCGAGCGGTGCGTAGCGCTGGACTTCGTCGCGTGCATGCTGGGCGCTTACTCGTGCGACTTGCTGCTGCGCTTTGGCCTGTTCGATGTTGGCATGCTGCTGGAGGATGTCAGCTTGCGCGCGCTGGATATCTGCGGCGCGTGCAGCGATGGTCGCCTGTGCCTGGTCGAGCGCGACCTGGTACTGGCGGGTATCGAGCCGGACCAGCGGGTCGCCGGCCTTGATCGTGGCGTTGTCACCTACGTAGACATCGGTCACGTAGCCGCTGACCTTGGGCGCTACAGTGACGCTGTCGGCTTGCAAATAGGCGTCGTCAGTGCTTTCAATAAAGCGTCCGACTGTCCACCAGCGTGCAAGCCAGATTCCCGCGAGGACAAGCACGACTATCCCAAGCACCACCAGGATCAGGCGTTTTCCAGATCGCCGCGTGGGCGCAGCGGTGGAATCTTGCGGCACTTCGTGCGGAGGCGAGCCTGCGGTTGTTGACATCTTTAATCCAAATTATTCCAATCGGAACAATTATTCCAGTTGGTAGAATTGTGTCAAGTGATATATTTGTTTCGTTGAAGGGAGAAGGACGAATGAACGACACAAAACGGCTACGCCGTCCGTCGGCCGGCGGATATGTGCGAGGCGACGAGACAAGGCTGCGAATCATCGAAGCGGCGATCGAGTCATTTGGGGAGCATGGTTTCGAGGGCGCGTCCACGCGTGACATCGCCGCGCGCGCCGGGGTCAATGCACCCGCGTTGCAGTATTACTTCGAGAATAAAGAAGGGGTGTATCGGGCGTGTGCGGAATATCTCGCCGACTCGTCCTGGGTCACGCTTGAGCCGGTGGTGACGCACGCAGCAGATGTGTTGAGCAAGGACAGTGATATTGCGGTGCTCATCGATGCTTTCATTCGGATTCAGGAAGCCATTGCAGACCGTATGTTCGTGAAGGCTTGCGGTACGTCCAACCAGCGGCTTTTCTTTACGCGTGAACAGGCAGGACATGAGCCGACCATTGCGTCGGAGATCATGATGCGGCGCGTGCGGCAGCCTTTGAACGATGTTGGCTCAAGGTTGATCGCGCGCATCACCGGCGCGAAACCCGACGATGAGCTTACGTTGATCCGGATGCTGAGCTTGCACGGACAACTGTTGATGTTCCATGTCGCGCCGCGCACGACGCTTGCGTTACTCGGATGGAAGGATATAGACACCGAGAAGGGCGACTTGCTCAAGGCGACCGTGCGCACGCAAACGCAGATCCTGCTTGAGCAATGGAGCAGGGAGGGTTTGGCAAAGAAGCCGGAATCGAGTGCACGAAAGAAGCCCGTTGCGAAATCGGCGGCCAGGAAACGTGCTGCCCTCAAGGGCGCGAAGGCTGGCGCAAAAAAGTAGTAAAGAAGACTATGCGAGAGGGTTCTCGCCACACTAAGCCGGGAACCCTGCGCACGGTTTATCGCCGCGCCTCGAACACGAGATTGAACGGCGTCGCCGTCGCCCGGCGAAACTGCCGGAAACCTCCCTCTGTGACCACGTCGTGAATCCGCCGCTCGCCAGCTTGCGCGCCCAGACACATGGCGCCCGCTTGAGCCCTGGAAGCCGGCGTACAGATCAAGGTAGATGCCGAGTAAAAGATTCTCCCAACGGGATTCAGGTTTTCTTCAAGCGTATCGTTGGCAAAGGGTTCGACGATCATCCACGTGCCATCATCTCCCAGGGTTTCATAGACGTGACGCGATGCCCCGAGTGGATCGCCCATGTCGTGAAGGCAGTCGAACATGGCGACAAAGTCGTAGTTACGTCCCGGATAATCACTGGCTGACGCGACTTCGAAACTCACGCGGTCACTCACGCCTGCCGTCGACGCCGACTCTCTGGCATGCTCGATAGACCCTTCGTGGTAGTCGTAACCCACGAATGTCGATTGCGGATAAGCCTGCGCCATGATGATGGTGGAAGCGCCGTGTCCGCAGCCAACATCGGCTACACGTGCGCCGCTTTTGAGTTTCGTCTCCACGTCGCCAAGCGACGGTATCCAGTTGCTCACGAGATACGCCGCATAGCCCGGACGGAAGAAGCGCTCGGTGCCGTGAAAGAGCGAGACATCGTGCTCATGCCATCCAACGCCCAGTCCGGTCTTGAACGACTTCACCATCTTCGGGATGATCTTGAACTGCGCGACGGCGATCTGGAACGCGCCGGGTATGAACGCCGGGCTGCCTTCCTCGGCGAGCGCAAAGGACTGTTCTTCGCTCAAGCTGAAGCGTTCCGAGGCAGGATCGTAGTTGACGTAGCCGCTCGCAGCCTGTGCGCTTAGCCACTCGCGAACATAACGCGCGTCCGTCTCGGTCGCCTGCGCGAGTTCTTCCGCACTTAGCGGCTTGGCGGCTAGCGCCTTATAAAGCCCGAGCTGATCACCGACTACTACGGTGGCCGCATGCATCACCGCGCCGAGATCATGGACAAACGCTCCCATGAATGCATCGAGTTTTGACTGGTCGATTGCCATGACGTGCTCCCTTAAAATGCGCGGCGCCCGGTTATAACTTGTTCGCCATACTTATTAATGTATTGATTGCGCCGAGCGGAAATGAGGTTCTGATCGATCAACGCAGAGTCATGCGGTTCGCGGGGACTCGACCGGCGGAGTGCCTGGGTGAAACAGCGCACTTAACTGGGTACGCAGTTCGGGAGAGTCGGTGTGTTTATGAACGGACACGGCATGCTGGACGGCGGCATCCAGAAGTTCCTGGTCGGAGTCTGCAGACAGCGCGATGGTGCAGTTCATTTCGCTAGGAAACTCGCGGCAGTCGATGTATTTGCGGGTCATGGCGTTACCCCCCAATTACGTAGTACGGAGTTAAGTGACAAGGAAGGGCCGGGGCGGCCCGACGCGTCTTGTAACGAACAAGCGCTTGCGAGGATTATAGGTCGCTGACAGGGGCTTGCGAACTCATTCATCGTTACGCCGGACGGTGCAAAGCGCCGCAGTTCAGGTGGAAATTTTTATTTCCTTAGCGAGTTAAAAGAGCGGACGAACGCCCGTTCGCCTTTATAGGAGGGCTGGCTTGGTTCTTGCGCTTATGGTGAGATTGAATCCGTACCAGGCCTTGAGATTCAGTGTGTATGGATCGGCCAATTGCCTGTACTTCGGAAACTTTTTTGAACCGCGGGTTATCAGATGCACGAGGGCTGCCGGTGGTTTAGCGCGATGGAACTGTAAGTAATGGGGGTTAAGCTGGTCGCGCAATGACGGTGGACTCATTCCTCCTCTGCATTTGATCGCCGGTCGTCTTGGCCCCGATCGTCGTTCATCGGTGATCTTGCCGCGGTTGTCGATGCAGACACTTCACCTCTTAAATGAAAGGAGACGAGCTTAATGATGCAGCGTTCCCGAAGTTTGTTGTATCGCCGGTTGGCGACGGTCGCTATTGCGATTGCCGCTGCAACGTCCGTGCTACCGGCGCAAGCGCAACACCGTGGCAACGGCGGCGGTCGCGGTGGATACCATGGTGGTCACGGAGGTGACCGTGGCGGTTATCGAGGCGGTGGCGGGGGCGGTGGTGGTGGCTTGCTCGTCGGCGCGTTGCTGGGTGTTGTCGCGGGGGCGGCTATCGTGGGGGCCGCCACACAGGCGCCTCCTCCGGTGGTGTATTCCTCACCGCCGCCCCCACCGCCGCCGGGTGTTGCTTATTATCCGAATAGTTATCCTCCTGGTTACTGAGCTCGCCGCCTCGAGCCCGCCAACCTCGTTGAGCGCACCTGAGCTTATCGAGTACTTTGGCCGGCAACAAGACCACAACGCGTTCTGATAAAAACGTCGCGAATCTAACAACTCAATTCAAGCCTCCCAACATGAAACCATCCATTCGTATTGCTGTTGCGCCTGCATTGCTGGCGCTTGCCTGCTTCACGACTTCCGCGTGGGCGCAGACCACGGCGGCAAGCGATTCAACCGCAGCGCCTTCTTCGGCCGCTTCGGCGCCCCTTAGCCATGCACAGAAGCACGCAGATTTTGTGGAAAAACGAATTGACGACCTGCACGCGCAGATGAAGATCACGAGCCAGCAAGCGCCACAGTGGGACGCTTTTGCGCAAACGATGCGCGACAACGCGGCCAGGACCGATCATGCCTTCCGCGATCGTGCGCACAAGCTGCCTTCGGAGAATGCGGACGACGCCATGAAGTCCTACGCCGAGTTGGCCCAGTTGCACGCGGACAATATGCAGAAGCTGGCTGCGTCGTTCAGTGCCCTTTACGCTACGCTGTCCGATGAGCAGAAGAAGATTGCTGATCCGCTGTTCCGAAATGAGCAAGCGAAGAAGCACGCAATACCGCGCAAGCATAAGCCGGCAGCGTCGGCTCCGGCGCCGGCCTCGAACTAAGCTTCGGTTGTTCTGGTGTGCGAGCCTTTAGCCGGTGTGGCGGGGCTCGATCTTCTCAGATAGCATTTGTCTGGATACCTCGATCGGAGAGGATCGCAACGAATCCACATACGAGGATTGGTTTTCGCTCGCGCCGGTGGACGGGTTTTTTGGGGGTAGGGGTTGGCGGTCTGGGTTGATGCTGGGGTGGTCGGTTCTGGGGTTAGTGGTCGGGGTCTATGCCGGGTTGCTGCTTTCGGCCGTGGTGGTCCGCGTGAGTCGGATTTTCTCTTTATCACTGTTAGCCACTGTGCGTGGCGGCACGTCATTTCTTTGTCCAAAGCGACAAAGAAACGAAGCAAAGAAAGCGCTTTCAACCACGCTACCCTAAGTGTCCACAGCGTGCAGTTTCTATTCATAGGTGCCCCAAAAGCACGGTGCTCGCCAGAGCGCAGGATGTGTGAACCCCTCTTTCTCCGAACACCGATACCCACACGCTTCGCCACCAGTGATTGAACCTGCCCAAGGGACACCCCGCGCTATCCGCGGACGACCAACCACCGAATTTTCACGCATGTCGAACCACGTCGCCAACCCTGCTGGAAACGAGGTCGCGAAGATGCGGGTGGCCGTAACCGACGAAAATAGCTGTGCAGAACGCGCAGCCAATTCACAAAAACTGAAGCAGTAAACACAAACACGCATGAAGCTGTGGCTAATGAATACGGTCGCACAGACCAGGTAGGTAACCTGTCAAAAAACCGCAGCCGTAAATACCTGTAAGGCCGTGCGGGTTCCTTAGCAATGGTGCTTGCCCGAGAGCGTACGGGGCGAAGCGTGTTCGTGTCAGGATTCGCGAGAAAGAGGGTTTCACACATCCGTGGTTCTGGCGAGCACCGTGCTTTTGGGGCACCTATGAATGAAAACTGCACGCTGTGGACACTTAGGGTAGCGTGGTTGAAAGCGCTTTCTTTGCTTCGTTTCTTTGTCGCTTTGGACAAAGAAATGACGTGCCGCCACGCACAGTGGCTAATAGTGATAAAGAGAAAATCCGACTCTCGCAGACCACTAACGCCGAAAGCAGCAACCCCGCTTTAGCAGGCTGGGCTGTAATGACTGACATGGAAGTCCCGTGAATGCTTGGGTCTTGCGCACGGCCAAGCGCGATGCCGAAGCACCGCACAGTGCACAAGCTTTGCGTTACTACCGATATTGCTACCGAAGTGCTACCGATTCACCCGAGAGAAGCCTACTGCGCGAGGAAACGCTCGACCAGACGAGTCCAGTAGGCGGCGCCGACGGTGAGGTTGTCGTCGTTGAAATCGTAGGACGCGTTATGCAGCATCGGCGCGCCTTCACCATTGCCCAAGCGCAGGAAACACCCCGGCTTCTTCTGCAGGTAATAAGCGAAATCTTCGCTGCCTGCGATCGGGCCGAAGTTATCGACAACCCGGTCGTCGCCAACCAGTTCGCGCGCCACTTGCAATGCGAATTCCGTCTCGGCCTGGCTGTTGATCACGACCGGATAACCCGGGACGTACTCAATCTCCACGCGTGCGCCATAGGCGCTTGCCTGAGCGTCCGTCAGCGCGCGAATACGCGCTTCGAGCAGCTTGCGCACAGCGGGGTCGAACGAACGAACGCTGATCTGCAAACGCGCGGACTCAGGAATCACGTTGGCGGCATGACCCGCGTTGAAAGCGCCGACCGTGACGACGGCCGTTTGCATCGGGTCGATACTGCGCGCGACCACCGTTTGCAAGGCAGTCACCAGTCCCGCGCCGATTACCACCGGGTCCACGGCAAGATGCGGGCGCGCTGCGTGGCCGCCTCGGCCGTGAATGGTGATGTTGACCGTATCCGATGCCGCCATGAAGGGGCCGCTGCGGAACATGAACGTGCCTGTCGGATAGCCGGGATGATTGTGCAAGCCGAAGATTGCCTCGCAGGGGAAGCGCTCGAACAAACCGTCGGCAATCATTCGCATGGCGCCGCTGTCCGCGCCGATCTCTTCGGCAGGCTGGAACACGAGATGAACCGTGCCGTTGAATGCTCGAGTGCGCGCGAGGTGGCGTGCTGCGCCCAGGACCATGGTGGTGTGGCCATCGTGGCCGCACGCGTGCATCAGGCCCGCGTTGCGACTGGCGTACGGCAAACCCGTTTCCTCGGCAATCGGCAACGCGTCCATGTCGGCGCGCACGGCCACGGCACGGGTCCCCGTACCCGCCGTGAGCGACGCGACCATGCCAGTTCCACCCAGGCCCCGCGTCACCTTGTAACCCCAGCTTTCCAGGCTTTGCGCAACGAGGTCGGAGGTTTGAAACTCCTTGTACGCAAGCTCCGGATTCTGATGCAGGCGATGACGGATATCGCTTAGTTCATCGCGCAGATCCATCGTGTCGTCTAGTGAGCAAAAGCCCTTGGTATTTTCCATGGTCGTGAGTGTCTCTCTGTAAGAAATCTAATGGGGGAGTATTCTGCTGCAAAATCCGCTAATCAATGACGTTCGTTGACCGATAATGTTGACCTGCATGTCAACAGACAGCGATATGGCTAAAGACAATACGCCTGCCCGCGAGAATTTGCTTAGCGCCCGGAGCTTGCGTTATCTGCATGAAATCGACTTGCATGGCGGAGTGCGTGCCGCGGCCGACGCGCTAGCCATTAACGGTTCCGTGATCAGCAGGCAAGTGGCGCAACTCGAACGCGACCACGGGGTTGTACTGCTGGAGCGCCGCGGCAGGCGCGCAGTGCTCACCGAGATCGGGCTAAGCCTCGTCGAACATTTCCGCGAGAGCTGCCGCCGCGATGCCGACATGCTGGCGCAACTGGAAGATTTCAGGAGCCCGCGACGCGGACGGCTGGGCATTGGCGTGGGCGAAGGGTTCGTCGAGAATCTGCTGGCCACTGTGCTGGAGCGCTTCAGCTTGCAGTTTCCTGACATCGTGGTGGAACTGCGTAGCGGTGCGACGTCGGAAATCATCGCGATGGTCCGCAATGACGACGTCGATCTTGGCTTATGCGCGGGCGGCGGCAGCGACCCCGCCATACGCGCTCGCACGTTCCGCGCGGCGCAGTTCTGTGCGCTCGTCAGTCCACGCCATGCGTTGGCGGGTGAGCGGCGCATTCGCTTTGAACAGTTGCGCGATCAGCGGCTTATCTTCATGCCCGAGCGCTTCGGCGCCCAGCAATATCTCGATGCCATCATTCGGGCAGAGCGGCTGAACCTGACGCCGTCGTACCGCTGCGATCTTTTCTCGGCTGCCCAGGCCATTGCCGCAGCGGGACTGGGCGTGGCGTTCATGTCGACGGATGCGGCGCGGCAATACCTTGAAGCGGGGCGCCTGGTTGCACTCGAACTGGAGCATCCGATCGCACGCGAATTCAGCAGCCAGGCAATACGGCGCGTCGGCCGGCGGCTATCTCCGGCTGCTGAATTCTTGTGGCGGCATCTTGTAGAAGCGATGCAGCGACGATGGGCCGCTGCATCCTCTAAGCAAGCCGAGTGACGGCCTTAGCGATCGCTAAGCGGCGTGGATTGAAGGGTATGCATTACCACGCTGCAATACGAGAATGCGCGAAAGCAGTTCATCGCGGTCCATGTAACAGCCTCGCAGGAAGCGCTTCCCGCTCGCCTGATCGAAGGAACGGTCGCGGCGCGAAGACCGGCAAGCAACTGCGGGAACGATGGGTCCCGACCGCTCATAAACCATGCGCCGGCGCTTATCCGGAAACCGGGCAGCGTTAATCCTCTTGCGCCACGTCGCGCAGGAACACGGGAAGATCGGTAGCGGATGGGGTGACCCCTGCCTGATACATCAGGTCGCCGACAAAGCCGCGGTGATAGGTGCCGTGGTTGACCACATGCAGGATCATTTCGTTGCAGGTCATGACACCCTCGCCGCCGCCAATAAACTTGAAGTGAATTGACCGGTCGAGATCGTCGGCCGATAGACCCTCGGCGAAATCGACATACCACTAGTCCAGTATCCGGACCGCTTGCCACAGTTCTTCCAGAGACGGATGACTCGGCGTATTGCGTGCGGAGTAACCATGTTCGCGTCCCTGCAGATGGGCCTGGAACACGGCGTCTATGACGTAGATATGGTTCAGCGTGTGGACCATATTTCCGAAGCGTGTCTGCCGTGGCCGGACAACTTCTTCGTACGGCATGTTCCTCAGCATGGAGAAGGTGAGATCATTGGCCCAGGCTTTATAGCGGGTCAACATTCGGACGGTCTTGTTAGCGGCAGTCATCGGTTCCTTCCGTGGCAAAAATCAGATGGCGATCCATCAAGCGGAATAGCGTGCATTAGCTTATCCGCCAGGAAATCGGTGCGACAGAGACAGTGACCGTATGAACCACCGGGTCAGTTGATGCTCAAGCGTCGCGAACCTCAATCCGTGTCAGAGCGGCACGACATCGTGAAACTTGCCGTAGTCGAGATGCGTCTCACCGTCCCGCTCGACCATCAGGTCGACGTACTGATGCTGCCAAAGAATCAATTCAGGCGGCCATGCATAACGCGCCTGCATGGGCTGCGCCGTGGTTTCGTCCAGGCCTTCCACCATCAGCATCAACTCGGCGTTGCTCGCTTTGAGCGACTCGAGCGTCTGGCCAAAGAGCGGGCTTTCTTCATCGATGACATGCATCAGGCTCCAGCCGAGCAGGAAGATCGGATGCTGTTCGCGGATCAGCGGAAGGTCAAGCACCTTGCGAAAATAGAATCCTTCGGGAGTGGTCTCCGAACGCATCAGGCGCATCTTGGCCTTCGCTTCCACAATCACGTTTTGCCGCGCATTGGCGGCGCGGACCATGAGTGTCATGCGACCGTCGATAGGACGAACCACGGCGCGTTTCGCGAAAAGAATACGTGCATGGGGCCGTGAAAACCGCGCGAAGATCATGCCGGTCGTCAACGCAATGCCTGACATCCCAACGAAGATCTCGAACGTGGCGACGCTGTGGCCGTAGATGGTATCCGGATGCATGTCGCCATAACCGACCGTTGCAAGTGTCTCCACGCTGAAGAAGAACGCGCCTAGCAGACCTGGAGGAGACTGGTTTGCAATGGCGTGATGTCCCAGCAGGTATAGCAACGCGAACCCGAAGTTGAGCAGGAGAAAGAGCAGCGCGGCGACCGCGAAGAAGAGCGGCCATCCGACTGTCAGTGCTATGTGATAGATGTCCTGCCAGAAGTAGGTCTTGAGGCCATGCGTGACGACATGGCGGTTTTCACCCAGCGCCAGCCGGCGATGCGGTGCCCCAGGCTCGTATGCCTCATCGGATGACGACTGCGTGGTATTGAATGGCATCGTTGAAATGACTCTCAAAAGTGAAGACGGCACATCTCGAGCGGAGATCAGTATGATCCCGATGGCTTGTTCTTCGTTCATCACGGCGTAGGGAGCGAACGCTGGAGCGCGGACGGTTTCGCGAAACTTGTATAAGACCGATACCGGTTGAACAAGTCGCTCGCGCGTCGGAGCCGCAGAAACTGCGGGACCGAATGTCCATCTTGACTAGCTCGGAACGCGGTCTATTTTTAAGTTGAGGTAGCAGTTCGTAAGATCGCTGAAGATCCTGGGAGCGCAACTGCGTGCTGTCGCTTAAGGGGACACTTAAAAAGGCTTAAAAAGAAACGCAAGCGTGGCTCTTGATCCTGAGCACGGACTCCTGGCTAAAGCGTGCTTTGTATTCGTTGCCGATCGCTTTTACCGCAGCTTCGCTAGGCTCGTTGTCGGGATGGACCAGGCTAAGTACAAACGAGGCTTCGTGAACGATCGTGGTATTAGCGCCCTTCCATTGTCCGGAGGCTTGCCACACCGTCAGCCCTTGAGGAAACCGGGGCGTCACTGAGGTTCGCAGGAATTCCGTCCACTCTCCGGGCGTAACGATACCGACGGGCTTGGCCGTGCCGAAGATCATTACGTCGTTGACCGCGCGCTCTTCGCCGGGAGCGCACTGAGTCTCCTGTACTGCGGCGCATCCATAGACGGTAAGCATGGACGTGAGCGCCGCAGCGGTTCGAAGACGAGATAAGGTCAGTAGCGTCATTATTTGTGCGGTTTTCAAGCCAGCCAAGCTGGCTTGGGGGCTATTGGCCGGCCGCTGCCCGGAGTAAGGAGAGGCCAGACGACAACATGAGTCCGTCGACCAGCAATTTGAACGTCGACGGCGCCATGCGGACGACGATCGACTTTGCGAAAAACGATCCGGTCATGAGCGCCGTTCCCGCGATCAAACCTTGAAACACGACGCCCGCCGGCAGGGCACCAAACTCCTTGAACGCAGCGATCTTGGTCCCGTACACGGCGAGCGAACCGGCGGCTTCAGTAGCGAGAAAAGCGCCTCGTTCAAGTCCGTAAGACGTAAAAACAGGCACCGTGATCGGACCCGTTGAGACGACAATGCCAGTCAAAAATCCGACTGGGCCGCCGATCAGCGCGAGGTGCAAGAGGCTGAACTTCACCGACCGTCGCGCGAGCCATCGCCGCGTGGGAATCATGGCTACAAAAAATACGCCGAGGGCTATTTCAACTGCGCGGGCGGGCAACAATAACAGCGTGTGAACCCCCAGCGCTGCGCCCGGAACAGCGGTCAGGCAATAGGCGCCGCAAGCACGCCAGTCAATCTCTCTCCACCACGCGACGATCTTGCCGAAATTCCCCATGATCGCGCCGATTGCCATGATGGGGACGGCCTGCTGGGGACCAAACAGGATCACGAGGACCGGCATCAGCATCATGGACGATCCCGTGCCGATAATGCCGCTCAACATGCCGGCTGCCACGCCGACGATTAAAACAAGGACGTATTCCATAGCGCGCGTCTTTGTAGAGATTATTCGAAAAAGCGACATTGAAACGGGACCAGCCAGTACGGCGCACGACGTATGGTACGTGAACTTTCTGCGCCTCGTGACGAGCGGCCGACGAGGACAAAGCGAGCTTTCGAGATTTTCCGGGACTAAGCCCGCACACCTAACGCAACGCCAGTGCCCTGTATTCCGCGTTAGCGGCACAATGCCCGAAAGCGCTTGACTTAGAGTGCGCTCTAAGTCCTACCATGCTCTATGTCGAAACGAGAACGAAGCCATGAAGATAGGTGACATCGCCGGGCAGACGGGCCTCACGGCCCATACGATTCGCTACTATGAACGGATTGGATTGCTCCCGTTCGCGCCGCGAGACAGCGCCGGTCAACGTATGTATGACGCTTCAATCCTTACATGGATCGAGTTCCTTGGCCGGCTAAAAACGACTGGCATGCCGATTCAGGAAATGCTGCGTTATGCCGGGCTTCGCGCCCAGGGTGCAGTGACTGAGGAAGCGCGGTGCAAGCTGCTGACGGAGCATCGCGATCAGGTTCAACTCAGGGTGGCGGAACTTCAGGCATGCCTTCTCGTCCTCGACAACAAGATAGATGGTTATGCCAATGCTCAACTGAGGACCGAAAAATGCAAAACACGATCGAACGCCAAGCGGATCAGGAAAGTCGCCTAGAACGAGGCAAACGGGTGTTGTCGGAGATCGACGGGGAAGCCGGGGAGAAGGTCATCCAATCGCTTGCCGATATCGCCCCGGACTTTGCGAAGTACCTGTTTGAATTTCCATTCGGCGATATCTATTCGCGACCGGGCCTGGACATCCGTGCTCGTGAAATTGCCACCATTGCAGCACTCACCGCGTTGGGCAATGCAACGCCCCAGCTTAAGGTTCATATTGCCGCGGGGCTTAACGTGGGTCTTAGCCGCGACGAGATAGTCGAGACCATCATGCAAATGGCGGTGTATGCGGGATTCCCGGCTGCGCTCAACGGCCTGTTCGCTGCGAAGGAAGTTTTCAGCAATCACGTCTGAGCGGGGTCACTTGAAAGCGCATCTACGCGAAGCCGCTATCTGATCGCTCGCGTCCATATCGTTCAAGCAAGCACGAGCGTGGGGGTTGCAACCGGACGCGCAATCGCGAGAAAGGCGTTAAGCGCGGTGCTCGAATATACTTCGCGGCGACGCACGAACAGCGTGTCAACGCGAGCCTCTTCGGGCGCAATATCATGCACTGCCACGCGGCCCTCGCGCCACGCCGTGGCGACTACGCCTCTCGGCAGCAGCGTCACGCCGACGCCTGCAGCCACACAACCGAGCATGGCATCGAGTGAGCCGAATTTCAGTGGCGTGCTGACCTGCAAGCCATGCCGCGTGAGGACGCTGTCCAGCCGTGCTCTATACGAACATCCAATCCGGAATACGATGGTCTTCACGCTGCCCGACTCCGCAAGCTCAGCGATAGAGCGAATATGACGCGCGGTCACGAGCACCATTTCCTCTCGAAAGATGACCTCGGTGGACAGGTCCTCATGACGCACGGGACCCGCGACAAACGCGCCGTCGAGCCGGTACTGCAGCACGTCGTCGATCAGGCTCGCCGTGGTCCCGGTGCGCACCACCATGTCCACATGCGGATAAGCCAGCGCAAACGAAGCGAGGACGTCGGGCATGCGCAGTGCAGCAGTGGTTTCCAGCGTGCCAAGAACCAGCGGTCCACGCGGGACGCCGTCATCTTTGACGGCGCTGCGTGCGTCGTCGAGTAACCGCGCCATCTGTCTGGAGAAAGGCAATAGCCTGCGCCCCGCAGCCGTCAGTTCTACGCCTCGGTGGTGCCGGTGAAAGAGGGGTGCACCCAATTCCTCTTCCAGCAAGCGAACCCGCGCCGTCACGTTCGACTGAACAGTATGAAGTTCCAGGGCTGCACGATTCATGCTGCCGTTTCGCGCGACCGACTCGAATATGCGTAAATCGGCGGCGTCCATGTCGACTCTCGATATCGGGAAAAGTGATAGCAATTATCACATCAAAGCGCCGCTCGCTCCTTGAAAGCTTGCTAAGCTTTGCGCTGCTGACGGCGTGGGCTAAAGGCCGTCCTTAAGCGGAAAGCAAAAGGTTCTATTGAAAAGTAAAGCGGGCATTGGGAGCGCGTTTTTCGCGGTAATGGAGCCGGCCCGCGCGTGGGTCAAGCCGAGTGCAATGGATGGATCCAAGGCACTCAGGCACCGCAATGATCAAGGAGAAAAGAAGCATGAGTACTTGGCGCAATCGTCGGATTCTCGACTTGTTTGGTATTGACGCACCTATTATTCTCGCGCCCATGGCGGGCCCCGGCACGCCCGAATTGGCCATAGCGGTATGCGAAGCAGGCGGCCTGGGATCGCTGCCTTGCGCGCTACTCACCGTGGAGCAAGCGCGTGACGGCATCGCGTTGATCCGGTCGAAAACGCGCTCCCCGATCAACGTCAATTTCTTTTGTCACGTTCCGCCGCAAGCCGATGTATCGCGCAGCATGGCATGGCGCGCGCGTCTGGCGGAGTATTACGTCGAGTATGGACTCGATCCCGAAGTGACACCGCCCGCGGCAGGCCGTCGTCCATTCGACAGTGACTTCTGCGCGGTCGTGGAAGAATTCAAACCTGAGGTCGTGAGTTTTCATTTCGGACTGCCAGATAAAATACTGTTCGATCGCGTGAAGGCGACCGGCGCGAAAGTCATCGCGTCGGCAACGACTGTCGCGGAAGCGCGCTGGCTTGAGGCGCATGGGTGTGACGCCGTGATTGCGATGGGCGTTGAGGCAGGCGGGCATCGCGGAAATTTCCTGACGCAGGACTATGCCGCTCAGGTCGGCACGTTCGCGCTGGTGCCGCAAGTCGTTGATGCCGTCTCTGTTCCCGTGATCGCCGCGGGCGGCATAACCGACGCACGGGGAATTGTCGCTGCGTTCGCACTGGGCGCGTCGGCCGTGCAGATGGGGACCGCGTATCTGTTTTGTCCCGAGGCGAAACTGCCGGAGGTGCATCGAATAGCGCTGCGCGAGTCGCAGGATGATTCCACTGTGTTGACGAACATATTCACGGGCCGGCCGGCGCGCGGCATTATCAATCGGGCTATCCGTGAACTAGGTCCGCTGTCCGCTGTGGCACCCGCCTTTCCGCTTGCCGGCGCCGCGCTTGCACCGCTCAAGGCCAAGGCCGAGCAGGCAGGCAAGGGCGACTTCACGAGCCTGTGGTCAGGGCAGGCGGCGCGGCTTGGGCGTGAACTGCCCGCAGGCGAATTGACGCGCGTGTTGATCAGCGAAGCGCTGGCGAAGATGGCGCAGGCTTGACGCGTTGCCGGTGACGTTCACCCTTCGCATTGCATGCGTTAAAAGCGCCCGAACGTCACCCATGCATCGCTGCCTCGAGCACAGTAAAAACGCGCGGGTCTGTCGATTGGGCGACATTAAAACGCAGGAACTGGCTTGCGGACTGCGCAACGCTAAACGCATTGCCCGGCGCAAGAATGACGTTGTCTGCCAGCGCCCGGCGGGCAACGTCCGTTGCATCCAGTCCTTCGGGCAGCTTGCACCAGAGAAACATGCCGCCTCGTGGCTCGATCCATGGTTCTATACCAAGTGCTTCCAGCCGCGCGCTTGTTTGTCCCATCGTACGGGACAAGCGCTCCCGTAAGTTCTCCATGTGCTTTCTGTACGTGCCGTCTTTCAGCACGCCGAGAATGAGTTCGCCCGAAAGCCGTCCGCCGCCGAATGAGGTGGCAATCTTTAAATCGATCAATCGTTCGACCCAGTCGCGCCGCACCGCGATAAAACCGCAACGTACTGACGCCGAGAGACTCTTGGAAAAGCTGCCGATATGGACGACTCGCTCCAGGCCGTCGAAAGCTGCCAGACGGGGGGCGGATTCGTGCTCGAAGTCGCCGAAGATATCGTCTTCGATAATCGTGAGACCTGACTGGTCCGCGAGCTTTAGAAGCCGATGCGCGACGACCGGCGAGAGCGTTGCGCCCGTCGGATTGTGAAGCGCGGAATTGGTGATGTACAAGCGCGGCCGATGCTCCGCGAGCGCCTGCGCGAACAGGTCGATATCGGGACCTGCGGGCGTATAGGGAACGCTCACGACCTTGGCCCGGTGAGCACGCAGCAGGGCGAGGAAATTGAAATAGCAAGGGTCATCGACGAGTACCGTATCGCCCGGTTCGAGCAGCAGACGGCATAACAGGTCGATGGCCTGCGTGCCGGATTCGGTGAGGATGATCTGATCGGGTGCCGCTTCAATGCCGCGATCCGCCATGCGGCGGGCGAGCAATTGCCGCAGCGCCGGGAGCCCGAGGGATGTGCCGTAATCGGCCAGCACGGCCGCGTCGGTGCGCGCGACGGATCGCAATGCGCGACGCAGCCCCGCCTCGGGCAGCCACGATGCAGGCAGCCAGCCGCAACCGGGTTTAAGGGCATTCGCGCCGGCCTCCAGCGATTGCCGCGACACCCAGAACGGATCGACAACGCGGTCCAGGCGCGGGCCCAGCTCAGCGAGCGACAGCGGCGGCAGGTGGCCGGCGACGTAAAAGCCGGAACCGCGGCGCGACTGAATGACCCCTTCGGCAGCGAGGCGATCGTAGGCTTCCACCACGGTGGACTTCGAGACTTGCAAGGTTTCGGCGAAGCCCCGGATGGACGGAACCTTGGCGCCCGGCGCCAGGGTGCGTCCGGCAATCCGCTGCCGGATGGCCTGCATGACACGCTCGACCAGCGTGCCGTCTGTGGCAAAAAAGGTGGTGTCTTCCATGTGTACTGATTTTTAACCCATACAGTTTTCCATAACTGTAGTGCACTGTCTCTGGAAAATCCATGCCTTGAGGGCCGATACTGGCTAGCTGAAAATAGGGGAACATGATGGACAAGACGGCAAGCGGATGGACGAACGGTTTCCTCGGGATGCTGATTTTCAGCGGCTCATTGCCCGCGACACGTGTAGCGGTCGCGGCGTTCGACCCGGTCTTTCTCACGGTCGCGCGTGCTGGCATTGCTGGCTTGCTGGGACTGGCGCTCTTGCTGATGTTCCGGCAAAAGCGGCCCGAAAGAGGCGATCTGATTTCGCTCGCAGTGGTGGCGTGCGGCGTCGTCATCGGCTTTCCGCTGCTCACCGCCCTTGCGCTCAAACACATCACCGCCGCTCATTCGGTTGTCTTTGTTGCCTTGCTGCCGCTTTCGACGGCGATCTTCGGCGTGCTGCGCGGAGGTGAGCGTCCGCGCCCTGCGTTCTGGCTGTTTTCTGGTTTTGGCGCCTTGCTTGTCGCCGGATTTGCGCTGGCACAGGGGACGGGGGCGTCACCGGTCGGCGATGTCCTGATGTTCGCGGCCATCGTTGTCTGCGGGCTTGGTTATGCGGAAGGCGGCAGGCTGTCGCGCAAGCTTGGCGGCTGGCAGGTGATCTCGTGGGCGCTGGTGTTGTCGCTGCCTATCATGGCGCCGCTGGCGCTTGCCACCATGCCATCGTCCTGGGCCGATGTGGGTGGCTCGGCATGGATGGGGCTTGCCTACGTCTCCTTGTTCAGTATGTTGATCGGTTTCATGTTCTGGTATCGAGGCCTGGCTCAGGGCGGTATTGCGGCTGTGGGGCAGTTGCAATTGCTGCAACCGTTCTTCGGGCTCGTGCTTGCCGCGACGTTGTTGCACGAGCCGGTCGGCTGGCCGATGGTGGCTGTCGCAACGGCCGTGGTGCTGTGCGTGGTCGGCGCCAAGCGATTCGCGCGACCGGTCGATGTCACGTTATCGCGGTAGTGCATTTTTTTTGGCTGCCCCATGAGCGCGGCCCGGTGCAGGTTAAGCTTCAGACGAACTCAGCGGCCGACCCCGACAGTCTGTTTTGTCTTTACGCGGCCGTGGCAATCCATCCTGATCCAATGCCGCTATTGAACGTCGACGACTATTTTTCCCTTGGTGGTTCCCGCCGCAATAGCCTGATAAGCGAGGTCGGCGCTAGCCAGATCGAAACTGCGTGGGTCCACTCGGGGCGAGAGCTTTCCGGCCTCAACCAGCCGTGTCGCTACCTGCAGAATTTCTCCGTGATGCTCACGGTGCTTGCCGGTTAGCAGCGGTGAGAGCGTGAATACGCCAGAGTATGTTGCTTCGCGGAATGACAACGGCGCGAGGGCGTGTGTCCCCCAGCCTAGCGCGCTCACGACATGCCCGAATTGCCTGACCGCCGAAAACGACGCGTCTAACGTTGCCCCACCTACGGTGTCGGCCACGAGATCAAAACCTTCCCCTCCCGTGTGTTCCTGAACGTATTGCTCGACCGTGTGTTCACGATAGTCGATAGCAGTCGCGCCATAACTCGCCATGAGTTCGACGTCACCCTTGCTCACCGTTGCAAAAACGTGACCGCCTAACGCTCGCGCGAGTTGCACCGAAACGTGCCCGACACCGCCCGCACCACCTTGTACAAGCACCGTTTGCCCAGCGTTCAACTGCGCTCTGTCCACGATTCCCTGATAAGAAGTGATAAAGCTGAGCGGCAGCGCTGCGGCTTCTTTCATCGACAGGTTGGAAGGCTTCAACGCGATCAGTCGAGCATCTACTGCTGCGAACTGAGCGAGTGAGCCCTGGAGACCGCCGACGCCGCCAGTCATTCCGTACACCTCATGACCTACCTTGAACTGATCGACGCCTTGCCCGACCGCTTCGACCACGCCTGCCATATCGATACCCAGCACCAGCGGCAGCGGATGTCTGGCATGCGCGGCGCTGCCCGCGCGAATCTTGATGTCCAGCGGATTCAAGCCGCTCGCTTTAATACGGACCAGCACCTGGCCGGGTTGCGCGCTTGGGCGAGGGACTTCCGTCAGTTCAAGCGGACCGTTATAGCGGCTCAGAACCAACGCTTGCATGTTCATGGTGTTTATCCCGGTGATTGATCGAATTTGCTTGATTCATCTTCGTCCATGCGGGAAATTACGACAATCGACGTTATTGCACGACGACCAAACGTTTATGCATGAGGAAAAATGGACTGGGGCGATGTTCGGATTTTTCTGGCGATTGCCCGCACGGGTTCGCTTGGCGCGGCCGCAAAGCAGACCGGTCAAACACAACCGACAATGGGTCGGCGGCTGCGAGCCCTCGAATCAGCAGTCGGCCAAACCCTGTTTCAACGCACCACGGACGGTTTTGTCCTGACAGACGAAGGAGCGGCCGTACTGATGCACGCGGAGCGTATGGAGGAGGACGCACTCGCGTTCGAGCGCTCTTTGGCCGGCAAGGAGCCGCATCTTACTGGCGTGCTGCGGGTGTCATCGTCGGACTGGTTTGGCATTCATGTCCTGACGCCGCTCTTCGCTGAATTCCTTAAGGCTAATCCGCGCGTGAGCATCGAGCTCGTGACGGATTCCCGCCGGTTCAATCTGGCAAGGCGCGACGCGGATCTGCTGTTTCGCATCACGCAGTTTGACGAGGCAGATGTGATTCAGCGGAAGTTCATGCACATGGACTACGCGCTGTACTCTCCGGTCGACATGGTTCCGCCGCAGGCCGGCGACGGTGACGGGTATAGCCTCGTCACCATGGACAGCGCTTTTGGAACGCTGCCGGACGTCGACTGGGCGAGACGCGTGCTGCCGAAAGCGCACGTGGCGTTCGGCAGCAACAACCGCGGCGCACAAGCCAGGATGTGTGCGGAGGGGGGCGGACTCGCCGTACTCCCGTGCGCGCTCGGGGACAATACGACCGGCATACACCGCATCGATCTGGGAGAGACACCGCCTGGCCGCGACGTCTGGTTCGGTTACCATCGCGACCTGCGCCGGCTCGGAAGACTGCGGGCGCTGCTTGACCTGGTTATCGAGCGATTAGCGAATGTGTGAATCCAGTAGTCCCGCCGATTTAATTCGGCCACCGTATGCTTTCAATAAGCTTCCGGTGTAACGAACATCAAGGCGGATCAGAAGCGTGAAATGGCCCGGAATATTGCCGCGCGCGTATTGCTCCTGCAATACGTTGTGCTCGGCAAACTGAAAGATCGCGCGTTGCGAATCCACGTTTCTTAACGAGTCGGAATGGCCGCGAACGAATTGTTTCACCCGATTCAGAGTCTGACGCCGCGTGTAAGATATCGTTAATATCAATGGCTAGATCAGTTGGGCCGGGCGTGGTATTTATATTTTATTGCCCCGCAACGTGGTTGTTTTCGCTGCGACTCGGCGTGATGCGCGTACACTAGCCGCTGTTTCAGCGAAGAGGCCCCTGGGGAACCACCCCTGCGTGCAGGCAACACCTCTTTCGTCGCCGGCTGATACGGCGTGCCGCCGTTCACGGTGTGATGACTACTGAAAACCCCGACGAAGTTCGCAGGCCGGTATGCCTTTAGTCCGGCAACCGTCGGTCTGGCAGGCTTGGTCTGTTCGCCCAGCGGCCAGACCGGCCGAGACGCAGCGGTGACCCGTTAGCAAAATGCGATTGCCTCTGCGCTTACCTTTGTTGATCAATACGCTGTCGAACACCCAAACAACTTCAAAGAACGACTTTTTATAATGCAAACGGAAATGCCCACCCTTAAAGAACTGCTCGCGCAACGCGAAGCACTTCAAGATCAATTGAACATCGCTCGACAGCGCCAGGCCGAAATCGTCCTCGCTGAAATAGTCGCCAAGATGGGCGAATATAAGATCTCGCTTGCCGAGCTCATGGGACACAACACTCAAGTCAAGGCGACTGCCGCGGTGGCCGCTACAACGGGCGCGCCAAAATATCGTGACGTGGTGAGCGGTGCGACCTGGTCTGGCCGCGGTCGAGCGCCTCATTGGATCGTAGACAAGAACCGTGACGAGTTCCTGGTAACTGCTTGAACCAGTACTTTGATGTGGAGCATCGACGCATTTAGGCATCGACGCATCGACGCATCGACGATGAAGCATGCGATTGCGCAACGCGAGCAAGCCTCGCTCGCGGAATTCGAAAGATCCCAAAGGCCGCGCGAAAAACTTGAGCAACACGTAAGAACCCACTGAAGACGAATTGACGCCTTCGCCCGATGTCGATAAGCGGGCGGGTCGGGCGTCGCGCGTTCTGATCGACGAAACACCTCCTGTAATCTCGCATTGACGCACCACGCGAGATGCGAGCTATACTAAAGAAGTTGCATATGCATCTGATTTTGGCGCTAACCGCGTTTTCCCGGTGCTAAGAGGGTGCTTAATTGCGGTGGTGCAACGGCTTGTGATTATTCGCCGCTAATCGATTCTGGAGTGTCATGTTCACGGACTGCTACTGCACACAATTCCGCCGCTCGGCGAACGCCTTGACGAGCGTCTACGACGACGCGCTCCGGCCGATCGGATTAAAAATCACGCAGTTCTCCCTTCTCCGGGCGCTCGAGCGGCTTGGATCGGCGACCTTCACTGAAATCGCGGTGGAAGCGGCGCTGGATAAGACCACTATCTCGAGAAACCTCAAGGTTCTGATCGATGCCGGCTGGGTCAAGGTCGGCAGCGAAGAAGACGCCCGCTTCAAGGTCGCTACCTTAAGCAAGGAGGGGCTGAAAATGCTGCGGCGTGCGGAGCCTCATTGGCAGGTTGCGCAGAAGCAAGTTGAAAGCGAAGTTCAAAAATTCATGAAGGGGCCAGCCAGCAAGCGACTGTTGGAGGCGCTCGAAACGCTTCAAGGTGTGGGGCGACAGGTGTGACGCTTGTGGTTCCGGCTGACGGTTTGTTGCATCGACTGCCGGGTAAACACGTGTATCTGACGGGTACTGCAAACCATAAGATGTAGCTACAACTAGTTTGTCGGGTTTTTATTTGTTAGATTAGTTGTAGCTGCAACTGTATGGCGTTGAATTTTATCTTCTGCAAAATGGTTGTATATGCAATAGATAAGATGAAATAACGAAAGCCGGTTTTATTGCTCAAGGAGGGGCTATATGCCTACCTATATTGTTTCCGCTGCGAACGGCCGCCTGTCTGCCGATGCAAAACAACGCATCGCGGAAGAGATCACCCGGATTCACAATCAGGCCACCGGCGCGCAGTCTTTCTTCGCTCAGGTGATTTTCAACGAAGTGCCGGAAGGTAATCACTTCGTGGGTGGAAGTCCGCTTCGCTCGGAGCAGATTTTCGTGCACGGACATATCCGCGCCGGTCGCAGCGCAGAGCGCAAGCGTGAGTTGCTTGAGGGCATTGTCGACGCAATTTCGAAAACCACCGCGGTTGCCAAGCGATACGTCTGGGCCTACATATCCGAACTGCCCCCGGCTCAGATGATCGAATACGGCCATGTTCTACCGGAACCCGGTTCTGAACAAAACTGGCTTTCGTCGCTACCCGCCGAAGACCGCGACTATATGCAAAGCATCTGAAGCGGCGTCTGACGTACGCGGCGCCGCTTCCATGCCAAAGAGGGTGATCGATCGACGTTCAACGCGAACATTGATCGATCGCTTGCACAAGCGAATCCTGCATCGACGGATCCTGGAAAAAAGCGTCGAGACTACGGTGCTCATCGTTTGCGAACGCCTGAAGGCACCGCGCATTGTTTGCACGGCTGCTCGAGACAGAACAGGCAAGCGCGACCATCAGCGCTGCTGATCCAAGGACCGCTACAGCGGCGCTGGTGGCTCGTGCCGGAAACCATCGCCACCCCATGCGCTTCTTGACCACGGCCATTCGATGCAACTCGTTATCCATTTGCTTGCCTCCATTATGATTAGCAAGACAACTATTTGCTTTTAAAAAAAGCCGTTGAACTTACACCAATGCCTTCCTCACGTCGTGCATGGACGCGACCGCCGACTCGAACAACTCCGGGCCGATCTTTGCGCGCAAGGTCCGTGCAATCCTGGCGCTGGCATTGTTGATTGGCCGATCGAGCGCCAGACCGGTTGGAGTTGGATGGACTGTCCACTCCCGGCCATCTTCCTTGGCTTGACGGCGTTCGACTAATTGCTTTTCGCAGAGACTGTCGATAAGCCGGGTTGCGGTAGGGCGCGCTATACCCAGGATCTCCGCCACCTGACTGCTGAGGCAGCCGGGCGTAGCCAGCACGACACGAAGCACAAATCCTTGTGGTGGCGTCAGCCCGAATTCTGCATAGACAACAGTCCACTCCCGCTCCACGAGACGGGCGAGGGCAGCCGAGTTGAAGTAAAGGCAGTGATCGAACATGAATCGATTAAATCACAAAATAGTTAGCAAGGCAATTAATTACGGGCTTGTCGTTCCGGTAGATTGCCGCTCGGAAAACCTTGCGTGCCTGGCAAGCAACAGAGTAGGTCTCGCTTCTCGCCTGGTTATCACCTTTAACGCGTTGCTTGGCCGCTCGCCTATCAGCTCTCTCATGGCCGGGTGCATGCAGAGGGTTGCGCGCTTGGCTAAGCGCGGAAAGCGAGACCATTTCCATCGATACCTATTTGCAAATCGGGATTTCTTGGTTTGTGATGGTTTCGCGCACCGTTACTCTCCTCAGCTATTGCAGCCGATTCACTGCTACTTGGTCGATAATGTCGACCCGCGCTTAAGCGACCAAGAAACCGTTCCCCTTAAAAAACGACTATTCAACCGAGGCCACATCCCCATGGGAATCGCAAAATCAATCAAGGCATGGGGCGCCGCCGCGCTCGTCCTGACCATGTCCACTGCTTCCACCGCTTATGCAGCGGACTCGGTCACCGTGGCATCGAAGATCGACACCGAGGGCAATCTGCTTGGGAACATCATTGCGCAGGTGCTGAAGTCGCATGGCATTGCGGTCTCCGACAAGATCGGCCTCGGGACCACGCCAATCGTGCGCAAGGCCATCACGACAGGTGAAATCGACATCTATCCGGAATACACCGGCAACGCCGCGTTCTTCTTCAACAAGGCCGATGACCCGCTCTGGAAGAATGCGGCCAAAGGCTATGAGGAAGCCGCCAAGCTCGATTACGCGGCCAACAAGATTGTCTGGCTGACGCCCGCGCCGGCCAACAACACCTGGGCCGTAGCCCTGCTGGGAACCGTCGCGAAGGCCAACAAGATCAAGACCTTCGAGGACTTCGGCAAGTGGGTGTCGGCGGGCGGCCAGGTCAAGCTCGCGGCATCGGCTGAGTTCGTCAATACCGCGGCCGCACTGCCGTCGTTCGAAAAGACCTATGCATTCAAGCTGAAACCTGAACAACTCCTCGTGCTCTCGGGCGGCGATACATCGGCGACGATCAAGGCGGCCGCCGAGCAAACCGACAAGGTCAACGCAGCCATGGTCTACGGCACGGACGGCGGCATAGCGGCCGCGGGACTGGTCGTGCTGGAGGACAACAAGGACGTGCAGCCCGTCTACGCACCCACACCGCTGATTCGCGAGAGCGTACTGAAGGCGCACCCCGAGATTGCCGGCTATCTCAAGCCGGTATTTGCCAGTCTCGATCTGAAGACCTTGCAGACGTTGAACAGCCGCATTCAGGTCAACGGCGAGCCGGCCGCAACGGTCGCGGCGAGCTATCTGAAATCGAAGGGCTTCGTTAAATGATTGCCGGGACACGGGCCGACGCACGCACCGATGAAACGCCGGCCACGGCCGGCGCGCAGCAGGGTGCAAGCGCCTTGCGTATCGACAAGGTCGGTTCGCTGATCGCAGCGATAGCCTTGCTCGCGCTGGTGTTCGAACCGTTCGTGACGTTTCGGGCGAACCGGATTGTGTCCGGCAAAGGTCTCGGGTTGACCGACATCTTCACAGCCGGGCAGGCATGGGCATTTCTTGCGGTGCTGGCCGCAGGGGCGCTGTTCGCGTTGCTGCGCAGCCGTCCGACGCTTCGGTTCGTGGTCGGCGTTGTCCTGCTCCTGACGCTGTGCGTGCTGCTCGGCCTTGTGCCTGCGCATCTCGTCACTGCCGATAACCCGTTGGCGCGGGTGTCGCCCGCGGGTGGTTTCTGGATCTTGTTCTTCGCGTTCTCGGTGCTGGTAACCGACGCTATCGCCAAGCTCTCGTTCGGACCGGTGCAACATCTTCTTGCGCTTGCACTGGCCGCGGCCGTTATTGCAGCCATTCTTGGCAGTGGCTTATGGAGCGGGTTGTCGGTGATGCAGGAGTATGCGAATCACGCCGATACCTTCTGGCTCGAAGCGGCCCGCCATGTTGAACTCGTCACGGGGTCGGTTGCGGCGGCGGTCCTGATCGGTGTGCCACTGGGCGTTGCGTGCGCAAAGTGGTCGGCGCTGCGTGCCGTCGCGTTACCTGTACTCAACATTATTCAAACCATCCCGAGTATCGCGATGTACGGTTTGATGATGGTTCCGCTAGGGCTTCTTGCCACCCGGTTCCCGCTGCTCGATGCACTTGGCATTCGCGGTATCGGCGTCGCGCCTGCGGGAATTGCGTTGTTTCTCTATTCGCTGCTGCCGGTCGCGGCAAGCGTTGTGGTGGGATTTGCGCAGCTTCCGCACGAGAGCGTTGAAGCTGCAGTGGCGATGGGCATGACCCCGCGCCAGCGGCTCTTTGCGATTGAACTGCCGCTTGCGTTGCCGGTCATCCTGACGGGCGTGCGGATCGTGCTGGTCCAAAACATTGGTCTGGCGACCGTGGCTGCGCTGATCGGCGGAGGTGGCTTCGGTACTTTCGTATTCCAGGGTCTTGGGCAAGCGGCGACTGATCTCGTGCTGCTCGGCGCCGTGCCGACCATCGCGCTCGGTCTCGCTGCGGCAATCGTGTTCAACGCCGTGACCGAACTCGCTAAAGGACGTCACTAAAGGACGCAAGGACGCCACGTATGATCGAAATCGAAAAAATCAGTCGGCGTTTCGGCGATATCGTCGCTGTCGATGACGTCTCGCTCACCATCGAACGAGGCACCATCACCGCGTTTGTCGGCACATCCGGCAGCGGCAAGTCCACGCTCCTGCGCATGATCAATCGTCTGATCGCGCCCACGAGCGGCACGATCCGCATTGACGGAAGCGACACCGCAACCGTGTCGGCTGAGGCATTGCGACGCGGGATTGGTTATGTGATCCAGGGTAACGGCTTGTTTCCGCATTGGACGGTGGCTCGCAATATCGCGACGGTTCCGCGCTTGCTGGGGTGGAGCGCGGCGAGGATCGACCTGCGTGTGCGCGAGTTGCTGGCACTCTTCAATCTGGACGCCGATGCCTACCTGGACAAGTATCCCCATCAGCTTTCCGGTGGTCAGCAGCAGCGCGTGGGAGTGGCGCGGGCGCTGGCGGCGGAGCCTGCAATCTTGCTGATGGACGAGCCGTTCGGTGCACTCGATCCCATCATTCGCGCCAAGGCGCAGGAAGACTTGCTTGCGCTTCAGCGGCGTCTGGGGATCACGGTCGTGATTGTTACGCATGATATGGAAGAGGCGTTGCATCTGGGTGACCGTATTGTGGTGATGGACGGTGGCCGCGTGCTTCAGGCGGCTACGCCTGCCGAGATATTGAGGCGCCCTGCGCCGGGTTTTGTCGAGCGATTGGTGGCGGGCGTCGACCGGCCGTTCCGGCTGCTGTCGCTGATTCCTGTTAGTGAAATCGCCGAAGCGGGCGCCGCCGAGGGCAGTGCGATTGCTGGCACGCAGAGCCTTCGCGATGCCTTGTCCGAGTTGCTTTGGCGTGGCGCGCAGAGCTTGCCGGTTGCATCGGCGGACGGTGCAGTGCAGGGCCGTATATCGCTTGCATCGATCCTGGCGCGTGCCGAGAGGTCCGCATGAAATCAGCTGCCTGGATAGCGCGTACGTTGGCACTTGCCGTACTGCTCACGTTGCTGTTCAAGCCGCATGTGTTCCAGCCGCTCCTTGCCCCGCTGGCTGAAAACGGCGCGCCGGTGCTTTATGACCGGGCGAGCCTGCTGGACCTCACGCTTGCACATCTCGCGATCGTGGCCGCCGCCAGTCTGGTGGGTGCGGTGATTGCGTTGCTTGCCGGGATTTTTGTCACGCGCGAGGCGGGTGTGGAATTCCTGCCGCTCGCGCGCAGCGTAGTGAATATCGGGCAGACGTTTCCGCCGGTGGTTGTGCTGGCGCTTGCGGTGCCCGTGGTCGGGTTTGGTGTCAAGCCGACCTTGGTCGCGTTGATTCTTTATGGTCTCCTGCCGATATTCGAGAGCACTATCACGGGTCTGAAAGAGATTCCGTCTGTGACTATCGACGCGGCGCGAGGCATGGGCATGAGCGCGGCGCGGCAGTTGTTCGCGGTCGAACTGCCGCTCGCGCTGCCGGTTATTCTCGCGGGCCTGCGCCTTTCCGTTGTGATCAATCTGGGGACTGCGACTATCGGGTCGACCGTGGCGGCGAAGGGGTTGGGTGATGTCATTATTGCGGGTCTGCAGACCTCGAATACTGCTTTTATCCTGCAGGGTGGAGTTATTGTTGGATTGCTTGCCGTGCTGATCTATGACGCGATGGGTATTGCCGGGAGGTTGGCGTCAAGGCATGTGAGGGCCGCCGGCGGGGTTTAGGGCCTTTGGGTTTGAGGTGGTCGGTTCTGGGGTTAGTGGTTGGGTCTATGCCGGGG
>NZ_JAAVUQ010000128.1 GCF_018449515.1 Caballeronia sp. dw_19 | reverse complement strand
AATCCGTTTGACGCACACCACTAGTGCAAGGAGAGCAGATTTCCCTCAAAACTTGCGGGTAATGCCGGCAGTCAAGACTAACTCGCTCCTGTACGCATGTCGTGAACCCGTCACTTTCCACCTGTTACGTCGTCAGATCAGTCATCCGTGGAGCGGCATCTACTGTGTCGCTTCCGCGCGAATGCCCAGGCGGCCGAGCAGCTTGCGGTCCGTTTCGGCCTGCTGGTTGTTGCTGGTGAGCAACCGGTCGCCGTAGAAAATCGAATTCGCACGGCGAGGAAGCATATGGCCTGGGCTTTGTGCGGAAGGGGTGTTGTGATCGAGTCGGGGCTGCGATATAAGCAAGACTTCAGAGCGGAATTGGATCCGAGCGGATG
>NZ_JAAVUQ010000127.1 GCF_018449515.1 Caballeronia sp. dw_19 | reverse complement strand
CGGCACCGACGACGCTCCGAAGTTTCCGCTGCTGTCCTGAGCGATGGCCGCGAAGCTGTGCGAGCCGCCCTTGAGCGCCACGCTCGGCGTGAACGACCACGTGCCGTTCACGTCCACCAATGCCGTGCCGAGCAACCGGACGCCGTCATAAATACTGACAGTATCGCCCGCGTCCGCCGTCCCTTTGATGACCGGCGTGGTGCTGTTGGCCGTGCCACCGTTGAGCGCTGCGCCCACCGACGTGATGACTGCCTGAGACGGGTCTTGTGTTTGAAACGCCATTGATCAATTACCTTTGATTGCTATGAAGTCGATGGGGCGTCAAGCCGCTTGGTTCGACCCGCCCCTCGGAAACGGATTTGTCCATTGCGCAACAGCACGTTTC
>NZ_JAAVUQ010000126.1 GCF_018449515.1 Caballeronia sp. dw_19 | reverse complement strand
CAGAGCCACGGATGTGTGAACCCCTCCTTCTCCGAACACGGATACCCACACGCTTCGCCACCAGTGATTGAACCTGCCCAAGGACCACCCCGCGCTATCCGCGTGAACCACCCACCAAATTTGTATGCATAACGAACCATGTAGCCAACCCGCCAAGAAACAATGCTGCAGAATGCGTAAAGCCGTAACCGACGAAATAACCGTCAAACCCGCGCAATCAACCCACCAAAAAATGAAACAACAATACGCGCAATGCCATGACCTTGACCTTGACCCAAGGAAATAACCGCTTAGATTACCCAACCAACACATCAAGAAATGAGACAAAAATACGCGTAGGACCGTACTGATCGTCGGGGCGCCGGTGCTTGCCCGAGAACACTGGT
>NZ_JAAVUQ010000125.1 GCF_018449515.1 Caballeronia sp. dw_19 | reverse complement strand
GCGAATCCTGACACGAACACGCTTCGCCCCGTACGCTCTCGGGCAAGCACCATTGCCAAGGAATCCGCACGGCATCACGCGTTCTGCCGGCCGTGTTTTTTGATGGGTTCGCGGCCTGGTTCGTGCGGCCATATTCGTGGATCACAGCTTGATGTCTAGCAGCTCGATGCGTGTTTAGTGCGTCAGTTTTTGGTGAGCTGACCGCGTGCTTACGCGGTTATTTTCGTCGGTTGCGGCCTTACATATTCTGGGGCTTTATTACTTGGCGGGTTGGCGGCGTGGTCCGTCGTGCGTACAAATTGGCGGGCGGTTATCCGCGGATAGCGCGGGGTGCCCCTTGGGCAGATTCAGTCACTGGTGGCGAAGCGTGTGGGTATCGGTGTTCGG
>NZ_JAAVUQ010000124.1 GCF_018449515.1 Caballeronia sp. dw_19 | reverse complement strand
TCCGCGGACGCCAGCCACCAACTATGTGCGCACCTCGAACCACGTCGCTAACCCGCGGAGAAACCAGGTCACAAAAATGCGTGCGGCCGTAACCGACGAAAATAACTGTACAGAACGCGGAGCCAATTCACAAAAACTGAAGGAGTAAACACAAACATGCATGAAGCTGTGGCGTATGAATACGGTCGCACAGACCAGGTAGCGAACCTGTAAAAAAACCGCAGCCGTAAATACCTGTAAGACCGTACGGGTTCCTTAGCAATTGTGCTTGCCCGAGAGCGTACGGGGCGAAGCGTGTTCGTGTCAGGATTCGCGAGAAGGAGGGTTTCACACATCCGGAGCTCTGGCGAGCACCGTGCTTTTGGGGCACCTATGAATCAAAACTGCACGCTGTG
>NZ_JAAVUQ010000123.1 GCF_018449515.1 Caballeronia sp. dw_19 | reverse complement strand
CCAGGAATCGGCGCGGCATCACATGTGCGCGGCATCACATGTATATATGGCTGCGGTTTTTTGACGGGTTAGCTGCTGGTCCGCGCGGTCATATTCGTGGATCACCGCTTGATGCTCATCTACTACTTCAGTCTTTTGTGAGTTGGTTGCGCGCCTACGCGGTTATTTTCATCGGTTACGGCCTTACGCATTGTTGGGGCTTCGTTTCTTGGCGGGTTGGCGACGTGGTTCGAGGCGCGTACAAATCCGGAGGTAGGTTGTCCGCGGATAGCGCGGGGTGCCCCTTGGGCAGGTTCAATCACTGGTGGCGAAGCGTGTGGGTATCCGTGTTCGGAGAAGGAGGGGTTCACACATCCTTCGCTCTGGCGAGCACCGTGCTTTTGGGGCACCTATGAATGGG
>NZ_JAAVUQ010000122.1 GCF_018449515.1 Caballeronia sp. dw_19 | reverse complement strand
CCCTCCTTCTCCGAACACCGATACCCACACGCTTCGCCACCAGTGATTGAACCTGCCCAAGGGGCACCCCGCGCTATCCGCGGACGACCAACCACCAAATGTGTATGCGCCTCGAATCTCGTAGCCAACCCACCAAGAAACAGGGCCGCGCGGATGCATGAGGCCGTAGCCGGCGAAAAGAATCGTGCAGGCCGCGCGATAGCCCACCAAGCATGAAGCCGTAAGTATGCGTTCGGCCGCGTAGCCCCGCAAAAAAAGCAGCGCACGCTCGGTCAAGGCACCAAGAAGCGCGGCAGCGAATGCGTGTGAGGCCGTGCGGGTCCCTCGGCAATTCGTGCTTGCCCGAGAGCGTACGGGGCGAAGCGTGTTCGTGTCAGGATTCGCGAGAAGGAGGGTTTCAAAC
>NZ_JAAVUQ010000121.1 GCF_018449515.1 Caballeronia sp. dw_19 | reverse complement strand
ACACCCCGCGCTATCCGCGGACGACCTCCCTCCAAATGTGTACTCGCCTCGAACCACGTCGCCAACCCGCCAGGAAACGAGGCCGCAAAGATGCGGGCGGCCGTAACCGGCGAAAATAGCCGTACAGAACGCGCAGCCAATTCACAAAAACTGAAGCAGTAAACACAAACACGCAAGAAGCTGTGGCCAATGAATACGGTCGCACAGACCCGGTAGCTAACCCGTCAAAAAACCCCGGCCGTAAATACCCGTAAGGCCGTGCGGGTTCCTTAGCAATTGTGCTTGCCCGAGAGCGTACGGGGCGAAGCGTGTTCGTGTCAGGATTCGCGAGAAGGAGGGGTTCACACATCCGTCGCTCTGGCGAGCACCGTGCTTTTGGGGCACCTATGAATCAAAACTGCACGCTGTG
>NZ_JAAVUQ010000120.1 GCF_018449515.1 Caballeronia sp. dw_19 | reverse complement strand
CTCGACCACGTTATTCAGGTACTTGACTTGACGGATCGTGATTGGTGTCTCCCGCTCGGCATTCACCGCGTGCAGCGCGGCCAGATTAGAGCCGCTTTTGTCGATGGTTATCGTCTCGGGTACACCGTTCTGAGCGATCGATTTTTCAAAAAAGCGCCGTGCTGCCACCTTGTCTCGCTTGGCTCTGAACAGGAAATCAATGGTTTTGCCCGCCTTGTCCACCGCCCGATAGAGGTACTTCCACTGGCCTTTGACTTTGATATACGTTTCGTCCATCCGCCAGCTCTTGCCTACCGGCTGCTTGTACTTACGGAACATCTTCTCGAACAGCGGCACCAACTTGATCACCCAGCGATGCACAGTGGAATGATCAACCTCAATACCGCGCTCGGCCATCATTTCTTCGAGGTTACGCAAACTCAGTGAGTAGG
>NZ_JAAVUQ010000119.1 GCF_018449515.1 Caballeronia sp. dw_19 | reverse complement strand
CACCCCGCGCTATCCGCGGATAACCACCCTCCGAATTTGTGCGCGCCTCGAACCACGTCGCCAACCCTGCTGGAAATGAGGTCGCGAAGATGCGGGTGGCCGTAACCGACGAGAATAGCTGTACAGAACGCGCAGCCAATTCACAAAAACTGAAGCAGTAAACAGAACACGCGTCAAGCTGTGGCGACTAGGTAGCTAACCTGTCAAAAAAACCGCAGCCGTAAATACCCGTAGGGCCGTGCGGGCTCCTTGGCAACCGGTGCTTGCCCGAGAGCGTACGGGGCGAAGCGTGTTCGTGTCAGGATTCGCGAGAAGGAGGGGTTCAACCATCCGTGGCTCTGGCGAGCACCGTGCTTTTGGGGCGCCTATGAATCAAAACTGCACGCTGTGGACACTTAGGGTAGCGTGGTTGAAAGCGTTTTCTTTGCTTCGTTTCT
>NZ_JAAVUQ010000012.1 GCF_018449515.1 Caballeronia sp. dw_19 | reverse complement strand
GACTCAGGCAGACCGCTAACACTGAAAGCAGCAACCCGGCATCAACCCGACCGCTGATCCCGAAACCACCAACCCAGCACTGACTCCGACCACTAACCCCAGAACCGACCACCCCGGCACTGCCCCCCCACTAACCCCAAAACCGCCCCCTGTCCACCGGTGCGAACAAACTAAACCGTCCACTGATAGTCAACAATCAACGGCGCATGATCACTAAACTTGATATCGCGGAAAACGGAAGTCGCCGCGGCCGTATCCGCAACACCCTTCGTCGCGATCTGGTAATCAATCCGCCACCCTACGTTCTTCGCGTAAGCCTGGCCGCGATTGCTCCACCACGTATATTGCTCAGGCCGCTGGTCCAGCGTTCTGAATACATCCACATAGGCTTTTTCATCGAAGAGTTGCGTAAGCCACGCACGCTCCTCCGGCAGGCAACCCGAGTTCTTCTGATTGCTCTTCCAGTTCTTGATATCAATTTCCTTGTGCACGATGTTCACATCGCCACACAAGATCACTTCGCGTTCTTTGGCCAGTTCCTCAAGATGCGGCATGAACTCAGCCATGAACCGGTATTTCGCCTGTTGCCGTTCTTCACCGCTGGACCCCGAAGGCACATACACCGAGATCACCGATAAATCCCCAAAGCGCGCCTCCACATAACGCCCTTCCGGATCGAATTCCTCGCTGCCAAACCCGATGATTACTTCATCCGGTTCGTGCTTCGTATAAAGCCCGGCACCGGAATAACCCTTTTTCACTGCGTGCTGGAAGTAACCCTGGAAACCGTGCGGCGCGAGAAATTCCGGCGTGAGATCGTCTTGCGAACACTTGATCTCCTGCACACAGACAACATCGGCATCCTGCTCGCCAAACCAGTCGAAGAAACCCTTCTTGGCGGCAGACCGAATGCCGTTCAAATTAGCGGTGATGACACGAAACATGAAGCATCCTTGTATGTTGGTGAACTACTCGACCTTGATCCCTTTCAGCGACTCTTTCGCCGGCGGATATTCGAGCTTCAAACCCTGCAGCGTGCGCACCATCAACTCCCCAATCATTACGTTGCGGTGCGTCTTCGAATCGGCGGGAATCACGTACCAAGGCGCCATTTCCGTCGATGTCGCGCCAAGGGCGTCTTCATAAGCCGCGCAATACTCATCCCATAGTTTGCGGGCATCCAGATCCGATGGATCAAACTTCCAGTGCTTCTCGGGATTATCGATACGCGCCTGCAACCGCACCTTCTGCTCATCCTTCGATATATGCAAAAAGCACTTCACGATTGTCGTGCCGTTTTCGGCAAGCATCGCTTCGAAGTCGCGAATCTGCCGGTAACGACGTTCCCACGCCTGGCTGTCGATCTGTTTCAGCACGCGCGGCACCAGCACGTCCTCATACTGGCTGCGATTAAAAATCGCGAACTCGCCCGCAGCCGGGACCTGCGAATGAATGCGCCAGAGAAAGTCGTGCGCGGCTTCGGTTTCGGAAGGCGCCTTGAACGGCACGACACGCAAACCGAGCGGATCGACATCGTGAAAAACACCGCGAACCGTGCCGTCCTTGCCACTCGTATCCATGCCTTGAAGGATCAGCAGAATGCGATGCGAGCGTTGTGCGTGCAGCTTTTCCTGCAAGCCATCGAGCGCTGTGCTCAACGCGCTTAAACGCTCCCGATCCGCGTCTTTGGCGCCGGACGAAAACGGCTTCGACGCGGTATCGATAGACGCCAGATCAAACGGCTTGATCTTCTTGCCGTCGAAATACGGCACGCGATAATCGTCCAGCTCAGGTTTTTTAGCCACGCGTGCGGTTCTCGGTTGGTCCCGGTTGATAAAAGAAAGGGTTGCTGCCAGACGAGACCCGGCAACAACCCGCGAATAGTCCAGCCGTCAACTCAAGAGGATAGTTTCTTCTTCAAAAGCTCGTTGACCTGCTGCGGATTCGCCTTGCCCTTCGTCGCTTTCATCGCCTGGCCAATCAGCGCATTAAACGCCTTCTCCTTGCCCGAACGATACTCATCGACGGATTTCTGATTAGCCGCCATCACCTCGTCGATGATCGCTTCCAGCGCGCCCGTATCAGAAATCTGCTTCAACCCCTTCGCGTCGATAATCCGATCGGCGGCGGCGTCGTCGGTGGCTTTTTCTTCCCAGATCGCCTGGAAAATATCCTTGGCAATCTTGTTGGAGATCGTGCCGTCGGCCACGCGCTGAATGACGAGCCCGAGCTGCGCGGGAGAAACCGGCGAGTTCGCAATATCCAGCGAATCGCGGTTCAATTGCGACGATACTTCGCCCATCAGCCAGTTGGCCGCGAGCTTCGCATGCGTCGGCCCGACTACGCCAACGACGCTTTCAAAATATGCCGACATCCCCTTCGACGACGTCAACCCCGCCGCGTCATACGGCGTCAAACCGTATTGCTCGACAAAACGCGTCTGCATGGCTTCGGGCAATTCGGGCAATTCGCTGCGAACCCGCGCAATCCACGCTTCATCGATGACTAAAGGCATCAGGTCGGGATCGGGGAAATAGCGGTAATCGTGCGCGTCTTCCTTGCTTCGCATGGAACGCGTTTCGCGCTTGTCGGGATCGTAGAGACGCGTTTCCTGCACCACCGTCCCGCCGTCTTCGATCAACTCGATCTGCCGGCGCACTTCGTACTGAATGGCTTCTTCGAGGAAACGAAACGAGTTCAGGTTCTTGATCTCGGCGCGCGTGCCGAATTCGGCCTGTCCGACGGGGCGCACGGAGACATTCGCGTCGCAACGGAACGAGCCTTCCTGCATGTTGCCATCGCAGATGCCGAGCCATTGCACGAGACTGTGCAGACTCTTGGCGTAGGCGACCGCTTCGGCGGCGCTGCGCATTTCAGGTTCCGTCACAATTTCGAGCAGCGGCGTGCCGGCCCGATTCAAATCGATACCCGTCATGCCCGCGAAGTCTTCGTGCAGCGACTTGCCGGCGTCTTCTTCCAGATGCGCGCGCGTCAGGTTGACGGTCTTTTCGTAAGCGGCCGTGCCGGTTTTCTCATTGGCCGGAACCTGAATCGTGACGGTACCGCCCTGCACGACCGGAATCTCGAACTGGCTGATCTGATAACCCTTCGGCAAATCGGGATAGAAATAATTCTTGCGCGCAAAAATGCTGCGCGGCGCAATGGTCGCGCCAATTGCCAGGCCGAGACGAATCGCGCGCTCCACCGCGCCACGGTTCATCACGGGCAACGAACCCGGCAACGCCAGATCGACGGGACAGGCCTGCGTGTTCGGCTCAGCGCCGAACTGCGTGGGCGCACCCGAAAAAATCTTGGAGACGGTGGATAACTGCGCGTGCGTCTCAAGACCGATAACAACTTCCCATTGCGTACTCATACTTACACTCCCGCCGGTGATTGCACGTGCCAGTCTGTCGCGCGCTGAAACGCGTCGGCGACCTGGAGCAACCGGGCTTCGTTGAAATAGTTGCCAATGATCTGCAAGCCAACCGGCCGCGTGGCATGCGCGCTGCCGACTGCGCCGAAACCGCACGGCACGCTCATGCCGGGCAAGCCGGCAAGGCTGATCGACAACGTGTAGATATCGGCGAGATACATCTGGACGGGGTCATCGGCTTTTTCGCCGAGATTCCATGCTACCGATGGCGCGACCGGTCCCATGATCACATCGCAGTGATTGAACGCTTCCTGGAAATCCTGCGCGATGATGCGGCGGATTTTCTGCGCCTGCAGGTAATACGCGTCGTAATAACCGTGCGACAACACGTACGCGCCCACGAGTATGCGGCGCTTCACTTCCGGGCCGAAACCTTCGGCACGCGACTTCTTGTACATATCGAGAAGATCGGTGTATTCAGCCGCGCGATGGCCATAACGCACGCCATCGAAGCGCGACAGGTTCGACGAAGCTTCAGCCGGCGCGATGATGTAGTACACGGGAATCGACAATTCGGTCTTCGGCAGCGAGACTTCGACCAGCGTTGCGCCGAGCGCTTCGTATTGCTTCAGGGCGGTATCGATCGCGCTGCGCACTTCGGCGCTCAAACCGTCGCCGAAAAACTCTTTCGGCAAGCCGATGCGCAAGCCGGCGAGCGGTTTGGCCACGTCCGTGCCGGACCATTGCTGACCGAGATAGCGCGTGTAGTCTTCGTCCTCGCGCTGGAGGCTGGTCGAGTCGCGCGGATCGAACGACGCAATGGCGTTGAGCAACAACGCGCAATCCGACGCGCTGCGGGCCATGGGTCCGCCCTGATCCAGCGACGACGCGAACGCGATCATGCCGTAACGCGAAACGCGTCCGTACGTTGGTTTGATTCCGGTAATGCCCGTGAACGACGCGGGTTGGCGAATCGAGCCGCCGGTGTCAGTGCCGGTGGCGGCGGGCGCGAGGCGTGCGGCCACTGCGGCAGCCGAGCCGCCCGACGATCCACCCGGCACGGCTTTGAGATCCCAAGGGTTCTTGACCGGGCCGAAGTACGAGTTCTCATTGGACGAACCCATCGCGAATTCATCCATATTGGTCTTGCCGAGCGTCACCACGCCCGCGTTCTTGAGACGTTCCACAACCGTGGCGTCGAACGGGCTCGCGTAGTTCGCGAGCATTTTCGAGCCGGCCGTGGAGGTCCAGCCGCGCGTGACAAACACGTCTTTATGCGCGATCGGCAGGCCGGTCAGCACGCCCGCTTGCCCCTTGGCGATCAGCGCATCCGCTGCTTTCGCCTGGTCAAGCGTGAGTTCATGGTCAACACTGATGAACGCGTTGAGATCCTTCGCTGCGTCGATGCGCTGCAAAAAGAGCTGCGCGAGTTCGACGGCGGAGAGGGTCTTTGCGTCGAGTGCCGCGCGCAGTTCGGTCAAGCTTTTTTGATGCATTGCGTTCTTCCTGAAGGGCGCCGGGTATCGAGTACCGTGCGCCTTTTGTTTTCGTGCGTGTATTGCATCGCCTCAATTACATTGCCTCGGAGGCGATGTTTCAAAACACGACGTTCATTCGATCACCTTGGGCACGAGATACAGCCCGTCGCGCACGGCAGGCGCGGACCTTTGGAACTCTTCGCGGTTTACGTGCTCTGTAACAACATCATTTCGCAGACGCAGCTCAGCTTTCTCGATCTGTTCAATCGGATGCGCAAGCGGTTCGATACCCGTGGTATCCACGGCCTGCATTTGCTCGACGAGACCGAAGAAGTCGTTCAGTCGCGCAAGCGTGGGTTCGGCCTCGTGCTCGGGCAATTCGAGCCGCGCGAGGTGCGCAATGCGTTTTACATCGGTCAGGGTCAGAGACATTCGATCACCGGGTTTTTTCGACTTACACGCTGAGAAACAGTGCGACAAACAGTGCGACTGCAATTCGAGATAAAGGAGCTTAAAAAGCAGGCTTGACGGTGGCAAAATGTACCGTCCTTTTCCTTCGAACACCCCAAAATTATAAGGTATCATTACGCGTTCGACCCAAATCCGGATCGACTTACCAGCGGCCTGTTCTTAGTTTCAGATTTTTAAGAAAAGTGCACGCCTGGTTCGCTTGCATCCTCCGGTAGATTTCTCCGCAGTCTTGCAATTTGCGTGGCCAAAAATGGGTCCCGCTGCAGGCTGTCATTTTTTTCCGCTGCCGTCCTTTGGCGCTCGAAGCGAGGCACGGCTCCCAGCGAGACAGGATTTTGAATGTTCGGTTTTTTGCGCAGCTACTTTTCAAACGATCTGGCGATTGATCTCGGCACCGCCAACACGCTGATCTACATGCGGGGCAAGGGCATCGTCCTTGACGAGCCATCGGTGGTTTCCATTCGCCAGGAAGGCGGTCCTAATGGGAAGAAAACCATTCAGGCCGTCGGCCGCGAAGCGAAGCAGATGCTCGGCAAGGTGCCGGGCAACATTGAAGCTATCCGGCCTATGAAGGACGGCGTTATCGCCGACTTCACCGTCACGGAACAGATGATCAAGCAGTTCATCAAGACTGCGCACGAATCGCGTATGTTCTCGCCTTCGCCGCGCATCATCATCTGCGTGCCGTGCGGTTCGACTCAGGTCGAACGGCGCGCGATCAAGGAAGCCGCACACGGCGCGGGTGCGTCGCAGGTGTATCTGATCGAAGAACCCATGGCTGCGGCCATCGGCGCCGGCTTGCCGGTGTCCGAGGCAACGGGCTCCATGGTCGTCGACATCGGCGGCGGCACGACCGAAGTGGGCGTGATTTCGCTCGGCGGTATCGTGTACAAGGGTTCCGTGCGCGTGGGCGGCGACAAGTTCGACGAAGCTATCGTCAATTACATCCGTCGCAATTACGGCATGTTGATCGGCGAGCAGACGGCTGAAGCCATCAAGAAGGAAATCGGTTCGGCTTTCCCGGGCTCCGAAGTCAAGGAGATGGAAGTCAAGGGCCGCAATCTTTCCGAAGGCATTCCGCGCAGCTTCACCATTTCGAGCAATGAAATTCTCGAAGCACTGACCGATCCGCTGAACCAGATCGTTTCGTCGGTGAAAATCGCGCTGGAACAAACGCCGCCGGAACTGGGCGCCGACATTGCCGAGCGCGGCATGATGCTGACCGGTGGTGGCGCTTTGCTGCGCGATCTCGACCGGTTGCTGGCTGAAGAGACCGGCTTGCCGGTGCTCGTCGCTGAAGATCCGCTGACGTGTGTCGTACGCGGTTCGGGCATGGCGCTCGAACGCATGGACAAGCTCGGCAGCATCTTCTCCTACGAGTAAGCCTTGACGCCTTTCCCTAAGGCGCCAACAGCACGCACTCGCTCAACGCAACAACGGCGACGTGCGCGAAGTATGCGACTTGCGCAATGGTTCACGTGGCCCGGCTTAGTCCGGGCCACGGCGAACAGCGCTGGGCAAGGGCGCGCCCCCACGCGAACCCGCAGCATCGAACCAACCGATCACGCCCTCGGCGCCGACCATGGAATACAGTCCGCCGCCACTTTTTAAGCAAGGTCCGTCCGCTCTCGCGCGATTGATCTTCTTCGTGGTGCTCGCCCTCGCCCTGCTGATCTCCGACGCCCGCTTCAACACGCTCGAAATCGTGCGCGGCGTGCTGGGAGCGGGTTTGTATCCGCTGCAGCGCGCGGCGCTCGTACCACGCGATATTTTCATGGGTGCGGCCGATCTTGCCGTCACCAGCGCAACCCTGCGCAACGAGAACACCAAGCTGAAAGAAAAGAACCTCGAGTTGTCGGTGAAAGCCGGCGATGCGGCCCAGCTCACCGCCGAGAACACGCATCTTCGTGCGCTGCTCCAGCTCGGCTCGCGCGCCAGCACGCAAACCACGCCTGTCGAAGTCCAGTACGACACCCGCGATCCTTTCACGCAGAAAGTCGTGATCGGCAAGGGTGCGCAGCAAGGCATCCAGGACGGCGCGCCGGTGGTGAATGAAGACGGCGTCATCGGGCAGGTCACGCGTGTGTTCCCGCTGCAATCGGAAGTCACGCTGCTCTCCGACAAAGACCAGGCGGTGCCCGTGCAGATCGTACGAACCGGATTGCGCAGCGTGATCTACGGCACGCCGAAGGGCGACACGCTCGATTTGCGTTTCGTCCCCATCAGCGCCGACGTGCAAACGGGCGACGAACTCGTGACCAGCGGTCTGGATGGCATTTATCCGCCGGGATTGCCGGTGGCGAAAGTCGTTCGCGTCGATAAACAAGCGGATACCGCGTTCGCCCGCGTAGTCTGCCTGCCGATCGCGCCGGTACGCGGTGCGCGCCAGTTGCTCGTGCTGCATTACGAGATCAACCAACCGCCGAATCCTGAAGAAGTCGAGGCAGCGGCCGCGGCCAAGGAAGCGAAGGACAACAAGGGTAAGAAGGGCAAGGCAGCGCCGGCGAAAAGCGCCAGCGCGGCCGCCCCTGCGGCGGCAGCCAGTACGCCTGCCGCGAAAAACCCTGAACCGGCGGCGGCAGTGAAGAAAACCGAGCCCGCAGCCACGAAGAAAGCCGAAAAATCCGAGCACGCGAGGAAAGCAGAATCTGCCCGCAAGCCCGCGCCCGGAGCCGCACCATGAACCGTCCGCAATACATCCTGCAGCCGGTCAATCCGTACTTCATCACGTTTAGTCTGGCCGCCGCGTTCCTGCTGAACCTGATGCCGTGGGGCCGGATTTTCGGCGTCCCGGATTTCGTCGCGGTCGTGCTGCTGTTCTGGAATGTTCACCAGCCGCGTCGGGTGGGCATGGGTATCGCGTTCATGCTCGGCATGCTCATGGACGTTCACAATGCCAGTCTGCTCGGTGAGCACGCGCTTGCGTATACGTTGTTGTCGTATGGCGCCATCACCATTCACAGGCGCGTATTGTGGATGTCGCTGCCCGTGCAAACGTTCGTGGTCGCGCCTTTGCTGATCGGCGCGCAAATCGTGCCGTTCGTGATCCGCCTGCTGACGGGCGCGGCGTTTCCCGGCTGGGGTTATCTGATCGACGGGTTCGTGGAGGCTATTTTGTGGCCGGTCGCAAGTTTCCTGCTGCTGATTCCGCAGCGCCGCGCCACTGATCCCGACGACACGCGGCCAATCTGAGGTGACTCATGAGCGAACAAAGCGCCTGCTGCAACCGCTGCACGCCGTAAACGCTACACACGCCACGCACGCCATACACGCGGTTCCCGCGAACATTGCATGACCGAATTTCAGAACGCCGAACAACAGTTATCGAAGTTTCGCCTGCGTGTGGCTGCCGCCGGCCTGTTCGTGTTCGTCTGTTTCGGGCTGATCGGCGTTCGCTTCCTGTATCTGCAGGTCTGGCATTTCAGCAAATACTCGCTGCAGGCCGATGAAAACCGCATCTCGGTTGCCCCTATCGTGCCGAACCGCGGCATCATCACCGACCGCAACGGCGTGGTGCTGGCGAAGAATTATTCGGCTTACACGCTGGAAATCACGCCGTCGAAGATCAACACCACGCTCGACGATGAAATCGACCGTATCGGGACCGTGATTCCCGTCGATCAGCGCGATCGGCGGCGTTTTAAGAAGCTGCTGGAGGACTCGAAGAATTTCGAGAGCCTGCCAATCCGCACCCGCTTGACCGACGAAGAAGTCGCCCGTTTCACCGCCCAGAAGTTCCGCTTTCCGGGCGTGGAAGTGCGCGCGCGGCTGTTCCGGCAATATCCGCTCGGACCCACTGCGGCGCACGTGATCGGCTATATCGGACGGATTTCGCAGCGCGATCAGGAACGTATCGACGAAGCGAGCGACCAGAACGACGCCGACACCGATCACTACGATCCCCGTCTGGACGCGAATAACTACAAGGGCACGGACTACATCGGCAAGATTGGTGTGGAACAGAGCTACGAAACCGAATTGCATGGACTGACCGGCTTCGAGGAAGTGGAAGTCACAGCAGGCGGGCGACCGGTGCGCACGCTGTCGCGCACACAGGCCACGCCGGGGAACAACCTGGTGTTGTCGCTGGATATCGGCTTGCAGCAGGTCGCCGAGCAGGCGTTCGCTGGCAAGCGCGGCGCGCTGGTTGCTATCGAACCAGCGACGGGCGATGTGCTCGCGTTCGTCTCGGCTCCCAGTTTCGACCCGAATTCGTTCGTCGATGGCATCGACCAGCAGACTTGGGATTCGCTCAACAATTCCCCCGATCACCCGCTGCTGAACCGTCCGCTGCACGGCACCTATCCGCCCGGTTCCACCTACAAGCCGTTCATGGCGCTTGCCGCGCTGACGCTGCATAAACGCACGACCAGTTGGGGATTCCAGGACCCGGGTTCGTACACGTTTGGCGGTCACACCTTCCGCAACGACGTGCGCGCGGGCCAGGGCTGGGTCGACATGAACCGCGCGATCGTGGTTTCCAACGACACCTATTTCTACATGCTGGCGCACGATCTCGGCGTGAATGCCATGGCCGGGTTCATGAAGCCGTGGGGATTCGGGCAGATCACGGGTATCGACATCAACGGCGAAGCGCGCGGCATTCTTCCATCCACTGAGTGGAAAAAGAAGGCGTACCGGAAACCGGAACAACAGCGCTGGTATGAAGGCGAGACGATCAGCCTGGGCATCGGGCAGGGTTATAACTCGTTCACGATCCTGCAACTCGCGCACGCCACGGCGACGCTCGCGAACGACGGCGTGGTCATGAAGCCGCACTTGGTCAAGGAAGTCGAGAATCCGATCAGCAAGGCGGTACGCGTCACCGTGCGTGATCCGAGCGACAGGATTGCGGTCAAGCAGGCGGACATCGACTTTATCAAGCGGGCAATGGAAGGCGTGGTGACCACCGGTACGGGTTCCAAGATCTTCCGCGGCGCACCTTATCAGGCCGCGGGTAAAACCGGTACGGCGCAGGTCTACTCGCTGCAAGGCGCGAATTATTCACACAGCGCGATAGCGGAACGGTTGCGCGATCACGCGTTGTTTATCGCGTTCGCACCGGCTGACCATCCGACTATCGCGGTTGCGCTGATCGTGGAAAACGGCGGCTGGGGTGCGGAATCGGCGGGTCCGATCGCGCGGAAAGTGCTCGATTATTATCTCGTCGACCGGTTGAAACCGGGTGCGGAAGCGGCGGCTGTAGCGGCGGCGGCATCGGCGACGGAAGATGCAGGCGCGCCGGTGATCGGGGGCGCGCAAAGCCCGGTCGACGCGGCCTTGCCAGCATCTGTGACAAGTGCATCGCCGGCGTTCAAGCCATTGGCTGCGTCCGGTTCAGTGGCTGCGAGTGCCGCTGGGGCTGCGGCTTCTGATTCGGCTGCGTCTGCGCCGGCAAGCAGCGGAGCCGGAGCCGGAGCGGCGTCGAGCGCGCCGGCTGCATCGGCGGCGTCGGCCGTTCCTGCTGCGCCGAGCATGCTGCGCGCGCTGGAAGCGCCGCGCGTGCCGGTCGCGCCTATCGCCACGGAAGCGCGGGAAACAGCGCGCCCGGCAACGGAATCGAAAGCGCCGGGTGTGGTCAACGCGAAGGAGACCACCCGTATCGCCGAGGTCCGCAAGGCGCCCGCCGCACCACCGCCGCCGTCACCACCGAAAGAACCCGCGCCCACTGCCGCGATCCCCCGCAACACCGGCAAAAGCGCCATCCAGACGTTGACTCCGTCTGGCGGCATCGACGAGTAAAGGAGAATCGCCATGCAAGCGCTGCAATTCGATAAGCGCGTCTGGCTCGAACGCACGAAGCGCATGTTCGCGGGCTTCGATAAACCGCTCGCGCTGATTGTGTTCCTGCTGCTGTGCGTGGGCATCGTGACGCTGTACAGCGCGAGTCTCGACGTCCCAGGCCGCGTAGAAGACCAGTTGCGTAACATCATGCTGACGTTCGGGCTGATGTGGATTCTCGCCAACGTGCCGCCGCCCACGCTGATGCGTTTCGCCGTGCCGATGTACACCATTGGCATGGCGCTGCTGATCGCGGTCGCCACGTTCGGACTGACGCGCAAAGGCGCGAAACGCTGGCTGAACGTGGGCGTGGTGATCCAGCCCTCGGAGATCATGAAGATCGCGATGCCGCTCATGCTCGCATGGTATTTCCAGCGGCGTGAGGGCGGTATCCGATGGTGGGATTACATCGTCGGCTTCGTGATCCTGATCCTGCCGGTCGCGATCATCGCCAAGCAGCCGGATCTGGGCACCGCCGTGCTGGTGTTCGCGGCGGGCCTCTTCGTGATCTATTTCGCGGGCCTGAGTTTCAAGCTGATCGTGCCGGTGCTCGTGGCGGCCGTGCTGGTGGTTGCCAGTATTGGCGTATTCCAGGAGCGCATTTGCCAGCCGGACGTGAACTGGCCGCTGATGCACGATTACCAGAAGCATCGGATCTGTACGCTGCTCGATCCGACTTCCGATCCGCTCGGTAAAGGCTTTCACACGATTCAGGCCGTCATTGCGATCGGCTCGGGCGGGACCTTCGGAAAAGGCTGGTTGAAGGGTACGCAGTCGCATCTGGAGTTCATCCCTGAAAAGCATACCGACTTCATTTTCGCGGTGTTTTCGGAGGAGTTCGGGCTCGCGGGCGGGCTTGTGCTGCTATTCCTTTACATGGCGTTGATTGCGCGAGGACTGTTTATCGCGGCGAACGGGGCGACGCTGTTCGGACGCCTGCTGGCCGGATCGCTGACCATGGCATTCTTTACTTACGCGTTCGTGAATATCGGGATGGTGAGCGGGATCTTGCCGGTGGTCGGCGTGCCGTTGCCGTTCATGAGTTACGGTGGAACCGCGCTGACAACGCTCGGGGTTGCGGTCGGGCTCATCATGAGCGTGTCACGACAAAAGCGGCTGATGAAAGGCTAGCGTTTTCGACGTAACCCGTTGCTGAAACAAAGCCCACGATGATGGTTTCATCGTGGGCTTTTTGTTCTATTGCGGCTGCTCGTGCGCGAGTTCCGCGCTGAGTTGCTGGAACTTCAACTTCGCCGCAGGATCACCCTGCGCCGCCGCCGCCGCATAGTACGCGCGTGCCACGTTGATGTTCTTCTTCACGCCATCGCCGCCGCGCTCGTAAAACGATCCGGCCACGTATTGGGCCGTCATGTCCCCGCCTTCGGCCGCCTTCTTGTACCAGACGAACGCTTGCGCGTTGTCGCGAGGCGTGCCCCGGCCATCGAGGAACTGGTTCGCCAGCGCGAGCTCCGCCAGGACATGGCCCTGGTTCGCCGCTCGCAAGAACCAGCGATGCGCCTCGGCCGGATCACGCCCGACAAACTCGCCGTCATCGAACATCTTCCCGTACACGTACTGCGCTTGCGTCATGTTGGCGTCGGCGGCTTTGCGCAACCACTTCTTGCCCTCGTCCACTTCTGCCGGGCCGCCTTCGCCGTTCACCAGCATCATCGCGTAATTGAATTCGGCGAGACGGCTGCCCTTTTGCGCCGCATGCAGAAACTCCGAGCGCGCGGCGCCAAAATTGCCCGCGTTGTAATCGGCGACAGCGTTTTGCGTCGCCATATCACTGCCCTTGATGGTCTGCGCACTTACCGCGCTGCACGCCATCACCAACGCTACGGATACCGCGCCCAATATTCCGGGTTTCATGCCCTTGCCTCCTGCAACGCCTGTCGCGTCGCCTTTAACAGCCAGCCGACATCAGCCGATAACGCGATGACCTTCACACCCGCTTCTGCATATGCACGCGCACTCGCGACATCGAGCGCGAAAATGCCGCTCGCGATGCCCGCGTGTTTCGCGGTATCGATAACTTTCGTGATTGCCGCCTGGACGTCGGGATGTTTGGTATCGCCGAGATGACCGAGACTCGCGGCCAGATCAGCGGGCCCGATGAACAGGCAATCGACGCCCGGCGTAGCCGCAATCGCGTCCACATTCGCGAGCGCCTGCTCGGATTCGATCTGCACGATCGTCGATATCTGCGCGTTCGCCAAACTCACGTAATCACGCCGGATGCCGTATGCCGCTGCGCGCACGGCACCTGCGGCACCGCGCAGCCCATCGCGGGCATCGGCGTTCGGATACTGCGTGAGACGCACGACATGCGCCGCCTCTTCCGCCGTTTCCACGTTCGGGAACATCAGGGTGCGCGCGCCCGCGTCAAGGACGCGCTTGACCAGCCAGCCTTCATGCGCCGGCACGCGGACAATCGGTTCGGTCGGCAAGTGCGCGGCGGCAATCGCACGAAGTTGCGCGATGACGTCCTGGCTGTCGTTCGGCGAATGCTCCATGTCGATACAAAGCCAGTCGAAGCCTGCATGCGCCACGGCTTCGGCCACGTCCGCGCTGCCTAGCGATAGCCAAAGGCCGAACAAGGTGCCGGACTCGGTGAAACGCTGTTTGAGGAGATTGGTGTAGGTGCTCATCGCGTGGTTCCGGTTAGATCACACGCGGCGGGATGGCTGGCAGGCATGTCTCGCTCCGTTGGGCTATGTCGCTGGAATGCGCCGCAACAAAACGTGCGGCTTGTCCAACGATCATACCGTGACAAAAGAGCGCTGGCAGGAGCGCCCTTTGGAGACCTGCGAAGCGTCAGATGCCTTCGACGTCCGCCCAGCAATTCGGCGTTTCGTACAGACGTACGCGCTTCAACTTCAGATCGACGCCGTAGTGGTCGTTGTAGACGCCGGAGAGAATCCGGAACGCCTCGGCAGCGAGATTTTCCACGGTAGGAATGCGGTCGAGCACGACGGTCTTGTGATCGGCCATTGTCTCGAGAAAGCTGCGCACGACTTCGTCGCGTGCATAGACGATAAACGCGTGGTCCCACTTGTTGACCAGATGTTCCATGGCCAGCGCCTTGACGTCGGCGAAGTCCATCACCATGCCGCGATCCGGCGCGCCTTCCGTTTCGACGATTTCGCCTTGCAGCGTGATTTCCAGCACATACCGATGACCGTGCAGGTTACGGCACTGGCTGCGGTGATCGGGGATGCGGTGGCCCGCATCGAATTCGAGTTTTCGGGTGATCGTCTGCACGTCTGCTCAGCTAGGGGCTTGATTCGCGTTAGGGGATGTTCAGGTACTTGTGCGTCTGCATGGACAGGCGCCATTGCGGATGCCGCTTGCACCAGTCGATAGCGAGCTTCGTATTGACATCGCGCGACGGGCCGTCCATGGGTTGCACGAGGAAATACTCGAAGTCGAGTTTGGCGTAATCGGCCAGCGGCTGATTGTCCTGCGGCACCACGACCTTCAACTCATTGCCCTTCGTCACGACCAGCGGCGCACCGGCTTTCGGGCTCACGCAAATCCAGTCGATGCTGTCCAGCACCGGCAGCGATCCGTTCGTTTCGATCGCCATTTCGAAGCCGGCTGCATGCAGGGCATCGACGAAAGGTTGGTCGATCTGCAGCATGGGCTCACCACCTGTGCAGACCACGAACTTGTGCGCTTCGCCTTCCGGCCATTGCGACGCGATCATGGCGACAAGGTCCGCAGGCGTTTTGTATTTGCCGCCGTTCTCGCCATCCGTGCCGACGAAATCCGTGTCGCAAAACTGGCAGACGGCGTCCGCGCGATCTTCCTCGCGACCCGACCAGAGATTGCACCCGGCGAAGCGGCAGAACACGGCCGGACGGCCGGCGTTTGCGCCCTCGCCCTGCAACGTGTAGAAAATTTCCTTTACTGCGTACGTCATGATCAGACCGGTTCGGTGGTGACTTGCTCACCCGACTTGTAGGCTTCGTAGCCACGCTTGCGCAGCTTGCACGCCGGGCATTGGCCGCAACCAAAACCCCATTCATGCAGCTCGGAGCGCTCGCCGACATAACACGTGTGCGTCTCGACGCGCACCAGTTCTACCAGCGCCTCGCCGCCTAGCTGTTCGGCTAAGCGCCAGGTGTCGGCTTTATCGAGCCACATCAGCGGCGTCTCGAGCAGGAAGCGGCTGTCCATGCCGAGATTGAGGGCAACTTGCAGCGCCTTCATGGTGTCGTCGCGGCAATCGGGATAGCCCGAGAAATCTGTTTCGCACATGCCGCCGACGAGCACCTTCAGACCGCGCCTGTACGCGATGGCGGCGGCGATCGTCATGAACATGAGATTGCGGCCGGGCACGAAGGTGTTCGGCAAGCCGCTCGCGCTGGCTTCAATTTCGATCTCGCGCGTCATGGCGGTGTCGCTGATTGCGCCGAGCACGGACAGGTCGATCATGTGGTCTTCGCCGAGCCGTTCGGCCCACTGCGGAAACTGCTGTTTCACCGATGCCCGGAAGCCTTCCCGGCATTCGAGTTCCACACGATGGCGCTGGCCATAGTCGAAGCCGAGCGTCTCGACGGTTGTAAAACGATCGAGCGCCCAGGCAAGGCATGTGGCCGAATCCTGGCCACCGGAAAACAGCACCAGTGCGCTGTCTTTAGCGTCTGTCCGAGTCACCGTGAAACTCCGATGGAGAGGATGGGGTGCGCGATTTGGCTAATGTTCAGAAGCGGCCGCTGCGCGCGGTTTTATCCTGCTCCTATCTTAGCCAAGTCTTTGAAGAACCAAGGATTTTATCATGAAGGCGGGCGTTCGCTCTCGGTCGGGGCTTGACCAGGCGGAGAGATGAACGGGGACAGGTCGTGGTGCGCTCAAGATTAGCCGTCTGATTGCAGCCAGCAACCCGACCCAAGGGCGCACAAAAACCAATGAAAAATGCCCGGAAACCTTGCGGTTTCCGGGCATTTTTTTGCAACTGTGGTGGCCTGGGACGGAATCGAACCATCGACACGCGGATTTTCAATCCGCTGCTCTACCAACTGAGCTACCGGGCCACGAAGAACGAAAGTATATCAAAGGGGATTATGTCGCTCAAGTGCTTTTTGGCACCTTTTTACTGAAACGATCCTTGTCTAACCCCTCCTCGCCCCGCCAGTCATGCCTCGCTCTTGTTCTTGCCCAGATCCACACCGAGCTGCTTGAGCTTGCGATACAAGTGCGTGCGCTCCAGTCCAGTCTTCTCCGCCACCCGCGTCATGCTGCCGTTCTCACGCGCCAGGTGATACTCGAAGTACGCGCGCTCGAAGGCATCGCGTGCATCACGTAACGGGATATCGAAGGAGATGGACGCCGTCGCGCCAGCCGGACCTGCCGCTGCACCCAGCGCGCCTGCATCGCCGCTCGTGAGATTCAACGACGAAGCGACCGGCAACGCAGCCGAGGCCGGCACCGTCGAACCGCTCGACGGCAAGGCCGGCCGTATGGCCGCATTCGTGATCGGCGCGGCAGCCGTGCCACGCGCAAGTCCCTGCTCGACCGCCTTGAGCAATTTTTGCAAGGCGATCGGCTTCTCGAGGAAGTTGAGCGCACCAATCTTCGTGGCCTCAACCGCGGTATCGATAGTCGCGTGGCCCGACATCATGATCACCGGCATGGTGAGCTTGCCCTGCGCCGCCCACTCTTTCAGCAGCGTCACGCCGTCGGTATCGGGCATCCAGATGTCGAGCAGCACGAGATCCGGCGCCTGCCGCAACCGATACTCCCGCGCATGCTGCGCATTCTCCGCCGTCTCCACCACGTGACCTTCGTCGCTCAGGATCTCCGAGAGCAATTCCCGGATACCCATTTCGTCGTCTACCACCAGGATGGTTGCCATTTACGCTGCCCTTGTCTGCACTAATGCTTTTGTCGTTCCGTGGCTCGCCGCCGCCGAGGGCGGTGTTGCGCCCGGTTCGGCGGAATCGTCCGCGAGTTGCAGGAACAGAATCGAGATCTGCGCGCCTTCGATCACGTCAGGAGTCTTCGAACGATTCCGAATGTCGATGCGCGCGCCATGCTCGTCGACGATCTTCTTTACCGTTGCAAGACCCAGACCCGTGCCCTTGGCCTTCGTTGTCACGTAAGGCTCGAATGCGCGCGAGAGAATTCGCGCGGGAAAACCAGAACCGTTATCCGATACCGTCAACCGCACCGCTACGCGCGCATGTCCGGAGGCATCGGGGTCGCCATATTCTACTGTCTTCGTTTCAAGCAGCACGCGTGGTTCGGCCACATCGGCCACCGCATCCTGCGCATTCTGCAAAAGATTGTGAATCACCTGCCGAAGCTGCGTGGCATCGCCGCGAATCACGGGCAATTTTGTCAGCTCCACGGTGATGTGACTCTTGCCCTCTTCAATGCCATACAACGTCAGCACTTCGGTCACAAGATCGTTGAGCTGCAGGTTGCCCAGGACGGCCGGCGGCGTACGCGCGTATTCGCGGAAGTCGTCGACCATCTGCTTCATCGCCTGAACCTGGTTCACGATGGTAGTCGCGCCGCGCTTGAGCACTTCGGCGTCGGCGGGAGCAAGCTTGTCGGTGAGCTTCATCTGCAACCGTTCAGCCGACAGCTGGATCGGCGTGAGCGGATTCTTGATCTCATGAGCGAGCCGCCGCGCCACTTCGCCCCATGCGACCGAACGCTGCGCCGAGATGACGTCCGAGATGTCGTCGAATACGACTACATAGCCAGTGGTCTCGGCGTCGTCGGTATCGCTTTCAGTCAGGGTCAACAACTGCGTGCCGCGAACCAGCAACGTCAACGGATCGGTCTCGCCGGGCACCGGAACGGCAAGTTGCTGTTGCCAATGCCCACGGTCACCAATAGGCCGGCCGCTGCCGCTGGCCGCTGCATCGCGATCCGCAAATGCCTTGCGCACCATCGCGCCGAACTCGGCCAGCACGCCGATCTGCTCAAGCGGCAGATTCAGCGACGCATTGAACGGTTGCCGGAAGATCCGTTCTGCGCCGCGATTCGCCGTGGTCAGGCGGAACTGCCGGTCGAACACGAACACGCCAGCGGTCAGGTTCGCGAGAATGCTTTCGAGGTACGCCTTCGAATGTTCGAGTGCGATCCGGTTGTTCTCAACCGCCGCACGCGCCTCGGACAATTGCCGCGTCATTGCGTTGAACGACTGCGTGAGGAAGCCGAGTTCGTCACGCGACTTCACTTCGCGCTTGGGCGTGTAATCGCCCTCGGCGACTTCTTTCGTCCCTTGCGCGAGCAGGAACAACGGCCGCGCGAGCTGATTGCCAAGCGCGAGCGCGAGCATCATTGCAATGAAGGTCGCGAGGAACAACGCCAGCGTCAGCGTGCCGATATACATCTTGCGCAAGCCGGTCCGCCCGAGCGCTTTTTCCTGATACTCGCGATACGCGCGCTGCACGGCGTCGGCATTGCGGGCGAGTCCGGTACTGACCGGCTGTTCGATCTGCAGGAAACGCTCGGCCGGTTGCAGTTCAGTGGTCGAACTGTCGGGGATCTTCACAATGACCCGCAGTCTCAACGCGCCCTTTGGCCCGGTCAGACTTGAATCGCCATCCACCTCGCCTTCAATAGCCCCATACGGCCTGCTGCGTGCCTGATTCAGTTGCAGCGGAGTGGGCAGGTCGTCGGGCACGAGCGCCGCAAAATTACTCGATGCCTGCGCCACCACGCGCACATCGGGCGCGGTACCGGTACCGGATCCGCTTCTCGCCGGCTCGACGATAGTCGCATCCTGCACGTTGAACTGATCGCGCAGGCGCAACAGCGTGAGCGTGAGGCTGGTTGGATCGGCGCTGGCGAGCTGATCGCCCATCAGGCGGCCTTTGTTCTGCAGATCGGACAGCGATGCATCGAGCATTCCGCGCCCGAGATTCAGCCCGGACGTGAGCGCAGTTTCCACGTTCACGTCGAACCATGATTCGATACTGCGCGACACGAACTGATACGACACCACGTAGATAATTCCGCCCGGAACCACGCCGACGAGCGCAAAGATAAACGCGAGTTTCGCGAGCAGCCGCGTGCCGAACTTGCCCTGCCGCACTCGCGTAATGATGATCGCCACCAGCCCGATGACAATCAGGATGAGCACAACCGCCACCGCAAGATTGGCGGCATAGAGCCACTGATAATAGCGGTCGAAGAACTCGGTGTTCGCGCTGGCAAGCGCCAACATGACCAGCAGCAGAATGGCCGTGAGCGCAACCGTTGTCACGAGCACGCGAACGACGATGCCTGTCATGTTCGTGCGGCGCAGCGGCCGGCGGCGTAGTTTATTTAGCACTGGTCGCCGCCGTAAAAGTAAAACGCTTCCACTCGGAAGAGAGATTCCAGTCGCGGTTGTTGACCGCGTCGATCTGGAACGGCTTGGGCATTAACGCGATATCGAGCTGCATGCGCACCGACGCGTTGTACGTCTCGCCAGGCGTGACCTGATTACGATCGATCACGTGCCATGAGGTCACATGCTTGATGACCGCAAGCGCTTCCTGAAGGGTGGGGAAGCCGAGCTGCAAGCCTCCCGTGGAGACGCGGTATTCGCGTGTCAGGGGCTGAAACGAAAGCCGGATGCTTTGCGACACGCTCACCGGTTCTTCATCGAACCAATACCAGCGCGGCCGCGACAAATCGAAATCGGTTGTGAAATACAAAGGCACGCCCTTGTTCACGGCGTCTTCAAGGCTGCTGTTGAGATCGAAGTCGAAGCGGGCGTCGAGACTCCAGCCCGATCCGTCCGCCTGCAACGACGCGCGCTGCACGGCAATGGGATCGGCCTGCGCGGCCGAAACAGGCATGAACGACAGCGCAAAGCTCAACAACATGGCCAGCACGGCCTGACCGGCAGGCGCGAGCCGCAGCGGGAAAAAGCGTTTGATCGTCACCGTTTCTGAAAGCGCGCGTAGAAGAATCCGTCATGGTCCGCAAAGGCTTCCGCGTCCCGCGTCGATGTCAAGCGGGTACGTTGCGCCTCGCCTGAATTGTCCGTCAGCGAGTTCGTGACCGGGTCCGGTGATACTTGCGAACCAGCCGCGCCGGTGCGGCTGGCTGTCGGCAGTAATTGCCCGGGCGCGTCCAATCGTACCGCATCTTCGTGCACCTCTCCAAACCACTGCGCCTGCAACTCGCCCTCTTCGGGGAAGATCGAGCACGTAACGTAAAGCAACTCGCCGCCGGTCGCGACCAGCGGCCAGAGCGCGGAAAGAATGCGGCGCTGCTCCTCGACCAGGGCGGCAATGTCAGTAGGACGGCGCAACCAGCGAATGTCAGGATGACGCCGCACGATCCCCGATGCCGAACACGGCACGTCGGCAAGAATGCGATCGAACGGGTCCCCGTCCGACCAGCCCGACGGTTCGCCGGCATCGCCTACGCGAATTTCCGCCTGCACGTTCAGGCGTTGCAGGTTCTCGCCGATACGCCGCGCCCGCCCCGGATCGCTTTCCACCGCGACCAACTCGACGTTCGCCAGTTCCAGCACGTGGCCCGTCTTGCCACCGGGCGCGGCGCATGCGTCGAGCACGCGCATGCCGTCGCGCGCGTTCAGCAACTGAGCGGCGAGTTGCGCGGCGGCATCCTGAACCGAGACAACGCCATCGGCGAAACCGGGGATCTTGTCGACCGCCATCGGCGTCTTGAGGCGCACGGCGTGAATACCTGCGGCTTCGGCTTCTATCTGCTCGGCCTTGAGGACGTCGAGATATTGCGCGACGCTCATGCGGCGTGCGTTCACGCGCAACGTGAGCGGGCCTTGCCGGTTACCGGCGTCCAGGATGTTTTCCCATTCGTCGGGCCGGCCGCGCTTGACCGCGTCGATCCACCACGCGGGATAGTTGAAACGCGCGACCGGATCGCTTTGAACCTCGGCCAGTAACGCTTCACGTTCACGCAGGAATGAGCGCAGCACGGCATTGACCAGACCCTTCGCAAACGCAAATTCGCGCCTCGCGGCGATCGCGTTGACGGCTTGATCGACAACGGTGAAAGGCGTGTACGCGGCGTGCGCTTCGTCGTCGACCAGCAGCGCGAACGCGCAGGCCATCACATTCGATACATGCGGCGGCGGCGCCTTGCGCACGAGCTTCGCGAGCAGCGCGTCGGCCACGGCGAGACGCCTCAGCGTGCGGTACGCAATGTCCTGTGTCGCCCCGCGCGATACCGCCACGTGCGTTGCCGCGATGACCGTCTGCAAGGCGGCGGGCAGCGCGGAACCAGCACGCACCGCGCCGACCGCTTGCGCGGCGGCATCGAGCGCGAACGCGAGTGAATCGGGGGCGAGGTGAGGCGTGTCTAGACGGGCGTCGGACGACGCTCGGCTACTGTCCGCCGATGAAATGGCGCGGCGTCGGGAAGGCTTTTCGGTCATGTCGGGGCGAAGGCGTTCGAGCCGGCCGATGCCGGTCCGCACAAACGAAGCATTGTAACTTGCGAGGGGTTTGGGCTGAGATTGCAGCCCGGATGCTGGCTGAACGAACGGGATTGGAGGCAGCCCGCTGTTTTATTGGTTTTGACAAGACCCATCGACGCTTGCGCGGCGATGGGTCCTTGGCTGCGCCTTAGACAGGCGCCCTCACTCCATCCGCCCGGTTCGCGCCATCTCCATCAGGCGCGCGACGCGCTCCTCGGTCGCCGGGTGTGTGGAAAACAGCTTGGAGATTCCACCGCCCGCCAGCGGATTCATGATCATCATTTGCGCCGTGGCGGGATGCTGTTCGGCGGTCGGGAACGGCACGCCCGCGGCATACGCATGGATTTTCTCGAGCGCGCTGGCGAGCGCTTGCGGATCGCCGGAAATCTGCGCACCGCCGCGATCGGCTTCGAATTCCCGAGCCCGCGAGATCGCCATCTGGATCAGCGCACCGGCCAGCGGCGCTAGCATGGCGACCGCAATACTGGCGATCGGATTGCTGCGCCGGCCTTCGGAATCACGGCCGCCAAAGAACATGGCGAAGTTGGCCAACGCCGAGATCGCACCCGCCATAGTCGCCGATACCGTCGAAATCAAGATGTCGCGGTGCTTCACATGCGCCAACTCATGCGCCATCACGCCGCGCAACTCGCGCTCGGACAACACCCGCAAGATGCCGGTAGTCGCCGCAACAGCCGCGTGCTCCGGATTACGCCCGGTCGCGAACGCGTTGGGCGCGTTTTCGTCGATGAGATACACCTTCGGCATGGGCAGTTGCGCCCGCGTGGCGAGCTCGCGAACCATCCGATAAAACTGCGGCGCGCTGGCTTCGTCCACTTCCTGTGCGTTGTACATCTTCAGCACGAGTTTGTCGGAGAACCAGTACGAGAAGAAATTCATGGCGAGGGCGACGATCAGCGCAAGCATCATCCCCTTGCTGCCGCCGATCATTCCTCCGATCACGACAAAAAGGGCCGTGATCGCTGCCATGAGCATCGCCGTTTTGACCCAGTTGAACATGTCTTGAACTCCTCACCCAATATCAATGCGCATTAAGCGCGAGCGGCCGAAGCGGCCTTTTTGCTTGCCGAAGAATCTGTCAATAATTGTTCGGCCCCAGATTGTAAGCAAAATGTTAGATAAGGGCATCCCGGAAAAATTCAATCACCTATGCGAAGTCGCCAGCTTGATGCCCAATCCGACGAATGCGCTGCCCACCACGCGGTCCAGCCATAGCTTGACGTTCGGCTTGCCGGAAAAGCGCTGCGTCACGCTACCCGCGATCCATGCCACGAACGTATTCCAGAAGGTGCTGAGCAGCACGAACACCAAACCGAGCGCGAGGAAGGCAAGGGTCTTGTGCGCGCTGTCGACAGCAACGAATTGCGGGATGAACGAGACAAAAAACAACACCACTTTTGGATTCAGCACATTGGTGAAGAAACCTTGCGTGAAGAGTTGCTGCAGCGATTTCGGCGCGGCGCGAACGCGGGTTGCTTCGATTTCGCTCGGCTCGCTGCCAATTTTCGCGGCGACCGGTTTCGCGAAAATCAGCCGCACACCAAGATAGATCAGATAAATCGCGCCCGCGAATTTGACGATAGTGAATGCCGTCACCGATGCAGCCAGCAACGCCGTCAGCCCAAACGCGCAGGCCAGCGTATGCACGATGCAGCCGAGCGCGATGCCCAGCGCCGACACTACGCCCGCGCCGCGTCCTTGCGCAACGCTGCGGCCGACGATGTACGCCGTATCCGGCCCCGGCGTAACGCTAAGCAGCATGACGGCGACGATAAATAGCGTGAAACCGGTAATTCCAAGCATTGCGGGACCTTTGTTTTTTGGCTGGCTTTAGCCGCCGCAGCGACGCTGCGGAAAATACACGGACACCGTTTCAGGCGCCCGGCGCGACTTCCCGAAGTTCGAATCGTTGCCCTTTAACAATAGGCGATCCAGCGAGAAATTCGCGCACGGGGAGTCGTTTGCCGCCGGGCTTTTGCAACTGCGTAACACGCAAGCCGCCCTGACCGCACGCAACCACGACCCCCTCCGCGCCGCTTTCCACAATCACGCCGGCCTCGGCATTACCCGTCAGTTCCACCGGCTCGGCGGCCCATATCTTCACGACCACGCCATCAAGCGTTCCGAACGCACCGGGGAACGGATCGAAGGCGCGAACCTGACGCGCGAGCACGCTCGCCGGACGACGCCAGTCGAGCGCCGCTTCGTGCTTGGCGATCTTCTCCGCGTAGGTTGCGCCGTCCTGCGGCTGCGGCGTAGCGGGCAAAGCGCCGTCGCGCTCGAGATCCCGCAATGCTTCGACGATCAGATCAGCGCCGAGCTGCGCCATCCGGTCGTGCAGCGTGGCGGTGGTGTCGGTGGACGTGATCGAGATGTGGCCTTTGACGATCATCGCGCCGGTGTCGAGCCCTGCATCCATCTGCATCAATGTGATGCCCGTCTCGTCGTCACCGGCTTCAATTGCACGATGTATCGGGGCTGCACCGCGCCAGCGGGGCAACAGCGAGCCGTGGATATTGATTGCACCCAGCGGCGGGATGTCGAGCACTTCCTGCGGCAGGATCAGCCCGTACGCCGCGACCACCATGACGTCGTGCGGCGTGGCCAACAACCGCTCGATAGCGGCGGCGGCTTCCTCGGGATACTTGCCATTACGCCGCAATGAGGTCGGCTGCGCCACCGGCAAGCCGTGCTCGACCGCGAACCGCTTCACCGGCCCCGCGGCCAGTTTCAACCCGCGCCCGGCGGGTCTGTCCGGCTGCGTCAACACGAGCGGCACATGAAAACCGGCCGCATGAATGGCGGCCAGCGCGACAGCGGCAAATTCAGGTGTTCCAGCAAATACGACACGCAGCGATTGAGTCATCGATTCAGCAACCTGCAAATTCCAGCATCCGTCTTAGTGAATCGACGCGTCACAGCGCCTTTTCGAGCTTTCTCATCTTGCCGCGAATTCGGGTCTGTTTCAGCGACGACAGGTATTCGACGAACACGCGCCCCATCAAATGATCCATCTCATGCTGGATGCACACGGCAAGCAACTCGTCGCAGTCGATTTCGAACGTCTCGCCCTTTTCGTTCAGCGCCCGCACGCGCACCTTTTCCGGCCGCTCGACGAAGTCATAAATGCCCGGCACCGACAAGCAGCCTTCCTCGTGATCCTTCTTCTCGTCGCTCGACCAGATGATCTCCGGATTGATGAAAACCTGAAGCTGATCGTGCGTGTCCGACGTGTCGATCACGATCACGCGTTCATGCGCGTCCACCTGGGTCGCGGCAAGGCCGACGCCGGGCGCCGCATACATGGTTTCAGCCATGTCGGCAACGAGCCTGCGAATCCGGTCATTGACGACCTCTACGGGCTTTGCGACCTTGTGCAGCCGCTTGTCCGGGTACTTGAGTATGTTGAGCAGAGCCATGATTCAGATTATCGACGCACGCCGCAGCGCGCGATAGTCGGCCATTCGGCCAGGTTGTAAAAGAGTGCCGGTATCGAGAAGATGATTGGGCCGAAACGCAGCGCTTCAACGTCGTTTCAGTGCCGCTCGTGGAGCGGCGACGCGTTGTCCGAACGGCCAGGAACAAGGCCGTTCGACAATCCTTTCGTATTTCGGAATATGAAAATTTTAACATGACGCCTTTCCTGTTGCCGCCAACCGAAGCCAAGCCCTGTCTGGGAGAAACCGATTTGCAGGACGTTTCAGCCTGGCTGCGGCTGGCGAATGCGAGTGGTTTGCCGCCCATCGCGTTACGTGCGTTGCTTGCCGAATTCGGCGGGCCGCAAGCGGTGTTGAACCAGCCGTTCCACGCGCTCGCGGCAATCGCCGGGGAGAAAGCCGCGGGTGCCGTGCTTGGCTCCGCGCCGCGCTCGGAACTCGGCTCATTCGACGAATGCCTTGCGCGCACGCTTGAGTGGGCGTCGGTTCCCGGCAACAGAATTGTCACGCTTGCGGATTCCGCGTACCCGCCGGCGCTCCTGACCATGCCCGATCCGCCACCGCTGCTATATATAAAAGGACGGCTGGACCTGCTCCAGGCCCGGGCGGTCGCGATTGTCGGCAGCCGGAGCGCAACGCCGCAAGGTATCGACGACGCCCGCCGCTTCGCGCAAGCCCTTTCAGAAGCGGGACTCGCGATTGTGTCGGGGCTCGCGCTGGGTATAGATGGCGCGGCGCATCGCGGAGGACTCAGCGGTCCCGGCGGCACAATTGCGGTCATCGGAACGGGTGCGGATCTCGTCTATCCGCCGCTGCACCACACGCTGGCGCACGAGATTGCGTCGAACGGCACGATCGTGTCGGAATGGCCACTCGGCACGCCGGCCCGGCCGGCAAATTTTCCGCAGCGTAACCGGTTGATCGCGGGGCTGGCGAGCGGCGTGCTGATTGTCGAAGCGGCCATGCGCTCGGGGTCGCTGATTACTGCCCGGCTCGCCAACGAAATGGGCCGCGACGTTTTTGCTATTCCCGGCTCGATCCACGCGCCGCTGTCGCGCGGGTGTCATCGGATGATCAAGCAGGGAGCGAAACTCGCGGAAACGCCGGAAGACATTCTCGAAGAGTTTGGTTTTACAGTTCAGAGCGAAGCGGCTGCGGCTCCCGTTTCGAAGCCGCAAAGGCGCGGGAAAATGCGTCCTGCGGAGGACACCAGCACCGAAGCGGCTACCAGCGAATTCGCGCTGGCGCTTCAGGACGCGTCGGGCTCAGGCTCCGCCGCTCGAGGCAAACCGGCGAGCGCGTCCTGGGCGTCGGCATCTCTAAAACCTGCCAATCCCGAAGCCGAACGCCTGCTCGATGCACTCGGACATTCGCCTGCGACGCTTGAAATTCTTGCTGAACGGACCGAAATGGATGGCGCGGCGTTGCAAAGCCTGCTGCTGCAGCTCGAACTGTCGGGGCGGATTGGCGCCTTGCCTGGGGGACGCTTTACCCGGCTTGAACGCTGATTTTTCGGCACCATGCTACATTCGCGACAAAATCCGCTGCCTGCACCGCCAGACAAATTACTTACGAAAAGGACTGCAAGGAACCATGCCCGCGTTGAATCTCGACACCGACGCCGATCAGATTGCCCAGCGCATGGCTAGCGCCGGCACGCTGCTCGTCGCCTGCCTGTGCGCCGAATGGTGCGGGACGTGCCGCGATTATCGCGAGAGTTTCAACCTGCTCGCCGATGCTCATCCAGAGATCTGCTTTGCGTGGATCGACATCGAAAACCAGGCGGATCGCTTCGATGACCTCGATGTGGAAAATTTTCCGACCATCTTGATCGAGGACGCCGTGACAACCCGTTTTTTCGGAACGGTGCTGCCGCAAACGTCCATTGTCGCGCGCATGTTGACGGACTTGAGCGCATTGCCGGGTGTGGTGGGCGCGCCGAAGATCCGCCCCGCGCTGGTCGCTGCGTGAATCGGCGGTGAATCGACTCGTGAATCAAATCAACCGGCAAGACCACTATGCGCAACCAGGCGCGCTCGTAAGCTGAAACGGCTTTCGCGCTTGCATCACAAAGCACCCACATTCACCGTTCGGCATCCCGCGTTTCACCAAATGCCAGACCGCGCGCCGCACGCCATATGCTATAAAGCGGACGTTAACGGGTCCGAACCGCGGCGGCGCAAGCCCCCGAAACCCGGCCTCATGCCAGTCCCTAACTAGAATCGAGTCATGTCCAAAGCCCTGATCATCGCTGAAAAGCCTTCTGTCGCGAACGACATCGCGCGCGCTTTGGGCGGCTTCACCAAGCATGACGAATATTACGAAAGCGAAGACTACGTGCTGTCGTCGGCTGTCGGCCACTTGCTCGAAATTGCCGCTCCCGAGGAATTCGAGGTCAAGCGCGGCAAGTGGAGTTTCGCCAATTTGCCCGTTATTCCGCCGCATTTCGACCTGAATCCGATCGCGAAAACCGAATCACGGCTCAAAGTGCTGACGAAACTGCTCAAGCGCAAGGACATCGACCGCCTGATCAACGCCTGCGACGCGGGGCGCGAAGGCGAGCTGATTTTTCGCCTGATCGCACAGCACGCAAAGGCCAAGCAACCGGTGCAGCGTCTCTGGCTCCAGTCGATGACCGCCGGTTCCATCCGCGACGGTTTCGCGAACCTGCGCAGCGACGCCGACATGCAGCCGCTGGCGGACGCCGCCCGTTGCCGCTCTGAAGCCGACTGGCTCGTCGGCATCAACGGCACGCGCGCCATGACCGCGTTCAACAGCAAGGGCGGTGGTTTCTTCCTGACGACCGTTGGCCGTGTTCAGACGCCAACGTTGTCTATCGTCGTGGAACGCGAGGAAAAGATTCGCCGGTTCGTGTCGCGCGATTATTGGGAAGTGCGTGCGGAATTCATCGCCGCGAAGGGCATGTACGAAGGCCGCTGGTTCGACCCGAAATTCAAGCGCGTCGAGGGCGACCCGGAGCAGCGCGACTCGCGGCTCTGGAGCTTGCCGGCTGCTGAAACCATTGTCGCGGCTTGTCGCGGCAAGACTGGCACGGTAACGGAAGAAGCGAAGCCGACCACGCAGATGTCGCCGTTGCTGTTCGACCTGACCAGCTTGCAGCGCGAAGCCAACGGCCGGTTCGGCTTTTCGGCCAAGAACACGCTCGGACTGGCTCAGGCGTTGTATGAAAAGCACAAGGTGCTGACGTACCCGCGTACCGACGCCCGCGCATTGCCCGAGGATTACATCCCGACGGTGAAAGACACGCTCGCGATGCTCAAGGAGAGCAACAACTACTTGCCGCATGCGAAGCAGGTGTTGGACAAGGGCTGGGTGAAGCCGAACAAGCGCATCTTCGACAACTCGAAGATCAGCGATCACTTCGCCATCATCCCGACCTTGCAAGCGCCCAAGGCGTTGTCCGAGCCGGAGCAGAAGCTGTACGACCTGGTCGTGAAGCGCTTCCTTGCGGTGTTTTTCCCGGCGGCCGAATATCTGGTCACCACGCGAATCACCGAAGTCTCCGGTCATCATTTCAAGACCGAAGGCAAGGTGCTTGTCGAGCCGGGTTGGCTGCAGGTCTACGGCAAGGAAGTGGGCGGCGAAGAAGCCAATCTCGTACAGGTTCAGAAGGACGAGAAGGTCGACGTCGAGAAGGTCGCGGCAGTCGGTCTCGTCACGAAGCCGCCTGCGCGCTACAACGAAGCGTCGTTGCTCTCGGCCATGGAAGGCGCGGGCAAGCTCATTGAAGACGAGGAATTGCGCGAGGCGATGGCCGCGAAGGGTCTGGGCACGCCGGCTACGCGTGCGGCAGTTATCGAAGGGCTGCTGGGTGAGAAGTACATGGTGCGCGAAGGCCGTGAGCTGATCCCCACGGCGAAGGCGTTCCAGTTGATGACCTTGCTGCGTGGCCTCGGCGTCGAGGAATTGACGGCGCCGGAACTGACCGGCGAGTGGGAGCACAAGCTGTCGCAGATGGAACGCGGCAAGCTCCCGCGCGACGAGTTCATGCAGGAAATCGCGCGCATGACGCAGACCATCGTGAAGCGCGCGAAGGAATACGACTCCGACACCATCCCCGGCGATTATTCGACGCTCGAAACACCGTGTCCGAATTGCGGTAGCCAGGTGAAGGAGAATTATCGGCGGTTCGCTTGTACGAAATGTGAGTTCTCGATCTCGAAGATTCCTGGCGGACGTCAGTTTGAAATTCCGGAAGTCGAGCAGTTGATCAAGGACAAGACCATCGGGCCGCTGTCGGGTTTCCGCAGCAAGATGGGCCGGCCGTTCTCCGCAATCCTGAAGCTGTCCTTCGACGACGAAATCAAGAACTGGAAGCTCGAGTTCGACTTTGGTCAGGATTCAGGCGGCGAAGACGGCGAGCCGGTGGATTTTTCGGAGCAAACGCCGGTTGGCGCGTGCCCGAAATGCCAGTCGCGGGTCTACGAGCACGGCATGAGTTACGTCTGCGAAAACTCGGTGGCAAATCCGAAGACCTGCGATTTCCGTTCGGGCAAGGTGATCCTGCAACAGGAAATGTCGCGCGAGCAGATGTCGAAGTTGCTTGAGGAAGGACGGACGGACTTGCTGACGGGCTTCAAGTCGTCGCGCACGGGACGCAACTTCAAGGCATTCCTCGTGAAGCAGCCAGACGGCAAGATCGGCTTCGAATTCGAGAAGAAAGAGCCGAAACCGGGTGCGAAAACGGCCGTCAAGCGCGGCGCGGTAGCAGCGACCGAAGCGGAAGACGAAGGTGACGGCGACGTCGCCGTGGTAGCTAAAAAGACGGCCGTGAAGTCCGCTGTGAAGCCTGCGGCAAAGAAAGCGCCGGCAAAGAAGGTCGCGGCCAAGAAGACGCCGGCTCGCAAAGCGGGTTAGTTTTCAGGGCCGGTGGGTTAGGCCCGGCAGCATAAAAAAAGCCCGCGAATCATTCGCGGGCTTTTTTTGTTCATCGCGCTGGACAACGCTTAACCACTCAACAAATCCCAGCACGGCGGCCTCCGTCAGAACGGCGAGGGCATGGCCGGCGTCGCACGCGAGCGCGATTTCGCAGGCTTGCCACTGAGTCTGTTGTCATCGGCGGGAGGCGTTTCGGCTTCAAATCGTGCACCGCCTTCCGCTTCCGCATAGGCCGCGTGCGCGACCAACGGCTCGGAATCGCGCTCATCGATTGCTGGCGCCCCCGGCTTGACGATCCCGTCCTTCACCCACTGCTCGCCAAGCTGATGATTCGGCATCTGGCTGAAATGCTCGACAAGGTGATCGATGAACGTGCGCACCTTCGCGGGCAAATGGCGCCGGCTCGGATACGCCACGTTGATCTCGACTTGCGGAAGCTGGTAGTCGCTCAGCAGGCGCACCAGCTTGCCGCGCGTGGTGTCGTTGCCGATCAGGTAACTCGGCAGGATCGCGATGCCCATGCCGAGCAGCGCGAACTGGCGCAGCATCTCGGTATTGTTCGCGACGATCACGTTCGTCGGCCGCACGCGCACTTCGCCTTCCGGGCCGGTGAACACACGCTCATCGCCGAAATATTCGGACGGCAAACTCAGCGACGGATGTTCGGACAGGTCTTCCGGCCGCGTCGGCACGCCATGCTTTTCGAGATACCCGGGCGTCGCGCACACGGTCAGGCAGCCCGTCGTGAGGCGTCGCGTGACAATGCTTGCGCTGCGCATCTGGCGCGCGATCACAATGCCCACGTCGAAGCCCTCTTCCACCAGATCGACTTGCCGGTCGACCAGCGTGACGTCTGGCACAACCTTCGGATAACGTTCTGTGTAGGTCTGCAGCACGGGCGCGAGATTGTGCAGGCCAAACACCACGGGTGCGACAATTCGTAGCGACCCAACCGGCTCGTGGTTACGCGCAACGACCATTTGTTCGACGTCCTCGAGTTCGTCGAGGATCTGGCGGGCGCGTTCCAGGTACACCTGGCCGGACTCGGTCAGCGACAGGCTGCGCGTGGTGCGGTTGAGCAGGCGGGTGCCCAGACGCCCTTCGAGGTCAGCAATATGACGGGTCGCCACGGCATTCGAGATATCCATTGCGCCGGCCGCGCGTGCAAAACTGCCGAGATCCGCCACTCGGACGAATACTTTCATCGACTGCAAATGATCCATGAGACAACTCCTGCTGCTAGACGGCCTCTTTTAAATTCCAGAGAAGCAATTCGGAATTATCCTAGGACTCTCGTTTTCGTGCAGAAGTTGCCTTAAATGTGACTTTTTCTGACAAAAGATTTCGGCTTTACCGTTCAGTAAGGTGAAAGGCAGCGTATTGTTGCTGAATTCGGAACGATGCAGCTATCCAGCGAGAGCCGACATCATTCTGAAAAGCTCGCAGATGCAATTTTGACGCGGTATAGCGGAAAATGAGAAAGGGCCGCTAATGCGGCCCTTATTTGACCGATTATATCGATTTCCGTCACCAATCGCATTAATCGGGTTCTAACAGAAAGTCAGGCCGAAACCCTCTTTCCGAACGCGGCTTTCGTCTCCGCAAGCTCGGCCGGCATTCCCTGGGCGAGTTTCGCGAACAACTCATCGTGTAGTTCGAGCTCAGCCCGCCATGCCGAGTCCTGCACGGAGATAACGCGTTCGAACTGCTCGCGAGTGAAATCGAGCGTGCCCCAGCCAATGTCCTCAAAGCGCGGCGAGAGACCGAACGCGTGTTCATCGCCGTGAGCGGTGCCTTCAATACGGCCGATCATCCAACTCAGCACGCGCATGTTGTCGCCGAAACCCGGCCACACGAACTTGCCGTCCGCGTCCTTGCGGAACCAGTTCACACAGAAGAACTTCGGCAGTTTGGCGTCGAGTTGCTCCAGTCGTTCGCCCACTTTCAGCCAGTGGCCGAAATAGTCGCTCATGTTGTAACCGCAGAACGGCAGCATGGCGAACGGGTCGAGCCTGACCACGCCCTGCTGGCCGGCTGCGGCGGCGGTGGTTTCGGAGCCCATTGTCGCGGCCATGTAGACACCTTCGTTCCAGCTGCGCGCTTCAGTGACGAGCGGCACGGTGTCTGAACGGCGGCCGCCGAAGATAAACGCATCGATTGCCACGCCGGCGGGATTCTCCCAGTCGGCGTCGATAGACGGACATTGCGCAGCCGGCGCCGTGAAACGCGCGTTCGGATGCGCTGCCTTTCCGCCCGACTCGGGTGTCCAGTCATTACCCTGCCAATCGATCAGATGCGCCGGCGGCATGTCTGTCATGCCTTCCCACCAGACATCGCCGTCATCGGTAAGCGCTACGTTCGTGAAGATCACGTTCTCCTTGAGCGTGGCCATGGCGTTGAAGTTGGTCTTTTCGCTCGTGCCCGGCGCCACGCCAAAATAGCCCGCTTCGGGGTTGATCGCGTACAGCCGGCCGTCGCGGCCCGGCTTGATCCAGGCGATGTCATCGCCGATGGTGGAAACCTTCCAGCCCGCCATGTCCTGCGGCGGAATCAGCATGGCGAAGTTGGTTTTGCCGCACGCCGACGGAAACGCCGCCGCGACGTGATACTTGCGCCCTTCCGGCGACGTCACACCGAGAATGAGCATGTGTTCGGCAAGCCAGCCTTCGTCGCGTCCCATCGTCGATGCAATCCGCAGCGCGAAACATTTCTTGCCGAGCAGCGCGTTGCCGCCATAACCCGAACCGAAACTCCAGATCTCGCGGCTTTCCGGAAAATGAACGATGTATTTCGTGTCGTTGCACGGCCAGGGAACGTCTTTCTGTCCCTGCTGCAAAGGCGCACCCACCGAATGCACGCAGGGCACGAACTCACCGCTGGCGCCCAGCACGTCGTACACCGCGCGGCCCATGCGCGTCATGATGCGCATATTCGTCACCACGTACGGACTGTCCGTCAGTTCCACGCCGATATGGGCGATCGGCGAGCCGAGCGGGCCCATCGAAAATGGGACAACGAACATCGTACGGCCGTTCATGCAGCCGTCGAAGAGACCGTCCAGCGTGAGGCGCATTTCAGCAGGATCGATCCAGTTGTTCGTCGGACCGGCCTGTTCCGGGCGCGCCGAGCAGATGAACGTCCGGTCTTCCACCCGCGCGACGTCGGACGGGTCCGAGCATGCAAGGTAGGAATTAGGCCGTTTGGCGGGATTGAGACGTTTGAGCGTGCCGGCATCGACCATTTGTTGCGACAGGCGGTCGTATTCCTCCGCCGACCCGTCACACCATTCGATCCGGTCCGGTTTCGTCAAAGCCGCGACCTGCTGCACCCAGTCGATGAGTTTCCGGTTCTTCACGTACGCCGGTACGTCGCCGTCGGCGACCACGTTTTGATCTACCACTGCGGGCTGGTTCATCGAGCACACTCCGTTCTTAGATGAGAAAACGGTTTGCAACCCGCCGGCGCTGCTCGCGAGAGGCGCATTTTGAGTCACCGGTTTGCTTGCACGGAGGTACTCACGTGGCAGACGGCGACACAAAAACAAGGCATGCGTCGGGGAGTTGTTCTAGTCTGGTGGCGACTGCCGTCTGAATCGCGGCTTGCGTCGGCACGGAACAAACTGTTAAAAAGGGATAGGGGTTGTCTCCATCATTGCCGGTTTTCCGGCGCTAGCGACGCGTGAATGGCTAAACTGCCGTATTCCACATTCGAATTCTTTAAACACCCATCCGGCGACCCGTAAATTCGTCGGGTTACACCAGCAGCTTAACGCGACGCGATGCCCGTATTTCGGCGAATTTATACGTGATTACCCGATTTATCCGTAATTACCCGAACTTAGCACGTTGATTCCTGTCCATCCTCGAATTTCTGCAGTACGTTTGATGCCTATCAAAAGCCAATCCATGCCAATCAAAATTGCCATCCTGGACGACTACCAAGACGCCGTTCGCAAGCTCGATTGCTTCAGTCTGCTCGCCGATCACGAGGTGAAAGTCTTCAATAACACGGTGCGCGGACTCGGACAGTTGGCTAGCAGACTCTCGGAAGTAGAAGCGCTCGTTTTGATCCGCGAACGCACCCGGATCAGCTCGCAACTGCTCGACAAACTGCCGCGGCTGCGCATGATCAGCCAGACCGGCAAGGCGGGCGGCCATATAGAACTCGATGCCTGTACCGAGCGCGGAATTGCCGTGCTGGAAGGTACCGGTTCGCCGATCGCGCCAGCAGAACTGACCTGGGCGCTGATCATGGCCGCGCAACGCCGGATTCCGCAGTACGTCGCGAACCTGAAGCAGGGTGCGTGGCAGCAGTCCGGCCTGAAGACCTCCGCTTTGCCGCCGAATTTCGGCCTGGGCCAAGTGCTTCGCGGCCAGACGCTCGGGATCTGGGGATACGGGAAAATAGGCCAGTTGCTCGCCGGTTACGGCAAGGCGTTTGGCATGAAAGTGGTGGTCTGGGGCCGGGAGCACTCGCAGGCGGCCGCGCGTGCGGACGGCGTGAATGTCGCCGAGAGCCGGGAAGCGCTGTTCGAACAGAGCGATGTGCTGTCGCTACATCTGCGGCTGAACGACGAAACGCGCGGCATTGTCACCACCGCCGACCTGATGCGCATGAAGCCCACCGCGCTGTTTGTGAATACCAGCCGCGCCGAATTGCTCGAAGAAAACGCGCTGCTCAACGCGCTGCATCACAACCGGCCGGGGATGGTTGCTATCGACGTATTCGAAAGCGAGCCGATCCTGCAGGGATATAGCCTGCTGCGCATGGAAAACGTCATTTGCACGCCGCACATCGGGTATGTGGAGAGGGAGAGCTACGAGCTCTATTTCACGGCGGCGTTCAAGAACATTCTCGCCTTCGATGCCGGCGACACATCGAGCGTCGCCAATCCGGAAGCGCTGGTGGGTGGACGCCGGCGATAGTCAGATGGTCGAAACGTCCGTGGACGGCTCGCATCGGACGGGGAAGTTGACCGAGTTCGCGATAAAGCAGAACTTGTGCGCTTCCTCGTGCAAACGGCCGGCCAGCTTCACGTCACCGCCCGCGCCAATAGTCACTTGCGGGCGCAGGAGGACGTCGGTGAAGTGGCCGCTTCCTTGCGTCGATTCCTCCATTGTGCCCACGGGGTCATCCACGTAACCCGTCACCACGATGCCATTCACCGCGCAAAGGTGCAGGTACCAGAGCATGTGGCACGACGAAAGCGACGCGACGAACAGCTCTTCCGGGTTGTGGCGCGTGGCGTTGCCGCGAAACGCCGGATCGCTCGATGCCTCGATGGCCGGCTTGTTCGCCGCACGCACGAGGTGATCGCGGGAGTACCCATCGTAGCGCGAGGTGCCGGAGCCCTGATCGCCCGTCCAGACGACTTGCAGCGTGTATTTGTGGTGTTTGGTCATCGATTCAACACTCCTTTTTAGAGATGTGCCGCTGCGCCGAGCAGATCGGGCAAGCGCGTCAGGAATTGCTCACCGTCGGTACGGCCCAGGTCGTACGCGGGCCGCATCAACGACGGGCTCGTGTAATCCCATGCCGAAATCGGCACCTTGCGTGAAGGCTGCACATAAACGCGACGGTGGTCGCGGTTCGCGCCGTGCTCCACGACAAACATCTGCGGTCGCGGATACACGCGCGTCACCATCACCAGAACGAGTCCCGGCGATGCATCCAGCGCGCCGACCGGCACATTGTCGACCATGCCGCCGTCGAGCACGGGCCGCCCGTTTCGATGCATGACCGGCGTGAACGGCGGCGTACACGACGATTGCAGGATCAGGTCCGCGAGGTCATCGACGGTCGCGCACTCTTGCGCCTTCACAAATTCCGGATGGAAACCCAGGGACTGACCGAGCGTGGGATGCAACTTCTTGCGCACGTACTTTTCGATGTTATAGGCGATCAGCCCCGCGGCCACCGCGCTTCGTGCGCCGAGCCAACGCGGCAAATGCGATACGCCGATACGAATCTCCGGCGCATTTTGCAGCGATGGAAACTCCGCGCCGTAGATATCGAGTAAAGCCTGGCGGTAGATCCGATAGTGCGGGAACACCGATTCACCACGCAGCAAATTGCCCCAATACGCGTTTTTCGAATTGTCGCGCAGCACGTGCGCGTAGTAGTCCATCACCCACTCGGAGCGGTTCATGTACAGCATGCAGGCCGTGGCCGCGCCGGCCGAGATGCTGGTAATCACGCGCGGGCGCAGCTTGAGTTCCGGCTGGACGACGTCCCAGAAACCGGCTTGCCACCAGCAGCGGTTGCCACCGCCGGCGAATACGACTTGATCGAACATGGTTTTCTTTTTATGTGAGCAGCATGACCGTGGTGGTCGCGTGAGCGGCGAGAGCGCCGGTTTCATCGTGGAGTTCGATTCCGCCGAAAATCAGGTTGCGGCCGCGGCGCAGGATTTTGGCCGTAACGAGGACGTCGCCGGTTTTGACCGGGCGCAGGAAGCTTGTTGTGAGCGAGACGGTGGTCATCGGCTGGAAACCGCCTAGCGCGTGGGCGATGGCGACGATCATGGCGGTGTCGGCGGCGGCCATGAACACCTGGCCGCAAATCACGCCGCCCATGTGGCGAAGTTTGTCCGCGTGGGGCAGACGCAGGGTGACGCTGGTATCGGTGGAGCTTGACGGCGTCAGGCCCAAGTCGCGGATCCACGGCGCGAAGGTAGTGTCGAGCAGAACACGGATGGCGGATTCGTCCATGGATTTGGGTTTATTGATGGTGGTCTCGCGGCTGTTTTTGTAGCTGCTTTCGTGCGGTTGCCGATGCCGCAACGAGTGCGTGTTTCATCCGTCCGTCATGATAACGGCTCGTGACAATTGCCCGAAGCCAGGCTTTTTTGGGATGGCCGATAAGCGTCCGCGCTATGTATGACGCGGCTTTCAGCCGTCTGCGAGACGGTATTTTAGGGTTTTGCGTTGCAGACAGTTGCGCAATCGGCGAAAACGTCGCTATAATTCGGATTCAGTTTTTCGGGGCGTTAGCTCAGCTGGTAGAGCAGCGGACTCTTAATCCGTAGGTCGACAGTTCGAATCTGTCACGCCCCACCAAAGATTCATGCAAAAAGCCCAGTCATCGCGACTGGGCTTTTTGCTTTGTGAATTGCGTACTGTCATGGATCAATGCACCGGTCCGGCAACGTTCGGGATAAAGCGACGTCGGTGCAAATTCATTGGCCCGAGCGCTGCATAAAGCATCGACATGTTCGGCCACACGTCTGCGCCTGTTGACTTAGCGATCAGGATACTTAATAATTGTAAGCAATACGACCCGGCCCTCTGCGTAGTTTGCACGACCGGGTTTTCTCGTTAACGGGGCGACAAAAGGGCGGCGAAACGGCAACAAAAATGACCACCCCGTACACGAAGCCTCACCTCACCTATCGCGCGCAGCTAGAACAGATCAAGGCACGCGGCCTTATTGTCGACGACGAAGATAGTGCTTTGTGGCACATAGAAAAGCTCGGCTACTACCGCCTCAGCGGCTACTTCTATCCGTTCCGCGTCCTGCCTCCGAACATGGGCTCGCAACCCAAGCGCGAATCTAACTTTGTCGAGGGCACCTCTTTCTCGCACATTTCGAAACTGTACAAGTTTGACCAAGCGCTACGACTCCTTGCGATGGGCGCCGTGGAGAAATTGGAGGTCGCGCTGAGAGCGAAAGTTGCTTACCACATGGGCGGCCTCGATCCTTGCGCGCATCTGAACTCAGATTTGGTCAATCAGAAGTTTTGCGCTACCCCTGCCGAAAAAGTCGGCGAAGCGCGGAGACCGTCAAATTTCGCGACTTGGGTACAGCAACACGACAAGTTGGTCGCTCGCTCCCGCGAAGATTTCATTCAGCATTTCAAAACCACTTACGACCCGCCCATCCCGCTGTGGGTGTCGATTGAAGTTTGGGACTTCGGCTTGCTGTCGCACTACTTTGCTGGGTTAAGAGACAAAGATAAGCAGTTAATTGCTTCGGAGTTAGGGATACCTCGCCACGTTCTGATGGCAAGCTGGCTTCGCACGATTAGTCACTTGCGCAATATTTGTGCACACCACAGCCGCTTATGGAACCGCAGCATGGTGGACAGCCCCAAACCACCAGCCAGAAATGAAGTTCCTTTGCTCGAGCATCTCTCCGGAGAACGCAACTTGTTCTTGCGCCAACACGTGTACGGAGCCTTCGCGATTATTCAATTCCTTTTGATCGCGATGGGTTTTGACTCTACGTGGAAGCAAGCTTTTGTAACGCTCATCGAAGAATTCCCGAGGGTCGAAGGGGTTGCCACTTTAGACGCAATGGGGTTTCCGGAATCATGGCGTGACCTCGCTCTCTGGAATTAACCGGCGCACTCGCGAGAGTCCAGCTATCGATGACCAACGGCGCCGAGTCAATCACCGGCGTCGCTCCTCGAGCGTGATGAAACGAGCTAGACATTGCCGTATACCGCTCGCGCATCGAAGCCCCCCTCAAACCACCGCATCCCCATCATCGATACTAAACCGCAGCCTCCCTGCATCGATAAACACTCGCAACTGCCGATACTTCACCAAATACCGTACCCCGACCATCGCTGCCGCAAAACCCGCCGCCGCGGCAACGCCAAGTGCCCAACGCGGGCCGAACGTATCGGCTACCCAACCGACAACCGGCGCACCCAAAGGCGTGCCGCCCAACGCAATCGCCAAAAAGATCGCCATCACACGTCCGCGCATCGCAGGCTCGGTGGATAGCTGCATCGTGCTGTTTGTCGTCGTGGTGATGGTTTGCGCGGACACGCCAATGACCACAAGCGCAAGACCAAAGAACCCATAACTCGGCGCGATCGCCGCCAGCACACAGCCGGCCCCGAAGACCGCGGTACTAGCGAACAACACACCAATACGCGGCTTCGCCCGCCTCGCGGCGAGCAGCGCGCCCGCGACAGTCCCGATCGCCATGATCGACGACAAGAGCCCGTATTGACTCGCTCCGGCATGAAAGACGGTGACGGACATCGTGGAGATGAAAATCGGGAAATTGAGCCCGAACGTACCGATCAGAAACAGCATGAGCAGCACCGCTTTCAGATCCGGCCGCTTCCAGACATAACGAAACCCTTCTGCCAGGCTCCCCCGCGCACGGACGGCCCGCTTGCTCACGTGAAATTCACCAACCCGAAGAAACCCCAGCGAGCAAAGCACCGCGACAAACGATGCCGCGTTGATCAAGAACACCCACCCGGTCCCCACCGATGCAATCAGCACACCGGCAATGGCAGGACCGATCATCCGCGCGGCATTGAACGACGTGGAGTTCAACGCGACTGCGTTCGACAGATCGGTTTCACCGACCAGCTCGGAGACGAAGGTCTGACGCGCGGGGGCATCGAACGCACTGACGCAGCCGAGCAAAAACGCAAACACGTACACGTGCCATAACTGGACCCATCCAGCGACGGTGAGAATACCCAGCCCAAGCGCGAGGGTTCCCAAAGCCGCCTGAGTGCCGATCAGGAGTTTGCGGCGATCGAGATGATCGGCCGCAAAACCGGTAAAAGGCAGCAAGAGAAGATGCGGACCAAACTGGAGCGCCATGACTACACCGACCGCGGTCCCATTGTGGCGGGTCAGCTGCGTGAGCACGAGCCAATCCTGGGCCGTGCGCTGCATCCACGTTCCGATATTGGAGACGATCGCACCACCGGCCCAGACCCGATAGTTGAAGCTGTTCAGCGAGCGGAAGGTGCCTTTCACCGGACCGCTCCCGAGGCGGCTATCTCCGCGCTGAAAGAGCTCACGCGCGGGTGCTGCCGAGCAGTTCGATGATCTCCTTGCTCGTACCGGTCTCGCCCAGCCTTGGGAAGATCCGCGTGATGCTGTTGGTGTGGGCATCGGCGTTCATGTCGGTCATCGCATCGACGGCGAGCGTCACGTTGAACCCGTGCTCGTGCGCATAACGTGCGGTCGACTCGACACCAATGCTGGTCGCCACCCCGGCAATAACGACTTGCGTGACGCCCAGCTTCTTCAGATGTTCATCGAGACCGGTATTCGTGAACGCGCCCCACGTCCGCTTCGTGACGATGTGATCTTCCGGCTGTTGCTTCAACTCGGGGACAAGATCGGCCCAATCGGCGGGCAGTCCGGCAAGGCTGCGAGCCTGCTCCGACCGGCCCGGCGCGCCGCCGGCAACGTTGACGAGCACGACGGGCAATCCGCGGCTACGGAACGCGTCAAGCAAGTCGCTTGCGTGCTTCACGACTTCATTGACGGGATGCACGGTGGGAAGCGCAACAATGCCCTTCTGCAAATCGATGACTACAAGAGCCGTCTTCGGGTCGAGCGTGGTGATTGCCATGGTGTTTCCTTCCTGCGAGTTGGACTGCGACGCGCCCGGATTGAGGCGCGGCAAAGGGGATAGGTGAGAGCCGATGGCACGACTTCTGCCACGCGAGCTAGGGTCAATCAGGAATCGACGAGCCGGTTGAGCAGCGCCACAGTGGTGACGAGCTCTTCTTGTTCCGCAGACGTCAGCTTGGTTCGGATCGCACGGAACAACCAGTCTTCCCGGGCCGCACGGCTCGCCTTGATCCACTCGCGGCATGCATCAGTGAGGGACAAAATGGTCTGACGTCCATCGGCCGGATCCGGCGTGCCGGTCACAAACCCGGCCGCCTCGAGAGCAGACACGGTGGCGCCCATGGATTGCGGGCGCACACCTTCGGCGCGCGCAAGCGTGGTTACGGTCGCGGGACCCTCGCGCTCCAGACGGCTAAGGGCCGACATCTGGGACAAGGTGAACTCTCCCAGATTGGCTTCTTCGCGCAACCGCCGCTTCAGCTTGCCAAGCACCACGCGCAATTCCCCCGCGACAGCGTGCGCATGCGCGACTTCCGGATCCGTGTGTTGCGTTTTCTCGTTCGTGTTCATGACCGTACGTTAGCAGATACCAAGTCAAACTACAAAGTTAAACTTTGTATATGAATCGGTAGACGTCAACCGGGAGCGGAACATGGGCAGCATGAAGATATGAGCGGGCGGCAGTCGCCGGCGGAGCAAGCGATCCCGGATGCGGGTAGCGTGGCGTTACATGCTCGGCGATGGTAAATGGCGTGAATGGTCCGATGGCGCCAATACGCATCTTGTCTATGATCTATGAAACGACAGCAGAAGATTCGGCGGCGCTAAACCGCCCCACCAATAACAATGCATCTATCAAAGTTGGCGCAATCCTTATTTTTCCGTAAAAATCTTCCCGAAAACCCTACCAGCCTTATGGTCGCTAATGGAGGATTATTGAAGCGTAATTGTTCCCCATGTGCATTGTATTTTGGGGCGTGCAAACACCTGCCCGAGTCGAAAGCTTGAGATTCACAGACCCTACCCAGCGCATTCCAGCCTTTTTGCACGCGTTGTTTCCGTTTTTTTCAATTACTAACAACCACGTTTACTCCGACACGGGAAAATCACCAATCGAAAATCTCGTTTAACGAGGAGGCCGAATGCACGCCATTCCACTCAACTATAACGATCACGTTTTGGTGCCCCTTGCAGCCGGCGAGCGCGGCAGCTTTGCGTCGATGGTCATTGTCACCAAGCCGGGTGGCACGCGTTGGGCATCGGGCGTACTCGGCCACTTCCCGGAAGCGGCCGACGCCTGCCGGTTTGCTATCGAATATGGAAAAGCTGAGGTTGACGGGCGGAGGGATCCGCGAGCGGTGAAGTCACCTGTCGAAACTGAACTGGGAGCGAGCCGCACAATTACTCCGCGCGCCTCCACCCCTGCGCCATGAAGTTCGTCACTCACGTCTTCTTTGCCCACTGCAAGTCGCGAGTGGGCTTTTTGCTTTTTAGCGACGCATTAATGCTTGTGATGCATCCAGCTCATGTGATGCGTATCGAGCCACTCACGCATACGTAGCCGTCCGCTGCCATCCTCCGGGTGCTCGCGTCGGTACCGGCGGCCCAATATGGCAGCAATAACTATCAGGACCGCAAGGCCCACCACAAAACCGATCATCGACTCAGTCATGGCCGCCTCCTTGATGCGTCACAGCTTGCTTATATTTTAGGTCACACATTTTGAAATGCGAATCTTGCCGCGTGCAAGCGCTGTCTTTGTTGCACGTTCAGAAGCGGCCTTTTTATGTACCGTCGAAAGACGCAAAAAAGCCCAGACAGCGAAGCTGGGCTATTCCACCGCGATTAAACCCGTTGAAGAAGCTGCGGATTCAGCCTTTTAAAGGTCTGTGGCGCAAACATCCTGCTCGCCCGGGACCGCGTTGCCTGGCGACTCACATTCGCTTAGTCGCCGGCGTCTTGTCATACCGCGTGATGATTAATGTGATTAATGGCCCATATATATCGAGCGCACGTTGTCGCCGGATGAGGATTGCACAGCGGCCCCGGAATCCGACGAACCATTAGCCACGCCGCCATAGCTACTGGTACCGCTATTTTGGGCCGCGACGCGTGCTTCTGCAGCTTGAATGTTGGCTGGGTAGTCGTAATCGTTCGATGTTGCCGGGTTATAGCCGGCTTTCTCAATCTGGACCAATTGCGCCTTCACTTCGGCGCGCGTCAACGGTTGTTGATTCGACTGAGCAAACGAAACGGCCGGGACGGCGAGCACTGCGGCAACTACAACGGCTTGAATGAGCGACTTCATGATACTTACCTCCGAATCTTTGTTTGTCGCGAACAACCCTGTTCGCGTTCTCTGATTCCAGTGTAGGTACGCCGTTTCTGAAAATTAAGCGCGATGCGCGCAAGAGATTATTGTTGTTTTAGGTGTAAACCCTATGGATGTTTTGAGGGCGGATACCCGACTCGGCGCTGCCTGTAATTTTCCGAAACCAACTCGCGACGCACGACACAATTCCACCCGAACAATCGCCCGGTTCGATCTCTCTAACCTCAAATAGGGAGAAAAATCATGATCAGGCTCTTTCTTGTCGTAGGACTCGCGATCGGCCTTTCAGGATGCATCGTCGCGCCGCCTTATGGGTACGCCCCGGCGCCGGGATATGGATACGCATACGCACCGGGGTATTACGCGGCGCCGACAGTTGGCGTAGGGATCGGGTTTGGTGGTGGAGGCTGCTGTTGGCGGGGGAGGTGAGTGAATTTGTGGCCGGATTTGCCGCGACTGAATCACCGTTTGAGCGACACCGACTGCCGCGCGTTGCGATGCGTGGGCACGTAGATGCGGTTACTTTTCGTCAGCACGGTTTTATCGTCTCGTAAGGCGACGGCGACACGCTCCACGCTCCTTGGCAATGGGATTCACGAAAGACTTTCCTGGAATAAGAAACTTTCGGCTGAGAACCACCCCGCGATCATTCTGAAAATCAACCGGTCAACGACACCGCGCCAGGCACATTCCAGCCGTCCGTTATCTGCCGGGAGCTGGATCACACGCCGACAATGCAATCGTGTCAGCAGCATCAAATGAGCTGCCAAAACGGTCCAACCTATTTGCTACTCTGGCTGCCACTAACAACCGAAGCGATGCGCGATTTGAGCAGCATCAGCGCGAACTTATTGTTGGTTATGAAATAGCGCGTCCACATCCGTCGAGGTTCTTGCGCAACGCGAAATGCCCATTCCAGTCCGCTGCGTTGCATCCATCCAGGCGCCCTGCGCACCTTGCCAGCAACCACGTCGAAGGTACCGCCCACCCCCATGACGAAATCAACACCGAGACGATCCTTCCAGCGGTTGATAAAGTTTTCCTTTTTCGGAGACGTAATCGCTACAAATAGTAGCCTCGCGCCCGAGCGGCGAATCAGATCAACCACATGCTCTTCATCGTCCCAAAAATAACCATGATGGCAGCCGGCGATCTGTAGCTCTGGATAACGTGCAGACACAACCTGCGCTGCGCGGCTGACCACGGCATCCGTTGCTCCCAGCAGAAATACAGGAAAACCACGTTCTGCTGCCATCTGCAGGAGGCGCTCGAATAAATCAACGCCTGCGACCCGCTCAGGCACATCGAAACCTAAGAGTCTTGCCCCCCAAACAACGCCCATCCCGTCGATATTGACAATGTCGCAAGCACGAATCGACGCTGCCAACTCCGGGTCTTTCTGCATATGGACAAGCTTCGCGACATTGACGACGACGTGCTGAGTGAACTGCTTTTCCTCAACTCGCGAGCCGATACATTCCACGGTCTCGTCCATTGTCGCGACGTCTACCGGACAAGAAAACAGTTCAATGCGTTTCATTGCGTTTATCCGACACGTTGGGTGTCTGTGCTGCATAAAGGCTCAACGCGCGGAACGCCTGCGCTTGAGCCCAGTGCAAGTGGTTGATGCGGCTAAAGGATAAATTCCACGAGATCAAATGAGCGGACATACGGTCCGCGCTAAATCCAGCGCATCAAGCCCGCCGCAACTCCGAACTAGTTTGAACCGTTCCTCAGAGACGATCATCGCTGAGACACGTACACCGGCCCGAAGAACATTGTGATCTGGCTAACATCTGACGGCTGGGTTACCCAGCTCGACTTATACAGTCCTATTTTCAGGTAGGCACTTTGATCGTCCAGATACGCATTTGGCACACCTTGCACGGCATAAACCGACTGACCGTCCTTGTATAATTCAACCGAAGAATGGGCTCCTGTTTCATCAGGTATGTATCGCAAAGCCCAATTCACCCATTTCCCCGTGTCTGCATCGGCACAACATAGCGACTTTCCGCCGGATACAGTTGTCGGATTCTGTCCGCCGCGTTCGGAAATCGTGTACTGATTTCCAAGTAAAGTGAGTGCGATCGTCGGCGAACCCGAGGCTAGCGATTGATGAATCTGTGTAATGATTACAAGTTGCTTGGTGTCAAACGCAAATCCGACAGGGAGAAACGTGCTCCACCGGATCAAATAATCCTTACCTTGTATGAACGTGACAGGTGCGGGAAACAGCAACTCCGCGCGTGGCACACCATTCGCGACGTTTGCGAAGTTCTCGTTTCGGCTAATACTTACTCGCAGAGCACTGCGCCCAGAAACGACCGGATCGGCTACCACGGAGATGTCACCGGGGTTAGCCTGAACGCCGATCTGCGCGTTTATGCCATCCTGCCATTCTGCGGAGTAGAGAGACTCATAAGTGTCCGCCCACGCCTGAGTCGTGGGATCGTTCCAAGTCACCACAGGAGTCTGTGCTCCGGCAATGCTGCAGCCAACCAGCGCAGCGGCCCCAACGAGATGCCTGAACAGGCTTGTCTTTTTTTCGTGCATTACCGCTCCAATTCGTGCGGCAACCTCGCGGCAGCATTCAATGTGGAAAAGACCTGTGTAGAGTCCGGGCGACAGCGAATCTTCGACAGCCCTCCTCTCATCCGAATGAGGTTCCGCAACCATCATTGCGGCAGGTTGCCAGTCTCCAACGTTCGCCGAATGGATTGCGTTGCATCGACTCTCGACTGCATACAAATCCATGCTTTTCGGTTCCCGTCTCCAGGCGCTCAACGACAGAAACAGCCTAGCGGCACTAAGGCATTTCGTATTCATTGCCTTCCTGTTCTTTTCATTGCGACATCTCGATAGCACTGGACATATTGACCGACGATGGCCTCAGTCGAATAAAGTCGCCGGGCCCTATCACGACCGGCAAGTCCCATCTGCCGAGCGCTCTCTGGACTTTCTATCAACGATCGAATACTTCCAGCCAGCGCTTTAGGATCACGCGGCGCAACCAAATAACCTGTCACACCCTCTTCAACGAGATCAAGAAATCCCCCTCTATTCGTGCCGATGACCGCGACGCCGCAGAACATGGCTTCAAGCGTCACGATGCCAAAAGGCTCCCGATAGCTGGGCAAACAGAAAGCCCGTGCGTCGCGGTAGAACTGCAACTTCTCCTCACCGCTGAGCCATCCTACGAACGTAACGCGATCGCTAATTTGGAGGTTCTCAATCATTTGCTCCCAGGGGCGAATGTCGCCGGTGCCGGCGAGTTTGAGACGAGCGAAACATCCTTCACCCTTAAGTAGTGCGATGGCAGCAAATAAATCTGCGATTCCTTTCTCCGGCACGAAACGAGCAGCGAATGCAAGATACGGGAGACAGTCACTTCTGGCGGTCTTCTCACCGTCTTTAGTGGCTGTCTCAGCCGCGTATGCGCTGTTCCCAATCGTATAAATTCTATCCCGCGTCCCTCTTTCGTCTTCTAGGTCCTGGCTCATCTCCCTAGATACACCAATTGCCGCGTCGGAGCCTCTAACAAAGTTAGTTACTGCGCGGGCGACCATCCAACCGGCGCTAGAGCGAAACGCCTTGAGGTTGTTCGCATGCCAATGAAATAACGTCCTTTTCCCTCTGGACCGAGCGATTAAATAGAGCACGAACTTTCTGTAGAACGATCCGTCTGCCGACACGTGAAAATGAACAGCATCCACTTTTTGGCACATGGCAATAACAAAACGGGGGATATCGACAAGTCCGAACAGCAACAGATTGATCGGCCTTTTAAACCCGCGCGTTTCGAAGAAAGAAAACGAAATACCCTCGTCTCCAAAAAGCACCGCGCTTGCGGCAAGCTCGCCTAAAACAGATGCGACTCCTCCACGTTGTCCGAAGCCGGGTCCAACGTGGAGTACCTTCAGAGGTCGCAACAACGGCACATTGGTTGCGGGACTAATTTCAGCTTCAGTCATTGTGAAATCCACGCTTAGAGGAAGGCGAGTTACTCGATATGGCAGCGCGATTCACAAGTACCGCGATGACAGCGAGAAATGGACCTACGATCGCGGATACGAGTACATGTCCTGCTGTGCAGGCAATCACCATCAGTACGACGAAGAACAATTTTCCAAATCGGACCACGGAACCACCCCGTCGATGAATGAAAGTTCGTCCGAGATCAAAAAGGTAGAGCGAGAACACCGGGAAGCCTAGTGCTAACACTAGGTCCGGGCCATCAATCTCAATCGGATAACGTACCGTGGGGTAGCCGCCGGTCAATAGTGCGACATAGTCTTGTCGGCTAAGCTCACTCCACACATTAGCGAGTTTTACGTTTCGTCCAGACATCACGATCGTGAGCAACTGATCATCGGTTGTACGATCTCTTTGGTAGGCAAAATAGTTGAGACTAAGATCGACCGCTTGCTGCACCGCAGGCACTGACACATAGACCACGATCGCGGTTCCAATCAACAACATCGCTACTGACGCTGCTCGCAGCGTCGCCTTGAGAATCCCATACCGGGCATAGAAGTAGGCACATATAACGCCTAGCGCCCCCACCATCGCACCCTTTGTGCCGACGAGCATCGATGCTACAAGTAGTAATCCGACAAAAATCGCGTCAAGGAAAGTCCACCCACGGTGCAAAATCCTCAGGTATGCATATGATAATCCAATCATCATCAGAGCCGAGGTCTCGTTCTGCGCATAAATGATTCCCTTGTAACCGGCGCGAATCTGCGTATCACCACGATAGCTCCGGAACATGTCGATCGAAAAAGTTGCCCCTGCAACGATCGACAACGCATAAATGATCAGAGCCGCTCGAACAACGGGTTCGAGCTTCGCCAATTGCCGATCGCTCAATCCAGACAATGCGGCGACGTATACGAAGAACGAAAATACCTTGAGGATGGCGATGACCTCCTCGACATATTCTCCGCTGGTCATTCCAGCGAGCGCATAGGAGATAGATGACGCTCCAACAGCCACGACCACAAGAAGCATGATCCGCAAGCTTGAAAGCTGTACCCTGCCGCGAAATGACATCATGGCCAACAGCCCAACGAGCACAATTCCTCGCAGGAAAAGCGAGTACCGCGCGCCAAAGTCACCGCCGACACCGCCTTTCAGCGCAAACACAGATAGAAAGTCGCCTAGCGGAGATAACGCAAATCCAGCTACCAGCAAACCCCATACCAATGGCCTTGTGAAATACACAGTACCGTCGCCCATACCTGGACTGCCGGCCCAAGTCTTATATGCGCCGAAATCACTCATACTTGGCCGCGCGCATATGCGATGTAGATCGACGTGCTACTACGCTGAGCATGAAGATGACCATCCATCGGACACAGGTTCTGCATATGCGCAACGGCTTCAGCAGGATTTCATGCCAGCTGGCGCGAAGTGACGTGAGCGCTCGCCGATCAGCCTCAATGCTGCTTTCCATGATCTCGAAGCCCTCCCACACCGCATAGGGACGCAGCTCCTTTACACGCATACCGCCATGGTCGCGATGCCACGGCCAGTCGTCGAGCAGAGCCTTTACCCTACCGTTCGTATGTGCCAATGCAAGACGGGCACCGCGTGCCGATATCCAGTATCCGACCGCGCCGGAAGTCCACTGCTTGAACGGAACACCGATGCGCATACTGTCGACTACATCGACCCGCTTTAGCGGCTCATAAAAATAGGTCCGCGTAGCCGACGCGCGGCGCAACTTTGAGCGCCCAAGTAATACAACCTCCGTGATTGACGCGAGCTGCTCGTCCGAGACAAGCAGCACCCGTTCGAAGAACGCCGACTCTAGTAGTGCGTCATCCTCAAGCACCACCGCGCCGTGCCCCGACTCCGCGATTTTCTTCCAGACTTCCCTGTGACTTATAAAACATGCCACCTCTGCACGGCTCAAGGAGCGACCATAGCGACTGCGCGCGGAATCGTCGTCATAAAGCATGCCGAATTCAGAGTCGGATATGACACGCGCATCAAACGCATCTTCAAAAGTGAAGGGAACATTTTGATCAGTCAGCACCTTCCCGATGGATTCGCGTCTATCCGAGCGCTTCAAAGATATAACGTGCACGTTAAACATGATGGACATTTACCAATTCATTACTTGCTTGAAATGCGCACGCATCGGAGTCGAGCGCATGATGATGACGAGATACGTACTAAGGATCGCTATCTCAGCGATCAGGAATGATCCAGCCGCACCGTCCGCGCCGTAGCGCGGAACCAGGACCAGCGATAACGCAATGCTCAGGCAACCGGCCGCGAGCATAACTATTGAGCGTCTACGGCTGTCAGCGAAAGGAACCAGTACTTGCAGCCCGAGGAAATACGCCAGGTTCCCAAATAACGTCGCCAGGCAAAGCAACTGAAGCACCGTCGCAGAATCGTGAAAAGCACTTCCTAATATCAGGCTGGTGACGTGTCCGGATAGAAACGTAATCGCCAGCACACCAAGCATCGTGGTCGCCGCTGTTGCAATCAGGCCGATCACCGTCAGCTTGGCCGCTGCGCGAGGTGCGTCGACCATCAGCGCGGATATGCGGGGATAAAGGATGGTATTTATCTGAGCGGGGACCATGTTTCCGACGGTCTTTAACTTATCGGCGGCAACATACAATCCCACCTGATACGGTCCGGCCAGCGAGGCCAGAATGATGGTATTGGTCGCGCCAAAGAGCGTTACCGATGCCGACGAGACGAACATTTGCGTGCTTTGTGCCAGACGCGATCGGACTGAATTCCAAGAAAGCCTAGGGCTACGCAATACCCCGAGCCGCTGAGCAGCGACCATCGAGAAGATCGCAGTAAAGACCGGGGCTGTCGCCTGAATTCCGACGGCGATGGCGATATCGCTGGATTGACGAACCAGCAGAAATGTCAGCGGCAACGTGATAAAACGGCCAGCCAGCGAAACGGTCGCAAACAGCGAGAATCGCTCAAGACCCTGCAAAAGCCAGTTTAGGGTAAAGACATTGCTTACGACGACCAACCACGACAACAGGATCGCGGTGCGCGCGGCCGCTGCTTGGTGATCAAAGTGAAGCACTGCGAGAAGGGCACAGAACGAAACCACACAAAGGCATGCTTTTGCGCCAATCGTCGACCAAATGAGTTCGTTAAGCTCACCGGAGCGTCCCCTCAACGCAACTACCGCCTGAGGGCCGCTCAGGTTGAATCCCCATTCAGTAAGCACAGTCCCATAGATCGCTATCGCCATAACGTATCCCAACACACCGAACCCGGTCGGCCCGAGGATCCGCGTGAGATACGGGAAAGTAGCAAGCGGTACCAGGTAATTGCCGATCTGCCAAACGAGCATCGCGACAAAGTTCCTGCCAAGACCAGCAGCGGCCCTTGGTGCCCGCCGCGTTGAGTTTTCGACGCCAGCCTGGTCACTCACGGGCGCTCCCTCGCCCCATCTACAGAACTTGAAAAAGCAGTGCTCGACTGCGCGAGGCGATAGCACTGCGGGCGCTCGGTGCGAACTTCCGTGGAAGCGCGAATGCCCGACATATTCTCGGGGAAGCCGGGACGCGTTCGCCCCGCATCAAGATGCAAGTTGGACGTTGCGAAACCTAATTCGCAACAGGTCGCAATACTAGCCACGAGACAACAACCCTCGCGTATCAATCACGACCTTCGCTTGCAGCCTGACCGGATCGACCCGCTTGAACTGCGTATGATCAACAAGAATCACGATCACATCCGCTTCGTTCAGTGCCTCATTCAATTCACAAAACCGCACAATCCCCTCAAGCGATTCCGGCAACTTCCTGATATTCGGCTCGACAACCATCACCTGCCCACCAAACCGCAAACCGATCTCGCGCGCGATATCCAGCGCCGGACTCTCCCGCAGATCGTCGATATTCGCCTTGAAAGCCAGCCCGAGACAGGCGATCACGGGTTCCTTGAACCTCTTGGCTGCGCGCTCGATACGATCGATGACATAACGCGGTTTATCGTCGTTGACGATTCGCGCCATGCGAATCAGGCGAGCCAGTTCGGGCGCGGAATCGACAATGAACCACGGGTCGACCGCAATACAATGCCCGCCAACACCCGGCCCAGGCTGAAGAATACTCACGCGCGGATGACGGTTCGCAAGCCGGATCAGTTCCCATACGTTGATATCGAGTTCGTCGCATATCACGGACAACTCATTAGCGAACGCAATGTTCACGTCGCGGAAAGAATTCTCGGTGAGCTTGCACATCTCGGCAGTGCGGGCATCGGTAAGAATGCATTCTCCCTGCACGAAAATTTGATACAACTCGCGCGCCACTTCACTGCATCTGGGCGTCGCTCCGCCGATCACCCTGTCGTTCTCGACAAGCTCACGAATCACATGCCCCGGCAACACGCGCTCGGGACAATGCGCAATGCGAATATCGGAACTCTCACCGGCCTGCTGTGGAAAAGTCAGATCAGGACGAAGCGCGGCCATCCACACCGCCATCTGCTCCGTCGCACCCACGGGCGACGTTGATTCGAGCACGACCAGATTGCCCGCTTTCAGCACCGGCGCAATCGCCCGACTCGCGGCCTCGATGTAGCTCAAGTCCGGCTTGAACCCTTCAAGAAAAGGCGTCGGCACCGCAATAAGAAACGCATCGGCCGGCTCCGGCGTAACAGTCGCGCGCAGATACCCCTGCGTGACAGCCGCGTGAACGAGCATGTCGAGTTCGGGCTCAACAATATGAATTGCGCCCTTGTTGATGGTGTCGACCGTACGCTGGTTAACGTCGACACCAATCACTTTTTTGCGCCGCGCAGCGAAGGCTGCCGCAGTCGGCAAACCGATATAGCCGAGTCCGATGACCGAAATCACATCGAATTCCATGATCTTTACCTTTTGTCTTTATGTAGAGGTTTCTAGTTGTTCAACTGTCGTGTCGAGGTTGCCCTTCTTGGCTACCCACGCAGGCCTGAGCGCATTCACGATCCGTTCACACGCGTGCCCATCGCCGTAAGGATTTTCTCCACTGCTCATTGAGCGATACGCCGCGGAGTCGTCCAGCAGTTCCGACACCCCATCCACAATCGCCCGCACTTCCGTACCGACCAGTCTGACAACGCCAGCATCGACTGCTTCCTGACGTTCTGTCGTATCACGCATCACCAACACCGGCTTGCCGAGCGATGGCGCTTCCTCCTGAACCCCGCCGGAATCGGTAAGTATCAAATGCGCTCTATCCATCAGGAGCACGAAGGGAACATAGTCAAGCGGTTCGATCAAATGGATATTGGGAATGCCCGTAAGCAGCCGCGTGACGGGCTCCTGGACCAACGGGTTCAAATGCACCGGGTAGACCACGTCAATGTCGGGACGCGCATGCGCAATCTCGGCGAGTGCCGCACAAATGCGCTCGAAGCCAGAACCGAAACTCTCACGCCGATGTCCCGTGACGAGGAGCATGCGCCGCCCCGGAGCGAGCCGAGGCAGATGCCGCTCGGCGTTCGCGCGTAATTGCGGATCGATCTCGAGCAGGCGGCGAACATGAAGCAGTGCATCGATCACTGTGTTGCCCGTGACTACGATTCGTTCATCCGGGACGTTCTCCGCGAGCAGGTTGTGGCGCGCCCGGTCAGTCGGGGCGAAATGCACTGCCGCGAGAGAGCCGGTCAACTTGCGGTTGCCCTCCTCAGGCCACGGCGAAAGCAGGTTTCCGGTCCTTAGCCCCGCTTCCACATGCCCCACCGGAACGCGCTGATAAAACGCTGCCAGACTCGCCGCCATCGTGGTCGTGGTATCGCCGTGGACCAGCACGATATCGGGCTTGCAGTCTTTTATGACGTCGCGCATGCCGAGTACGATCGCGGTCGTCATGTCATACAGATCCTGGCTGCGCTTCATGACGTTGAGGTCAAAATGCGGCCGGATCTGAAATAGTTCAAGCACCTGATCGAGCATTTGCCGATGCTGGCCGGTCACGCAGACGTAGCAGTCAATCCCCTCAGTGTCTTTCAGAAGCTTGACAAGCGGAGCCATCTTAATGGCTTCCGGACGTGTCCCAAATGTAAGTAGTACTTTTTTATTCATAAAAAGTCCTGGATCGACACGTTTTCCAGAATACGCAACATGCGTATCAGGGGTAATGCGTTGCAGTCTTTGAACACTTATTACGTGGCGCTTTCGTACGCCGCGTAAGTACCATGTGCGGCGCTCCGTTGCGGCACGTCAGTGAGCACAATGCCCTTGACTTCAACGCCCGCGCCGCCGAGCAATCTCATCGACTCCCGAAGCTCGGTTTCCGAATGCCGGCCATGGCGCATCACAAGCAACGTCGTTCCCGCATGCTTGCCGATCACCGACGAATCGGTTGCCGCAAGAATCGGTGGCGTATCCACGATCACGAGGTCATAGGCATGCGACAAGTGCTCGATAATTTTTCCGAGCCGATCGCTCATCAGCACTTCCGACGGGCTCGGCGAAAGCGCGCCGCGTGTAAGCAGATCCAGATTGGGGAGCACGTGCCGGCGCACGACCGTATCAATCGCTGCCCCGGTCATGGCATCCTGAAGTCCTGGATCACGGAATTTTCCGAAGTAAGCGTGAAGGTTCCCGCGACGCAGATCGGCGTCTATGAGCAACACGCGCTTGCCGGCGGACGCCAGCACAGCAGCCAGATTCACTGATAAGAACGACTTACCAATATCAGGGCGAGGGCCCGCCACCATCACGACGTTGTTGGTTGCCTTTGCCATGCGAAACAGCAGCGCGGTGCGCAGACTCCGGATACCTTCCACCGCGATGTCTCCCGACGACGAGGACGCGAGAACATGCTGCCCCCGGTCTCCGCGCCGCGCCGATCGCTGCAGCACGATTTGACGTTCGCTGTGCAGGATGACTGCGTAGACCGGCACGCCCGCGGCTTCCTCTATCTCCAGCGTGTCTTCCATGCCGCGATTCAAAGAGCGCCGGAGCAGCGCCGCGCCGACGCCCAGCAGCAAACCGAGAACACCCGCGGCGCCAATGACAATGAGTTTCTTGGGCTTGACCGGTTGTTCCGCAACCACGGCGTAGTCAACTACGCGAACATTGCCCTGTTGTCCCGCCTTGAGGACCTGGAGCTGCTGCGCGCTGGTCATCAGGTTCATATAGAGACCTGTATTGACATTCACGTCACGCATCAACCGCACTGCGGCTTGCTGCGTGTCCGGGAGGGACGAGACCTTCGCGGTGAGTTGATTCTGTTCGCGTTGCAAGTCCGCCAGTTGGGCGTCGATGGCCGCAACAGAAGGATGGTTCGGCGTAAAGCGCTGCAACAGGTCCGCCCGCTGTTGCTCCAGCGCGGTGATACGCGTCTTTCCGTCGACGATCGACTGCAGCAACAGCCGGCTTTCCTCTACGAGGTCGACCGTGCCGGTCTTGTTTCGGAACGTGTTGTAACGCTGCTCCGAGTTATCGAGGCCCGACTTCAACTCCGGAAGTTGATTGTCAAGGAAACCCAGCATCTGCGCGGCTTGACCGGACTTCAAACCAACGTTGCGCTGCACGTAGCCACGCACGATCGCATTGACCGTATCGGCGGTGCGTGCGCTGTCGATCCCATCCAGCCGAACCCCGACAATGCCCGACTGCTTGACCTTCTCACTGATATCAAGATCTTTCTGCAACTTCTCGGTCACAAGCTGTGTTGACGAACGTTTCAGCTTGAACACAGTGCCAGCCCGCGCCACGAATCTGCTGACCGTCAGACTCACAGGCCCGTATTGGGTCTTGCCAACCACAGGTTCGCCGAGACGCCCTTTGAGAACGACATCGCCATCCGGGCCTCTAAGCTCGAACGTCTGATTGGAACCGGCGACCAGCTTGAATTTCTCGTCGTACAGGACGGGAGGCACGTCGAATTGAGTCACTTCCAATTGCTCTCCACCCCACGCATAGCTACTCAGTCCCCACAAAGGCGCCGCGAGTTGATCCGTAGCAGCGCTGCGTGCGATCCATGAACCAATCAACGGAAAATAGCGCGGCTTCGCATCAATATCGAGGTGAAGACTGCGAACGGTTGCATCAATCAACTCGCGCGAACGGATCAGCTCAATTTCGGCATCGGCCGTGGCCTTGCCGCCGAACAACTCGGCCAGATCACCCAGCTTGTCGTTCATCGCACCCGAGTTGTCGTCGACCTGAACCATTGCGTCCGCGCGGAACACCGGCGTGGAAAAAATCGCGTAGCCAATACCCAACGCGAGCGTGGCGGCAGCAACCAACGAAATGAGAAGCTTGTTCTCCCGGAGGGTCACAGCGATCGCAGACAGATCGATCTCATCGTCGGCGTTCGACGCGGAGCGAGGGTTGGTAGTGTGGAGACTCATTGATCAGTGCGATAGTCGTGCGATGGTGTCGAGCCAGCGTGATACGCCTTGCTCGATCTGTGCCACCGCCAATTCAAAAATAAAGGGGCCGCGCTGGTACGGGTCGACTACGTCAAGATCGTCGTGATCTCCAAGGCGATAGGTCTTCCCCCTGGCGTAGGGATAGTTCATTTCAATCAAGTCGCGCTGCGCCCGCGTCATGGTCAGCACGAGGTGCGCGTTACGCACGTGCTCGGGCGTCAGCAGAGTTGAAACGTGCGAGCGAATGTTCAATCCCCGGTCATCCATGAGTTGCACCGCGACGGAATTCGCCCCTTGTCCAACCAAGGCGCGCGTCCCGGCGGACATCACACCGACGAGCGGCATGTCTCTCTGGAGAAACGCCACAGCGATCGGACTGCGACAAATGTTGCCTTCGCAAACCATGAGTACGTGACAAGTCACCTGGTAACAATCGCCGCGGTCAAACCTGCATTGATGGCCGGCAACAACTGGCCAAGAACGCGGCTAAAGCGCGCGAGCCCGGTGCTGTCCACGTACACAACGTCCTTCGGCTGCAATTCGAACTGATTAGCCAACACCATTGATACCGGCGACTGCCCGTCCAGGTGGTACACATGCGGCTGCTTGCCGTCCCCACCGCGGATCACGTACATTTGTGTCGCGTCGGCGGTCATCATGTTGACGCTGCCGGCTTGAGACAAGGCGTCGCTGAGCGTCAGCTTGCCGGTGCGCATAGGGAGGGCTGTCATCGGCTTGTTGATCTCACCCATCACGAACACGCCGTTTTCATCGCGCGACACCACGTGCAGAAGATCGCCGTCCTTCAGCAAGATATTCGACGGATTCGAGTGGTTGTCGATCATCTGCGACAAGTTGACCGGATACGACACGTTGTCCCGCAACAGTTCCATGCGGCTCTGGTCCGCAGCCGACGTAAAGCCGCCCGCACGGGAAATTGCTTCGTAGAGCGTCATTGGCACGTCGTTGATCGGCTGTACACCCGGCGCATGAACTTCGCCGTCTATATAGACTTTCTTCGCGCGGAACGATCCGATCCGCACCGTGATCTGAGGCTCGCGATAGACCTTCGTGAGCCGGCGATATAGCTGCGCCTGAACTTGATCGGTTCTGAGGCCCATTACGTTGAAAACGCCCGCATACGGGAACGCAATGTTCCCCATCTGGTCGACGACGAAACCCGCCGGCGCATCCGAAGGACGCACCTGGCTCTGGCTCTGCGTGCCCATGGCTGCCGTGAGTTCCGGATGGTCCCAGACGGTGATCTGCAACACATCGCCTGCACCCAGTGTGTAGGGGGCAGGCGCGGCGAACAACCGTGGCTGATCCATCGAGCTCTGCCGCACTTCGTCCTGGCGCAATCGCTGGATCAACGCAATGTTGATGTCGCTGATAGGTACGGTAAGCTCGGTGTTGCCGGTGGCCGTAGCAGTATTACCAATAGGCGCGCCAATCCGGACATCGCTGTCGGGTGCGGCAAGCGGCGTACTGGCAGAAAGAGCAAACCAGTCAGTCGCGGCCTGGTCGCCAGCACTGGTAACCGGAATGACAGGCGCGTGGTCCATGTGCATGCCCGGCAAGGTGCATGCGGATAACAACACGGCCGTTGTCGCCATAAGGGGAGCAAGGAGAACGCCTGCGTGCTTTCGAACCAGCATCACCATGTTGTTCAACCTGTCTTCCGAGTGCGTCGCGTCTTGCGCAATGCTTGCGGCATCGGCGGCAGTGGGCCAATTCATCCAACTTCTGTTTGTGTTCATACTGCCTGTTAGTTAATCCGTTACTTGCTTTGGTCAACAGCGCATCAATATGCGTTCCGGTGCACCATTCCTTTCATAAACGTAGCGATCACAATCCGTATGTCCAGCTTGAGTGACCAATTTCTTAAGTAGTACATATCGTACTCAACACGGCCTTGCATCTTTTCAAGGCGATCGGTCTCACCGCGAAAGCCATTGACTTGCGCCCAGCCGGTAATCCCCGGTTTGATGCGATAGCGGTGGATATATCCGTCGACAATCTTCTGGTAGTAATCGTCGTGCGCCGTTGCGTGCGGCCGCGGTCCGACCACCGACATCTCTCCGCGCAGCACGTTAAGGAACTGAGGTAGTTCGTCCAGACTCGTGCGGCGCAGGAAAGCGCCCAATGGGGTGATTCGCGGATCGTTTCGCGTAGCTTGCTGCACCACGCCCGCTTTTTCGATGTGCGCACGCATAGTGCGAAACTTGAATATCTTGAAGGTCTTTCCGTCCGCGCCTTTGCGCGTTTGCCTGAAAAATACCGGCCCCCGCGACGACAGCTTCACCGCCATGGCAATAGCAACCATCAGCGGCGCAATGAGGATCAGCGTGAAAGTGGCGAACAACCTGTCAAAAATTGCCTTTTGCAAAAGCGCCGCGCCCGACAATGGCGGCGCAACCATATTGATTGCCGGTGCGCCCATCAATTCGACCATCTCGCCGTCGAACATCGCGAGACTTCGCACGTCAGGGATGAACCGGATGTTGACCAGGTCGCCGCTGAACTCTTCGAGAACATCACGTAGCGCCTCTTCCTCGGACATAGGCAGCGCCACCCATACTTCGGGTACCTTTTCCGCGCGGATGGCAACGGCAAAAGCCTTGAGATCACGACAGACCGAGATGCCCGATATGTCGAGCCGGGTCGTTGGCTGGGAGATGAAACTGGCGACCACGCGAAAACCCGATGCGGGCGACGCTGCGATCTTCGCCATCACGTTTTCGCAGTGCGCGCCAATACCGGTAACGCCCACGGTGCGCAAGTCGTATCCTGCATGCCGCATCCGCGAGCGGATCGTATAAACGATGAACCGCGATGCCACAAGCGCCACGCCCGTGTTGAGCACCCAGCATGCAACCCACAGGCGCGAGACGGAAGCCGTCCTGTGCAACGCGAACATCAAGGCCACAGCACAAGCTTGCGCCACAAACCATGCCAGTGAAATATGACCCACAAGCCTGCGTTTTGAACGGCCGCGCCACGACTGATACACGCCGAACAACGGAAACAGCAGGAGCGCGAAGGCCACGGATATTGCAACAAATGTACCGTCGCCCAGTGAATACCCTTCGCCCGCTGGCCGGAGCAGCATAGCGACGGCGGCACCGAGCACGATCAACGCGACGTCGATCAGTCGCGAAAAGACGCTTTGCAGTTCTGACCAACCGGCCTTAAGCCGAGCTGCGGCAAGTGCTCTCATGATCTCGAGCTACTCAAAGCGACCAAGCACGTCGATTGTGAGGAGGCCGGCTTGGGTCCTGAGCAGACTCAACGAACAGCTGGCACAAAAATCGTTTGATATTGGTCATCGTCATGTAACCTCAATTCAGGCTTCTCTTAGCTTCGCCAAAAGCCGCTTTCCGGTTTTCTGAAAAACGATGGGGCAGCGCGTAAGTAAGATTCCGCCCCATTGCATTGCAACGGCCGGATTGTGGATCGGCCTTCGCGCGTCGCCTACACGACAATTCCTAAAAATGCTGCGAGCGCACATTTTTTATCGGATATGCGCAACGACGCAGCGGCTTGAACGAACGTGCCGGGCCCCCTCCCGCCGTCATCTCAAAAAAATGCGAAACTTGGCCCTTCGCTCCTTCAACGCCTCGCGCCCATGCTCCTCACCGTCCTCGTCCTGGTTCCGCTTCGACCCGAAAACCAAATCACCGTCGCCAACGCCTTCAACGTCATTACAGCGCTCGATCAATCCGCGATCGATCGAGCGCTCACCGACCACGCCGACGAAATCCGCGCTGTCCTGACAAACGGCACCATCGGCATCGACGGAGCGTCCATCGCGAAACTGCCGAACGTCGAGCTGATCGGCGCATTGGGCGCGGGTTACGAAAACATCGCGCGCGATGCGGCGCAGGCGCGCGGCATCGTCGTGGTGAACGGCGCGGGGACCAACGACGATTGCGTCGCCGATCACGCCTTCGCGCTGCTTCTCGGGGTGGTTCGCCAGATCCCCGTGCTCGACCGCGCGTGCCGTGCGGGCGCCTGGCGCGATGACCTCCCGTTCCAGCCGAACTTCTCGGGCAAGAAACTAGGCGTGATCGGCTTGGGCAATATCGGCAGGAAGGTGGCTAAAAGAGCGCAAGGCTTCGATATCGAGATCGGTTATCACAATCGCCGGCCGCAACCGGACTCGGCGTATACGTACTTCGACTCAGTGATCGCGCTGGCCGAATGGGCCGATTACCTCGTGGTCGCCACGCCGGGCGGCGCATCGACGAAACATCTGATCGACGCCGGCGTGCTCGCCGCACTCGGCTCAAAAGGCTACGTGGTGAACGTGGCGCGCGGCAGTGTTGTGGATACCGCCGCTCTGGCGGACGCGCTCGAACGCGGCGTGATAGCCGGCGCGGGACTCGATGTCTACGAAGGCGAGCCCACGCCGCCCGCGTTGCTGACAGGCTCCGAGCGTGTCGTGCTGACGCCGCACGTGGGCGGGCGCTCACCGGAGGCGGTGGCGGCGTCGGTCCAGATGTTCGTCGATAACGCCACCCGGCACTTCGCCGGCGAGGCGGTACTGACACCTGTTTGAAAGCTCCTGCGGGGGTGCTCGGCGAGCTTCGTCGCGATCCCGTATCGTGTCGGACTATTGCCGATCACGTCCAATCCTAAAAAACTGTGTCAGACCAGACCCCTCTTCCTGCCGACGGTCCCATGACCGCGCTCCAGCGTCGCGGCATGGCGGCCATGCTGCTCGCCGTTTCGCTCGCCACGCTCGATACCGCCATCGCGAATACCGCGCTCCCCGCCATCGCCGCCGATCTCCACGCAACGCCGGCCGCGTCCGTCTGGATCATCAACGCGTATCAGCTCGCGATGGTCGCCACGCTGCTGCCGTTCGCGGCGCTGGGCGGTATCGTCGGACATAGGAAGATCTATCTGGGCGGCCTGATCCTGTTTCTCGTGGGGTCGCTGACCTGCGCGCTGTCGTGGTCGCTGCCGTCGCTCACCGCGGCGCGGCTGTTGCAGGGCATTGGCGGGAGCGCGGTGATGAGCGTGAACACGGCGCTGATCGGAGCAATCTATCCGCATCACCGGCTCGGACGCGGGTTCGGGCTAAACGCGCTGGTGGTGGGGATATCGTTCGCAGTCGGGCCGACGGTCGCGTCGATCGTGCTCTCGCTCGGGCCCTGGCCGTGGCTGTTCGCGGTGAACCTGCCGATTGGGCTGGTGGCGTTGGCCATCGGCTGGACGGCGTTGCCGCAAACGCCGCGCGCCACGCACGGCTTCGACCGCGTGGCGGCCGGACTGAACGTGATCACGTTCGCCGCGCTGGTCTTCGCGCTTGGCGAAGCGGCTCAGCAAGCGCCCACGCATATCGTGCTGATCGCGCTCGCGGTGACGGTCGTGGCGGGCGGATTGATGCTGCGTCGGGAACGCGGTCATCCGGCGCCGATGCTCCCCGTCGATCTCTTCAAGCGGCCGATGTTCGCGTTATCGACGGCAACCGCCGTGTGTTCGTTCGCCGCGCAAGGGCTGGCGTTCGTGTCGCTGCCGTTTTATTTCGAAAGCGTGCTTGGGCGCAGCCAGGTGGAAACTGGCTTCCTGATGACGCCGTGGTCGGTGATGGTGGCCTTGCTGGCGCCGGTCGCCGGACGCTTATCGGATCGATACCAACCGGGGCTGCTGGGCGGCGTCGGCCTCGCGATCATGTGCGCGGGCATGGCGTCGCTGGCGTTGCTGCCGGCTCATCCCCATGCACTCGATATCTGTATTCGCATGGGCATATGCGGCGCGGGTTTTGGATTCTTCCAGTCGCCCAATCTGAAGGCGCTCATGGCGAGCGCGCCGCGCGAGCGCAGCGGCGGCGCAAGCGGCGTGGTGGCAACCGCTCGGCTGATCGGCCAGGCGACCGGCGCGGCGCTGGTCGCACTGAGCTTTGGCATTGCCGGGCATCATGGGCCGACACTGGCGCTGGCAATTGGCGCGGGATTCGCAGGCGCGGCGAGCATTGCAAGCGGATTGCGGCTGATTACCCGCGATAAACCCGTTGAAGCAATGCAGACAGCGGAGAAGTAAGCCGCGATTACGCTATGGCGGCGTCGCGCAGCGCAAGACGCACTAACGCGAATCGCCGAGCCGGCCGGACGACGCAGCGCTCTGCTGCATCACACGCCGTAGGCGCACGCGAGAAGCAGTTGCAGATCAGGTAACCGTCCGCCGCATCTTGCGAGCGCAAAAACATTCACCTCGCCATCAGCGCCGCTTTCGCCCGCGCCACCGGCTCAGTCCAGTCTCCAAGCGTAGTCTGCTTGAACAAACGCATGCCTGGATACCACGGGCTGTCGTCGCGATCGAGCATCCAGCGCCAATCGTAATTCGCCGGCAGGAACACCCACACAGGCTTGCCGAGCGCACCAGCCAGATGGGCAACCGACGTATCCACCGTCATCACCAGATCGAGCTGTTCGATCAGCGCGGCGGTATCGGCGAAATCGTGGATGTCGTCCGTCAGATCGTGGGGTTTCAACGCGCAACCGGGTTGCGCGAGCTGGTCGCGCGCCGCGCCCTTCTGCAGCGAAAACCACTCGGTGTTCGCCACCTCCGCGAACGGTGACCACGCGGCGAACGGCATCGAGCGGAATTGATCGTTGCCGAACGTCGGACTGCCCGCCCACACGATGCCAATCTTCCTGCGCGTGCCCGCCAGTTTTTTCACGCGCGCCGGCCACGAGCCGATCCGCTCGGCGCTTACGCTCATATAAGGCGTGTCGGCGAGGACGCCAGGAACGAGATGGGCCACGCGATGCGGCACGCTCATCGATGGCGTCCAATAGTCGTATTCCTTCGTCGGACAAATGGGCAGCGCCCGCCGCACGCCGCGCACGCTCTGAACCAGTTCCACGATGTTCGCCGGCACCCACACATCGACGGTGGCACCCATCCCTTCAAGCACCGGCAAATAACGCGCGAACTGGATCATGTCGCCGTGCCCCTGCTCGCCGGCGACCAGCAGTGTCTTGCCTTGCAGTGACTCCCCGCGCCATTCCGGCACCCCGGGAACGTTCATCGGCTTGTACTTGCTCGAGCGCCAGCGCACTTCGTGCAGCGCCCAGCCTTCCTTGAACCTGCCGCGCCTTAACTGCAGCAACGCGAGATTGTGCAGCGCGTCGGCGTGATCGGGGACGAGTGTCAGTGCGTGCCGATAATGCGGTTCCTCCTCCTCGAAACGACCTTGCGAGCCGATAGCCGCACCTACGCAGACGTGAATCTGCGGATCGTCGCGCAAGGTCAACGCCCGCCGATACTGCGCCTCCGCCTCCACGAATTTCCCGGAAAGCCCGAGCGTCGTGCCGAGATTCACGTGCGCCTCGAAGTGGTCCGGCCTGAGCGCCAGTGCTCGATGCAAACTGGCGACAGCTTCGTCGAATTGTTTCAGTTCGCGCAGCGCGTTGCCTTCGCCGAAATGCGCGTAGAAGTTGCCCGGGCTCCGTGCAAGCGTCTCGCGATATACCGCCAGCGCTTGGTCGTAGCGCTTCGCGGAAGCGAGTGTCGAGCCGAGGTTCAAACGGGCGTCGATTAGATCGGGATCTTGCGCGAGCAACATCTCGTACTGTTTGATGGATTCGTCGAAGCGGCCTTGTTTTTGCAGCGCTGTGCCAAGGTTGTTACGCGCGTTGATGAACGCCGGGTCGATAGCGAGGGCGCGCTCGTGACACTCCACAGCATGGGGAAGATCGCCTAGCGCCACCGCCACCAGCCCGCGATTGCTCCAGCACGCGGACACATCGGGGGCAAGGCCAAGCGCGCGATCCAGCAACGTCGCGGCGTCTTCGTTGTCGCCGCGTTGATGCAGCAACACACCGAGGTAATGCAATGCTTCGACGTGATCGGGATGTTCCTTGAGAATCGCGCGATAACCACTTTCCGCTTCGGCCATACGGCCTGCCTGATGGAGATCTAAAGCGACGGCGAGCTGTGCGGGAGGTTGATTCATGGCGGGCGTATTCATCAAAGTGGATAACCTCTCGATGCTAAGCGCTGCCTTCCCGTCCAGCTATCAGATTGCTCCTATCCCTTGTTTCTTCATTTGAAGTTATGCGTTTCGCGGATCGGCGGGCGGATATGCGTGCATACGCATATCCGCCCTGACTGGTTTCATTGATTCACGAGTGCAAATTGCAGGCCCGGTGCGCCAATGTAAATGCGCTTAAATACGTCGCACCTTTACCTTCTTGCCCTTCACCTTCCCCGCCGATAACTTCTTCACCGCTTGATCCGCAATATCCCGCGCGACCGCCACGTACGTGACCATGTCCGTCACATTGATCTTGCCGATCTGCGAGCCTTCGAAACCCGCGTCACCGGTCAGCGCGCCCAGTACGTCGCCGGGACGAATCTTTTCCTTGCGGCCGCCGAGGATCTGCAACGTGGCCATGGGCGGCTGAAGATGACCCGGCGTCGCCGGCGTCAGTTCGCTCAGCTTGTGCCATTCCACTTCCTTTTTCTGCGCCTGTTCGATCGAGCTCACGCGCGCCATTTCATTCATGCTCGCGAGGCTCAGCGCCCAGCCTTCCTGATCCGCGCGGCCGGTGCGGCCAATACGGTGAACATGGATCTCGGGATCCTGCGTGACATCGACGTTGATCACCGCTTCCAGTTGCGTGATATCGAGCCCACGCGCGGCCACGTCGGTCGCGACCAGCACCGAGCAACTACGATTGGCGAACTGGACGAGCACCTGATCGCGTTCGCGTTGTTCGAGTTCGCCGTGCAGCGCGAGTGCGTTAAAACCTTGCGCGACTAAAACATCGAGCAAGTCGCGGCATTGCTGTTTTGTATTGCAAAACGCGAGGGTACTGACCGGCTGATAGTGATCGAGCAACTGACCCACGGCATGGAGACGTTCGTTGTCGTGGACTTCGTAGAAACGCTGCTTGATCTTCGAATTCGTGTGCTGCTCGGTGAGTTTGACTTCCTGCGGCTTGCGCAGGAATTGCTGGCTCAGTTTCGCGATGCCATCCGGATACGTCGCGGAGAACAGCAGCGTCTGACGATCCTTCGGACATTGTTTGACGACCGCGACGATGTCGTCGAAAAAACCCATGTCGAGCATGCGGTCGGCTTCATCGAGGACCAGCGTTTTCAGCGCGGTCAACGGCAGCGTGCCGCGCTCCAGATGATCCATGATCCGCCCGGGCGTTCCCACGGCAATATGGCAGCCATGTTCAAGGCTCGCGATCTGCGGGCGCATGGGCGAGCCGCCGCATAGCGTCAGGATCTTGATGTTGTCCTCCGCGCGCGCGATGCGGCGGATTTCCTGCGTGACTTGATCGGCGAGTTCGCGCGTCGGGCACAGCACAAGCGCCTGCACCGAGAAAAGCCGCGGATCGATCTTCGCGAGCAGCGGCAACGCGAACGCGGCCGTCTTGCCGCTACCCGTCTTGGCCTGCGCGATGAGATCGTGGCCTGCGAGCGCGATCGGCAGGCTGGCGGCCTGGATCGGGGTCATCGTCAGATAACCGAGTTGTTCGAGGTTCGCCAGCATCGCCGGCGAAAGCGGCAGGGCGCTAAATGAAGTTGGGGTGGTCATGAGCTTATGTTGTTACTTTGCGGCAGGTTTCGGCGGGACCGAATTGTCCTGCTCGTAGGTGATCGTGCCGTCGGGCGCGTCGTGGCGCAGCACCTTGTTGCGCGCGCCGCACATGGGGCAGCGGAACATCAGGCCCTGGCCTTCGTTCTTGATGAGCACGTCGGCGAGTTGCCATTCGGCGCCGCACGGCTGGTTTCGGCAGATAAACATGATTGATTTGAGCGTAATTGATGGGGTTGCGGCGTGAAAAGGGCGCCGGCGAGGCCAGCGCGTACTGTTTCCGCGCAATTAGAAGCCGAAGTGTACGCGTACACGGCGCGATTGCCTCGTTTTACGGCGTTTTCCGGGGTCCTACCGGTCCGTTTCGCGGCTTGGGGCGGGTCGATCGGCTAAACTGGCAGCCACTAAAACGATGCGCGGCAACGCCTTCCACCCTACTCCCCGATGCGAATCCTGCACACCTCGGACTGGCACCTCGGCCAGTACTTTCTTGGGCATTCACGCCAGGCCGAACATCAAAAGCTGATTGCGTGGCTGGTCGAGCAGACGCGGCTGCACGCGGTCGATTCGGTGCTGATAGCCGGCGATATCTTCGATACCGGCGCGCCGCCCAGCTACGCCCGCGAGCTCTACTACACGCTGATTCTCGCGTTGCGCGACGCGGGCGTCGGCTTGACGCTGCTGGCGGGAAATCACGATTCCGTCGCCGTGCTCGAAGAGTCGCGCAATTTGCTGACGGCGTTGAATACCGTCGTCATTCCTTCCGTGCAGGACGATCCCGACGAACAGGTTCGTGTGCTCACCACGCGCGACGGCAAGCCCGGCGCGATCGTCTGCGCCATCCCGTTCATCCGTCCGCGTGATGTGCTGCAGAGCATCGCGGGACAGAGCGCACGCGATAAACAGGAGTCGCTGCAAGACGCGATTCATGCGCATTATCAGGCGCTGTTCGCGCTCGCTGAGCAGAAGCGCGCGACGCTTGGCGCGCATTTGCCGATTATCGCGACCGGGCACTTAACGACGGTTGGTGCGAGCGCGAGTGAATCGGTGCGGGAGATTTATGTGGGCGCGCTGGAAGCCTTTCCGACAAGCGCGTTTCCGGCAGCCGATTACATCGCGCTCGGGCATATTCATCGGCCGCAGAAAGTGGGCGGGCTGGATCACATTCGCTATAGCGGATCGCCGATCCCATTGAGCTTCGACGAAGCGCGGCAACAGAAAGAGATGCTGCTTGTGGATGTATCGACGAACGGCCTTGAACGCGTGACCGTGCTCAACGTGCCGTGCTTTCAGCCGTTGTTGTCGGTGAAAGGATCGTTGAAAGAGCTTGAGGCTGCGGTCTCCGCTGCTGCGTCTCAGGCTGTTGAAGGCGAGACCGTGTGGCTCGAAATCGTAGTCTCCGCCGATGACTACCTCAGCGATCTCCAGTCGCGCATCCAGAAGATCACCGCAGACCTGCCGGTTGAAGTGCTGCGCATTCGCCGCGAGCGTTCTTCTGTCTCCGCCGCATTGCAATCGCAAGCAAAGGAAACCTTGAACGAGCTCACGCCCGACGATGTATTCGCGCGCCGCCTGCAAACGGAAACCATCGATGAGGAGACGCGCTTGCAGCTTTTATCGATGTATCGCCAGGTCGTCGCTGAGATTGACGAGGCGGATGCAGCATGAAGATCTTGTCGTTGCGTTTGCGGAATCTGAACTCGCTGAAGGGCGAGTGGAAGATCGACTTCAGCCAGCCGCCGTTTCGCGATAACGGCTTGTTCGCGATCACCGGCCCGACCGGCGCGGGCAAGACCACCTTGCTCGATGCAATCTGCCTTGCGCTCTATCACCGCACGCCGCGCATGGACACCGTCTCGCAAGGGACGAACGAGCTGATGACGCGGCACACGTTTGAATGCCTCGCGGAAGTGGAGTTCGAAGTGAAGGGCGAAGGGTATCGGGCGTTCTGGAGCCAGCGTCGCGCACGCGACAAAACCGACGGGAATCTGCAAGCGCCCAAGGTGGAGCTCGCGCGTCTGGATGGCACGATCATGACCGAGCGTATCGTGGATAAACTGCGGCTCGTCGAGAGCATCACGGGACTCGATTTCGGCCGCTTCACGAAGTCCATGATGCTCGCACAAGGTGGCTTCGCCGCGTTCCTCGAAGCGAAGGCGAACGAGCGCGCCGAGTTGCTCGAAGAGCTCACCGGCACCGATATCTACGGCACGATCTCGCAGAATGTATTCGAGCGGACGCGCAACGAGAAGCTTGCGCTGGATACGTTGTTGGCGCGTGCTGACGGTGTTCAGTTGCTGACTGAGGAACAGCGGAGCGCCTTGCAGCAGGAACAGACCGCGGTTGGCGAACAGGAATCGGCACTCGGCAAGCAACTCGATACAACGCGCGCGATGCTGGCTTGGCGAGCGGCGTTATCGGCGGCGGACCTGCAGCTTGAGCAGGCGTTGACGAACCAACGGCAAGCTGAATTGAAGATCGCCGATGCCAAGCCTTCGCTCGATCGTCTCGCCGCAAGCGAGCCTGCCGAAAAGCTGCGCGCTGATCATATGGCTATGCTCGCAGCACGCGACAGGCATGTGGCAACGTCTGGTCAGCTTGCGAGCGCCAAGGCGGACAAGCAGGCTGCATCGCTCGATGCGGCGCGTGGTTTACGTCTGGCATCGGTGATAAGTGGAAGGATTGTCGAGCTTCGACAACGCACACTAAGCGAGATTCTGGCCGACGCAAAAGCCATTCAGTCCGCACTCGATGAACATCCGCATCGAGGCAAACTGGGCGAGCAGATTGTGTTGTGGCAGCAGCAGTTCACGGTGCGCCAGCAGACGCTGAGCGACATCGAAGCGACCGGCAAAAGGCGCGACGAGTTAGTGCTCACGATCGGTAAGCAAGCCCAGGCGATCGATGCTCAGCGTATTGCCGTACGCGACGCAACGACCGCAGCCGAGTCCGCGCGCAAAGGCGAAGCCGAGCAGCGCGCGAAGCTTTTGACGCTGTTGAACGGTGAGCATGAAACTGCTTTGAAGACGCGATGTCAGCGGCTTCAGGATCAACATCAAGTGTTCGGCAAGCTTGCGCATATCGGCGAAACGATTGCTCGCGGGACCAGGCAACTCGCGCTGGATCGCGAAGAACTTGCGCAGAAAAACGCATCGTTCAAGCCTCTGCCGGAACACCGCGATCGTCTCGCCAAAGAGATTGAAACGCTCGTTGAGCAGATCGAGGACAAACGCAAATTACTGCTTCAGGAACAGCGCATTCTTGATCTCGCCGGTCATCGCGCGGCGTTACAGCCTGGAGAAGCCTGTCCTTTGTGCGGTTCGATAGAACACCCGTCGATCAGCGCGTATGAAGCGCTCGACGTCTCTGCGACCGGGCAAGCGTTGAAAGAAAAGCAACTCGCGTTGGATAGCAAACGCAAGGAAGCGTTGGCGATCGATGTCGGAATCGCGGGATTGCGCGTGGCGATTGAACAACTCGGAAAACGTATCGATACATGGCTCATCGACGCCGGTTTGCACGCCGCAAGTTGGACGCAGTTATGCGCCGAACTTGAACTGGAAGCGATTGAGCAAAACGCGCTCGATACCCATGCGCACGAACACGCGACCAAGTTGAAGCAGGCGCAGGAAACGCTTGCTGCGGTGGATCGACAGAAGACGGTGATCGAGCAGCACGCGAACGCCGCGAATGCGGCGGAGCGGAAGTCGCTCCAGCATCAACACGATCTCAAGCTGCTTGAAGAGAAACAAAGCTCTGCGGAAAAATCGCTTAAGGAAACCGCGGATCACTCGGCGTCGCTGCAGAACGCGCTGGTTAAACGAGAACAAATGCTCGATGAATCGGTCACTTCCGTTGGTTACGCGCGTCCCGATTCGTGGACTTCATGGCAAACGTGGCTCACGGATCGCGACGCTGAATGGAAGGCGTGGCAGACGGCATCGGATAAAAATCGCGTGTTGGCACAGCAAGCCGATCGCGCGCGGCAGGCGCTTGAAGCGGCGGCATCTGAAGCAGAAAAATGGTCCACGCGATGGACCGCTTGCGAAGCGGATTTTATCGAATTGCAGACTGAGGTTGTTGCAGCGACCAGTGATCCCGATGCAGCGTTTTCATCGGCAATACAGCGCTACGAAATCGCACGCGATAAAACCAGCGCGCTCGAAGGCACGCTGCAAACGCTGACGATACGTCTGAGCGAAGACATCGAACGGGCGGAGAAAACATCGGCGGCATGGACGAGTGCGTTAGCCAAAAGCGTATTCGCCGATGAACAAGCGTTCACCGAAGCGCTGCTGCCGAACGAAGAACGCGAGCGCTTGCAAACGCTGAAACGCGAACTCGATGATCTGTTGACGACGGTGCGCACGCTGCGCACGAACGCGGAAAATCATCGTGCGGAATTGCTGAAAGAGCCGAAGACCGAACAAGATGCAGAAGCATTGCAACGCACGGTTGATGAACTGCTTGCAACGTTAAAGACACTCAGCGAAAAGCAAGGCGAACTTCGCGCAACGCTCAAGAACGACGATCGGCTGCGTGTGGAAAAGCAGGCTTTATTTGAACAGATCGATGCTCAACGCACGCGTTACGACTTGTGGCAACGCTTGAGCAGTCTGATCGGTTCCGCCGATGGCGCGAAGTATCGAAAGTTTGCGCAGGGCCTGACGCTCGATCACTTGATCTACCTTGCGAATCGGCAACTCACGCAACTGCATGGGCGTTACCAGTTGAACCGCAAACTTGCGGGCGATCTGGAAATGGAAGTGCTCGATATGTGGCAAGGCGATATTGCGCGCGACACGCGCACGTTATCGGGCGGTGAAAGCTTCCTGGTGAGTCTTGCGCTGGCGCTGGCTTTATCGGATCTGGTGAGTTTCAAGACTTCCATCGATTCGCTGTTCCTCGATGAAGGTTTCGGCACGCTCGACGGCGAGACGCTGGAGATTGCGCTCAACGCACTCGATTCGTTGAACGCAAGCGGCAAGATGATCGGTGTGATCAGTCACGTGGAAGCGCTCAAAGAGCGCATTCCGTTGCAGATCAGAGTGACGAAAAGCGTGGGAATCGGCTTTTCGACAGTGGAAGTGGTGGGCGCATGAGAAGCGCCTATTAGTGGCTTATTTGTCGAGGCTGAGCACGATTTCCTGCGACGCAATCTTCTCAACCACGAAGAACGGCATGTCCAGACGCCATTCGCCATTCCGAACGGTTGCATGGTAATCGAACAATGGCTTGCCATCTGCCGAACTGAAAATCAGCCGTTGCTCGGTGCCTTCGAGCAGCATGCTTTTGCCGCCGATCGCCTGATAGCTCGTATTGCTGCCGACATGGAATTTTTCCGTGTTCCATCTGTTTGGCGCGTGCGGTGGGAACGGTTTGGCATCGTGGAAGCCGAACAGGTCGTCGTGAGACAGTACGCTTTTACGTAACGTTGGCCACACGTTCTCGCGCAGATAATGCTGGTCGATGAAGCGCCCGCTCTCCGTGTTCTTCGCAACGAATTGCTGCATCGAGCCGACCGCGTTATGCAGGATGCCTGCACATCCGCCCCACAAACCCGCGAGAATCAATTCCGTGTGGGTGAAGTAATCGCGGATGATGTGGAAGTAATACGGACTATTCACCCATTCCTGTACCGCTGCATATTCGCGCTCGGACAGCAGCGCGTCGGCATCGCGGAGAAGGAAGCGTTTCACGCTCGAATCATCGATCACGAGAAAGCGCCACATCAGCGGATGAACGCCCGAGTCGCGCTCCATGAAAACGACTTCGGCGCCGGCGTCTTTCAGCCTGCGTTGAACGTGTTCGGGCACCGTTGCATCGAGATAAACGCGACACGTCCAGCCCTCGAACACGTCGCGCGTTATCTCGGCGTTCATGACAGCGGGCTCGCAGTATCGCGGATTCGATCCGAACAGCGAGTAGGCGATCACGTTTGCTGCGGGGTTCGCGGGGTTGAATGCGGGCGGTGGGGAATCGGGAATCGGCTCGCTCGGATTAGCGCCGCATTTAGCGTCGGAAGCGCGTAACGAGCGTAGTCCGTACTCGCGCATTTCGTCGGCTTTGCCTAGCCAGCCGCACACTTCCACCAAGCCATCGAGCCACGTCGCCGACGCCAGCTTGCGCTGGCTCGCCGGTGCATTGTGGATGCTCATATAGACCTGGTACGCGTGATCAAAAGCTTGGGTACGCATCAGGCACAAGGCGTAGTCCGGCAGGATAGACATGTTGCCGGGCGTGATCTGAAGCGCTTCTTCCGCGAATTTCGCGCCGCTTTGAAAATCGCCGATTGAATAAGCCGCGCGAAATTTCTCTGCGATGCTGACAAGCCGCGCCTGGGCGGCCGCATTGTTCTGGCGCGCGCTGACGGATTGTTTCGTTTGTTGAAAATTAGGTCGGGCCATGAAGTCTTATCGGTTATTAGCGAACGGGCATTGTTCGTACGCGCGCTTGTGCCGCAGCGCCGAACTGCTCGGAGGTAACCGTGGACTTTATATGGAGCGATGCCCATTGCCGACGCTTGAGATCGTTTTTCACAATTTCGCGGCGTGTAATCAACGGGTGCCGGTAGCCGCGGGACTCGCACGTGACTTGGCTTTAGCTAATCCACACGAATCCTATGCGCACTGAAGCGGCCGGCTAGCGAGCCTCGCCCGTCATAAGAAAATCTGAGAAAGGATGGCGAATCGTAAAAAAATCTGTGTGCGGATAAGAAAATCTGCGGCGCCACTGGATTTTGCGGGTTTTGAGCTGCCTTCGTAAGAAAAAATGGCACGGAGGGCCGATTCGTAAGAAAATCTGTGTTCGGATAAGAAAATCTGCACGCGCCCCTGTGTTTGCAAATTTTTTATGGAGCCAGGATGACGGCCGTTGGCTATCAATACTTACACCAGAAGCTGGCCGCAGGCGCGCAAGCGCCGCGACGGCCTGCGCTCATCAAGCCAGTTACCCGTTTGACGGAGATCAACGGATGCCTGGCGGTACCGCGGCATATTGCGCCGCCTGACGACGCCTACCTTGAGCATGTCCTGTTCGCGCTGAAACACGAGGGCACCAACTTAGGTATTCTCGCGCAAGCATTGCCGACGATTAGCGCAGACATTCTGATCGCGGAACTAAAGCGTGCGCCAAACGGCATTTTTATCCGAAAAGCCTGCTTTCTCTGGGAGGCGTTCACTGGCGAGCGGCTACCCGACGCCCCCGCGGTTGGCGGCGCAGCCGTCGGACTCTTCGACTCGGAGCGCTACATAACTGGCCCTTCGGTCCGCAATGCACGTTGGCGCGTCGATTTCAACGGACTCGGGTCGTTACGCTATTGCGCAACGGTCGAACAAACACCTGCGATCGTTAGTCTGCTGGATTCAGACATTCTTGGTCGCGCCCAAGAATTCATGGCGTCACTGCCGGCCGAGATGATGGATCGGGCTATCAACTGGGCCTATCTTCACGAGACGCAGGATTCGTTCGCCATTGAGAAAGAATCCCCCTCCGAAGACAAGGCGCGCCGCTTCGTGGCGCTTTTGCGGCAGGCTCATGAACGCCACCCGTTGAATGAGGAGTATCTGGTCGAGTTGCAGAATATCTGCGTCACCAATCCGCTCGAACAGGCCGCGGGATATCGGAGCCAGCAGAATCATCTGCAAAACGGCCTGCGAGGTGCGGCCGGGGTGACGTACGTCCCTCCTCCTCCCGAGATGCTGCCTGAACTGATGGACGAATGGATGGCGTTTGCGAATGCCGCTCCGACTCAGATTGATCCAATCGTTGCGGCAAGTATTTCTTCATTCGGCTTCGTGTTCCTCCATCCCTTCATGGATGGCAACGGCAGGCTTTCACGCTTTCTCATTCATCAAGCGTTGTGCTCGTCCACGAAACTTCAACACGGACTGTTGCTCCCCGTTTCGATCGCGATGAAGCGTCATGAGCTGGCGTACCTGGAAGCACTCCAGGGTTTTTCCAAGCCTCTGCGCGAGCATTGGCGAGTCCTCTGGATCGACGACGCAAACTTTGAGTTCGAGTTTCTTGGCGATCCTTCCATGTACCGGTACTGGGACGCCACGTCGGCTGTTGAATTCGTCCTGCGAATGGCAGATGAAGCCCTTGAAGTCGAGTTGCGGCGCGAGACGCAGTTTCTTCGTCACTACGACACGGTGTTGCGCGCCGTGAATGACCGCTTCGATGTACGCGGCAGTACGCTCTCGACGCTCGTGATGATGTGTCTGGACAACGGCGGCGTGGTCTCGAAAAACCGCCGCAAACAGTTCGTCGGAATCGTACCGGAGGCTGTGTTCGAGGCTATCGAGAAGGCAACGAAAGCGGTGCTTGAGGTCGGGTCCGAAGACACCCCGCGGATGGGGAACTCTTCCCTGTGAGTCATTGCGAAAGCGCCCTCTCCTCACTTGAAGGGCTTACTGGCCGGGCTAATCAACGTCTCTCTCGTTCTACCCATCATGCGTCCGGAGTACCGGCAGGGCGCAGACAACTCTATGGGACACAACCCATCAATGTCATTCAACCGGCTTGACGGCTTGGCAGTCTGCCCTTCGTCAAGCCGTTCGAATGAGACAACGTTCTTTCAAACAGCCACTACGTCACTAACGTTTTCTTTGACCGGTGCTGACTTCAAGTAAGCCCCGACGCACGCCTGGAGGCGTTCGCCAAAGTCGAAAAGCTGATCAAGATTGACAATAGGAACTCTTTCTTCCTCTTTGTTTTCGTTGAAAAAGCCCACGACTAGACGGCTTTCGTTGTTGAACCTTAGTCGACAGATCGGCTTGCGATTGTTGTCGTCGAATAGGATTGCGCAATAGCTTGCCGAGACGCGTATGAAAATGCGGCCGGGCTTCACGACCGGGCGAAGGATGGCTCGTATGATCTGGAACGCTTCCAATTCTGTCTCCGAGGTAGTGAACACCTGATCCGACTCGGGGGTAGTCTCAGTGATGTTTACCTGTACCGCTGAAGGGATACTTAGCTCTGGAGTCATGGCCCCTTTTAGTCGCTCGTTGATCTTGTCACTCACGAGTTGCTGAAATGCCTGCTTGGTGACTTCCGTGAACAGGTCCTTGACTGCATTTTTAAAGTGCTTGCCAATCAAAAACTCAGCCGACGCGAGACGAACAAACTCCTCAGGTGGGTTGAACATCCAGGTGCTCAACGTGTTCTGAATAGAGCGGGTGTATTTCAGGTGATTTGCAGTGGTGAGTATGATTTCGAGATCGAAGATGGTCTTGGCAAATTTCTTTAACTCGTCGACGTCCTGGTCACGAAAATCCAGAATGTTGAACTCAAAAAACGGCTTGTCGTCCATCATGTTCGGTTTTTCGAGATCAGTGAAAAACTTATACACGGTACCGTTGGTCAATACGCCGAATCGCGCTTCCGTGGAATGGAAGTAGCGAAAGAGTTGACTAGCGTGGTTGATATGTAAGTCAGCACCGCTTTTCTTACATTCAAACAGCATGATGGGTCGGCCATCCTTCAAGATTGCATAGTCGACCTTTTCACCCTTTTTGGTTCCGACGTCCGCAATAAGCTCCGGCGTCACCTCCAGCGGATCAAATACGTTGTACCCCAACAGCTGAATAAACGGCATCACCATGGCATTCTTAGTGGCCTCTTCAGTTTGTAACAAATCTTTGGCGAGTCCGACACGAGATGCGAGCGCTCTAACTTCGTCGATGAAATCCACCTTATTGTCCCCATATGATTTGGCGATAAGCACCGCCATGAAGGGGCATTCTCATTTTCGAGATAAACGTTTGCAAGAAATAAGTTCGGAATCCATAGAAATCGACAATATTTCTGTACCTTGGTACTTCTGGAATGCCGTTGTCTGAGGCGACAAGCAAGAGGGGCTATATCGTCGCTGCACTGCCGGGATCGTGGCTATGCCGAGGCCCACAAACAAAAGCCAGTCACATCCAAAGATGTGACTGGCTTTTTTCAAGCGAGTTGTTGATTGTCCTGCCGACTATCTCAAGATAGTCACAATCTCAAACGTCAATATTCCCCGCCCGCAACGCGTTCGATTCAATAAACGCGCGACGCGGTTCAACGTCATCGCCCATCAGCGTCGTAAAGATCCCATCGGCTGCAATTGCGTCTTCAATCTGAACGCGCAACAAACGCCTTACGGTCGGATCCATCGTCGTTTCCCACAGCTGCGACGGGTTCATTTCGCCCAAGCCCTTATACCGCTGCTTGGTTACGTTACGCTCCGCATCCGCGATCAACCATTTCATCGCGCTCTTGAAGTCAGTCACCGCCATCGACCGCTCGCCGCGCTTGATCATCGCTCCCGGTCCGATCAAACCCTTGAACGTATTCGCGGTCGTCTGCAGTTGCTTGTAATCCGCAGTCAGTTGGAAGTCTTCATCGATAACCGAAACCTTCACGTTCCCGTGATGCCGGCGATTGATATGCAGCGACCGGATCTCGCGCACCGCGTCGTAAGCCGGCTCGACCGTCACTTCCGGCTTCAACGGATCGGCACGCAAAGCCGCCTGCAAAGCGGCAGCCGAAGCAACGGTGGATTCTTGCGTCGACAAGTCCAGCTCGATGCCATCCATCACCGCGCCAAGCGCATTGACGTCGTAAAACCGGCTGAGACGATCCACCACCGCTTGCGCGAGCAAATAGGCACGCGCCAATTCACCGAGGGCATCGCCGGTAATCGGTGTCGCGCCCTCAGCAGCAGTCAACTCCGAGCCCTGCAATGCGAGCTTCAACATATGCTGATTCAGCTCGTGCGTGTCCTTCAGATACCGCTCGTCCTTACCCGCCTTGATCTTGTAAAGCGGCGGTTGCGCGATATAAATAAACCCGCGTTCCACAATCTCCGGCATCTGCCGATAAAAGAACGTCAACAGCAGCGTACGGATGTGCGCACCGTCCACGTCCGCGTCGGTCATGATGATGATGCGGTGATAGCGCAGCTTCTCAAGGTTGTAGTCGTCCTTACCCAACCCGGTCCCGAGCGCCGTGACCAGCGTCACGATCTGCTCCGATGAAATCAGCTTGTCGAAACGCGCGCGCTCCACGTTCAGCACCTTGCCGCGCAACGGCAGGATGGCCTGGAACTTCCGGTCACGCCCTTGCTTCGCCGATCCGCCTGCCGAGTCGCCCTCGACGATGTAAATCTCCGACTTCGCCGGATCCTTCTCCTGACAATCGGCCAGCTTGCCCGGCAAACCAACGCCGTCGAGCACGCCTTTACGCCGCGTCATTTCACGCGCTTTACGCGCGGCGTCGCGAGCCCGCGCTGCATCGATAATCTTGTTCGTGATGATCTTCGCGTCGTTCGGCGTTTCCTGCAGGAACTCCTCGAGCGCCTTGGCAACCACGTCTTCCACCGGCGCGCGCACTTCCGACGACACCAGCTTGTCCTTCGTCTGCGAACTGAACTTCGGCTCGGGCACCTTCACGGACAACACGCACGACAAACCTTCACGCATGTCGTCGCCGCTCGTCTCGATCTTCGCTTTCTTCGCGATATCGTGATCGGTGATGTACTTGTTCAGCACCCGCGTCATGGCCGCGCGCAGGCCGGTCAGGTGCGTCCCGCCGTCGCGCTGCGGAATGTTGTTCGTGAAGCACAGCACGCTTTCGTTGTAGCTGTCGTTCCACTGCATGGCCACTTCGACCGTGACGTTGTCCTTCTCGCCAATCGCGTGAAACACGTTCGGATGCAGCACTTGCTTCGCTTTGTTGATGTATTCAACAAAACCTTTCACGCCGCCGATAAACGCGAAATCGTCTTCCTTGCCGTCACGCTGGTCGGTCAGGCGAATCCGCACGCCGTTATTCAGGAACGACAATTCGCGCATACGCTTGGCGAGGATGTCGTAGTGAAATTCCACGTTGCCGAAAATGGTGATGTCGGGCATGAAATGGACTTCGGTGCCGCGGTTTTCGGTATCTCCAACCACGGGCATAGGCGAGTACGTGATGCCGTCTTCGGTCACGAGCTCACGGTTCTGCACCACGCCACGATGAAACTCCATGAAGTGCTTCTTGCCGTCGCGGCGCACGGTGAGGCGCAGCCATTCGGACAGGCCGTTCACGCACGACACACCCACGCCGTGCAAGCCGCCCGACACCTTGTAGCTGTTCTGGTCGAACTTGCCGCCGGCGTGCAACTCGGTCATCACGATTTCGGCGGCGCTGCGCTTCGGATCGTGCTTGTCGTCGAGCTTCAGGCCGGTCGGCACGCCACGGCCGTTGTCGGTCACGGAGATGGAGTTGTCAGCGTGAATGGTGACGTGGATGTCGTTGCAATGTCCGGCGAGCGCTTCGTCGATCGAGTTGTCCAGCACTTCGAAAACGAGGTGGTGCAGACCCGTGCCATCCGACGTATCGCCGATATACATACCCGGCCTCTTGCGGACCGCCTCCAGACCCTCAAGGATCTGAATGGAGGATGCGCCATAAGCATTGTCGGGTTGCGAAATTGGGTTTTCAGTCATGGGTTTTTTTCCGGTTCTGCGTCACTACGGGGTCGCTACTGGGTCACTGCGGGGTTGCTGCGCGGTCGCTGCATGAGACTTTTCGAAACACCTTAAAAATGCCAAAGGGGCAATGCGCCCCTTGGAAAGTTTTTAGTTTTGGCCGCGTCAGATGCGCATTGGCATCACCACATATTTGAATTCGTCGTTCTCGGGAATCGTGATCAAGGCGCTTGAGCTAGCGTCGCCGAGACTCACTTGCAGCATGTCGATCTTCAGGTTCGCGAGCACGTCGAGCAGATACGTGACGTTGAAACCGATGTCCACGCTGTCGCCTTGATACGCGATTTCCAGCTCTTCCTGTGCTTCTTCCTGGTCGGCGTTGGTCGACATGATCTTCAACTGGCCCGGCTCGATCAGGCAACGCACGCCCTTGAACTTGTCCGACGTCAAAATGGCCGCACGCTGCAGCGAACGCTGCAATTCTTCACGGCCGATCAGGAACGTGTTCTTGTGCGACTTCGGGATCACGCGCTGGAAGTCCGGGAACTTGCCTTCCACCAGCTTGGATACGAGTTCCACCTGACCAAACGTGAACTTGACCTGGCTCGCGGCAATGTCGATAACCAGCGCGTCGTCAATGTCTTCCAGCAGGCGCTGCAATTCAAGGATGGTCTTGCGCGGGATGATCACTTCCTGGCGCGCGAACGATCCCTCGATTTTCATCGATGAAAACGCGAGCCGGTGGCCGTCCGTTGCAACTGCCATCAACTGGTCGCCGTCGACGACCAGCAGCATGCCGTTCAGGTAATAGCGGATGTCCTGCTGCGCCATGGCGAAGTGGACCATGCCGAGCAATTGCCGGAAGGTCTTTTGCGGAACCGACAGGCTCGCGCCGAACTCTGTAGCTTGGTTGACGGTCGGGAACTCATCGGCAGCAAGCGTCTGGAGCGCGAAGCGGCTTTTGCCGGAGCGTACCGTCAGCTTCTTGTCGGTGAGATCGAGCGACACTTCACCCGGCGGCATGGCGCGCAGGATGTCAAGCAGCTTGCGCGCGGCGACCGTGGTGGCGACCTGATCGCTGCCCGTGCCGAAGTCGGCACGCGTGGTGATCTGAAGTTCGAGATCGGTCGAGAGGAACGACACGTCGGCGCCAGTCTTCGTGATCAGCAAATTGGCGAGGATCGGCAACGTATGACGGCGTTCGACGATTCCGCTCACGGTTTGCAGCGGCCTTAGGAGATTATCTCGTTCGGTCTTGACCAGTTGCATAGAGTTCCTTCGTTGATGTGACGGCCGCCCGCCGCGAGTGTCACCGCATTCGTCACCACTTTTGCCTCCGCTTTTTGAGAAGCGTTTGCCACCGCATGGATGACCTTCGGACGGTCTCGTGTCACGCGCTTGCGGCGATTACCGCTCGCACGTGCCAGGCTTGCGCCAAAACGCCGCCCAGCGCCGCTGGACGGTCAAACCCGTATTGTGCCTCAAAACCTGACCGCTCCCTGAAAATGGGGGCAATTTCGTCAATAAACAGGCCCATTGTTTGACGCTTTTTGTGGCGCTTTTCGGCGCAGGCGACAAACGGACGAGTGCACGATCATCAGCGGCCGTTCCAGGCGTTTTCGCCGGCCGCACCGTGGTGCTTTGATTCGGCGTTGGTTTCTGGCTGTTCATCGCCGGCGCCCACGTACAGCCGCCATTTTCCCGCACCTTTAGTGTCTTTTGCATCGTGCGGTGCGCAGAACGCTCAACCTTTCAGCGTTTGCTCGAGCACGTGCAGTTCGTGGTTCAACTGGGCGTCCGTGCCGCGTTCCGCCGAAATTTTCCGCACGGCGTGCAGCACCGTGGTGTGGTCACGGCCGCCGAACAGTTCGCCGATTTCCGGCAGACTCTTCTGCGTAAGCTCCTTCGCCAGATACATGGCGATCTGACGCGGCCGCGCGATGTTCGCCGGCCGCTTCTTGGAATACATGTCGGCGACTTTGATGTTGTAGAAATCCGCCGCTGTCTTCTGGATGTTTTCCACCGATATCTGCCGGTTCTGCACCGTTAGCAGGTCTTTCAGCGCTTCCTTGGTCAACTCGATCGAGATCTCGCGGCCGTGGAACCGGGAGAACGCCAGGATCTTGCGCAACGCGCCTTCGAGTTCACGCACGTTCGAGCGCAAATGCTTGGCGACGAAAAATGCCACATCCTCCGACAAACTCACGCCTTCCGATTGCGCCTTGCGCATCAGGATGGCCACGCGCATTTCAAGCTCCGGCGGTTCGATGGCGACCGTCAGGCCGGAGTCGAAGCGTGAAATCAGCCGGTCATCGATACCCGAAATCTCCTTCGGATACGTATCGCTCGTGATGATCACTTGCGCCTTGTTCGCCACCAGCGCCTCGAACGCGTAGAAAAACTCTTCCTGCGTCCGCGATTTGCCCGAGAAGAATTGGATATCGTCGATCAGCAGCAGGTCGAGCGAATGGTAGTAACGCTTGAAGTCATCGAAAGCCTTGCGCTGGTAGGCCTTCACCACGTCCGACACGTATTGCTCCGCATGGATGTAGCGAATGCGCGCGCCGGCCTTGTCCTGCAGCAACTGGTTGCCGATTGCGTGAATCAGGTGGGTCTTGCCCAGACCCACGCCGCCGTACAGGAACAGCGGGTTGTACGAAATGCCGGGGTTATCGGCGACCTGGATCGCGGCGGCACGGGCGAGTTGATTCGCTTTACCGGTGACGAAGTTATCGAAGGTGAGGACGGGATTGAGCTTCGAACGCTCGTAAGCCGAATCGTTTTCCCCATTCGACGACGCCGTGCCGCCCGGCCGCCAGGTCCGGCGCGCTGCGGCAGCTTCGTTGGCGTCGAGGCTCGGCAGGTCGAGATCGCCGTTGTCGGCCTGGTCGTTATGTTGCAGCGATTGCGCGTGCTGCGCGGCTTCCGCCGCGAGCGCGTTGATGTGGGCGCTCGCGTTCGCGTGTCCGCCGTTGCTTCTTTCGGCGGGCTGCGGCGCCGGGCGCTGCATGGGCTGGGAAGCCGGCGCGCCAGCGGGCATGGATGCAGCGGACGGCGCAGGCGCGCCGCCCATCGCCTTGCGCGCGGTGGCTTTGGGGTCCAGAACAAACTGGATATCTACGGGTGCGTGCCAGAAATCCCGGGCCATATCGGCGATACGCCCGGAAAACTGGCTCTTCACCCAGTCGAGCTTGAACCGGTTGGGCGCGGCGATGCGCAGCGTGCTCGCATCGGCATCGAAGTCGACGAGGGCCAGCGGTTTGATCCATGTGACGTACTGCTGTGGCGTAAGTTCGCGCTCCAGCAATGCGGAACAGTGTTGCCAAAAATCGTTCATCGAATGCAGTCGTTAGGGTTTACCGCGAGTCCTGCCGCCGCCCTCGCCGCCACTCGGCGACAAGGCCCGGTGCGCGCGGGCAAGCGTGCCCCAGAGCCTTGTCCACCATGCTTTTGCAGGCGGTACAGCGGACCGGGACAACGTGCGGTTACGTCGGATTGAGCGGAGATTCTAACGCCAAATGCAACCGCGGCGCGAGTTATCCACAGGGACGGACCATGCGGCGTATCGAATCGTCAGGCCTGTGGACTTCTTCGAAAACCGCTCGCCATGCCTCGTAACCTATTGACGGTCAATAGGAAAACGGTTTAAATAGCGGGTTCCGCAAAACCCGAATTCCTGTACCACCGGCCGGTGCGTCGCTTTTTACGTCGCTTACCTCTAGCCGCGCGGTCCGTTTTTACCCAAGTGAGACCAACATGAAACGCACTTACCAACCTTCCGTTACCCGCCGCAAGCGTACCCACGGCTTTCGCGTCCGTATGAAGACGGCCGGCGGCCGCAAGGTGATCAACGCACGTCGCGCGAAGGGCCGCAAGCGCCTGGCTGTATAAGGTCGCTTTTGACGGCGCGCCCCGGCACTCGCCCAGACGCGTGCGACGGCCAGGTGCGCAGCACGACAAGCTCCGGACAGGAAACCAGTCAGTTGCGAGCGCGTGCCGCGTTCCCCAAGGCCGCAAGGCTGCTGAAAACGGATGAATACTCATCCGTTTTTCGTTTGCGCCCCTGGCGCCGGTCCCCGCACTTTGTCCTGTATGGCAAGCCGACAGGCAACGAGGCGCGACTGGGTTTGGTTATCGGCAAGAAGTTTGCGCCGCGCGCGGTGACGCGCAATCTGATCAAGCGGTTGGCGCGCGAGGCATTCCGGCTTCGGCGCGCGGAGCTTGGCGGATGGGACATCCTGCTGCGGCTGCATGCGAAGATTGACCGCAAGGCCATGCCGAGCGCGAAATCGCCGCCGCTGCGTACGTTGTTTCGCGAGGAGATCGACGGCCTGCTTGACCGTGCAGTGCGCGAAGCCGCGCGGCGTATGGGAGAGCCGGGTGCATCGACTATCGTCAGTGACCCACCCGCGCCTGCGGGCTCATGAGCCGCTTCAGGCGCACGCCGGCTTGGTCCGGCGTCGACCCGAGCGCGAATTTTATGCAGACGGCACGAATGGCAGAAAGGGCGTTGATTGCCTTATTACGCTTCTACAAGGTTGCGGTGAGCCCCATGCTCGGCAACCGGTGCCGCTTTTACCCATCGTGTTCTGACTACGCGCGCGAAGCAATCCAGTATCATGGCGCCGCGCGTGGCTCATTCCTCGCAGCAAAACGTCTGTGCCGCTGCCATCCGTTTTCGGCTGGCGGCATCGATCTGGTCCCCGTGCCTCCGTCCGCCGCCGGCTGCGTTCAGCAGGATGGCGCGTCAGCGGCCGACCCAGTCGACGACTCTGCCCCGAGCTCATCGAATTCGCCAGATCCGGCAAATTCAGTGAGTTCAAACCACCACGGCGCCAATAACGCGCTCTTCGATCGACACTGAGACAACGCATGGATATCAAACGTACCGTCCTATGGGTCATCTTTTTCATGTCGGCTGTCATGCTGTACGACAACTGGCAACGTGACCATGGGCGCCCGTCGATGTTCTTCCCGAGCGCCGTCCCGACCAAGACGGTCGGCAGCGCTGCACCGGGAACCACGACGCCGGGCACGCAAGCCGCCGATTTGCCGTCTACCCCTGGCGTACCAGGCGCACCGGTCGCGCCGGGTTCGAATGCACCCGCTTCGAGCGCCGCAGACCAGCTCGTGAATTTCTCCACGGACGTCTATTCCGGTCAGATCGATACGCGCGGCGGCACGCTGTCGAAGCTGTCGCTCGTGAAGGAAGGTGACGGCAAGCAGCCGGATCTGTACATCACGCTCTTCGATCACACCGCGACGCACACGTATCTTGCGCGCACGGGCCTGCTCGGCGGCGACTTCCCGAACCACAACGACGTCTTCACGCTCGTACCGGGCAGCCAGACGTCGATGGACGGCGGCAACACGTTGTCAATCGCGTTCGAGTCGCCGGTCAAGGGTGGCGTAAAGGTCATCAAGACCTACACGTTCACGCGCGGCAGCTATGTGATCGGTGTCGACACGAAGGTGCAGAACGTCGGCACTGCGCCGGTCACGCCGCGCCTGTACATGGAACTCGTGCGCGACGATTCGCCGGTGGAAACGCCGCGCTTCTCGCATACGTTCATCGGGCCGGCTGTTTATACCGAGCAGCATCACTTCCAGAAGATGACGTTCAGCGACATCGACAAGGGCAAGGAAGATTTTGCGCCCTCCGCCGATAACGGCTGGGTCGCTATGGTGCAGCATTACTTTGCGTCGGCGTGGATTCCGCAGCAGGGCGTGAAGCGCGATATCTACGTGCAGAAGATCGATCCCGCGCTGTATCGCGTAGGCGTGCAGCAGCCGTTGCAGACCATCGCGCCAGGGCAGACCGTCGACGTGCAGGCGCGGCTTTTTGCTGGTCCTGAAGAAGAGCGGATGCTGGAAGGCATCGCACCGGGTCTTGAGTTGGTGAAAGACTACGGCATGGTGACGATCATCGCGAAGCCGCTGTTCTGGCTGCTCGAGAAGATCCATAGCTATGTGGGCAACTGGGGCTGGTCGATCATCCTGCTCACGTTGTTGATCAAGGCGGTGTTCTTCCCGTTGTCGGCGGCAAGCTACAAGTCGATGGCTCGCATGAAGACCATCACGCCGCGTATGACGCAATTGCGTGAACGGTATAAGGGCGATCCGCAGAAGATGAACTCGGAGCTGATGGCGCTCTATAAAACCGAGAAGGTGAATCCGTTCGGCGGCTGTCTGCCGGTCGTTGTACAGATTCCGGTGTTTATCTCGCTGTACTGGGTGTTGCTGTCGTCGGTGGAAATGCGCGGTGCGCCGTGGGTCTTGTGGATTCACGACTTGTCACAGGCCGATCCGTTCTACATCCTGCCGGTGATGATGGCCGTTTCCATGTTCCTGCAAACGCGGTTGAATCCCACGCCGCCGGATCCGGTTCAGGCAAAGATGATGATGTTCATGCCGCTGGCTTTCTCGGTCATGTTCTTCTTCTTCCCGTCAGGACTGGTGCTGTATTACGTCGTGAATAATGTGCTTTCCATCGCGCAGCAGTATTACATCACGCGCATGATGGGGCAGAAGAAGGTGGCGAAGGCTTAAAGTTTGGTCTTTGGCTGAATTGAAAACGCCCGGCTTATGCCGGGCGTTTTCGTTTCTATGAACTGTTTGCGTATGCGTTTTATCGTTTCCCACCCGTCCCATAAAACTGATCGACCAGTTCTTCCAGCAAATACCGGTGATGCGACGATAGCGCCTCGATCTTCGAAGCCAGTTCAAGGGTCTCCTCCGAAGCCGGGTATTTCTCATCATGTGTGATCGGCTTCGGTGCGCCTTGCGGATTCCCGCTTGGCGGCGGTCCGTAGTGAAGCCAGTGCTGTTCGACCTTGAACCACTCGGCGAGCGTCGCCAGTTTGTCGGTCGTGGGAATTGAACGCGCGGTCAGCCACTTGTGCGTGGTTTGCGGCGAAACGGGTTCACCGTGATATCGCAAATTGAAATGCAAAGCGAGATCGGTCGCACCGCGCATTTTCTCGGGCGCGCGTGTCATTGAAAATTTGAGCCGATCCGAAAAATCGGTTTTCTCTTTGGGTGTTGGCATGGTCGCGATTGTGCGAGGCAAACGCAGTGGGGAAGTCAACCGCCTACGCTAGATATGGCGCATCTTTCTAATTTTTAGCGCGTTCAGGAAAAACAACATCAGAATGCTGCAATGGTTGATTGATAGGCATGACCCAATAACAACCACATTTTCAGCCAACGAAACGATGCGCGCCAACAGCCAGTCCGATGCTTCATCATATCTCACGTAAGATAAATTGAGAATCGTCCTAACGGCTCGTGCCACGCAGCGAAACGAGAGCACCGCGCTACAATGCCGCCACTCGTTCACGCGCGTTCCGCTGGAAAAAACCATGTCCAATAACGACACCGATCCGATTGTCGCGATCGCCACCGCGCCGGGGCGTGGGGGTATCGGCGTAATCCGGCTGTCGTTTGGGCGGGCGGGCGAAGCAGCGGCGAAGCACGCGATGCTTGCGCTATGCGGCCAGTTGCTCGACGCGCGGCACGCGAGCTATGTGCCGTTCATTGATGCGCGCGGCGAAGCGATCGATCGCGGCATTGCACTGTATTTCCCCGCACCGCATTCCTATACCGGCGAACACGTGCTCGAATTGCAGGGACACGGTGGTCCGATCGTGCTGCAACTGCTGTTGCAGCGAGCTGTCGATACCGGTCGCGAATTCGGCGTGCGGCTGGCCGAACCCGGTGAGTTCACGCGTCGCGCGTTTCTCAACGACAAGCTCGACCTGGCGCAGGCCGAGGCTGTCGCGGATTTGATCGAGGCGAGTACGGAAGCCGCGGCGCGCTCGGCGGGCCGCTCGCTCGATGGCGCGTTCTCGCGCGAAATCCATGCGCTCGTGGAAGACGTGATCACGTTGCGGATGCTGGTCGAAGCGACGCTCGATTTCCCCGAGGAGGAGATCGATTTCCTGGAAGCCGCCGATGCCCGCGGCAAGCTCGCGCGCATCCGTGCCCTGCTCGACAAAGTGCTCGCCGATGCTCGACAGGGCGCGCTACTGCGCGAGGGGCTATCGGTTGTGCTCGCGGGGCAGCCGAACGTAGGCAAATCGTCGTTGCTGAATGCGCTGGCCGGCGCGGAACTCGCCATCGTCACGCCGATTGCCGGCACCACGCGCGACAAGGTCACGCAGACTATTCAGATTGAAGGCATTCCACTGCATGTCATCGATACCGCCGGCCTGCGCGAAACGCAGGACGAGGTGGAGCGGATTGGTATCGAACGGACTTGGGGGGAAATCGGCCGCGCGGATGTCGTGCTGCATCTGCTGGACGCACGCGAGGCGCTGAGTACCGAGGATGCAGCAATCTCGGCGCGTTTTCCGGTGAGCGTGCCGGTCGTGCGCGTGCTGAACAAGGCGGATCTGGCGGGTGTTGAGGCATCGGCGGAAACGGCCGGTGATGGCGTGCGCGACGTGCGTTTATCGGCGAAAACGGGTGAGGGAATCGCGATATTGCGTAGCGAATTGCTCAAGATTGCAGGGTGGCAGGCGGGCGCGGAGAGTATCTATCTGGCGCGCGAACGGCATCTGATTGCGCTGCGCGCTGCGCGCGAACATCTGGCGATTGCCGCGGACCATGCGGACCAGAATTCGCAAGCGCTCGATTTGTTTGCCGAGGAGCTGCGGCTCGCACAGGATCAGTTGAATTCGATCACCGGCGAGTTCACTTCCGATGATCTGCTGGGCGTGATTTTCAGCCGGTTTTGTATTGGGAAGTAGGCGTGAGATCGATGTACGAAGTGCCTCTAATGTTCCAAGGGGACGAGCGAGAGCCACTGTTGGTGCAATTCGAAAAGCAAAGGGCCGGCTATCTGAGGGAACTGCAGTATGAACATGACTGACAAATCGTCGGATAAGGGCGAGGTCGTGCTCTATGCGACGGACGACGGAACCGCGCAATTTTTCTTGCGTGCGGAAGGCGGCACCGTTTGGCTGAGTCAACTCGAGCTGGCCGCGTTATTTCAGACCTCGATCCCGAACGTCAACATCCATATCAAGAATATCTTGGCCGAAGGCGAATTAAGCTCTGAGGCAACTATTAAAGAAGACTTAATAGTTCGAACCGAGGGGAATCGGCGAGTAAAACGGCCTGTCAAGTTCTACGACTTGCAGATGATTTTGGCTGTCGGCTATCGCGTCAACTCTGCTCGCGGCACGCAATTCCGCCAATGGGCGACCGCGCATTTGAAGGAATACCTCGTCAAGGGTTTCGTCATGGACGACGCCCGACTCAAGGATCCGACCGGATGGGACTATTTCGACGAACTGCTACAGCGCATTCGCGACATACGGGCGTCCGAGAAGCGTTTTTATCAGAAGGTGCGAGATTTGTTTGCCCTGTCGGTCGACTATCGCGACGATTCCGCAGCGGCCGGACAATTCTTTGCCGAAGTTCAAAACAAGATGTTCTACGCGGTCACACAGCAAACGGCCGCAGAAATCGTAGTAAAACGTGCTGATCCGAGTCAACCAATTATGGCACTCACCGCGTGGAAAACCGGACGAGTGCGCAAGTCAGACGTAATCGTCGCCAAGAACTATCTGAACGCGGATGAAATTAAACTCCTCAACCGCATTGTTATGCTGTTTCTGGACTTTGCCGAATTGCGCGCGGCAAAGCGCAAGGATTTGCGCATGGCCGATTGGCGTAATTACGTCGATACGTTTATCGAATTCAATGAAAGCCCGTTACTAAAGGGAAACGGACGAATGAGTCACGACAAAATGGTAGAGATTGCGCACGACCGCTACGAGCAATTCGATGAGCAGCGACGAGGGGTCGAGGTATTGCAGGCCGACGCGCAGGATCTCGAGGAGTTGGAAGAGGTAGAGCGCAGGTTGACTATGAAGAACAGCGGGAGTGACGCGTCCTAAGGCTAACAAAAGGTCGCGATCCATCGAGTGTTTCGCGCGCGACCATAGCACCAGAGGGCCTGTGCATCGATCAAGGGCGAACGACCCGCGCTCTTTCCAACGCGAGCGAGCGTTCGCCCATACGATCTGCGGCAAAATCATCTACCGCAGGGCGGCATACGCGGTTGAGCGCATCGAGATTTTTGGAATCTGTGCTCTGACTTCTTAGAGGGGTAGATTGAGACAACCAGTTGAAAACGCGAGGGTTGCTTGCCAACGCCCAGCCCGTCAGGTGAGGACCATTTCGGCGAAGCCACCAAAATGGTCCTATTCGGGTCAGAGCGAAGCGCGCGATAACCGACTACACGGTTCTCCCCAGCGCCGCTCACCCAAACCTCAAACCGCCTTCTTCCAAACCGCAGCAAACACCCCCGCCCCCATCAACAGCGCGCCGCCGGTTCGATTCACCGTCCGCTGCACGCCAGGCCGCCGAATTGCCCGTCGCGCGACCGAAGCGAGCATTGCATAAGCAAACGCATTCGCCGCAGCCAACCCGACAAACGTCGCCTCCATGATCGCAATCTGCGAAATGCTCGCCACGTGTGGATCGATGAATTGCGGCAAGAACGCAATGAAGAAAATGATGCTCTTCGGATTGAGCGTGGTCACCGCGTATGCGTGAGCGACGATCCGCCGTGTGCGCAACTCGCCAGGCGCGCTGACCGCATCGGCGTCCATTACCGGCGCGCGCCACAACTTGATGCCCAGATAAACGAGATAAGCCGCGCCCACCCATTTCAGGACCATGAACAGTTCCGCCGATGCCGCGAGCAACACGCCAAGCCCGAGCATGGAAGCGGTCATCGACGTAAGGTCACCCAACGCAACGCCAGCCGTCGTAGCAAGCGCGTATTTGCGGCCGTGGCCGAGCGCATAGGAAACCACCAGCAACACGGTCGGTCCGGGAATGGCAACAAGGATGGCGGAGGCGATTGCGAACGGCAGCCATTGGGCAAGGGTCATGGAAGCTCCTGTAGGAAACATCGATTAATCCACGAAGATCCGTGTCTGACAAGGCGCCTTGTAAAAAACGGCAGGAACCACGACACGACCCGGAGCACGTCGCCCCCGCCGAGGGCAGCCTGTCACACCCAAGTATCTGACTTGAAACAGCTTCATCTGCAGAATCGCTTTTCTGTGTTCAATTTCCCCGTTCGGCACAAATTCTGCGTGGCATTAAACGGGCTTTGACCAGCGATCAGGCCCGGTAATTTCTAGTGTCTCCTCCTCACTTCGTTGAGGTTAATTCCCGGTTCCAGCGAACCGGGCATCTTTTATTGCCTTTTCTATTTGCGCCGCATCAATCGCGATTTTTGATTACAGCGCCGCGCGCTTAAAGCCGCTTAATCCACAACGCCCTTCTGCGACAATCCGTCTTGTTGCGAACGCACACAAGTTGTGCTTGCCTCTTGCAAATTCTCATCTAGGATAAACGCTGCAGATTAATAACTAGTCACTGAATACATAGCTAAATCCCCGCTAAAGAGTTGCATGGAGGCTATCGATGAAAAAGCGCGCCATTGCTGGTTTTGCGATGATCGGCTTATTGGGCGCGATCACCTCGGTTCAAGCCCAGGACAAGGTGATCCAGCCGCAACAAACGTTCAGTTTCATGCCTAACGCGTACGGCTGTTTATCGAAGGACAAATTCGATTCCGCCGATCAACACGCTCAGGCCGGCGAGCAACAGAAAATGCAGGAATTCTTCGCGGGATTTCAATGCGTACCCACACCCGAAGGCGCTCATTTCCGGGTAGTGCAAGTTGTCGGCCATGATGTCGAATTTGTGAATGCGGCAAACAGCGATACACAAGGCTTATGGACCGCAGACCGATTTATCAAGCAGTGAATTAATCACCTACAGATCACGGTTTAAAAGAATAACGGCGACGTAAAAGCCGCCGTTATCTAATCGTGTGATTACTCGCGGAGTGAATTTATTCACCTGCTGCGTTGGCTACGCGTCCTCGCAGGACACTCTCACGCGGCGTCGGCAACGGCATACGTCAACTTCCTTTTTCCAGCGACACCCTCCCCTCCTTGAGCGATTCCCCGCAACGATCGAATGCGTTCGGTATCATCACGCGTCGAACGTCGTCGAATGTGATTCGGAACGCGTCGGCACGCAGCGGTTCCGCCCGAAATATCCGTTCCGATTCCCCTTTTTTCTGGCCTCTCAAACAGGCTTTCCGGTGTTGCATGGCCCTTAAATCCACAATCTACAAAGCTGAACTGCAAATCGCCGACATGGATCGGCACTACTACGGCGACCACGCGCTGACCATCGCCCGACATCCGTCGGAGACTGACGACCGGATGATGGTGCGCGTCGCCGCGTTCGCGTTATTCGCAAGCGAACGCCTCGAATTCACCAAAGGGCTGTCCGACACCGACGAACCCGATCTCTGGCAAAAGGATCTGACCGGACAAATCGAAACATGGATTGAAGTGGGTCAGCCGGAAGAACGTCGCATCGCAAAGGCGAGCGGACGCGCGGACCGCGTGATCGTGATCGCGTATGGCGGCCGCACCTCCGAGATCTGGTGGCAGGGCGTCAAAGCGAAGGTCGAACGGATGCAAAACGTGACCGTATGGTCGCTCACCGATGGGGTGGCCGCAGCGCTCGGCGCGTTGGCCGAACGGACCATGCGGCTTCAATGCACGGTGCAGGATGGCGAAGCATCGCTGGGCAGCGCCACGGTCGATCCGGTTGCTATCGACTGGACGGTGTTCAAGGGAAAGCCGCGCTGACCGGATGATCGGACGCGCCGCCGGTCACACCTCCGGTGGCCCTTTCAGCTCGACCAGATTGCCTTCCAGATCAAAGAAATAGAGCGACGGGCCGAAGCCTTCAGCACCGTATCGACGGGCTTCGTCCCCCAGGCGCACGCCGTTCTCAAGCAGATGCGCACGCAACGCGGCGGAATCGAACGGTTCCACGCGCAAGCACAAGTGATCCATGTTGTTGCCCGCGCCGGGCGTGCCGCTTTCCGGCCGGTCAATCTTCGAGCCCACCGCCAGCAGATCGATCAGCGAGCGCCCCGCGCGCATCTGAACCAACCCAAGCTCGCGTTGCTCCTTCTCTACCGGACAACCCAGCACCGTCCTGTAAAAATCGACCATGGCATCAAGGTTCGCACAGCGAATCACGACGTGATCAATCTCGCGGATAGGTATGTGCATCGTGTGTCTCCGTTCTAGCGTTGTTATAGCCAGTAAACTGGCGAAAAGAGCCAGCTTTAAGTTTAGCAAGTGTTGCGAAACAGCACGGCTATAAAGGCTACAAAGCGTATGGACGAAAAAAAGCCCGCTCGTTGCGGAGCGGGCTGAATCCATATCAGGAGGAGACATGGAGGAGACAGCTCCAATATTACACAGCCGATAGGGTCGATGCAACACTTATCGTAGTAAAAACCCCTATGGTGGGGATGTGTCGCATCTGTGCGTCATTTGTCCATGCGTTCACAGTCCCGTCATCCAAGGAAGAAATGACAGAGCAAGATCCGGCGAGTACCTATAGACGCGCGCCTCTAAAGTAGTCACGTACCCTTCGCAAACCGAGGATTGTGATGAAAACCGAATCAAGCACCGCTGCTTTTTCCAACGATGAAACCCGTTGGAACGCCCTGTCGAGCCGCGACTCAAGCGCCGACGGCGAGTTCTTCTACGCCGTTCGTACGACCGGCGTGTTCTGCCGCCCATCGTGTGCATCGCGGCAGCCGCGGCGTGAAAACGTCGAATTCTTCGATACCCCGCAGCAAGCCGAAGCCGCCGGTTATCGGGCATGCAAACGGTGTCAGCCGGGCAGTCTGTCGCGGGAACTCGCTATCGTGGAGCGCGCGTGCAAGGTGCTCGACGCCGACCCGCAGCAACGCGTGACGCTCGCGGAGTTGAGCCGCGCCGTGCATGTCAGCGCGTTTCATTTGCAGCGGCTGTTTTCACGCGTGGTCGGCGTGTCGCCGCGGCAATACCAGGCCGCCCGTCGCGCGGATGCATTGCGCGGTGCGCTTCAACGCGGCGACGACGTGACCCGCGCCATGCATGACGCCGGCTTCGGTTCGACATCGCGGATGTATGACGCGGCGCCCGCCGAACTGGGGATGACGCCGTCGACTTATCGACGCAAGGGAGCAGGTCTGGTCGTGCATTTCGCTACCGCGCAAACGGCGCTCGGGATCGTGCTGGTCGCAGCAACGCCCAAGGGTATCTGCAAGATCGCTTTCGGCGATAACCCGGCCGCGCTCGAAGCCGAATTGGCGCAAGAGTTGTCGGACGCAGAACGGATCGAAGACAAGGCGCGGCTCGCACCGTTTATCGTGCAGATCGACGCTTATTTGCGCGGCACGCGAGAGCATTTCGACCTGCCGCTGGACATCAGCGCAACGGCTTTTCAACAGCGCGTATGGGATGCGTTGCAAAGGATTCCATACGGCCAGACGCGCAGTTATACCGATATCGCCGAAACGCTTGGGTCGCCGCGGGCAGTGCGGGCGGTGGCGAATGCGTGCGCGTCGAACCCAGTGGCGCTTGCCATTCCGTGTCATCGCGTAGTGCATAAGGATGGCGCGCTGGCGGGGTATCGATGGGGCACGGCGCGCAAGGTCGCGTTGCTGTCGGCAGAAAAGGAGCATCGGGTCGCCGTGCCACTCGAAACGGTTGGCGCGGAGGATCTGGATTGATGGCGCGCCGCTGGCTCACGGGCTTTCAACATCTCCTGAATCACGTTGAACGATACGATGCCCATTAGCATCCCAATCCTCCCTGCTTTCGACCGTGCTTAAATTGCCCCGAACCAAACCCACTCGCATCCAGTTACCCTACGTCGAACCCTACGATTGGCCCCGCGTCCTGCGATTTTTTGCGGGGCGCGCGACGCTTGGCGTCGAAGCGGTGGAGGACGGTTCGTATCGCCGTGCAATTGAATGGCTCGGCGATTCGGGCACGCTCAGCGTGACAAAGCACGTCAGCAAACCTTGTCTCGTTGCGACGCTGGAAGGCGCGGCGGGCCGCCATGCGAAAGCGATCGGCGAGCATCTGACGCGCATGTTCGATCTTCAGGCCGACGCGCCGGCTATCGCCGCTCATCTCGCCCGCGACCCGTGGTTCGCGCCGCTGACCCAAGCCGTGCCCGGGTTGCGCGTACCCGGCGCGTGGTCGGGCTTCGAGCTGGTCGTGCGCGCGATAGTCGGCCAGCAGGTCAGCGTGAAAGCGGCATCGACCATTGTGGGAAGGCTCGTCGAACGCGCCGGTACGCCGCTGACCGATCATCCGCATGCCGGCACCGCCTGGCGTTTCCCGACGCCCGCCGCGCTGGCCGAGGTCGATCTGGAAAAGATCGGCATGCCGGGCAAACGCGTGGCCGCATTGCAGGGGTTCGCACGCGAGGTCGCGGCGGGCGCGCTGCCTCTCGACGATCCCCATGCGGACCGCGCCGAACTGCGGACGGCGTTGCTGGCTATGCCGGGTATCGGACCGTGGACAGTGGAATATGTCGCGATGCGCGCGCTACGCGACGCCGACGCGTGGCCCGGCACCGACCTGATCCTGATGCAGGCGTTAGTGGCACGCGATCCATCAATGGCGAAAGCGGCGGCGCTGCGCGCCCGCGCTGAGGCCTGGCGGCCGTATCGTGCGTATGCTGCCCTGCATGTGTGGAATGAAATAGCGGACCGGGCGGGATCGGCGAAGGGCGGGTGACACGCTGCGTCGCTACGTGGGCTCGAAGCGGATCCTGAAACGCGGCCCCCGCCCACTATCGAATTCACGGCCGAATCGGCAGCCCGCATCGCTCATCGGAAAAACCTGCCGCTGCCACTCGCGCTGCAAACCGCTTGAATTCGCGCAAACCCTTATCCGACAAGGGTTCAAGCACGTCTTACACTGAGATGTTAAAGTGCCCGCTACCCAAAAATCTGGTTCGGCGCATTCCGTTCGGCGTCAGACACGCAACCGTCGCAGCAATGGCAAATACGAATTTCTCATCTCCGTCCAACAGCGCTTTCCTGCGCCGCTTATCCGCGCTGACCAGCGGCCCGCACGGCGCTGCGTTGCGCCAGGGGCTGCGCGGCATCGAGAAGGAAAGCCTGCGGGTGACGCGCGAGGGAACGCTTGCCACCACGCCGCATCCGCGCACATTCGGCTCGGCGCTCACGCATCCGCTCATCACCACCGACTATTCCGAAGCGCTGATTGAACTGATTACGCCAGCCGAGCACGACGTCGCGCGCACGCTCGAGCAACTGGACGACTTGCATCGCTTCGCCTATGCGCATCTCGGCAGCGAATTGCTCTGGAACGACTCCATGCCGGGCGTGCTTCCCGCCGATCAGGACATCCCGATCGGCTGGTATGGGACATCGAATATAGGCATGTTGAAGCACGTGTACCGGCGCGGTTTGTCGCTGCGATACGGCCGCACCATGCAATGCATCGCCGGGATTCACTATAACTATTCGCTGCACGAAGACGTGTGGCGCACGTGGGCCGCGCTCGATAACCGCAGCGCCGTGCCAGTCGTCGATTTCCAGTCAGAACGATATTTCGCGCTGATCCGGAATTTCCGCCGGACAAGCTGGCTGCTGATGTATTTGTTCGGCGCATCGCCGGCGCTCAACCAGCAGTTCCTGCGCGGCCGCCCGAATACGCTCGAGACCTTCGACGCCACCACGCGTTATCTGCCGTACGCCACCAGCCTGCGGATGAGCGATCTCGGCTACACGAACAACCCGGCGCAATCCGCGCTGCTGCCGAGCTACGACACGCTCGACGGTTACCTCAGCGTGCTCGCGAAAGCGGTCAGCGAGCCGTATCCGGCGTATGAAGCCATGGGCACGCAGCGTGACGGCGAATGGGTGCAGATCAACACGAACGTGCTGCAGATCGAGAACGAGTTCTACTCGACCATCCGGCCGAAGCGCATCACGCAACCTGGCGAGCGGCCGTTGCATGCATTGTCGTCGCGTGGAGTGCAATACATTGAAGTGCGTTGCCTCGATATCGACCCGTTCGAGCCGACCGGAATTTCGCTTGAGACTACACGTTTCATGGACGCGTATCTGCTGTATTGCGCGATCGAAGACAGCCCGCTTTTACCGCGCGCCGCCAACGAGGAAGCCAACGAGAACTTCGCGCGCATCACGAAGGAAGGGCGTAAGCCCGGCCTGACGCTGGCGCGCGATGGCCGCGAAGTCCCCATGCAAGGCTGGGCGGACTCGTTGCTCGACGCCATTGAACCGGTCGCGCAGGCGCTCGACGCGCTGCATGGCATTGATGAACACATGACCGCCTTGAAGGCCCAGCGCGCACGATTGGCCGATGTCTCGCTGACACCGTCCGCCCGCGTGCTCGAAACCATGCGCGAGCGGCATCAAAGCTTCAACGAATTTGCGCTGGAACTGAGCGCAAAGCATGCCGATTACTTCCGTGGCCGTCCGCTCAGCGCCAAGGCCGAGCGTGAAATGGCGGCGCTTGCTGCAAAGTCGCTGGACGATCAGGCAAGAATCGAGCGTGAAGAAGTCGGTTCGTTCGATGCCTTCGTCGGCGCTTATCGTGCTTACACGTTGAACCGCATTAGCGTTTGAAACGGCTGGGCGCCGGCTTCAAAGCCGACGCTCAAGTCGACGCCCGGCAATCCAGCAGCTTTTCCCTCGCCGCACTGCCTCAGCAGCGGCAACCCTTACTTGTTTTGCAACAGTGCGCAACGCGTGGAAACGCTCGTCCGCAGGTCAGGTCTGAAAATAGCGACGTATCAGCTAAACCGGACTGATTGACGGCGGGCCGGACACGATCGGCCGGCCTGGACACACATCAAGGAGAGGAAGAAAAATGAGAAAAAACCTGTTGGGAAGCGCGAACCTGGCTAAGGCGGCAGTATTGAGTACGGTGGTGGGGGCAATCGCTCTGCTGGCCGGCTGCTCGACGACCGGCCAGATTGCCGGTGAAACCATGGAGCAGGCCACGGCGCCGCTCACGTGTACGAACAAGGCCGAATGTGACGCGTGGTGGGCGCGTGCGCAGGTTTGGGTGAGCAACCACTCCGAATACAAGCTGCAGACCGTTACGAATTCGATCATCCAGACCGATGGGCCGTCAGGCGGCAAACGCGCACTGGCATACCAGATCACCAAGACTCCGAGCAATGAAGGGACGGCAACAATTGGTTTCGCCGCCCATTGCGACAATATGCTCGGCTGCGACCCGAACCCGTGGAAGGCCGGCGCGGACTTCAAGCAGTTCGTGCGCGGCGGGCCATCGCAGATGGGCACGCCGGGAGGCGCGACGGCGTCCGGCAATGCGTTGCCGCCGGTTTCTCCCGCGCCGCCATTGCAGCCGATGCAGCAAAACCTTCCCGTTCATCCGATGCCATCAACGCTCGAGAATCAGCCGGGACAATCGGGCCAGGACCTGACGCCGCAGTAGGTCTCCACCGTTGTCCGTTGTTAATTACAGAAGGCCGCGTTCCCGTCAGGCGCGGCCTTTGCACATCCAATCGGGGAAACGGCGGCAATCGACGAAAATGTGGCGGCTACATACTATTTAATGCATCGACAGGCTGGTTACTATCGGTTCGATAGCTAAAACCCTTGCATAGGCATTGTTTAAATCCGACGAGGGAATGGCCTGTACCTTCGCCTGTTCGGGCAATCGCCGGAGCGCCATCGCCCCGAGATACCCGCGCAAACCAGCCAGTTGAATGCAAGCCGAAGCGGCCTTGAACATTCACTCCGCGTCATCGGCGAAGGGCTCAAGCCAGGAACCAAGCGCCCTATGCTTCCAGACGACGGCCGCCCGCATCCCTCAGGCCCAAGATCCCGGACTTAAAAACAACACTGCGAAAATTTGCTAAGGTTCCCATCTTGAAAATCGATTGCATAGTCAATATTATTCTAAGCAACGAGTTACGCGCTGCGGCGCCACCCGAGACCATGTTCTGACCGACTGAAAGCATCGAACCATTCGATGCGCAAATGGATTTACCCGATGAACCGCGCTGCCCAAACCACCCGCCTCCTCGGCCGACGCTTCGGCCAATCGATAACCGCCGCCTTGCTGCACGTCCTGCCGCCTAATATGAGCTCGTGGAAGCTGGGGTTGTACGTGATCGTGTTTTTGCTGCCGGGCGGCTCGTTTGTCGTACTGGGTGCCGTGTGGCTCGAAAACCGCCGCGCGCGCAAAGCCGCGGACCCGGCGCCCGTCAAGACTCCGCGCCTCTGTGGTCCGAAACACTGCGACGCCTGATACCCTCGCCGCCGTTCCCGGCGCGTTGTTATGCTACTCACGCAATGCTGCGTGAATGCATGCGTGTTGCGTAACGACCCGTAACCGAATCCGCGCGGCGGGTAACACCCGGCTTCCTTTCAAGTTGTTACCCTAACGCCTGCCCGACGCCCGCCCTTCGCGCGCGTTCAGTTACCATTTCGGACCGGTTGCGCGAAATGCTTCGCGCCGCATTGCGTTGAAGCGCGCGCAACCTCCGACAGGAATCCAGAGCAGATGCCGTTCACCCGAATACCCGTCTTTCCTCGCAAGTCCGCTATCGTCCTCGCACTGGCCCTGACAATGGCCGGTTGTGCCGTCGGTCCGAACTATCAACGCCCCGACACCGCCATTCCCGCGTCATATAAAGAAGCGCCGGAGGGCTGGAAAGTCGCGCAGCCTTCGGACCGGGTGGATCGTGGAAACTGGTGGGCGATTTATAACGACCCGCAGCTGAATGACCTTGAAACGCGGTTGAACGCGTCGAATCAGACTATCGCGCAATACGCGGCGGCTTATCGGCAGGCCCGGGCGCTGGTTTCAGAAGCGCGCGCGGCGTATTTCCCTACGCTGGGGTTATCGGCGACGGGTTCGCGGGCAGGTTCCTCCAGCCGCTCAAGCGGTTCGATTTCCAGCGGCAGCTCAATCAACAATAACTACGATCTTTCCCTCGATGCATCGTGGGAACCGGACCTGTGGGGCACCGTCAGCCGGACGGTCGGCGCGCAGCGCGCCGGTGAGCAAAGCGCCGCGGCCGATCTCGCCAATGCACGGCTCTCGGCGCAGGGCACGCTGGCGCAAACCTACTTCCAGTTGCGTTCGCTGGACGCACAGCAAAAGCTCCTCGACGACACCGTCGCCGCTTATCAACGCACGCTGCAACTCACGCAGAACCAGTACGCGCAAGGCACGGCCGCCCGCTCGGATGTGATCCAGGCGCAGACGCAATTGCAATCGGCGCAAGCGTCGGCTATCGATAACGGCGTCGCCCGCGCGCAATACGAACACGCGATCGCCGTGCTGGTCGGCGAGCCGGCGTCGACGTTCTCCATCGCCTCATCGCCGCTCGACGCCACGCCGCCCGACGTGCCGCTGCAACTGCCATCTGCCATCCTCGAACGGCGGCCCGATATCGCGTCGGCCGAACGCAAGGCGGCGCAGGCGAACGAACAGATCGGCGTGGCAATCGCGGCGTTTTTCCCCACGCTGACGTTGTCGGCAAGCGGCGGTTTCCAAAGCTCAATATTTTCGCAATTGCTGACCGCGCCGTCGCGCTTCTGGACGCTCGGGCCGGATCTCGCGGCGACCATTTTCGATGGCGGCTTGCGAGCCGCGCAGACCGAAGCGGCGCGCGCGTCGTATGACTCGGCCGTGGCGACTTATCGGCAAGCGGTGCTGACCGCGTTCCAGGACGTCGAGGACAACCTGGCGTCGCAGAGAATTCTCGCGAACGAGATCGGGATCCAGCAGCAAGCGGTAGCGTCGGCGCAGCAGGCGCTGGCTATTGTGACCAATCAGTACAAGTCGGGTACGGTCGGGTTCATCAACGTGCTCACCGCGCAGACCACGGCGTTCACGGCCGAGCAGAAGCTGGCGAGTATCGCCGGGGAACGGATGGTGTCGTCGGTGGGGTTGATCAAGGCGCTCGGCGGCGGCTGGGACACGGCGCAAATGGATCAGGAAACCGGCAGCGCAGCGGCGCCTGACGTAGCGACGCCGGCGAGCGGCGTTGCGGTGAAGAGGACGAATGCTGCGGTGAATTCGGCGCCGGGTTCGTCGACCGTTGCGGTCACCAACGGCGGTACGGTTAAAGAATAAGACGCGCCGGGGCGAGGATACCCCGCGGTCTTTGTGTCCACGCTCGTCGTAATTTCACGCGAGGGCGAAAGGATGCTCGGCACGTTCGCACTGAATGAAATCACACGTTCGCAACCGCTGCCCCTCGCCATCCCGATGCCGACTAGCACGGCCCTGAAAGCGGTAACGAAGCGCCGAGCTCTATCGAACGAAGGTTAGCTCGACGGTATCCGGTCCCGTGTGCCGTCCGAGCAGGTTCAACAATCCCGCCAGGTTTTCCCGTGCCTCCGGCGTGGCCGTCGCCACACCGTTGAACGCGCTCGATGTCTTCGACACCGTCCCTTGTCCGCTCAGCAGCAACGGCCCATTCGATGTCGTCGTCAGGTTGATCGTGTCCGCCTGGCCTTCCGCCTGAAACACTACGCGATACGACCCCAGCGGCTTCACGCGCGACACGCTGGACGCCATGTCGTCGAGCGTCACGATCGCCTGCCCGTACGTGTTGTGCCCAAGCATCCGCCATTCGGTCCAGGTCAGCCGCACATTGCCTTCCATGTTGAGCGTGTTGAACGGTGCGCCCAGGCCCGAGAGCAGGCTCGCCGGCACGGCAATCGCGCCCGGCGAAATTGTCGAACCGGAAAAACCCGCATCGACGAAAACCGAATCCGGCATGGCCTCCGTCTGGCGCATCTCCATGCGCACGCGGCCGGTGAACAAGGGCCAGAAGGCCGTATGCCATTCGATGCGTCCCGGCAGCAGCGTCGCACCATCCGCGCTGCCCGTACCGCCGCCGGTCGCCAGCATCAACGTGGCCGAGCCCTTCCAGAGCGAACCGGCCGGATCGACGAGATTCACATGGCCGTCCGTCGCCTTTGCGAATTGCGGCACGATCCAGGCCGCCGGCAGCATGACGGCCAGCGTCACGACCACCGATACCCCCGCCACCACGAACCACGGCCAAGCCGCGAGAAGCCGCCGCATGCCGTAGTTCATTGCACCTGGGCCGGTTGCACCGATGCCGTCAGATCCACCTGGCCGTCGGGTTTCAGCGCCGTGATATGCGCCTCGCTGACCTGCACCTTGAACTGCTTCCTGACGCTGTCGAGCCACACCGTCCATTCCGGGAACGACGCGTTCTTCAACTGGATCTGCACACCCGCGCCGACCACCTGGACCTGCGCGGGGGGCATGTTGTTATCGGCGAGAGACTTCGCCAGTGCGTCGCGCAACGCGCCGCCAGTCGGTGTGACGCCCTGCCCGCCGCCTGCCAGCGAGCGCGCCTCGTTGGCTTGCGCGGTCATCTGCGCGAGCTGGCGCTGCATGGCGGGCAGCGTGTCGCGCAACCGCGCGCGCCCTTCATACGCGGGCGCCCACAGCACGAGATAAACCAAAGCAATGGCCGCCACGAGACCACCCCACATCAGGATGGTTTTTTCGCGCTGGGTGCGCGCGTTCCAGAATTCGCCCCAGGTGTCGATGATGACTTGTTTCATTGGGCGCTCCTGATGGTCCACTTGCCGGTATTACTATCGATACCACCGGCCAGCCCGTTCGCCGCCAATCGTCTCTGCAAACCCGGATCGACCTTGGTTTCCGGTTTGAAAGTCACCTCGAGGCTTCGGTCGTGGTAATCCAGCCCCGCAATGCCATTCACCGGAATGGGCCCAAGCGCGCGAGCAAGGGCATCGGAGAGAGAGAGGAAATCAGATGGCGACAGTTGCCCGGAAACCAGCCGCAAACGGTCGAGTTGACGCGACATCTGGTCGGGGGCATCGAGTACGACCGTGGTTTTCGGGAACGTGTTGAGGAGCGTTTCGGTCATCTGCGCAGTGATCGCGTCGCGTTGCCGGGCAAGCTGCAGCCATTGAATATTGATACCGATCATCGATACCACCAGCGCCCCGGCCAGCAGCGCCACCGGCAGCTTCAGGCGCCGCATGGTTGCGCGGTCGAGCCGCCACGGCTGCGCGGCGAATTCGAACTGGCACAAGTCGAAGTGGTTCGCGAGCGCGTTGCGCGCGAGGGTTTCGAACGTCAGCGGCTCAGCGCCGGGAATCGCGGGCCGCGCCGGCGCCAGGCGCGGCTCGGCGCCGGGAACGTCGCGCAGGGTGTACAGCGTGGCCGGCTGGGCGCCCGCAAGCGCGCTGAGCGTGGAGGTCACGGCATCGGCGGGAATGGCCAGGCCTTCGCCCAGCGCCGCGTGCTCGCCGCGCGCAATCGCAATCTCTACACGCGTCGTAGCGCTCTCGGGCGGCCGGAGCGTATCGCCGCCGAGCAAAAGCGGGGCAGTCGCCAGCACGTCACCCAGGATGCCCGCGACGAACGGATTGGGGGTATCGGCGGTGGTTTCATGCAGCGGCAGGCAGCGCATGGCGGGCACGGCCTTCACATTCCGATGCCCCGCGTTCGCAAACGCCTCGAGCACGAAGCGGAACCAGCCGCGATCGATCACCGCCAGCACCCGCCGGCCACTCGCGAGCGCAACCGGATCGACGGCGATATGGCACGTCTGCGGGTCCTGGATCAACTGATCCTCGACCACGTTGGGCAAGGCCTGGCGCAAACGCGGCCCTTTCAGCGGCGGCATTTGCGCGGCGGTCAGCAACAGGTCGCGCGCGGCGACAATCAGCACTGTCGCGCTCGCACGCGGCAGCAACGAAAGCGCGGCGCGGCCGGCCCGCTGCGTGACATTGCGCTTGTCGAGCAGCAGAAACGGCAGCTCCGGCAAATTCCACTCTTCGGAGCGCACCGCCGGATCGCGCGGCGGCAGTAGGACGATCAATGTGCTCAAAGGCCGCTCTCTTGTTTTCTGAATCGAAAGTTATTTACTGTACTGCGTGTATTACGACACCGACATCGTTCCGATGAAACCCGTCCAAACGCATCAAGGCTGGTCGCGAACATAGACAATACGCGTGGTATGCGTCGCCGGATCGCGATACAGCAAGGTCGTCCGGTCCACTTCCGCCCGCTCGTGCTGCACGCGGCCGTGGATCAGGAAATACTTCGTGGTCACGTCCATCTGGTTTGGATCGACGGCACTACCTTGCACGCCCGTGCCGGTCAGCGCGAGCTGCACGTTGCCGACATCGTGGAAAAACACGGTCTCGCGGCGCGCGACAAACGCCTGCGCCTGCGAAAGCGTCATGCCGGGCACCGTCGCCGCAATCACTTCAGCCGTTGCGGTATTCATGTTCACCGACGTCGTGGTCGGCAGCACCGTCACGAACGGCCGCAATTTCTCCACGGCTTCCGGCGAAAACCCGGGGACATCGAGCAGCGATTCCACATTGATCATCTGCAGCGGCGCGACGGGCGCGTTGCTGTCGGCATCGGCGAGACCGGGGTCGTCGGTGAAATTGCCGCCGCCCGTTCCGCCGCCCTGCGCAATCGCGGCCAGTGTGGAGGCGGGCGTACTGGTCGCGGCGGCAGTGGTCGATTGCGTCTGGAACCGCGTCGCCGATTGCGCCAGCCCCGCGCGAATCTGCAACGCGACGTTCTTCGCCAGCGACGCATCAAGCCCGAGCAACGTCAGCAACCGCTGGAACGACGCGATCTCCTGCACGTTGATGATCAGCAAGCCGGGCGTGGGCGTGGAAACCAGGTTGCGCAGGTTGAACTTGGCCTGCGCGTCTTCAATCGATCCCGACAAATACGTCGATGCGCCCTGCTGCGCCCGCACGTCGCCAATTTGTCCGAGAAAGTCCGACAGCCGCGTTTTCGCGATCGGCACACCCCACACGCCGCCGAGATACGTGACGTCCGGCGCGGAATCGGCTTCGGAACGCAGGATTAGCCGCGTCCAGTCGAGCGCGCTGCGCGAGATCCATTGCGCCTGCGCGAGCAGCCGCTGGTTCTCGATCCGGCGGACCTGCACTTGCTGGCGCCACAACAATCCCGACACGATGATCGCCGACAACGCGACGACCAGCAGCGCGCTGATGATCGCGACGCCGCGCTGTTTCAGATGCCTGGAAGCCCTCGATGACCTGAGCCGTTTTGCCTGAACCGATGAAGAACGCATGGTCATTCTCCGATCAGAAACACGCGCGTGATCGGCAGCGCCAGATTGTGCGCGCCGACCGCGATCTGAATGCCCGTCACCGCGCGCGGCAACGGCGCGTTGCCGAGCTGCGGCACTTTCAGGTTGTTATCGTTCTGCGTGATTTGCGCGGCCACGTCGCCCATGCGCATTGTCCAGCCGGTCTTGGGCACGTAGGCGCGCGTGGCGAAGGTCGAGACGCCGCCCATTAGCGGGATCGCGGTCCAGCCGTCGGAGTTGTCTGAAGCCGATAACGCCCGCCGGACGTCACCCACGTTACCGAGCGGCGGCGACGCAAAGCGCACCACCCGGCCGCCGTCGACCAGCCGGTAGCGCACGACCTGCAAGCGCGGCGCCACGCCTTGTGCATAGAGACCGCGAACAATCTGCAGCGCGTTCCCGCCGATAGCCACCGCGGCCTGGCCGGCTTCGTCGTCGGTGGCGGCCTGGCGGGCATCGATACGCATCTGGTCGAACAATTGCGCCACCACGCGTTCATCTTCCATCGCGTTCGTAATGGTCGTGCGGCCGCGCATGATCTGGTCGAGGCCACGCCACGACAGCACCGCGATCACCGCGAGGATCGCGATGGCGACCAGCATCTCGATCAGCGTAAAGCCACTATCGCCGCGAACGCCGCGAACGTCCCGCCTAGAGCGAACGGTTGGTTTCATTCGCCACCACCATGACCATTTGCGCGAGATTGCCGGAGATGCCAGGCGACTCCACGATAACTTCCACCCGCCGGAAAATCGGATTCGGCGTCGTCGACACGCGGTCCGTGCAAATCAGCTTGAGATTGCCCTGCGAGCAATCGAACGTACGTGTACCAATATCCGGCCACGTATGCGTGAGCCGCAGTTGCGCGAGTTCGTTATCAGCGCTCCAGCCGGCCAAGAGCCGCCGATGCAAGTCCGCCTCGCCGGTCGCCATCGCGCCCACGGCCCGCAGCGACGCCGCCAGCGCCACCGCGATGATCGCCAGCGCGACGAGCACTTCGATCATGGTGAAACCGCGCGTGCGTTTGTGTTGGAGCTTATGTTTAAGGCCATGACGAGGGCCGGGCGCGAGCGTTGGCATCAGCGCACCTGATAACGGCCGTTGCCGGTGCCGACGATCGTCACGCTGCCCGACGCCGAGACGAGCGTCACTTCAATCGGGGTATCGATAGCTTCAGTGCCGAACACCACTCGCTCCGCGGACTGATCGGTACCGGCGTACTGGATCGTCACGCCGGTCACGCCGCCTTCCCAGCGGCGCTGGCGCAGCAGGTCGTCGCGTAACGGACGCCAGCCGTCTTCCGTGCGGATATCGAAGCGAAAACCGCCGTCGAGCGGCAACCACGCGATAGGCCTTGCCCGCACCTGCGCTTCGTCGCCGGCGGATTCGAACAGGAGCGCGAGACGCTGCGCTTCCTCGTTCAGGTCCGTGCGCGGATTGCGCGTGAGCTTCACCGACGCCAGCGACACCAGCAATCCCGCGATCACCAGCACGATCAGCATTTCCAGCAGCGTAAAGCCGGCCTGCGGCCGCACCTTCGCGCGGCGCGGCGCCTCGGGTGCTGAACAGTCCGGCTTGTGCTGCATGTTCACGTCGATTGGCTGCTGTTAAGGGGCAAGGGGAGGCTAAAAGGCTATTGCCAGGAGCCGATGTCGGCGTCGTTGCCATCGCCGCCCGGTTTGCTGTCGGCGCCATAGCTGAATATGTCCACCTCACCGTGCACGCCCGGGTTCAGGTATTGATATTCCTTGCCCCACGGGTCGACCGGAACGCGATCCATATAACCACCGCCTTTCCAGTTGTTCGGGATCGGCTCGGTGGTCGGCTTCTCGACCAGCGCACGCAGACCCTGCTCCTGGGTCGGATAGCGGCCGTTATCGAGTCGATAAAGATTCAGCGACTGCATGATCGAGCCAATATCCGCTTTCGCCGCGACGCGACGCGCCTCGTCCGGGCGGCTCATGATCTTGGGCACGATCAACGCGGCGAGAATGCCGAGAATGGCGATCACGACCATGATTTCGATCAGCGTAAAACCGCGCTGGCGACGCGATTGCTGAGTACCTTGCGCTGTCTGGAGTTCGTAGCGGCGCTTCATCCACATTTGCATGACTTCATCTTCCTTTCCAATTGGTGTCGTTACAGCGCTCAGGCCCGACATGATGTTCGACGCCCGTTCGCCGCCCTTAACCGGACCTGGATTATTCATCTGAATAATCAACGATCGTCGCGGGCAGGCTTGCATTCTATAGGTCCCGCTTGCGCGGATTTCACTTCGTAAGCAGCGGCCGTCCGATCCGTTTGATCCTGGGCGGCTTCAGCGCACATAAATGGTCGGGCCGGGCGCGTTCGGCGGCAGGAACACTTCGGAGCGTGTGCCCTTTCTATCGATGATGATCGAGCGCGCCCGCACTTCCTTGATCGTCACGCCCGGCGTCAGCGGCCCGCCCAGCGAGATCGCGCGTGCCGGTTCGCCGCCGTAGCTTACGATCGCCGCCGCGCCGTGTTGCAGCGAGAGAATCCCGAACAGGTGTACGTCCTGGTTTTCCTGATGCTGCAGTTTCCCGCCGAACAACGTAGCGGCCTGCTCCACCGAGGGCGCGCGCCCCGCGGCCGCTGCAGGCAACGGCGCGCTCTGGTGCGTGGTCAGCGTGATGACCCACCACGTCAGCGTCGCGCAAAAAATGGCGAGCGCGATGAGCGATAGCAGGCGGGTCTGAAATGCATTCATGGGATGGGCTTCTTCACTGCACCAGATTATTCAATTCGATGATCGGCAACATCACCGCCAGCACGATCACCAGCACGACGCCGCCCATCGCGAGGATCAGCAGCGGCTCCAGCAGGCTCGTCAGAAACATCGTGCGGCGTTCGAGTTCGCGCGATTCGCCTTCGGATGCCCGGTCGAGCATGGTGGTGACGTCGCCGGTGGCTTCGCCCGAGCGGATCAGATGCACCAGCACGGGCGGAAACGTCCGGGTGTTGCCAAGCGCGCGCGACAGCGACGTGCCTTCACGCACGCGAATGATCGCGTCTTCAACGTTCGCGCTCATCGCGCGGTTGCTCAGGGTTTCGCCCGCGGCTTGCAACGCCCGCAGGATCGGCACGCCGGCCGCGGTCAGGATCGCGAGCGTGCTGGCAAAACGCACGGTGTTATAACCTCGCACGAGTTTGCCGAGCAACGGCGCGGTGAGCAGCCAGCGGTCGAATGCCATGCGCGGCCCCGGCCGCGCGAGCAGGTTCTTGATGAACCAGCTCAGCAACGCCACGCCGATCAGCCCGGCCCACCACCAGTTCCGCACGAAACCGGAGAGCGCCATCATCGCAATGGTGAGGAACGGCAGCGCTTGCTTCGTGCTCGCGAACACGTTCACCACTTGCGGCACCACGTAACTCAGCAGGAACGTGACGATCCCGAATGCGATCAGCGTGACGATCGCGGGATAGGTGAACGCGAGCACGATCTTCTGCTTGAGCGCATTGCGTTGCTCGATGTAATCCGCGAGCCGCGACAACACCAGTCCAAGCTTGCCGGTATGTTCACCGGCCGCCACCAGCGCGCGATAAATCTCGGGGAAATCACGCGGATGTTCCGCCAATGCGTTCGCGAACGAATGGCCGCCGAGCACTTCGCCGCGAATGGCGGCCATCAACTCGCGAACGTAATCGCGCTCCGATTGCTCGGTCAGCACCGACAGCGTTTCGCCGAGCGGCAGACCCGCTGTCAACAGGCTGGCGATTTGTCGCGTGAGAATGGCCTGCTCGCGTTGCGACAAGCGTTTTCCCATCGATAACCGCTGTTTGCGCTCACCCCGCGTGCGAGTACCCGCAGCCTCGACCACCAGAGGCGTCAGCCCCTGCGTCCTGAGTTGGCTACGCGCGGCACGGGCGCTGTCGGCATCGAGTACGCCTGTCTGCGACTTGCCCGCCTGATCGATTGCCTCGAAACGAAACGCCGGCATGGATGTTTAATCTCCGCCCGTCACACGCAGCACTTCTTCCAGCGACGTTGCGCCGGTCGCGAGCCACCGGTTTGCATCCTCGCGCAGCGTGCGCATTCCTTGCGCGCGGCCGGCCGCCAAAATTTCGGCATCCGATGCATTTCGATGAATCAGCGCGCGAAGAGGATCGTCAAGCAGCAGCAGTTCGTACACGCCACGACGTCCCGCATAACCCGAGTTGCCGCATTTATCGCAGCCGACTGCATGCCAATGAATGTGCCCGTCTTCCGAGGTCTCTGCCTTGCACACCGGACACAACTGCCGCACCAGCCGCTGCGCCAGCACGCCGAGCAACGACGACGCCAGCAGATACGGCTCGACGCCCATATCGGTAAGACGCGTGACAGCGGACGCTGCGTCATTCGTGTGCAGCGTGGCCAGCACGAGGTGACCGGTCAACGATGCCTGCACCGCAATCTGCGCCGTTTCCAGATCGCGAATTTCCCCGATCATGATGATGTCCGGGTCCTGCCGCAGAATCGATCGCAACGCGCGCGCGAAGGTCATGCCAATGCGCTCGTTCACTTGCGTCTGACCGATCCCGCCGAGGTCATATTCGATAGGATCTTCCACCGTCATGATGTTGGTGGTGGCGGTTTCGAGCCGCGACATCGCGGCATAAAGCGTGGTGGTCTTGCCGGAACCCGTCGGACCGGTGACCAGCACGATGCCGTGCGGACGGCCGATCAGCTTGTCGAAATGAACCAGCGTGTCGCGCGCCATGCCCAGCGTTTCGAGGTTCAGCCGTTGTGCATCTTTTTCCAGCAGACGCAGCACCGCGCGTTCGCCATGACCGGTCGGCAGCGTTGAAACGCGCACGTCCACTGGCCTGCCGCCTACGCGCAGCGTGATGCGGCCATCCTGCGGCAGGCGCTTTTCCGCAATATCGAGTTGCGCCATGATCTTGATCCGCGAGATCAGCGCGCCATGCAGCGCCTTCTTCGGGCGCACGACGTCGCGCAAGGTGCCATCGACACGAAAGCGCACTACCGAAGACGTCTCGAACGGTTCGATATGAATATCCGATGCCTGTTCGCGCGCTGCCTGCGTCAGCAGCGCGTTGATCATGCGGATGATCGGCGCGTCGTCTTCCGATTCGAGCAAATCCTCGATTTCGGGAATGTCCTGCATCAGCCGCGACAGATCGACTTCGCCTTCCACTTCGCCCACGACCTGCGCCGCGCTGCCGTCATTGCGCGAGTACGCCGAGTTGATTGCAGCCGAAAGCTCGGCCACCGGCAAACGTACGATGGAAAGCGCGCCGAAGTTTCGCGCGACTTCGGCGAGTGCGGCGTCGCTGGTTTTATCGCTGATCCACACTTCGATGCTGTCCGCGTGCTGGTGCGCCACCAGGATCTGTCCGGTCCGCGCGAACGCGTACGGGATCAGCCGTGCCGCGAGCGGCGACGGCGTGCTCGTGGCAACGTTCGCGACGGACGCGCTCAGCGTGCTCACGGCTTCGCTCCCGCGTCGCCGTTGAGCGGCACACCCGGCGCCGGGTTATTCGGCACAGCGTAACTGTTCACGTTCAGCGGCTGCCCTTGCGCTTGCCCTTGCCCCTGATACTGGCCCGGCGGCTGCGCGGTCTTGTACTGCTGCTGGCCTTGATACTGCCCTTGCTGATCCTGCATCTTCGGCGGCGGCGCCTGCGGCAACGTCGTACTGCCGCCCTCCGCCGGCGAACGTGACATGTTGTTCAAGTCGAACAGATTCTGCGACGGGATTCCGCCCTGGCTCGGGCCGATCGGCGCCGGTGGCAGAACCGGTACGTCCTTATCCTTTTCGATGCGGTTATCGGAGGTGGAGTTGTACTGTTGCTGACGCAGATATTCGTAGCGATCGTTCGAAATCTGCGAGCTGGTCGCCTGATCACGCACGATCACCGGGCGCAGGAACACCATCAGGTTGGTCTTCGTCCGCGTCTTCGCTTCGCTGCGGAACAACTGGCCGATCCAGGGGATATCGCCGAGCAGCGGCACTTTGCTGTTGCTCGTCGAATACTGGTCCTGCATCAAGCCGCCGAGCACGACGATTTCACCATCGTCCGCCAGGATGGTCGACTGGATCGAGCGCGTGTTGATCGTCACGCCGCCCGGATTATTGGTCGTGGTGGTATCGACGCTGGAATCTTCCTGATAGAGCTGGAGCTTCAGGATGCCGCCCGTCGTGATCTGCGGTTTCACATGCAGCGTCACGCCCACGTCGCGCCGGTCGAACGTATTGAACGCGGAGACCGACGTGCCCGTATTGGCGGTCGGCGTGGCGTACGAACCGGTTACCACCGGCACGTTCTGGCCGACCACGATCTTCGCTTCCTCGTTATCGAGCGTGATGAGGTTAGGCGTAGACAAGATGTTCGCATCCGACGACGTCGACAGCGCCTGGAGCAAACCGCCCAGGCCGAAGAAGTTGCCGAACTTGTGCAGCAGGCCGATGTTCAGGCCCTGCGAGAGGATGTTCGTCTGACCTGCCAGCGACGACGGATTGCTCGCGACCGCGGCTCCGGCCGCCGTCAAATCGACAATGCTCGACGTGCCCGAGCCCAGGTTCGTGCTGCCGTAAATGCCGTTGTTGCCGCTGTTTGAAAGCAGCGCGCCCTGCCACTGAATGCCGAGATTCGCGCCCGTTGTCGCTGACAGTTCAACTATCAGCGCTTCAATGTAGACCTGCGCACGGCGTGCATCGAGCTGGTCGATGACCGCACGCAAGTTGCGATACACCGGATCGGACGCGGTAATGATCAGCGAGTTGGTGGCCGTGTCGGCCTGGATCATGCCGTTGCCGGGTTGATCGCTGGAACTGCTGTTGTCGTTGTTGTTGCCGAAGCCGGAGTCCTTGCTCTGGCCGCCGCCCCCCATCGGATTGCTTCCCGACGACGAACTGCTGCTGCCGAGTCCACCCGGCAGCGGCGGCAAGCCGCTCGTGCCGGTCGACGAACCGGAACCGCCTGCGCCAAACGCGCCCGAACCGCTCGACGAACCCGATCCCGACGATGACGACGAAGACGAATTCCCGTTGCCCTTGCCCATCATCGCGCTCAGGGTTTTGGCGAGGCGCGAGGCATCGGCGTTACGCAGTGCGACTACGTGCATATTGCCCGGCTGCGTGGTGGCCGCGTCGAGACTGCGCGCAAGCTGCTTGGCCGCCGCGAGCCGTGCGCTGCTGGACGCGCGCAGCAGCAGCGAGTTCGTGCGCGGGTCGGCGGTGACGGTAACTTTCAGCGTAGCGTCGGTGCTGCCTATCGAGCCTGGATCGAGCAGCTTGTTGAGCTGTTCGGCAACGTCGAGCGCGTTCGCGTTCTTCAGCGGCACCACCTCGACCTGCCGGCCCGCCGCTGTATCGATGCCCGCGATGATGCTCGCGATGCGCCGCACGTTGTCGGCATAGTCGGTGACGACCAGCGTGTTGTTGGCCGGGTAGGCGGCGATCGTGTTGTTCGGCGAGATCAGCGGACGCAGGACCGGCAACACGTTGTTGGCCGATTCGTTGTGCAGCTCGAACACCTGGGTGATCACCTGATCGCCCCGCGCGGTGGGCGCGTTGCCGACGTAGGTCGGCACGCCCTGCAGCTTGGCGTCGGCTTCCGGCACGACTTTGAGCACACCGTGATCTTGCACGAGTGCGAAGCCCTGCATTCTCAATGCCGACTGCAGCGTTTTCAAAGCCTGATCCTCTGGCACCGGATTTTCCGATACGAGATTCAATTGCCCTTTGACCCGCGGGTCGACGATGATCGTCTTCCCAGTCGCGGCACCGATCGCTTTCGCCACCTGATCGATATCCGCATTGACGAAATTCAGTGTCACCTGTGCGTGCGCAATTTGCGTGGTGACGAGACCGGCCACCAGCAAAGCCGTCGCGGCGCGACGCAATGCCATACGTTTTCTTCTCATGGAGTGTGATGTCTAGACCTGCTGATCCCGTCGCTGAAAACCAGTCGTGTTACGCGTCTTTCGACGCTTTTAACACCACGAAGGCTTAAAACAGACGTTTCCAGGGCCGATGCCCGGGCAATGCCATATCCCAAAAACGTGAACCATAGCAGCTTTTCATGTCAGGTTTGTCACAAAAGTACTAATCCTTGGCCGACGATCGTCAAATAGTAAAGCGTCACAAATCTCAAAAAAACCTTCTGATAAAACTCTGTTCGTCTTGACCCTTACTAGCCCTTTGCACATAAGAAAGAGGTTGAAATTGTCATATTTGTTCGCTTTCCCCCGTGCAGTAGAGCAGTTCGGATTTCATGCGCCTATAAAGACAAACGCGGCCGATTAACTAAACTTTCGGATAGCTTTCATAAAAATTGGCGTCACATGCCTTGGCTATGTCGGATGGCCAAATTTAAAACGCCATAGTCTGCCGGTATGATACGAGCGCTTCGGCGCGCTGGATGCGCAATGTGCGGGCGGGTTTTCCCGTGTTTACCGCGTCTTACCTTGTTTTACCGGGTGTTACCCGGTTTTTGCCGATAAAGCGGCGCCTTCACTGCAGCAGTTCGCGAGTGCAAGGCACACAGTCGATCAGGTGGTACCCAACATGATGAAAATATTTTTGCGACTCTTTGCGATCGGTTTCGGCGCCTTATTGGCAGCCGCGCCCGCGCACGCCGACTGTTTCGATGAAGCCGCCAAGTATCAGAAGGTCAACCCGCTGATCCTGCGGGCGATCGCGTGGCAAGAGTCGCACAACCAGCCGGACGCTATGAACAAGAACGCGAACGGTTCCATCGACTACGGTCTGATGCAGATCAATTCGGTGCATCTGACGCAGCTCGCGCAGTACGGAATTTCGACCACCACGCTGATGCAGCCGTGCAAGTCGGTCTATATCGCCGCGTGGCATTTACGCCAGAAGATGAACAAGTATGGCAACACGTGGCAAGCGGTCGGCGCTTACCATTCGGAAACGCCGTCGCTGCGAGATCAGTACTCGAAGCAGATCATCAATATCCTGGGTAAGTGGAAGCTGCTGACGGCATCGCGCTGATTCAGGTTCGCTTCGTTTGTTTCGTTCAGCTTCTTCTGTTTTTCATCGCATGGCGCGGCGTTCCAGCCGCGTTTGATGCACAATTCCGCGTTCCAGCTCGCCGCTATTCGAGGCGGGTTTTCTTGAAAGCGCCACCGTTTTCAGCGGCTGCGCGCGCGAGTTTCGCGCCCTCTTTCGATGCCAAACGCGATGAATCAGCCCCTGCCCGTTACCGTGCTTGCCGGTTTGCCAGGCGTAGGCAAGACCACGCTGCTCGACCATTTGCTCGCGCATCATGCCGGCATGTCCATCGCGGTTGTTCGCGGCCGGATCGACGATCTATCGAGTGAAATCAACAGTGCTGCCGCGGAAGGCCGCTTCGACGCGATCGTGGTGGAAGCGTCCGGCACCGACGACCCGCAGGTGATCGCCGAGAGCCTGGTCTTCGATAACGACATCGCGCACCTTGATACGATCGTGACCGTCGTCGATGCGGAGAGTTTTTCGCGCGAATATGCGTCGACGGATTCGCTCAGCGAGCGCGGGATGGCAAGCCAGGACCACGATGGCCACGACGACCGCACGGTCGTGGAAGCGCTGATCGCGCAGATCGAGTTCTGCGATGTGATCGTGATCAACAAGACGGATCTCGTCAGTACCGACGCGCTCACCAAACTCCGGCGCGTGCTGCATGCGCTGAATCCGCGCGCCGAACTTATCGATGCGCGGCAAGGCGCGGTCGCGGCGAGCGAGTTGTTGAACACAGACCGCTTCGACTTTGACGCGACCTCGAGCGCGCCCGGCTGGCTGGCGATGCTGAACGCCGATCCGGAGTCAGCATCGGAGTTGGCGGCCGACGACTTGGGCGTTGGTGGATTTGTTTATCGGGCGCGCCGGCCGTTTCATCCCGGGCGGCTGTGGGCGCTGGTGCATCAGGAATGGCCGGGTGTATTGCGTTGCAAGGGTTTTTTCTGGCTGTCGACACGCAGCGATATTGGCGGTTTGTTGTCGCAAGCGGGGGGGGCGCTGCGGCATGGTCCTGCGGGGATGTGGTGGGCGGCGCAGGAGCGCAGCGAATGGCCGACGGGCGATGCTGAGCTGGAGGCTGAAATTGCCGCAGACTGGTACGGCGATGCGGACGATATGACTATCGGCGACCGGCGACAGGAACTGGCGATGATCGGAACTGACCTGGACGAGTCGCATTGGCGGGGGGCTTTTGACGCGTGTCTTGTCACCGATGAGGAATGGTCGCAAGCGACGGAGGGATTGTTGGCCGATCCGTTCCCGTCGTGGGAGATGGATGAAGATGAGCATGACCACGATCATCATGATGATGATTGCGATTGTGGAGCCCATTAGGTTTTCGCTCGCGCCGGTGGACGGGGTTGGGGTTTTGGGGTGGTCGGGGGTCTGTGTTGGGGGGGCGGTGGTTTCTGCGTTAGCGGTCGGGGTCTATTGCTGGGTTGGTGCTTTCGGCCGTGGTGGTCTGCGAGAGTCGGATTTTCTCTTTATCACTGTTAGCCGCTGTGCGTGGCGGCACGTCATTTCTTTGTCCAAAGCGACAAAGAAACGAAGCAAAGAAAACGCTTTCAACCACGCTACCCTAAGTGTCCACAGCGTGCAGTTTTGATTCATAGGTGCCCCAAAAGCACGGTGCTCGCCAGAGCGAAGGATGTGTGAACCCCTCCTTCTCGCGAATCCTGACACGAACACGCTTCGCCCCGTACGCTCTCGGGCAAGCACCATTGCCAATGAACCCGCACGGCCTTACAGATATTTACGGCTGCGGCTTTTTGACAGGTTAGCTACCTAGTCTGTGCGACCGTATTCATTTGGCTAGAGCTTCATGCGTGTTTGTGTTTACTGCTTCAGTTTTTGTGAATTGGCTGCGCGTTCTGTACAGCTATCTTCGTCGGTTACGGCCGCCCGCATCTTCGCGACCTCGTTTCCAGCAGGGTTGGCGACGAGGTTCGAGGCGCGTACAAATTTGGTGGTCGGTCGTCCGCGGATAGCGCGGGGTGCTCCTTGGGCAGGTTCAATCACTGGTGGCGAAGCGTGTGGGTATCGGTGTTCGGAGAAGGAGGGGTTCACACATCCGGAGCTCTGGCGAGCACCGTGCTTTTGGGGCACCTATGAATGAAAACTGCACGCTGTGGACACTTAGGGTAGCGTGTTTGAAAGCGCTTTCTTTGCTTCGTTTCTTTGTCGCTTTGGACAAAGAAATGACGTGCCGCCACGCACAGTGGCTAATAGTGATAAAGAGAAAATCCGACTCTCGCAGACCGCTAAGGCCGAAAGCATCAACCCAGCATTGACCCCGACCGCTAACGCTAGAACCCACCACCCCGACATTGACCCCGACCACTAACGCAGAAACCGCCAACCCCCAACCCCGTCCACCGGCGCGAGCAAAAAAAAACCCGCCGATGGCGGGTTCCATACTGACAACCGGCTACAACTTACCGCTTGTTCACTGCGTCCTTGAATGCCTTGCCAGCCGTGAACTTGACGGTCTTGGCGGCCGGAATCTTAATGGATTCGCCGGTCTTCGGGTTACGGCCGGTGCGCGCTGCGCGCTTGCCCGAACCAAAGCTTCCGAAGCCAATCAACTGCACGGCGTCACCCTTCGAGACGGCCTTCTTGACCACTTCGAGCAACGTGTCCAGCGTTTCGCCGGTTTGAGCCTTGCTGGCGCCGGTCTGAGCGGCCACGGCGTCGATCAGTTCCTGTTTATTCATTAAGGTTCCTTTATCAGTTTAGGTTGACACGAACAGCGCGAACGCGCCGATTATACGTGCGCGGGCCTTGCAGTCGAGTACTGGCGCGGGTCCAGCCCCCTGGCCCACTATTCCGGCAAACCCTCACACCCCGGTCGCCGGGCCTCCTCCTTACTCGGCGGTTGTTATCATAACGCAGCGCAAACCCAAGCAGGACAAGGGTTTCGAAGATTTACGCATGATCGGACGCAAGTGAAAACCCTTTCCACCGCCCTTTTCCTGCAAGCAATCCTTTCGTACTGTTCGTTTCACCCTCCGTTGGTTTTTGCCAACGGTTGACGCACGATCCGGTGTATCAAGCGCTAAGCCTTACCCCTATTAGCTTTAAGGGAACGCAGCGCAACCCCGGAAATGCACTGCGAAGGCCATATCATCAGTCTGCTTTCAAACCTTTCCGATGACCCATTCCTTTTTTTGTGCAAACGTGCTTGGCGATCGCGCGCGCTGGGCCCGGAAGCGAAACTTCACGGTCCTACAGGCGGAATTCGACGCCGGGCAGCTCTTTATCGAAGCATGGGCCGCTTGGCGCGCAGATCCGCAGCGCTGCGAGCGCCTGCATTTCGTGGCGGTCGGGCCGCTAACATCGATGGATCTCCCCGACGTAATCACCAAGGAGCCCGCCCTCTCCCAATTACTGATCGATGCCTGGCCCATGCAGGTGGCCGGGCTGCACAGGCTCGAGTTTGAAAACGGACGCGTGGTGCTGACGCTGGCTATCGGCGAGCTGGAAAGCATGCTGCCAAAAATCTGGCTGCGTGCCGATGCCTTTTATCTGCGGCTATCGCAGGTCGATGCGAAGCTGGCCTACATCGCCAAAGCGCTGGCCCGCGTCGCCGGGGATCAAGCGACGTTATGTGCCCAAGCGCATCCCCTCCTTCCCCAAGCGCTCAAAGACGCAGGCTTTATCTGCGATGAAACCCCGCACGGCGCTTTTGTGAAAGCGCGCTTCGCGCCACGCTGGCGTGTGCGACGTCACGAACCGCCGCGTGCGTTAGCAATTGAGGGCGCCACTCCATCAGCAGTGCTTTCGACGGACGCGGTATCAGCTTCCTCGCGTCAAGGACTGCGCCATGCAATCGTCATCGGGGCTGGCCTTGCCGGCTGTGCGATCACCGAGCGCCTTGCCTCGCGGGGATGGCGAGTCAGCCTGATCGAGCGTCACGACGATCTTGCCCGCGATGCGTCGGGCAACCCCGCCGGCGTCTTCCACCCGATCGTCTGGCGTGACGACAGCATCGCTGCCCGCCTGACACGCGCTGGATTTCTCTACGCGCTGCACCGCTGGTCCGAGCTCGAACGCGCCGGCCACACCCTGAACCGCAGCCATCAGGGATTGCTGCAAATAGCAGATTCCACGGACGATGCACGCGCAATTGCATCCGCGATCAAGCGCTTCGGCTTGCCGCCGTCCTATGTAATACCCGTCGATGAACACGAAGCCACCCGCCTGGCCGGCCAGCCCGTCGCGCGCCCCGGATGGTTTTTCCCTCACGGCGGCTGGATTTCCCCAGCCGCGATATGCGCCGCGCAATGTGCGGTTGCGGGCGATTTACTGACGACTCGTTTCGGCACGGAAGTCGCGCGGATCGATCGGGAAAACGGCACGTGGACTGCCTTCGACATCACCGGCCGCACCCTCGCCCAAGCCCCCGTCTTGATCCTTGCCAACGCCGGCGATGCGCAACGCCTCGCCGGGCTCCACGGCCTTCCGACGCGCGGCGTACGCGGCCAGCTAACGCTATTGGACTCGAGTCCGCTCGACGGCCTGCGCGTACCCATCGTCGGCGATGGCTACGCCGTGCCGCTCGGCGCGCATCGAACGCTAACCGGCGCGACCTACGATATCGACGACATCGATACGCAAATCCAGGCCGCCGGTCATATCGAAAACCTGGACCGCGTCGCGATGATGTTGCCGGCCCTCGCCGGGTTCAAACCAACGCGAGAAACGCTGGAAGGCCGCGTGGCATTTCGATCGGTGACGAGCGATCGCATGCCGATGATCGGCTCCCTCGCCGATGAAACCGCCGCCCGTGCCGATGCCCCCCGTCTTTCCGGCGCATGGCCGCTCGATTTGCCGCGCATGCCCGGCTTATACGGCGCGTTTGCTTTCGGTTCGCGCGGACTGGTGTGGTCGACACTGGCCGCCGAGCTGATCGCGGCGCAAATCGAAGGCGAGCCGTGGCCGATCGAACGTGAACTGGCTGACGCCATCGACCCCGCGCGCTACCTTCTGCGGGCATTGCGACAAGGCGAACTCGGCTAAAAACATTGGTCGGCAAACTATCCACCGCAGCCTGTGGATAACCCGGCGAATTTCGCGCGAATGACCTGTGTACTCGCTGTGGGCGTAAACGGGACAACTTCGTCGCACCGCGAATTCGCCCGAAGTTGTTCGGAGTTCACCCTCGGACGCCCACACGTTCACTATCTGCTTATGCGTCCTTCAAGCGCTTGTAAACGCTGATGAAAATGGAGTTATCCACAGAAATCGTGCGGCCTTGTTAACTACTACTACGTATATATAAACAAAACTTGTAAACCTTAAAACAAGCGTCATCGGCAGCACTCAAAGTGGAAAAACCGCCTTGTCTCAGACGAAACAACAATAAAATCCGACCCTCTTGAAGGTAAATTTTTCCTTATGTCGAGACACTGAAACCCATTGTTACCGCTCGGTTCCAACTAGCGCAGGGGTTGAACAAGTGCTGCCGGGAGCTATGGCACAATCCCCGTTCTTTCGTTCGGCCGCCTTGCCGGCTTATCGCTTCAAACCGGGCTCTTCGCGAGCAACGTGGATTGAAAAAAACGCTGCAACCGTTGCCATGACAGCAACGGACCGACTGGCCAACCAGCGAATCGGCTGTCAATCGGCCGACGAGTCCCAACGGGGCTTGACGGAGCCTGAAGAATCACCGGGCAACGAACCTTTCCGGCAACGCGCACTGTTGCCGCGCATCACCTGCCCATTCACTGTCTATCCGCACTAGCTGCGAAGGAGAAATCCTCACGATGAAGTCGGCCTTTTCATTCTTACCGGTTTGGCCACTCACACCCGACGCCATTTTTTGGGCTGGTCTTGCACTGGTTGCCGCGGGCCTCTGTGGTGAATTGCTCTGGCGCGCCTGGCGTTTGCCGCGCATCACGGGCTACGCCGTCATTGGCCTGATCGCGGGCAACGCAGGTTTTGGTGTGATCGATGTCAGTTCGGCAGGAATCTCGCGACCGTTGCTCGACGTCGCGCTTGGCCTGCTCCTGTTCGAACTCGGCAGCCGGCTCGACTTGCGCTGGATTCGCCGCAATCCTTATCTGATCTTGTCGAGCATTGCGGAAAGCACGCTCACGTTCGGTTTCGTATTGATCGCGCTGACGCTGTGCAAAGTGCCGACCATGCCGTCAGTTGTAATTGCCGCAATTGCCATGGCAACGTCACCGGCCATGGTCATTCAACTGCGTACCGAACTACGCGCGGAAGGCCAGGTCACACAACGATTGCTCACGCTGACCGCGCTCAACAGCATGTACGCGGTGATCGTCGAAAAACTCGCGGCCGGCGTGCTGCACCAAGAGATCTACGGCAACACGCTCGCGACGATCGTCCAGCCGCTTTATCTGTTGCTCGGTTCGCTTTTGCTCGCGCTGCTGCTCGCGCTGGCCTGCAATCTGCTGTACCGGCGGCTGAATACCAACGACGAGCACTCGTTCGTCGCGCTATTCGGTCTCGTGTTGCTCGCGATCGCGATCGCGCATGTGTTCAAGCTGTCGACCATTCTTGCGCTGCTGGCGGCTGGCATCATCGTGAAGAATTCGAACGAGCGGCCGCAACTCTGGCCGACACATTTCGGCACGGCAGGCTGGTTGCTGACGGTGATTTTGTTCGCGTTGACGTTGACATCGTTCGAATGGCGCGATATCGCGCTGGGCGGTCTGGCTGCGCTGGCGCTGATCGTGGCGCGTTTCGTTGGCAAGCTGGTCGGCGTATTGATCTTCGCCAAACCAAGCGGTCTCAACTGGAAACAGGGCGCGGCGCTCGGGGTCGCGTTGACGCCGATGTCGGCGCTCGCGTACCTGCTCGTCGACGATATGTACGTGCTGTATCCCGACTACGACCCGACGCTGCGGGCAATCGTCATGTGCTCGATCGTCGTGCTGCAAATTGTTACGCCGTTTCTCGTGTATCGCAGTTTGTCGGCGATCGGCGAACGGCGCGAGTAGCGTTCAAGCAAGGGCTAAGCAGCGTTTTATCCTGTCTTTTTCTCATTTTTATCGGGTCGCCGGCGTGTCATTGAACGGGTCTTTGAGCGCTTGAGCACGTTACCCGGCTTATCGGGCGCGTCGTGCCGATAAGGTGTCGGCCGGCGCCCCAGGCTTTGTCAATCAAGAGGCACCATGTCACTCGAACCTTTCATCAACTCGGAGCCGTTCACCTTCGGCGTCGAACTCGAGATCCAGGTCGTCAACACGCACGACTACGACCTGACCAAGGCCGCCTCCGATCTCATGCGGCTCGTCAAGGACGAAAAGATCCCTGGCAGCATCACGCCGGAGATCACGGAAAGCATGATCGAGTTGTCCACGGGCATCTGTACGACGCATGAACAGGCCGTAACGGACCTCCGTGCCATCCGTGACACCCTGGTGGCCGCTGCTGACCACCTCAACGTCGGGCTGTGTGGCGGTGGCACGCACGCCTTCCAGCAGTGGAGCGACCGCCAGATCTTCGATACCCCGCGCTTTCAGTACCTTTCCGAGCTCTACGGTTACCTCGCGAAGCAGTTCACGGTATTCGGCCAGCATGTGCACATTGGCTGCCCGGACCCGGACAGTGCGTTGTTCCTGCTGCATTCCATGTCGCGCTTTATTCCGCACTTCATTGCGTTGTCGGCTTCGTCGCCGTACGTGCAGGGCGTCGATACCGGCTTTCATTCCGCTCGCCTCAATTCTGTCTTTGCATTTCCGCTGTCCGGGCGCGCGCCGTTCACGCTCACGTGGGACAGCTTCGAGGAATATTTCTCAAAGATGGTGAGCACCGGCGTGGTCAACAGCATGAAAGATTTCTACTGGGACATCCGGCCGAAGCCGGGTTTTGGCACGATCGAAGTCCGGGTGATGGACACGCCGTTGTCGGTTGATCGCGCAGCGGCCATTGCCTGCTACATCCAGACGCTCGCGCGCTACCTGCTGCTCGATAAACCCCTGACGCTGAAAGAGGACGACTATCTCGTCTACACGTTCAACCGGTTCGAGGCTTGCCGCTTCGGCCTGGAGGGCAGTTGCATCGATCCGCAAACGGGCGAGCGCCGCACGATTGCCGAAGACATCCTGGCTACGCTTGACGTGATCGCGCCTCACGCTGACGCGCTTGGTTCGAACGAAGCGCTGCGTCAGGTCGGCGATATCGCCCGCAGCAACATGAACGACGCAACCTGGTTGCGCGGTGTTTTCGATCGCGAGCGGTCGCTGCACGAAGCTGTGCGCCAGCAATGTCTGCAGTGGCGCGAGTGATCGATCGCCCTTGGTTCCAGCGGCCTTGATCGCCTCCCGAAAAAAAACCTGCTCCCCGGCAGGTTTTTTTTCGTCATTTTCTTTCAGGCCGATGCCGATAAGCTACCTCCAAGGTTTACTGTCATGAGTTCGTATACATACGTAATAGTAGTTAACAAGCATCGTGCAATTCTGTGGACAACCGATAAAATCTCCACAAACTCAACAGTTTGGAGTGCGCATAACTACGGTGTGGAGCCTTGCATCGAACGGGGTTTCGAGGGATAACAATTTGGCGGATTTGCACGCCGGGGGGTTATCAAGAATCGGCGCACATCGAATAATGTGGTTATCCACGGTGTTATCCACAGTGTTTTGTGAATAACTAAGGTGTACGTTTGGTTCCAGTCGCTTAGAATGTCGGTTTTACCGGTAGGGGGAAGCACGGCCGGTGAAACAAATGAAGCGCTGGACGGTCTAGAACAGGCGCCGCGAAGAAACATAGATGTCCTTATCCGGACGACGAACTAGCTGTATCGGTTTGATCGCCCGAATTTTGAGACGGTAGTTGATACGAAAGGATTCGCCGGTCGGATATGCCGGCGATTGAGCCTGCAGCGGCTTGGGTAAAACGAGCGGGGTCTGACGTTTTACCGGTTTCGAGCCGTTGCCGAACCATCAGATAAGCATCAAGAAAGACGAAGCGAACGACTATGAGCGAAGGCGTATATGGAGAGCAGGCCACAGGGCGGGTGACCCATGGTTTGCTGCGGTTGAGCACGGCGATGCGTAGCCAGGCGTGGGAATGGGCTGAGGGTGCGGGCTTGACGCCGACCCAGGGCGAAATTCTCGTGTTGCTGATGCAGCGGCGCGGTCCAATGCGGCTTGGCGAGATCGCACGGGAAACGGCGTTGACCGCCGCGACCACGAGCGATGCCGTCAGCACGCTGGAAGGCAAGGGTCTGGTCGAAAAGCGCCGCGCGCTGGACGACGGGCGCGCGCTGGCAGTACGCCTGACCGCACGCGGAAAGACGGCAGCCAAGAAGGCGCTGGTATGGCCGGAGTTCTTGTCGAAGGCGGTCGGCACGTTGAAAGTCGATGAGCAGTCGCAGTTGTACCGCAGCTTGCTCAAGACCATTCGACAGCTCGAAGTGGTGCAGCAGATTCCGCCGCACCGCATGTGCCTGAGCTGCACGCACCTCGAAGCGAGCAAGAACCCGAAGAAGACGCCGCATCACTGCGCGTTGCTGAACATCGACATGGCCGATACCGACCTGCGTCTCGATTGTTCGGTATACGAAGAAGGCGATCTCGCCAAGCAGAAGAAGAACTGGAAGATCTTCGCGCAGGTCGCGTAAGCGTCGCTGCCTGAAGCTTCACGTTCGCCGTCCGTGCTTCGCGCCCTGAGCGCGAAGCACGCCGGTCTCGGTTAGACTATTCGAGCCGCGCGCCCGTTGGCGGTGCGCTGGCTGCTCGACTGCGCCTCTCCCTTGTGCGCGGCCGGATGCCGCGCGTACTGATCCCAGCTTGCCCGCTCTCCTGGATGACCGCCGATGAAACGTGAAGTCCTGGCGATACGCCACGTCTATTTCGAAGATCTTGGCAGCCTGGAACTGGTGCTGGGCGATCGTGGCCAACTGGTACGTTATCTCGATGTGGGGCGCGCTCGCATCGACGCTCCTAATCCGCTCGATACATCGTTAATGGTCGTCCTTGGCGGCCCGATCGGCGCTTACGACGACGCGCTGTTTCCCCATTTGAATCCGTTGCTCGCGATGCTGGAAAAGCGCATTGCGGCGGGGTTGCCGACTATTGGCATCTGCCTGGGTGCGCAGTTGATTGCCCGGGCGCTCGGGGCGAAGGTTTATCCGGCGGCGCAAAAGGAACTCGGCTGGAAGGCGTTGACGTTGACCGAAGCGGGACGGGCTTCTGCTTTGCGGCATTTCGATGTGGATGATCAGCCGACACCGGTTCTCCATTGGCATGGCGATACCTTTGATCTTCCCGATGGCGCTACGCGGCTTGCATCTACAGATGTTTGCGAGAATCAGGCTTTCAGTTGGGGCGATCACGTTCTGGGCTTGCAATGCCATCCGGAAATCCTGGTCGACCGGTTTGAAAGTTGGCTTGTCGCGTATCCGGGTGAAGTGGCGGAATGCGGGACGACGGTGACCGCCTTACGCGCCGATACGGTTCGGCATGGACCGGCGTTGGAGCGCGCCGCGCGGAAGATTTTTGGCGAATGGCTGGACCGCTTTGAGCCAGCGAAATAGAGGTTTTCGCTCACGCTGGTGGACGGGTGTTAGGTTTTGGGGGTAGTGGTCGGGGTTGGTGCTGGGGTGGTCGGTTCTGGCGTTAGTGGTCGGAGTCAATGCCGGGTTGCTGCTTTCGGCGTTAGTGGTCTGCGAGAGTCGGATTTTCTCTTTATCACTGTTAGCCACTGTGCGTGGCGGCACGTCATTTCTTTGTCCAAAGCGACAAAGAAACGAAGCAAAGAAAGCGCTTTTAAACCACGCTACCCTAAGTGTCCACAGCGTGCAGTTTTGATTCATAGGTGCCCCAAAAGCACGGTGCTCGCCAGAGCGGAGGATGTGTGAACCCCTCCTTCTCCGAACACGGATACCCACACGCTTCGCCACCAGTGATTGAACCTGCCCAAGGAGCACCCCGCGCTATCCGCGGATAACCTCCCTCCAAATGTGTACACGCCTCGAACCATGTCGCCAACCCTGCTGGAAACGAGGTCGCGAAGATGCGTAAGGCCGTCCCCACGCAAATAACTGTGGTGACCACGCGGGTAACTCACCAAAACTGGAGCAGCAACACGCGTGGTGCCGTGACCTACGGACATAACCGTCAGACCACGTAGCTGACACGCGAAGAGCGCGGCAGCCAGAACGCGTGAGGCCGCGCGGGTTCCTTGGCAATGGTGCTTGCCCGAGAGCGTACGGGGCGAAGCGTGTTCGTGTCAGGATTCGCGAGAAGGAGGGTTTCACACATCCGTGGCTCTGGCGAGCACCGTGCTTTTGGGGCACCTATGAATGAAAACTGCACGCTGTGGACACTTAGGGTAGCGGGTTGTAAAAGCGTTTTCTTTGCTTCGTTTCTTTGTCGCTTTGGACAAAGAAATGACGTGCCGCCACGCACAGTGGCTAATAGTGATAAAGAGAATATCCGACTCTCGCAGACCACTAACGCCGAAAGCACCAACCCGGCATTGACCCCGACCACTACCCCCAGAGCCAAGCACCCTGACCCCTGACCACCAACCCCCAGAACAGAACACGCCCCCAAAACCAAAACCCCGAGTGCGAACGGCCCGCCCTCAAAGTGCTATTCTGAAACGCCCTTTTCCTCCGGAAACCCTCCCATGAGCGCTCTGTTTTCGCCCTTCACGCTGCGAGGCGTGACGCTTCCGAACCGCATCGTGGTCTCACCGATGTGCCAATACTCTGCCGAACGCGGCGAAGCCACCGCATGGCACATGATCCACCTCGGACACCTCGCGCTCTCGGGCGCCGGCATGCTCTGCCTCGAAGCAACCGCAGTCGAACCCGATGGCCGCATCACCCCCGGCGACCTCGGCCTCTGGGACGACGTGACTGAAGCCGCGCTCAAACCCGTCATCGACGCCATTCGAAAATATTCACACATCGCCATCACGATGCAACTCGGCCACGCGGGCCGCAAAGCGTCGAGCGCGGTGCCTTGGGAAGGCGGTCAACTGATCCCCGTGTCAGAAGGCGGCTGGATGCCCTCGGCCCCATCGGCGATTCCGCATAAGGAAGGCGAAACACCGCCGCTAGCCCTCGACGCAGCCGGCCTGATCCGCATACGCGAAGCCTTCGTGGCGACAGCGAAGCGCGCCGCGCGCCTGGGCCTGGACGCACTCGAAGTGCACGCGGCCCACGGTTATCTGCTGCATCAGTTTCTCTCACCGCTCGCCAACCAGCGCACCGATGAATACGGCGGCTCGCTCGAAAACCGCATGCGTTTTCCGCTCGAAGTCTTCGACGCCGTGCGCGCCGCTTTTCCCGCCGATAAACCCGTCGGCCTGCGTGTGTCGGCATCGGATTGGGTGGAAGGCGGCTGGGATATCGAGCAGACCATCGTGTTCGTGAAGGAGTTGCAGAAACACAAGGTGGACTGGATCGATGTGTCGTCGGGTGGTGTTTCACCGCTGCAAAAAATTCCGCTGTCGCCGGGTTATCAGCTGCCGTTCGCAAAGGCCATCAAGGAAGCGACGGGCGTGAATACCATGGGCGTGGGTCTTATCACCGACCCGCAGCATGCCGAAGAAATTATTGAGTCGGGCGAGGCGGATCTCGTCGCGTTGGCGCGTGCGCTGCTCTACAATCCGCGCTGGCCGTGGCACGCGGCCGCGCAACTGGGTGCGACCGTCGAAGCGCCGCCGCAATACTGGCGCTCGCAGCCGCGCGAACAAAAAGCGTTGTTCGGCGATATCTCGTTCGGTCAGCGCTGAAACTCGCGGCTCGAATTTATGGAGCGGTTGAACTCGTGCGCGCCTAACGTGTACGATGCCGTTGTTCGCCCGCATGGTTTCACCCTCACGCGGGCGGCGAAGGACAGTGAATTGCAGCACATGAAGCAACCGAAGCAACCAGCGCAATGAGAAGGACAGCAACGCGGCGGCGCCTCGCATTCAGGCCGCCGCGTTTTTTTAATCCACGTTCCGGTTCGTCACCGTTCGCGTGAAACCGGGACGAGGCGAAGTTCAAGCGTCTGCTAAGCCAAACCGATTCGTTTTAAAGGATTCATTCGATGAGTTCACGGAGGGTCGCCGTCCGCCGTTCGGGCATACACGGCAAGGGCGTGTTCGCCGCGATGCCGCTCGCCAAAGGCGAACGGATAATCGAGTACAAAGGCGAACGCATTTCGTGGAAAGAGGCGTTGCGCCGTCATCCGCACAACCCGGACGAGCCGAACCATACGTTCTATTTCGCGCTCGAAAACGGCAAAGTGATTGACGGCAAGGTCGACGGCAACAGCGCACGCTACATCAACCATTCGTGCGCGCCGAATTGCGAAGCCGAAGAGAAGGAAGGGCGCGTGTTCATCCACGCGCTGCGTGCGATCAAGGAAGATGAAGAGCTGTACTACGACTACGGTCTCGTCATCGACGGTCGCATCACGAAGAAGCTCAAGCAGGAATACGAATGCCGCTGCGGCGCCAAAAAGTGTCGCGGCACCATGCTGGCGTTGAAGAAGAAAAAGTAGGGCTTTCGTAGAGCGTGTCAGCAAAAAAAACGCCACGGCAGGTTTCCTCCGTGGCGTTTTTCTATGCCGTTTTCAAAGGCATCCGTACGATGAAGCGCGCGCCGCCTTCGGGCGCTGGAGCATCTTCGTAATGCACACTGCCATTGTGCAGGACCATGATGTCGTGGACGATCGCGAGACCCAGTCCGGCGCCGCCTTCCACGCCGTGGCCATCGCCGCGAAAAAAGCGCTTGAACAGATCCGGCTGCTGTTCCAGAGGCACGCCCGGGCCGTTATCTTCCACCACGATTTCGCCCATCCTCCGGCCGGTTTCTTCGACAGTCTGCGTCACCGTAACGGTCACGCGCGCGCCTTCGGCCCGCGAGGTGGGCACGTATTTCAGCGCGTTATCGATGAGATTGCCGATCACCTCGCGCACCAGCACGAGATTGCCGCGCACGATCAGGGGATGTTCGTTATCGGGATCGTCGAGACGCTGGAAGCCCATGTCGACACGCACAGCCAGCGCGCGCGGCACCCATTCGGCGCCGGTTTCGAACGCGAGCGTGGCGTAATCGAAGTCGGTGAAACGCGCCGCTTGTTCACCCGGCTCGGCGCGGGCGAGCGAGAGCAGCTGATTCGACAAACGCACAGCCCGATCCGCCGATGCCCGCAGTTCCTTGACCGCTTCCAGCACCTTCGCCGGGTCCTTGGCGCTCGCCGCCTGCTCGGCGTGCAGCTTCACGGCGGTGAGCGGCGTACGCAACTGATGGGCGGCATCGGCGATAAATTTGCGCTGTCCGTCCAGCGCCGTTTTCAGGCGGTCGAGCAGGGCGTTCATCGCGCTCGTCAAAGGACGAATTTCGATGGGAACAAAAGATTCGTCGACCGGTTCCAGCGACATATGGGTCTGCCGGTTGAGGGTATCGGCGAGATCGGTCAGCGGGTTGAGCTGCTGGTTCACCACGCGCCATACGATCACCCAGCCGGCCAGCAGCAGGAGCAGCAGCGGCATCATGATCGCGACCATGAACTCGACCGCTATCCGATACCGCGAGCCCACGCGCTGCGCCACTTCCACAACGATCGGATTGCCGTGCGTCTGGTCCACACGCACCTGCGCCGCACGCACGCTCGTGCCCTGGAAGTTCGTCTCAAAGACATAGGCGTAGTGAATCCGGCGCACGTTCGTACCGGTCAGCGGCAGATCGGGTTCGCCGGCGATCTCGCTATCGCCGTCGCTGATCCGGTAGATCAGTTGTTCAACGGGATCGGAGAACATCGCGCGGGCGAGCGGCGGCACCGTGAGCGGTGCGTCGACGCCCGCTAGCTGGATTTGCTTGGAGATAGCCGTGGCGAGATCGGCCAGCGAGCGGTCGACCACGTGCTGCGTGTATTGCCACGCAAGCCAGTACGCCATCAATCCGCTCATTAACGCGAGCAGCGACAGCGGCGCGGCAAGGCGGCGCAACAGCGAGCGGCGCAGGCTGGGCGGCACGCTCGCAGACGGGGTTGCCGAGCGCGCCAGGTGCAGCCAGTCGGCGCGGTCGAAACGTTCGTCGGGCGTGCGCCGGGGAGGGAATCGCAAGGTGCTGGTTACCGCTCGTCAGGCTGGTTATGCCATCGACAAACCGCTTACGCGGCCTGCCGGATTTCCTGCAGCAAGTAGCCGAAACCTCGCACCGTCACGATTTCCACGCGGCAGTTTTCGAGTTTCTTGCGAACCCGGTGCACGTAGACTTCAATGGCGGTGTCGCCGAGATCGCCGCCGAAGTGCGTCAGGTGATCCTGCAACTGCGCTTTGCTGACCACACGGCCGTGTCGCAGCAACAGCATTTCGAGCACGGCGAATTCACGCGGCGACAATTCCAGCGGTTTTTCGTCGTTGAAAATGCGGCGATCCACACCCGACAGGCGCAAGCCGCCCAGCGATACTTCCGGACGCGGTACATCGCCATGCGGGCCGCTGCGGCGCATCACGGCACGAATGCGCGCTTCGAGTTCGGCGGGTTCAAACGGTTTGAGCATGTAGTCGTCGGCGCCGCTGTTCAGGCCCTGGACGCGGTCATGCAGTTCGTCACGCGCGGTCAGGATAATCACTGGCGTATGACGATTGCCCTGGCGGAAACGTGACAACAGCGTCATGCCGTCGATACCCGGCAAGCCGAGATCGAGAATCACCAATTCATGGCGATTTTGCGTGAGCGCCTGCTCCGCGAAAATGCCGTCGTGGACCATATCGACGGTAAAGCCGGCTTGTTCAAGGCTACTTTGAATGCCGCGCGCGATGGGGCGGTCGTCTTCGATCAGAAGGATTCGCATGGAAGTCGCTCTTATACGATGGGTTGGGCTCGATTGTGCGTCGCGGCCGCCAGCCGGAATTGCCTACCTTTCTTTACCGCGGCGCCGTCCGAGTTATATCAGCAATCTTTTTACGCCAAACGCTGCACGCGCCTCACTGTGCAGCGATTCTCCTGCGGCCGGATACGCCGGAATTCCCTGCTTCGCGGACGCCACCCCGCGGCCGGTTTCCAGCACGTCCGCTTGGTCCCCGTGGCGACGAATTCGGTCGTTGAAAGAGATAAACGGACTGTCCAAACCGTATGCGCTGCTGATTGTACAGTGTCGGTCTGTGCCGCCGATGGACTGGAGTCGTCAGAACGCATAAGGCCTTGTGAAAGCTTACGCCTGTATGAGCGGTTTTCTTTCTCGTTGAAAGATTTCATTGCCGCAGACTTGCAAACACCTTTGTTTCTGCTTTCGAATAAGTGAGTTTTGGTCCCGTACAGGCTTTTCCCAGCTCGCTTATTGCGGATTTTGAATGTCATCGTCTGTAATACGGCTGTTACGCATTTGTCGCAGTAGTCAGGTTGGTAAGCGGATTTCAGGCGCTTCAGGTTATGGAATCGATGAATCGCGCGAGCGTTATATCGCGTTCTGTCAGACCTTTTGCCGTATGCGTCGAGAGGGTGATTTCCACCTTGTTGTACACATTCGACCATTCTGGATGGTGATCCATTTCCTGCGCTTTTATTGCCACGCGGGTCATGAAACCGAATGCCTCGTTGAAATCAGCGAACTTGAAACTTCGGAGAATCGAGTCGTTGTCCGGGCTGAGTTGCCAGTGCTTTAACTCTGCAAGAAGTTCGGGCAGTTCGTCGGTTGTAAGCTTCTTGATCATGTCGGGACCTCTTTGCCTTTGCATTAGCGATGGCTATTCTGGGCGCAAGGACCACGCCTGCGGCCAAGAGAACACGCGGTAAGCTTGCGTCTTTCGGCTTTTCACGCAGGATATCCACATGGTCGACCTCGATCACTTTGATCTCGCGCTGCTCGACGTTCTTCAGCGCTTCGGCCGCGCGACGCATCAACAACTCGGCGAGGAAGTGCCGCTGTCGCCATCGCAGATAGGTCGCCGCCTGCAACGGCTGGAGGCGACCGGCGTGATCGATGGTTACCGGGTTGTGCTGCGTCCCGAAAAACTCGGCCTCGGCGTGACCGCTTTCACGAGCCTTAAGCTGAAGCATCACGGCGATACCGCTATCGACCAGTTCCAGCAGCAGATCGAGGCGCTGCCCGAAGTGCTCGAATGCCATGCGACGGTTGGCGACGCAGATTACCTGTTGCGAATCGTCGCGCCGGATTTGAACGCGCTGTCAACGTTCGTCATGAAAAAACTGATGCGAGTTCCTGGAGTGGACAGCGTGCGCTCCAATATCGTGCTGACCACATTCAAGCGCAACGGGCCGCTGCCGCTGGGACATCTCGCAGCCACTCCGCCCGATTCCGCCGATTAAGCCGGCTCGCTCAGCAGATCGACATACGCGACCGGCACAAGGTCGCTCGCCGACACGCCAAGCTTCGCAAACAATTCCTCTGCTTCCTTTTCGCCGCCGGCTTCGTCGTCATCCTGGGCGAGCAGCACTTCCAGTTCGATGAAATCGCCCAGTCCGTCCACGCGGTCCAGATGAATCCGTGTGCGCCCGACGATATAAACATGCCGCTCCTTATTCACGATGCCGCGCGTGTTCAGCGCCTGTGCGAGCAGAGCGTGGGTAGCTTCGGGGTTGGTGACCGGGCTGCGCGAGTAATACGACACCTTCGGGCCGTCGCGGTCGTCGCGTTGATAGAAAATCAGTTCGGCCGGCGTGTTGTCGTCGAATTGACGCAGTTTGAGGCGGCCGTTTGGCACATCGTAGAAAAAATCCTGCTGGCGGTAGATCATCGGCGGTTCGCTGGCCAGCGCTGCTGCGCGCGCCAGAAGCTGGTCGAACTGATGCGCGCGAGCCTTGATTTCGATATTGCGTGCCATGTTGGATTTCCTGTTCACGTGGGCGCCAGATGCGCGTCCCTCAGACTAACAAAATTTGATGACCGGAAGATTCATCGGCTTCCGGTCATGACGTTCATAACGGTTGTTCAGGCGACTAGGTCGCCCATTGATCTTCAATCAGACGTAACGCCGCCGCGATACTCGGCTCCTCGCGGCGCTCCGCCAGCACGATGAACGAAAGCTGGGTAGGCACCGTGACGCCCTCCACGATAGTCAGCGCGTGCGCATGCGCTTCAGCCAGCGCGATGGAATCGCGCACGAGTGTCAGGCCCACGCCCGACTTGACCAGATCGAGCATTGATGGCTCCTGGTCCACTTCCGCGACTTTGACCGGCTGGACCCCGTGGGCGTCGAAGATCCGCGTGAGCAAGCGGTTATGAGCCGATTCCGCCGGCGTCCAGATCCAGGGCAGCCGGGCCAGCGCCACCCAGCCAATTGCCCCACCTTCTGCGCGATCGGGCCGGTTCACGCGCTCCTTCCAGCCCGCCGGCGCCAGCACGCGATACAGATACGGCTTCAACTGTACGACATGAAAGCGCTCCGGATCGCGGGGTTCATCGATTGCAGGATCGCCGATATAAAACCCCACATCGAGATCGCGCGCCTTGATGCGCTCGAGCACCCAGCCTGACATGCCATGCCGCAAAGCGGTTTCGATGCGCGGATACGTTTCCACGAGCGCCCGCAAGAAGCCGCCCAGACGCAGGAATTCGGGATCGAGGATCGTCCCGATGGTCAGGCGGCCACTGACCTCATGCCGAAGCGCGGCGGCCACGCGCCGGACCTCGCTTGCGGCCGTCAGGGCTCGCTCCGCGTGGGGCAGGAGGGCTTCACCGTCGCGCGTGAGGATCAGGCCATGCGACGTTCGCGAGAACAACGTGACGCCCAGCGTCTCCTGCAGGTTCTTGATCTGCAAGCTGACGGCGGGCTGCGACACGTGCAACAACACGGCCGCGCGCGTGAGATTGCCTTCGCGGGCGACGGTGACAAAAGCGCGGAGAAGAGTCAGGTCCATGCCTGATATTAGCCCAGCTTATAAAGCTGTTGAAGATATCTGATTGGATTGCTGCACTGCGTCCGCAGTACTTTGTGCGTTTGGGATAGAGCGAAGCCGTTTGAAGCGGCTTGGGCAGGAGACACAGATGAAACAGGATGCGCGCAAGCTTGAAGGCGAATTTGATTACATCATCGTGGGTGCGGGAACGGCGGGGTGCGTGCTTGCCAATCGGCTGACCGAAGACGCCGATGTGAGTGTGCTGCTGCTGGAAGCCGGCGGCAGGGACAACTACCACTGGATTCACGTGCCGGTCGGATATCTGTATTGCATTGGCAATCCGCGCACCGACTGGCTATACAAGACGCAGGCTGAAGCCGGACTCGATGGGCGATCGCTTTCGTATCCGCGAGGCCGCGTGCTGGGCGGTTGTTCGTCGATCAACGGCATGATCTACATGCGTGGGCAGCGCGAGGATTACGACGACTGGGCCCGCGTTACCGGGGACCGCGACTGGTCCTGGGATTCGGTGTTGCCGGTGTTCAAGCGCAGTGAAGATCACCACGGCGGTGGGAATCAATGGCATGGCGCCGGGGGCGAATGGCGTGTCGAGAAACAGCGGTTGAAGTGGAAGGTGCTGGAAACATTCGCGCAGGCGGCTCAGGAGAGCGGTCTTCCTGCTACTGACGATTTCAATCGTGGCGACAACACGGGTGTTGGTTACTTCGATGTGAACCAGCGCAGCGGGATCCGGTGGAATGCATCGAAGGCATTTTTGCGGCCGGCGATGAAGCGGCCCAATCTCACCATCATCACGGGTGCTCATACGCAGCGGCTGGTGATGGAGGGCAAGCGTTGCGTGGGCGTGGAATATCGTGGTGGCGACACCGACTATCTGGCCAAGTCGCGATGCGAAGTGATTCTGAGTGCGGGCGCGGTGAATTCGCCGCAATTGCTGGAGTTGTCCGGTATTGGGAATGGGGCGCGGCTGCAGCAACTGGGTATCGATGTCGTGCAGGACCTGCGGGGTGTTGGGGAGAATTTGCAGGATCATCTACAGCTTAGGATGGCTTACAAAGTGCATGGCGTGCGGACGTTGAACACGTTGTCGGCGCATTGGTGGGGTAAGGCGTGGATTGGCTTGCAGTACATGTTGACGCGAAGCGGGCCGATGTCGATGGCGCCGTCGCAACTGGGGGCGTTTGCGAAGTCCAATCCGGATGATTTGACCATTACGCGGCCGGATGTGGAGTATCACGTGCAGCCGTTGTCGCTTGACCGGTTTGGGGAGCCGTTGCATTCGTTCAATGCGTTCACGGCTTCGGTGTGTCCGTTGCGGCCGACGTCGCGGGGGAGTGTTCATATTGCGACGCCGGATGCGCGGGATGCGCCTTTGATTGCGCCTAATTATTTGTCGACTGATCGTGATCGTGAGGTTGCGGTCAATGCGTTGCGTTTGACTCGGCGGATTGTGAGCGCGCCGGCGTTGGCGAAGTATTCGCCGGAGGAGATTTTGCCGGGAACGGCGTTTCAGACGGACGCGGAGCTTGCTGTTGCGGCGGGGAAAGTCGGGACGACTATTTTTCATCCGGTGGGTACGTGTCGGATGGGGGCGGATAACGATCCGGCGGCCGTTGTTGATGGGCGGTTGCGCGTGATTGGGGTGAGCGGGTTGCGGGTGGTCGATGCATCGGTGATGCCGACGATTACCTCTGGCAACACGAATTCCCCGACGTTGATGATCGCTGAGCGGGCTAGCGAGATGATTCGCGCCGATCGACGGTTTTTGTTTTCGCTCGCGCCGGTGGACGGAATAGTCTAGTTGATTTCGCTCGCGCCGGTGGACGGGGTTTTGGGGTGTTTCTGGGTTAGGTTGCTGGGTTAGCGGTCGGGGTCAGTGCTGGGGTGGTGGGTTCTAGCGTTAGCGGTCGGGGTCAATGCCGGGTTGCTGCTTTCGGTGTTAGTGGTCTGCGAGAGTCGGATTTTCTCTTTATCACTGTTAGCCACTGTGCGTGGCGGCACGTCATTTCTTTGTCCAAAGCGACAAAGAAACGAAGCAAAGAAAACGCTTTAACCGCTCTACCCTAAGTGTCCACAGCGTGCAGTTTTCATTCATAGGTGCCCCAAAAGCACGGTGCTCGCCAGAGCCACGGATGTGTGAACCCCTCCTTCTCCGAACACGGATACCCACACGCTTCGCCACCAGTGATTGAACCTGCCCAAGGGGCACCCCGCGCTATCCGCGGACGACCTCCCTCCAAATATGTACGCGCCCCGAACCACGTCGCCAACCCGCCAAGAAACGCGGCCGCAAAGATGCATGGGGCCGTAGCCACGAAGACAACGCGCAGACCGCGCCGCTAACTCAACAAGACGTGAAGCCGTAAATATGCGTTCGCCCGTGTAGCCCACAAAAAAAGCAGCGCGTGCTCGGCCAACGCACCAAGAAACGCGGCAGCGAATGCGTGTGAGGCCGTGCGGGTTCATTGGCAATTGTGCTTGCCCGAGAGCGTACGGGGCGAAGCGTGTTCGTGTCAGGATTCGCGAGAAGGAGGGTTTCACACATCCGTGGTGCTGGCGAGCACCGTGCTTTTGGGGCACCCATGAATGAAAACTGCACGCTGTGGACACTTAGGGTAGCGCGGTTAAAGCGCTTTCTTTGCTTCGTTTCTTTGTCGCTTTGGACAAAGAAATGACGTGCTGCCACGCACAGTGGCTAATAGTGATAAAGAGAAAATCCGACTCTCGCAGACCGCTAAGGCCGAAAGCACCAACCCAGCATAGACCCTGACCGCTAACCCCGGAACCTGGCACCCCAGCACCAACTCCAACCGCTAACCCAGCAACCCCGACCAACCCCGACCAACCCCAACCGCTAACTCAGCAACCCCGGCCGCCCCGGCCCCCTAACCCGAAACACCGCCAAAACCGTCCACCGGTGCGAACGAAATCCCCGTGCGAACGAAAAAACCTCCTTAAAACTAAGTGCAAATCCCGATGATTGCGCTGCATCATTGGCGCGACAATAAGGCGTGCGCGCTTGATGCACCGCAGGTCTGCATCACCATTGTGCAGCACGCAAGAAGTGCAACAGCACCAGCGCAATCACCCAGACCAATACCGCCAGCAAAATCACGGGGCATGCGCCAAAAGCGCGCCGAGCTGAAGCTGAAACAAAGGCTCAAACAAAGCACGGAAGGGGACATGATTCTCGGCGATACGATTCTGGAAACCCGCGGCCTGACAAAAGAGTTCAAAGGCTTCACCGCCGTCAACGGCGTGAACCTGCGCGTGCGGCGCGGCTCCATCCACGCATTGATCGGCCCCAACGGCGCGGGCAAAACAACCTGCTTCAACCTGCTCACCAAGTTCCTCGAACCCACCGCAGGACAAATCGTCTTCAATGGCATCGACATCACCGGCGAACGCCCCGCGCAAATCGCCCGTCGCGGCGTCATCCGCTCATTCCAGATTTCCGCTGTATTCCCGCATCTGACAGTGATGCAGAACGTACGCATCGGTTTGCAACGCTCACTCGGTACATCGTTTAAGTTCTGGAAAAGCGAACGCGTCCTCGACGCACTCAACGACCGCGCCATGGACCTCCTCACCCAGGTCGGCCTGACCGATTTCGCCGATACCACTACGGTCGAACTTTCCTATGGCCGCAAACGTGCACTCGAAATCGCCACCACGCTTTCGATGGAACCCGAACTCATGCTCCTCGATGAACCCACGCAAGGCATGGGTCACGAAGACGTCGACCGTGTGACGGCGCTGATCAAGAAAGTATCAGCGGGACGCACGATCCTCATGGTCGAACACAACATGAACGTGATCGCGGGCATCTCGGACACCATCACCGTCCTTCAACGCGGCGAAGTGCTGGCCGAGGGCAGCTATGCAGAGGTATCGAAGAACGCGCTGGTGATGGAAGCCTACATGGGCAGCGCCGACGCAGCGCTCGCCGGAGCGCACGCATGAGCACGATCGTGGAAGAACGCCGCGCAGAACAATCGCGCGAAGCATCGACTCAGGAGCCGGCGCTGGAGCTCGTCGGCACGCAAGCCTGGTACGGTGAATCGCACATCCTGCACGGCGTGGACCTGACCGTGCATCGAGGCGAAGTTGTCACGCTGCTCGGACGCAACGGCGCAGGCCGCACGACAACGCTGCGCGCCATCATGGGCCTGACCGGTCGTCGCACGGGGTCGATTCGTATCGGCGGACATGAAACGGTCGGCATGTCGACGCACAAGATCGCGCACTACGGCGTGGGGTATTGCCCGGAAGAACGCGGCATCTTTTCAAGCCTCTCGTGCGAAGAGAACCTGCTTCTGCCGCCGCTTGTAGGCCCGGCGAAAGACGCCATGTCGATCGATGAAATCTATTCGATGTTCCCCAATCTCAAGGAACGTCGCAACAGCCAGGGCACGCGGTTGTCGGGCGGCGAACAGCAGATGCTGGCGGTCGCGCGCATCCTGCGTACCGGCGCGAACCTGCTGCTGCTCGATGAAATTTCGGAAGGGCTTGCGCCTGTCATCGTTCAGACGCTCGCGCGGATGATCATGATGCTGAAGGCGCGCGGCTACACCATCGTGATGGTCGAACAGAATTTTCGTTTTGCCGCACCACTCGCCGATCGCTTTTATGTCATGGAGCACGGGAAGATCGTCGAGCATTTCGACTCCGGCGAACTCGACACGAAAATGCCGGTGCTGCACGAGCTGCTCGGGGTTTGAAAACGCTCAACGCACACTCAACGCACGTTCAACGCATCAGCATGCGGCCAACCGCAAGAACAACAACTCAACGGAGACTGTAATGAAGAAGAAGACCCTCGCGCGCCTGTCGGGACTCTGCCTTGCGGTTGCCACGGCCACAGCTTCGCTGATGGCGGGCAACGTCCAGGCGGCCCCGGGCGACACGGTGAAGATCGGCTATATCACGGACTTGTCCGGCCTGTATGCGGACATCGACGGGCAGGGTGGCCTCGAAGCCATCCGCATGGCAATTGCGGATTTCGGCGGCAAGGTGAACGGCAAGCCGATCGAACTCGTCTACGCGGATCACCAGAACAAGGCGGATATTGCAGCATCGCGAGCGCGTGAATGGATTGACCGCGATGGCGTGAACGTGATCATTGGCGGTACGAATTCGGCAACCGCGCTGTCGACGAATCAAGTCGCGGGCGAAAAGCATATCCCCTACATCAACATTGGTGCGGGCGCGGACAACCTGACCAACGAGCAGTGCACGCCGTACACGGTTCACTACGCGTACGACACCATGGCGCTCGCCAAGGGCACGGGATCGGCCGTGACGAAGCAGGGCGGCAAGACGTGGTTCTTCCTGACGGCCGATTATGCGTTCGGCAAGGCGCTGGAAAAGAACACGTCGGATGTGGTGAAGGCGAACGGCGGCCAGGTGCTCGGCGCGGTCCGTCATCCGTTGTCGGCCTCTGACTTCTCGTCCTTCCTGTTGCAGGCGCAATCGTCGAAAGCGCAGGTGCTCGGTCTGGCGAACGCTGGCGGCGACACGATCAACTCGATCAAGGCCGCGAAGGAATTCGGCATCACCAAGACGATGAAGGTCGCGGCGCTCCTGATCTTCCTCTCGGACATCCACAGCCTCGGCCTCGAAACCGCGCAAGGCCTGGTCGCAACCGATAGCTGGTACTGGAACAAGGACGCTACAACGCGCGCCTGGGCACAGCGCTTCTTCGCCAAGACGAAGAAGATGCCAACGAGTCTTCACGCGGCTGATTACTCCGCGGTCACCACGTACCTGAAGGCGGTACAAGCGGCCGGCACGACGGATAGCGACAAGGTGATGGACCAGTTGCACAAGATCAAGATCAACGACTTCTACACGCAAAATGGCTACATCCGTGCGGACGGAAGCATGATCCACGACATGTACCTGATGCAGGTGAAGACGCCGGCGGAATCGAAGGAACCTTGGGACTACTACAAGATCACGGCGACCATCCCGGGTGATCAGGCTTTCGCCACCAAGGCTGAATCGCGCTGCGCGTTGTGGAAGTAAGCGACGGGTTGACAGCGGCACAGCGGATGCGCGCGTGACGCCGCGGGTTCGAGACTTCCCCGTCGCTACACGATCCGCATGATCGATCGACGCATGACGGCTTGCTCATCTTGAGCCAGGCGGCATGCGTCGAAACTACTCTGACGGCAGATTCAATGGAAATTTTCGGCATTCCGCTCGCGGCGATGATGAGCCAGTTGCTGCTCGGGCTGGTGAACGGATCGTTCTACGCCATCCTGAGCCTTGGCCTCGCGGTGATTTTCGGCCTGCTCAACGTGATCAACTTCGCCCACGGCGCGTTGTTCATGCTGGGCGCGATGCTCACATGGATGGGTTTTTCGTATTTCAATGTGCCGTACTGGGCCATGCTCGTGCTCGCGCCGCTGATCGTGGGCGTGTTCGGCATCGTGATCGAACGGACGATGTTGCGCTGGCTCTACAAGCTCGATCATCTGTATGGCTTGCTGCTGACGTTCGGCTTGACGCTTGTGATTGAAGGCGTGTTCCGCTCTATCTATGGTTCATCCGGCCAGCCCTACGACGTCCCCGAACTGCTGTCCGGCGCAACGAATCTCGGCTTCATGTACCTGCCGAATTATCGCGCCTGGGTGGTGCTGGCGTCGCTGGTCGTGTGTTTTGCGACGTGGTTCGTGATCGAGAAAACGCGGCTGGGGGCGTATCTTCGCGCGGGCACCGAGAACCCGAAGATGGTCGAGGCGTTCGGCATCAACGTGCCGTTGATGGTCACGCTCACCTACGGGTTCGGCGTGGCGCTCGCGGCATTCGCGGGCGTGCTTGCCGCGCCGGTGATCCAGGTGTCGCCGCTGATGGGGCAATCGATGATCATCACGGTTTTCGCGGTGGTTGTTATCGGCGGAATGGGATCGATCATGGGATCGATCCTGACCGGCCTCGGGCTCGGCGTGATTGAAGGCCTGACGCGCGTGTTCTATCCCGAAGCCTCTGCGACCGTCGTTTTCGTGATCATGGCGCTGGTGCTGCTCGTGCGCCCGGCGGGACTTTTCGGCAAGGAAAAATGATGGTTAGGAAAGTGCTCTACGGCGTGTTGCTTGCCGGCCTGATCGCGGCGCCGTTCCTCGGCGTGTACCCGGTTTTCATGATGAAAGTGCTGTGTTTCGCGCTGCTGGCGGCCGCCTTCAATTTGTTGATCGGCTATACGGGCCTGCTTTCGTTCGGCCACGCAATGTTCCTCGCCAGTGCCGGTTATTCCGCTGGTTATGCGATCCAGACGCTCGGTTTTACGCCGGAACTCGGCGTGATTGCGGGCACGGCGATAGCGACGTTATTGGGCCTCGTGGTCGGCTTGTTCGCGATCCGGCGCCAAGGCATCTACTTCGCAATGGTCACGCTGGCGCTCGCGCAGATGGTCTATTTCGTGTTCCTTCAGGCGCCGTTCACACACGGCGAAGACGGTATGCAAGGCGTGCCGCGCGGCAAACTGTTCGGCGCAATCAGCCTCAGTTCCGACCTGACGCTCTATTACGTCGTGCTCGTGGTGATGGTGCTGGCGTTTGGTTTTATCGTGCGCGTGGTGCATTCGCCGTTCGGGCAAGTGCTGATCGCGATCAAGGAGAATGAGCCGCGCGCGATCTCGCTGGGGTACGACACGTCACGTTTCAAGCTGCTGGCGTTTGTGTTGTCGGCGGGATTGGCGGGGCTGGCCGGCGCGCTTCAAACGCTGGTGCTCGGCTTCGAGACACTCGGTGACGCCTACTGGACCATGTCCGGCCTGGTCGTACTAATGACCCTGGTGGGCGGCATGAGCACCATGTTCGGGCCTTTGCTCGGCGCATTCATTATCGTGGCGCTGGAAAATCGTCTTGGCGATATAGGCACTGCGCTGTCTTCGCTCACGGGTATAGATTGGTTCAACTCGCTCGGAGAGTCGGTGACGATCGTGACCGGCCTGATCTTTATTGCATGCGTGCTGCTGTTCCGGCGCGGCATTGTGGGAGAAATCGTTGCACGGGTCAAACCGTTACGCGGCTGAAGCGATGCAAGTAGAAACCTCGCAATTTAGTTGGTGATCCGAACTATAACGTTTGCGAGCCATGGTTTTCCCGCAGTTAACTGCAGTATTTAACAGGACCTGGATAAACTGGCGCCCAATAAAGGTGCTAACGTGCACCACTAGGGTAAATGCTAGGTTGTCGGTATTGGTTGCGCAATCTAATATCCGTTTCAGTTCTGTTGCACCGAATTTTGAGGTGGAGAACGAGGAGACAACGAGGCATCAAGTGCCCGACCGAAAGCGCTGTTGGATGACTCCAACAGCGCTTTTTATTTGTACTCCGCATTCACGGATTTTCACTTCCAAATCGATTTATTCTGCCGGGATCAAGGGGCCAGACACGGTCTTCAAACGCCTGCGATTTACATTAATTCAGTCATTTCCGTACGGGTTTTCCCCGGGCATTTTTTAATGCGTGCTTTGGCACGCATTCGCGCGTTCAAACTCCTTCAAAACGCTTGCCCCGCGTGGTTCTGGTCCGCTACACTTCCGATTCACCGACCGCGTGGTCGGGATATAAAAATCGTAAAATCGCGCCAGTGAACAAAACACATTTACGGGGCATATCAATGAAGTCGGCTTTACGCTGGATCTCGACGGCGACACTCGTCGCGAGCGTGTCCGCAGCAGCATGTACGCAGGCTTTCGCAGACGTAAAGATTGGCGTGACGTTATCCGCCACTGGCCCGGCTGCATCGCTGGGAATTCCGGAAAAAAACACCATTGCGCTGCTGCCGAAGGAGATCGCCGGGCAGAAGATGGAATACATCGTGCTCGACGACGCGACTGATTCCACCCAAGCCGTCAAGAATGCCCGCAAGCTGACGAGTGAAGATCACGTCGATGCCCTGATTGGTTCCACGGTGGTCCCGAATTCGCTCGCGATGATCGATGTGGCGTCTGAGACCTCCACCCCCATGATCTCCATGGCCGCAGCGGCCACGATCGTCGAACCGATGGATGCAAAACGCGCGTGGGTATTCAAGACGCCGCAGAACGACATCCTGATGGCAACCGCTATCGCGCAGCATATGTCGAATCACGGCGTGAAGTCGGTGGCGTTTATCGGTTTCAGCGACGCTTATGGCGAAAGCTGGTTCAAGGAATTTACCAAGGCAGCGGATGTCGCGAAGATCAAGGTGGTCGCTAACGAACGGTTCGCGCGCAACGATACATCGGTGACAGGACAGGTTCTCAAAGCCATGTCGCAGAATCCCGATGCCGTGCTGATCGCGGGTGCGGGCACGCCGGCCGCGTTGCCGCAAAAGACGCTGAAAGAGCGGGGTTACAAGGGCAAGATCTATCAGACGCATGGCGTGGCGAACAACGACTTCCTGCGCGTGTGCGGCAAGGATTGTGAAGGCACGTTCCTGCCGGCTGGGCCGTTGCTGGTTGCCGCGCAGTTGCCCGATTCGAACCCCGTGAAGAAGGCCGCGCTGACTTATAAGCAGGCTTACGAAAGTGCGTACGGTGCGGGTTCCGTGTCTACGTTCGGTGGTCACGCGTGGGACGCCGGCCTGTTGCTGCAACGGGCAATTCCGATCGCGTTGAAGAAGGGGCAGCCGGGCTCGCAGGCATTTCGTGAAGCGTTGCGCGCGGCTATCGAAAGCACGAAGGATTTGCCCGGCTCGCACGGGATCTTCAACATGAGCGCAAACGATCACTCAGGACTCGATCAGCGGGCGCGCGTGATGGTGGAGATCGTCGGCGGGCAGTGGAAGCTTGCCAAAGACTGACCGCGACCCACACGACGATATGAACCGACCCAAGGCGCGTTGCTTCGAACGCGCTTTTTTTTTCGAGGTGTTATCGAGTGGACGTTTTAGATGGGCTCGGCAGCGCTGGCCTGATGGCTAACGCTGCGGGAAAACGAGCCTAGGCACAGGCAATGACCGAAAATAGATTGAGCGGCAGTTAATGAGCAGCAGTCAAGCCATGACCGCACGACAAAACAACTCGCAGTAGCGTACAAGGCATGCGCGATGGCATAGCGTCTGGAGACGATGCAATGAACAAGAATAACCCGTGGAAGTGGCAGGGACGGCTGACGAGTGCAGCGCTCGCGGTGACGCTCGCCTTGGGTGGCGGCGCCGCGTTCGCGCAGGTGAAGATCGGCGTGACGTTATCGGCGACAGGGCCGGCGGCATCGCTTGGGATTCCCGAGAAAAATACGATCGCGTTGTTGCCGAAGGAGATCGGCGGGAAGACGGTGGAGTACATCGTGCTCGACGATGGGTCCGACACCAGCCGCGCAGTGCAGAACACGCGCAAGTTGATTGACGAAGATCACGTTGACGCTATCGTGGGCTCGACCGTCACGCCGAACTCGCTGGCCATGCTTGACCCCGCGAGCCAGAGCAAGACGCCAATGATTTCGATGGCCGCCTCCGCTGCAATCATCTCGCCAATGGACGCCAAGCGCTCGTGGGCGTTCAAGACGCCGCAAAACGACGGCCTGATGGCTGATGCGATTGCCGAGTACATGGAGAAGCATGGCGTGAAGACGGTGGGGTTCATCGGCTTTGCAGATGCGTATGGCGACGGCTGGTATAGCGTGTTCAACACCGCTGCGGCCGCGCACAACCTGAAGATTGTCGCGAACGAACGTTTTGCCCGCACCGATACCTCGGTTACCGGTCAGGTGCTGAAGACCATGAGCGCGAATCCGGATGCGGTGCTGATCGCGGGTGCAGGCACGCCGTCGGCGCTGCCCGCCAAGGCGCTGAAAGAGCGCGGTTACAAGGGCAAGGTCTATCAGACGCACGGCGTGGCGAACAACGACTTCCTGCGCGTGTGCGGCAAGGATTGCGATGGTGAATTGCTGCCCGCGGGGCCGATCCTGGTGGCGGATCAATTGCCGGACAGCAACCCGGTGAAGAGGTCGTCGCTGGCTTATAAGGCGGCCTATGAGAAGGCGTACGGAGTGGGGTCGGTATCCACGTTTGGCGGTCACGCATGGGACGCCGGGCACATGCTGGAGCAAGCTATTCCCGAAGCGCTCAAGACGGCTCAGCCGGGCACCGAAGCGTTTCGTGTGGCGCTGCGTAACGCGCTGGAAAACGTGAAGGACCTGCCGCTCGCGCACGGCGTGATGAACACCACGCCCACCGATCACAACGGCCTCGACAACCGCGCCCGCGTGATGGTGCAGATTGTCGACGGCAAGTGGAAGCTGCAGAACGACTAGTTGTGACATGGATCGCTTGCGCGCCGGCAAATTCGGCGCGTTAGCGTTCTGGCGCTCAGCGTTCCGGGATATCAACCGTGGCTTTGAGACTGCATTTTTCCCGCAGTGCCAGGCCATGTTTTCGATGGGTTGACCCGGCAGCCCCAGTAGCAGGATGCTCCTAAAGAGGCAGTATGGACTTATCGATTGCGGCGATTCTCGCGCAAGACGGCATCACCACGGGCGCAATCTACGCATTGCTCGCGCTCGCGCTGGTCCTCGTGTTTTCGGTGACGCGTGTCATCTTCATCCCGCAGGGCGAGTTCGTGGCATACGGCGCGCTGACGCTGGCCGCGCTGCAAACCCAGAAGCTACCGGCAACGTGCTGGCTGCTGATCGCCATGGGCGTGGGGTGCTTCGTCGCGGAGATTGCGGGCATCGTGCGGCATCCGTCTCGATACCGGCAGATAGGGCGCACGCTCGCCGTGCTGGCGGGCAAATACCTGCTGTTCCCGGTGGCAGTCTATGGGCTGACGCAGAGCGTGCTGATGCAGCCGTTGCCCATGATCCTGCAGGTCGCGCTCGCGCTGCTGATCGTGATTCCGATGGGTCCATTCGTCTACCGGTTGGCCTACGAGCCGATTGCCGAAGCCAGCACGCTGCTGCTGCTGATCGTGGCGGTCGCTGTGCATTTCGCGATGGTCGGCCTCGGCCTCGTGATGTTCGGCGCGGAAGGCTCGCGCACGACTGCGTTCTCCGATGCCACGTTCAATCTCGGCAGCGTGTCCATCTCCGGGCAGAGTCTCTGGGTGGTCGGGACGGCCGCGGTGCTGATCGTTGCGCTCTATTTGTACTTCGACCGCACGATCTCCGGGAAGGCGCTGCGCGCGACCTCGGTAAACCGGCTTGGCGCGCGTCTGGTGGGCATCGGCACAACCCAAGCGGGAAGGCTTTCTTTCACGCTCGCGGCCGGCCTGGGCGCGCTCTGCGGCGTCCTGGTGGCCCCAATCACGACCATTTACTACGACTCGGGTTTCCTGATCGGCCTGAAGGGCTTCGTTGGGGCGATCGTGGGCGGCTTGGTGAGTTATCCGCTGGCCGCTGCGGGTTCGCTGCTGGTCGGGCTGCTTGAATCGTATTCCTCGTTCTGGGCGAGCGCATACAAAGAGGTGATCGTCTTCACGCTGATCATTCCGGTGCTGCTGTGGCGGAGTCTGGCAAGTCCGCATTCGGACGAAGACGAGGAGTGACGCGATGAAATTCGTCATGCGAAACAAGTTTTTCTGGGTATTTCTGTTGGTCGTATTCGCGCTGCCGGTGCTGCCGCATCCGATCCGCACGCCCGAGTACTGGATCACGCTGCTGAACTACATTGGTTTGTATTCCATTGTCGCTATCGGGCTCGTGCTGTTGACGGGCATCGGCGGGATGACGAGCTTCGGGCAAGCGGCGTTCGTGGGCGTGGGTGCTTATTCAACGGCCTACCTGACGACGCAGTTCGGTGTGTCGCCGTGGCTCGCGTTAATAGTGGGCATGGTGCTGACGGCGCTGATCGCGCTGTTGCTTGGGATGGTCACCATGCGACTGTCGGGCCACTTCTTGCCGCTCGGGACCATCGCGTGGGGGCTATCGCTGTTCTTCCTGTTTGGGAATCTCGAATTTCTCGGCAAGTACGACGGCATCAATGGCATTCCAGTGCTCAACCTGTTCGGATGGCATCTCGAGTCCGGGCGGTCGATCTACTACCTGATCTGGGTTGTCGTGTTGCTCGCGGTCGTATCTGTTCAGAATCTGCTTAATAGTCGTCCTGGCCGGGCTATTCGCGCGCTGCGCGGCGGCGGCACGATGGCCGAAGCCATGGGCGTGAATACCGCGTGGATGCGTGTGGTGATCTTCGTCTACGCCGCCGTGCTGGCCGCGATTTCAGGCTTCCTGTACGCGCATTTGCAGCGTGCGGTGAATCCGACGCCGTTTGGTCTCAATCACAGCATCGAGTTCCTGTTCATGGCGGTGGTGGGAGGCGTGTCGCATGTATGGGGTGCGGTGTTGGGCGCGACGATCCTCACCGTCCTGCAGGACTATCTGCAGACCTTGCTGCCTAAACTGCTTGGCTCGAATGGCAATTTCGAGATCATCGTGTTCGGGGTGTTGATGGTGCTGTTGCTCCAATACGCACGGCAAGGGGTCTGGCCGTTCGTCGCACGGCTCTTCCCCAGCGGCCCGCGTGCCCGTGCCCCCGAGCACGCGGAAGCGCTGCCGCAACGCCCGAAGCCGATCATCGGCGAGCCTTTGCTGGTCGTCGATAAAGCTCGCAAGGAGTTCGGCGGTCTGGTCGCCGTCAACGATGTCAGTTTCCAGGTGAAAGCGGGCGAGATCATCGGTTTGATTGGACCGAACGGCGCGGGGAAATCGACGACATTCAACCTGGTCACCGGTGTGCTGCAAGCCACAAGCGGCTCGATCACCTTCCAGGGCGAACGTATCGATGCGCTGACTTCACGTGAAATCGTCAAACGCGGTATTGGACGGACGTTCCAGCACGTGCGACTGCTATCGGGCATGACGGTTCTGGAGAACGTCGCCATAGGCGCGCACTTGCGGGGAAAGACGGGCGTCTGGCGCAGCGTCGCGCGCCTGAACACAGCGGAAGAAGGACGTTTGATGGCGGAAGCCGCGAAGCAGATCAAACGCGTGGGCCTGGAAAAACATCTCTACGATGAAGCCGGCAGCTTGGCGCTGGGGCAACAACGAATTCTGGAAATTGCACGCGCTCTATGCTGCGATCCGACTTTGCTATTGCTGGATGAACCCGCTGCTGGTTTGCGCTATCAGGAGAAACAGCAACTGGCGGGGTTGCTGCGACGCCTGAAGGGCGAGGGCATGAGCATCTTGCTGGTAGAACATGACATGGATTTCGTGATGAATCTGACCGACCGGTTGGTGGTGATGGAATTTGGAACCCGAATTGCAGAAGGATTGCCTGAGGATGTCCAGAAGGACCCTGCGGTTTTGGAAGCCTATCTGGGTGGGGTGGACTGATGGCTGATGCAATTCTTCAAGTCGCCGGTCTGTCGGTCCGTTATGGCAAGGTCGAGGCGCTTCACAACGGAAAACTCAACGTAGGCGCAGGGCAGATCGTTTCGGTTATTGGACCTAACGGCGCGGGCAAATCCACTTTGCTCAACGCCATCATGGGCGCACTTCCGTCCACGGGCTATGCGAAAGGGACCGTTCTCTATCGGGGCGAAGATGTCTCTGCGCTGGCAATCGAGAAGCGTGTTTCACGTGGTATGTGTCTTGTGCCGGAAAAGCGTGAGCTGTTTGCGAGTATGACCGTGGAAGACAACCTGGTTTTGGGTGCGTATCGGCGAAAGCGGGCAGGCGAACGCAATTTTCTCGATCAACTCGATCATGTGTTCGACTTGTTCCCGCGTCTGAAGGAGCGACGGAAGCAGACGGCGGGAACCCTGTCGGGCGGGGAGCGGCAAATGCTTGCGGTTGGCCGTGCGCTCATGGGCAAGCCCGATTTGCTGATGCTGGATGAACCTAGTCTTGGGTTGGCACCGTTAATCGTGAAGGAGATATTCCACATCATCAGCGCGTTGCGTCAAACGGGCGTCGCTACGTTGCTGATCGAGCAAAATGCCCGCGCAGCGCTGCAGATATCGGATTACGGTTACGTGCTCGAAACGGGGGAGTTCGCAATGGAAGGTGTTGCCAGCGAATTGGCCCACAATCCGAAGGTTATTGAAACGTACTTGGGGTTGGCGAAGAAGATCGCTTAGCGCGGTTACAGCTCAACGTGTTTCACGTGAAACACGATTTTTTGCGTTAAGCGGTTGTTAATGAATTTCTGCGCGATCTACAGATTCTCGGTACGACTTTGAATTCCAACGAATTTTGATGGCATGTTTCACGTGAAACATGCCATTTTTTTCGCGTTGGCCGTTTGGCCTGAATCTCGACAAAAGCTAACCGGCTATAATTCTTCGATATCTCTTTTGAAGGTCCGCCACCTCGCGCGGGAACCCATGCTTTATCCAACTGAATTCGATGTGATCGTCGTAGGTGGCGGTCACGCTGGAACTGAAGCCGCTTTAGCCTCGGCCCGAACGGGTGCGGCGACGCTTTTGTTGACCCATAACATCGAAACACTCGGTCAAATGAGCTGCAATCCCTCTATCGGCGGGATTGGAAAGGGCCATTTGGTCAAGGAAATCGATGCGCTGGGCGGCGCAATGGCCGCGGCAACCGATGAAGCGGGCATCCAGTTTCGGATTCTGAACTCATCGAAAGGGCCGGCAGTCCGTGCTACGCGGGCGCAAGCGGATCGCGTTTTGTACAAACAAGCGATTCGGCATCGACTTGAAAATCAGCCCAATCTTTGGTTGTTCCAGCAAGCAGTGGACGATTTGATCGTCGAAGGCGACCGCGTTGTCGGTGCCGTGACTCAGGTCGGCGTGAAATTCCGCGCGAAAGCGGTCGTGTTGACGGCCGGCACTTTCCTCGACGGAAAGATTCACGTGGGTTTGAACAACTACACGGGCGGCAGGGCAGGTGACCCGGCGGCCGTGTCCTTGTCGGCGCGGCTGAAGGAGCTTCAACTTCCGCAGGGTCGGTTAAAAACGGGCACCCCGCCGCGGATTGATGGCAGGACCATCGATTATTCGAAGCTCGAAGAGCAACCCGGCGATCTCGATCCGGTCCCCGTGTTCTCGTTCCTCGGTCGCGTTGAACAGCATCCGCGGCAAGTGCCGTGCTGGGTGACGCATACCAACGAGCGTACGCATGACATCATTCGGGCCGGCCTCGACCGTTCGCCAATGTACACAGGCGTTATCGAAGGCGTCGGGCCGCGCTATTGTCCGTCGATAGAAGACAAGATTCACCGCTTTGCGTCCAAGGATTCGCATCAAATCTTTTTGGAACCGGAAGGCCTGACGACGAACGAGTTCTATCCGAACGGCATTTCTACGAGCTTGCCCTTCGATGTTCAGCTCGAATTAGTTCGTTCCATGAAGGGATTGGAGCACGCGCACATTCTGCGACCGGGCTACGCGATTGAATACGATTACTTCGATCCACGAGCGCTGAAGGCGTCGTTGGAAACCAAAGCGATTGGTGGGCTGTTCTTCGCAGGACAGATCAACGGCACAACCGGCTACGAGGAAGCGGCTGCACAGGGCTTGCTCGCGGGTCTCAACGCAGCATTACAAGTCAGCGGCAAGGATGCGTGGTGTCCCCGTCGTGATGAAGCATATCTGGGTGTTTTGGTCGACGATCTGGTCACCCAAGGGGTGTCGGAGCCATACCGCATGTTCACTAGCCGCGCGGAATACCGCCTGTCGCTGCGTGAAGACAATGCCGATATGCGTTTGACCGAAGCGGGCAGGGCGCTGGGCTTGGTGGATGACGCCCGCTGGAGCGTTTTCAACGAAAAGCGCGATGCTGTTTCACGTGAAACACAGCGCCTGAAATCGACTTGGGTTAACCCTAAAACGCTGCCCGTAGAAGAAGCTATCGCACTACTCGGTAAGCCGATTGACCACGAATACAGCTTGGCGGATTTATTGCGGCGACCGGGTGTCACCTATGCGGACGTTTGCGCATTGCGGAATCACACCTCCGGTCCGGAAACACCGCTGGCCCAAGATCCGGTTTTGCTCGGCCAAATCGAAGAGCAGATCGAGATCGCGGTGAAGTATCAGGGCTACATTGACCGTCAGGCTGGTGAGATTGAGCGCAACGGGACGCACGAAAATACGCGTTTGCCGGAAGGATTCGATTACGCAGAAGTGCGCGGATTGTCCTTTGAGGCTCGCCAGAAACTGATCCAGCACCGCCCGGAGACGATTGGCCAGGCATCGCGTATTTCGGGTATTACGCCGGCTACCATTTCCTTGCTCATGGTTCACCTCAAGCGGGCGTTGGGCCGACGCGACAGCGCCGCAGGTCAGGTAGCAGCCGGAAATAACAGGGCCGGGCGTGGCAGCGCTCGCTCCGTCTCGTGATGCAGCGTGACGCCGGGGACGCCGGACTACAAAAGCTTCTAAACGAAGGAATCGAGCAACTCGGCATTGCCGTCACGGACGCGCAGCGCCAGAAGTTGCTCGACTACGTGGCCCTGCTTGGTAAGTGGAATGCAGTCTACAACCTGACCGCGATTCGCGATCCGCGCCAGATGCTGATCCAGCACATTCTTGATTCTCTCGCGATCATCCCGTTTATCACACGCCGCACCGGGCCTCAGTCTGCGCTCGATGTTGGCTCGGGCGGTGGCCTGCCGGGGATCGTCATGGCGATCGTCCTGCCCGACTGGCAAGTCACGCTGAACGACATCGTTCACAAGAAAACGGCCTTCCAATCCCAGGCTAAGTTGCAACTCGGACTGATCAACTTGTCGGTCGTGACAGGGCGTGTCGAAAATCTGCACCCCGGTATAGAAGTCCCAGGTCTTTTCGATGTAATCGTCTCGCGCGCGTTCGCAGAGCTCTCTGACTTCGTTACACTTGCGCGTCATCTGGTTGCCGGCAACGGCCGCATCTGGGCGATGAAAGGAATCAGGCCGGATGCCGAGATTGCTCGCCTTCCCGCCGACACGAAAGTCTGCTGTATCGAACGCCTCCGCGTGCCCATGCTCGACGCCGAGCGCCACCTGATCGAAATTGAAATCGGAGCGGCCCCACATTGAACACTGCAGTCGACATCTCACGCGCGCCTGAAATCCAGTCAGGAAAGAAGGGACACATCACGATGGCAAAAATCTTCTGCGTCGCGAACCAGAAGGGCGGCGTCGGAAAGACGACGACAGCAGTCAACCTCGCGGCGAGTCTGGCGGCGCTCGACCAGCGCGTCTTGCTAGTCGACCTGGACCCGCAGGGCAACGCCACCATGGGAAGCGGCGTCGACAAAGCCGCCGTCGAGAACACCGTGTACGACGTACTGGTCAACGGAGTGACCGTGCTTGAGGCGCGTACTCGTACGGACGCGGTCGGCTACGACGTCTTGCCGGCTAACCGCGAACTGGCGGGCGCCGAAGTGGAACTGGTCGGCGTGGAAAACCGCGAACGCGTGCTGCGCAAGGCTTTGACGGAAGTCCAAGCCGATTACGATTTCATCCTCATTGATTGCCCGCCTGCTTTGTCCTTGCTCACGCTGAACGGTTTGTGCGCCGCCCACGGCGTGGTCATCCCGATGCAGTGCGAGTATTTCGCGCTGGAAGGTCTGTCCGACCTCGTCAACACGATCAAGCAGGTCCACGCGAATCTCAACCGCGACTTGAAGGTGATCGGATTGTTGCGCGTCATGTTCGATCCTCGCATTACGTTGCAGCAGCAGGTATCGGATCAACTGAAACAGCATTTCGGTGACAAGCTCTTCGACGTCGTCATTCCCCGCAACGTCCGTCTGGCCGAAGCGCCCAGTTACGGTTTGCCGGGTGTCGTGTTTGACCGGGCATCGCGTGGCGCGCAGGCGTATATCCAGTTCGGTACGGAAATGATCGAGCGCGTACGCGCGCTTTAACGGACACAGCGTCAAGATGGCAGAACGAGGAAGCAAGATGAACGCAACGATGAAGAAGAAGGGCCTTGGGCGCGGTCTGGAGGCCCTGCTGGGCGGAAGCTCGGATATCACCGAGGCCGTGCGCAGCGAAGGCCTGCCGAACGTTCTACGCCTCGACTCGATGCAAGCCGGCAAGTACCAGCCGCGTACGCGAATGGACGAAGGCGCGCTGCAGGAACTCGCGGCCAGCATCCGCGCGCAGGGCGTGATGCAGCCGATCCTCGTGCGTTCGATCGGCAACGACCGGTACGAAATCATTGCCGGCGAGCGGCGCTTCCGTGCGGCGAAATTGGCTGGCCTTGAAGAAGTGCCGGTGCTTGTGAAGAACGTGCCGGATCAGGCCGCAGCGGCCATGGCGCTGATCGAAAACATTCAGCGCGAGGATTTGAATCCGCTGGAAGAGGCGCAGGGCATCCAGCGCCTGCTCGATGAATTCGATTTCACGCACGAGCAAGCGGCCGAATCGGTCGGGCGTTCGCGTAGTGCCGTATCGAATTTGCTACGCCTGCTGAACCTGGCTACGCCGGTTCAAACCATGCTGCTCGCGGGCGATCTCGACATGGGTCACGCCCGCGCGCTACTTGCCGTCGATGCCGCCACGCAGATCCAGTTGGCCAACCAGGTGGTCAACAAGCGCATGTCGGTGCGCGAGACCGAGAAGCTGGTTTCATCGACGACCAAAGAAGCGCCCGCGACGAAAGCGCGCGTCGCGAACGATGGTGGCCGTGACACGCGCCGGCTCGAAGAGGAATTGTCCGACCTGTTGTCGGCGAACGTGAAGATCAAGATGGGCGGGCGAGGGCGCGGCAAGCTGCAGATTGATTTCGGCGATCTCGATGCGCTCGAAGGCATTTTGGGACGTCTGCGTACCGGCGCCGTCAATGGCAAACCGACAACCACGGACAACGCATCCGCAGCGCAGGCATAAGCCGCGATGCAGTCGCCAGCGGGCTCCAAACGCTTACGAACCAATCCTTGGGCGAAAGCCTGGGCGCTTGTCACCAAAGAGCCCGTGCTGGCGATCCTGTTGGTCGCGCTCATCGCGTTGCAGGTGCTGCATCCCAAGCCGTGGGCGTCGTTACCCGCGTTGATCGACTGGCAGACCGTGCTGACGCTTGCCGGCTTGCTGATGTTGACCAAGGCGGTCGAGCTGTCGGGTTTCCTGATGTGGATGGCGCACCGCGTTGTACATCGAATTCACGGCGAACGCGGGCTCGCGTTTCTGCTGATCGGCCTCGCTGCAGTGCTCTCGACTTTGCTCACCAACGACGTCGCGTTGTTCGCCGTCGTGCCTTTGACTTTATCGCTGCATAAACTCGCGCCGCTTCCCATCAAGCGGCTAGTGATCTTCATCGCGATCGCCGTAAATGCCGGGTCGATCCTGACACCGCTCGGCAACCCTCAGAACCTGTTCCTCTGGCAGACGAGCGGCGTGTCCTTCGGCGGATTCGTGTGGGCGCTGCTGCCGTTGTGCGCGGTGCTCATGGTGATGCTTTACGCGTTAGCCGCGGTGATGTTCCACGACAAGCCGCTCGATCTTTCCGGCGATACCGAAGCGCATTCCGTCGATATCCCTCTCTGCGCGGTAGCGGGCATTGCGTTCATCGCGTTCGTCGTTCTCGCCGATGCCCATTACGCCGGCATCGGCCTGACCGCTGTCGCGGTGGGCTTCCTCTTGTGGCGACGTCACGTCGTGCTGAAGATCGACTGGTTGCTGCTGCTGATCTTCGTGCTGATGTTCATCGTGCTGCGCAGCGTGGCCGCATTGCCGTGGGTGCATCACGCAATAGCAAGCCTGGGCCTCGATTCGCCACTCAAGGCGTACGCGGCCGGCGCCGTGTTGTCCCAGGGAATCAGCAACGTGCCGGCCGCGATCATGCTCGCGGAGTTTTCGAAAGACTGGCGAGCGTTGGCATTCGGCGTGAGCGTAGGTGGATTTGGCATTGCGATTGGTTCGCTTGCCAATCTGATCGCCGTTCGACTATCGGGCGAACGCGGCATGTGGGGTCCGTTTCACCTCATCTCCATTCCATTCTGGATCGTCGCGGCGGCCGTCGGAGCATGGCTCGTTTAATCAGATAAAAATGATGCGGCGCACGCAATGCGAATCCGTGTCCTGCTGAAAAACGACGTGAAACCGGTGCGCATCCGGCGTTAATCAAACTCTTTGTCGGTACAAGCGAAATCTCCTTTCAGAGACGTGTTTTTAAGGCTCGTCCGCTTGTTTTTTGATGGCCCTAAGCTATTGAATCTGTGACAACAATCGCTTACAATCCCCCGGATTTATCAGCTTGGCGACTCCGAAAGCGCAACGTAAGTATGTGGTTGAATCCAGCCATGAACGAGCGGTAAATGCGTAGGCTGTAACTGACTTTAGTGAGATGTGTGATGGCGGTGCGAGAGCAGGATCGAGCGCCGGAAGGCGGGCAAGATGGGCGCGATTCACGCCCTGCCGCTGATTTGACCGGACACAAGATGTCCAGTTCAACGTCCACCACCACTTCTTCTGGTCAGTCGCGCCACGCATCGGATCATCCATTCGACGATTCGTGGGACGCCGAAGCACAAGATAACAAGACTGTTCCGCTTACGCGGACAGAGGCGGAGACGCTGTTTGGTCCCGGAGTGAGTCGTCCATCGCGTGTCACGCCGTTCAAGGTCGTGGCGGCGCAAATGGTTTTGTCCCTGTGTGCGACGTTGGCATGGTGGCTGTTCTACAGTCCACCGGGTGCCGCTGCGCTGTCCGCGTTCCTCGGGGGGGCGATTTGCTGGGTGCCTAGCGGATTGTTCGCCGCACGTCTGAAAGCGAAGAGCGGCGCTGAAACCGTCGCAAGCTGGGTGATCGGCGAAGCAATCAAGATGGGCGCGACTATCGCCATGTTCGTGGCGATCGCGTACGGTTTCAAAGGCGTGCTATGGGTGCCGTTGCTGGTGACGTACCTCATCGCGTTGAAGACGTACTGGATCGCGATGGCCTGGAAATAAGGCGCGCGACATAGAGGGTGCGCGAAGGTGCGCGACATAACGTACCTCGCAGACTTGACGCGCCAGGTAAGTGAAGTGCCAACGGTATCAGAGCAAAATAATACGTGCGGATTTCGTGTCCTGCACGCGGGCCTGCGCCCTGCGAACCGCCAACCATGTGGCGGCTCGAGGATCACGCAGGCGGCGGAAGATTTTCGACAATTTGGGTGGCTTTAAAGTTATGGCAGCTAGCGAAGGAACGCACGCGATGGATCCGTCGGAGTACATCGCGCACCATTTGCAGAATCTTTCCACGTCGCAGCAGACGTCGATTTTCGACATCCACGTCTGGAATCTCGACACGCTTTTCTGGTCGATTCTTTGCGGCATCGTCACCATCGCGATTCTTGGTCTGGCGGCTCGCAAAGCGACGTCCGGCGTGCCGGGTCGCTTCCAGTGCGCAATCGAGATGCTGGTCGAGATGGTGGAAGACCAGTCGAAGTCGATGGTCCACGGCAGCCGCCGTTTCATCGCCCCGCTCGCCCTCACGGTGTTCGTGTGGGTCGCGCTCATGAATTCGCTCGACTTCATCCCGGTTGACCTGCCCACGCGCGTGATCGGCTGGCTGGGTCTGTCGGAGACGTTCCCGCATATGCGCATCGTCCCGACGGCTGATCTGAATGGCACGCTGGGCATTGCTATCGGCGTGTTCGTGCTGATGATTTACTACAACTTCAAGATCAAGGGCGCTGGCGGCTTCGTGCACGAACTGCTGTCCGCTCCGTTCGGCGCGCATCCGCTGCTGTGGATCCCGAACCTTGCACTCAACATCATCGAGTTCGTCGCCAAGACGGTTTCCCTCGGCATGCGGCTGTTCGGCAACATGTACGCAGGCGAACTGTTGTTCCTGCTGATCGCGCTGCTCGGCAGCATGTGGCATTTCGGCGCGGACGCCTCTGTGCTCGGCTTTTTGGGCCACGTAGTTGCAGGGACGGTTTGGGCGATCTTCCACATTCTGATCGTGCTGCTGCAGGCGTTCATTTTCATGATGCTGACGCTGGTGTATCTCGGCCAGGCGCATGACACGCACTAAGCACTCAGTAACGCAATCAGGCAGCAGGGAAGGCTCACAGTAGTTCGGTAAAACGCTGCGGAACAACGCAGCGGCGAACCAAAAATCAGCAGAATCGTATCGAGTTTCAATTTTATAAATCTAGTTCCAAAGTCTTTTTCACATAGGAGTAGTCATGAACGCTTTCATCGCCAACATCCAGGGTCTGACCGCCATCGGTATCGGCATCATCATCGGCCTGGGTGCAATCGGCGCCTGTATCGGTATCGGTTTGATGGGCGGCAAGTACATTGAAGCGTGTGCTCGCCAGCCGGAACTGATGAACCCGCTGCAAACCAAGATGTTCCTCTTGGCTGGTCTGATCGACGCGGCGTTCCTGATTGGCGTTGGTGTGGCAATGCTGTTTGCGTTCGCGAACCCGCTGCTGTCGAAGCTCGCCGCAGGCTGAGGTTCCTCGGAAGTGTGCGCTTAGGCTTTAGGCACTAAGCGCAGGACGGAACGTGCAACGGCGCTTAATCGATGCAACCCTCGATCAAGCGCCTTGCCGTTTCACTCTCCGGATTAGCAACGTTTAAGGAAACACCGTGAATCTCAACGCAACCCTGTTTGCGCAAATGGTCGTGTTTCTGATCCTCGCGTGGTTCACGATGAAGTTCGTGTGGCCGCCGTTGATCAACGCCCTGGATGAGCGCTCGAAGAAGATCGCCGACGGCTTGTCAGCCGCTGAAAAGGGCAAGGCCGAACTCGAAGCCGCACATAAGCGCGTCGACCAGGAACTCGCGCAAGCCCGTACCGACGGCCAACAGCGTATTGCGGATGCTGAAAAGCGCGCAGTCGCCGTCGCCGACGAAATCAAGGCTAACGCCCAGGCTGAAGCCGCGCGCATCATTGCGCAAGCGAAGGCCGACGCAGAACAGCAAGTCGTCAAAGCGCGCGAAGCATTGCGCGGCGAAGTCGCGGCGCTGGCCGTGAAGGGCGCCGAGCAGATCCTGAAGCGCGAAGTCGATCAATCGGTTCACGCCGATATGCTGAATCAACTCAAAACCGAGCTCTGATCATGGCCGAACTTGCAACCATCGCCCGACCGTACGCAGAAGCCATATTCCGCGTGGCCGAAGCGGGTGAGCTCGCCGCCTGGTCTGACTTCGTCGAGGAGCTGGCTCAGGTTGCGCGTCTGCCTGAAGTGCTGTCCATTGCGACGAGCCCGAAAGTGAGCCGCGATCAGGTCAGCGAGCTGTTGTTGTCGGCGGTGAAATCGCCGCTCGCGCAACAGCCGGAGGCAAAGAACTTAGTGCGGATGCTGGTGGACAACCACCGGTTGACGCTGATGCCGGAAATTGCCGTGCAGTTCGACGAGCTGAAGAATTCCCGCGAAGGTGCGGCCGATGCGCTGATTGTCAGCGCATTTCCGCTGGAAGGCGCACAGTTGACCGACCTTGTCGCGAATCTCGAACGCAAGTTCCACTGCAAGCTGAAACCTGCCGTTGAAGTCGATAAGTCGCTGATTGGCGGTGTCCGCGTGACGGTAGGCGACGAAGTACTCGATACCTCGGTCCGCGCGCGCCTCGCCAGCATGCAGACGGCTCTGTCCGCCTGACGCGCTTTTGCGCCGGCGCACGTAAAGAATTGACTATCAGGAGTGACTAATGCAACTCAATCCCTCTGAGATCAGCGAGCTGATCAAGAGCCGGATCCAGGGTCTGGAAGCGAGCGCCGATGTTCGCAACCAAGGCACTGTGATTTCCGTGACCGACGGTATCGTGCGTATTCACGGTTTGTCGGACGTGATGCAGGGCGAAATGCTCGAATTCCCGGGCAATACCTTCGGCCTCGCGCTGAACCTCGAGCGCGATTCGGTTGGCGCCGTGATTTTGGGCGAATACGAACACATTTCGGAAGGCGACATCGTCAAGACGACGGGCCGTATTCTCGAAGTGCCGGTAGGTCCGGAACTGCTCGGCCGTGTGGTCGATGCTCTGGGCGTGCCTATCGACGGCAAGGGTCCGGTCAACGCAAAGATGACCGACGCCGTCGAAAAGATTGCGCCGGGCGTGATCTGGCGTAAGGGCGTGTCGGAGCCGGTTCAAACGGGTCTGAAGTCCATCGACGCAATGGTGCCGGTTGGCCGTGGCCAGCGCGAGTTGATCATTGGCGACCGCCAGTGCGGCAAGACGGCTGTGGCCATTGACGCGATCATCAACCAGAAGGGCAAGAACCTCTTCTGTATCTACGTTGCAATCGGCCAGAAGGCTTCGTCGATCATGAACGTGGTGCGCAAGCTTGAAGAAAGCGGCGCGATGGAATACACCATCGTGGTCGCGGCTTCGGCTTCGGAATCGGCTGCGATGCAATACCTCGCACCGTACGCCGGCTGCACGATGGGCGAATACTTCCGCGATCGCGGTCAAGACGCGCTGATCGTGTATGACGATTTGACCAAGCAAGCGTGGGCGTATCGTCAGATTTCGCTGTTGTTGCGCCGTCCGCCGGGTCGTGAAGCGTATCCGGGCGACGTGTTCTATCTGCACTCGCGTCTGCTGGAGCGTGCTGCTCGCGTGTCGGAAGACTACGTTGAGAAGTTCACGAAGGGCGAAGTGAAGGGCAAGAGCGGTTCGCTGACGGCGCTGCCGGTCATTGAGACGCAAGCCGGCGACGTGACCGCATTCGTTCCGACGAACGTGATCTCGATTACCGACGGCCAGATCTTCCTGGAAACCGACTTGTTCAACGCTGGTATTCGTCCTGCTATTAACGCAGGCGTGTCCGTGTCGCGAGTCGGCGGTGCAGCGCAGACCAAGGTCATCAAGAAGCTGTCCGGCGGTATTCGTACCGACTTGGCGCAGTATCGTGAGTTGGCTGCGTTCTCGCAGTTCGCATCGGACCTGGATGAAGCTACGCGTAAGCAGCTGGAGCGCGGCCGTCGCGTGACGGAATTGCTCAAGCAGCCGCAATATCAGCCGCTGCAAGTTTGGGAACTGGCGATCGCGCTGTTTGCCGCGAACAACGGTTACCTCGACGATCTCGAAGTTGCTCAGGTGCTGCCGTTTGAAAAGGGTCTTCGCGACTACTTGAAGACGAAGCACACGGACTTGATCAATCGCATCGAACAGAACAAAGACTTGTCGAAGGACGACGAAGGCGCATTGCATACCGCGCTGAAGGACTTCAAGAAGTCGGGCGCTTACTGATCCTCGTATTGGTCGAAATTTGAAGCGGCGCGGGCCGCTTTTAGAATCAACGAAGCATCCCGCGCCACTTCGATAGCTTTGCATGGGCCTGAGTAACGCTCACGCTAACTCGGATCGACCGCTTTGCATGGGACCCGAGTAACGCTTACGCGCTAACTCGGGCCGACAAGGAGTAAGCAATGGCTGGAATGAAGGAAATCCGCGGCAAGATCAAGAGCGTGCAAAACACGCGCAAGATCACCAAGGCGATGGAAATGGTGGCTGCGTCGAAAATGCGCCGCGCGCAGGAGCGCATGCGCGCTGCTCGCCCGTATGCCGACAAGATCCGCGACGTCGCGGCTCACATGAGCGCTGCCACGCCTGAGTATCGCCATCCGTTCATGGTTGAGAACAAGGGCGCGAAAGCGGCCGGTATGATCCTCGTCACGACCGATAAAGGTCTGTGCGGCGGCATGAACACGAACATCCTTCGCGCGGCGCTCCTGAAGTTCAAGGAGCTGGAGCAGAAGGGGCAGACGATCGAAGCATCGGCGATCGGCAGCAAGGGTCTGGGCTTCCTGAATCGGTTGAGGGCCAAGACCGTGTCGCAAGTCACGCATCTGGGCGACACGCCGCATCTGGAAAAGCTGATCGGCGCGATCAAGGTTCAGCTCGACCTGTATTCGGAAGGCAAGATCAGCGCGGTTTATCTGGCTTTCACGCGCTTCGTCAACACGATGAAGCAAGAAGCCGTGATCGAACAGTTGCTGCCGCTGTCGGCAAGCGATTTCGCGCGCAAGGACGGCCTGGATAAAAACAGCGAACTGGTCACGCCGAAGACATCGTGGGATTACATCTACGAGCCGGATGCGCAGACGGTCGTCGACGAACTGCTCGTGCGTTATGTCGAAGCGCTCGTGTATCAGGCGGTGGCGGAAAACATGGCATCGGAGCAATCGGCTCGCATGGTCGCCATGAAGGCCGCGTCCGATAACGCGAAGACCGTGATTGGTGAATTGCAGCTCGTGTACAACAAGAGCCGGCAAGCATCGATTACGAAGGAATTGTCAGAAATCGTCGGTGGCGCTGCAGCGGTCGGTTGATCGTGAGCGTCGAATCGAACTGCGCCTGTCGCGCGAGTGAAGAATCAAGTATCTAAAGGAAATGCGATGAGTACTACTGCTTTGGTAGAAGGCAAGATCGTACAGTGCATCGGCGCGGTTATCGACGTGGAATTCCCGCGTTCCGACATGCCGAGAATTTACGACGCGCTCGTTTTGGAAGGCTCGGAACTGACGCTTGAAGTCCAGCAGCAGCTGGGCGACGGCGTGGTTCGTACCATTTGCCTGGGTGCATCGGATGGATTGCGCCGCGGTACGGTCGTGAAGAACACGGGTAAGCCGATCAGCGTGCCTGTCGGCAAGCCGACGCTTGGCCGGATCATGGACGTGCTGGGTCGTCCTATCGACGAAGCCGGCCCGATCAACTCGGACGTTACGCGCGGGATTCACCAGAAGGCGCCGAAGTTCGAAGATCTGTCGCCGTCTACTGAACTGCTGGAAACCGGCATCAAGGTTATTGACTTGATCTGCCCGTTTGCGAAGGGCGGTAAGGTTGGTTTGTTCGGTGGCGCCGGTGTGGGCAAGACCGTGAACATGATGGAACTGATCAACAACATCGCTAAGGAGCACGGTGGTTATTCCGTGTTCGCCGGTGTTGGCGAGCGTACCCGCGAAGGGAACGACTTCTATCATGAAATGAAGGATTCGAACGTTCTGGACAAGGTCGCGCTGGTGTACGGCCAGATGAACGAGCCGCCGGGCAACCGTCTGCGCGTGGCGCTGACCGGCCTGACAATGGCCGAGCATTTCCGCGACGAAGGTCTGGACGTGCTGTTCTTCGTGGACAACATCTACCGTTTCACGCTGGCTGGTACGGAAGTGTCAGCTTTGCTGGGACGTATGCCGTCGGCAGTGGGTTATCAGCCTACGCTGGCTGAAGAAATGGGCCGTCTGCAAGAACGGATCACGTCGACGAAAACCGGCTCGATCACTTCGGTGCAAGCCGTGTACGTTCCCGCCGATGACTTGACCGACCCGTCGCCGGCGACCACGTTTGGTCACTTGGATGCAACCGTCGTGTTGTCGCGTGATATTGCTTCGCTGGGTATTTATCCGGCTGTGGATCCGCTCGATTCGACCTCGCGTCAGATCGACCCGAACGTGATTGGCGAAGAGCACTACAACATCACGCGTGGCGTGCAGCAAACGCTGCAGCGCTACAAGGAATTGCGCGACATTATCGCGATTCTGGGCATGGACGAACTCGCGCCGGAAGACAAGCTCGCGGTTGCGCGCGCTCGTAAGATCCAGCGTTTCCTGTCGCAGCCGTTCCACGTCGCGGAAGTCTTCACGGGCTCGCCGGGCAAGTACGTGCCGCTGAAGGAAACCATCCGCGGCTTCAAGATGATCGTGGAAGGTGAATGTGATCATCTGCCGGAGCAGGCGTTCTACATGGTCGGCACGATCGACGAAGCCTTCGAAAAGGCTAAGAAGATCCAGTAAGGGTCGGGTGTAACGCAACGGGCGCTGGCTTTATCCAAAGCGAGCGCCTCGTAATACACTCAACTGGGAGTCGATATGGCAACTATTCAAGTAGACGTCGTCAGCGCGGAAGAGCAGATCTTCTCGGGCCGTGCGAAGTTCGTCGCGCTGCCGGGCGAAGCGGGTGAACTCGGCATTCTGCCGGGCCACACGCCGCTCATCACGCGGATTCGTCCGGGTGCAGTGCGTATCGAAGCGGAGAACGGTGACGAAGAGTTTGTGTTCGTTGCTGGCGGGATTCTCGAGATTCAGCCGGGCGTAGTGACGGTTCTGGCCGATACCGCGATCCGTGGTCAGGATCTCGATGAAGCGAAGGCGCTCGAAGCGAAGAAGCGCGCTGAAGAAGCGTTGCAGAACACGGGTTCGAACCTCGAGTACGCAACCGCGCAAGCGGAGTTGGCGTACGCGACGGCTCAGATCGCGGCGATTCAGCGGCTGCGGAAATTGCGCGGTAATCACTGAGTTTTTCGCGAGTTTGGCGAGATAAAAAAGCAGCCATCGGGCTGCTTTTTTTATTGGCCTTCGAAGAAACGGCGATGCACGGGCTAACACATACACATACGCTCAAGGCCGCACGCTTCCGCGCAAATCTGCACAACCAACATGCGTTGATCCGGACGTTTTTGCGGGTAACTTGCGGGTAACACTCAATGCCCTGGCTTTCCCTCGCGATGCACAATTAGCCTTCCGAATCGCTTTCATGGCGCATCCTCTTCGCCTTTAGCGCCATCCCACGGAGGAGACCTTCGATATGCCTATCCAACCGACGAACGCCGGGCCGCAGATCGAACCACGCGACGGCCTGTCGTACGTTCGCGGCTCGACAGACATCCCACTGAGCGACGCCACCGTTTCCCGCTTCCTGCGCGGTACGGCCGAGAAATACCCCGACCGTTCTGCCGTGATTTTCCGCGAGCAAAATATCCGTTGGACCTGGCGTGAATTCGCCGATGAAGTCGATGTCCTCGCGTCGGGTTTGCTCAAGCTCGGCGTGGGAACGGGAGATCGTGTAGGCATCTGGTCGCCGAACCGCTCTGAATGGTTGCTCACGCAATTCGCGACGGCGCGGATCGGCGCGATCCTGGTGAACATCAACCCGGCGTATCGATTGGCGGAGCTTGAGTACGCATTGAACAAGGTCGGCTGCAAGGCGTTGATCGCAGCGGAACAGTTCAAGACATCGAAGTATCTGGAGATGCTGCAAACGCTCGCGCCGGAACTCGCGACCGCAGAACCTGGCGCACTGAACGCTGCTCGTTTCCCCGATTTAAAAGCCGTGATCCGCATGGGCGAGGGCGCGACGCCCGGCATGCTGCGTTTTCCCGATGTCATGTCGCACGGCCGGGATCGGCTCAACACGGCACAGCTCGACGCGCTGGAATCGGCACTGACGGCCCACGATCCCATCAACATCCAGTTCACGAGCGGCACCACCGGCAATCCGAAGGGCGCCACGCTTACGCATCACAACGTGGTGAACAACGGCCGTTACATCGCGCGCTCGATGTTGCTCACCGAACAGGATTCGCTGTGCATTCCCGTGCCGCTGTATCACTGCTTCGGCATGGTGTTGGCGGTGCTTGCGTGCGTATCGGTGGGTGCGGCGATGGTGTTCCCCGGCGAAGCTTTCGATCCCGCCGCCACGTTAGCCGCTGTCGATGAAGAGCGCTGCACCGCATTGCACGGCGTGCCAACGATGTTCATCGCGGAATTCGATCTCCCGAACTTCGAAACGTACGACCTCAGCCGCTTGCGCACCGGGATCATGGCGGGTTCGCCCTGCCCGATCGAGACCATGAAGCGCGTGGTCGCGGAGATGAATCTGCGCGAAATCACGATCGCATACGGGATGACCGAGACGAGCCCAGTGTCGTTTCAGAGTTCGACCACCGATCCCCTTGATAAACGCACCACGACCGTCGGTCAGATCCAGCCGCATCTGGAGGTGAAGCTGGTCGATCCGCTCGGCGAAATCGTCCCGGTTGGCGAGACCGGCGAACTCTGCACGCGCGGATATTCGGTAATGAAAGGATATTGGGGCGACGAAGAAAAAACGCGCGAAGCGATTATCGATGGCTGGATGCATACCGGCGATCTGGCGACGCTCGATGCCGAGGGATATTGCAATATCGTCGGACGTTTAAAGGACATGCTGATTCGCGGCGGCGAGAACATTTATCCGCGCGAGATCGAAGAATTCCTGTTCCGGCACCCGAAAATTCAATCGGCGCAGGTATTCGGTGTTCCCGATAGTAAATACGGCGAGGAAGTATGCGCGTGGATTGTTCTCCGCCAAGGCGAGCACGCGACGGCAGAAGATATTCGCGAGTTCTGCCAAGGGCAGATCGCGCACTACAAGATTCCGCGGCATATCCGCTTTGTCGACGAGCTGCCGATGACAGTCACCGGCAAGGTCCAGAAGTTCATCATGCGAGCGAAGATGATCGATGAACTGAAGCTATCAGAGTCTAAAACGGCTTAATTATGGGTAATTACTGAGATCTACAACCGAAAATGGCCGCCGGAGTAATCACGGCGACCATTTAAGTTCTTACGCAAACGTTTGTATAGACGAAAAAAAAGCGGGCCTGGAGCCCGCTAAAAACCACACGCTACGGGGTTAGCGCGAGGAGACCAAGGGTGGGACCGGCCGATAATTCATCGACCAACGACCCCAACAAACATGTCCCTGAAACTGGGATTCGGCACCAGGCCGACCGCCGAATGCAACTCAAAACGTTGTAGTTCACCAACGCTGCACTCGGTCACATCCGTGTTGAGACCGTTGAGGAGATTGTGGGCGAATAATCCGGGCATCACCGTAACAAAGTGTTTCAGGTTGTAACCCTTGACGCATGGGGTTCGGCGATTATTTCGTCCATATTTTGTCGATTATTGTGATTTACGAGCCAATATTTCGACGCCTCTTAGAAATGCTCGCGCTGCCGAGCACGATATGTAGATTTTAAGGACAATTAAAAAACGTCGACCCGACCGGGCGGCGCACTGTACTGGAGACAAGCGCATGACCATCGACGCAGACCTTCTCGCCTATTACGCCAGGGTGGCCACGGCGTTCCCCGAACTGCCGGCCGATGCCGATCCGATCGCCATACGCCGACAGTTTCAGAATGTGGCGCGCGAGTTCGCCGCGCCCCGTCCGGCGGGGTTGGACGTTGAGGATACGGTCCTGCCGCTTGACGGGCGTACGCTGCGGGCGCGGATTTATCGGCCGGCGGGGGCTAGAAGGCCATTGCCGCTGGTGGTCTATTTTCATGGCGGCGGCTGGGTGGTCGGGGATCTGGACACGCACGACCTGATGATCGCGCGATTCGCCCTGGACTCGCATTGCGCGGTCGTGAGCGTGGATTACCGGATGGCGCCGGAGCATCCGTTCCCCGCGCCCGTTGACGATGCGGTCGACTCTCTGCTGTGGCTTGCCGAGCATCGGTCGCGTCTGGGCTTCGCGACCAACCGGCTGGGCGTGGCCGGCGACAGCGCGGGCGGCCATCTCGCGGCCGTCGCTGCGCGTGCTGCGAACGATCGTGTAGCCGGTCTGGTCACCGCGCAGTTGTTGATCTATCCGGTGGCGCGCTGCCGTTTCGAGGGCGGCAGCTTTACAGCCAACGCCGAAGGGCCGGGTTTGACCACGGAAGAAATGCGCTTTTACTGGGCTCAATTCCTGACGGCTGAACCGCCGGCCGATGACGACGTGCGTGCTTTTCCGCTCGCGCAATCCTACGATCGGACGCCGGCTCGGGCGTTGATCGTGGCTGCAGCCTACGATCCGCTCTATGACGACGCGCACGAATTCGCGCGTTTTCTGGAGGCGAATGGCGGGCGTAGCGAGGTAATCGATGCGCACGACATGACGCATGGCTTCGGCCGGATCCAGGCGCATTCGAAAGCGGCGGCGCTCTGGATGAAAAAAACGTCGGAACGCTTCGGTGAATTGTTACATGCAGAGCGTTGACTTTTCGATGCCGAGCGACATGAACTTACGTGATGCTTACGTAGAGTTATCAACCTGCTGAAGCTGACGTGGGCGTGAGCGGTTGGGGAAAAAGGGCGGTCGCGACCGCACGGCAGCGCGCCGACTCTTTCGCCCGCGCCCACGATGGCACCATCGATTAGGCCATGGCGGCTCATGATTCGGACCCTCAGATTGAAGGTAATGCATTTGCATTGACGTGGCAATTCGTTTGCATTACCATGTGTGCCGTTGTTACGGAATGGGGTCCGACATGTCATACGCAATCGAGAACGATTTCGCGATGGAAGCTGAATCATCGCTGACCGACCGATATCAAACCACGGTGCCGGAGACGATCCGGCGTGCGCTCAAGCTCGGCAAGCGAGACAAGATCCACTATCGCGTCAAGCCGACTGGCGAGGTCACCATGACCCGGGTCGCAGCCGACGAAGAAGATCCTGCCTTTGGTCCGTTTCTGGACTTTCTGGCGCACGATATCGAACGCCATCCGGAGCGCCTGAAGTCATTCGCACCCGAGTTTGTCCAGAGCCTTCGGGCGCTGACGAAGGACGTTGTCTTCGATATTGATGCGCCGCTTTCACCGGACGATGAATGACCGCACGACCAGTTCCTCTTGTCGTCAACGGGTGGACGATTTTCGGCCACCCGCTTTTCATCGATCAGCTTGAACCGCTCTACTCGGAAGTCTTCGCGCTCAGTCAAAAGGATCCCGACAATTTCCACAAGAGGAATGCTGCCAAGCGGCTCGCCGTAATCGCGCATCTGATGCTGGACGCGATCCCACAGGATCCGGAGAAGGCTGAATATCGACAGGGCACCACGCTCGGCGATGATCGTAAGCATTGGTTTCGTGCGAAGTTTTTCCAGCAGTACCGTCTGTTCTTCCGTTACCACAAGGCTTCGAAGATCATCCTCCTCGGCTGGGTAAATGATGAGGACAGCAAGCGCGCCTACGGCTCGGGAAGCGACGCCTACAAGGTCTTCTCAAAAATGCTGGGTAAGGGTCAACCGCCTGATGACTGGGACCAACTACTCGCCGAGGCGACCGCCGCGTCGGGCCGATGGGCTGAAACGCTCCAAGCCGTCGGCAATCTGAACAAATGATGGGAAAGAGCCGCCCCCAGGCTAGGCCGCGACCGGCCGCCTGCAGTCCTCATTTCAGCCATTTATCGAGCATTGCCTGAAACTCGCCTGTCGAGCGTGACAGGTGCAGCCATTGATCGACGTACTGCTGGAACACCACATCGCCCCGTGGCAGCAGGTACGCTTTTTCTCCGAACTGGAACGGCTTGTCCGGATGGACCGAGCACAGGCCTGGATTCAGCTTTTGCTGGAGCAGGGTTTCGGAGGCGTCGGTGACCATCACGTCGGCTTGGTCGTCGAGGATTTGCTTGAAGATGGTCACGTTGTCGGGGTACTCGATCAGTTGCGAGTGCGTGAAGAACTGCTTCGCGAACTTCTCGTTTGTACCGCCCGGATTGACGATGGTGCGTACGCCGGGTTGATCGATTTGCGCGACGGTCTGGTATTTATCGACGTCGGCGCAGCGGACGATGGGCGTCTTGCCGTCGACCATATAGGGTTGCGTGAAGAACGCGCGTTTCTGGCGTTCGAGCGAGGTTGAAACCCCGCCGACTGCGATGTCGCACCTTGCGACGAAATCGTTCATCAAGTTCGACCATGATGTCTTGATGAACTCGGCTTTGACGTTCATCGACTGGGCGAGGTTTTGTGCGGCATCAATGTCGATGCCTTCGAACTGGCCGTCGGGCCTCAGGAACGAGTACGGCTTGTAATCGCCGGTCGTGCAAATGCGCAGTGTGCCGCGGGCGAGGATTTCGTCGAGTCTCGATGGGGTGGGCGGAGTTGCCTGAGTGCTGGCCGGTGATGTCGCACCGGGGGCGACGGTGATGCTGCCGCCTTGCACGGTTTGCGCCTGCGCGCCGATGGTGAAGCCGAGCAGCAGGGCGCAAATACCTGTGCGAAAGACACTGCGAAGTGACGCGCATCCAAGGGCAAGAACTTTCATCGATACTCCTGGAAAGATTATTTCAGTCGCCGATAGGGCGTCGTTGGCACTCGGTCCGGGGTTTGGGGCGGTTCTGGGGGTGGGGGTGGGGTTGGGGTCAGTGCCGGTTTGCCTGGTTCATGGGTCGGGGTCTATGCCGGGTTGGTGCTTTCGGCGTTAGTGGTCTGCGAGAGTCGGATTCTCTCTTTATCACTATTAGCCACTGTGCGTGGCGGCACGTCATTTCTTTGTCCAAAGCGACAAAGAAACGAAGCAAAGAAAACGCTTTTAAACCACGCTACCCTAAGTGTCCACAGCGTGCAGTTTCTATTCATAGGTGCCCCAAAAGCACGGTGCTCGCCAGAACCACGGATGTGTGAACCCCTCTTTCTCCGAACACGGATACCCACACGCTTCGCCACCAGTGACTGAATCTGCCCAAGGTTCACCCCGCGCTATCCGCGGATAACCTCCCTCCAAATGTGTACACGCCTCGAACCATGTCGCCAACCCTGCTGGAAACGAGGTCGCGAAGATGCGTAAGGCCGTACCCACGCAAATAACTGTGGTGACCACGCGGGTAACTCACCAAAACTGGAGCAGCAACACGCGTGGTGCCGTGACCTACGGACATAACCGTCAGACCACGTAGCTGACACGCGAAGAGCGCGGCAGCCGGAACGCGTGAGGCCGCGCGGGTTCCTTGGCAATGGTGCTTGCCCGAGAGCGTACGGGGCGAAGCGTGTTCATGTCAGGATTCGCGAGAAGGAGGGGTTCACACATCCTCCGCTCTGGCGAGCACCGTGCTTTTGGGGCACCTATGAATGAAAACTGCACGCTGTGGACACTTAGGGTAGCGTGGTTGAAAGCGCTTTCTTTGCTTCGTTTCTTTGTCGCTTTGGACAAAGAAATGACGTGCCGCCACGCACAGTGGCTAATAGTGATAAAGAGAAAATCCGACTCTCGCAGACCACCACGGCCGAAAGCACCAACCCGGCACTGACCCAATACCCCCCACTCGCCGCCCCAAAACCTACCCCACCACCAACCCCAAATCGAGTGCGAACGCCCCCCCTTGAGTACGAACGACCCGCCCCCCGTCCGGTAGAATGTCCCTTTGCCCTACGCTCCAAGCCACGTGCCTTCCACACTCCTGAACGACACTTTCCTGCGCGCGCTGCAGCGCCAACCCACCGACTACACGCCGATCTGGCTGATGCGTCAGGCGGGCCGCTATCTGCCCGAGTACAACGCCACGCGTTCTCGCGCCGGTAGCTTCCTGGGCCTCGCAACCAATCCCGATTACGCAACGGAAGTCACGCTTCAGCCGCTGGAACGCTTCCCGCTCGACGCCGCCATCCTGTTCTCGGACATCCTGACTATCCCCGATGCAATGGGCCTCGGCCTGAATTTTGTCCAGGGCGAAGGCCCCCGATTCGAGCGCACAGTCCGCACCGAAGAGGACATGGCCAAGCTGCACGTGCCGGATATCGACGCGACGCTGCGCTACGTGACCGACGCGGTATCGCAAATCCGCCGCGCACTCACCGATGCGCAAGGCCGCCAGAAAGTGCCGCTGATCGGTTTTTCAGGCAGCCCCTGGACACTCGCCTGCTACATGGTCGAAGGCGGCGGATCGCCCGATCACCATACGGTCAAGGCCATGGCTTACACGCGGCCGGACCTGATGCATCGCATCCTCGATATCAACGCGCAGGCGGTCGTCGCTTATCTGAACGCGCAGATCGAAGCGGGCGCGCAAGCCGTGATGATCTTCGATACCTGGGGCGGCGCACTCGCCGACGGCGCGTATCAACGCTTCTCGCTCGACTACATCGCGAAAGTGGTCGCAGGATTGAAGCGCGAACACGACGGCGTCAAGGTGCCGGTTATCACGTTCACGAAGGGCGGCGGCTTGTGGCTGGAACAAATCGCCGCAATCGGCGTGGACGCGGTGGGTCTCGACTGGACCGTAAACCTGCGCCAGGCGCGCGAAAAGGTGGGCGATCGGGTCGCGCTCCAGGGCAACATCGATCCAGCGGTGCTGTTCGCATCGCCGGCCGTGATTCGCACCGAAGCGCGCGCCGTGCTCGACAGCTTCGGTAATTTCCCCGGCCATGTCTTCAATCTCGGCCACGGTATCTCGCAATTCACGCGTCCGGAGAACGTGGCGGAACTCGTTGACGAAGTACATCGTCACAGTCGCGCCATTCGTTTAAAGAACTGACGTTTGGTCAAAAAAGATTGCTGCCCTGCGTCACGAAAAGCTTACGTCAAACGTTTGGGCGGCAAGACAAAAGTGCCGCCAAATGCCCGTAGATTGGCCGTTCCGCCAATGTCAAGAGTTGACTTATGCACATTTTGTACGTTGCGGCGCGCCATCTTCAATTCAGACCGGAACGCCATGATGAGGGCATGTTTTGTGTCTTCAAATACATGATTAATAAGAGAAATTCGAGATCAACCCGGAATGTGGGCTACCGCACACAACGAGCGAGATCGCCATTTTTTGTCCCTGTCAATCAAAGTTCTCAACAAAGTTATCCACAGGCCTGTGGAAAGCTTCGAAATCTCAAAAATAATCCGCAGCTTAGCGTCGATTGTGATGTTTCACTTTAACTACGCCCCGCACAGTCAAATGTTCAGGTGGAACGGTTGCTCAGGCGTGGCTTGCGGCCGGTGGAACAATTGAGCGTCTTTGTCCGCGTCGCGCTGGACCATCCTCTACCGACGCTTTTCGACTATCGATACGATCTGGCCCCCACGCCGCTGCCCGGCATGCTGGTACGGATTCCGTTCGGACGTCGCGATGCGGTCGGCCTGATTTGCGAGGTCACGGATCACACCGACGTGCCGACGGACAAGCTGCGTGATGTGGCCGCTATTTGCAGCACGCTCGCGCCGCTTGCCGACGAATGGCGTGCGCTGACGCTGTTCGCGGCCGAGTATTACCAGCGCGGTCTGGGCGAAGTGGCGTTGCCCGCGCTGCCGCAGGTTCTGCGCGACGCCTCGCGCTGGGCGAAATTGCTGGCGCCGGAGGAGCGGTATCGGCTGATGCCGGAAGGGCGCGCGAGTTTGCCCGATGCGTTGCCGGCGCGCGCCACCGCACTGCGCCGTCTCGCCGATGCCCTCGCTGCCAATCCCACGTTACCCGCTGCCGAGGCCCGCGCGCTGCATCCGAAAGCGCGCGCCACGCTTGATGAATGGCAGATGCGCGGATGGGTATCGCTGGAAACCGGTGATGTGCCGGAGCAGGACATTGCGCTGGCGCCCGCGGTTGAAAAGGCCGCGCTGCACGCCGCCGACGCGCTTTTGCCGCAATTGACCGCAGAGCAATCCGATGCCGTCGATGCGATAACCGGCGCGAAAGGTTTCGCCGCGTTCTTGCTCCACGGCGTAACCGGCAGCGGCAAAACCGAGGTTTATCTCCACGCACTGGCCCATTTACTTGGTTCGCGCCCTGACGCGCAAGCGCTCGTGCTCGTCCCGGAAATCAATCTCACGCCGCAATTCGAAGCTGCTTTCCGCACGCGTTTCGCCGCGCTGCCGGAGGGCGCCATCGTGACGATGCATAGCGGGCTGGCCGAAGGCGAGCGCGCGCGCAACTGGCTCGCGGCGCACACGGGCCGCGCGCGGCTCGTGCTCGGGACGCGGCTGGCGGTGCTGGCGTCGTTACCGAAGCTGGCGCTGATTGTCGTCGATGAAGAACACGATCCCGCCTACAAGCAGCAGGAAGGCTTGCGCTATTCGGCGCGGGATCTCGCGGTTTATCGGGCGAATAAGTTGGAAATTCCGGTGGTGCTGGGGTCGGCGACGCCATCGCTCGAAAGCTGGTGGCAGGCCGAGCAGGGCCGATACACCAAGCTCACGCTCACGCGCCGAGCCGTGGCGACGGCGGTTCTGCCAAGCGTTCGGCTGATCGACCTGGAAGAGGAGCGGCAGCGCGGCCGGGCGTCGGTGGAGGGCTTGTCGGGGCCGCTGATCGCCGCGATGAAAACGCGCCTGGAACGCGGCGAGCAAAGCCTCGTGTTCCTCAACCGGCGCGGTTACGCGCCCATCCTTTCGTGCGACGCCTGCGGCTGGGTCGCCGGCTGCCCGCGATGCAGCGCCTACGTCGTGCTTCACAAGCCCGAGCGCGCGTTGCGTTGCCACCATTGCGGCTGGGAATCGCGGATTCCCAAGTCCTGCCCGGACTGCGGCAATGTGGATATCGCGCCGATGGGCCGCGGCACGCAGCGCGTCGAAGAAACGCTCGCGACGGCTGTGCCGGGAGCGAGGGTTCTACGCATCGATGCCGACAGCACGCGGCGCAAGGGCAGCGCACAAGCCCTTTTCTCCGATGTCCACGCGGGCGAGGTCGATATCCTCGTCGGCACGCAGATGATCGCGAAGGGGCACGACTTTCAGCGCGTGACGCTGGTCGGCGTGCTCAACGCCGATACCGCGCTTTTTTCTCACGATTTCCGGGCCAGCGAGCGGCTTTTCGCCCAGTTGATGCAGGTGAGCGGCCGGGCGGGGCGCGCTGGCTTGCCGGGTGAAGTGATGATCCAGACGCGTTACGCGCGGCACGCGCTTTATCACGCGCTGGCGCGGCACGACTACGTTGGGTTTGCCAATTCCACGCTAGCCGAGCGCCGTGATGCCCATTTGCCGCCGTTCGTCTATCAGGCGATGCTTCGCGCCGAAGGACGCACGCTGGAGGCCGCGCTGGACTTTCTGGGAGCGGCGGCGGCGGAGTTCGCGGCGCTGGCAGGCGCCGAACGCGTGACCGTGTACGACGCGGTGCCGTTGACAATCGTGAAGGTGTTTAACGTGCACCGCGCGCAGTTGTTGCTGGAATGCGCGTCGCGTGCCGTGTTGCAGAATGCGTTGCGGGCCTGGCAGCCGGCGTTACGCAGTCTCAAGGTAAAAGGCGTGATCCGATGGAATGTCGAGGTCGATCCACTCGATATCTAGTTTCGCTTGCGTCGGTAAGTGGGTTTTAGCCTCGCGTTGCCCGGCGCCTTTGCTCGTTCTTCAGCTATTGCCGCGGTCCGCGCCTTGCACGCGCGCAACCGTCAGGCCGCCGACCGTCATGTCATTCCCGCTGTCGCGGTCGCTCTCAGGACGCTCGACGTGCGGATGCGCGCCGCGGATGAACAACACCACGCACAGCGCGCACATCGCCCAAATGCTGAAAAAAATCGTCCAGGTGCTCATATCCTCTTCTCCCCCGAAACCGCGCGGCTGCATGTAAGACGGCCGCAAAGTTTCATCGCTGATATGGCCGTACCAGTTCTTATCGGCACCAGACAGCGATTACTTAGGGGTGGCTCAAGAAAAATTATCAAACGCGAAATCCTAGAGCACGTCCAGCCCACACGGCCATCCTCAATTACCCGTAATCCCTTGTTCCGAAAGGAATTTCAATAGGTGCAACCCGTCTCGAAAAGTTGGTTGCACCTTTTTTATGAGCGGGTTACGATTCCGCCACTTTTCAAGCTATCGCCGGTCCGATTCCGGCAAGGAAGGATATATGGCGAGCACCACCCTGGGCGTTAAAGTCGACGATCTGCTGCGTACCCGTCTTAGAGACGCTGCCACGCGGCTCGAACGCACGCCGCACTGGCTCATCAAGCAAGCTATCTTCGCGTATCTCGAACGCATCGAACATGGACAGTTGCCACCTGAACTGTCCGGTGCAATCGGTTCAGCCGATACGCTGGAACCGTCGGTGCACGCCGACTCGGAAGAGGACGGCGCGCCGCATCCCTTCCTCGATTTCGCCCAGAACGTGCAACCGCAATCGGTGCTGCGCGCCGCGATCACGGCCGCGTACCGGCGGCCGGAACCGGAGTGCGTGCCGTTTCTGATCGGACAGGCGCGGTTGTCGGCCAACGTCGCCGCCGAAACGAATGCCATGGCGACGAAGCTCGTCGAAGCGCTGCGCAAGAAACAGACGGGCGGCGGCGTCGAAGGGCTGATCCATGAGTTTTCGCTGTCCAGCCAGGAAGGCGTCGCGCTGATGTGTCTCGCGGAAGCCTTGCTGCGCATTCCCGATCGCGCCACCCGCGACGCGCTGATCCGCGACAAGGTCAGCAAGGGCGACTGGCGCTCGCACATGGGCCAGGCGCCGTCGCTGTTCGTGAACGCGGCGACGTGGGGCCTGATGATCACCGGCAAGCTGGTGACGACGAATAGCGAAGCGGGGTTGTCGTCGGCGTTGACGCGCCTGATTGGCCGTGGCGGTGAGCCGCTGATCCGCAAGGGCGTCGATATGGCCATGCGCCTGATGGGCGAGCAATTCGTCACGGGCGAGACGATTTCGGAAGCGCTGGCTAACAGCCGTAAGTTCGAGGCGCGCGGTTTCCGCTATTCCTACGACATGCTCGGCGAAGCAGCGACGACCGAAGAAGACGCGGTTCGCTATTACGCGTCGTACGAGCAGGCGATTCACGCGATTGGCAAGGCGGCCGGATCGCGGGGCATTTACGAAGGCCCGGGGATTTCCATCAAGCTGTCCGCGCTGCATCCGCGTTACTCGCGCTCGCAACAGGAACGCACGATGACCGAGTTGCTGCCGCGCGTGAAAGCGCTGGCGCTGCTCGCGCGGCGTTACGACATTGGCCTGAACATCGATGCGGAAGAAGCCGACCGGCTTGAAATTTCGCTCGATCTGCTCGAAGCGCTGTGCTTCGATCCGGAACTGGCCGGCTGGAACGGCATCGGTTTCGTGGTGCAGGCTTATCAAAAGCGCTGCCCGTTCGTTATCGATTATTTGATTGATCTGGCGCGTCGCAGCCGGCATCGGATCATGGTTCGGCTGGTGAAAGGCGCTTACTGGGATTCGGAAATCAAGCGCGCGCAAGTGGATGGCCTCGAAGGCTATCCGGTCTATACGCGCAAGATCTATACGGACATCTCGTACGTGGCCTGCGCGAAAAAACTGCTCAGCGCGCCCGATGCCGTGTATCCGCAATTCGCCACGCACAACGCGTTCACGCTGTCGGCTATTTATCACCTCGCCGGGGGGAACTATTACCCCGGGCAGTACGAGTTCCAGTGCCTGCACGGCATGGGCGAACCGCTGTACGAAGAAGTCACCGGACGCGACAAGCTCAACCGGCCGTGTCGCGTCTATGCGCCCGTTGGCACGCACGAAACGCTGCTCGCGTATCTCGTGCGCCGCTTGCTCGAGAACGGCGCGAATACGTCGTTTGTGAACCGTATCGCTGACAAAGCGATTCCGGTCAGCGAGCTGGTGCAGGACCCTATCGACGAAGCGTCCAAGCTCACGCCGCTCGGTCTGCCTCATGCGAAGATCGCGTTGCCACGTCAGTTGTACGGCAACGAGCGCCTCAATTCGATGGGCTTCGATTTGTCGAATGAGCATCGGCTGGCGTCGTTGTCATCGGCGTTGCTGGCAAGCGCGAATCATCCGTGGCGCGCGGCGCCGATGCTCGAAACCGCCGACGTAGTGGAAGGCGTCGCACGGGACGTTCGTAACCCCGCCGACTTGCGCGACCTGGTTGGAACCGTGGTTGAGGCTACATCCGAGCAAGTTGCTCTCGCTCTGAGTAACGCCGTCGCCGTCGCGCCGATCTGGCAATCGACGCCTGTGGATGAACGTGCCGATTGCCTCGCCCGCGCGGCCGATCTGCTCGAAGCGCAGATGCATACGCTGATGGGTCTCGTCGTGCGCGAAGCGGGTAAATCGCTGGCGAATGCGGTGTCGGAGATTCGTGAGGCTATCGATTTCCTGCGGTATTACTCGGCGCAGATCCGCAGCGAGTTTTCCAACGATACCCACCGTCCGCTCGGCCCCGTGGTTTGCATCAGCCCGTGGAACTTCCCGCTCGCGATCTTCATGGGACAAGTGGCCGCAGCACTCGCTGCCGGTAATCCGGTGCTCGCGAAACCGGCTGAACAGACGCCGCTGATCGCAGCGCAAGCAGTGCGCATCCTGCGCGAAGCCGGCGTGCCGCCGGGCGCGGTGCAATTGCTGCCGGGCAACGGTGAAACCGTGGGTGCGGCGCTGGTCGCCGATCCGCGCACGCGTGCCGTGATGTTCACCGGTTCGACGGAAGTCGCGCGCCTGATCAACAAGACCCTGTCCGAACGGCTCGACCCGGACGGCCGGCCGATTCCGCTGATTGCGGAGACGGGCGGACAGAACCCGATGATCGTCGATTCGTCGGCGCTGGCCGAGCAAGTGGTCGCGGACGTGCTGCAATCGTCCTTCGATTCGGCCGGTCAACGCTGTTCGGCGCTGCGCGTATTGTGCCTGCAGGACGACATCGCGGATCGCACGCTCGAAATGCTCACCGGCGCGATGCGGCAACTCGCGATGGGCAATCCCGACCGCCTTTCCACCGATGTCGGCCCGGTGATCGATGCCGAAGCGAAGCAGAGCATCGACGCCCACATTGCCTCGATGCGCGAGAAGGGCCGCAACGTCGTGCAGTTGCCCATGCCCGATGGCTGCGCACAAGGCACATTCGTCCCGCCGACGCTGATCGAACTTGATTCCATCGATGAGTTGAAGCGCGAGGTCTTCGGCCCGGTACTTCACGTAGTGCGGTATCGCCGGGCGCATCTTGATAAACTGCTCGACCAAATCAAGGCGACGGGTTACGGGCTGACGCTGGGCATCCATACGCGTATCGATGAAACCATCGCGCACGTCGTCAGCCGGGCGCACGTGGGCAACATCTACGTGAACCGGAACGTGATTGGCGCGGTTGTCGGTGTGCAGCCGTTCGGCGGCGAAGGCTTGTCGGGCACGGGACCGAAAGCAGGCGGCGCGCTGTACTTGCAACGGCTGCTTGCCAAACGTCCCACGGGCTTGCCGAAATCGCTGGAAAGCGCGCTGATCGTGGATCAAACGGCTGCGAACGAAACGCCGGCTGCGCTGACCGCGTTGCGTGACTGGGCGATCGCCGAGCGTGATCCGCAAACGGCGGCACGTTGCGAAGGCCATCTGCAACACGTGATGGCCGGTGCGACCGCCGTGCTGGCAGGCCCGACCGGTGAGCGCAACACGTACACGCTCGGCGCACGCGGCACGGTGTTGTGCGTGGCATCGACGGCAAGCGGCGCGCGCGCGCAACTCGCCGCCGTGCTCGCCACGGGCAACAAAGCGCTGTTTTCCGGTGCGGCGGGTGAACAACTCGTAGCGGCGTTGCCGGCGTCGATCAAGGCGTATGCATCGACGAGCAAGAGCCAGGACGCGGCCTTCGATGCGGTTTTGTTCGAAGGCGACAGCGACGAATTGATGGCCTTGGTGAAGGACGTCGCGAAACGCCCGGGACCGATCGTCTCGGTGCAGGGTGTGCCGGCGGGAGCATTCGCCGACGACGCGCACGACGGCGAGCAGGAATATGCGCTCGAACGGTTGCTGACGGAACGCTCGGTGAGCGTGAACACGGCGGCCGCGGGCGGCAATGCGAATTTGATGACGATCGGCTGAGCTGTATTCAGCACGGCGGGTTGGCTCAAACAAACGGCAGCAGGCACGGCGATCCCGGCACACGCTGCCATCTACCAGAGAATCAGGAGAGTTATGGATTACACGATGAAGAAGCTGGCAGCAGCGATGTGTGTTGCTGGACTGTCGCTCGCGGCAACGGCTCAGGCGCAGACGGCTGAGGACGTGAAGGTAGGATTCGCCGGCCCGATGACCGGCGCGCAAGCGCACTACGGCAAGGATTTCCAGAACGGCGTGGTGCTCGCGGTTGAAGATTTCAATGCGACCAAGCCTGTGATCGGCGGCAAGCCGATTCGCATCGTGCTCGATTCCGCTGATGACCAGGCTGACCCGCGCACCGGCACGACCGTGGCTCAAAAGCTCGTTGACGACAACGTCAAGGGCATGCTCGGTCACTTCAACTCGGGCACGACGATCCCCGCTTCGCGCATCTACGCGAACGCCGGCATTCCCGAAATCGCAATGGCGACCGCGCCGGAATACACGACGCAAGGTTACAAGACCGCATTCCGCATGATGACTTCCGATACGCAGCAAGGATCGGTCGCCGGCGAGTTCGCGGTGAAGACGCTGAAGATGAAGAAGATTGCGATCGTCGATGACCGCACGGCTTATGGCCAGGGTCTCGCCGACCAGTTCGAGAAGGCTGCGAAAGCATCGGGCGCAACGATCGTGGATCGCGAATACGCGAACGACAAGGCTGTCGACTTCAAGGCCATTCTGACGAAGATCAAGTCGTTGAATCCTGACCTCGTGTACTACGGCGGCGCCGATTCGCAAGCTGGCCCGATGGTCAAGCAGATGAAGACGCTGGGCCTGCGCGCGCCGTTGATGGCGGGCGAAATGGTCAAGACCGATACGTTCCTGAAGATCGCCGGCAATGCGGCTGACGGCACGGTGGCATCGCTGGCTGGTTTGCCTCTCGATGAAATGCCGGGTGGCGCGGCTTACGTTACGAAGTACAAGGCGCGGTTTAACGAAGACGTGCAAACGTACTCGCCGTACGCGTACGACGGCGCAATGGCCATGTTCACGGCGATGAAGACCGCGAACTCGACGGACCCGGCGAAGTATCTGCCGGTGCTCGCTAAAACCGACATGCCGGGCGTGACGTCGAAGGCGCTCGCGTATGACTCGAAGGGCGATTTGAAGAACGGCGGGATCACGCTGTACAAGGTCGTCGACGGCAAGTGGACGACGCTGCAAAGCGTGGGTGGCAAGTAAGGTTCAGTTTGATGTTGTGAGGATGCGAAGTTATGAAAAGCCCCGTACGCGCTTCGCGCTGCGGGGCTTTTTCACAGTAGAGGAGCGTTCGAACGCTAGAATGTGTGCAGGTCTTTCAAGATCACAAGCGAATACACTGTCGCCATCGTCGTGCGAACCGGATCAACCACCAGATGTCATCCACAATTTTCCTGAGTCGCGTTGTGCTGCGGAACTACAAGAGCATTGCTGCTTGCGATGTGGCTTTGGGTCCGTTGACTTTCTTGGTGGGCGCGAACGGTTCTGGCAAAAGCAACTTTCTGGACGCGTTGCATTTAGTACGCGATGCGTTGACCGGTTCCCTGGACAACGCAATCAGCGAACGTGGTGGACTGAATGAAGTAAGAAGGCGTTCCGCCGGTCATCCGACGCATTTTGGAATTCGACTCGAGTTCATTTTGCGGACGGGACAGAAAGGCAGATACGCGTTTGAAGTGGGGGCGTTGGCGAATGGGGCATTCGAGATACGAAAAGAAGAGTGCGTTTTGGGTGAAATCGGCAAGGGACCTTTCTTCCGGTTAGAACACGGCAAACTGACTCACACAAGCGAGGCAACTTTCCCGGTCGTGAGCAGCGATAGATTAGCGTTGGTCGGCGCGTCCGGACTTGAGGCATTCCGCCCGGTTTATGAAGGGCTCACGTCTATGGGGTTTTATAACTTGAACCCGAAGGTCATTCGTGAGCTGCAAAAGCCTCAAGACGGACGTTTGCTCAAGCCATCGGGAGAGAATATCGTAAGCGTCATTGGACATCTGGAACGCGCATCGCCGGCTTCAATGCAGCTCATTCAAGAGTATCTGCGTGCCGTCGTTCCAATGGTCCATGGCGTGGCGCGTGTTTCGGTTGGTCCGGCGGAATCGTTGGAATTTCGACAAGATATGGCAGGCGTCAAGCATCCGTGGCGCTTTCTAGCACACAACATGTCGGACGGTACCCTGCGAGCGCTCGGCGTACTAACCGCGTTATTCCAGAGGAACGTGGACTACGCACCGTCCCTGATCGGCATTGAAGAACCGGAGACCGCGTTACATCCAGCTGCTGCGGCGGCTCTTCGCGAAGCATTAAAACGCGCTTCTGGACAGAGTCAGATTATCGTCACCAGCCATAGCCCGGATCTCCTCGATGATTTCGAAATTGCCGAGGACGCCATTCTTGCTGTCGCGTCCACGGCAGGACAGACGTACATCGCTCCTCTTGACGTAGCATCGAGAGAGACAATGAGGGAGCATCTTTTTTCAGCCGGCGAGTTGTTGCGCCTGAATCAATTGGGCCCCGATCCCACCATCGTCGAAAATCAGGCATCCAGGCAAGGACAGCCTGATCTTTTTGGCGAGGGCAATTGACATGACGCGCGTGGTCTCGATCGTCGAAGGGGACGGGGAAGTACAGGCATTACCGATCCTTCTGCGGCGACTAAGTAGTTGGCTCACGCCGGAAGCGTTCACCACCGTTGAACCGCCCATCCGGGTTCATCGGGATAAGTTCATTCGACGCGTCGATGAGTTCAATCGAATCCTCTTGCTTGCGGCAAAAAAGTGCACCGACAACGGCTGGATCTTGATTCTGCTCGATGCCGACGACGATTGCCCCGTTGAGATGGCGGAGGAGATTCGACGGAGGACGCGCGAGGTCATACCTCACCGATGCGTTAGCGTCGTCCTTGCGAATCGGGAGTTCGAAGCGTGGTTCATGGCGGCCGCACGCTCGTTAGTCGGATGTCGGAATTTCAGTTGGGATTCGCCGGACGCAGCACCGGCCAACAGCGAAACCTTGAGAAACGCCAAAGGCTGGCTCGCCGATCGGATGGGCGGCCAGGGCTATCACGAAACCCTGGACCAACCTAAGTTCACAAGTGCTTTCGATATGGAGTTTGCTCACACGCAAAGCCGCTCCTTCAGAAAACTTTGCGAGGACTGGAGTGCTTGCGTTGCGCAGGTTGGGCGGCAATCAGGTAAAGCGGTGTAGCGCCGTCACGCGCATTGGTATTGTCGCGACGGAGCAAAGGAATGCTTCACACGGGAACGGTGCTATCGCTCCAGCCGGAAGTTGCCAGACACAACCTCCGGCCAGTCGCATTCATCCCGCGAAATCCTCTTCCCAGTATTCATTCTCCCGGCGTGCATCGCTGCCTCGCGCTTCTTCGGTTTTCCTTAGTTCTACGCGACGAATCTTGCCTGAGATGGTCTTCGGCAATTCATAGAACTCGATACGTCGAATGCGCTTGTACGCGGCCAGTTTCTGTGCGGCGAACTTCAGGATTTCACCGGCGGTTTCCTTCGTCGGTTCATATCCGTTGCGCAACGCGACGAACGCTTTCGGTACCGATAAACGCAGCGGATCCGGACTCGGCACCACCGCCGCTTCGCCGACCGCCGGATGTTCGATCAGCACGCTCTCCAGCTCGAACGGACTGATGCGGTAATCCGATGCCTTGAAGACATCGTCGGCGCGGCCTACGTAGGTAAAGTAACCGTCGTCGTCGATGGACGCCACATCGCCCGTACGATAATGACCGCCGCGCATCGCTTGCTGCGACTTCGATGGATCATCCACGTAACCGTCCATCAAACCCAGCGGCTTGGGGTCGAGGATCAACGCGAGTTCGCCTTCCTTGGCGGGGTTGTCGTCGTGATCGAGCAGCGTGATGCGATAACCGGGCAATGGCCTGCCCATCGATCCTGGCTTCATCGGTTGACCCGGCGAATTCGCTATCTGCGCCGTGGTTTCGGTCTGGCCGAAACCATCGCGTAACGTCAGGTTCCACGCTTTTTTCACGCGCTCGATAATCTCGGGATTCAACGGCTCACCCGCGCCGACAACCTCGCGCAAGTGCACCTTATACGCCGATAAATCCTCCTGGATCATCATGCGCCAGACGGTCGGCGGCGCGCACAGCGTGGTGATCTGGTGCTTGACGAGCGCCTCCAGCGTGGCCTTCGCGCTGAAGCGCGACGTGTTGTGGATGAACACGGTCGCGCCCGCATTCCACGGGGCGAAGACACAACTCCACGCATGTTTTGCCCAGCCGGGCGAACTGATGTTGAGATGGACATCGCCGGGTTTCAGGCCGATCCAGTACATGGTCGACAAGTGCCCCACCGGATAGCTCTGATGGCTGTGCAGTACGAGCTTCGGGCGGCTCGTGGTACCGCTCGTGAAATACAGCAGCAGCGGATCGGTCGCGAGCGTCCTGCCTTCAGGCTCGAACGAGGGGCTTTCGTTGAAGGCATCGGCGAAATTCAGCCAGCCTTCGGGCAACGCAGCGCTCTGCGGAATGGCGACCGCTATGCGGGTTTTGGTTTTATCGATGGAATCGAACTTCGCGGTTTCACTCGATGCCACGATCACATGCTTCACTTCGCCGCGCGTCATGCGGTCGGCGATGTCCGCCGGCGTTAGCAACATGGTCGCGGGAATGGTGACGGCGCCGAGCTTCATCGCGGCGAGCATGGTTTCCCAAAGCGCCGGCTGATTTGGCAGCATCAGCAAGATCCGGTCGCCTCGCTGGACGCCTTGCTGCCTCAACCAGTTGGCCAACTGATTCGATCTCGCCGATAACTCCGCAAACGAGAGCTTCGTTTCGTCTCCGTTCTCTTCGACCACCCACAGCGCGGGATCGAGATTGCTGCGTGCGTATTCATCGAACCAGTCGAGTGCCCAGTTGAACTCCGTCAGTTCGGGCCACGCGAAGTCTTTGTACGCGGTGGCGTAGTCGTCGCGATGACGCAGCAGAAAGTCTCTTGCCTGCAGAAATGCTTGCGATGCCATGGTCTTGCGTCTCCTTGATTTTGTTCGCTTTCGCGTGAGCCTTGATCTGGCTCTTTTGCGAGTGTCCGTGGCCGTCACAGTACGTGGTGGCCGTTCACTTCTGCCGCAACTTCTCCCCTTGTTGCCTTACCTGATCCAAGGTCGCCGCCGGGGTACTCGCATCTTTCGGAATCCTTATTTCTATCACTGACGGCAATCCCGTTTTCATCGCGCGCTCGAATGCGGGCATGAATTGCGCCGTGGATTCCACCCGTTCTCCGTGTGCTCCAAATGCGCGGGCGTAGGCTACGAAGTCGGGGTTCGTGAGCGCCGTGCCGTGCACGCGGTTCGGATAGTGGCGTTCCTGATGCATGCGGATCGTGCCGTATTGCTGGTTGTTCACCACCACGAATATCACCGCGAGCTTGTACTGCATGGCCGTGGCCAACTCCTGGCTCGACATCATGAAACATCCGTCGCCCGCAAATGCGACCACTACCCGGTCCGGATACAGCGACTTCGCCGCGATTGCTGCGGGCACGCCATAGCCCATCGCGCCGCTTGTCGGCGCGACCTGCGAGCGGAAATGCCGATACGCATAGTGCCGATGCAGCCACGTCGCATAATTTCCGGCACCGTTCGTCACGATGGCGTCGGCCGGAAGGTGTTCGCTGAGTTGCTCCATTATCTCGCCGAGCTGGACATCGCCGAGCATGGGCCGCGGCTTGCGCCACGCGAGATACGCGTCATGCGCTGCTTCAATAGTGCCGCTCCACGGGATGACCGCGGGCGGCGTGAGTGTCACGAGCGCTGACACCATCTCCGGCATGCCTGAAACGATCGGCAGATCCGCCGAATACACGCGCCCCAGTTCTTCCGCGCCTTGGTGTACGTGGATCAGCGTTTGTTTGGTCTTGGGGATATTGAGCAACGTGTAGCCGCCGGTTGTCGACTCGCCCATTCGGGGGCCGAGGACCAGGAGCAAGTCGGCATCGCGGATGCGTGCGGCGAGGGCGGGATTGATCCCGAGGCCGACATCGCCGGCATAGTTCGGATGGTTATTGTTCAGCGTGTCCTGGAACCGGAAGGCGCAGCCGACCGGCAATTGCCATGTCTCCACGAAACGCGCGAAATCCGCCGTGGCTTCGGGCGTCCAGCCGCTGCCGCCGGCAATGACAAAGGGTCTCTCCGATGCCGCGAGCATGTCGTTCAAACGCGCGATCTGCGAGGGTGCCGGCGAGGCTGCCACACGTTGATAACGCGGCGCACCCGGCACGGCTTCGCACGCGTCGCTCAGCACGTCTTCCGGCAACGCGAGCACGACGGGGCCTGGCCGGCCGGAGGTTGCGATGTGGAATGCATGGCTCAGATATTCGGGAATGCGGCGCGGATCATCGATTTGGGCGACCCACTTCGCCATTTGCCCGAACATGCGGCGGTAGTCGATTTCCTGGAAGGCCTCGCGGTCCATGTGTTCGCGTGCGCATTGGCCGATCAGCAGGATCATGGGTGTGGAATCCTGGAATGCCGTGTGGACGCCGATGGAGGCATGCGTGGCGCCTGGTCCGCGGGTGACTAGTGCCACGCCGGGGCGCCCGGTCAGTTTGCCGATCGCTTCCGCCATGTTTGCGGCTGCTGCTTCGTGGCGGCAGACGATGGTCTGGATGCGGCTGGTTTCGTCGTGGAGGGAATCGAGGATGGCGAGGAAGCTTTCGCCGGGAACGCAGAAGACGCGTTCGACGCCGTGGGTCAGGAGTGCATCGACGACCAGGCGCGCGCCGGTGGTCGGAAGGGTGTTGGGGGACGAGACAGCAGATGTCATGCGATGAAATCTCCCAGAAGGTTTCGCGCGGACGGCGATGGGCATTGGATTTCATAGCTTACGCTTGAGCGGGGCGCCGGCGCTAGGGAGGGGTTTTGCTGGTTCTGTTCTGGCTACGATTTTTCGAGGGATATGGACGGAGCGGGCGCATATTGATGGTCGGTTATCCGCGGATAGCGCGGGGTGGTCCTTGGGCAGGTTCAGTCACTGGTGGCGAAGCGTGTGGGTATCGGTGTTCGGAGAAGGAGGGGTTCACACATCCGTGGCTCTGGCGAGCACCGTGCTTTTGGGGCACCCATGAATCAAAACTGCACGCTGTGGACACTTAGGGTAGAGCGGTTAAAGCGCTTTCTTTGCTTCGTTTCTTTGTCGCTTTGGACAAAGAAATGACGTGCCGCCACGCACAGTGGCTAATAGTGATAAAGAGAAAATCCGACTCTCGCAGACCACTAACATGGAAAGCAGCAACCCGGCATAGACCCCGACCACTAACGCCAAAAGCACCACCCCGGCATAGACCCCGCCCACCGCCCCAAAACCCGCCCGGCCCAAAACCCCGTCCACCGGTGCGAACAAACTAACACTCGACGATATTCACCGCCAACCCACCCCGCGACGTTTCCTTGTATTTGGTTTTCATATCAGCCCCGGTTTGCATCATTGTCTTGATGACGGAATCGAGCGACACGTAATGACTGCCATCCCCGCGCATTGCCATGCGTGCAGCGTTCACCGCCTTCATCGACCCCATTGCATTACGTTCGATGCACGGAATTTGCACCATCCCGCCAACCGGATCGCAGGTCAGCCCGAGGTTATGTTCCATCCCGATCTCGGCGGCATTCTCAACCTGCGTCGGCGTTCCGCCCATGACCGCCGCCAACCCGGCCGCCGCCATCGAACACGCAACGCCTACTTCGCCCTGACACCCAACCTCGGCACCCGAAATGGAAGCGTTCATCTTGTACAGAATCCCGATAGCCGCCGCCGTCAGCAAGAAATCAATCACGCCCTGCGCATTCGACCCAGGCATGAACCTATCGTAGTAATGCAGCACCGCCGGAATAATCCCGGCCGCGCCATTGGTCGGCGCCGTCACCACGCGCCCGCCCACTGCGTTTTCCTCATTCACCGCAATGGCGTAAAGATTAATCCAGTCGATCATGGAAAGCGGATCGCGCAACGCCTGCTCTGGCTTATCAACCAGCGCCCGATACAACACCGGCGCCCGCCGCTTCACCTGGAACGGACCGGGCAGGCAACCATCGGCGTCGGGGTTATCGATTCCGCAACCGCGCTTCACGCACGATTGCATCACGTCCCAAATGCGCAGCAATCCCGAACGAATCTCGTCTTCGCTACGCCACACACGCTCGTTGTCCCACATCAATTGCGCCACGGATTTCCCCGTTTCACGGCACAACGCAAGCAATTCATCGCCGGACTGGAACGCGTACGGCAACTGTTCAATAGCGGTCAGCACCTTCACATTCGATGCCCCCGCCGTCACCACAAACCCGCCGCCCACCGAGAGATAGGTCGAGTCACGCAATGACACGCCGTTGGCATCGAAGGCGTGGAGTTTCATGCCGTTCGGATGCTCAGCCAGCGCCTGCCGCAGAAAAACAATGTGTTCCTTCAACACAAACGGAATCTCATGACGGCCCAGCAACATGAGCTTTTTTGTCGCGCGGACGGTCTCAAGACGCGTGCTGATCGTGCCGGCATCCACCGTATCCGGCGCATCGCCCATCAAGCCGAGCATCACGCCGCGATCCGTGCCGTGACCCTTACCGGTTGCGCCGAGCGAGCCGTACAACTCGCATTTCACCGTAGCCGTGGCGTCCAGCAGACCATCGCGTTCGAGCCCTTGCACGAACATCAGGGCGGCGCGCATCGGCCCGACCGTATGCGAACTCGACGGACCGATGCCGATTTTGAAAAGATCGAAAACGCTGACTGCCATGACTGCTCCTGCAAAGGTCGTGCTAAAAAATCATCGCGCCGGCAGCGGCAAACAAACCGCGAGCCAGGCCGGCGGCGTAGGCGCCAGGCGCAGCGAAATGGGCGTGTAACGCCCGTCGAGCCGCGCCGATAGATGAAACAATTCGGCCGCGTGTTTCGGATCCCACGTACCCGAATAACCGGGCAGGCCGGCCTCGCGACGGGTGGCATCGAAGGGCACGCTCGAACGAACAAATTCCTCGTGGGTGCGCGTGCCGAGCGCATAGGGCGTGAGCCAGTTCAGCGCGGCGGCGAGGGTCGCACCCGACTGCGCGCGCTCGCTCAGCCAGTTGCGGTTATGACGACGCGCGGCGAGCGCGGCTGTGACCAGCGGCTGCAGGTCGTAAGTGACGTAATGCAGCGCGTCGCGTTCGGCGAAATCGACGGTCGAACCGTCCGGCGCAATGTTGTCCCCAATATGCTCCACATACAGACGCTGCGCCGCGTTAATCAACTTGCGGTCATCGATAGTGAACGCGCCCATCGCGATCAACTTGATCCGGTGACTCTGCCAGTTGTTTCGATACGTGCCGGTCAATGGACGCTTTTGTTTATCGATATCCGCTACATATCCCGTCACCATCTTCGCGATGAACGCATTCGACGCATTCCGTGTTTTTACCGGCAATGCGCTCGCGGTCAGGTCGTAGGCGAGGATCAGCGACTCGAAATTCGTTTCATCGATAGGATTGAAACTCGGCTGATACGTCGTGACCCACGCGAATAAAAACCGGTCGACAAGACGCAAATACGCTTCGTTGCCGGTCGCGCGCCACGCAAGCGCGGCATCGCGCATCAAGTCGAGATCCTTCTCCGCTTCTTCGCTTTCGTCGCGAATGCCCTGATGCGGCAACGTGCCTTCTGTATGAAGCGTCGCCCGCGCTTTTGGCTGGTCGTTCAGCCGCGACTGCACCATTTTTACCAGTGCTTTCACACCCGGATCGGCGTTCGTGCGCTCACTGTTCTGCATCGCGGGCGCAGCGCAAAAATTCATTGCGGCGAACGCGCTCTGTGCGGTCAATGCCGTTGCTGCAAGGGCCGCGATCATCGCCGGAATACGCCACGTTTTACTCACCACTCGCACCTGTCGCGCCATGCAAAACTCCCTGATTGGCTTGGTTCGGGTGAGATGGTATCTGGTGTTGCGTGACTCCGGCAAAACTGTCCGGCTATCAGGAAAGCCGGACAGTTGAAACGCGCGCTTATTTAGCGTCCATTCATTCGCCGTATTCGGACAACGGAATGCACGAACAGAACAGATTGCGGTCGCCGTAGGCGTTGTCGGCGCGGCCAACCGGCGGCCAGTACTTGCGCGCGATCAAAGACGTCAGCGGATACGCCGCCGTTTCACGCGAGTAGGCGTGGCTCCAGTCATCGGCGACAACAACCGCTGCCGTATGCGGTGCGTGCTTCAGCGGATTATCTTCGCGATCCGATTTGCCTTCCTCCACCGCGCGAATTTCGTCGCGAATGGCGATCATTGCATCGATAAACCGATCCAGTTCCTCCTTCGATTCCGATTCCGTCGGCTCGACCATCAGCGTGCCCGGTACCGGGAAGCTCATGGTCGGTGCGTGGAAACCGTAATCGATCAGGCGTTTCGCGACGTCATCGACCGAAATGCCGCTGGTTTCTTTCAGTGGACGCAGATCGAGAATGCATTCGTGCGCGACCAGACCACCCGCGCCGCTGTACAGCACGGGGTAATGGGGCGCGAGCCGCTTCGCCACATAGTTCGCCGCGAGAATCGCGCTTTCGGTGGCGTTCGTGAGGCCTTGTGCACCCATCATCGCGATGTACATCCACGAGATCGGCAGGATGGCGGCTGAGCCATAAGGCGCCGACGATACCGCCCCAATCCCGGCTGCATCACGTTGGTAGCCAGTCGAATGCTGATTCGGCAAGAACTTGGCCAAATGCGCGCCGACCGCGACCGGACCCACGCCCGGTCCGCCGCCGCCATGCGGAATGCAGAAGGTTTTATGCAGGTTCAGGTGCGAGACATCGCCGCCGAACTGGCCCGGCGCGGTGAGGCCGACCATTGCGTTCATGTTCGCGCCATCGACGTAAACCTGACCGCCATGCGCGTGCACGATCTCGCAGATTTCGCGCACGTTCGCTTCGAACACGCCGTGTGTGGACGGATACGTAATCATGATGGCTGCCAAATTCGCAGCGTGCTTTTCGGCCTTGGCCTTCAAGTCGGCGATATCGACATTGCCTTGTTCATCGCACGCAACGACAACAACCTGCATGCCGGCCATTTGCGCCGATGCCGGGTTCGTACCGTGCGCCGACGACGGAATCAGACAAATGTTCCGATGTCCTTCGCCACGCGATTCGTGATACGCGTGGATGATCAGCAAGCCGGCGTACTCGCCTTGCGAGCCAGCGTTAGGTTGCAGCGATACAGCCGCGTAACCGGTACACGCAACCAGCATTTGCTCAAGCTGGTCGATCATCGTGCGATAACCCACCGTTTGCTCAGCCGGCGCAAACGGATGGATCTGCGCGAATTCGGGCCACGTCACGGGCAGCATTTCCGACGTCGCGTTCAGCTTCATCGTGCACGAACCGAGCGGGATCATCGTGCGGTCGAGCGCGAGATCCTTATCCGCCAGACTGCGCAGATAGCGCAGCATTTCATGCTCGGAGTGATGACGGTTGAACACCGGATGCGTGAGGTATTCGCTCGTGCGTTCCAGTGTTTTCGGCAGCGAGACTTTTGCGTCTGCATCGAGTGCGTCGATATCGAACGTTTCCGTCTTGCCTGCCACTTCGGTGAACAACGCGAAGAGCTTCAGGAGGTCGTCGCGCGTGGTGGTTTCATCGACGGAAACGCCTACGTGCGTTGCATCGATATGGCGAAGGTTCACATGCACCGCCGACGCCGCCTGATGCAGCGCCGTGGTATTCGTGCCGCTGACGATGGTGACAGTATCGAAGAACGTCTCGTTGGCGAGCGTGTAGCCGAGTTTTTGCACGCCGGCCGCGAAGATCGACGCCACGCGATTCACGCGCAACGCGATGGTCTTCAGGCCCTGCGGCCCGTGATACACGGCGTACATGCTGGCCATGATCGCGAGCAACGCCTGCGCCGTACATACATTCGATGTCGCCTTTTCGCGGCGGATATGTTGCTCACGGGTTTGCAGCGCGAGACGCAGCGCGTGCTTGCCTTGGGCATCGACGGTCACGCCGACCAGACGGCCCGGCATTTGCCGCTTGAAGTCATCGCGTACGGCCATGTACGCCGCGTGCGGACCGCCGAAACCAACCGGCACGCCAAAGCGCTGCGTATTACCGATAGCCACATCCGCGCCCCATTCGCCCGGCGGCGTAAGCAGCGTGAGCGCGAGCAGATCGGCGGCGGCGATTACAAAACCACCGGCGGCGTGCACCGCTTCAGTCAACGCGCGATAGTCATGCACATCGCCGTTCGCGCCCGGATATTGCAGCAGCACGCCGAATGCGTTGGCCGTGGCTGCGTCGGCGGCAGGACCGACTTTCACTTCAATGCCAGCCGGTTTTGCGCGCGTGCGCACGACTTCGATGGTCTGCGGCAGCACGTCGTCGGCGACATAAAACAGGTTTGATTTCGGCTTACCCGCACGTTGCAGCAGTGTCATGGCTTCGGCAGCGGCGGTGGCTTCATCAAGCAATGATGCGTTCGAAATCGCGAGACCTGTCAGGTCGACAATCATCTGCTGGAAATTGAGCAACGCTTCCAGACGGCCTTGCGAAATCTCCGGCTGATACGGCGTGTAAGCCGTGTACCACGCCGGGTTTTCAAGCACGTTGCGCAGGATCACCGCCGGCGTGTGCGTGCCGTAATAACCCTGGCCAATATAGTTCCTGAACACCAGGTTCTGATCCGCGAGTTTCCTCAACGACGCCAGCGCTTCCGCTTCGCTTTTCGGCTGCGTGAACGCGCCGAGCGGCAGCGTTTCGTGGCGTCGAATGGCCGTAGGAATCACCGCGTCGATGAACGCCGCGCGCGACGCGAAACCAAGCGCGTCCAACATGGCGTGCTGGTCGGCCGCATCCGGGCCAATGTGCCGCTGGGCGAACGCATCGTGGCATTCGAGCGCGGCGAGGGACAAGGATGAGCGATTCATCAGACGGTCCGGGTGTTCGAGCTTCATGAGAATTCCTGCTGGTGCGGCGGCTTTTTATAAAAAGCACGCCGCACGGTCGTTGAAAAGTCTTACTCGCCGATCGAGGCGCCGTATGCACCGGCATCGATCAACCGATCTGTCTTGGCGTCGGCGGCGGGCTTGATCTTGAAGAGCCAGCTTTCGTACGGCGTGCCGTTGATCTGGTCCGGCGTGCTGGTCAGCGCATCGTTCGCGCCGACGATTTCGCCGGCCACGGGCGCGTAGATATCGGATGCTGCTTTCACCGATTCGATCACCGCGATGGCGTCGCCGGCGGCAACGGTTTTACCCACCGGCGGCAATTCGATGAACACGACATCGCCCAGTGCTTCCTGTGCGTGATCCGTAATACCGATGGTCAGCGTGCCGTCGGATTCGGTGCGCACCCATTCGTGCGATTCGGTGTATTTGAGGTCGGCCGGGATGCTCATGCGGATGCTCCAGTTGTCTTGAGAGTGGGACGTGCGCCGCGTTTTCAGCAGGCGCTTGCGGGCTGTTTAAAGCGACGCCAAAACCTTGCCGTTGCGCACGAAAGGCAGTTTTACCACGCTTGCCGGCAGTTGTTTGTCGCGGATGACGACATGCACTTTGTCGCCCGGTTTCACGCTCGCCGGCACCCGGGCGAACGCGATGGATTCCTGCATCGACGGCGAGAAAGTGCCGCTGGTGATCTCGCCTTCGCCATCGACTGTGACGACTTTTTGGTGGGCACGAAGCACGCCACCGGCGCGGCCGTTTTCCTTCTGCAGAATCAAACCGACAAAGCGCGCCTTCGATCCATTTTTTTCCAGCGCCGCACGGCCGACGAATGCGCGATTTGCATCGTTCAAGTCGACGGTCCAGGCGAGGCCGGCGTCGAGCGGCGAAACCGTGTCGTCCATGTCCTGGCCGTAGAGGTTCATGCCGGCTTCGAGACGCAGCGTGTCGCGTGCACCGAGGCCCGCGGGCTTAACGCCCTGCGCAATCAATGCGTTCCAGAACGCGACCACTTGCGTAGCGGGGACCACGATTTCGAAACCGTCCTCGCCGGTGTAGCCGGTGCGCGCGAGCATGATGTCGCCGAACGAGCTGACCGGGAATTGCACGGCGTTGAAGGGTTTGAGTTCTGCGGTGGCGTCGCGCGTTTCCGGCAGAACTTGCCAGACTTTTTCGCGTGAGTTCGGTCCTTGCACGGCGACGATCGCGAAATCGCGGCGCGGCGTGATGGTCAGTCCAAAACCGCCTTCGGCATTCAGATGGCCGAACCACGCGATGTCTTTCTCAGCCGTGCCGGCGTTCACGACGACGCGATAGTTGTCATCGGCGAAGTAATAGACGATCAGGTCATCGATCACGCCGCCTTCCGGGTTCAGCAGGCACGAATACAGCGCCTTGCCGGGAACGGTCAGTTTGTCGACGTTGTTGGCGATTGCGTACTTGAAGAACTCGCGGGCTTTGTCGCCGGTGAAATCGACGACGCGCATGTGCGACACGTCGAACATGCCGGCGTCGGTGCGCACCGCGTGGTGTTCGTCGATCTGCGAACCGTAATTGACGGGCATGTCCCAGCCGCCGAAATCGACCATGCGTGCGTTGAGCGCAAGGTGAGCGGCGTGCAAAGGCGTGTGTTGAAGATCAGACATGGAGCGGGCCTCGGGCGTGCGCGAAAACAAAAAAAGGCCATGCGTTGAACCCGCTCGGGGTTTCGGCCTTCGCTGCTGCATTGAATAACGCCAATGCAACATGCAAAGCCCAAACCGCGTAGCGATCCGGTACATGACCCCTCTGTCCTCGGTACCTGAGAGATTGCACGCTGTTCGCCAGTGATCCGACGTCCAACGCGCGCCCCTTCGGTGGGCATCTGGCTGGTACTTCTTTGTTAGCCGATGCCGCTCTCCAGAGTTCGACTTTCCGTTTTTGGCGCCCAATTCAAGGCGCAGTTCATATACGGAACTTCGACGCGGCCGGTCCTTTTGCCTGAGAGTTTGTGGGTGTGCCCCTTCGGCGGCGCTTGCTTCGTTTTAAGTCGTTCTCGATGCGAACAACCGAAGCCAGCGCGCTCTCCCGACGCGTGCGGCGAATTTACGCGACCGAATTCAGCTTGTCAAACGGGAGAGGCCGACGCAGCGGCTCTTGATCCTTTCCGAGCCCTGGATCGACGCGCTTTTCTGGACGTAGCGGAGATGTTGCTGGGGATTCAGCTCAATGCGGGGCATCAATGAGAATAAGAAAGCCAAGCCGAACGACGGATACCCGCACAAGGGCCTGTCGTTCGGCGCATAAAACCGCGGTGCTTACCGAATCGCGTGCTGCAAACCGTCCAGCTCGCCGTTCAGCGTGTGCTGTTCTTCACCCGACAAACCCCCGCCGTGCTGGGAAGCCATGTCACGCGCTTCCTGACGCACTGCATCCAGCCGATGATGGAACGCATCGCCTTGTGGCGGCGGATAAAAGCCCTGGCTTACGCGCTGATCGACGTGATGCCAAAGCGCGTTGATGCGACCGTTGACCTGATCCATCCGATGAACCGCTTCCATATGCGGATCGGGGCGTACAGGCGTTTCCTGAACGACATTGACTTGCCGTGCCGGTTCGACGACACACGCCGCCAGCGATCCCGCGAGCGCCACGCCAATCAGCGCACGGGTAAAACCTGCTTTAAGCGTCAGCATTGAAGTTCTCCTTCTTTTGGTTTTTAAGATAAGACGATTGGAGAAGAACGGTCCGCGCACCGCGCCGGCTGACGCCGGGACGGTGCGCAAATGTAACGCTGTGTGTTTGAAAGTCTTGCGTGGGCCGATTGTTATCGCTGCGTTATCGCTGCGATATCACAGCGGCGTGAAATCCAGCCGGCGTCCCTCGGCATTGCTGCGAATGGCGATATCGATGATGGTCATGACATCGACGGCATCTTGTGCCGTGACCGGGAACGGCTTCCCCTCGAGCACCGATGCCGCCAGCGCTCGATAAAACTCCGCATAAGCGCCATCGCGGGTCGCGAATTCCTGGCGCAAGTCGTGGTCGCCATCGACTTCGCGAAGCAGGCCGGGCGGATTGTGGCCGAAGCCGGGGTTTCCCGGGCGCAAACCGGCTTTGAGCTGGTCTTCCTGCACATCGAGACCCGTTTTCACATAACTGCCGCGCGTGCCGTGGATGGCGAAGCGCGGCGGTTCCAGCGCGGCCAGCGCGGTCGCGTGCAGCACGATCTCCTTGTCCGCATAGCCGAGCAGCAGATGAACATAATCCGGTGCGCTCGCGTGATCGCGGTGGGCTTTGACGCTGGCGAATATGGTTTGTGGCTGGCCGAAGAGCGCCAGCGCCTGATCGATGAGATGCGGCCCGAGATCGAACAACAAGCCGCCACCACGCGACGCTTCCTCGCGCCAGCGCTGCGGCACTTTCGGCCGAAACCGGTCGAAATGCGATTCGTAGTGCGTGACGCGCCCAAGCCGGCCGCTTTCGATCAACGCGCGCACCGTCATGAAATCGCCATCCCAGCGACGGTTATGGAACGGCGCGAACAGCAGTCCGCGCGTTTTGGCCAACTCAGTGAGCGTTTTTGCGTCAGCGCCGGACAAGGTGACCGGCTTGTCGACCACGACGTTCCTGCCCGCTTCCAGGGCTTTCCTGGCGAGATCGAAATGGGTGTCGTTGGGCGTTGCAATGACGATGCAATCGAGTTCATCGAGGGCGAGCAGTGCATCGAAATCCTCGACGATCGTCGCGTTCGGATAATCAGCCTGCGCCCGCTCGGGTTTGCCGGTGGCAATGGCGGACACCGTCGCGCGGCCACAATGCTCGATTACCGGCGCGTGAAACGTTTCGCCGGCAAAGCCATAGCCCATCAGGCCTACTTTTAGAAGTGCTGTCATGCGGGCATCCTGTTGTCTTGGCGATGCCGGTATTGTGGCATGGGCCGCTGGCGATGTTGGGCCGGTGGTTACGTCTGCGTCGCGCCTCACGGGCGCGTGGATTGAAACAAACAAACAAACCCGTGTTAACATCGCGCTCTCGAAATTGCGCCCGCTTGGGAGTGGCGCAATTTTGCTCACCACAGCGTATTTCCGGCAGCCGAAACGTCCGCCCGATTTACGCATCTCAAAGTGTCCGAACGATGTCCGCAGCAGGTATGAACGCCGCGCAATCCGAAGCGGTGCGCTATCTCGATGGCCCATGTCTTGTCCTTGCCGGCGCCGGCAGCGGCAAGACACGCGTGATCACCCAGAAGATTGCCCATCTGATCGAAGGCAAGGGTTTCGAGCCGAAGCACATTGCCGCGCTGACCTTCACGAACAAGGCCGCGCTCGAAATGCGCGAGCGCACGGCCAAGCTGCTCGAAGGGAAGACGCTCACCACGCCCGGCAAGGAAGGCCGCCGGGTGCCGGTGAACCAGTTGACCATCTCCACGTTTCACTCGCTTGGCGTCCAGATCATGCGGCAGGAGGCCGAGCACGTCGGCCTGAAACCGCAGTTCTCGATCATGGATTCCAGCGATTGCTTCGGCCTCGTCCAGGAACAGCTCGGAACTACCGACAAGGGCCTGATCCGCAAGGTCCAGTCGATTATTTCGCTGTGGAAAAACGGCATGATGTCGCCGGATCAGGCGGCGGCGAGCGCGTCCAATGAGGACGAGATGCAGGCGGCCATTGTGTTCCGCAGCTATGTGGCAACGCTGCACGCCTATCAGGCGCTTGATTTCGACGATCTGATCCTGAAGCCCGCGCAGCTTTTCGCGGAGAACGAGCAGGTTCGCGAAAAGTGGCAGAACCGGCTGCGTTATCTGCTGATCGATGAATATCAGGACACGAATACCTGTCAATACGAGCTGCTGAAATTGCTGGCCGGTCCGCGTGCGGCGTTTACGGCCGTGGGCGATGACGACCAGGCCATCTACGGTTGGCGCGGCGCAACGCTTGAAAACCTGGCGCAGTTGGGCAAGGACTTTCCGAAGCTGCACGTGGTGAAGCTCGAGCAGAACTATCGGTCGACCGTGCGCATCCTGACGGCCGCCAACAATGTGATTGCGAACAACCCGAAATTGTTCGAGAAGAAGCTGTGGTCCGAACACGGCATGGGCGACTCCATTACCGTGACCGCTTGCAACGACGAAGAGCACGAAGCGGAATCGGTGGTGTTCCGGCTGTCGGCGCATAAGTTCGAGCGGCGCGCGGCGTTTCGCGACTACGCCATTTTGTATCGTGGGAATTTTCAGGCGCGGATCTTCGAGCAGGTTTTGCGGCGGGAACGGATTCCCTACGTGTTGTCGGGCGGCCAGTCATTCTTCGATAAAGCCGAGATCAAGGACATCGTCGCGTATTTGCGGCTGATCGCGAATCCTGACGACGACCCCGCGTTTATCCGCGCGATCACCACGCCGCGGCGGGGTGTCGGCAATACCACGCTCGAAGCGCTGGGTTCGTTCGCGGGGCAGGCGAAGGTGTCGCTATTCGAAGCCGTGTTCATGGGCGGCATTGAGGCGCGGTTATCGGCGCGGCAGGTCGAGCCGTTGCGCGCGTTCTGCGAATGGATGCAGCGCCTGGCCGATCGGGCGGGGCGCGATCCGGCCACCCAGGTGCTCGACGACATGATGGAGGCGATCCATTACGAGGCCTATCTCTACGATGCCCACGACGAACGGCAGGCGCAATCGAAGTGGCAGAACGTGCTTGAATTCTGCGAGTGGCTGAAGAAAAAGGGCACAAAGCCGGAGGCGGAGCCGTCCGAGGATTCGGAGGCCACGGGGTATGACAACGCCGATGGTTTCGGCGATGAAGGCAAGAACCTGCTCGGCCTGATCCAGACCGTTGCGCTGATGTCCATGCTGGAGGGCAAGGACGAAAACCCCGATGCCGTGCGGCTGACGACAGTGCATGCATCGAAGGGGCTCGAATATCCGCACGTGTTTCTGGTTGGCGTCGAGGAGGGGATCATGCCGCATCGAGGTAATCCCGATGCGGACGCGGACGCCCCGGTCGACACCGGCCGGATCGAGGAAGAGCGGCGGCTGATGTACGTTGCGATCACGCGAGCGCAGCGCAGCCTTCATGTGAACTGGTGCAAGAAACGCAAGCGGGCGCGGGAGACGGTGGTGTGCGAGGCGTCGCGGTTTATCCCCGAAATGCTTCTCGACGATGCCCCGCCGCCGACCGAGGAGGAAGCGCCGATGTCGCCGAAGGACCGGATGGCGCGGCTCAAAGAGTTGCTGCAGAAGCCGGCTTGATTGTCTCGGTTGGCCTTGGCTGCATTAAAAAACCCTGCGTTTGCGCAGGGTTTTTTGTTTGCGGTGCGTGAGGGACGCGCCTAATTATTTGGCGGCTGCGACCATGTAATCGACGGCGGCTTTCACGTCGGCATCGGATGCATTCGATCCACCCTTGGGCGGCATCGCGCCCTTGCCGTGCAATGCGTAGTTGTAGACGGTGTCCATCGGCTCTTTCAGGCGCGGGGCCCAGGCGTCCTTATCGCCATATTTCGGCGCATTGAGCACACCGGCCGCGTGACAGGCCTGGCAGACCTGCGTGTAGAGCGTCTTGCCAGCCTGCGATGCATCCGCGCTTTGTGTGCCTGCTGCCGCGCCTGAACTTGCTTGCGGCACGTTCGCCAGTGCCGCGACTGCGGCGGCGGCCTGGGCGTTATCGGTCGAGGCTGCGCCTGCTGCTGCTCCGCTCGCCGGTGCTGCCGCCGATGCGCCCGCTGCCGCGCCTGGCGCCGGTTGCGCGGGTTCGGCGAATTTTGCGCCGGCGTCGTTGGCCATATAGACGACTGCGCGGGAGATTTCGAAGTCGCTATAGTCGTCGGGGCTGGTGCCGCCGCGTGCGGGCATGCCGCCTTTGCCGTTGAGCGCGTTGTGGAGCAGGGTGTCGTAGCCTTCCGCGATGCGGGGCGCCCAGTCGCCGGCATTGCCGAACTTGGGTGCGCCGGCTACGCCGGCCGTGTGGCAGGTTGTGCAGACCGCCTTGAAGACTTCTTCGCCGGTTTTGTACACGCGGGGGGCGTTGGCGTCGCGTATGTCGACCTGCGCAACCGGGGCGATGCGCGCGGCCACTTCGGCGTCGGAGAGGGAGTCGGTGCCGGCGCCGGTGCGCGTCGTGTTGTTGACGTAGACGGCCAGCAGGACGATCACGACGATCGGGACGGCGAACCCGGCGACTATTGCCGCAATGAGTTGGCCAGGCGTTTTGATCGGGACTCCGTGGGGTGATTCACTCATGCTCGTCTCGTCTCCCTTTTATTTGTGAGTCGGTTCAGCAACAGCGTGACGCCAACAACGACTTTCCGGGGTGTTCGTGATCGTTTTCACCAGCACGGTCGATTATAGACGGAACGTTTACGTGGCGGCGTGCCCGCAAAGGCCTGTCGCAGCGCGTGTTAACCCGGATTCCGGTTGCCGGGACGAGGGTGCTCGCGGGTTCGGTTATCGGTTGGCCTGGTCCTTGCGGTGGACGGATCGGCGGAAAACAGGTATTGTTTCGGACTCGCAGCGGCCCTGCCTCCATTGTTTTGTATATGGAACGCGGTGCCCTCGGTCATACGCGCCCGTAGCTCAATGGATAGAGTACTGCCCTCCGAAGGCAGGGGTTGCTGGTTCGATCCCAGCCGGGCGCACCAAGAATTAGCAAGGGTTCCGAGGGTTTTAGCCGGTTCCGCACTTCCTCCGATCGCATTTGATTAGCCGCCGATTTCAGCTTCGGCTGCTGTTTGTCGAATTGCGTGTACGCGCGATCGATATGTGGCCCCAATTCCGAAGCGATCGTTTTGCCGATATCCGTATGCAATAGGCGTCTCGGCCGCCTGGTTCCAGGCCAATTTGTCCGCTGTCAGTCGCGGTACTCATCTCAGAGAAGCGCGCGAACTCCCAATCTCCAGATTCATCTCTACGCCGGGATCACGTTCAACTCCAATCGCATGCCGAGCAAGGCCAGCGCCAAGGCAATCGTGTCGATCTTTGTCACATGCCCAATGTCAACTATGCTGGTTCGAACCGCTGACGCGGCGGAAATGTAGACTTGCACGTGCTATGCACCAGATTGCTCTCCGTAGACGGAGCCGGCCATGGAACAGAAGATCCGGAGGCCGCTCGTACTGCGTGCACCTTAGTAGAGGTTCAAACCAGTAATAATCAACGCGCTGGGCAACGGGGCGATAACCTGGACAGTGCGAATCCGCACCCATGTTGATTCTCGCGCCCATGCCCGCATGTGGTGAGGTTGATAGACGATCGTAGGCAGGCCAATAAGCATGAACAAAACTGAATTCACCGAGCACGACAGCACGCGTGCCGAGTTGCTATGTTTCCTCGTCGCGATTGCGGCGGCATCGTACGCGCTGAATCAAGAATGGCGTGTGGACCATGTCGTTGAATGTTGCCGTCGGTGGCTAAAGAAGAACCGGCTGACGATGCACTGGCTCGATCGGGTCCGCATGGGCCAACTTGCGCTGAAGATCGCCAGTAAAGACTTGCTGGAGGCAGGAGTCGCGGTTCGGCTGTCAAGCGTGCAGGCACTCTTCACCGATGAAATGGAACTCAACGGTTCGAGCACAATGGTGCAGAGGATGATGGCGCTTTGTCACGATGCACTC